>NZ_JBAWSV010000025.1:0-1483 GCF_037104695.1 Bacillus yunxiaonensis | reverse complement strand
GAACATCCTCTTTTAAGAAGGCTTCCTTTTCCTTTTCTTGATTTTTTGACTGAGAAAGATCTATTTCATTAAATTCAATAGCTCTTCCCTTTAACATCACTTGTCTTGGTTCACTTACATTCTGATAAACAATACTCGTTTCAAGCACGCCGTGCTTTTCTGTTAATAAATCCAAACTCATTTTCAAATGCTCGACAGAATTTAGGCCACTAACAGAATATACACTTTGAACAACATACTCACTTGACTCTTCATTTAACAATTTGTGATACAACATTCCCTCTTGCATCCCTGTCATCGGGATAATGCGATCAATCTCATATCCCTTTTCCACGTATTTTTGCACAACATTGTTATATTCTTCAAGTGACCAATTTTCTTCTCCAAGGTCAAAAGGTGTTCGGATCGTTTCTTTTTGTTCCAAACAATGATAAATGACTTTTAATAATTCATCTTTAATTGCTTGGATGAAAGCATCCATTTCCTCCTTTATGTACTCTGAACCATTGAAGCTTAAAACTAAACTTAATTTTTTATCTGAGATTGCACCATCTAAAGATAACTTGGTATGGAAAGTATCCTTTTCTGAAACATCTCTTCCATGTGAAAGACTGCTCTCTGAAAAATCTTCTCCGGATTGACTAAATTGAAACTCTCCAAGATAATTAAAGGTTAACTCAGGTTCCACTCCTTCAAGAACAGTCTCTCCCAATTCATTAAGAATGCCATAACCAATTCCATGATGAGGAATTCTCCGTAAAGTTTCTTTCGTCTTACTAATATCCATTCCAATTGAATCTCCAAGTTCCTCTAAGACAACTGGATACGTACTAGTAAACCAACCGACAGTACGATCAATGACCATAGAATCCACAATTGCTTCACGTCCATGTCCTTCCATATGAATGGCTAAAGAAGTTTGACCTGTAATCTTGTTCACCGCACGACCAACTGCCGTTAATAGTAAATCATTAATTTCAGTTGAATAAGCTGTGCTGGCTTTTTGTAGTAAGTTCTCAGTCTCTTTTTTAGATAAGGACATTGTTACTTTTTGAGGATCTAAGTATAATCCCTCTTCTTTTACAGGCAATAACAATTTTCCTGTATTCACCTTAGACTCAACAGTCTTCCAATAATTCACTTCAGACTGTAATTGAGAGCTTTCGCGATAAGATTGCAGTGCCAAGCCCCACTCCTTGAAGGAGTGAGTTTTAGGAGGTAATTGAATCTCTTTTCCATTTTTAGCAGCTTCATAGGCTACCTTAAGATCCTCTATCAAGATTCTCCAAGAAACTCCATCTACCACTAAATGATGAATACTTAAAAGAAGATAATCACCATCTTGCAGTTGAAAGACTCCAGCTCTTAAAAGCGGACCGTTTTCCAAATCCATACTAGCTTGAATTTTAGTAGACTGTTCATCAACCATGGCATACGCTTTTTCTAATGGGAATGCGGTGTAATCATAGCTTTCTACCGCTAC
>NZ_JBAWSV010000023.1:0-2967 GCF_037104695.1 Bacillus yunxiaonensis | reverse complement strand
TTTTGGTTAAGTTAGAAAGGGCGCACGGTGGATGCCTTGACACTAGGAGTCGATGAAGGACGGGACTAACACCGATATGCTTCGGGGAGCTGTAAGTAAGCTTTGATCCGGAGATTTCCGAATGGGGAAACCCACCATACGTAATGGTATGGTATCTTTATCTGAATACATAGGGTAAAGAAGACAGACCCAGGGAACTGAAACATCTAAGTACCTGGAGGAAGAGAAAGCAAATGCGATTTCCTGAGTAGCGGCGAGCGAAACGGAATCTAGCCCAAACCAAGAGGCTTGCCTCTTGGGGTTGTAGGACATTCTATACGGAGTTACAAAGGAACGAGGTAGACGAAGCAGCCTGGAAAGGCTCGTCATAGAAGGTAACAACCCTGTAGTTGAAACTTCGTTCCCTCTTGAATGTATCCTGAGTACGGCGGAACACGTGAAATTCCGTCGGAATCTGGGAGGACCATCTCCCAAGGCTAAATACTACCTAGTGATCGATAGTGAACCAGTACCGTGAGGGAAAGGTGAAAAGCACCCCGGAAGGGGAGTGAAAGAGATCCTGAAACCGTGTGCCTACAAATAGTCAGAGCCCGTTAACGGGTGATGGCGTGCCTTTTGTAGAATGAACCGGCGAGTTACGATCCCGTGCGAGGTTAAGCTGAAGAGGCGGAGCCGTAGCGAAAGCGAGTCTGAATAGGGCGTTTAGTACGTGGTCGTAGACCCGAAACCAGGTGATCTACCCATGTCCAGGGTGAAGTTCAGGTAACACTGAATGGAGGCCCGAACCCACGCACGTTGAAAAGTGCGGGGATGAGGTGTGGGTAGCGGAGAAATTCCAATCGAACCTGGAGATAGCTGGTTCTCCCCGAAATAGCTTTAGGGCTAGCCTTAAGTTTGAGAGTCTTGGAGGTAGAGCACTGATTGGACTAGGGGTCCCCATCGGATTACCGAATTCAGTCAAACTCCGAATGCCAACGACTTATACTTAGGAGTCAGACTGCGAGTGATAAGATCCGTAGTCAAAAGGGAAACAGCCCAGACCGCCAGCTAAGGTCCCAAAGTGTGTATTAAGTGGAAAAGGATGTGGAGTTGCTTAGACAACTAGGATGTTGGCTTAGAAGCAGCCACCATTTAAAGAGTGCGTAATAGCTCACTAGTCGAGTGACTCTGCGCCGAAAATGTACCGGGGCTAAATACACCACCGAAGCTGCGGATTGATACCTATGGTATCAGTGGTAGGGGAGCGTTCTAAGTGCTGTGAAGTCAGATCGTAAGGACTGGTGGAGCGCTTAGAAGTGAGAATGCCGGTATGAGTAGCGAAAGACGGGTGAGAATCCCGTCCACCGAATGCCTAAGGTTTCCTGAGGAAGGCTCGTCCGCTCAGGGTTAGTCAGGACCTAAGCCGAGGCCGACAGGCGTAGGCGATGGACAACAGGTTGATATTCCTGTACCACCTCTTTATCGTTTGAGCAATGGAGGGACGCAGAAGGATAGAAGAAGCGTGCGATTGGTTGTGCACGTCCAAGCAGTTAGGCTGGTAAGTAGGCAAATCCGCTTACCGCGAAGGCTGAGCTGTGATGGGGAAGCTCCTTATGGAGCGAAGTCTTTGATTCCCCGCTGCCAAGAAAAGCTTCTAGCGAGATAAAAGGTGCCTGTACCGCAAACCGACACAGGTAGGCGAGGAGAGAATCCTAAGGTGTGCGAGAGAACTCTGGTTAAGGAACTCGGCAAAATGACCCCGTAACTTCGGGAGAAGGGGTGCTTTCTTAACGGAAAGCCGCAGTGAATAGGCCCAAGCGACTGTTTAGCAAAAACACAGGTCTCTGCGAAGCCGTAAGGCGAAGTATAGGGGCTGACACCTGCCCGGTGCTGGAAGGTTAAGGAGAGGGGTTAGCGCAAGCGAAGCTCTGAACTGAAGCCCCAGTAAACGGCGGCCGTAACTATAACGGTCCTAAGGTAGCGAAATTCCTTGTCGGGTAAGTTCCGACCCGCACGAAAGGTGTAACGATTTGGGCACTGTCTCAACCAGAGACTCGGTGAAATTATAGTACCTGTGAAGATGCAGGTTACCCGCGACAGGACGGAAAGACCCCGTGGAGCTTTACTGTAGCCTGATATTGAATTTTGGTACAGCTTGTACAGGATAGGCGGGAGCCTTTGAAGCCGGAGCGCTAGCTTCGGTGGAGGCGCTGGTGGGATACCGCCCTGGCTGTATTGAAATTCTAACCTACGGGTCTTATCGACCCGGGAGACAGTGTCAGGTGGGCAGTTTGACTGGGGCGGTCGCCTCCTAAAAAGTAACGGAGGCGCCCAAAGGTTCCCTCAGAATGGTTGGAAATCATTCGTAGAGTGCAAAGGCATAAGGGAGCTTGACTGCGAGACCTACAAGTCGAGCAGGGACGAAAGTCGGGCTTAGTGATCCGGTGGTTCCGCATGGAAGGGCCATCGCTCAACGGATAAAAGCTACCCCGGGGATAACAGGCTTATCTCCCCCAAGAGTCCACATCGACGGGGAGGTTTGGCACCTCGATGTCGGCTCATCGCATCCTGGGGCTGTAGTCGGTCCCAAGGGTTGGGCTGTTCGCCCATTAAAGCGGTACGCGAGCTGGGTTCAGAACGTCGTGAGACAGTTCGGTCCCTATCCGTCGTGGGCGTAGGAAATTTGAGAGGAGCTGTCCTTAGTACGAGAGGACCGGGATGGACGCACCGCTGGTGTACCAGTTGTTCTGCCAAGGGCATAGCTGGGTAGCTATGTGCGGAAGGGATAAGTGCTGAAAGCATCTAAGCATGAAGCCCCCCTCAAGATGAGATTTCCCATAGCGTTAAGCTAGTAAGATCCCTGAAAGATGATCAGGTTGATAGGTTCGAGGTGGAAGCATGGTGACATGTGGAGCTGACGAATACTAATAGATCGAGGACTTAACCATATAATATGAAGCAAATGTTATCTAGTTTTGAAGGAATATA
>NZ_JBAWSV010000022.1:0-4297 GCF_037104695.1 Bacillus yunxiaonensis | reverse complement strand
CTTCATAAGTCTGGTAATGATGGCAGAGAGGTCACACCCGTTCCCATACCGAACACGGAAGTTAAGCTCTCTAGCGCCGATGGTAGTTGGGACTTTGTCCCTGTGAGAGTAGGACGTTGCCAGGCAATCTAGGACGAGTCAGAATGACTCGTCTTTTTTTGTGTATTTTTATCATTATAAAATAACACTGAATTTCTTAATAAAGGAACTCAGCTTTATTTTATTGAAATAGACGAACCAAGTGGTCATGAAAAAATCTATCAAAACAGGAAATCATTCTTCATTTCTATGAAACATATCAGAAATATCCTTCATTTTTACTAAGAGACCTCGTATTCCAAAGCGTATTAAATTTTCTGTGAAAGAAATTAAATACATTCTTTTTCCAAAAAACAGCATGAAATCAAATATTGATAAATCATTTGTGTGGATTGGCAATCTCAAAGAGGTATGTGTGCCTCCTGCTTACGGAAAGTGTAAAATACACAATCCTTTTTGTCATGTTTAGAACATGACTTTTTACACTGCTGTATAGAAGGAATTTTCTGTATACTTAGCGCTGTGTGATTTGATATAGGTCTTTGGGCTGAGTTTAGAATCCATCATGGGGTTGATGTGGAACGAAAGGAAAAAAATTACAATTATAAAAAAGGTGAAGAGAATATAAGTAGGGGAGGATTACGGTTTATAGAGATTATGTAAGAAAGATTATTTTCCTTAGTACAAAGGGATGGGAGGAATGACGGTGGGGTCGTGGATTCGCTTTTCTTTAAAAAATGTAGGTGTTGTCTTTCTTGCGATGATTTTTATTGTTGTTGGGGGATTATATTCTATTAAAACAATAGAGATGGAAGAAATGCCAAACGTTGATATTCCGTATATGGTTGTGCAAGTCCCTTATATGGGTGCCACGCCAGAGCAAGGATTAAATGATATAGGAAAGCCGCTAGAAACTGCATTTTCTAGTATTCAAAAGCTTGATAATTTATATATTGAAGCTCATAGCAACATGGTAGTTGCTATTTTAGGATTTGATATGGCCAGGAAGATGGATGAGGCTGAAAAAGATGTGACGAGTGCAGTTGCATCTCTAAAATTACCAGAGGATGCAGGGAAACCTGTCGTTATGAAAGATGGACCTTCGCAGATGCCGATATTTACTTTCGCGCTTTCTTCAGACAATGCTAAGCAGGCGGATATTTCACAATATGTAAACGATCGGATTAAACCGACTTTGTCTACTGTTGAAAATATCGGCAAGGTGGATGTGTCAGGTGAAACCGAAAAGCAATTGTCTATTAGACTTGATGTTGAAAAAATGAAAGAAAAAAAGATTACTTATGACATAGTAAAGCAAGCACTTTTAGCACACAATTTTTCTTTTCCAGCAGGTCAGGTGAGTATTAATGAAAAAACATTAAATGTTCAAGCTGATTACAAACTTAAATCGCTTACTGACGTGAACAATATGAAAATGGCAGTACCAAGTGCTGGGGGAGTACAAACAGTTAAATTGTCAGATATAGCAACTGTAGAGTATGGAAGTAAAACAGAAACTGTATATACGAGATTAAAAGACACGCCTGCAGTTCTTGTATCTGTTAAAGCGCAGCCAGGAGCTAATGCGGTGGAAGTGGTCAAACAAATTAACCAAAAACTATCTGATCTACAATTACCAGAGGGTTATAAACTGACAAAGTTGTATGACAGCTCAAAGCAGGTAGAAAAATCAGTTAATAGTATGCTTAGGGAAGTGTTGCTAGGTACATTGTTTGCTGTCATTGTGACATTTGTATTCTTACGTAATATAAGAGCTACAATTGTAGCTGTGCTATCAATTCCGCTGTCTGTTTTAGCAGCGATGATTACGATGAAGTATTTACACTATAGTTTGAATATGATGACGCTAGCTGGTATTGCGGTAGCTGTTGGTCGAGTAATTGATGATTCTATCGTAGTCATTGAAAACATCTATCGCAGAACGTTAAGTAGCGCAAAGCGTGATGTAAACATGGTGTTAGCAGCTGCTAAAGAAGTTGGCGGTGCGGTTACATCTTCAACAATTACGACTATGGCGGTATTTGGTCCACTTTCATTCGTCCCGGGAATTGTTGGCAAGTTCTTTGCTCCGTTCGGAATTACGGTTATTGTTGCACTTGCTTTTTCTTTACTTGTTTCGTTAACAGTTGTCCCTTTACTTGCTAAATTTTTCTTGCTGCGTTTGAAGCATAAGGAACCGAAAGAAACAATATTGCAGAGAACATATCGGCGTGTGCTGAGCTGGACGATTCAGAAAAAGATGATTACACTCTTTCTCGCTTTTGTCGTATTTGTTTCATCTTTAGGGCTTGTGCCGCTAATCCCGAAAAACTTTTTACCAGAAGAAAAGGCGGCTTCATATAATCTGACGGCAGATTTACCTGTTGGAACATCACTTGACAAAGCTAATGGTGTAGCTAAAGATATGGAAAGTATTCTTAGTAAACAAGTGAGTGTGAAAAGCTATCAAACAATTGTTTCAGGAGAAAGAATTCGTTTGTCTATTGATTTGAAGGATGATATGACGAAAGAAGGAATAACGACTTTTGAAAAAGACGTAAAAGAAAAGACGAAAAATCTAGGAACGGGCATCGAAACAGCTTTGACACCGATTGGTATAACAGGAGGAGGACAATTTGTTCTTATTGTGGAAGGTGGAAATGCTAAGGATTTGGAGACTGCCGGGAATAAGATTGTAGAGAAGATAAAGGATATAAAGGGCTTGTCGAATGTGAAAACAAATTTATCTGCTGTAAAACCGCAACTTAATTTGTCAATTGATGAAGAAAAAGCAGTGGAAAAAGGTTTGAATCCGATGATGATTGCTGCTTTTGTAAGAGGGAATATTGCTGGTGAAAGTGTTACGACAGTCCAATTAGACGGAAAAACGACTTCAGTGAATCTAGGATTGAAAAATGATAATCTTACATCTATTGAAAGCATTACGAATCAAATTATTATGAGTCCTACTGGGCAACAGGTAAAATTGTCGGATGTAGCCACCCTCTCTGAAGCACCGGGACCTACTGCCTTGTATCGCTTAAATCAGCAAGAGTATGTACAAGTAAGTGCAAGATTTACAACGGATAATGTATCTGGTGTGCAAGCTGAGGTAGATAAACGTTTAAAAGATTTAGATTTGCCAAAAGGTATTAAGTATCGCTCTGAAGGACAGTCACAAGCTATGAATGAAGGGTTTCAAAATATGATTATTGCTATGGGGATTGCTGTTGTACTTGTCTTTGTTGTGATGCTAGTGACATTTGGAAATGCAATGGCTCCGTTTGCAATTCTATTTTCTTTACCATTTCTTTTTACAGGTGGTTTGCTTGGCCTATACCTTACGAAAGAACCTTTAGGTATGCCAGCGTTGGTTGGGTTTCTTATGTTAATTGGAATTGTTGTAACGAATGCTATTGTGTTAATGGATCGTGTTATGCAGAATGAAAAACAGGGAATGGCTATAAAAGAAGCTTTATTAGAAGCAGGGGTAACAAGACTTCGTCCGATTTTAATGACGGCTCTTGCTACAATAGGTGCACTTACACCGTTGGCGTTGTCGACCGAGGGAGGGCTTATTTCTCGTTCTCTTGCTATCGTTGTAATTTCTGGCTTACTAACATCTACGCTTTTAACATTAGTCATAGTCCCGACTGCATACTACGTGATGAGTAGGATGAAATGGAATTTTACAATGAAAAAAAGAGTTTCGAAGGCGAAAAAAGAAACAGCATAAAAAACTAAGGGGACGGGAGAAAGTATTCTGTTCCCTTAGTTTTTTTATAAATAAATAGGATAGCTTCATGAAAATATATAGGCGGTAGAATCGATGAGACAGTCATTGGTATTTGGTAGATTAGTTGGGAAAAGATTTTAGGTTAACGATGAAATGGAACATGTATGAAGAAAAAACAAAAAATATATTGATTTTGTGGGAGTAAGGGTATATTATATTAAAAGTCGCTAATGCAACAGAGCAGAAAGCGAAAACGAAATAAAAAACTTAGTTGACATTGAATAACTGAGATGTTAACATAAGGAAGTCGCAATTGAGCGGCAAACAAGTTCTTTGAAAACTGAACGAAACAAACAACGTGAAACGTCAATTTTTATTTATGATGCTAGACAAACACTTTATTGGAGAGTTTGATCCTGGCTCAGGATGAACGCTGGCGGCGTGCCTAATACATGCAAGTCGAGCGAACCGATTAAGAGCTTGCTCTTAAGAAGTTAGCGGCGGACGGGTGAGTAACACGTA
>NZ_JBAWSV010000021.1:0-6287 GCF_037104695.1 Bacillus yunxiaonensis | reverse complement strand
TACGTGTTACTCACCCGTCCGCCGCTAACTTCTTAAGAGCAAGCTCTTAATCGGTTCGCTCGACTTGCATGTATTAGGCACGCCGCCAGCGTTCATCCTGAGCCAGGATCAAACTCTCCAATAAAGTGTTTGTCTAGCATCATAAATAAAAATTGACGTTTCACGTTGTTTGTTTCGTTCAGTTTTCAAAGAACTTATCTGTCGCTCAATTGCGACTTCCTTATGTTAACATCTTTGTATTTCAATGTCAACTAAGTTTTTCATTTCGTTTTCGCTTTCTGCTCTGTTGCATCAGCGACTCCTACTATATTACATACTTCTCTCTATAGAGTCAATGCTTTTTTGAAATCTTTTTTTAAATAGCTTTCTCTTCTAATAAACAAACTCTAAATGATTAACGCAACTTTAAGTTTCCTTATAAAGAGCTATTTTTTAAGTCAGGAACCTCCTCAATATTACATATCAAGTAGATTCCCTAATTATTAAATACCTTTACCAAAATAACCACACTTTCCAAACACCTAACACTACTCCCCCCGCTCTATCAAATAGTAAACTATCATTAATGCGGAATCACGTTGTTATTTTATCCCGCATTAACGGGCAGTAATACCCCCACCTCAAGATGGAGAGAGAAGCGAAGAAGCTAGATGGGGGATAACTGCCCGTAAAAGCCCGATTGGTTCAACTAACCATCAGTTAGGGATGCTCCCCCACTGATGGAAGTTTCACTTTATAAGGACATTTTAAAAATTCTTTAATTTCATGAATCAATTCCTGAGCATGGTCAAACATCATAGCATGAGACGTTTCAGGAATTACAACTGTTTTGCTTTCACTTAATTTAGATTCAACATTTTTTATAAATGCTAATTTCTTATCAAGGTCACCTTCTTTTTCTGCTGGAAGAAATAATACTCTACATTGAACAGTATCGTACCACTCTTCTACCCTGCGATCATAAAGATCCTCCGCAATCTGTCTCATGTTGTCTCTCATAGATACAAAAGTCACTTTTCCATTTTGAAGCTTTCGAGGCTTATAATCTTCCATAACTAGAGCTCTCTCTTTATTCCATGGTAACCAATGTCTTTTCATATACTGTATCAAATCTTCTCGTGAATCGAATTCCTGTTCCTCATTAGAAAAGTATTTATTAAAATGCTCTTCTTTAGATTCCATATACAATCCACCCGGCCCTGAATGGTTAACTAAAGCTCCTTCTGAATTAACTAAAGAAATGACTCTTTCCTTATATATCGATGCGAACATTGTGCCAACAGAACAACCAAGTGAACTTCCTACTATATGAGTTTTATGAATACCAAGAACATCTAATACCTCGCGAACATCTTCAACTAAAGTTTCAAGTCGATATCCTTTTTGAGGATGATCCGACTCACCATGTCCCCTTATATCTATAGCAATTACGTGATATTCTTCTATAAAACTTGGAATAACACTTCGCCAAATCGCTGAACTTCCCCCCATATAGTGTAGGAATAAAATCGGCTCACCAGCCTGGCTATATTCGTACGCTTTAATTTTTACTCCCTTTGAATTGATCGTGTATTCTCTCATTACCTAATCCCCCTCATAAATTCCCCTTAGTTCACAAAAAGAAATTTGTGACTTCAGCTTTAGTTTATCGTATATTAGTGACAGATAACGTCACTAATACTAGGAGATATTTTCATGTCTAAAACTGGGAGATTGTTTGAGCTATTAATTACACTAAATACAAAACATCGATTTACTGTTCAAGAGTTAGCAAATGAATTTTCAGTATCCCGAAGAACCATGCTTAGAGATTTACAACTATTAAGTGAAATGGGTATCCCCCTTTTTTCTTCATCTGGACCGAATGGTGGATACACTCTTATAAAGGAACAAAAACTCCCTACTATATCATTAACACCAGAAGAAGCTACAGGACTACTCCTGTCCTATGAACTTTTAGAGCAACAAGATGGCCCTTTTAAACAAGAAAATATATCTACCCTTACTAAAATCCGTTCCAGCATGTCTATAGAGATGCTTCAAAAAATCGAAACATTAAAAAACAGACTGGCAATTGATTCACCTCAAAGAAGCTTTAAAAATCCTTACCTCAAAGACCTTTTACAAGCATCATTAGATAAAGAACATGTGCAAATAGAATATGAATCTCGTTCTGGGTATTCAATCCGAACCATTTTTCCTTTTGGGCTCTTCCTATCTAACGGATTATGGTATACTCCTGCATTTTGTTACAAACGAAAAAGCAATGTACCATTTCGAGTCGATCGGATTATTTCCCTCAAAGTGCAGCAGGACTTTCCGGAACCAATTCCAGTAAATATGACAGTTACACAATGGTTAAAACAAACAGAGTTTTTATCAAAAGAGCTCACTTTGCAGGCAAAGTTAACAAAAAAAGGGTGCAAAATACTTGATCCTCATCCTATCGGAGAATGGATTCAAGTTACTCCTAACGGTACTGGAGTTATTAATGAAAAGATTAAGGAGTCAGATATCCCTTTTATCGGTGGATTGTTCCTCAGTCTTGGAGCAGAAATATTAATAGAGAGACCTCCGGAATTAATACGTTTCGTACGAGAAAAAGCACTAGAAGTAGTGAGTCAGTATTCAGAAATATAAAACCTTTTTCTAAAAAAGAAGGAGCTAAATAAAATAGCACCTTCTTTTTAGAAAAAATATGTATAAGCATGTCTTCATAAGTATTAATTTTTATTTACTTAATACTGATCGAAATAATATTTTAAACTTTTCTTGTTCTGCCCAGATAACAGCTAACAAAACAAGTCCTCCGCCCACAACAATTCTCCACGTTATAACTTCATCTAATAAAATTACAGACGCCATTATACTAACTAACGGAAGCACATTTAAGTACATTCCACCAACAGCTGCCGAAACTTCTTCTAGTGCTTTATTCCATAGTAAGTAAGCAAGAATAGTAGGACCGACAATAAGATACACTAAACTTCCCCATGCATTCCACGTTATTACATCCGGGAGTCCACGATACGATACTTCAAAGATAGTAAAAGGTAAGACTATAATAGCCCCTACAAGTAAAGTTAATGTAGTAAATGCACCGCTCGTTAAATTCGCTTCCTCCTTTGGCTGTTTTAATAAAATATTATAAAAAGCAAATAGAATTGTACTGGCTAAAATAAGTAAGTCTCCAATAAAAGAAGATGTACTCTCATTTTGATTACCTGGAATTGTTATAAGCAATACACCGCACATCCCTAAAAACATACCAATCCAGTACTTCCAACTGATCTTTTCTTTAAGAAAAACAGCAGAAAACATAATAATGAATAAAGGCAATGTAGCATCAATAATACTCACATGCATTCCACTTGTAAGGGAAATTCCATATGAAGTAAACATAAAATACCCCGCAACACCTGTAAAAGATAAAATTATAATTCTTTTCCACGGAATATAACTTCGTCTTACTTCCGACCAATAAACAGGAAGGAATAAACAGCCAGCTAAGGATAAGCGTAAAAAAAGTAAAATAAAAGGCGGGAATGAATGCAATGCCCACTTTGTTGGAGCAATAGCAATTCCCCATAGCATAATCGCTACTACTAGCATAAAAATGCCTCTCATATGCATTTCACATCCGTTTCAATTACAATTGTTAAGTTAAGTTAAGTAATAGATTTCATCCAAATCTACATTCAAAAAAGTTAAAAACAACAGTAAGCTTTAAATATAGGATTTTTTATATTTTAATAGACTATGCCAAATATATAGTTGAATAAATTTCGTAATTCTAATTACTTACTACACAGAGCTTTTCCCAATATAAAAAAGGAATCCCTCTTCAAATTAACGAATTTATTAGTTTCAATATAAAGTGAAACCTCCATCAGTAGGGGTCTTACTGCCCGCGAATAGCGGGATAAAACAAAAAAGACTGAAGGTGACAAAATGACAATTTATATCGCGCTGTTGCGAGGCATTAACGTAAGTGGACATAATAAGATCAAAATGGCTGAATTGAAACATATGCTAGGAACGATGGGTCTCAGCCGAGTACAAACATATATTCAAACTGGCAATGTTCTGTTTGAATCAGCGGAGAATACAAAGTCATTGCGCTTCCGAATTGAGGATGAAATTAGAAAGACTTTTGGGATTTCAATCACCGTTGTCTTAAGAACATCCACAGAATTTGAGAGTATTATTGAGTATTGCCCATACACAGATATACCCTTGGCCAAAGGAGAAAGTGTTCATGTTTCCATTTTAACTGAAGAGCCCCAGCAAAAGGTGGCCGAGCTGCTATCGAACAGCGAACGTGATAATGATGAATACTATATCCATGGACGTGAAATTTACTTCTTGTTCCGTCAAAGCATGCTGGATTCCAAGTTGGCAAAGAGTCTACAGAAACTCGGAAATACAGCAACAACACGCAACTGGAATACAATCAATAAGCTGGCTGCCCTCTTGGAAGCAATGCAAGCTGAATAAGAAAAAATATTTCCGAGGGAACAATAGGGGAAATTCCAAATTCCATGAAAATGTTTACGTATTTTCACCATTGTTTCCCTCTTAACAATCAAAGAAATAATATAATTTGTACATAAATAAACTATAAAGATTAAATTATTTTTACCATATAGTATTCATTGACAAATTTCCCTCTAATCATAAGAGAGTGCCGTTTTATTCCTTCAATTTCAAAACCTGACTTTTTGTATAGAGCAATTCCAGCTTCATTATGTATCATGACTGTCAATTCTAGCCTATGAACACCATTATCTTTTGCTCATTTTTCTAAAGCATTAAAAAGAAGTGTACCTATCCCTTGACCATGATAAGAAGTTAAAATTCCTGTGACTACATAAGCACTATATCGACATCTATTGAAGTTTTCTCTATAGGCTCCAACGTATCCAATTAAATCATCATTTTTCTCCGCAACTAATATAGTGGAATGTTTACTATCCAAAATATCTTGAATTTGTTTCCCTTGTTCATCGACAGTAATGTTTCGCTCATTTGGCTCTAACATCATAAATTCCGTCTCCTCATCCAGTCGTCTACAAAGTGAGAGGATTTTTTTTGCATCTGCTATTTTAATCTCTCGAATTCGTACATTTTCCAATATCCAAACTCATTTCTTCGCAAGTTTGATAAATTCATCCATTAAATTGATATGTAGGACATCCTCTTATGTTCATTTTTATTCGAAATACTCCACCAGCACTCGAATCTGTACTATGCATTCTTGCCGTTGTAATATATAACTCATTTAAGTCACTACCTCCAAATGTACAAGAGGTTACATATAAAGCAGGTATAGGAATAGTTAGCAACTGTTCTCCATTTACAGGGTTCCATCTCGATACTTTAGAACCTCCCCAATGAGCAATCCACAGCATACCTTCTTCATCAATCGGCATCCCATCAGGAAGTCCTTCCTCTTTTGGTATGACAATAACATCTTGTGGGTTTGTAATATGACCTGTATGGACATCATAATCAAAACGAACTACTTTTCTTGTAGGTGTATCAATGAAATACATGTATGTATGATTGGGTGACCATGCTAAACCATTAGAAGTACTCACTTGTTCTAGTTTCTTTTTGACAGTTAAATCGGCATCTAAGCAGTAAAGGACTCCCTCTCCACTTATACCAACAGAGTCTGTAGTACCTGCCCAAAAGCGACCTGCTGGATCGCACTTTCCATCATTAAAGCGATTGTCTTGTAAATGGCTTTCAGGATCATAAATAGCTTGTAGTTCTTCCGTATCCGGATTTAACCAATGAAAACCGTTCTCTAAAGCAAGAATCACGTTACCAGATTTACTAGGAACCACTGATCCTACCATCTGTCCAACAAAGATTTCCTTATTTTTATTTGTAATAGGATTATAGATATGAACCTTCTTCCCTAAGATATCGACCCAATATAGTAACTGCTTTTTACTATCCCAGCAAGGCCCTTCTCCAAGGGTAGCCTTAGCATCAATCACTAATTCTAATTCACCTAACAAATTAACATCTCCTTTTCAAAGAATATTCCGTCTATTTATAGTAACATGTATGAATATCTCTATTAAAGCTTGGATATGCCAATTACAATATAAAAGCACAAAAAAGACGAGTCATTCTGACTCGTCTTAGATTGCCTGGCAACGTCCTACTCTCACAGGGACAAAGTCCCAACTACCATCGGCGCTAGAGAGCTTAACTTCCGTGTTCGGTATGGGAACGGGTGTGACCTCTCTGCCATCATTACCAGACTTATGAAG
>NZ_JBAWSV010000020.1:0-10265 GCF_037104695.1 Bacillus yunxiaonensis | reverse complement strand
TACGTGTTACTCACCCGTCCGCCGCTAACTTCTTAAGAGCAAGCTCTTAATCGGTTCGCTCGACTTGCATGTATTAGGCACGCCGCCAGCGTTCATCCTGAGCCAGGATCAAACTCTCCAATAAAGTTTGTCTAGCATCATAAATAAAAATTGACGTTTCACGTTGTTTGTTTCGTTCAGTTTTCAAAGAACTTGTCTGTCGCTCAATTGGCGACTTTCTTATGTTAACATATTTGCACTTCAATGCCAACTAAGTTTTTTATTTCGTTTTCGCTTTTTGCTCTGTTGCATCAGCGACTCGTATAATATTACACCTCTATCTAACAATAGTCAATGGTTTTTTTAGAGATATTTATCTGTTCTTTCTGCAGGATTGTAAAAAAACACCTCAAATACGTCTTTATCCCGCTATTCGCGGGCAGTAAGATCCCCACTGATGGAAGTTTCACTTTATTTACTCCCTCATATGCTTCTGATAGCTTACTCATGGATTACCTTTCCTATTCGGTTCTGTACTAACAACCTTATTTTAACAATTTATAGTATATAATTTAGATAGCAATTAAATTTTTCATTAATGAAACCATTATACAACCTTTGTTTATACAAATTACACTACCAACAAAATCATATTAGAAGCAGGTGGAAACATGGAAGATGTCCGTGTACTTATAGCAGACGATGAAAAAGAAATACGAGATTTATTAAAAAAATATTTAGAACGAGAACTATATACAGTAGATATCGCTATAAATGGTGAAGAGGCTATTCGCTTATTTGAGCAAAACAAATACAACCTCATCATATTAGATCTTATGATGCCTAAAATTGATGGTATCGAAGTATGTAGAAGACTTAGAGATAAAACAAACATCCCAATATTAATGCTCACCGCTAAAGATCAAGAAGTAGATAAAATTTTAGGCTTAAGCATAGGTGCGGACGATTACATTACAAAGCCCTTTAGTATTAATGAAGTGGTCGCTAGAGTAAAAGCTCTTATGAGGCGCTTTTTAATATTAGGAAGTAATGCTAACACGCCAGAAGAAACAATCCTAACATTTAAAGGGCTAACAATTAATTTAAAAAAGTACACAGCTAACGTCAATGGAAAAGAAATCTCTTTAACCGGGAAAGAACTTGAACTATTAAAGTTCTTTGCTTCAAATCCTGAGCAAGTTTTTACGAAAACACAACTCTTTCGCAATGTTTGGGACAGTAACTATATAGAAGATGACAATACAGTTATGGTGCACATTAGAAAGCTTAGAAAGAAAATAGAAGCTAATCCCTCTGATCCTAAATTCATTCAAACTGTATGGGGAATCGGTTATAAATTTGTAGGTGAAAAGGATGAAGAATGATAAAATTCTCTATCTTATCCTATGTCAACTTATAATCATCACTGGGCTTCTATTTATAGACATGGTTCATACATTAAAATTAACTTTATTCATTACACTTATTGTTATAACAATAAGCCTTTTCTTTACAAGACTTCATTTTATTCAGAACCGAAAGTCTATAGTTGATAAATTAAGACGTGCAATGAACGGAAATTTACATACAAGACTATATACAAATAACGACCATTCATTAGATGATGTAGTTTTTTCTATAAATGAATTAATAAGCGAGCTAGAAAAGATTCAAGTTGAAGCCAAAAGATCTCAAGAAGCCCGAAAACAACTTCTATCTAGTATCTCACATGATATTCGCACACCTCTTACTTCTATTATTGGATATATTGATGCTTTAAAAGATGATATTGCTGCTTCTGAAGATGAAAAACGAGAATACCTTGAAATACTCTCGAAGAAATCAAACGGCTTAAAACAATTAGTTGATCAAATATTTAATATGGCCAAGCTAGATGCCGATGAGTTTCCATTAAAAGAAGAACAACTTGATTTTTCAGAGATTACTAGGGAATCTTTAATTGAATTTTTACCTGAACTATCTAAGCAAGGTATCAAGTTACAAGTTAACATTCCTGAAGACCCTTGCCCAATTACAGCAGATTCCCTTAGTCTGATGCGAGTTATAGGTAACCTCATGAAAAATGCCATATATTATGGAAAACCAGGGAAAGTAGTAGGAATAGAGCTCTCGGAAACCACCAATGAATATCAACTGCTTATTTGGGATAAAGGCCCTGGAATTTCAAAACATGATTTAGAGAACGTATTTGAGAGAATGTACCGAAGTGATCAGTCAAGGAACCTTGCGCATGGTGGCAGTGGTCTAGGACTCGCTATCGCGAAAGCTCTCGTAGAAAAAAACGACGGACAAATATGGGTAGAAAGTATTCCGTGGGAAAAGACAACCTTTGGCTTTTCCATCCCGAAGCAAACTGTTTTTAAGAAATAGTTAAGAAATGATTAAGCAGCAGTTAAATCCTCCTTTTTATCATGTAATTAAGAGATTATAGAAAGTAGGTGTTTTAAAGTGAGTACAATTATAAAAACAACAAATCTTACTAAAATTTATGGCAATCAAAAATCTGTAGATAATCTCAATATAAATGTGAACCAAGGAGAGATTTATGGATTCATCGGGCGAAATGGTGCAGGTAAAACGACTACAATTCGAATGCTGCTAGGCCTAATAAAACCTACAAGTGGAAAAATCGAAATATTCGGAGAGGATTTTTTTAAAAACCAAAAAGAAATTTTAAGAAGAATTGGTTCTATCGTTGAAGTTCCAGGTTTTTATGAAAACCTTACTGCAAGAGAAAATTTATTAATTAATGCCAAAATTATGGGCGTTCACAAAAAAAATGCAATTGAAGAGGCATTAGAAATTGTAGGACTGCAACATGAGACAAAAAAATTAGTAGGTAAATATTCTTTAGGAATGAAACAACGATTAGGGATTGCAAGAGCTCTTCTCCATTATCCAGAGCTATTAATATTAGATGAGCCGACTAACGGTTTAGATCCCATTGGTATTAAAGAGATGCGAAAGCTCATTAAATCTTTAGCACAAGAAAGAAAAATCACGATATTAATTTCTAGTCATATTTTAGCTGAAGTCGAGCAACTAGTAGATCATATGGGAATCATTCATGAAGGAAAACTCTTAGAGGAAGTTGCTCTTGATACGCTTCGAAAAACAAATCGTCAATACTTGGAGTTCCAAGTAAATAACGATAATAAAGCTGTAATCCTTTTAGAAAAACAATTTCATATTTTTGATTACGAAGTACATGATGAAGGAAATATTCGTATTTATTCCCACTTGGGACAACAAGGACAGATTAATAAAACATTTGTTCAAAACGATATTGAAGTATTAAAGATTATGATGAGCGAAGATAGATTAGAAGATTACTTCACCAAATTGGTTGGGGGTGGGACAATTGGTTAATCTACTATATACAGAACTATTAAAATTAAAACGCTCTAATATGTTCTTGATTAGTATTATTGGGGCAGCGGTAGCACCATTTATGATAGTTTCAGCCTTTTATATAGAAAAGAAAACAAAACCATCTGCTCCAGCTGCAGGTCTCGATGACCTTTTTTATAACGCTAATATGTATACTATTTTATTAATGGGAGTCCTTCTATACGGAGTCGTTACCTCTTATCTCTTTAATCGGGAATACACAGAAGATACATTAAAAAGCCTATTAACCATTCCTGTATCACGTTTTAACTTTATTATGAGTAAATTTATTCTTCTTTTTATTTGGATTATGATGTTGACTGTAGTTACTTGGGGACTAACTTTACTATTAGGACTATTAGGAGGCTTTCCCGGCTTAAGTGGCCCATTACTTTTGCAATCTTTACTGAAATTTTTGCTGGGCGGTGGACTCCTTTTTGTCTTATCCCCTCCTATTGTACTGCTAACTCTTGTAATGAAGACTTATGTTCCACCTATTATATTTACTATTGTTATAACAATGGTGAACCTTATGGTTACAAATTCGGAACACAAAGATTTATTTCCTTGGACAGCTACACTCGATATAGTAAACAACGAACTGCAACCGACATATCCTCCAGAATACTCTTATATCGTTATTGCTGCTACAGCTATGAGCGGATTTATCACAACAATCTTCTATTTTAAAAAGGTTGATATTCATTGACTTATACAGATAAAAAAATATCCTAGAAGTCTCTACCTGTTCTCAAAATTTGAAAGAAGAATTTTCATTTATATATTAGGAGTGAAATTATGAGCGACACAATCATCGCCTTTATACTTGGAATCATAGAAGGACTAGCAGAATTTTTACCGATTTCTTCTACCGGCCACCTTATATTAGCCGGTCACTTGTTAGGATTTGAAGGAGAAAGAGCAAAAACATTTGAGATTGTAATACAACTAGGAGCGATTTTAGCTATCGCTGTTTTATATCACAAACGCCTCGTTTCTTTATTTAACATTAAACCTCTTCTCCAGAAAGAAAAAAAATTCAATGCATTACATGTACTCCTAGGTGTATTCCCGGCTATAATCGCCGGCTTGCTATTACATGATGTAATTAAAACATACTTATTTCAGGCACACACTGTCGTTATCGGACTTGTAGCAGGAGCTATTCTTATGATTTTTGCAGAGGTAAAAAAAACAGAAGCTACAGCTTATTCAATAGATGATTTAACATATCGTCAAGCATTAACAATTGGATTATTTCAATGTTTAGCGGTCTATCCTGGTTTTTCAAGAGCCGGATCCACTATTTCTGGAGGATTGTTAGCAAAAGCGAATTATAAAGCTTCATCAGAATTCTCTTTTCTTATCGCTCTTCCAGTCATGGTTGGAGCAACTGGTCTAGACTTATTAAAAAGTTGGAAGTATTTAAGTGCAGACGATATCCCAATGTTCGCAGTAGGTTTTATTACTTCTTTTATTGTAGCAATGCTAGCAGTCGTTACCTTTTTAAAGCTGCTAGCTAAAATAGGATTAAAGCCATTTGCCTATTATCGTATTTTGTTAGCTATTGTATTCACTACTTTTGTGCTGCTTTAACTAGAACAATCTCTTCTATTCGGAACAAACAACTAGTCAGCCGATATCCAGATTAGGATATCGGTTTTTCAATGATTTAGCTACTAAGAAAGAAATATTAGAATACACAAGCTATCCAGTCAGCGGGGCCCTTTCATTTAGTTATGATGCAACGTTTTTAATAAATCCAAAAAATATTATAAAGTGACCCTTCCATCAATGAGGATTTTCTTCATCCTCCACCTAGCTTCTTCGCTTCTCTCTATCTTGAGGTTGGGACCTTACTGCCCGCGAATAGTGGGATAAATAAAAACAGCACCGTTCAAGATTACTTGAACGGTGCTGTTTCCACTTCATTTCAAAACCAATAACAAAAAAGTATTTCTTTTCATTACGAAAATGTCTTCATTTTAAAAATGCACTTAGAAAAAACAAAATGAACTTCTCATCAGTAGAGGGATTTGTCATCCCCTGACTATCCCCTTTATTTCTCCTAAACCTCGAGGCAAGGTTCTTACGTGATACAAGTAACTTAAAAAGCAAAATATTTCTTAATAACGCTCTGATTGTATCTAAAAATTTCTAAGTAATCCTAACTTATTTAACCCATTATAGCTATATAGATTCACATCATTTTGCTCACTTTATTCTCACTATAACTGTTATTACTAGTTCTTTTTCTTACTTTTATGTAGTAGTAAGCATAACAAGCAATAATAAACGGTACAGTACAATAAATTCCTAGTCTCTGATCAGGGATAAAAATAAGACTTACTAATATAATTCCATACAATCCGAAACCTAGAATAGGAACAATTGGATAAAGAGGTGTTTTGAATTTCAAGTCTTCCAACTTCCCGCCTTCAGCTAGATAACGCCTACGGAAAAGAAATTGAGAAGCACAAATGGACATCCATACAATAATTGTAATAACGCCCGAAATCGAAATTAACCATAAATAAACCGTCTCAGCAGCCACAACACCCGTCAAAAGTGAAAAAACAGAAATAGATATCGTCATAATTAACGCATATATAGGAATGCCTCGTGACGATAACTTCTGTAAAAAGGCTGGAGCCATGTCATTTTTGGATAACGACCAAAGCATTCTCGTTGCTGCATATAATCCTGAGTTAGCAACAGAAAGAACAGCAGTAAGAATGACAAAGTTCATAATATAGCAGCATATGGAATGCCCATGTTATCAAAAACTGCAACAAATGGACTCTTCGTTAACCCTGCTTCTTTCCAGGGAATCAAGGCAACAAGAACAAATATCGCTAAAACAAAGAAAAACATCGTCCGCCAAATAATATTTCGAATAGAACGCGGTAAAGTTTTTTCAGGGTTTTCACTTTCACCTGCTGCGATTCCAACAAGTTCTGTACCCTGGAAGGAATAGTTAACCGTAACCATTGTTAGCAGTATCGCACCAATTCCGTTTGGAAATAGACCACCATGGTCCGTAAAGTTTGAAAAAAACGGAGCTGCTTCGTTCCCTTTTAGGTCAATAAAACCAAACATCGCTGCCCCTCCAAGAATAATAAAGGCAACAATAGCTGACACTTTAATGCTCGAAAACCAAAACTCTGTTTCTGCATAACTACGGGCAGATAATGCATTGATACTAAAGATTGTAACACCAAACGTTAAACACCAAACCCATACAGGAATATCAGGAAACCAGCGCTGCATCGTAATACCTGCAGTTGTAAATTCAAGTCCAACAGTATTTGCCCAGCTTAGCCAATACAGCCATCCAATAGTAAATCCAGTGGCAGGACTTATATACTTCGTAGCATATTCCTGGAAAGAACCGGACACCGGCATAGCCACCGCAAGCTCGCCAAGACATAACATGACGAGGTACATCAATAATCCACCAGCCATAAAAGCAAGTACAGATCCTCCAGGTCCAGCTTGTCTGATGATAAAGCCAGAACCGTTAAACAAGCCAGTTCCGATTACACCACCGAGTGCAATCATGAACAAATGTCGGCTTTTCATCGTACGCTTTAATTCGTTATTCTTTTTATCAGTATGCGTCATTGTTTTCCTCACTTTCATAATTGATATTATAAAAAAATGCATTTTCCGTATTACGGAATTATTTTCACTATATGAAATCTTGTTATAATTTTCAGATAATTATGTAAAAAAGTCAACATTTTTTGTATCCGCTTCCACACCGCATTTGTTCTATTTTGTTTATTCTGAAATTTAATTTGATTTCATTTTAAATTTTTGCTAAATTGATAGTTAATTAAAGAGATTTACACATTACAAGTAAAGTTGAGGCCAATTATGGTACAGTCCATTGATCGAGCTATAGGTATTATTAAATTACTAAATTCTGATAACAATAAAGAGTACTGGTCAATTTCTGACATAGCCGAAAGAACATCTCTTCCGGTTAGCACAGTGCACAGGCTACTCAATTCTCTAATGAAGCATGAGCTTGTTTCACAAATTCCAGAAACAAAGCATTATACGTCAGGCCCCATGTGGATGGAAATTGGCTTACGTCAATTAGAGAAAATTGACTACAAATTTGTAGCAAGAGAAGTAATGAAACGTTTAGCACATGAAGTAGAAGAAAGCGTTTATTTAAATATTCCAAATGGAACACATTCTATTATTATAGAAAGAATTGACAGCCCATTAAAAGTTCGTGTTATTGATAACTTAGGAGAAAGAATTCCTCTTTCTATCGGTGCAGCAAATAAAACGATACTTGCTAATATGGATCCTAGAGAAGCACATCACATTATTGACCAATTACTTTCTTCCTCATCAGAACAAAAACAAATCCTTTTACATAAATTATTAGAAGTAGAAAGACAAGGGTTTGCTGTGAGTTATGGTGAGAAAACTGAAGGTACTGCATCTGTTGCGGCACCCATTATAGGCTTTAACAATAAAGTGATAGGGGCATTAAGCGTTGGAGTGCTTAGTCACCGTATCAACGATGATCGACTAACTTTCCTTATCAACAAGGTGAAACAAGCCGCTAGTGAAATATCTACTAAAATCGGCAGAACATCAGTAGTATAAACTGAGCAATCTGCCGCCATTTTTTATTCATATAGTGGAAACTAATTTCATAATGTGGAAACTAAAAAAATGGATATGAAAGTTTTAGACTCGAGGCTAGTATGAGTTGTTCTCCAAAATGTTGTTGCTGTTTTTTACACAATAAAATACATGCTTTTACAAGTAATTACTTTTTTAATCGAAAAATTAAGGAGGTTTTATCTTATGTATCAACAATTACACTCACTATCTCTAGAAAAACAAGTCGAAGCACTCACAAAGCATCTTGTTTCATTTAATAGCATTAACGGAACTGAAGGTGAAGCCCGTATTATAGATGAGCTTTATCGTATTTTAAAAAGCTTTCCATATTTTAAACAGCACCCTGAACACTTATGGGTACAAACTGTTCCAAATGATCCAATTAACCGAAAAAACTTATTTGCATTTGTAGAAGGAAACAAAGATTCAACTTCTACTATCATTTATCATTCTCATCTAGATACAGTTGGAATTGAAGACTTTGGCCTACTAAAAGAACATGCTTTTTCATCTGAAACATTAGAAGAGTATTTTCAAACATATGAGGGAAATCTTGATGTCCAAACTGATGCCAAATCTGGAGATTGGCTATTTGGCCGAGGCTCTGTTGATATGAAAAGCGGGGCCGCTGTTCATATCGCTAATATTTTATATTTCTCGCAACATACCGATCTATTAGAAGGAAATCTTCTTTTACTTTTCAATGGTGATGAAGAAGGTGAACACCGCGGAATTACAGCTGCATTAACCGAATTAGAAAGACTACAACAAGAAAAACAATTACACTATCATCTAGCAATTAATAATGATTTCATCACACCTCTATACGACGGAGACAATCAGCGCTATATTTATACAGGAACAGCGGGAAAACTTCTACCTTGCTTCTATATTTATGGAAGAGAAGTACATGTTGGAGATACATTATCAGGAATTGATCCAAACTTTATTGCTGCGCAAATTACACGGAGATTACATAACAACTATAAACTAACTGAAATTATTCCTGATGAACTTGTTCTACCTCCAACATGTTTATATCAACGTGATAATAAAAACAGTTATACTGTACAAACCGCAACAAGCAGCCAGCTATACTTTAATTATTTTATTTACGAATCTACACCTGAAGAAGTTCTTGAAAGACTTTTAGCCGAGACAAGAGAAGTGTGTAAAGAAGCTGAAGAGTACCTCAAAGAACAGTTTCAGCATTATTTACTTGTAACAGGCCTGCCATCACGTGACCTTTCATGGGAGATTGAGGTTACAAGTTACGGAGATTATATAGAAGAATTACAACAACATGGTATAAATACGGAAGCAATTATTCAAGATACACTGAAACAAAGTAATAATAGTGACTTACGTGAAGTTTGTTTTGAAATTGTTGCTGCTCTGCAAGAAATGGATCCCGAGAAAAAAGCAAGGGTTATTCTATTTTTCGCACCGCCTTTTTTACCACATAACTATTTAAAACAAACAAATGAACAAAATCGTCAATTACAAAGCAGTATTGAAGTAATACTGCAAAATGTACAAGATGAGACCGGAGAGCAATTTGTTTTGAAAAAGTTTTTCCCTTATTTAGCTGACGGAAGCTTCCTATCTATACACGAAACAGACGATGAACTCAAACCATTATTACACAACTTTCCGAAGTGGGAACAACTATATCCACTTCCATACGATACTATACGTAAATTAAATATCCCTTCTATTAACATGGGGGTGTACGGGAAAGACGGTCATAAATGGACAGAACGTGTCTATAAACCATATTCATTTCATGTATTGCCTTTACTTATTCAAAAAACAACAATACAACTTTTAAAGGATTTTAAGAAGAGTTCAAATCATGAAACAGTTCATCATATGTAGACACACAAGCACAGCAAATTTTTTAAAATAATACTGTAAAATATAATATTTAATGATAGCAAATAGAAATTTATTGAACTAACCATCAGTGGAGGATACCTCTGCTGATGGAATTTTTATTTTTGAAAAGAAAATAAAACCATCCATTCAATAATAGAACTTCCTAGCTATTTTTCTTTATAATGCACAAAAAAGACGAGTCATTCTGACTCGTCTTAGATTGCCTGGCAACGTCCTACTCTCACAGGGACAAAGTCCCAACTACCATCGGCGCTAGAGAGCTTAACTTCCGTGTTCGGTATGGGAACGGGTGTGACCTCTCTGCCATCATTACCAGACTTATGAAG
>NZ_JBAWSV010000002.1:0-645869 GCF_037104695.1 Bacillus yunxiaonensis | reverse complement strand
AAACGGGATAGAGGGGTTAGGCGTGAAACAGCTCGCTAGTGTGTTAACTCCACTGACGTTAATCGTCCGTTAGGTCGAAACGTTAGAAACCCCCACTTCAAGCTTTGCTAAGTGGGGGAGTATTCATCTTATTTTAAGTTCTCTGGATTTAACGCTTCTAGTTCAGGTACAACGAAGCGGCCGTCTTTACGGATTAATACATCATCGAAATAAATTTCTCCGCCGCCGTATTCAGGGCGTTGGATGCATACTAAATCCCAGTGGATGTTAGAGTTGTTGCCATTCCATGCATCTTCGTATGCTTGTCCTGGTGTGAAGTGGAAGCTGCCATCGATTTTCTCATCGAATAGAATATCGCCCATTGGATGTAAAATGTATGGGTTTACGCCAATTGCGAATTCACCAACGTAGCGTGCGCCTTCATCTGTATCGAAAATTTTGTTAATGCGTTCTGTATCGTTTGCAGTTGCTTCAACGATTTGACCGTCTTTAAATGTAAGTTTTACATTTTCGAACATGTAACCGTTGTACGGAGATGGTGTGTT
Organism: Bacillus yunxiaonensis; assembly: GCF_037104695.1. NCBI lineage: Bacteria > Bacillati > Bacillota > Bacilli > Caryophanales > Bacillaceae > Bacillus > Bacillus yunxiaonensis. Next base: position 645,324 of record NZ_JBAWSV010000002.1, on the reverse strand, counting down.
GTAAGAAACTGTACCGTTAACAGAATCGCGAACAGGCGCAGAGTATACTTCGCCGTCTGGAATATTTAAGTGACCAGCACATTTAATTGCTGGAATGTCTTTAATTGAGAATGTTAAGTCAGTTCCAGGTCCAACAAGACGTACTTTGTCTGTTTTGTTCATTAATTCAACAAGATTGTCCATCGCTTTATCCATTTTAGCGTAGTCTAAGTTACATACGTCAAAGTAGAAGTCTTCAAAGCCTTCTGTGCTCATTTTTGCAAGCTGTGCCATAGAAGCGTTTGGATAACGAAGTACAACCCATCTTGTTTTTGGAACACGAATGTCTCTATGTACTTTTTTACCTACTGTGTTTCCATAAATTTTCATACGCTCACTTGGAACGTCAGCTTGTTCATTTACGTTATCACCAGAGCGAAGGCCGATATAAGCATCCATATCTTTCATTACGCTTGCTTCATACGCAGCGATTTGCTCAAAGTGTTCTTCAGTTGCGCCCATCATTAAAGAGCGGTCTACTTGATGATCTTTTAATAGTACGAATGGATAACCACCAGCTTCATATGCAGCTTTTACAAGTGCTGTTACAAGCTCTTTTTGTAAGCCGAAGTTTTCGATTAATACTTTCTCGCCTTTTTGTAAACGAATAGAGTAATTAATTAAATTTTTTGCTAATGTTTCAATACGTGGGTCTTTCATATGTAAAGCCTCCCTTATATATGTATCCTTCCTTATTGTAACCTACTTATCCGAATTTGTTTAATAATTTATGTTGTATTTGCCAAACAAATATGAAAATTAACACGAAATATGGAACAATTAGAATGAAACGGAAAATGATTGTATAATAGGAGTAAGCATAAAAAGATAAAGGAGTGATTCGTATGCAAATTCTTTTATACGTCAGTGTAGCCATTATCGCAATTGCGTTTGCCGTATTAGTTGTGTATGTATGTAGAACATTAGTATCTGTACAAAAAACGTTAGAAAATGTAGCAAGTACGATGGAAGGTCTTGAAAAACAAATGCAGGGGATTACAGTGGAGACAGAGCAGCTTCTTCATAAAACAAATGCATTAGCAGAAGATATTCAAAAGAAATCACAGTCGTTAAATACAGTTGTAGAAGGTGTAGAGGGAATTGGTACAACGATTCATTCTTTAAACACAAGATTACGCGGCGTTTCTGATTCTGTTGCACATCAAGTAGAAAATAATGCAGATAAAGTAGCACAAGTGGTGCAATGGAGTAATGCAGTTATTGATGTGTACAATCGCTTTCGTGCCAAAAAGAAAGAGGATGCAGTAGAGCAGCTTGAAAAGCCAGAGCAAAAAACGAAGAAGGAAAAGAAATTACCGCGACTTCCGGTTCGAATGAGAGGCGAATGAAATGAGCATGACGAAGATTGAAACAATGGAGCAATTTGAAGAATTAACAGCAAGTAAAGAGCCATATATCTTGTTTAAACATAGTACAACATGTCCAATTAGCCACGGTGCTTTCACGGCATTTCAAGAATACCGCAGTAAGGAACAAGCTGTACCGGCATATTATTTATATGTGCAAGAGGCACGTCCTGTTTCCAATAAGATTGCTGAGCATTTTGAAATTAGACATGAATCACCGCAAGTATTATACATAAAATATGGTAAAGTGCTATGGCATGCATCACATTGGAACATTACAGAGCAGGCTTTACAAGAGAATATTAAATAAGGAAAAGCAAGCGAATATGCTTGCTTTTTTAATTTTTTGAAAATTTTATTGACGCGCTGTGCGTTTTACGATTAAATTAAGAAAAAATAACGATTCCATACGCAGTCTAATGCAAAGTGTATGAAGTGACATCTGCATATGTATCATATATAATAAATTATCTTATTAACAATAATTATACTTTTGATTAGTATACATATAAATTTTGAAAGAGGTGGCGTGACTATGGCATCACAGGAGTTAGATCGTTTACGTTCTCAAATTGATGAAAAGAACTTACAAATTTTAAAATTGTTAAATGAGCGCGGTCGTCTTGTACAAGAAGTTGGCAAATTAAAAGAAGTACAAGGTGTGAAACGTTTTGATCCAGTACGGGAGCGCAAAATGCTTGATTTAATTTCAGAAAACAATGATGGGCCATTTGAAACATCAACGCTTCAACATTTGTTTAAACAAATTTTTAAAACAGGTTTAGAACTGCAAGAAGATGATCATCGTAAAGCGCTTCTCGTATCACGTAAGAAAAAGTCGGATGATACAATTGTCGATATTAAGGGTGAAAAAATCGGTGATGGCAATGCTCATTTTATTATGGGACCATGTGCAGTTGAGAGCTATGAGCAAGTTCGTCAAGTAGCGGAAGCCATGAAAGAACAAGGATTAAAACTAATGCGCGGCGGAGCGTTTAAACCGCGTACATCACCATATGATTTCCAAGGTCTTGGTGTTGAAGGGCTGAAAATCTTACGCCAAGTAGCAGATGAGTATGATTTAGCTGTAATTAGTGAAATTTTAAATCCAAATGATATTGAAATGGCGCTTGATTACGTAGATGTAATTCAAATTGGCGCGCGCAATATGCAAAACTTTGAGCTGTTAAAAGCAGCTGGCTCTGTCAACAAGCCGGTATTATTAAAACGGGGATTATCCGCAACGATTGAAGAGTTTATGTATGCGGCAGAATATATTATTGCACAAGGGAACGGCGATATTATTTTATGTGAGCGAGGCATTCGTACGTACGAGAAAGCAACGCGCAATACATTAGATATTTCTGCTGTACCAATTTTAAAGAAAGAAACGCACTTGCCGGTTGTTGTTGATGTAACACATTCAACAGGACGCCGCGATTTATTATTGCCAACTGCAAAAGCAGCGATGGCAATTGGCGCAGATGCGATTATGGCAGAAGTGCATCCGGACCCAGCTGTAGCACTTTCAGATTCAGCACAACAAATGGATATTCCAGAATTTAATGCATTTATGAACGAATTGAAAGCATTTCGTATGAGATAAAGTGAAACTTCCTTTTGGAGTGCTCTTCTCCAAAAGGTTAGTTGAACCAATCGGGCTTTTATGGGCAGTTATCCTCCACCTATCTTTTTCGCTTTTGGGGGTCTTACTGCCCGTTAATGCGGGATAAGAATGGCTTCAAAATCTATGCAGCTGAATGCTGCATAGATTTTTTTCTGGAAAATAAGTATTTTTCTATCTAAAATATGAAAATATAAGAAAAGGAATGATTTTTTTCGAAACTTTTTCGGGAAAATATTGTCTCAATCCTTATTTGTATCGTATCATTAGTAAAAGGGCTCGGGAGTGACATCTTCAAGTAGAGTTGATGTCTTTTTTTTCATTCAAGTTAACTTGTACATATTATATAGATGAATTTTATAAAGGAGTGTGTGAAAAGATGAACGTAACAATATATGATGTAGCACGCGAAGCAAATGTCTCGATGGCAACAGTATCACGTGTTGTGAACGGCAATCCAAATGTAAAACCGACAACAAGAAAGAAAGTACTAGAAGCAATTGAGCGTCTTGGCTACCGTCCAAATGCAGTAGCACGCGGATTAGCAAGTAAGAAAACAACAACAGTAGGGGTTATTATTCCAGATATCTCTAACACGTTTTATGCAGAACTTGCACGCGGTATTGAAGATATCGCAACAATGTACAAATATAATATTATTTTAAGTAACTCTGACCAAAACAAAGAGAAAGAGTTCCATTTATTGAATACAATGCTTGGGAAGCAAGTAGACGGCATCGTATTTATGGGAGAAGATATTACAGACACTCATGTAGAAGAATTTAAAAAATCTCCTGTTCCAATCGTACTTGCAGCATCGTTTGATGAGCAAAATATAACACCATCTGTAAATATTGATTACACACAAGCAGCGTATGATGCAATGAAGCATTTCTTAGGGCAAGGTCATACACGCATTGGTTTTGTATCTGGTCCTTATGTTGATAAAGCAGGCAGTGCAAAAAAATTACAAGGATATAAACAAGCATTAGAAGAAGCAGGTATTGCTTACGACGAAGAGCTTGTTGTAGACGGCGATTACACATACGATTCAGGTATGGAAGCATTAGATAAGCTATGGGAACTTGCTGAAAAGCCAACAGCAGTATTCGTATCCTCTGATGAAATGGCATTAGGCGTAATTCATGCAGCTCAAGATAAAGGTCTAAATGTACCAAATGATTTAGAAGTACTTGGTTTTGACAATACACGTCTTGCACTTATGGTACGTCCGCAGCTTTCAACAGTTGTACAGCCGATGTATGACATTGGAGCAGTTGCAATGCGTTTATTAACAAAATATATGAACAAAGAAACAGTGGAAGATCATACTGTAATCTTACCGCACCGTATTCAGTTTAGAGACTCAACAAAGTAATAAGAAGAAAACTCGTGGAAGTATAACCACGAGTTTTTTATTTTGGAAAGAGTACAATAGTCATTGTAACATTTGTTTTTAGAGGGAAATTTCGCTTTACCACTATTTCTAATGTATAATGAGTATAAAGTAAAACTTCCATCAGTGGGAGACCATGCTGTTCGTTAATAAACTATGTGAGGGGGAGATGAAATGATAGTTCTTTGGGGGATTACGCTTTGTATGACGGCTATATTCGCTTATATGACGTTAAAGCAGAGTGGTATGAGACGCTTTATTCCCGGTAGTGTTTTGGCAGGGATAGCCCTAATCACATACGTTACTTCGATTTTTTTAGAAAGCGCTGGACAACAAATACATGAGAGCTTTGTGTTTTTTTCCATTACATTATTTGTAGGTGCTATTATTATTTTACTTGTCGCAGTTATTATTTTGTTTATTCATACAAATTCAGAAACTCTATAAAAAAGAGAGCAGGTATTATGCTAACGGGTTCTCTTTTGGGGTGCAAAAATCAATTTCAAAATACATTTTTAACGTGAATTCACACATGAATTCACGTTTTTTAGTTCCTTGATATTACTACACTCCTTGATGTTTTTATTAAAATTCAAGCAGGATTTGGCATTCCAATTCTCGAATATGGAAATAATTATTGTACAGTGTGAATTTAACTGTGAATTATCATGTGATTTTTACTGCGAATTATGAAAGAGGAACAGATATGGAGTTTTTTAAACCCAAGAAAACCTAAAGTAGTGGAAATCCGCAGAAGGAATTATTTGGAAATTTTGTAGAACAAGTTGTAAATTTAACATTTTAAAGTAAGAGCATTTCTTTGTAATGAGAAATGCTTTTTATTTTTGTCAAAATTAAAAAGATATTTCAATAACAATAATAATATAATAAAAAACAATACAAATTTATTGTGAAACGATAAATAATATACTAAAATTATGTTGTCATTAAATAAGTGAGGTGTTTTAAATGAATGTTAAACGAGGTTCAACCACTTTCTTAAAGGTAATTATTTTTCTGGCTGGAATTGCAGTGCTTGCTTTATGTATATTTTTAGTGCCCCATATGGCGAATTTCGCAGCAAAATTGTATCCAAATATTGCCCCAATGAAATATCTCGTTTTCATCGTGATGTATGGAGCAGCTGTGTCTTTTTACTTTGCTCTCTATCAGGCTTTCAAGCTTTTACGGTACATTGACGAGAACACAGCGTTCTCGGAATTATCTGTAAAGGCGTTAAAGAACATAAAGTGCTGTGCGATTATAATCAGTGGTTTGTATGTATTAGGTTTGCCACTCTTTCATTTTATAGCGAGGAAAGTTGACCCTCCTATTGGATTAATGGGACTCATCATCATTTTTGCTTCGTTGGTTATAGCCGTTTTTGCCGCTATCCTCCAACGGCTTCTACAAGAAGCGATTAACATAAAATCAGAAAATGATTTGACGGTCTGAGGTGGAGGATATGACAATTATTATTAATATTGATGTGATGTTAGCAAAACGAAAAATGAGCGTAACGGAGCTTTCGGAGAGGGTTGGAATTACTATGGCGAATCTTTCTATTCTGAAAAATGGGAAAGCAAAAGCGGTTCGTTTTTCAACATTAGAAGCGATATGTAAGACTTTGGATTGTCAGCCAGGTGATATTTTGGAGTACAAAAGCGACGAAGACACTCAATAAAAACAGACAACAAATTTATTTAACGGGAGTCGATAGAGAATTTAAGGGATAGCCATTAAGCTATCCCTTCTTTGCGTTTATTGATGTTATTTACTCAGAGAATTCATTGATATTAGTGACAAAAAATATGATGTGATTTGCAATGTTTACACCTCAAAAGGGAACCCGTTAGTATTATGTCCGCTCTCTTTTTGTCTATTTTATTATGCATTGTCTCTTGATGCGTTTTGCTGTTTCAATAAATCACGAATTTCTGTAAGAAGCACTTCTTCTTTTGTTGGTGCTGGTACTTCCTCTTTCTTCTCTTCTTCTTTTTTGAATGATAGTTTATTGAATAATTTAATGAATAAGAAGATAGAGAATGAAACGATTAAGAAGTCAAAGACTGTTTGGATGAATTTTCCGTACTCTAAAGAAGCCTTACCAACTTTAAGGCTTAGTCCTGTAAAGTCAACGCCTCCAATTAGTATTCCAAGTAAAGGTGTCATGATGTTCTTTACTAAAGAATCAACGATTTTTCCAAACGCAGCACCGATAATTACACCGACAGCTAAATCAATTACATTCCCTTTTAAAGCAAACTTTTTAAATTCGTTTAACATGTAATTAGTTCATTCCTTTCTATGATTATATATAAAATTATGAGTTCTATCCCATACATTGTATATAGATTTAAGGTAGAAATAAAGAGTAAAAGGGAATGAAAGTAAATTCAGGAAACTGAATGCGTTTTCCTTTTTTGTGAGCTTCTGGAAAGATAACAAATACAAAAAAGAATGTGTTTTTAAAGATAAGTGGTTCCGATAACGTGGAGAAAAAGACAAATAACAGGGTAAATGGCGTATGTTTTAGCGACATAATTAACAGGTTAAACAACAATATAATTAGCAAAGTCAAAACCACTTGGAATAATCCAAGTGGTTTTGACTTTGATGTGTAAACTTGTTTAACTAAAGCCCCGTTAAACAAGGATTATTTCTTTTTAGAACCAAAAATAATAAGAATAATAGCAATAAATACTGCGAACCATATATACCAATCCATATGATATCCTCCTTAACTGACGAAACATCAAAATGATAATTCGTTAAATAGCAGCAAGGTTGCGGAACACAGCCATATACTAAGAGTTATGCTCTTTACACCAGAATATTCCTTATTCTTTTAGTTTACATAAAATTGCAATTTTCATTATGTTTTTTAAAATGAAACTTAGAAATAACATAGCAATTAACAATAGAATTAACACCATATTTCACAGAATGACAATAGTTATTGTCACATTGTTAATTCCTATGCTTATTTACACATACTTTTACTAAAAGTGTTGTTATATCAACGAAAGAGCAAACCAATTGTTATGTTAATTGGTTTGCTAATTTGTATGCTATTTATAATGTTTCTCCATGAAAATGGAACTACTTATTTTAAAGAGCACATCCTTTTTGTATTTGTTAACGATACGACAAAGCCTGCTTCTCTAATGCATCCCAAGATTGAATAAACGTTTCTTTGTTTACCTTCAGTGCTTTTTTCTCAGTTAAAGGATCATTAATATAAACGTATCCATTTTCAAAACCTACGAGTACAACAGCGTGTAGATCTAGAGGAGCTGTAATGTTTTCGTTTCCATGTTTCCAAGACGCCCATTTGTCAGGTAGTTTGTAATCCCCTGTTGTCCAAACTACGACAGGTTTACCCGTGCTGACTTGAGTTAGCACATCATCAAAAGATTTTCCTGTTAAATTTACTGTGCGATTTGGAAGGTAATGTTCCATTAATTGTTGCAATGGTTCAACGTAAACAGCATATCCAATAGTTTTCCCTGTTATATCTCCAACGAATCCTTCTTTAGGGTCTCCCCATTGAAGAATGTCCCCATCTTTGCTGATAGACAACGAATCATTGTCTTTTTTAATATTGTTTGCTAATTGCATTTTATCGACTTTTACGCCAGCGTGTTGCAGTACCATCGCTAAGCTCGTCACTTCACAGCCGAATTTTAGCTCGGGTTTTTGAGGTATGAGCGGTACATCTAAAATAACCTTTTCTTGTTTTGGAGGCGGTGAATATTTCACATTTTTCGTTAATTCAGCTTCTTCATGTTTGGAATGAGATGCATGCTTTTCGGTGGAAGTTTGTTTAGTAGAATAGCCTGTTATAAATGAAAATAGGGCATACAAAATTAGAAATCTTTTCATAGCGTTCACCTTCTTTATGTAGTGCCATACATGGTGTAATGATAGCGTTTTTATTAAGTTCTTTCATTTCTCATGAAAATATTCAAAAGATAAAGGATTCGGTTGAAGGATACAAAAAGAGACTTTTTCATCAGTGGAAGGGTGAAGAATCTTTCCAATGATAGAAATGAATGAAAATGATGATAAATTGTATGTAAGAAAATAAATAAAGTGAAAGGAAGGGATCATTGTGCTAGAAATATTTCCTGTATATATAAACTCATTTAAACAAGAAAGACTCATTAGAGTATACTTACCGAAAAATTATAATGAGGGAGACAGAGGTTATCCCGTATTATATATGCACGATGGACAAAATGTCTTTCGAGATGCAGATGCCATTGGTGGTATATCTTTAGGACTTGAAGACTTCTTGGATGAAAATAAATTAGAAGTTATTGTTGTCGGAATCGACCAAAATAGTGAAGAGCGAATAAATGAATATTGTCCTTGGATAAACGGAGAATACAGCAAGAAAATATTAGGTCAGGCGAGTTCATCTGGTGGAAAAGGGAAACAGTATGTAGACTTCATTGTAAATGAATTGAAACCGTACATAGACAATACATACCGCACACTAAAAGATTGTACAGCTATGGTGGGGATTTCATTAGGAGGACTCATTTCCACTTACGCTGCTTGCTGTTATCCACAAGTTTTCCGAAACGTGGCCATTTTATCTTCTGCTTTTTACCGGAACCAGGAAGAAATAGAAAAATTATTACAAGATTCCGATTTGTCATTGATTGAAAGCTTTTACTTAGACTGCGGAAATAAGGAAGCTGGAGATGAAGATATAATAAGTAAGGAATTTTTAGCCTCAAATAAAGCACTTTATGAAATCTTAAGGAAGAAAGTACCCAATACAAAATTTGAAGTTATTAACGATGCGGAACATCACTATATGTTTTTTAGAAAAAGAGTTCCTGATATATTTTCTTTTTTCTTATCAGTAAGCATTGAATCGGATGTGTGCTAATTAACATAAGAAAAAGAGGTGCTACATGCACCTCTTTTTCCCTCTCATTTGGGGTGTTCTGGGTGTGTTTTATAATTGATTATCGTACTTAGTTTTGCATTTGCTTGTCTTCCAAAGGTTCAAATGAAAACGGAATTCCAACCATTTTCGCAGTCAACTCATCGTATGATACTAAATCTTTTTTTGACAATTCTTTTAATGAGCGTTTTCCCATAGCTCTTAATGCCATTTTCATTTCTTCTACACTTGCAGTTAAGAACTTTTCAGCAGATTTTACTCCATCTTCGACATTAAATTGATCCTTAAATTTCCCGTTATACCAAATAGCTTGTGTCGGCGGCTCGAAAGGAAGTGCATTAAAGGATTGAGTATGTGAGAGAGAAAATAACATTGCCGAGCCAAGATACACGGCATCAGCGCCGAGTGCGAGCACCTTTAAAAAGTGTCCAGGGACTAAAAGTCCTCCGGAGACAATTAAACTTATTTCCCCTTTTTTATTTCTTTTTTCTAAATGATTCACAGCACGAACGACCGCATGTAATGTTGGAATACCAAAATCATCACATAAAATAGGCGGAGCCTCTTTCATCGCTGCTTGTCCTCCGTCAATTGTGATAAAATCAACACCTTGGTCAATTAAATAATCAATATCTTCTTCAATTTTTCCACCCGCACCGATTTTCGCGCCAATGGGGACACCACCAGATAAACTTCTTAGTTCCTCAACTAGTTCTTTTATGTCCTTTAATGTTTGATTTTCAAAAAAATGTTCAAAAATTACGGCATCCTCATTTTCCTTAAGTCCCATCACCTCGCGAGCACGACCTGTTAAATCTTTAGGCTCAATTTTCTTGCCCATCCCGGCTAGTGCCCCTTGACCAAGTTTAATTTCGATCATGTCGGCACGCTTAATCACTTCTTTTTCCTTTGCCCATGCTGTTTTCGAAAACTGTAAAATATACTTTCCAGCTGTGTTTAGCTCTTCAGGTAAGATTCCGCCTTCACCAGAATTAATCGCTGTTCCTGCATTTTTAGCTGCTTCCGCTAATGAAAGCCTTGCTTGTTCACTAAGACCTATTCCATAGCCCATACCACTGATCATTAGGGGGATTTGAATTTCTAGTGGTTTTTTTGCTTTTGGTCCAATCGTTATTTTTACATCGACTTCTTCTTCACCATCAACTGGAAATGGTGTCGTTTGTGCAGGAATAAAAGTTATCGGATCCAAATGCGGCCACTTTTTTGAAGAACCAGCAAGTGGTCGCTGAAGGACGCTGCCTGTTTCTGCACGTAAGCTATTTTCTATCATATTTTGGATGCCCATATGCCTTAGACCTGGCATCAATTCTATAATATTTTCTTGATAACTATCGGTTAAAATGATTTTTCCGTACTTTTTCACCATTCGTTTTATGATCCAACGCCAACCAATAAGTAGGAATAATGATAGAACAAATATAATGGATAGCATTGCAAACGCTGCATAAATAAAAATGTTTGGCATATTCACTTCTCCGCTATAAATAAAATAGTTGTTATTACTATTATTCCTCAAAGAGAGATAATTATCATTTGAGATGAAATCACTCTTAGCTACATCAGAGAAAGGGGTATCTGGTAAGAAGAGAAATGGCAGGGATTTTCATAAAGTGAAAATTCCATCAGTGAGGGGCTTCATCTCCTACTGATGGTTAGTGCGGGATACATCTATAGAAGAAACTCTTTAATGGTCATCGCATAAATTTCTCTTTCTTCAATATCTGGAAAATGAGCGCTATGTTCAAAGAGTGCAAGGGCAGCATTTGGCATATTACCAGCAAGCTCTTTCGTCATTTCCATTCCTGTATTACGATCGTGTTTTCCAACGAGGAAGAGGGATGGAGCGGCGATTTGAGACGTACGCTCTTTCAATGGAATTGAAGGAGAAGACTGAAATAAAGCTTTCGCCATCAATCCTGTGTTGGTTAATCCACTTTCTTCCCAAAGTGAACGATTGTGTTTTGCGTATTTCTCATCATGAAAAAGTAAACGATCTACTGTTTCTACATCAACAATCTGCCATACCATATCGTACTTTTCTTTTAAGGATATCGGAAGCTGCTGAACGTGCTGAATCTGTTGTTTTATTTCTTTAGGAGCAACTTTTTCAAATCCAGCAAGTTGAATATGATACGTGTGTTCATAGTCACCGGAAGAAGGAGCTTGCAGAAGTAAAGTGTCTACTCGGTTTGGATAAGCTAACGTATATTCCAAACTAAGTTGTCCGCCAAAGGAATAGCCAAGTAGATGGAATTTCGGAATCTGCAGAGCTTCCCTTAGTTTTTCAAGATCATCGACTAGAATAGCGATAGAGTAATCTTCTTCATTTTTGGGAGCATCAGAACGCCCGCACCCGCGTTGTTCATAATAAATAATAGTTGCAAATGCTTCTAGTTTTGGTCCAATTGTTCGCTCAAATACGTAATGATTTCCTCCTGGTCCACCATGAACAACAACAATTGGTGTTGTCCTATGTTCTGCACCAGCAACTTGGCACCAATGGCGAACGTTGTTAATTGTTATATAAGTAATTCCATTTTGAAGCATTATAGATGTTCACTGCCTTCCTCCAAAGAATGATAGAACGCTGTAATAACAGATGAAAATTTCTATTTCTCTTCTAAAAAGGGATAATGATTGCTGTGTTCAAAAGGAATAAAAGAAGAGTTTCGACTACCTTGATGTATTTGTAGGGACGATGCAATAGGACATTGAACATCGTGTTTTCCACAAATGATTAACGTTTTTGTTGTTACGCTAGCAAGTTGTTTTCTTAAATCAAAGCTACGAAATTCTTTTGAAAAATAGTTCATACGGCTTGCGGCCATCGTCTTATGAATCGGTTTTGAAAAGTATGTTTCATATTGTTCTGGATGGTATAAAGATAATTTCGTACGTTTGATTGATAAAGTACGTCTTTCTTTTTTCGTAAGATGCGGCAGTTTTAAATCTTCAATGAGTTGCTGCATATATGCAAACTGAGGATGATGTGGATGGTAAATGCAATCTTTCGTTTTTGTGTAATCACTAGCAGCAGCGCCAACTACTACTAAAGATTGTAATGATTGCGGATAGTTTATAGCGTACATTAGCCCAAGCATGCCGCCGGTAGAGTGCCCTGCAAAATGCCATGATGAAATGTTCAGTGCTTCTCGAATTGCTTCTAGGTCTTCAGCTGTTTCTTCCATGCTTAATTCTTCTTCTTTACAAGCAGTTACTGAATTGCCTGCTTCTTTTAAGTTAATTAATATAACTTTATGTAAGGATGTGAAGCTATCAGCAAAATAATCACCTGTTTCATTAAACTGTGAGTAAAGGTGTGTCACGCAAAGAGGCTCTCCGTGTCCTTTCGTAAATAGTTCAAATGTTCCCCGCTCTGTATATATAAGTTGTTGCTTCCACATGAAAGCATCTTCTTTGTCTGCTAATTGAATCGTTACTTCCATGATCTACACTCCTTGAGATTGTTACTAAATTTAGAATGGGAAGAATTCCTCCCATTCTAAAATTTAATACAATACCTTTTTCATATTATTCCGAATTATTTCTAGACATTTTGCTACAGTTAATTCGTTTTTTTCTTCAATCTCTTGTTTGCGTGGAATTGGTTTATACATGTTGTCTGGGTCTTCCCAGGTGAGCGGGAGAGTTGTTTGAGCTTGTCCTTTCCAAGCTTCAATCCATTCTGGAGGGAGATAACCTGAGATGTTTTGGATGTTATTCATTTCGAGCCAAATGAGTGCCCAAGCTCTTGGAACGACACGCCACATATCATAGCCGCCGCCACCGACTGCAATCCAGCGACCGTTGCAATATTCATGAGCAATTTCATGAGCAAGTCTTGGGATTTCGCGGTAAATTTGTATCGTTGAACAAAGATGTGTTAGAGGGTCATAATAATGAGCATCAGCTCCGTTTTGCGTTAAGATAATATCTGGTTTGAAATAATCAGCGACTTCACGAATAACAGTGCGATATGCATGTATAAATGATTCATCTTCTGTAAAAGCATCAAGGGGAACGTTAAAAGAATAGCTGTATCCATTCCCTTGACCACGTTCGTTTACAGCACCTGTTCCTGGAAATAAGTAACGCCCTGTTTCATGCAAGGAAATTGTGCATACGTTAGGATCATCATAAAAGGACCACTGCACACCATCACCATGATGAGCGTCTGTATCAATGTATAAAACACGAAGACCGTATTTTTGCTGCATATATTTAATGGCAATTGAGCTGTCATTATAAATACAAAAGCCAGATGCTTTGCCGCGAAAGCCGTGATGTAAGCCGCCTCCTAAATTTAGAGCATGTTCTGCTTTTCCTTCAAGGATTGCATCGACCGCAGTTAATGTCCCTCCAACAAGAAGGGCGCTTGCTTCATGCATATTTGCAAACATTGGCGTATCTTCTGTTCCAAGGCCGTAGGACATTGCGATTGATTTTTCCAGCGTTCCTTCTCCAGCACGTTTTACCGCATTTATGTACTCCTCTGTATGAATTAAAGCAATTTCTTCATCTGTTGCGATTCGAGGTGGAATGACTTGTGAAGGCTGTATGAATCCTCCTTTTTGGAGCAAATCATACGTCAGCTTTACGCGAAGCTGATTAAAAGGGTGATCAGGACTAAAGGAATAGCCCTGATAATCTTCGGAGTAAATGAATACATTTTTCATGTTCCCATCCCCGCGATATTCGGCCATAACACATGGTAGCCTTTTTGTTCTAGCTCTTCAATTGCTTTAAGAGGATTCATTGTTTGAATGCGGAAAACAAGAACTTTGTCGCTCTCTTCTTTTGCTGGATAGACGAGAACGCTCACAATGTTAATCTTCAGTTCACTAAAAACAGCAACAACTTTTCCAAGAATACCAGGTTCATTTTTTATTTGAATTTCAACTTGTGAACTTGGTTGATGAGCACCTGTTAATTTAACAAGCGTATGCAGTACGGTCGATTCTGAAATAATACCGACAAGCTTACCGCTTTTTGTAACAGGAAGGCAGCCAATTTTATTTTCAAAAAATAAAGTGGCAATTTCTTCAACGAAGTCAAGAGGGTGACATGTCATAACGGGATGCTTCATAATACGTTCAATCGGCTCTTTAAGAGCATCCTTTGAAACGTGTTCATCAAGAATAGATGGACTTGCATCTCGAACGTCACGGTCAGAAATAATCCCAACGACTTCATATTTTTCATTTACAACTGGAATGTGACGGATACTTTTTGCTGCCAATGTTCTTAGAGCTGTTTCAATCGTGTCAGTTGGGCGCAGCGCTGTTACATTTTGATTCATAATTTCTTCAACAATCATGATGTAATCCTCCCTTTTAGTACATGAAACGATTCTGGAAGCGTAAGCGATCAAACTTTTGAATGGATTGTGGATCAATGCGTTTTCCGATGCGAACCATTAAGCAGTTTGCCGGATGCGAACAAATTTCAGGATCATCTGTTGCCATCCATTCAAGCCCGCCAGCATTCATCATTTTTTCCATTACTTTTCGATATTCCCAAACATTTAAGCCGGTTTGTTTTAAATCCCAGTGCCAATAATACTCAGTTGTTAAAATAATATAATCTTCCATATGATCATCCATCATAGAAACTTCTAATAAGTTCTTTCCAACAGCACATCCGCGAAAATCTGATGCGACTTCAATGGCACCAAGTTCGATTAAATCGTCCATTTTCCCTTCAGACCATCTCTCAAGCGGATCAGGATATAAATAGGTTACATAGCCAATAATTATTTGTTCATGACGAGCGATAATGATGCGAGCTTCAGGTAACTTGGAAATTTCGACAATTGCTTTATATTGCTGATCGGCAGGTCGAAAGGCAACTAAATCAGGATGAAACTCATACATTTCTAAATTATGCGTTTTGACAGGACCTTCAATAATTAAAGTTCCTTTCGGCGTTTTCAAGTTTCTTACGTTGTATACTTTACTATGAATCAATTTTAGGCTCACCACCTTCAGAGCTTTGTGAATCTACTATCTATTTTCATACTACTGTACTCAGTATGCGATGTGAATCGAAATTTGTCAGTAAAAATTTGTGCGAAATTTGTAAAAAATACTGAAAATTATAAAAAATGTATTTATAATAAATACATAGAGTACATAGAAGGGGGATGTAAAGAATGAAAGTAGAAACGCTTCCAGTAATTAAAGGTGAAAATAATTTGTTAAATTATGATGAAGCATATCAAAATTTTAATTGGGAAGAAGTAAATCAAAACTTTTCTTGGCATGAAACTGGGCGAGTAAATATGGCTTACGAAGCAATTGATCGACATGCTAAATCCCACCGGAAAAATAAAGTAGCATTGTATTATCAAGATGGCGAGAGAAAAGAGAAGTATACATTTAAAGAAATGATGGAGTTGTCGAATAAAGCAGGAAATGTCTTAAAGAATTATGGTGATGTCGAAAAAGGCGATCGCGTCTTTATTTTTATGCCTCGTTCACCGGAATTATATTTCACTTTACTTGGTGCAGTAAAACTTGGAGCAATCGTAGGACCGCTATTTGAAGCTTTCATGGAAGCGGCTGTATGCGACCGTTTAGTGGATAGTGAAGCAAAGGTGCTTGTAACAACGCCAGAATTGTTAGAGCGTATACCTTTTAATGATTTACCAGCATTAAAAACGGTATTTGTCGTTGGTGAAAATGTAGAAGAAGGCGGTAAAATTACAGCGTTTAATCCACTTTTTGAACAAGCTTCGAATAAATTAAATATTGAATGGCTTGGAAGAGAAGATGGACTTATTTTACATTATACGTCTGGTTCAACAGGGAAACCAAAAGGTGTGCTGCACGTTCAAAATGCAATGGTGCAGCAGCATCAAACAGCAAAATGGGTACTAGACTTAAAAGAAGATGATGTGTATTGGTGCACAGCGGATCCAGGCTGGGTAACAGGAACAGCATACGGTATTTTTGCGCCTTGGCTAGTTGGGGCTTCTAACGTAGTTTTAGGTGGACGCTTTAGCCCGGATGCTTGGTACGAAACGCTTCAAAATTATGGTGTAACCGTTTGGTATAGCGCTCCGACAGCATTCCGTATGTTAATGGGTGCTGGTGACGATACGCTTAAAAAATATGATCTATCAGCACTTCGTCATATTTTGAGTGTTGGTGAGCCGTTAAATCCAGAAGTTATTCGCTGGGCGATGAAAGTGTTCCATCTTCGCATTCATGATACATGGTGGATGACAGAAACAGGAGGACAAGTTATCTGTAACTATCCTTGTATGGAAATTCGTCCAGGATCAATGGGAAAACCAATTCCGGGCGTGAAGGCAGCAATCGTTGATAATGAAGGAAATGAAGTGCCGCCATATACAATGGGGAACTTAGCAATTGGAAAAGGCTGGCCATCGATGATGCGTGCTGTTTGGAATAACCCGCAAAAATATGAGTCTTATTTTATGCCAGGAGACTGGTATGTGTCAGGTGACTCTGCGTATATGGATGAAGATGGATACTTCTGGTTCCAAGGGCGTATTGATGATGTTATTATGACGTCAGGCGAGCGCGTTGGTCCATTTGAAGTGGAAAGTAAATTAATCGAGCACGCAGCAGTTGCGGAAGCTGGTGTTATCGGAATCCCAGACCCAGTGCGCGGCGAGATTATTAAAGCATTTATTGCACTGCGCACAGGTTATGAACCATCTGAAGAGTTAAAAGAAGATATTCGCCAATTTGTGAAAAAAGGATTGGCTGCTCATGCGGCACCTCGTCAAATTGAGTTCCGTGATAAATTACCGAAAACGAGAAGCGGTAAAATTATGCGCCGTGTATTAAAGGCGTGGGAGTTAAACTTACCAACAGGAGACTTATCTACGATGGAAGATTAAGTAAGAAAGGTCTGAACTACACTTGGTTCAGGCCTTTCTTGTTTAGGGTATAGTGAAATTGTGTTCAAATTGTTCAGCGTTACATATAACTTATTGTAATATGTAAAATGAGGATGCAAGAAGGTTGATACAATGGGATAAAGTGAAACTTCCATCAGTGGGGGCTTCATCCCCACCTATCTTCTTTGTTCTATCAAAATCTTGAGGTGGGAGTCTTACTGCCCGTAAGTAGCGGGATAAAGAAAAGATGTAACCTGTGGAGGGATGTTAGTGACGCAATATTATCTTTTTGTTGCTATGTCAATTTTTCTTATTATTTTGCCAGGACCTGATACAGGATTAGTAACTCAGAATACAATACTGCAGGGAAAACAAGGCGGAATGAAAACTGTTTTTGGTATTCTATGTGGTTTAAGTATTCATACGTTAGCAGCTGTACTTGGGATTTCTGCAATTCTTGTTAAATCGGCATTTTTATTTTCTATTTTTAAGTATATTGGTGCTATTTATCTTATTTATTTAGGATGCGTATCATTATGGTCTATACGGAAGAAAGGAAAACAAACAGAGGATATTACAGTTGAAAATAAGTATCAGGGCGCTCCTTGCTTCCGGCAAGGTTTTCTTACTAATTTGTTAAATCCAAAAGTAGCTATTTTCTTTTTAACATTTTTACCACAATTTATACAGCATGATGGAAATACGTTTTTTCAACTTTTTATTATGGGAATGACATATACAGTTTTAACCTTTCTATGGTTTATACTCTATATTTATTTAATCAATGCAATTCGAACATGGATGAAAAAGCCGTCTACAGAGCGGGCTATTCAAGGGATAAGCGGTTTTGTACTTTTGGCATTTGGGATTAAATTAGCGCTGGAAAAACGACCGTAGTCATTTTCATAAGTAAAGCTCATTTCTCACTTATGGTTAGCCTAGCTAATCTAATCGATGGAAGATTAAATAAGCAAGTTCTGAATCAAGTATAGTTCAGAACTTGCTTATTTTAAGTATGTTAGTATAAAAACGAAAGAACTTATATGTACGTGTTTAAGGGGATGGTATTGTGAGAACGGAAAAAGAAAAGATGATATGTGGTGAAATGTATGTAGCCGCTGATCCAGTACTAGTACAAGAACGAGAGTATGCCCGAACATTAACAAGAAAGTTGAATGAAATACCAGAAACAAAACATGAGGAGCGACGAGTAATCATAAAAGAGCTATTTGGTTCAACTGGCGATAACGTTCATATTGAATCTTCCTTTAAATGTGATTATGGCTACAACATTCATGTCGGAGAAAATTTTTATGCGAATTTTGATTGTGTGATTTTAGATGTGTGTCCAGTAGTAGTAGGGGATAATTGCTTAATGGCTCCAGGTGTCCATATTTACACAGCGACGCATCCTCTTAATCCAATTGAACGAGCAAGCGGCGTAGAATTTGGTAAACCTGTTACAATTGGCAATAACGTATGGATTGGTGGAAGAGCTGTCATTAATCCGGGTGTCACAATTGGAGATAATGTAGTGATTGCATCTGGTGCAGTTGTAACGAAGGATATACGGGATAATGTGGTAGTAGGAGGCAACCCTGCAAGAGTAATTAAAGAAATAAAGTAAAACTTCTCTCAGTTAGGGGCTTCATCCACCACTATCCTAATTGGACACATGCCAGCAGTTATCCCTCATCTATTCTCTTCGCTTTCTTTGAATCGTGAGGCTGGGGACTTACTATCCAAAAGTAGCGGGATAAAAAAATAAAATAATTTTTGAACCATGTGCCTCCAGTATTTGTATAAGTTTATGACATGATAGATTAGGAGGCGGTTTATATGCAGAATAGATGGATGATGCTTTCATTAGTTGTAATAAGTATTATCGCCGTGTTTACTGTAGGTCTGTTTTTGCCAATGGCGATAGGGTTTAAAGTTTCAATGATTACACTGGCAAGTACAATGATTGTTATGTTCTTAATCCTTATACCGTTTGACAAGAAATATATTGTGCGGAAAGCTGGGCATAAAATCGATTTTACAAAAACAAAAGTATACTTTCGTTGGAATGTATTTGATACAATATCTGTCTGCGTTGCAGTGTACGCTTGTATATGTGTACAGGTGTTAAATTTCCTAGTTTCAAGCGGATTAACAGTTCAAAATCCGTATGTACAATTTTTTACGAATCAAGCGCAGGTTTGGACATTAGTCGCAAGCATTTATTTAATTAGCCGAATCTCTTTAACGTTAAAGGGGATAAAGGAGATTAAAAAATATGGCGCAGATTGGGATTGAGGAGGAATTAATGCTTGCGTATCAAAATGGGGATAAGCTAGCAGGAGAAAGATTATATCTCTTAATCAAACCAGCGTTATATACGTTTTTATATCGTTTTAGCCGTGATGAACAGCTGAGCATAGACCTCGTTCAAGATACGTTTTTGACATTAGAACGTAAGAAACATATGTATGAGATTGAAAAAGGAAAGATTAAAACGTATTTGTTTCAAATTGGTTATCGGCTTATGATTAATAAACTGAATCGAAGAAAGAAATGGCGTTCACTTATACCATTTCTTGTACCGATTCAAGAGCAAGAATTTCCGCAAGAAGACCGGCTTACAGTGAGAGAGGCGGTTTTGAAAGTTCCAGAAGACCAACGAGCGGTTCTTATTCTTTTTTATTATCATGATATGCGGCATAAGGAAATCGCAGAGGTACTTGATATTCCTGTAGGAACGGTGAAATCGCGGCTTCATAATGGCATTAAGAAATTGAAACAATTGCTGGAGGTGGATGAAATTGAACGAAAATCCCTTTGATAAAGAATATAGATTAAAACAGCATTTAGATAGCGATCATGTGGAAGTTCCTGATTTTCCGCAAAAAGTGAATATGGGAGATCGTTTTTTACGTTTTCTTGCGTCTCCAGCAAAAGATCCTGTGGAAGCGACGATTGGAAATGAGTTATCAATTGTGCTTCATGTATCATTATTAGCGGGTGTTCCGATTCTTTCTTTGATTACGATATTCATTGCGAGTTTGTAAGGTAATTGGACGCTGAGAAACTTCCAGCTCTATTTGACATGTCTATATAAATGATGGTATAAAGAAAAGTATATAAATAATTGAGCGTGGAAAGGGAACAGTAGTGATCATTTCCCTGTTTTAGAGAGCTGATGGTCGGTGGAAATCAGCACATAAATGATCGCGAATTACACCTCTGGAGCATCTTTCTTCGATTGGATTGAATCCGAATCTAAAAGGGGAAAGACGGTGATGAACCGTTATGTGAATGAAGTGGCAGGTTTTTTTCCTGCAACTAGGGTGGTAACGCGATGAGTAAAATCGTCCCTTATTGAAGGGGCGATTTTTTTATGTTTTAAATTCCGCGCACAAACTATTTCTAAAGGAGTGAATCTGATGAACATTTTACAAGATCTTGAGTTCCGTGGTCTGATTAACCAACAAACGGATGCAGAAGGTTTACAAGAGTTGTTAGAGAAAGAAAGTGTGAAATTATACTGTGGCTTTGATCCAACAGCTGACAGTTTACATATTGGTCATATGCTGCCAATTTTAATACTACGTCGCTTCCAACAAGCAGGGCATCAACCAATCGCACTTGTTGGCGGAGGTACAGGTTTAATCGGTGACCCAAGTGGTAAAAAAGCAGAACGTACATTAAATGAAAAAGAAACAGTTGCCTTTTTCAGTGAGCGTATTAAAGAGCAGCTTTCTAGTTTCTTGGACTTTGAAAAAGCAGGAAATCCAGCGATTATCGCAAACAACTATGATTGGATTGGTTCTTTAGACTTAATCACATTCTTACGTGATATCGGTAAAAACTTTGGTTTAAACTACATGTTAGCGAAAGATACAGTTGCATCTCGTTTAGAGACAGGTATCTCATTTACAGAGTTTAGTTACATGATTTTACAATCATACGATTTCTTAAACTTATACCAAACATACGGCTGTAAATTACAAATTGGTGGTAGTGACCAATGGGGTAACATCACAGCTGGTCTTGAATTAATCCGTAAATCAGAAGAAGATGCGAAGGCATTTGGTTTAACTGTACCGCTTGTAACGAAGTCTGATGGTACGAAGTTTGGTAAAACAGAAGGCGGAGCAGTTTGGTTAGACCCAGAAAAAACAACACCTTACGAGTTCTACCAATTCTGGATTAATACAGATGACCGCGATGTTGTTAAATACTTAAAATACTTTACATTCTTATCTCATGAAGAGATTCTTGAGTTAGAAAAACAAGTAGCGGAAGCACCAGAAAAACGTGAAGCACAAAAAGCATTAGCTTCTGAAATGACAAAACTTGTTCACGGTGAAGCAGCATTAGAGCAAGCGATTAAAATTTCAGCAGCGCTATTTAGCGGTTCTGTTGCAGAATTAACAGCAGCGGAAATCGAGCAAGGCTTTAAGGATGTACCATCTGTGGAACGTAATACAGAAGATGCATTACTAGTGGATGTACTTGTAGAAAGTAAAATTTCACCATCAAAACGTCAAGCGCGTGAAGACATTACAAATGGCGCGGTTTATGTGAATGGTGAGCGTACACAAGAGTTAGACTACACTGTAACAGAAAAAGACCGCATTGAAGGTAAGTTTACAATTATTCGCCGCGGTAAGAAAAAATATTTCTTAATTCGTTACTAATGTGCGAAAAAGCGTAAGAATCCTTACGCTTTTTGCATTTTACAGGAGAGGAGTTAATCTTATGGATATTCAGAAAATTTTAGAAGATTATGTTTTAAACCCAGAAAAATTAATGAGCTTTGGGGGAACAATCCTAAGAATAATTATTATTTTTATTGCTGCAAAAGTGATTATTCGCGTAGCTTGTGTAGGAATTGAACAAATTTTTAAGATGAGCAGCAAAGCTCCTGTGCGTACGAATGAAAGACGTGAGGCGACATTAACGAAGCTTTGTCAAAATATTGTTCATTATGTTGTGTATTTTATGGTAATTATGACGGTTTTAGATACAGTAGGAATCGATATTAAAGCACTTCTTGCTGGGGTGAGTGTTGCTGGTTTAGCAATTGGTTTTGGTGCACAAAACTTAGTAAAAGACGTTGTAACAGGATTCTTTATTATTTTTGAAGATCAATTTTCAGTTGGCGATAAAGTGAAAATTAATGATATCGATGGCATCATCGAAGAAGTAGGGCTTCGTACGACGCAGCTAGTTGCAGAAAACGGGGAGATTTACTTCATTGCAAACAGCTCAATTACAAAAGTTGCGAACTACTCTTTAGGGGAAAAGCGTAAAGAAATAGCGTAAGAGAATATAGATGAATAAAAGACTTCGGTGTGTATTGCCGGAGTCTTTTTTTGTTCAAAACTTTTCCGTATGTTCACTTCAAGTTCATAACAAGCTTGTATGATGTATGTATCATAAGTGATAGAAAAAAAGGAGCTTAACTATATGTCACTAGAAGCATTAATTATTTTTTCGTTACTGAACGCAGGACAGCTAGCAGAAAATGAAAAAACTCACTTACAAAAAAATCATAGTGAACCATATGTTTGTGTCGAGAAACATGAACAGGATAAAACGATGAATATAAAGCTAAAATAAATATTTTTATTCAAAGAAAAAAGCCAATCCAAAAGGATTGGCTTTTCGTCATTAACGAGAGTAGAACTCTACGATTAACGCTTCGTTGATTTCAGCAGCTAACTCAGCGCGCTCTGGTAAGCGAGTGAAAGTAGCTTCTAATTTGTCAGCATCGAAAGTTAAGTACTCAGGTACGAAGTTGTTAACTTCAACTGCTTCTTTAACAACAGCTAGGTTTTGAGATTTTTCGCGAACGCTGATTGTTTGGCCTGGTTTAACGCGGTAAGATGGGATATCAACGCGAGCGCCATCTACCATGATGTGGCCGTGGTTTACTAATTGACGAGCAGCGCGACGAGTGCGAGTTAAGCCCATGCGGTAAACTAGGTTATCAAGGCGAGCTTCAAGAAGGATCATGAAGTTTTCACCGTGTTTACCTTTCATTTTACCAGCTTGGTCAAATGTGCGACGGAATTGACGCTCAGTCATGCCGTACATGTGACGAAGTTTTTGTTTCTCTTGTAATTGTAAACCGTATTCTGAAAGTTTCTTACGTTGGTTAGGACCGTGTGGACCTGGTGCGTAAGGGCGTTTTTCTAATTCTTTACCTGTGCCGCTTAGAGAGATTCCAAGACGACGAGAAAGTTTCCAAGATGGACCTGTATAACGAGCCATGAATGACTCCTCCTTTAAATGTTTTTATTTTTGTAAAATAAAAACAGACGTAATTGACATTTATGCGCATTTCATTTTCATGTATCCTCGCTCCAGCAGCAGGGAGTTACACGATACACCTCTTCATGAGGAACAAAATACAAACAATAAACTCACATTACAAGGCTGCCTTTTTATTTTACACAAAGGCTATTATATCTGTTTATTAGGAGGGAGTCAAGAATATCAAATTTCATTTTATACATATAAATTTTGGAAAAATGCAAGAAGGAATTTTATGAATGCTCATGGAAAGGATAGCAACAGATAGAAAACGCTTACATAATATGGAGTATAAGGGGGATGTTTGTATGAAAAAGAAACATATCGAAACGACATTAGTCCATCACGGGTATGATGCTGCGCAGTATAAAGGGAGTTTAACACCGCCGTTATTTCAAACATCTACGTATACATTTGAAACAGCTGAGCAAGGAGAAGCGAGCTTTGCTGGATATGATTCAGCTTACATTTATTCTAGACTTGGCAACCCAACAGTCGAGTTATTTGAAGAAAGAATGGCAGCTTTAGAAGAAGGGGAAGCTGCGCTTGCGTTTGGTTCTGGAATGGCAGCTATTTCAGGGACGCTTTTAGCCTTTTTAAAAGCGGGAGATCATATTGTTTGTTCTAACGGATTATACGGTTGTACGTATGGATTTTTAGAAGTGCTAGAGGAGAAATTTGCAATTACGCATACATTATGTGAGATGGAAACAGAAGCAGAGATTACAAATAGTATTCAACCGAATACGAAGATCATTTTTGTAGAAACACCAATTAATCCAACGATGAAACTTATTGATTTAGAACTTGTTGTAAAAGTAGCAAAGCAGCATGGACTTCTCGTTATTGTTGATAATACGTTTTGTTCACCATATTTACAAAGACCGCTTACATTAGGATGCGATGTTGTTTTGCACAGTGCGACAAAATATATTGGCGGTCATGGTGATGTTGTCGCGGGTGTTACGATTTGTAAAACAAAAGAGCTTGCAGAAAAAATTCGTCCGATTCGCAAAGATGTTGGAGGGATTATGTCACCATTTGATGCATGGCTGCTTTTGCGCGGTTTAAAAACATTAGCAGTGCGGATGGATCGCCACTCTGAAAATGCAGAAAAAATTGCTGCTTTTCTGCGAAATCATGAATTAGTAGAAGATGTTTGGTATCCAGGAGGAATGCTTGCGAATAAACAAATGAAGCGCGGCGGTGGTGTGCTTTCGTTTACAGTAAAAGGTGGAAAAGAAGAGGCACAAGCTTTGATGGATAACTTAAAGTTAATTGCAATTGCAGTTAGCCTTGGTGATACAGAAACGTTAATTCAGCATCCAGCAACGATGACACATGCGGTTATTCCAAAACATATTCGTGAGCAGATGGGTATTTATGATAATTTACTGCGCTTATCCGCAGGACTTGAAGCGTGGGACGATATCGTAGTAGATTTATCACAAGCGCTGCAAAAAGAAAAAACGGCTCTATCTTAAGAGCCGTTTTTTTATATATGGTTTAATAAAGTTTCTACAAATTTCTCTAAATATGTTTGATCGATTTCATCAAAACGACCTTTATTGGGGCTGTCGATGTCGAGTACGCCGATGACTTCACCGTTTTTGATAAGTGGTACAACAATTTCTGAATTAGAAGCTGCATCACAGGCGATATGTCCAGGGAACTGATGAACATCAGCGACAAGTTGCGTCGTTTTTGTTTCCGCTGCTACGCCGCATACACCACGGCCAAATGGGATACGAACGCAAGCTGGTAGTCCTTGAAATGGTCCAAGTACAAGCTGATTCCCTTCCGTTACATAAAAGCCCACCCAGTTAATATCTTGTAAAAACACATTGAGTAAAGCAGATGCATTTGCTAAGTTAGCCACTACATTTGACTCACCTGTTAATAATGCATCGAGTTGTTTGATTACTGTTTCGTATTGTTCCTCACGTGTACCTGTATATCCTTCTGCTGTAAACATAAAAACGCCGTCCTTTCCCTAAAAAAATGTAAAATCGTCGCAAAATAAGCTATAATTCGCACGACTTTGTCGATAGAAAATTAAAGGAATTTGTCTTAAAAGTCAAGAAATTTACATAAAAGTGAAACTTCCATCAGTAGAGGGGGCATCCTTGGTTGATGGTTAGTTGAACTAGCCGAGTTCTTACTGCTTGTTAAAGGATAAAAGCTGTTCGATGAAAGGGAGTGAGTGCGTGACACAGGTGAGACAGAAGATTATCGACGCGGCAATTTCGCTATTTTATGCGAAAGGATATGATGGTACATCGGTGCGTGATATAGCAAAACAAGCAAATGTCAATGCAGCAAATATTTCATATTATTTTGCCGGAAAACGAGGATTGCTGGAACAGTTGGTGTCAGACTTTTTAGAGGGGTACTTACGTGTAATTGAAATAACATTTGAACGGCGGAATTTTTTATCTTCAAAAGAAATATTATTTCAGATAGTGCGCAATATTCTACAATATCAATTTGAGCGAAGAGAGCTTACTCGTTTCTTTTACAGAGAACTTTCATTAGATAGCACATTAATTCGAGAAGTAATGACGATTTACTTTTCAAAAGAGAGATATTATGTGGAACAACTTATTAGACAAGGTCAGGAAAATAAAGAGTTTCAAAAAGTATCTTTCACGA
Source organism: Bacillus yunxiaonensis (assembly GCF_037104695.1). NCBI lineage: Bacteria > Bacillati > Bacillota > Bacilli > Caryophanales > Bacillaceae > Bacillus > Bacillus yunxiaonensis. The sequence continues at coordinate 619,131 of NZ_JBAWSV010000002.1, read as the reverse complement.
TGTTTATGACCCAGCTAAAGGGAATGATTAGTATGCCGTATTTATATCCGCAATATATATCAGAAGTGCTGCATTCATTTCCGTCAGAAGTGTTTTTTATTGAAATGTATATGAAGGAAGTAGAGCAGTGGATGGAGCAAACTCTTTGTATAGAGCGTTCACATTATCCCCTGCCGAGAGCGGCTTATGTATAAAGAAAATCGAAAAACATAAAAACAGCTTGTTACCAGTATGTATGGAAACGAGCTGTTTTTTGTTTGCTGCCTTCCTTCCTATGAGATAGTATCTTCTCTTTTTAATCACTATATAGTAGTATATAAATTAAGTGGTGATAGCATTTACGAAAAGAAATACTGTTTTTTAACAATTATGACTTTTGGTTAGAGATGTATCCATAATGGATTTGGAAGGAGTAAATTCTTTCGCGAAATTTTTCTAAAAACTAGGCCAAAAACATATAATTACATGGTATGATTAGTACATTGAAAGTTGTTAAATATAGGGGATTTTCCTTTTCTTACATAACGCCTTCCATTTCAAAAAACGGAACGGACAAAAAACAAGATAAATAGGAGGCTTTTGAATGGATTCAATTTTAACGATCGTTATCATCATAGTGAGCGCTATTTTGCTCTTTCTTATAGTAGAGCTCGTGATGAGAAATCGTTTATATAAAGATATTGAGGCATTGCAGCAATGGCAGCAAGAAATTAAGGACAAGCCTGTTGCAGATGAATTAAAGAGAGTAAAAGAATTAAATATGACCGGACAAACGGAAGAACTGTTTGGAAAATGGCGAAATGAATGGGATGAAATTATTGCTAATATTCTTCCGAAAGCAGAAAAAGAATTAGAAAGCGCTCAAAAACTTGCAGCGCAATTTTCCTTCCGAAAAGCAAAGCATATAATGAATGAATCCATTAGCGGTTTAGATGAAGCGGATCATCGAATTACTGATATTTTAAATGAATTGCAAGAGTTGCTAGAAAGCTATGAGAAAAACAACTCAGAAATTGAACATTTACGCGATACATATCGGAATATGAAAAAGAGCGTGCTTGCTCATCGACATATGTTTGGCTCAGCAGAACAGAAAATAGAAGAGTCACTTGATGTGGAATCGAAGAAATTTCAAACGTTTGAAGAAGCCACTCAAAATGGGGATTATTTAAAAGCGCGTGAAATTGTTATAAGTTTAGAAGAAGGACTATCAAATTTAGAACTGATTGTGCATGAAGTGCCTGATTTATTAGTAGAATGCCAGGCGACCTTACCAGTACAATTAGAAGACTTAACACAAGGTCACGACGATATGAAAAAGCAAGGCTATGTATTAAATCATTTGGAAATCCCAAAAGAAGTAAGAGAAATGAACAAACAACTGCAAACATGTCTTGCGGATTTAGAATATCTACATGTGCTAGAAGCAAAAGAAAAAATCGACGTTTTAAAAACACAGCTCGATACGTTATACGAACAATTGGAATTAGAAGTGAGAGCGAAATATTATGTTGAACAGCAGACAGTAGCTGTATACGAAGATTTAGAAACAATTCGCGAGCAGGCACTGGAAACAAAAGCAGAAACACAATTTGTGAAGCAAAGTTATCAGCTGCAAGATAAAGATATTGAATCACAAAAAGTGATTGAAAAACAAATGCATATTTTGATGAAGCGTTTCGAAGTATTACAACTTCGTATTGCAGAGCAAGATATCGCATTCTCTGTGATTCGAGAAGACTTAGAGGAAATTTACGAGCAATGTGAAACATTGAAAGTACTTCACGCTGAGTACAAAGATATGTTGCAAACAATGCGTAAAGATGAATTTGAAGCACGTGAAGCGTTACAAGAAATGCGTCATACACTGATGGAATCAAAACGTATGATGCAAAAATCAAATTTACCAGGCTTGCCAGATAGCATCATGGCTGATCTGCAAAACGGTCAACAAGCGATGCAAAGTGTGTATGAGCAGCTAGAATTAAAACCGCTGAATATGGGCGCGGTAACCAGTACGTTAGAAGAAGCGGTAGCTATTGTAAATGGTGTATATGAAGCAACGCAAGAATTAATTGAGCAAGCATATTTAGTAGAGAAATTAATTCAGTATGGTAACCGTTATCGCAGTCATGATGATATGCTGGCACAAAGTTTAGATAATGCAGAGCGATTATTCCGTGAATATGAATATGATGCAGCACTAGAACAAGCAGCTTCTGTATTAGAACAAATTGAGCCAGGTGTTGTCCAAAAGATTGCTGAATTTGTTGACTTAGAACAAACCCCTTAATATGTATTAAGGGGTTTGTTTTTTTGTTCAGACAACTTTTGTATGCATGAGGATGTAATATTGCTATAATGAATAGCGGAATATGGATCGTTTTTAGCTACAGCAGAAAAGCATACTTCCGCTGTAATGATGGAAACTATAGCGTAAACGCATGAACTTATCTCGCTATTTGCGGGCAGTCAGACCCCCGCATCAAGATTGTGAGGGTACTGCTGGTATGCGCCCAATTGGTGAGGGCTGATAATCAGTGGGGATGAAGAAAACACCCACTGATTAAAGTTTCACTTTATGATATGATTGTGTGATGCGATATCGCTGAAAGGGGAAGAACGATGATCTATTTTGATAATAGTGCGACGACAAAACCATACCCGGAAGCCTTGCAATCTTATGTAACAGTTGCAGGAAAATATTTTGGGAATCCTTCTTCTATTCATTCCCTTGGAGGAGAATCAGAGCGGTTATTAACGCAATCACGTGCGATTGCAGCGCAGCTTCTTCATGTAAAGCCTTCAGAAATTATCTTTACGTCTGGAGGAACAGAAGGGAATAACCTTGCAATTAAGGGGATTGCGATGAGAAATCGCTCCCGCGGCAAGCATATGATTACAACAAATATTGAACACGCTTCTGTGTCTGAGGCATATAAACAGCTAGAAAACCTTGGTTTTGACGTTACATATTTACCTGTAAATAAAAACGGTGTTGTATCGGTAGAAGATGTAAAACGTGCTCTTCGAGAGGATACAATTCTTGTTTCCATGATTCACGTTAATAACGAAACAGGAGCGATTCAGCCTGTTGGTGAAATTGGGAAGTTATTAGCAGATTATCCGAAAGTACGATTTCATGTGGATCATGTGCAAGGAATTGGAAAAGTCCCGCTTGATTTGTATGAAAATCATATTGACCTTTGCACGATTTCTGGGCATAAGTTCCATAGTGTAAAAGGTACAGGGCTTTTATATGTTCGCGATGGCGTTAGACTTGATCCAGTTTTATCAGGTGGTGGACAAGAGTTGCGTTACCGTTCTGGTACAGAAAACTTGCCGGGCATTGTTGCAATGATAAAAGCTTTGCGAATGACATTAGAAAAGCAATCAGAGAATATCATGCATCTTCAAACATTAAAAGAAGAACTCATTCATGTTTTTAAAGATATGGAAGATGTTACAATTAATACGCCGAATGAACATACGGCACCGCATATTTTAAACGTATCATTTGTAGGATTAAAGCCAGAGGTTGTTGTACATGCTCTAGAAGAACGTGATGTGTATGTATCGACAAAGTCTGCTTGCTCTTCCAAAGCAAACGAAGTCAGCCACGTTTTACTGGCGATGGGCTTGCCGCACGCAGTAGCAGCAAGTGCAATTCGCGTGAGTCTAGCGCCGGAAAATACGATGGAAGAAGTAAAACAATTCGAAGGAATTGTAAAAGAAACATTGCCAAAATTATATGAAGTGATGAGGTAAGGAAAGATGATGACATACGAATATATTTTAGTTCGTTACGGCGAAATGACAACAAAAGGAAAGAACCGTTCTAAGTTTGTAAGTACATTGAAAGACAACGTAAAACATAAGTTGAAGAAATTTACAAACTTAAAAATTGATGCAACGCATGACCGCATGTATATTCAGTTAAATGGTGAAGATCATGAAGCGGTTGCGGAGAAGTTAAAAGATGTGTTTGGTATTCATAAATTTAATTTAGCAATGAAAGTGCCAACAGATTTAGAAGAAATTAAGAAAGGTGCACTTGCTGCTTTCTTGCAAGTAAAGCGTGAAGTGAAAACATTTAAAATTACGGTTCATCGTTCTTATAAGCACTTCCCGATGCAAACGATGGAATTGCTTCCAGAAATCGGTGGGCATGTTTTACAAAATACAGAGGATATTACAGTAGATGTTCATAATCCAGATGTAAATATCCGTGTTGAAATTAGAAGCGGTTATAGCTATATTATGTGCGATGAGCGCATGGGAGCTGGCGGTCTTCCAGTTGGTGTTGGCGGAAAAGTCATGCTTCTTCTTTCCGGCGGTATTGATAGCCCAGTTGCTGCTTACTTAACAATGAAACGCGGCGTATCAGTGGAAGCTGTTCATTTCCATAGTCCGCCATTTACAAGTGAGCGCGCGAAGCAAAAAGTAATTGACTTAACACAAGAGTTAACGAAGTATTGTAAACGTGTAACACTTCATCTTGTACCGTTTACAGAAGTGCAAAAAACAATTAATAAAGAAATTCCATCTAGCTATTCAATGACAATTATGCGCCGTATGATGATGCGTATTGCAGAGCGTATTGCAGAAGAGCGTAACGCACTTGCTCTTACGACAGGGGAAAGCCTTGGACAAGTAGCGAGCCAAACATTAGATAGTATGCATACGATTAATGAAGTGACAAATTATCCAATTATCCGTCCGCTTATTGCAATGGATAAGCTAGAAATTATTAAAATCGCAAACGAAATCGGCACGTATGACATTTCAATTCGTCCGTATGAAGATTGTTGTACAGTATTTACTCCAGCGAGTCCAACAACAAAACCAAAACGTGAAAAAGCGAATAAATTTGAATCATACTATGATTTTACGCCGCTTATTGAAGAAGCGGTTGCCAATACAGAGAAAATGGTATTGCAAACAGTAGAAGTAGCAGAAGAAGAACAATTCGAAGATTTATTCTAAAACCATAAATTACCATCAAAAGATATGTATGAAGCCATATGATTTATCACACTCTATACTCACAAGGAGGTGATACCATATGGCAAACACAAATCAATTAGCAGTTGCTGGTGCGCAAGCTGCTTTAGATCAAATGAAATATGAAATCGCTCAAGAGTTTGGTGTACAACTTGGGCCAGATTCAACATCTCGTGCTAACGGATCTGTTGGTGGCGAAATTACAAAACGTCTAGTTTCAATGGCTGAACAACAATTAGGCGGTTTCCAAAGATAATAACCATATATAATGGCTTAGAGAGAGCGGGATTCCCCGCTCTTTCTTTTTGTTGTTGTTTTCTGTCAAAAAATAAGAGAAAACATCTACTATTGTAGCCAACTAGTCAAAATATAAACCGATTTGTCAAAAGAAGATAGTTTTAAATTGACAGAAAATTCTTTACTATAGACAAAAAACTCTTTATTATTGACAGAAAATTCTTTATTATTAAAAGGAAGTCGTATATTGTAAAGGGGGAAGAGTATGAGACATGTGAGCCGTGAAGAATTATTAGCACCGCCAACGTATAACTTAGTAGAAGAGATGGAGCGTTATGCAAAACAACCAAATAAACTTGCGCTTATTTGGCAAGATGATCAAGGCAATAAAAAGAAAGTGACATATGGGGAATTGTTACAAGGGGCGAACAAAATTGGAAACGCTTTTATAAAAAGTGGTCTGCAACAAGGGGACAAGCTTCTCATTATGATGCCTCGTCTTATTGAAACATATATGACGTATATTGCCGCAATTAAAGCGGGATTTGTTGTCATTCCAAGTTCAGAAATGCTACGTAAAAAAGATATTGAATACCGCATTGCCCATGGAGAAGTAAAAGCGATTGTAAGTTATGAGCCGTATGTTAGACAATTCGACGGAATCGAAGCGATGAATTCACTTTGTAAATTTGTATTAAGTGAAGAACCGCTAGACGGTTGGAACAATATAAGGGAAGCGCTTGAAACAGAGAGTGACATACTAGAAGTGGCAAAGACAAACTGTGATGATATGGTCTTTTTATCCTATACATCTGGCACGACAGGCAATCCAAAAGGTGTTGTACATACACATGCTTGGGCGTATGCTCACCTTCGTACGAGCGCTGCAAATTGGTTAGCAATCGAAGAAAATGATGTTGTGTGGGCAACAGCAAGTCCAGGATGGCAAAAGTGGGTTTGGAGTCCTTTTCTTGCAACACTTGGTTCAGGTGCAACGGGATTTGTGTATCACGGGAAATTTGACCCGGCAACATATTTACAATTATTAAGTGATAATAAAGTAAATGTATTGTGCTGTACGCCGACTGAATATCGTTTAATGGCAAAAATAGAAAACTTGCAGCAATATGACTTGTCTTCCCTGCATAGTGCTGTTTCAGCGGGAGAGCCATTGAACAGAGAGGTTATTGATACATTCCGAAATTATTTTCATGTAACGGTTCGCGATGGTTATGGCCAAACAGAAAATACATTACTTGTTGGTGTATTAAAAGGAATGGAAACAAAGCCTGGTTCGATGGGGAAACCAACACCAGGTAATCAAGTTGACATTGTTGATGAAGATGGCAAACCAGTTCTTCCGGGAGAAGTAGGAGATATTGCGGTGCACATCAAAACACCGGCATTATTTAAGCAGTACTATAAAGACCCGGAACGTACAACTATGCAATTTCGCGGTGATTATTATATTACAGGTGATCAGGCGAAAAAGGATGAAGATGGCTACTTCTGGTTTGAAGGGCGAGGCGACGATATTATTATTAGTTCTGGTTATACAATTGGGCCGTTTGAAGTGGAAGATGCACTTGTGAAGCATCCATACGTAAGAGAATGTGCTGTTGTGGCAAGTCCAGACGAAATAAGAGGGAATGTCGTAAAAGCCTTTATTGTGTTAAAAGAAAATGTCGATGAGCAAGACAGTGCGCTAATTCCACTTCTGCAAGATCATGTAAAAGAATTAACAGCACCTTACAAATACCCGCGTAAAATTGAATTTGTGAAAGAATTGCCAAAAACAATTTCCGGTAAAATTCGCCGCGTAGAATTGCGAAAACGTGAAATGGAATTAGCTTCGAGGTAAAGTGAAACTTCCGTCAGTGGTTCCGCTGATGGAAAGCCTGCTCGCTTGGGCTTTTACGGGCAGTTCCCCCTTTTCGGTTTTCTCCGAATTTTAAGGTGGGGTCTTACTGCCCGTTAATAGCGGAGTAAAGAAGAATTGTAAGTACGAAAGAATCGTAGGCAGAGAAATCTGTCTGCTTTTTTTCTTGTTGACAATTTCGTACACTAAAAAGTAAGAAGCAAAGGGGGATAAAAAATGGGAGAACTTTGGTATGGCGGAAAGATTTATACGATGGAAGAAGAAGGAACGACTGTAGAAGCTATTTACGTAGAAAATGGTAAGATTATTGCCGTTGGAACGAAAGAAGAGTTAGAAGCTCGTTATCGTCCGAAGCAGTTATTTGATGTAGAAGGCAAAACAATGCTCCCTGGTCTTGTCGATAGTCATATGCATCTTATTGGACATGGAGAACGATTGCTTCGCTTAGATTTATCGACATGTACATCCTATCAAGAAGTGCTGCATCTTGTTGCTGAGCGAATAAAAACAGCTAAACAAGGAGAATGGATTATTGGAGAGGGCTGGAATGAAAATAATTTTACAGATCGAAAAGACATACATAAACGTGATTTAGATGTTTTGTCACTTCATCATCCTATTTTATTGAAACGCGTCTGTCGTCATGTGACTTGGGTAAATTCTTATGTTCTTGAGAAAGCAGAGATTGTGCAAGGGGTAGAAGATCCGAAAGGCGGGAAAATTGGGCGTGATAAAACTGGTGAATTTACCGGTTTATTGTATGAACAAGCGCAGGATTTAATTGCTCATATTCAACCAGAAATTGATGCAGCGTATGTAACCAACGCACTGAAAACAGCCGTTCAAGATTGTTGGAAATACGGATTAGTTGGTGGACATACAGAAGACTTAAACTATTACGGTGGTTTTCAAAAAACATACAATGCCTTTGCAGAAGTGATTCGAGATATGCCGTTTAAAGCACACCTTCTAGTTCATCATGAGGTGGCACATGAACGGGAGCGTTATGAGAGTACACATTATATTGAGTTTGGAGCAATGAAAATCTTTTCAGATGGTTCCTTTGGCGGACGGACAGCGCTGCTTAGTGAACCATATGAAGACGCAAAGGAAACAAATGGAGTTGCCATCTTTTCACGCGATGAACTTGCGCTACTTGTAAAACAAGCGAGAGATTTCCATATGCCTGTTGCGATTCATACGATTGGTGATTTATCACTTGAATATGTGATAGATGCGCTCGAAATGTATCCACCAAAAGAAGGGCAGCGTGATCGCATTATTCACTGTCAACTTGTACGCGAAGAGTTAATCGATCGTATGAAGAAGCTTCCTGCAATTTTAGATCTTCAACCTGTCTTCGTTTCCTCCGACTTTCCATCTGTTATTGAAAAACTAGGGGAGCATCGCCTTCGCTACGCATATGCATGGAAAACGCTCCTTCATGCTGGCTTACACTGCGCGGGTGGTTCGGATGCACCAATCGAGCAGGTGAACCCGCTTTTAGGGATATACAGCGCCGCAACAAGAAAAAGCTTTGTGGATGGAAACTGTTACATACCAGAAGAAAAGTTAACGGTATTTGAAGCTGTTTCGCTATTCACAACAGGAAGCGCATATGCGATTGGAAAAGAAGAAGGCCGCGGGAAAATTGCTGCAGGGTATGAAGCCGATTTTACTGTGCTAGACAGAGATATATTTGACATTCAGGAAGAGGAAATAAAAGAGATAGACGTTGTGATGACAGTTGTCGATGGTGAAATTGTATATAAAAAATAGAGGCGGCATATGCCGCCTTTATTTTTTATAAAAACGTTCTTTGTACTTTTTCCCAGAACGAATTATTTTTCAGTTTTACTGTTTTAATTTGCTTATCGCTTAAACGAACAACTGCTTTTTCGACTTGTTTAATACTTAATGCTTCGTTATCCATGCCCATGACAGGATAGTCGTTGCCGCTTGGAGCTAATTTTAGTGTTAATGTACGATCATTGTTTAAGATAAATGGAGAACCAAGTGTACGGTATGTATTGTTATTTAACGAAGCGAGTTCACTCACTTGGAAACATGGGATTAATGGATCCACAACAGCTCCGTGTAGTGATTTATTATATGCTGTGCTTCCTGTTGGTGTAGAAACGACTAATCCATCGCCTCTGAATGTTTCAAAGTATAAGTCATCAACATACACATCTAGCACAAATGTTTTAATAACGCTAGAGCGCAGTGAAAATTCATTTAGGCAATAAAAAGATGTATCATGATCAACTGTTACTTGAATTGTTGGATATCTTCTTACTTCAATTTCATTTTTTGTGATTTCTTGAAGGGCGCTATCGACATGGTCAATGTGGAAGTCACAGTAAAAGGAAATATCATCTGTTGTCGAAACCCCTGCGTATAAACAATCTTCACGAAATCCTGTTTTTCTGACAGCTTGCAAGAATGTACTGTCGTCGCCAACACTAACGATAGCATTTGCGTGTTTTGGATGGTCTAATATTGTAAATCCATGTTCTTCTAAAATGTCGTATACTGGTTTCATTTTTTCGACAAGCGCTGTTTTATCATCACCGTAAAAGAAAAATAAATTGCGACGATCTGCCATTTTGTATCCCTCCATGCAGTAAATAATATGTTCAAATACTATATTTCGATAAAAAATATCAAAAATCCTCCTATTTTTAGAAAAATCTATATTTTCAATTTCGTTTATTCTTTTCATATTGTGTCGATAATGGATACGGAATGAAAGGATGGTACGATGAAGTGGCTTGCGATTGGAATTGGAATACTTATTTTGTTCGTCTTGCTTATTTTGTTATCGAAATTATCGCTGAAAATCAGTTTGTTATATACAGAAACAGAAAAACAATGTTTATTTCAAGTGAAAATATGGATGCTTCATTATACGTTTGATGTGCTTGAGCGGATAGAAAAACAACAAAAGAAGACAGGTCAAAAAATTGAAAAAGCAGGGGAGGAAGGCGGAACAGAGGACAAGTTTGTAGCGACGCTTGACAGCATAGCTGAGATTATAAAAAGGATGCAAGAAATCCATACTATGTTTAAAGGTTTTCTTCAAAGAGTAAAAATCAAAAATTGGAGATGGCGTTCGCAAATTGGAACAGGTGATGCAGCGAGCACAGGGATTGTAACAGGTTATGTATGGTCAGTAAAAGGGATGATTGTTGGAATTACTGGACATTATATGGACATTATCGGTACACCGCAGCTTGAAGTTACTCCAATTTTTCAAGGGAAAACTGTGGCATCACATTGTGAATTAACAGCCTCATTTCGAATATACCGTGCAGTGAAAACAGCAATTCGCTTGTTTATATTATTGAAAAAACAAGGGGTTATTGCTACAGATAATGCTATGCAACAATGAACATAGGGGGGATTATGTGGAACATCCAATTCAAGGATTAATGACAACAGCGATGCAACATTTAAATCATATGATTGATGTAAACACTATTATCGGTGATCCAATTCAATCACCAGATGGAAGTGTTATCTTAACGGTTTCTAAAGTAAGTTTCGGCTTTGCGGCAGGCGGTAGTGAATTTGGAAAACTTGACAACAATAATCATCATCCATTTGGCGGCGGTAGTGGCGGCGGAGCTTCCATTAATCCGATTGCTTTTCTTGTTGTAAATAGTGAAGGTGTGAAAGTACTTCACTTAGATAAACAGACGCACATACTTGACAAGATAATGGAATTAGCACCGCAAGCAGTCGATAAAGTGAAAGAAATGATGAACAAACAAAAAGATGAACAGCCGGAGTATGAAATATAAAAAAAGAAGCTAATCGATTGATTAGCTTCTTTTTTTATAAAACAGAGCGATTCATTTGCATTCTGTTTGCTGAACATCTATCATTTACACTGTACATATTTTGTTTTAGAAAAGGGAGGATTTTCACATGGCAAACGTAACGTTTAAAGGAAACCCAATCACTTTAGTTGGAACAGAAGTTAAAGTAGGTGACCAAGCGCCTAACTTTCAAGTATTAGCAAATGATCTATCTCCAGTAACTTTAGAAACATATAAAGGTGCAGTGAAATTAATTAGTGTTGTACCATCTATCGATACAGGTGTATGTGATGCACAAACTCGTCGTTTTAACGAAGATGCAGCTGGTATTGCAAACGCAAAAGTATTAACAATTAGCGTTGACTTACCATTCGCTCAAAAACGCTGGTGTGCAGCTAACGGTTTAGAAAATGTTGTAACACTTTCTGATCACCGTGACCTTTCTTTTGGTGAAGCATACGGTGTTGTAATGAAAGAACTTCGTTTACTTGCACGTGCGGTATTCGTAGTAGATAGCAACGACAAAGTTGTTTACGTAGAATATGTAAGCGAAGGTACAAGCCATCCAAATTACGAAGCAGCATTAGAAGCAGCAAAAGCTGCAAAGTAATGTGAAGAGCAAAAAGCGATCTCTTGTGAAAGGGATCGCTTTTTCTTTTGGAAAGGATTTAGAGTGTGGTATGATATAAGTTATGTGTATTTTAGTTTTAAGGAGGAATTTTCGTGAGTTCAACAGTAGAAACATTATTTTCTATCTTTGATTCTTCTGCCGTAATTTTACGTAAAGAATTAGACATAACCTATTTAGAAGCGCTTGTAGAGACAGGTGATAATTTATTTGAAGGAACAATTTTACAAGAAGGATTAGAAAAGCCAACAATTGAACGACTAGAGCGTGAATATAGCAAGTTTAATGAAGAAAACTATAAAGGCGAAGAGATTCGCAAGGCGTTCCAACTTGCCATCTTAAAAGGGATGAAAGACGGCATACAAGCAAATCATGAAATGACGCCAGATGCAGTTGGTATGTTTATGAGCTATTTGTTCCATAAATTTATGAAGGATCAAAAGGAAATGACTGTTTTAGATCCTGCAGTTGGAACGGGAAATTTATTGACGACAATCTTTAATGGTTGCCCAGAAGGTACAAATGTGAATGGATTTGGGGTAGATGTAGATGATTTGCTTGTTAAGCTTGCTTTAGTCAATGCAAATTTACAAAAACAAGCAGTTGAGTTTTTTAATCAAGATGGACTAGCTCCACTTTATATTGATCCAGTTGATGCAGTTGTGTGCGATTTACCAGTCGGCTATTATCCAAATGAAATTGGTGCAAGTGAATATACTTTACAAGCAGATGAAGGTATGTCTTATGCTCACCATCTTTTTATTGAACAAAGTGTAAAGCATACAAAAGAAGGCGGTTATTTATTTTTCTTAGTGCCAAACTTCATTTTTGAAAGCGATCAAGCGCCAAAGCTTCATGCCTTTATTAAAGAAACATGTTTTGTTCAAGGATTATTACAGCTACCTGTTTCCATGTTTAAAAATGAAAAAAATGCAAAAAGTATATTTGTTCTCCAAAAGAAAGGGCAAACCATACAAATGCCAAAACAAGCATTATTAGTAGAATTACCAAAATTCTCTAATATGCAAGCGATGGAGAACATCATGAATCAAATTAATGGTTGGTTCGCTGAGCAAAAATAACCATTGTTCCTGTGTAACAGGGGTGTATGCATATATAATACAGTTTTATCTTGTGTACAATATTTAGTAACGTATACAAGATGGCAATAGAAAAATACCAAATCTGTAATATAAAAAAAATCTTTGTGTTACAATTTTTTCACTTGAAATATATGTCGTACGATGTTTAAATTAAAATCGTGAGTTTAAATTTTTTTTCAGTGAAACGGTTATGTTGGCTGACAAAAGTTAAAGACATAAAATTGAGCGGTTTGTGGAAAGATTCCACACGGCTAACAAGAGAAAAAGGGGCGAAAGACTAGATGTCAAAAATCATCGCGATTAATGCAGGAAGCTCTTCCTTGAAATTCCAATTATTTGAAATGCCAAGTGAAACAGTATTAACAAAAGGTTTAGTAGAACGTATCGGTTTAGAGGATAGCGTATTTACAATTACTGTGAACGGTGAGAAACAAACAGAAGTAACAAATATCCCAGATCATGCAGTTGCAGTTAATATGCTTCTAAATAAATTAACTGAAACAGGTATTATTAAATCTCTTGATGAGATTAGCGGTACAGGTCACCGTGTTGTACACGGCGGTGAAACATTCCCAGATTCTGTTCTAATTGACGACAAAGTATTAGCAGATATCGAAGCTTTAAGTGAATTAGCACCACTTCATAACCCAGCAAACGCTGTTGGTATTAAAGCATTCCGAGAAGTACTTCCGAACGTACCTGCAGTAGCGGTATTCGATACAGCATTCCACCAAACAATGCCGGAAGAATCTTTCTTATACAGCTTACCTTACGAATACTATGAGAAATACGGCATCCGTAAATACGGTTTCCACGGTACTTCTCATAAGTACGTAACAGAGCGTGCAGCTGAATTATTAGGTCGTCCACTTGAAAGCCTACGTTTACTTTCTTGTCACTTAGGTAACGGTGCAAGTATCGCAGCTGTTGAAGGCGGAAAATCAATCGATACGTCTATGGGCTTCACACCACTTGCTGGTGTAACAATGGGTACACGTTCTGGTAACCTTGACCCTGCGTTAATTCCATACATTATGGAAAAAACAGGACAATCTGTAGACGAAGTCCTTAACGTATTAAACAAGAAAAGTGGTATGTTAGGTCTTTCTGGATTCTCAAGTGACTTACGTGATATTGAGCAAGCTGAAGAAGAAGGAAACCATCGTGCAGAAGTAGCACTAGAGATATTTATTGGCCGTATTCATAAATATATCGGTTCTTATGCAGCTCGTATGAAAGGTGTAGATGCAATCATCTTTACAGCTGGTATTGGTGAGAACAGTGCATTAATTCGTGAGCGTGTATTAGAAGGCCTTGAGTTCATGGGTGTATACTTTGATGCGAAACGCAACAATTTCCGCGGTGAAGAAGCATTCATTAGCTTCCCGCACTCTCCAGTAAAAGTAATCGTAATTCCAACAGACGAAGAAGTTATGATTGCTCGTGACGTAATACGTCTTGGAAATATTGGTTAATATATGATGAAAAGACGGGATAATTCCCGTCTTTTTTTGTATTATTTTTTTGAAAGTAGTTCGGTTAATCCGTTTGGGTATAATGTTTTTTCTACTTGCAAAAATGTTTCAATGGGAACCCATACACCGTAGGAGATGTTCTGTCCTTCTGTTATTGTGAATCGATCCTTTTTATAAAGCGCTTTGTTTGAAAAGCAGACGAAATACAATTGAATTAGTTCATGCCCAATTGTATTTTCTATTTGAAAGATGTTTTCTAAACAGCCCAAATATGCAACGATTTCCACAGCGACTCCAAGTTCTTCTTGAAATTCCCGAATAATTGTCTCCGTGGAATGCTCTCCAAGTTCAATAGTTCCTCCAAGTGGTCTATAATAATAGCCCTCACCAGTTTCGTGTTTTCCTTTGTATTCTTCAACAAGAATACAATTGTTGTATTCAATAATACCTAAGGCTTTCGCACGTGGATGCATAACATACCTCCCATTTTTTACTATGAGGCATTTAAAGTTAACATATTTTTCAGAAAAAAGCAGGCGTTCTTTCTCTCCTAGCAAATATGTTACAATGTAGAAAAATAATCCAAGGGGTTGTTTGTATGCTGTCAAAGCGAGAAGAACGAATTTTATATGATTTGAAAAGCTGGGAACAGCAATTAGTGCAACAAGAATCAACGGACTTTCAGAGAATGTTTGATAAGTGGTTGAACGGTACATTTTCTAAGTTACCGGAAAAAAAGCGAAATGAATTTTTTTCGAAAGCAGATGGATGGCTCTTTCATCTTCATGCACTTATTCAAAGCTCACAGTCGCAACTTGATGCACGGGGACGTATTTTAGGAACGGCGCGTTTATTCGATGGTTCCATTGAACATGTTGAGGACATGAAAGTATTATCGATTGACCAATTAACATACATAGCAGAACAGCAAACAGCTCGTCATCGTTTATATTCTTTCGTACAAGGAGGAGTAACAGGAGTTGGTGGCTTTTTATTATTAAGTGCAGACTTACCAGTATTGGTTGCTTTAAATGTGAAAGCGGTACAGCTAATCGCCACATCATTTGGTCATGATGTGAATAAACCGTATGAAATGATGCTAGCGTTAAAAGTATTCCATGCAGCCATATTGCCAGCGCATTTGCAGCAGTATGCTTGGTACAACTTACTGCAAGAGTTAGAACAAGAAGAAGCGGCTCCATTCTTCTATGAGGGAGAAGAGGAAGTACTAAATCCAGCATCTGTACAAGTACTACTAAAACAAATTTTGAAAACGTTCATTATTTATTCACTGCGCCGCAAGTTGTTTCAAGGTGTACCAGTACTTGGGATTGTGGTTGGATCAACGGCAAATTATCGGTTAACACGGAGCATAACAGAATTTGCGAATCGATTTTATCAAATGCGTTATTTACGCCAAAAAATATAAAAAGCGAAAGGCATCCGCCTTTCGCTTTTTAGTTTGTTGCATGTTGTTTTGATAATGGAATTGCGACTGGTTTCTTTGCCTTTGCTGGATAGTAAATGAAATCTAGTACTTTTGCCTGCACAGCAAGGGAAAGAATCGTAAAAGCAATTTCAGTCCATGTTAAATAATATAATGAAAGTGCAATGACAATTGCGTCAA
Source organism: Bacillus yunxiaonensis (assembly GCF_037104695.1). Lineage (NCBI taxonomy): Bacteria > Bacillati > Bacillota > Bacilli > Caryophanales > Bacillaceae > Bacillus > Bacillus yunxiaonensis. The sequence goes on along the minus strand of NZ_JBAWSV010000002.1, from coordinate 603,354 downwards.
AAACGAAGAAAATTTGCCCAATTGTAAAGCGTGTTTTTTTGCTTAATACAATGGTCAAAATATCGTCTCCGCCTGTTGCACCACCGAATCGTAAAATAAAACCAAGGCCAACTCCAGCTAACGCTCCGCCGATTACTGCAGCTACAAATAAATGATTTGATAAATCCACCGTGAATGGAGAATAGTTTTCCATTAAAGAATAAAATACTCCGAATGAAATAGAACCAACAAATGAATAACCGACCATTTTTCTGCCTAAAAATGTAGCACATAGTAAAATAACAGGAATATCCATTAAAACAGTTGAAATTGACGGTGAAATGTCAAAAAAGTTTTGTAAAAACAGTGCGATTCCTACAAATCCACCTTCTGTTAAGTGATTCTGAAACTGAATGTGGTATAGTGCGATAGCCAAAATAAATGAACCAAGTAAAACCATAAGAATTTCTTTAATAATTTGTCGACTTTGGATGTTCTCCATCGTTATTCCTTCTCTCCGTAGTTAGTAGTTTTTTGTTTTTTCATAAACTAACTACGCCTATATAGCAGCAGTTAGTTTACATACGTCTAACTACGCTATATATCACTGAAGAAATAACGAATAATCCTCTCGTCCATCAATTCTCCCTACTTTCGTTTTAGTTTAGGTCTGAAATAGACTAAACAAAACTTAGAGTAGAATTTTTCATTTAGCAATCCTGCTCTCTTTTATGTTTTGTTTAGCGAATATGAAACAACCTAAACAAAACGCTACGTGTAAGAAGAGTCTTTTCGTTGCCAAATTATCCTTCGGGCAATCATAATTTCCCCACTCTCGTATTTTTTTCGCTAGACAAAGTATCTAAGCAAAAAAATACGCTACGTGTAAGATTCGTCTTTTCGATGCCACATGCTCCTTCGAGCGATCATGATATCTAAATCCTTTCTATAAAAGATTATATACTATTATATCATACTTTTTTTAAATGTATGTTCTTGGAAACCGACAATGGGCAACGAAAAAACTACATACTTCGTAAATATGGAAGCGTTAGGTGAAATTCATGTAAATTTTGCTGAAAAATGGTGCATTCAGAAAATATTTGCTGTCGAAAGGTTTTCTGAATGCAAAATTAAATTTCATTTGCTATCTGTTAAAACGTACTTTAATTAGTTACAAAATATTCAATTTAGATGAAACATTTCCTATAATTCAAATTATATCATCTATGGTAACTGGAGAGATTCGTATGAAAACGATAGAGATACAGGCAAGCATAGAAGAAAAAAGGGAGGAATTGATTGAACTTATAAGAAAGTATGGTGTTAATCATCATAGAGTGATTACATGTAGTCAAGAATTAGATATTTTATTATATCGTTTGATGGAAAGTATTACATGCACAGAGTAGGTGTTTTATATCCATGAAAAGAAAAATACGATTACCACTACACATTCAACGGAATAGAAAAGAGTACGTTTTTCGCTATTATAATATCGAAATATATTAACTGATTAATTTTAAAATCTACCAGACAAGCCGTCATTATTGTTTACCTAATATTGAAAACGCTTGCAATAACTTCCGATGTTTTTGTGCATGTTTGATGAAGGAAACCTCCACTGCTGGAGGTTTCACTTTATAAAAATTTTTAAGTCGTTGAGAAAATATTCTCAACGACTTTTTTATCCTGCTATTTGCGGACGGTAAGATCTCCACCTCAAGATTCAGAGAAAAGCAAAGAAGATAGGTGGGGGATAAAAAACCACTGATGGGAGTTTCACTTTATGAATCATCTTCTTAATTCGTCTTTTTATCTTTAAAAAAGGCTTCCCAACTAATGACACTAAGAAAAGTAAGTATGATAATGAATAAAGCTTTCATAAGGAACATACTCCTTTCTCAAAACTTCTATATGGAAGCTTCACTTTACTGATGTGCTTTCCCTTCAGACACATTTTGAGTTAGACGATACCAAAGCCAAAGGTCGTTAATAATGGAAGCGTGATTCGCGATTTCTGTATTGAGTCTACAAGAAATTTCAAAGTTTTCTTCGTTATTTAAGCGGTGTTGTTTCGTGTTAATGATATGTTCAAGTTCTTTAATCCGATCTGGTATTTTCCCGCGAATTTGTTCCCACTTTAATAAAATTGCATGTTGTACTGTTTTAGGAATATCCTCCCATTCTTCTTGGAAATCAGGTAGCTTAATCCCCAGATGTTCATCATATGTGAAATATTGTTCCATATATCGTCCCCTCCATTTATTGTCTTCATTGTATCGAAAAAGAGAAAGAACTTCGATGAAATTGTTTTGAAAATATTTATGAATATCCCTTGCAACATTGTGGAAAAGGTGATAAATTATGAATTAATATTAATAATAATGAATAATTATTCTTTAGGGGGATATAAAATGGAGAACAAAAAAGTTGTATTAGCATATTCCGGAGGTCTTGATACTTCTGTTGCGATTAAATGGTTACAAGAAAAAGGATACGATATTATTGCACTTTGTTTAGATTTAGGGGAAGGAAAAGATTTAGAGTTTGTAAAAGAAAAAGCATTGTCCGTCGGAGCAATTAAATCTTATATGATTGATGTACAAGAAGAGTTTGCGAATGAATATGCATTAAAAGCACTGCAAGCTCACACGTTATATGAAGGGAAATATCCACTTGTATCTGCATTATCTCGTCCGTTAATTGCTAAAAAATTAGTAGAGATTGCAGAGATGGAAGGTGCAAGTGCAGTTGCACATGGATGTACAGGAAAAGGAAATGACCAAGTCCGTTTTGAAGTTTCTATTCAAGCGTTAAATCCATATTTAGAAGTGATTGCACCGGTGCGTGAATGGAAATGGTCACGTGAAGAGGAAATTGCATATGCGAAAGAAAATGATGTACCAATTCCGATTAACTTAGACAGCCCGTTTTCAATTGATCAAAATTTATGGGGACGCAGCAACGAATGTGGAATCTTAGAAGATCCATGGGCAGCACCGCCAGAAGATGCATATGAAATGACGTTAGCGTTAGAAGATACACCAAACACACCTGAATTTGTAGAAATTGGTTTTGAAGCAGGGGTGCCAACGACATTAAACGGCGTATCATATTCACTTTCAGAGTTAATTAAAGCGTTAAACTCTCTTGCTGGTAAGCACGGGGTTGGCCGCATCGATCATGTAGAAAATCGTCTTGTTGGTATTAAGTCACGTGAAGTGTATGAATGCCCAGCGGCGATGACGTTGATTACTGCACATAAGGAATTAGAAGATTTAACACTTGTAAAAGAAGTAGCACATTTTAAACCTATGATTGAACAAAAATTAACAGAGTTAATTTATAACGGTTTATGGTTCTCGCCTTTAAAAGATGCTCTTGTTGCCTTTTTACAAGAAACGCAAAAGAATGTAACAGGTACAGTACGTGTGAAACTGTTTAAAGGACATGCGATTGTAGAAGGACGTAAATCAGAGTATTCTCTATACGATGAAAAATTAGCGACGTATACAGTAGATGATGAATTTAATCATGATGCAGCGATTGGATTTATTTCATTATTTGGTTTACCAACAAAAGTATACAGCCAAGTGAATCAAAAGAAGGTGGAGGCATGAGCAAACTTTGGGGCGGCCGTTTTACGGAACAGGCTGAACAGTGGGTTGAGGAGTTTGGAGCTTCCATCTCCTTTGACCAGCAATTAGCAGTAGAAGATATACAAGGAAGTATGGCACACGTTACGATGCTTGCGAAATGCGGTATCGTAACGGCTGAAGAAGGAGAGACAATTAAAAACGGCTTGCAGTATTTACTTGAAAAGGCAAAGAAGCAAGAGCTTACGTTTTCTGTTGAAGCAGAAGATATTCACTTAAACATTGAAAAGATGTTAATTCAGCATATTGGTGAAGTTGGCGGTAAGCTGCATACAGGAAGAAGTCGTAATGACCAAGTAGCAACGGATATGCATTTGTATTTGCGAAATGAAGTGCAAGGCATTATCGAGGCAGTGAAACAAGTGCAAATTGTACTTGCAGAACAAGCTGAAAAACATATCGAAACAATTATGCCGGGGTATACGCATTTGCAGCGTGCACAGCCGATTTCTTTTGCACACCATCTCCTTGCATACTTTTGGATGTTAGAGCGCGATGCGAATCGTTTGAAAGATTCGTTAAAACGTATTAACATTTCTCCGCTTGGAGCCGGGGCACTTGCTGGGACAACATTCCCGATTGATCGCGAGTATAGTGCGCAGTTGCTCGGTTTTGATGGAATATATGAAAATAGCTTAGATGCAGTAAGCGACCGTGACTTCATTCTTGAATTTTTAAGTAATGCTTCGATATTAATGATGCATTTATCACGTTTTTGTGAAGAACTTATTTTATGGAGCAGTCAAGAATTTCAGTTTATTGAAATGAGCGACAGCTATGCAACGGGTAGCAGCATTATGCCGCAAAAGAAAAATCCGGATATGGCAGAGCTTATTCGTGGGAAAACAGGAAGAGTATACGGCAACTTGTTTAGCTTATTAACAGTTATGAAAGGATTGCCGCTTGCTTACAATAAAGATTTGCAAGAAGATAAGGAAGGCATGTTCGATACGGTAAATACAGTAAAGGGTTGTTTACATGTAATGGCAGGCATGCTTGAGACGATGACGGTGAAAAAAGATAAAATGGCACAGGCTGTCACGCAAGATTTTTCAAATGCGACAGAGATTGCAGATTATTTAGCGAGTAAAGGGTTACCGTTTCGTCAGGCACATGAAATTGTAGGGAAGCTTGTCCTTCATTGTATTAACGAAGGTGTTTATTTGTTAGATTTACCGTTAACAACCTACCAAGAGATGAGCTCATTATTTGAGGAAGACTTATATGAAGTGCTTTCACCATACGCAGCAGTAAAACGAAGAAACAGTGCAGGTGGTACAGGGTTCGAACAAATTGAACAGGCACTTCAAAAAGCAAAAGAGATAGTGGAAAAACCCGTGAACATGTAATGTTTCACGGGTTTTTTCATGATTGTTACATATATTCAATTAATGTACTTTCTAATGCACTCGATCTTTGCAGGGATGTTGTTTTTCGTTTACGGCTTGTAGCAGTTCCAAACATAATATTCTCAGGGTCTAGGCTATGCGTTCGATAAGAGTTTCTATCTGGATTTTTTCCTTGTAGTTTTCGGTGGGAGTAGAATAAGATATGTCCGAGTTCGTGCGCAAGTGTATTTTCTAGTGAAGACTTTGTGAGGATAATATGGTTGAAACGGCTTTTCGTCATTAAGGAAGAGAACGTTCGTCCTGTCGTGTTACTCGAGAGGTGCCTTGCATTTGTATAGAATATTGAAATACTATTTGGATTTGGAAAGAGATACTTTCTTTCACGAAATAATCGCTGTATATTTTTGCTTTGTCTTTTACGAAATGAAGTATCATTCGTTTGAACAGAAAAATTTTTCAGCGTTGTGATACTTGTGATAATAAAGTCTATGTTCCATATTTTGGTTGCTAACGCAACTTGCTGCTTAATTTGTTTTTCTGTTACATTGCAGCCGGGAAGAGTAAATATACATAAGTTCATAATCGGAGTAGCGGATTTGCTTTTTCTTTTATTCTCATCACTCAAAAACATCACACCTTTATGCTTGGACATATATAAATAATGTATGCATAAAGAAAAAGGTTGCTTGTACGATGCAAGCAACCAGGCGCCTATATTTTTTCCTGTTCGTATTTATGTTTTCCTTCTGTAATGCGAATATATTCTATGTCCATTAAATCACGAAAAAGTGCACCGTGACTTAACTCCACACCATGTTTTTCTTTGAAGTGGGCACAAATTTTTTCTACCATATCAATTTCTTGTCCGTTTAAATCTAGTATGATACGTTCATGACTTTCCATGCCGTTTCCCTCATTTCCTTTTTTCTTAGCATAACCTTACAGAATCATCTTATCCTGCTGTTTTAGGGCAGCAAGACGATTAAGAGGAAAGCGAAGAAGATAGGTGGGCCCCCACTGATGGAAGTTTAAGTAAATAAAAAAGCACCAAGCTCGTAAAATAGAGGCTTGGTGCTGCTTCATTATAGGTATTAAATTTCCCCTTGTTCTTCTTCACCGCGAACAACAAGGACATCGCATTTTGCATAGCGAATAATATGTTCAGAGACGCTGCCGATTAAGAAACGCTCTACTGCGTTTAAACCAGTTGCACCGCACATAATTAAATCAACGTGGTGCTTCGGTGCGATATCTTTTGAGATTTTGGATTTTGGATTACCGAATTCTAGTACAGTTTCTATTTTTGTAAGACCTGCTTCTAGTGCAGTCTTTTTGTAGTCTTCTAATAGATCTTCTGCAAATAAATTTGCACGTTCTGCAATAGCACGGCTATATGCTTCGACTGCAGAGTAAGCTTTGACGTCAACGATATGAGCGATTGTTAATGTAGCGTTGTTACGCTTTGCTACTTGAATTGCTTTTTTGAATGCTTTTTCAGCTTCTTTAGAGCCATCGACAGCAATTAAAATGTTTGTATATGTAGTATTCATGAACGATTCCTCCCAATTGTATAAGTGTTATAACTCTTTACACTTTTATTATAAAGTAAATTATGGAAAAAAGTATGTCAGAAACGTTACAGAATTTTGAAAAATTTGTTCAAACATTTTAGTTGTAATTGTGCGAAGAAGTTGTTACATATGAAATATAGCAAGAAAAAAGGAGGCTTATTTTTGTGAGACATGCGCTCATTACAGCCGGTACAAAAGGTTTAGGGAAGCAAGTAACAGAGAAATTATTACATAAAGGATATTCGGTAACAGTAACGTATCGCAGCGATGTACAAGCGATGGAAACGTTACAACAGCAATATAAAGATCTTGCGCATCGTATGCAATTTGTGCAAGCAGATGTAACGAAACAAGAAGATTTACATAAAGTAGTAACAAAAGCGATGGAGCGTTTTGGTCGTATTGATTTTCTGATTAATAATGCAGGTCCTTACGTATTTGAACGTAAAAATTTAGTTGAGTATAAAGATGATGAATGGAATGAAATGATTCATGGTAACTTAACGGCAGTTTTTCATTTATTAAAGCTCGTTGTACCAATTATGCGGCAGCAGAAATTTGGCCGCATTGTGAATTATGGATTTCAAGGAGCAGATAGTGCGCCGGGATGGATGTATCGTTCTGCATTTGCAGCTGCAAAAGTCGGACTAGTTTCACTCACTAAAACGATTGCCTATGAAGAAGCGGAATATGGTATTACATCAAATATGATATGTCCGGGTGACATTATTGGTGATATGAAAGAGGCAACAATTGCTAAGGCACGTGCAGTACCTGATGATCGTACACCGATTGGACGTTCAGGCACAGGGGAAGACATCGCTCGTACAATTTCCTTTTTATGTGAGGAAGATTCGGACATGATTACGGGAACAATTATAGAAGTAACTGGAGCAGTTGACGTTATTCATCGATATCGTCAAAACTAGACAAATTCTATCGGACAACTTGCGTTGTTTTTGTCAAAAATTGCGAGATTATGGTAAAATGTAAGAGAATAGAAAACGCTTTATGAAAAGCGTATATGCTATGGCTATTCAGGGGTAATTTTATAATCTCAAGGGGGAATTTCCAATGCGTATCGGTGTACCAACAGAAATTAAAAACAATGAAAATCGTGTGGCAATGACGCCAGCTGGTGTTGTTCATTTAATTCACAATGGTCATGAAGTTTTTGTTCAAAAGGGTGCTGGTTTAGGATCTGGTTTTACAGATGAAGCATATGTAGAAGCAGGAGCAACAATTGTAGAAACAGCACAAGAAGCTTGGAATCAAGAGATGGTTATGAAAGTAAAAGAGCCAATCGCAAGCGAATACGGCTATTTCCGCGAAGGCTTAATTTTATTCACGTACTTACACTTAGCTCCAGAACCAGAATTAACAAAAGCATTAATTGAAAATAAAGTAGTCGCAATTGCGTATGAAACAGTTCAATTAGACAACCGTTCTTTACCACTACTTGCACCTATGAGTGAAGTAGCTGGTCGTATGTCTGCACAAATTGGTGCACAGTTCCTTGAGAAAAACAAAGGCGGCAAAGGCATTTTACTTGCAGGCGTTCCAGGGGTAAAACGCGGTAAAGTAACAATTATCGGCGGTGGTCAAGCTGGTACAAACGCAGCGAAAATTGCTGTTGGTTTAGGTGCAGATGTAACAATTATCGACCTAAGTCCAGATCGTCTTCGTCAATTAGACGATATCTTCGGTAACCAAGTAGCGACATTAATGTCTAACCCGTATAACATTGCAGAAGCTGTAAAAGAGTCTGATCTTGTTATCGGTGCAGTATTAATTCCAGGTGCAAAAGCGCCAAAACTTGTAACAGAAGAAATGATTAAATCTATGGAACCAGGTTCTGTTGTAGTCGACATCGCAATCGACCAAGGCGGTATTTTTGAAACAACTGACCGTATTACAACACACGACAACCCAACTTACGAAAAACACGGCGTAGTTCACTATGCAGTTGCAAATATGCCTGGTGCAGTTCCACGTACGTCAACTCTTGCGTTAACAAACGTAACAGTACCATACGCAGTACAAATCGCAAACAAAGGCTATAAAAAAGCTTGCTTAGATAACAGTGCCTTATTAAAAGGTATTAATACATTAGATGGTTACGTAACATTCGAAGCAGTTGCAGAAGCACATGGTTTACAATATGCAGATGCGAAAGAGCTTCTTGAAAAAGCTCCTGCTTTATCATAAGAAAGACTACAAAGCGGTTACCCATTGGGTAGCCGCTTTTATTATGGTTTCATGCGTGCTCGTGCAGTTTCTCGTTGACTACTTATAGGAAGAGAAGTACCTGCTTTGGCTAAACCGAATAGGGGCATATTTGCATATAAACTCTCGTATTGACCTTTCTCAACAACAAATGTTTCATGGAAAATTCCAACTGCTTCAGTTTTGGAAGCTTTTTGGTTAAAATTTTTCCATGCTTCTAAATGTAAGGAAGCATGGCGTGCATAGTGTTCAAGGGCTTCAAATGATCTCCAATATTGAATTTGTACAATTGTGCGGCCGTTGAAGAAAGATTCTGTGCCGAGAAAACCGAGTTTTTTATTTTCATATAGTTCTTTTAGCATTCCACCCATTGCCAGAGCTACAGGTAACCACTTTGAAACAGCGAAAAATTTATTAATTCGCATACCAATCACAAATACTACAAAGGAATCATCCATCTGTGCAGTATAACGTCCAGATATTACAGACTTCATTATTCATCCCTCTTTTACTATGGATTTAATATGTTTAAATGAAGATCATACATTTCCATTACATTTTGAGTTTGAAAGACATGAGCTGTTAAGTAGGCGCCGTAAAAAATAGAGTGTAGTAGTTTTACAATATGTGAAGTGTCCATCTTGGTTGTAATTTCTCCTGCAGCTTTTCCTTCTTCCACGCAGTTTGCAAATACTTCATTCAAATTTGGAATGAGCTTTCGAACTTGTTCTTCTTTTTCGGGATATAATAGATGAATTTCTGCATCGGTTAAATGAGGCATACAAGGATGCATTTTTTCTTCAGAGAGAAATGCAATCAAACTTAGCATCAATCCAGGTTTTTCTTTTGCATATTCTGAAACTCCTTCAAAAATATGACGGAGTGCGGTCATTCCCTTTTTGTTTGTTTCTTTCAGTTCCAACATACGATCCGTTAACCATAACCTCATGAAATAAATAAGAATGTCTTCTTTTCGAGAGAACATTTTAAAAAATGTCACCTTCGAAATTTCTACTCGTTCACATAATTCTTCAACGTATACTTCTCGAAATGATTTTTCTCCAATGATGTCTAATGCAGTGTGAAATAGCTTGATTTTTGTTCGTGCTTTTTTGATTTCTCGTAGTGGTAACTTCTCTTTCATTACTATGCTCCTTATTAATAAAAGTTAAATCTTATTAATAAATTAACACGGGTTAACTTTTAAATCTATAATTAAATTCTAATTTTTCTAATTATTTATCTGATAAGTCGGGAAAATGTTTGATATGATGAACTTAGAAGAGATTGTTATATATCACCTGAATAATGGAGAGATAAATGTGGAGAGAAAACTTACAAAAGAATTAAATCTAGAAAAAATCAATTTATTAGAGATGACAAGAAATATTACAGAGAAACATAAAAATTTTGTCGTTTCAAATGTAAATAATCATTGTTTGCGGATTGCTGTATTCACCGGAGAATATGATTGGCATTTCCACTCGAATTCTGATGAGTTATTTATGGTGTTAGAAGGAGAGCTGCTGATTGATTTTCAAGATCAAGAAACAATTATCTTAAAGCCAAATGATACGTTATCTATTCCAGCAGGGACGATTCATCGGACAAGAGCATTGAAGCGTACTGTAAATCTTTGTTTTGAAGACATAGATGCCGATACAGTTATCGTGGAGAATGTATGAAAAGTTTAATGAAAAAATAGAAAAGGTGTAAGTGTAAAAACTTGCGTCGTTTCTGTTTTTTCATTATGATACGCTGAAAAGAAGAATTATACGTAAACAATCGTAGATATTTCGTATATAATAATAAAAAGACTTCTTTACATTAAGAGACTTTTTACTAGAAAAGAAAAATCCAGCAGTGAAAGCAGTGTATTATGATATTTTTATGTTTACATAAACGATATTTCTTTATATTAGGATATAGAAGGAGAAAAAGTGGATGCAACAATTAATCGGTTTTTATAATAATTGGTTCGTATCGCTGTCAGTAGTAATTTCGGTTTTTGTATCATATGCTGCTTTAGATCTTGTAGGACGGACTGCACATTCGGATGAAAAACGAAGGAAGTTATGGTTATTTTTTGGTTCTATTACAATGGGAGTTGGGATTTGGTCTATGCATTTTATTGGCATGCTAGCCTTTCAGCTTCCAATATCTATTAAATACGACCTAAAGCTTGTCCTGTTTTCTATGTTTGTTTCATGTATTGCTTCTTTAATCGGATTGTATAGTGTAAGTTATCTACAAGTAAAGTGGATTCATTTTGTACTAGGCGGCAGTTTGATGGGGATAGCAATTGGTGCTATGCATTATATTGGGATGAAAGCGATGGTGTTAGTAGATATTGAATATGATCCATTTTTATTAATATTATCAATATTAATTGCGATTGTAGCTTCTATAGCAACTTTAAAAATTTCATTTGAATTGTCTAAATATAAAAATTCTGTAAGAGCCACTATATATAAACTTATAAGTGCTATCGCTATGGGAGTTGCGATAGCGGGTATGCATTATACAGAAATGGCTGCCACATCTTTTGGCTTACCTTCTGTTTTAACAGTGCCGTCTGGAATGAATCGTTACACACTTGTAATTATAATCGGTGTTACGACGATAATGATTCAGTTTTTTTTAGTATTTGGTGCTGTTACAGATCGGCGTTTTCGATTTCAAGCGATAGAGTTGCTTGAAAATGAAAAGAGGTATCGCTCACTTGTTAGTCACAATTTAGATGCTGTTTTTTCAATATCGTATGATGGGCGGTTATTAAGCATGAATCCTGCGGGGGAGGAAATGCTTGGTTATAGAGAAAGCGAATTGCAAAATAAAAAAATGATACATGTGTTAACAAGAGAAGAAAAGCAGAAAGTTAAATTATATTTCTATCAAACGATTCATGCCAAGAAAGCACATAACTTTAATACGAAAATTAAATTAGAGGATGATTCGGTTTTAGATTTGAATATTACATTAGTCCCAGTTTATATGGAAGAACGATTGGATTGTATATATGGAATTGCAAGGGATATTACAGAGCAGTTAGAAAATGAAGAAAATATATATCGATTAGCTTATTATGATAATCTCACAGAATTGCCAAACAGGCGCAATTTTATGGAAAAGTTGGAAGCCAATTTGAAGGATAGTGTAGGAAATAATGAAAAGTGTGCTGTATTCTTTCTGGATTTAAATCGTTTTAAAGTAATTAATGATGCCCTAGGACATAATGTAGGAGATATATTATTAAAACAAGTAGCAGACAAGTTAGCAATGAAAATTGGAAAGAGAGGGACAATTGCACGCTTAGGCGGCGATGCATTTACAATTTTACTTCCTAATATTCAATCGAAACAAGAGCCGATTCAATTGGCAAAGCAAATTATACATACATTTGAGGAACCTTTTGTGATAGAGGAGAATCATTTATATTGCACTGTTAGTATTGGAATTGCTGTAGCACCCCGGGATGGAGTGGAAGTAGAAACAATCATGGGCCGTGCAGATATCGCCATGTATACGGCGAAGGAAAGTAGAAAGAGTAGCTATCGTCTTTATTCTTCGGCAATTGGAGAACTTTCAGAGAAGCAATTAGTAGAAGAACAGCAACTCCGGAAAGCGATTGAGAACGATGAATTTACTCTCTATTATCAACCACAAGTTCATTGTGAAACAGGAGAGGTTGTTGGAGTAGAAGCGCTTGTACGTTGGCAGTTACGAGATGGTACAATGCGCTCACCATTAAAATTTATTTCGTTGGCAGAGGAAACGGGTTTAATTATTCCGCTTGGGAAGTTAGTATTGGAGAAAGCGTGCAGGCAAGCGAAAGCTTGGGATGATAGAGGATACTCAATTCGTGTGTCTGTTAATTTATCACCAAGGCAATTTCAGGCTGAGGATATTGTAAAAACTGTTGCGGACTTATTACGGAAATATAAGTTATCTCCTAATTTATTAGAGCTAGAAGTAACAGAAAGTATGACTATGACAAATGTAGAGCGATCGAAAAGGCTGTTATGGGCTTTTCGTAATTTAGGAGTAACGATTAGTATTGACGATTTTGGAACCGGTCATAGTTCATTAAGTTATTTGAAAGACTATCCAATTCAAAAATTGAAAATTGATCGCTCTTTTATTAAAGATATCCATGAAGATGTACGAACGAAGCGAATCACTGCAGCTATCATCGCGATGGGGCGACATATTGGTCTTGAAATTACAGCAGAAGGTGTAGAAACAGAGGAACAACTAGCCTTTTTAAGGGAGCATAATTGTTCTTACATACAAGGATATTATTTTAGTAAGCCACTGCCGGCTTGTGAGTTTGAAGAGTTATTTTTACATACTTATAAAGACAAGGTGGTTTAAAACGAGTTGTTTTAAAGAGGTAGAGGAAACTAGCGTTTACAAGATTGAAAGCACATCAAGTTTTGATGTGCTTTTTTTGTTTCATTTGTATACGTTTTATATGTTTAGACGTTAAGTATATAGAAAGTAGCGAGTAATGAATTATGACATATACGAATTAATGTTATTAGAAAAATGGAGTGCAACATATCGATATCTCTTCAGCTTCTTATGGAATATATTCCGTTAGATAATTACGGAACAGCTTAATCTGAATCCATTTTTAAACTCGTTTGGACTTGAGAAAAGATAAAATGTGTAACAGTGGATGCGTATGGATTTACAACGTCGATAAACTCTTCTGCTTTAGAAAAGTTCTCAAAGTGCATTTTAAGCATATAACAAGCATTTCCAGCTATACGGTAACAAAAATCCACATTAGGAAGACTTTCAATGTAATTTTTAAAATTTTTATACCCTCCGTTTTTAACTGTCGCTTCTATTATGCATTGGATAGGAAGTCCTAATTTTTCATAATCAATTTCTAAAGTGTATTTTTTTATTATTCCAAATGACTCCATTTGTCTTACTCGTTCAGTGACAGAGGGAGAAGATAAATTAATCCTTCTTCCAAGTTCACTCATTGATAGACGACTATTATTGGATAACTCAACTATTATTTTTTTATCAATATCATCTATTTTCATTTTTAAAGTAATTCCTCTTTTTTTATTAGTTATTTAAATGATTATTTAATAATAGATTTCTAATTTAATGTAATCTGCAGATTTTATTCTGTATGCTTAATATAACAAGGAGGTGTTGTAAATGGCAAGAATCAATGAATCAAATTTCGGAGAAACGCCTTTTCAAAAACTTTTAGGACACAATAAAAAAGTTATGGAGGCGTGGTCTTATTTAGGAGAAGTATTAGAAAAGGATGGGCTATTATCATCAAAATTAAAAGAACAGGTTAGAAGGACATTAGCACAAAGCAATGGTTGTGAGTATTGCAAAGCAAAAGGAAAGCCTGAGCCTCATATATTTGATGAAAAAATATCTGTTGCAGTTGGATTTGCAGAAGTCTTTTTAAAAGAACAAAAAGGAAACATTTCAAATTCTTCTTTTCAAATATTAAAAGAGTATTTTTCAGAAGCTGAAATAAGTGAGCTTTGTGCATTCATTTCTTTTACTACTGCTCAACATTATTTTGGTGGAATGATGAAGTTAGAAGCTAATGGATTTTAACTTTGAAGTTTTGCAGATAAATGCAAAAAAAACGCTTGGATCGTAATGATTTCCAAGCGTTTTTTTGCTTATTTTACAAACTGTAATTCTTTCGGGAATTTCGTTAAAATTTCCACGCCATCTTTCGTGATGTAAACATCATCTTCAATACGAACGCCGCCTACGTTTGGTACGTAAATACCAGGTTCAATTGTGAAGACCATTCCTTCTCGTAATGGAGAGTTGTTGCCTTCTTTTACATCTGGATATTCGTGGACGCTAATGCCAAGTCCATGACCAAGGCGGTGCGGGAAGAAGTCGCCGTAGCCAGCATCTGCGATAATAGAACGAGCAGCACGATCGATTTCACTAAATGTTGCGCCTGGTTTACATGATTCAACTGCATGTAATTGTCCTTTTAATACAGTGTCATAAATGCGTTTTTGTTCGTCTGAAATTTCGCCAAAAGCAACTGTACGCGTAATGTCAGAGCAATAACCGTCGATAATAACACCTAAGTCAAATAGGACGAAATCACCGCGCTGCATTTTGTTTGCACCAGGAACGCCGTGCGGAAGTGCAGAGTTTGCACCTGTTAATACCATTGTGTCAAAGGACATTTTATGAATGCCTTTTTTCTTTAATTCATGCTCAATTGTTGCAAGTACTTCAAGTTCACTGCGGTTCTCTTGAATTGCATTTACCCCAACTTCAACTGCATAATCAGCCATAGCAGCAGCTTGGCGTAAAATCGCAAGTTCTTTTTCATCTTTAATTAAGCGAAGTTCACGTACTTTTTCTTCAGCAGGTTTGAAAGATGCTTTTGGGAATAATTGTGAGATGTGCTCGTAGCGTTCTACATTTAAATGTTCTTTTTCGATTGCTACTGCATTTGCATCAATGCCGCGTGCTTTGATTGCTTTTGCAATCATATCCCATGGATTGTCTGTATCTGTATATCCGATAATTTCATGAGTCCAGCCAGCGCCTCTCGCATGTCCTTCTTCCATCTTCGGACAAATTAACATTGGTTCTTTTTCTTGGAATACAAATAGACCGAGTAGTCTTTCATGCGGTTCGCAGTGGAAGTTCGTCATATAGAAGACGCTCGGTGTAGAAGTTAAGAATGCAGCTTCTGTATTTTTTTCTTGTAACCATTGCATTAATTTTTCTAATCTAGTATTCATAGATCTGCACCTCCGAAATTTCAATTACATGTATAACTTTACATCGAACGAAAGCGTTATGACAAGCAAATCGATGTTTGAAAAGACAGGAAATTGCGAAATCGTGTAGAATAGAAGGTGTGAATATGAATAAGGGAGGTAATGAAAAGATGAAAGTATCTTATCACGGTCATTCAGTTGTAAAGATTGAAACGAACGGAAAGGTTATTTTAATTGATCCATTTATTACAGGTAATCCGAAAACAGATTTAAAAGTAGAAGAGGTAACAGTTGATGCAATTATCCTTTCTCATGGACATGGTGATCACGTTGGGGATACAGTAGAATTAGCAAAAAAACATAATGCAGTTGTCATTGCGCCGTTTGAGCTTGCGACATTTTTAGGTTGGAAAGGTGTAAATACACATCCGATGCATATTGGAGGTTCTCATGCATTTGAATTTGGAACAGTGAAGTTTACACAAGCATTTCATGGTTCTAGCTATGTTGATGAAGAAAATCAAACGATTACATATACAGGTATGCCAGCAGGGATTGTATTTACTGCAGAAGAAAAAACAATTTATCATGCCGGAGATACAGCGTTGTTCTCGGATATGAAATTAATTGGTTCTCGCCATACAATTGATGTTGCATTTTTACCAATTGGAGATAACTTTACAATGGGTCCAGGGGATGCCGCGTTAGCTGCAGAATGGATTGGAGCAAAAATTGTTGTGCCAATGCACTATAATACATTCCCAGTTATCGAACAAGATCCGTATCAATTTGTAGGAAAATTAACCGGTAGTGTAGGGAAAGTGTTAGAAGCTGGGGAAGGTATTGAGTTATAAAAAAAGGAAACCTTCATTTTGCGCGGCAAAGTGAAGGTTTCTATATGTGAGAAGGGTATAATGTGAATGTTGTATTTGTTATATCATTCTTAGATTGTGGTGTGCCTGTTTCTATTTCTGCTGTTTCGTTTAATGCTATCGCTACTTTCTTTCCGTCCACGAATGCTAACAATACCGCACTAATTATTTTTAAAGCTTTTTTCATATCATATCGCTCCTTTTCTCTTATTTCTTATTTTCATTGTACGATAAGGAAATGAAACAAACCATCGAATGAGGTGACAAGCAAATTACATTATTGTAAGAAACTTGTATAGACTTGTTATAAAAAAAATAGTACAGATATAGAAAGATGCAGTGTAACAGTTTTTGAAATATAGTATACTAAAAAGATAACGCGTGAAGAATTTAGGGAAAAGAAAGTATGGTGAAACTTTTTGGCTACGAAACACAACCAAATTTTAGAATATATCAACAGTTTGCCAATTGGGCATAAAATTTCTGTGCGCCAAATCGCAAAAGAGTTGAGCGTAAGTGAAGGAACGGCATATCGTGCGATTAAAGATGCAGAAAATAAAGGATATGTAAGTACAATTGAACGGGTCGGGACAATTCGTATTGAACAAAAAAAGAAAGAAAATATTGAAAAGCTAACATTTGCAGAAGTTGTTAACATTGTAGATGGTCAAGTACTTGGCGGAAGAGAAGGTTTACATAAAACGTTAAACAAGTTTGTAATAGGGGCAATGAAACTTGAAGCAATGATGCGCTATACGGAAGCTGGGAATTTACTTATTATCGGAAACCGTACACAGGCACATCAATTAGCGCTTGAAGAAGGAGCAGCTGTACTCATTACAGGTGGATTTGATACAGAAGAGCATGTGAAGAAATTGGCAGATGAATTAAAGCTGCCGATTATTTCGAGCAGTTATGATACATTTACAGTAGCAACGCTTATTAACCGCGCTATTTATGATCAGCTTATTAAAAAAGAAATCGTTCTTGTTGAAGATATTTTAACACCAATTGAAGAGACGGTATATTTAAAGCCAAGTGATACAGTGGAAAAGTGGCATAGATATAATGAAGAAACGATGCATGGCCGTTATCCGATTGTAGATGAAGCAAATAAAGTGCTTGGCATTGTAACGTCCAAAGATATGATTGGTGTAGTAAAAGAAACACCAATTGAAAAAGTAATGACAAAACAGCCGATTACTGTCAACGGAAAAATGTCTGTTGCAGCAGCGGCACGTATGATGGTGTGGGAAGGAATTGAGCTTCTTCCAGTTGTTGATGATAGCAATACATTGCAAGGGATTATTAGTCGTCAAGATGTGCTGCAAGCGCTCCAAATGATTCAGCGTCAGCCGCAAGTTGGGGAAACGATTGATGATATTGTAACGAATCAATTTATGAATCCGAAAGAAGCAAAACAAGATTCTGCTTATCATTTTTCTGTCACACCACAAATGACAAATTCAATAGGGACTTTGTCATATGGCGTCTTTACAACAATTGTGACAGAAGCAACAAATCGTGTGCTTCGTGCCCAGAAAAAAGGTGACGTCATTGTTGAGAATTTAACGATTTACTTTGTAAAACCGGTTCAAATTGATAACGTGGTGTCCGTCCATCCAAAGGTGCTAGAAATTGGACGTAAATTTGGTAAAGTTGAAGTAGAAGTACGACATGAAGGAAACGTTGTTGGAAAAGCATTGCTGATGGTTCAATTGATTGATCGTTAAGGAGGAAAAGCTGCCTGAAAGGGTAGTTTTTTTGTATAAATAAATATCTGAATTTTCGTTCGATGTATTATTATGGAAAATGAAGGGAGTAGTGTATGTGTTATCTGCTAGTATCTTTTTCGGGAGTATTGCTATCCTTTACTTTCTAATCATGATTCCAATCCAATACTCTTATATATCTGGCTTAAAAGAAAGAATGAGGAAGACTAGGCTTACACAAAGTGAGTTATACGAAAAGATGTCATTTGAAGAAGAACAAACGCATTTCAGTTTGCAAGGGAATTTGTTTAATTTACCGTCGGCTATTGTTGCGAGTCTGATATATAAACTGCGCCATCGTAAATAGGAACAGTTCAAATGTAAGATTAGGTAGTTCTGATAATGTAGAACAATATAATGAATAGTGTGGGAAATCGAGTATAAAATCACATTGGCTTTATACTTGTTTTTTATCCCTTGTTAACGGGCGGTATGACCCTTCTATCAGTTTCGCTATTGCTGAAAAGGAGGCAATAGCGAAACTGATAGAGGGAGACCAGATAGCTGTGCTTTTAGAAATTGCAGAACAAGTTTCAAAAACACAGCTATCTGCGCCTCTTGATTTACCGCTCATATGGAATTATTTTGTGAGTGAGCTTTCCTTATCTAACAGTGCTAATAATTTTTTATAATTAGATAAAGTAGTTTCATCTTCAACTTTATCACCAGATTTAAAAAATGAAATATTTCCTGTTCCATTGTTCATTTGGTTATTTTCTTCGAGAATTCGCTTTAAATTTTTAGCAGTTCCAACACTTCCGTCAATAATGTCTACATCTTCGCCCAAAAGTTTCTGTAGACTGGATTTAAAATATGGAAAATGAGTACAACCGAGAACGACTGTTCCAAATTGTTTTAAATCAAATATAGATAATTGCTGTCTTAAGTAGGGTAAAACTTTCTCTTCACTGAATTCGAATTCCTCAGCAAATTGTACAAGACCAGGAAGAGGTAGACTTTCAACAATATCGTGATTATCTATGCTTTTTACTAAATTTTGAAATTTTTCCTCTTTAAGAGTTAGTTTAGTTGCTAACACTAAAACTTTTTTTCGCTTTTCTTCACTATTTTGAACAGCTGGTTTTACAGCTGGCTCAATCCCCAAGATAGGAAAATCGTACTTTTTACGTAAATCTTCCACAGCAATACTCGTTGCCGTATTACAAGCAATGACTAATGCTTTCACATCTTGATCCGCAATAAAATCAACAGCATTAAAAATATATTGTTTTACCTCTTCCTTTGGTTTTTCACCATATGGAACATGTAAAGTATCAGCATAAAAAATATAATCTTCATTTGGTAAGATCTTTAACGCTTGATGAAGTACAGTAATTCCACCGATACCAGAGTCTAAAAATCCTATTCTCACTGCTTTCACTTTCTTTCTTTTATAATCAATTCAATTGTATTCTATCATTTATATTTTTTTAGTACCATTTTTACTATGAATTAACTTACTCTCAATTTTAAAATTGAAAACGGTCATCCCTTCATGAAAGGATGACCGCTTTTTTATGTCTTCAATGAATCTTACAGAAAAAATACAGTTATTAGATAAAGTGAAACTTCCATCAGTGGGGGTTTTTTCATTCCCCACTGATGGTTAGTTGAACCAATCGGGCTCTTACGGGCAGTTATCTCCCACCTATCTTCTTTGTTTTTTCAGAACCTTGGGGTGGGAGTCATACTGCCCGTTAGTGCGGGATAAAGAAATGACCCCTATTTAACCGCAATACCAAATTCACTCAAAGCAAGCGTTTGAAAAGTTTGTATATCAATCGTTTGTTTAGATTTATGATTCCCTTTCGTTATGGTATAGGTTTTGTCTGTCAGTGTAATGTGACCATCGTCTGTTAGTTTTGCGAGAAGCGGTGATTTATTAAATGGTGATTGTTCATGGTGGGTAATGATTTGTTGTGCGTTTTGTAAAACTGTTTCATCAATTGGCGATGTGAAGAAGTCATAGCCAATTTCTAGAGTGCCATTTTTATATTTTTCAAATGCGTATTCTCCTAAATCTGTTTTTTTCTGTTGAATACGGTATTCACCAGTTGAAGATTTCACTGTTTCTCCTGTAAGCGGAATAGGTTGCAGAGCATGGTGTGAACCGAAACCAACATCGATTAGGTATGGCTGATTATTATGATGTAGAATCGTTGCAAAGTGCGTTTCAATTAGCCGGATTTCTCCATCGTTAAATACAGTGCCGGATATCATATGGACTTGAAATCCTAGTTCTTTTAAAGCGTAGTAAAATAACGGATTCAGCTCATAGCAAACACCGCCGCGCTGGTTGGCTATAATCTTTCTTTTTAAGTTTTCAAAGGTAATTTCAATGTTTTCATTTTGTATAATACTAATATTTTCAAATGGCACATGTTTAGCAAATTGTGATTGTAACACACGAATATCTTTAAATGTTACATCTTGCTTTTCATATTGAATACGGTTAAAAAAATCGTTTAGAAAGGTGTTCATTTCATCTCACCTCAAGATTGTTTTTGTAACTGCTCTGCTTCCTCAATCGCAAGCGGTAAGAAATGTTTATATTGGCGAATTCCATTGTAGATGCTAGCTCCGCCAACAATTACAAATAAAGCGCCAACGATTATACGAGCCGTTGAAAGATCCAAGAAAAATTGGTTCAGGCCAAATGATGCAACAAATAATCCGAGTGCAATCGCTGATTTTCCAGCAAGCCATCCTTTCTCCATGGAACGGTTTGTGCGAAAATATTTCGTTTTGTAGAAGAGATACAACATAAATGTAACGATAATACAAAAGACTAATACTGGCATGACCCCAATCCCCCATCTATTTGTATGTTATTTATTTTATTGTAAATCAATTATCGTCCTGTATGAAGTGTTTTGGGTTATAATGGGTATAAATTGGTGAAAAAGGAGACTTTTACATATGCATGAGAAGATTTTAGAAGCAATTAAGCAATTTGATACGATTGTTATTCACCGTCATGTACGTCCGGATCCAGATGCATTAGGTTCGCAGTGTGGACTTGGTACAATGCTGCAAGAGTCGTTTCCAGAGAAAAAGATCTATATGGTAGGATACAACGAACCATCTTTAGCATATTTACGCGTAATGGATGAAATTGATGATGCTACATATGAAGAGGCGCTTGTTATCGTTTGTGATACAGCAAACCAAGAGCGCGTTTGCGATCAGCGTTACACAAAAGGAAAGCAATTAATTAAAATTGATCATCATCCAAATGAAGACCCGTACGGAGATATTGTTTGGGTAGATACAACTTCTAGTTCTACAAGTGAACTTATTTATGAATTTTATTTATATGGTAAAGACAAAGGATTAACTTTATCCAAAGAAGCAGCGCGTCTTATTTTAGCGGGTATCGTTGGTGATACAGGACGTTTCTTATTCCCGAGTACATCTGCAAAAACACTTCGTTATGCATCTGAACTTGTAGACATGGGAGTTGAATTCCCTGCATTATATGATGAAATGTATAAAACAAATGAGCGCATTGCACGTTTAAATGGTTACATTTTACAAAACTTCACAATGACAGAAGAAGGAGCAGCTTATATTAAGTTGACAAAAGAAGTATTAGAGCAATTTGATGTACTTCCGTCTCAGGCATCAGGAGTTGTTGGAGCACTTGGAAATATTGAAGGCTTAAAAGCATGGGTTCTATTTCTAGAGGAAGAAGATGTAATTCGTGTTCGACTTCGTTCAAAAGGGCCGGTAATTAATACATTAGCAATGCAATATAACGGCGGAGGACATCCAATGGCTTCCGGTGCAAAAGCTTTTTCTTGGGAAGAAGCGGACCGTATTTTTGCAGACTTACGCGAATTGTGTAAATAAGAAGAAAGGTAGAGAGAGCTCTACCTTTCTTGTTTTATCTTTACGCTAATTTCAAGTGTAGTGTCAAATGAAACTGTTTCGATTTCAAATCGATAGACACGGTCGTAATATTTATATACTTTATTTTCAATGACCTTTTTCAGTAGTTCTTTATTATTTGCGACGCTTTGTACATTTTGGGTAAGCAAGTGGCGGAGATCGTCGCGAATCGAGGTTTTTAATGCTTCAACAGTGAGAGAGTCTACATTATATTTATCATGATTGACAATCTCAATTTCAATTTCTTGAATCGTTAACATTTTTTTATTTTTTTCATTTTCTTTATTTTGATCTTCAATGATTACATGTAAGTCATCTGTTAATTTCTTTATTTTTGCTTCTTGTTGTTCTAGTGTTTTTGTTTGTACTTCTTGAAATACACCATATATGTACAAAAAAATAATCCAGCTTAAAATACCGCCAACAGCAGCGCCACCTAAAAAAAGCTTCCATCGATTGGAGAGTGAGCTTGGAACTCTCATACATGCTCCTGTGTAATCCAATTAATAATAATAAATCCTGTTTGCATACCGCCTGTGGCAAAGAAAATAAGTAGAATTTGTTTCACAATATCTTTTGTATCTCCTCCAAAGAAGCTGCGTTCAAAGCTGTAAAATGTATCAAAAGTCCCGCCAATAGCAGCGACAAGTGCCCAAATTCGTAAATTTTCTGCAAACTGCGTAATCATTGTGAGGGGTGGTTTCCCAACTAAAAAAGCACCGACCCCGCCGATTAACGATCCACCAATCATAACACCAAGGGCAATAAAATAACTTGTAACGAGAAGAGAGAAAAAGCTTTGATTCACTTCCATCATCATTCTCCTTTCTTTTTCATGTATATGGACAAAGAAGGGGAAGTATGTTTTGATTTCACGTATAATAGGAAGTAGTCAAATAGATAAAGAGAGGGCATAAAAGTGAAGTTTGTGCATTTACAATGTCAAACCGTTTATAGTTTATTGAAAAGTGCATGTAAAATAGATGAGCTTGTTCATCAAGCGAAAGAACTTGGTTTTACAGCATTAGCGATTACAGATGAAAATGTGATGTATGGTGTTGTTCCATTTTATAAAGCATGTAAAAAAGCGGGCATTCAGCCTATTATCGGTTTAACAGCTTCGATATGGAATGAAGAAGAAGAGCGATCTTATCCACTTGTTTTGTTGGCTGAAAACGAAACTGGGTATCGGAATTTACTTAAAATCTCTAGCAGCATAATGACAAAGTCAAAAGACGGTATTCCAAAGAAATGGCTTGCGCACTACGCAGGCGGATTAATTGCGATTTCTCCAGGGAAAGACGGCGAAATTGAACAACTTGTATTACAGGGCAAACATGAGGTTGCTGAAGAAGTAGCAAATACGTATAAAAGTATATTTGCGAGCTTTTATATAAGCTTGCAGCACCATGCTATTCAAGAAGAATTATTGCTGCAGGAAGAGCTTCTGCCATTTGCAAAGCAGCTTGGAATCCCGCTTGTTGCGACGAATGATATTCGTTATGTCAAACAAGGTGATGCGATTGTACAGGAGTGTTTACTATCTGTTCATAGCGGGACAAAAATGACAGATTCAGAAAGGCCGCGTTTACAAACTGATCAATATTATATGAAATCGCCTTCTGAGATGGAAGCGTTATTCTCTGCTATGCCAGAAGCGATTCAAAACACTGCATTCATTGCAGAGCGCTGTCATGTAGAGATTTCGTTTCATACAAATCAATTGCCGAAGTTTCCAGTATCAACAAATGAGTCATCTGATGATTTTTTACGCCGCATTTGTGAAGAAGGACTGAAGAAGCGTTATGAAACAGTGACAGATGTGCATAAGGCACGTCTAGCGCACGAGTTAGGCGTTATTTCTCGTATGGGATTTAGTGATTATTTTCTTATTGTATGGGACTTTATGACATACGCTCATGAACGCCGCATTTTAACAGGACCAGGGCGTGGTTCAGCAGCTGGATCACTTGTGTCTTACGTACTGGGAATTACTGATATCGATCCAATTCAGTATGATTTACTGTTTGAACGATTCTTAAATCCAGAACGTGTTACACTTCCTGATATTGATATTGATTTTCCAGATATTCGCCGCGATGAAATGATTCGTTATGTGAAAGATAAGTACGGGGATCTACGTGTTGCTCAAATTGTAACATTTGGAACACTTGCAGCAAAAGCAGCGATTCGCGACATTGCAAGAGTAATGGGGCTGCCGCCAAATGAAATTGATATTTTTTCAAAGCATATTCCATCCAAGGTTGGGATTACATTAGAGGAAGCTTATACAGAATCGCAAAGACTGCAAAATTATATACAAAGTAACCTTATATTTCAAAGGGTATTTGATATTGCGAAACGTGTGGAAGGCTTGCCTCGTCATACGTCTATTCATGCAGCCGGGGTAATTATGAGCGAAGAGCCGCTGACAAATAGCGTTGCCATTCAAGATG
Source organism: Bacillus yunxiaonensis (assembly GCF_037104695.1). NCBI lineage: Bacteria > Bacillati > Bacillota > Bacilli > Caryophanales > Bacillaceae > Bacillus > Bacillus yunxiaonensis. Next base: position 578,833 of record NZ_JBAWSV010000002.1, on the reverse strand, counting down.
GACATGATGGTGTATATGTTACACAATATCCTGCAGAAGTATTAGAGGAACTTGGATTGTTAAAGATGGACTTTCTTGGTCTTCGTAATTTAACATTGCTTGAAAATATTCGTACCTTTGTTGCACAAACAACTGGGACAAATATAGATATAAAGAAATTACCTCTTCAGGATGCGAAAACATTCGCACTGCTCGGACGGGGAGATACGACTGGGATTTTCCAGCTTGAATCAAGCGGAATGCGAAATGTTTTGCGTTCGTTACAACCAAATGAGTTTGAAGATATTGTTGCGGTTAACGCGCTATATCGACCAGGACCAATGGAGCAAATTCCGGTGTTTATTGAATCAAAACATGGGAAACGTGCGATACATTATCTTCATCCTGATTTGAAACCAATTTTAGAAAATACGTACGGAGTTATCGTTTATCAAGAACAAATTATGCAAATTGCCTCTCGTTTAGCAGGATTTTCTCTTGGTGAGGCTGACTTATTACGCCGCGCCGTAAGTAAGAAAAATCGTGATATTTTAGACGAAGAGCGTACTCACTTTGTGAAAGGCTGTTTGCAAAATGGGTATGATGAAGAAACTGCCCAGAAAATTTATGATTTAATTGTGCAATTTGCGAATTATGGATTTAATAGAAGTCATGCAGTTGCTTATAGTATGATTGGATATCAGCTTGCCTATTTAAAAGCAAATTATCCGCTGCAGTTTATGACAGCACTATTATCAAGCGCAGTCGGAAATGAAGAGAAGATTGTACAATATGTTCGGGAAACGAAGCGAAAAGGATTTCATGTTTTACCTCCATCTCTTCATAAGAGCAGTTATGATTTTCTTGTGGAAGGGAATGCAATTCGGTATAGCTTACTTGCGATTCGTAATGTAGGGATGGCGACAGTAAATGCTTTAATGGAAGAAAGAAACAAAAAACCATTTCAAGATTTATTTGAGTTTTGTTTGCGCATGCCGGCGAAGTTTGTAACAGAACGCAATTTAGAAACGATGATTTGGGCTGGTTGTTTTGATGACTTTGAGGTTTCACGTCCATCGTTGTTTAACAGTATTAAAGGTGCGTTAGAATATGCGAACTTAGCACGTGAAATCGGCGAGGAGCTTGTGCCGAAGTCAGAGTATGCACAAGAGGCAGAGCTATCCTTTATTGAACAATTAAATAAAGAGAAAGAAGCGCTGGGCTTTTATTTATCAAGTTATCCAACTGCACAGTACGAACAGCTTGTTAAACAATTGGAAATTCCAACACTTGCACAAGCGATGAAGCAGCAAAGAAAAGTGCAGCGGGCAATTGTGTATTTGACAAATATAAAAGTCATTCGGACAAAAAAATTACAAAAGATGGCGTTTGTTACATTTTGTGATCAAAACAATGAGATGGAAGCGGTTGTATTTCCTGAAACGTATATTCATTTTGCAGAGAGGTTACAAGAAGGTGAAATTGTTTTAATAGAAGGTACAATTGAACAACGAAATCATAAGCTGCAATGGATTATAAATGGGGTATATCCGTTAGAACAAATGGATACTTACGATAAAATGAAGGACGCTTCTATTTACGTGAAAATACCATCACAGTATGAAAAAAAGCTGTTAAACAATATAACAAAAATATTGTTTCACTATTCAGGTTTTGTGAAAGTACTAATTTATTATGAAAAAGAGCATAAGATGATACAATTATCTCGTAGTTTATCCATTCATCCAAGTGAAGAATGTCTACAAGCACTTTATGAGGTAGTCGGGAAGGAAAATGTCGTTGTAAAAATATAATGGACAATTTCCCTCTATTTCGATTATAGTAGTAATAGCGTTCGTGGTCAGACCACCTTGGAGAATGAATAACGCTATGCAGTAAGAACATATGAGGAGAGTGGATCGTTTGTCAACACTTCGTGAAGAAGCACTTCACATGCATAGAGTGCATCAAGGAAAATTAGAAACAGTATCAAAAGTAAAGGTAGAAAATGCAAAAGATTTAAGTCTTGCGTATTCTCCAGGGGTTGCAGAACCATGTAAAGTTATTTATGACGATAAAAGCAAGGTATACGAATATACAATGAAGGGCAATATGGTAGCAGTTGTAACGGATGGAACGGCTGTATTAGGTCTTGGAAATATTGGACCGGAAGCATCACTTCCTGTTATGGAAGGTAAAGCTGTATTATTTAAGAGCTTTGCTGGTGTAGATGCATTTCCAATTGCTTTAAATACAAATGATGTAGATAAGATTGTTGAAACTGTAAAATTAATGGAGCCAACTTTTGGCGGCGTAAACTTAGAAGATATTGCAGCGCCAAACTGCTTTATTATTGAAGAGCGTTTAAAGAAAGAAACAAATATTCCTGTATTCCACGATGATCAGCACGGTACAGCAATTGTAACAGTAGCAGGTCTTGTGAATGCATTAAAGCTAGTTGGAAAGAAAATGTCGGATATTAAAGTTGTTGCAAATGGTGCCGGGGCAGCTGGTATTGCGATTATTAAACTTTTATATCGCTACGGTGTACGCGATATTATTATGTGTGATACGAAAGGTGCGATTTTTGAAGGTCGTCCTGTTGGTATGAACCCTGTGAAAAATGAAGTTGCAAAATATACAAATAAAAATCGTGTAGAAGGCTCATTAGCAAACGTAATTCAAGGTGCAGATGTCTTCATCGGTGTATCTGCAGAAGGTGCATTAACAGAAGAAATGGTGCGCTCTATGAATGAAGATGCAATTATCTTTGCAATGGCGAATCCAAATCCAGAAATTATGCCGGAAATTGCAAAAGCAGCTGGAGCAGCTGTTGTAGGTACAGGTCGTTCGGACTTCCCGAACCAAGTAAATAACGTACTAGCTTTTCCTGGTATTTTCCGCGGTGCTCTTGACGTACATGCAACGCAAATTAATGAAGAAATGAAGATTGCAGCAGTACAAGCAATTGCTGAGCTTGTATCAGCTGAAGAATTGAATGCGGATTATATTATTCCAGCTCCATTCGATGCACGCGTAGCACCGCAAGTGGCAGCATATGTAGCGAAAGCTGCAATGGAGACAGGTGTTGCTCGCCGTCAAGTAGATCCGAATGAAATAGCTGAGAAAACAAGAAAACTAGCAATTATCGGTAAAGAATAAGCGAGGAGTGTCCATTGACATCATCACAAACAAAAGTATACCTGGAAATAGTGAAAAAAATCCGCTCTATTATAAAAGAGGACGGATTAGAAGCAGGTAATCGCCTGCCATCCGAACGAGAGCTAAGCGCACGTTTAAATGTTGGTCGTTCCTCTGTTCGTGAAGCGCTCAGAGCGCTGGAATTGGTCGGCTTAATTGAAACGCGGCGCGGTGAAGGGACGTTCATTCGAAATTTTTATGAAAATGGTCTTGTGCAATTAATTGCACCGTTCGTATTACAAGATGAAAAAACACGGCAAGATTTGTTACAAATGAAAGAATTGCTTGAGAAGGATGCGATTCGTGTCCTATGTCAAATGCAGACAGAAGGCTGCTTAGAGCCGCTTAAGGCAACTTTTTCTGATGAACAGACATCTATCGCTGTATTTCATCAAACCTTTTTAAAAACGCTTGTAGAGCAAGTAGATAATTTTTTAATGTATCGTGTTTGGATGATTGTACATGACTACGCTTCGACGCTTTCTTGCGATGTTCATTTAAACGCGAGAGAGTTGCATGAAAAGCTATATAAAGCCTTAGAGAATAAGCAGGAACAAACAGCAATAAAGCTTTATGATGCAATCAAAGAGAACATACAGTTTCATTTGTAATTCTATACAAAATTTGTCGAAATGACCATGACACGTTCTGACAAACATTCTGCCAGACAACGTTTAAAGTTAAACGTAAAGAGATGGGTTATAAGGCAAATTGAGAAAACAAGGCTAACACTTATTGAAGTAGGTGTTAGCCACATTTTCTTACTCGTTAACCTTAGCTCTTTTATCACCTAAAGGAGGGTCAAACTTTGCTACGAGATTTATTCCAAAAGAAGAAAAAATATGCTGCAATTCCTTCAGAGCAAGTAAGAAGAGATGTACCGGACGGTGTCATGACAAAATGTCCGAAATGCAAAAAAATCATGTATACGAAAGAACTTCTGAAGAATTTAAAAGTATGTGTTAACTGTGGGTATCATCATCCGATGAACGCATGGGAGCGTCTTGAAAGTTTGTTAGATGAAAATTCATTTCGTGAATATGACAAAGAAATGATTTCGGCAAACCCGCTTCACTTCCCTGATTACGAGCAGAAACTTGAGGGCGATCGTAAAAAAACTGGATTAAACGAAGCAGTTGTGACAGGAGAAGGAACAATCGAGAATATGCTCGTTGTTGTTGCGGTTATGGATTCAAGGTTTCGAATGGGAAGCATGGGCTCTGTTGTAGGTGAAAAAATTGCGCGTGCTGCTGAAAAAGCATATGAAATGAAAGTACCGTTTCTTATTTTTACTGCATCAGGCGGAGCTCGTATGCAAGAGGGTATTTTAAGTTTAATGCAAATGGCGAAGACGAGTGTTGCTTTGAAAAAACATAGCAATGCTGGTGGTTTATTCATTTCTATTATGACGCATCCAACGACGGGCGGAGTTTCCGCGAGCTTTGCTTCACTTGGTGACTACAATTTAGCGGAACCAGGTGCATTGATTGGATTTGCAGGTCGTCGTGTAATTGAACAGACTGTTCGTGAAAAATTGCCGGAGGACTTCCAAACGGCAGAGTTCTTACTGGAACATGGACAATTAGATGCAGTCGTACACCGTAATGATATGAGAGATACACTCCGCAAGATTTTAGAAGTTCATCAAGGGGAGGAAGTGGCGTCATGGCAGAATTAGAATTTGAAAAGCCAATTGTTGAGCTAAGAAATAAGATTCGTGAATTAAAAGAGTATACGAAAAATAGCCAGATGGACTTCAGTGAAGAAATCCGTATTTTAGAAGACAAGTTAGAGCATTTAGAAGAAGAAATATACGGCAATATGAAAGTATGGGACCGCGTTCAAATTGCTCGTCATGCCGAAAGACCGACAACGCTTGATTATATTGAGCACTTATTTACTGATTTTTTTGAATGTCATGGAGATCGTCTGTTTGGTGATGATGCAGCGATTGTCGGCGGTATTGCGAAATATAATGGAATGCCTATAACGGTAATTGGCCATCAACGCGGAAAAGATACAAAAGAAAATATTCGTCGAAATTTCGGAATGCCTCACCCAGAAGGCTACCGCAAAGCATTGCGCCTTATGAAACAAGCAGAGAAATTTAATCGTCCTATCATTTGTTTTATTGATACAAAAGGTGCATATCCTGGAAAAGCAGGTGAAGAACGTGGACAAAGTGAAGCGATTGCACGTAATTTATTTGAAATGGCAGGACTCACTGTACCGGTTATATGCATTGTAATTGGTGAAGGCGGCAGTGGCGGTGCGTTAGGACTTGGTATTGGGAATTATGTCCACATGTTAGAAAACTCCACGTATTCAGTTATTTCTCCCGAAGGAGCAGCAGCAATTCTTTGGAAAGATGCTACGAAAGCAAAAGAAGCTGCTGAAGCGATGAAAATTACGGCGTCTGATTTGAAAGAATTGGGTGTAATTGATGAAATGATTCCAGAAGCTCGCGGCGGTGCACATCGCAACGTTAAAGAACAAGCGGAATATATAAACCGTACCTTACAAAAAACATTCCAACAATTGGAAGGTGTTTCGAAAGAGGAATTGGTTGAAAATCGTTATACAAAATATATGAAAATTGGACAAGTTTCGTTTTCAAACGCTTCCATTGGGGTAAAATAGAAAAAGCGTGCGTTCCATCTCGCGAATGCACGTTTTTCTTATGAAAAAGACACATCTTCTCCATTGTCATTTTATCTTTCTTCATGTTATTTTAATATAAGGCAAATAATCTTTATGAGGTGAGTACTAATGAAACGTATTGGTGTGTTAACAAGTGGTGGAGATTCCCCAGGTATGAACGCTGCCATTCGTGCGGTTGTACGTAAAGCAATGTACCATGATCTAGAAGTGTATGGTATCTATCATGGATACGCAGGGTTGATTTCTGGTCATATAGAAAAATTAGAGTTAGGTTCTGTAGGCGATATTATCCACCGTGGTGGAACGAAATTATATACAGCGAGATGCCCTGAGTTCAAAGAACTAGAAGGGCAATTAAAAGGAATTGAACAATTAAAGAAATTTGGTATTGAAGGACTTGTTGTTATTGGTGGAGATGGTTCTTACCAAGGCGCGAAAAAATTAACAGAGCATGGTTTTCCATGTGTTGGTGTACCTGGCACAATTGATAATGATATTCCTGGAACTGATTTTACAATTGGTTTTGATACAGCTTTAAACACTGTTATTGATGCAATTGATAAAATTCGTGATACAGCTACATCTCATGAACGTACATATGTAATTGAAGTAATGGGTCGTCATGCGGGAGATATTGCGTTATGGGCTGGTTTAGCAGACGGTGCAGAAACAATTTTAATTCCGGAAGCAGACTATGATATGAATGATGTAATTGCTCGTCTAAAACGCGGTAGTGAACGCGGTAAGAAACATAGTATAATCGTTGTAGCTGAAGGTGTTGGCAGCGCGATTGAAATCGGTAAACAAATTGAAGAAGCAACACAATTTGATACACGTGTTACAGTATTAGGTCACGTACAGCGCGGAGGATCTCCAAGTGCGATGGACCGTGTATTAGCAAGTCGTCTTGGTGCAAGAGCAGTTGAGCTTCTATTAGAAGGAAAAGGCGGCCGCTGTGTAGGTATTCAAAACAATCAACTTGTTGATCACGATATTATTGAAGCGTTAGCACAAAAACATCAACTTGATTTAGATGTGTATCAATTATCAAAAGAGTTATCCATCTAATTGGCGTAGTGTCGGATTAATGGTAACGTTTTCATAAATATTTGGAGGTGCGTTATGCGCAAAACTAAAATCGTATGTACAATTGGTCCTGCTAGTGAAAGCATTGAAAAATTAGAACAATTAATCGGAGCAGGTATGAACGTTTGTCGTTTAAACTTCTCTCATGGTAGCCATGAAGAGCACGGAGTACGTATTAAAAGCATTCGTGAAGCTGCGAAGAAAACTGGTAAAACTATAGCAATCTTACTTGATACAAAAGGTCCAGAAATTCGTACACATGATTTTGTAGATGGACAAGCTGAACTAAAAACAGGTGCAGAAGTTGTTATTTCTACAGAACAAGTATTAGGAACTGCTGAAAAATTCTCTGTAACTTATGCGGGACTTTATGACGATGTAGATACAGGTTCTCGCATTTTAATCGATGATGGTCTTATTGAGTTAGAGGTAATCGGAAAAGCAAACGGCGATATCCGCACAAAAGTATTAAATAGCGGTACTGTAAAAAATAAGAAAGGTGTAAACGTACCAAACGTAAGCATCAAGCTTCCTGGTATTACAGAAAAAGACATTCAAGATATCGTCTTCGGTATCGAGCAAAATGTTGACTTTATCGCAGCTTCTTTCGTACGCAAAGCATCTGACGTATTAGAAATTCGTGAATTATTAGAAGCGCACGGAGCACAACATATTCAAATCATTCCAAAAATCGAAAACCAAGAAGGTATTGATAACATCGACTCTATTCTTGAAGTTTCTGACGGTTTAATGGTAGCGCGCGGTGACATGGGTGTAGAAATTCCACCAGAAGAAGTACCGTTAGTGCAAAAGCGTCTAATCAAAAAATGTAACGTATTAGGTAAACCAGTTATTACTGCAACGCAAATGTTAGATTCTATGCAACGTAACCCTCGTCCAACACGCGCGGAAGCAAGTGATGTAGCAAACGCTATTTTCGATGGCACGGATGCAATCATGCTTTCTGGTGAAACAGCAGCAGGTTTATATCCACTTGAAGCGGTACAAATGATGGCAAACATCGCAATTCGTGTTGAGAAATCATTGCAATATGAAGACATGTTCAAAAAACGTCTTAAAGAACAATCTTGTACAATTACAGATGCAATTAGTCAATCTGTTGCACATACAGCAATTGCACTTGATGTAGCGGCAATCGTAGCTCCTACAGAAAGCGGCCATACTGCGAAAATGATTTCTAAATATCGTCCAAAATCTCCAATCGTAGCAGTAACATCTAATGAACAAGTATGCCGTCGTCTTGCACTTGCTTGGGGTGTACAAGCGTATATGGCAGAGGAAAAGGCAAAATCTACAGACGAAATGTTAGAAACTGCTATTGAAACAGCTATGGATGCAGGTATGATTGGCGTTGGTGATACAGTTGTTATTACTGCTGGTGTACCAATTGCTGAAACTGGCACAACAAATTTAATGAAAATTCATGTTGTTGGCGAAGAAATCGCTAAAGGACAAGGAATTGGCCGTAAAACAGCAAAAGGTAAAGTTGTTGTAGCGAAAACAGCTCAAGAAGCATTAGCAAACGTAACAGAAGGTTCTATCCTTGTTACAACAAGCACTGACAAAGATATGATTCCTGCAATTGAAAAAGCTGCGGCTCTTGTTGTAGAAGAAGGCGGCTTAACAAGCCATGCAGCGGTTGTTGGTGTAACAATCGGTATTCCAGTTATCGTTGGTGTAGAAACTGCGACTGCTATCCTAAAAAATGGTCAAGAAGTAACAGTTGATGCAGCGCGTGGAATTGTATATAATGGACATGCGGAAGTGCTATAAGAAGTAATATGTAGGGAAGGATGGAGATCCTTCTCTTTTTTTTACTCAATTTGAAAACATGAGGTGAGAGGAATGAAGATATTTCTCTTTTTGTTTATTTTAATTCCAGCGTTAGAAGTTACAGTGTTAATTGGATCGAGTCAGTGGATTGGGCTGTGGCCGACGTTTTGTGTGATTGTAGCAATGAGTATCATGGGAGCATATATAGCGAAACGGCAAGGAGTAGCAGTTTGGAGAGAGATTCAGTATCGGTTAAGTAGAGGTGAAATTCCCGGTGATGCTGTATTAGATGCGATTTGCATTTTTGCAGGCGGTATACTTCTGTTAATCCCAGGGTATATAACCGATTGTATAGGATTGTTTTTATTGATTCCGATAGCGAGAAAACCGATGAAATATATGATAATCAAATGGATGGAACGAAAAATAAACCGAAATAACAATATTATTGTGCAAAAGTAACACTTGAAAGAGGAAACTCTTCAAGTGTTACTTTTTTGTCGAAAATACAAATGAATAAATATGCATTTGTTGAAAAAGAGGGAAAAGAATTGTATTTTTATTCATCATAGTAAATAAAAAAACAAGGAGAGATTTCTCCTTGTTTTTAGTTGATTTTTCTATTGGTGAAAATTTATTTTATACCAATCGTTAGAGCTTTACTCCGCTTAACGGACGCTACATTTTCGGCAATTCACGGTGGAAAAGCGTTCGTAAGAGCCCGATTGGCTCAACTAATCCTCAGCAAGGGCAAATAATTGCTGAGGAAAGTTTCGCTTTACCCTTTTATAAACTTCCAAAGATCTTTAAATACATTTGCTTTATGTAATGTATTTAATAACACGAGTGTTACAGGACCGATAATCAGTCCTAAAAAACCAAATAATTTAAATCCGATAAATAAAGAAAATAATGTTGGAAGTGGATCAAGTCCAATGTTGGATGATAATACTTTTGGTTCCATTAATTGTCGTTGTACAATAACAACGATATATAAAATGAGTAAACCAAGTGCGAAAGCAGTGTCTCCTGTAAAGAATACGTATATAATCCATGGAACGAAAACAGTTCCTGTTCCTAAGTATGGAAGTAAATCAACAACTCCTGTAATAAGGGCGATAGTAATTGCGTACGGTACACGCAAAATTAATAGGCCGACTAGAACGATGATAGTCGTCATTGATATAAGTGTAAATTGTGCTTTTACAAATCCAAATAAAGCTTTTCGCAAATCAACAAAAATTGTTTTTCCATAACCGTGTAACCGATTTGGCAATAATTTCTCAATTTTACGAGCAAGACGGTGCCAATCAAAGCTAATAAAGAAAGTGGCTAATAAGACGAATACAAGAACAGTTAACATAGTCGGAAGAGCACTGATGAAATTTGTTAATCCGCTTATTATGGCTGTCAAAATAGTTTTCATTTGCTGCGTTGCTTCTGTACCAAGGTTTTGAATGTTTGTTGTAATCGTACTTTGTTGTGTTGCCCCAAGGTGATTGAATTTTGCAATTAAATCGTTATAGAGCGGCATAATGTTAGTGAGTGCAAATTCTTGCAGATACTGAACAATAGCCGGAAATTTATCTGGTACTATTTGTAATAAGTAAGTTGTTGCAGAAATCGCTTCTGTTACAAGATACGTAACGAGTCCAACGATGGCTCCAAATACAAGGATAAGGCTGATAAATACAGACAAAGCACGAGGGAATCGTAGTTTTTGATCGAGAAAGTTTACAACTGGATTGATCATATATGCAATTGCAAAAGCGATAATAAATGGGTATACAAGACCTGCTATATACACGAGTGCGTATACTCCCAAGATAGCTGCTGCAATGACAAATAGAAGTCGAAGTGCCATATAAAGTGAATGTCGATTCAAAGGTCTTTCCCCCTTTGCAAAATATGTTTCGTAAGAGCTAAGGTTGTGTAAGTATTCACTTATCAAATGATGAGATGCTTTGATGCATCTTCTGTAAATGGTATGATATTGTATGGGTTTTTCTCTTTTTATTTTACCTTTTTCTTGTAAGAAAGAAAAGGGAAGCAACTTCTTTTTGGGCGTAAGTGGAAACGATTCTCTATTCGCTGAATGAATTCCTCTTTTTTCAGAGAAAGCAAAGAAAATAGGTGGAGATGAAAAAACTCCACTGATGGAAGTTGCGCTTTATTAAAGGGATATGTTCGAGAGCACTTCATTATTTTCAGAAAGGATGAGGCATCATGATTAGTCAATCAACTTTATTTTTATTCATACTTCTTCTCATTGGATTTATCGCAAAAAATCAATCTTTAACAGTAGCGGTTGGCGTTTTGCTATTGATGAAATGGACGTTCTTAGGAGATAAACTGTTCCCTTATCTTCAAACGAAAGGAATTAACCTTGGGGTTACCATTATAACGATTGCGGTTCTTGTGCCGATTGCGACAGGAGAAATTGGTTTTAAGCAACTTGTAGAGGCAACAAAATCTTATTATGCTTGGATTGCTCTTGCTTCTGGTATTGCTGTAGCGCTTCTTGCGAAAGGCGGTGTACAACTTTTAGCGAGTGATCCGTATATTACGACAGCTCTTGTGTTTGGAACAATTATTTCGGTAGCACTATTTAATGGAGTAGCGGTGGGACCGTTAATTGGAGCTGGAATTGCATATGCTGCGATGAGTATTATACAGCTATTTAAATAAAAAAATTTATTGTAATATAAATTTTTTGAATTCTTTCCATTCACAAAAGTCAGATAATTGTTTATAATAGATTTATGGAACTTCTTCGAGTTACATAACAGCATAGACCTACACCAGATAAAATAAAAACAACATAAAATAATTTGGCTAATATTGTTTTATGTTGTTTTTATATATAAGCTCTCCGAAATTATATTTCCTCACTATGTATCGTTTGTAGCGTGGGGAGGCGGGGAGAATCTCACGTCTATGCTAAAAAAGCATGGAACGATAGATGTAAATGCAGAAGTGATCGTGCTAGGGTGTATTTCGCTTGTTTCAGAGGTGAACGGGTGCTCATTCATTTCCGTGAACAGCGGAAAGTACATTTTATTGAGACAAAGTATAAGGTTGGGGAGAAATTTCGTGGAAAAGGAGAGATTATAATGACTGTTATTCGAGGTTTAGAAGGGGTAGTAGCAACAACATCATCTGTAAGTTCTATTATTGATGATACATTAACATATGTGGGATACGATATTGATGATTTAGCTGAAAATGCTACATTTGAAGAAGTTGTATACTTATTGTGGCATCGCAAGCTTCCGAATGAAATGGAATTAGAAGAATTAAAAACACAATTATCCCAGCATGCAGGAGTGCCAGGGGATATTTTAGAATATTTGAAAAACACAAACTTGAAAACAACACATCCAATGTCTGTTTTACGTACAGCAATTTCCATGCTATCATTATACGATGAAGACGCTGAATTAATGAATGCAGAGTCCAATTATTTGAAAGCGGTTAAATTACAGGCGCAAGTTTCAACTCTTGTTGCGGCATTTGCAAGAATCCGCAAGGGGTTAGATGTTGTTGAGCCTCGTAAAGATTTATCATTAGCTGCAAACTTTTTATATATGTTAAATAATCGTGAGCCAAATGAAGTTGAAATTGAAGCGTTTGATAAGGCGCTTGTACTTCATGCGGACCATGAATTAAATGCATCTACTTTTACAGCGCGTGTTTGTGTAGCTACACTTTCCGATGTGTATTCCGGTATTACAGCAGCAATTGGTGCTTTAAAAGGACCACTTCATGGCGGGGCAAATGAAAATGTAATGAAGATGCTAATGGAAATCGGTGAAGAAGAAAATGTAGAATCATATATTGATAATGCATTTGCGAATAAAGTGAAAATTATGGGCTTTGGACATCGCGTATACCGCAATGGTGATCCACGCGCAAAACACTTACGTGAAATGTCTAAGCGTTTATGCGTGCTAACAGGGCAAGATAAGTGGTATAATATGTCCATTAAAATTGAGGAGCTTGTAACTTCAGCAAAACAGCTTCCGCCAAATGTAGATTTTTATTCTGCATCTGTGTACCATTGCTTAGGAATTGATCATGATTTATTTACACCAATCTTTGCAATCAGCCGTATGTCTGGTTGGTTAGCTCATATTCTAGAACAATATGAAAATAACCGTCTCATTCGTCCGCGTGCAGATTATAATGGTCCGATTAACCAACGTTATGTACCAATCGGTCAAAGAGCGTAATGCGCTTTCAAGAATCTGACTTTTTCGCAAAGATATAATGATTGGAATATTTAAACTTTAATTTATGGTTTGAACTGAGGGGGTTATCCCTCAGTTTCATACATATGAAATTTCAAACATGGGGGTAATCGCAGTGACTACAGGAGAAAAAATTACCGTAACTAATGGTGTTATGAATGTACCAAACAACCCAATCATTCCTTTTATTGAAGGAGATGGCATTGGACCAGACATTTGGGCAGCAGCATCCCGCGTATTAGAGGCGGCTGTTGAAAAAGCATATAATGGTGAAAAGAAAATTGTTTGGAAAGAAGTGCTTGCTGGGGAAAAAGCATTTAATCAAACAGGTGAGTGGTTACCAGAAGAAACGTTAGAATTGATTCGCGAATATTTAATCGCAATTAAGGGGCCATTAACAACTCCTGTTGGTGGTGGTATTCGTTCTTTAAACGTAGCGCTTCGTCAAGAACTAGACTTATACGTATGTTTACGTCCTGTTCGCTACTTTGATGGTGTTCCTTCTCCTATCAAGCGTCCGGAAGATACTGATATGGTTATTTTCCGTGAGAATACAGAGGACATCTACGCTGGTATTGAATATGCACAAGGTTCTGAAGAAGTTCAAAAGCTTCTTGCGTTTTTACAAAATGAAATGGGCGTGAAGAAAATCCGTTTCCCAGAAACTTCTGGACTTGGAATTAAGCCAATTTCTGAAGAAGGTACAAAGCGTCTTGTTCGCGCTGCGATTCAATATGCAATTAATGAAAAACGTTCTTCTGTTACATTAGTTCATAAAGGTAACATTATGAAGTTTACAGAAGGTGCATTCAAAAACTGGGGTTATGAAGTAGCAGAAAAAGAATTTGGCGACAAAGTATTTACTTGGGCTGAATATGACCGTATTGTTGAGAAAGAAGGAAAAGATGCTGCGAATAAAGCGATGTCAGACGCAGAAGCGGCTGGAAAGATCATCGTAAAAGATTCAATTGCAGATATTTTCTTACAACAAATCTTGACGCGTCCACGCGAGTTCGACGTTGTAGCAACAATGAACTTAAATGGCGATTATATTTCTGATGCTCTTGCAGCGCAAGTTGGCGGCATCGGTATTGCACCTGGTGCTAACATTAACTATGTTACTGGACATGCTATTTTTGAAGCGACACATGGTACAGCTCCGAAATATGCAGGTTTAGATAAAGTAAATCCATCTTCAGTTCTTCTTTCAGGGGTATTGATGTTAGAACATTTAGGATGGAATGAAGCAGCGAATTTAATTACTAACTCTGTAGAAAAAACGATTGCTTCAAAAGTGGTAACATATGACTTCGCACGCCTTATGGAAGGTGCAACTGAAGTGAAATGTTCCGAATTTGCTGACGCCCTTATTAACAATATGGACGTAGCGGTTATTAAAAACGCATAATTCAAAGTGGGGGAGAAATTATGACAATCAAACGCAAAAAGGTTTCAGTCATCGGTGCGGGATTTACAGGGGCAACAACAGCATTCTTATTAGCGCAAAAAGAATTAGCAGACGTTGTATTAGTGGACATTCCACAACTTGAAAATCCAACAAGAGGGAAAGCGTTAGATATGTTAGAAGCAAGCCCTGTACAAGGTTTCGATGCTAACATCATCGGCACATCTGATTACGCAGATACAGCTGATTCTGATGTTGTAATTATTACGGCAGGTATTGCTCGTAAGCCAGGTATGAGCCGTGATGATTTAGTGGCAACAAACTCTAAAATTATGAAAAGTATAACAAGAGAAATTGCGAAATATTCTCCGAATACAATTATTGTTGTATTAACAAATCCTGTTGATGCAATGACATATTCAGTATTTAAAGAAGCTGGATTCCCGAAAGAGCGCGTTATCGGTCAATCTGGTGTATTAGATACAGCTCGTTTCCGTACATTTATTGCACAAGAATTAAATCTATCTGTGAAAGATATTACAGGATTTGTTCTTGGCGGACACGGTGATGAAATGGTACCGCTTGTTCGTTATTCTTACGCAGGTGGTATTCCGCTTGAAACATTAATTCCGAAAGAACGCTTAGATGCAATTGTTGAACGCACTCGTAAAGGCGGCGGTGAAATTGTAAATCTATTAGGAAACGGTAGTGCATACTACGCACCAGCTGCTTCTTTAGTAGAGATGACGGAAGCTATCTTAAAAGACCAACGCCGCGTATTGCCAGCTATTGCATACCTTGAAGGTGAATATGGCTATAGCGATCTTTACTTAGGTGTTCCAGTTATCCTTGGCGGTAACGGAATTGAAAAGATTATTGAATTAGATCTTCTTCCAGAAGAAAAAGAAGGATTAGATCGTTCTGTAGAATCTGTACGCAGCGTAATGAAAGTGCTTGCATAAGAAAAGAAAGAAAAAGATTCGGGGCTCCCGAATCTTTTTCCACTATTAGAGGATTATTTTTGTAAAATAATTTGAAAGCGTTATCAAATAGGTATCCTACAATGTAAAATGTAGATTTGTAGTGAATGTGCTCTCATTGTTATAAAGATTCGTATAATATACCACTTCGAGTAGGATAATTTAAATATCGATCGGAGGGATTGTATCATGTTAAAAAAGAAAAGCAAATTAGGTCGTAAAATGGATGAAATTACAGTAGGAGAAAAGTTATCCGTTACAGAGAAAATAGAAGACAAAGATTTGTTATTATATTTAGGATTAACGAATGATTCAAATCCGTTATATATTCAGCATGATTATGCATCCCAAACTCCGTATGAAAAACCAATTGTACCAAGTATTATGTTAACGGGGATTGTTACAACTGCAGTTACAAAATACTTACCTGGTCCAGGAAGTCATGTCGTAAGACAAGAAATTGAATTTTTAAAGCCTGTATACCATTATGCAACGTTGCAAATTCATTTTGAAGTTGTTTCCGTTTACAAAGAAGATCATTTAATTGAAATGCAAATGTTTGCGTACAATGAGAAAGAAGAAGAAGTGATGAAAGGTTTACTAACAGTAACACCGCCGCATCATTTAACAACAATATTTGAAAGAGCACTTGATAATTTCTGATAAAAAAACAGGTGATGTGATGTCACCTGTTTTTCTTATTCATCTTAAATAGGTAATGTTATTTAGAGAAACAAGTATCTTATCCGCGTGGCCATAACATAATAAACACGCCAACGATACAAATCAAGGCTCCGCCCCAATCGAATAGGTCGGGTGTTTTTTTATCTATCCACCAGCCCCATAATATACTCATTACAATAAATACGCCGCCATAAGCTGCATATACTCTTCCAAAGCTTGAGAATACTTGGAATGTAGCGATGACCCCATATAAAAATAGAATCACTCCTCCGATGATGCCGATTCCAATAGAACCGCCTTCGCGCAGCCATTTCCAAATGAGATAACCACCGCTAATTTCAGCTAGACCTGCAAGGAAAAAGATAATAAATGCTTTTAACATAAGGGCCCTTTCTGTAAAAATGTATTTTGTTGTATAAAGGTAACATAAAGTGGAGCGTAAGTCAGTGGGGGGGCTTCATTTCCTACTGATGGTTAGTTAAACCAATCGGAGTCTTACAGGCCGTTAATGCGGGATAAACTCTTATTTTTCAAAGAACAATTTTATTGAGAGGGGTTTTGTTTTCTAGTATGATGGAAATGTCGGGGAAGAATACTAGGGTGAAGAATGTTTAAGAGTCTATAACCTGGAGGAAAAGAATGAGTAATCGAATTTTAGTCGTAGACGATGAGGAGTTTATCTTAACTTTAATCGAATTTAATCTGCAGCAAGCAGGGTTTGAAGTCATAACGGCGATGGATGGAGAAACAGCGCTGCATAAAGCGCAGACGGAACGCCCGGATCTGATTATATTAGATTTAATGCTTCCAAAAATGGATGGAATGGAAGTTTGTAAAGAACTGCGCCTGCAGCGTATTATGACACCTATTTTAATGTTAACAGCAAAAGATGATGAATTTGATAAAGTGTTAGGCCTTGAACTTGGAGCGGATGATTATATGACAAAGCCGTTCAGCCCAAGAGAAGTAGTTGCGCGTGTAAAGGCTATTTTGCGCCGTACGAAACTCAACGATGAACAAGTGCCGGAAGTAGAAGATGAAAATAGTATTATAATTGCTGAATTAAAAATTTTACCGGATTTTTATGAAGCATATTTCCAAGGGGAAAAGTTAGAACTTACACCAAAAGAATTTGAATTACTTGTATATTTAGCGAAACATAAAAGCCGCGTGTTAACTCGTGATCAGCTGCTAAGTGCTGTGTGGAATTATGATTTTGCTGGGGATACGCGTATTGTTGATGTTCATATTAGTCACTTGCGAGATAAAATCGAAAAAAATACAAAAAAACCAACTTACATTAAAACAATCCGCGGATTAGGTTATAAATTGGAGGAGCCAAAAGGGGATGAATAAATTTCGCTCAAGGCTTCTCTTTACGTTTATTTCTCTAATTGTTCTTATTTTTGTAGGGACAGGATTATTGCTTGAAAAAGTATTGGAAGGATTTTATGTCAATCACTTCCATGAGAGGTTGGAGAAAGAAATACAGTACGTTGCTTCTGTTGTCGAGACGGAAGGAATTGATAATGTCCTTAAGAAACCAAATGTATTTTTGAAATTTGAAGAGCAGTTTGGTGCATATGTAACGTTTGTAAATGAACAAAAACAAATTCAATATGAGACTGTAAACCAACAGGCGGTATCACGCAAAGAAGTGATAGAAGAACTTCTTCCAGAAGCAAGAAAACAAACGCATACAGTTGTGATGAAGGAGACAAAGGATGAACACCCATATTACTATGCTATGTTTATCCAAGATGCACAGGGGAAGAAAGGGTATATCCTTATTAATGCTTCTACTGATTCCTTGAAAACTGTGCATCAAAAAACTTGGGGTATAGTAATTCTTGGTTTTATCACTTCTTTCTTTATTATTCTATTTCTTGTTATGAGAATTACAGGACAGTATATTAGACCGATTGAGTCTGTTACAAAAGTAGCGATTGAACTGGCGAAAGGAAATTATAAAGCACGTGCTTATGAAAGTCATTCAGATGAGACGGGAATGCTCAGCAAGGCAATTAATATTTTAGCACGTAATTTACAAGAGATGACGTTAGAGCAAGAAATGCAGCAAGATCGTCTGCATACACTCATTGAAAATATGGGAAGCGGTATGATTTTAATTGATAGCCGCGGCCATGTTAGTCTTGTCAATCGTTCTTATAAAGAGACTTTTCATGTAACAGATGAGGAGTATTTACATCGTTTATATTATGAGGCATTTACGCACAAAGAAATTGTCGAACTTGTAGAAGAAATTTTTATGACAGAGGTCAAAGTACGGAAGCAAATGTTGTTGCCTCTTGAAATTGAAAGAAAACACTTTGAAGTGTATGGTGCTCCAATTATTGGAACAAACCATGAATGGAAAGGGATTGTACTTGTCTTTCATGATATTACGGAGCTTAAGAAACTTGAGCAAATGCGTAAAGATTTCTTGGCAAATGTGTCACATGAACTAAAAACGCCCATTACTTCTATTAAAGGATTTTCAGAAACATTGCTTGATGGAGCGATGGAAAATCAGCAATTTCTTGAGCATTTCTTACATATTATTTTGAAAGAAAGCGACCGAATGCAAATGTTAATTGAAGACTTACTAGATTTATCGAAAATTGAACAACAAGGATTTCGGTTAAATATGGGAGTTGTCGACTTAAAAGGGTTATTAGAAGAAGTCGGTATGATATTAGAAAATAAAGCAAGTGATAAAGACATTCGTTTACGTGTCGATGTGAATGAACATATCTCTGTCGTAGGAGATGCAGAACGATTGAAACAAGTCTTTATTAATTTAATGAATAATGCAATTTTATATACACCAGCAGGCGGGACTGTTTCTGTTAGGCTTTCGTATGATAGTCAAAACGTATATATAAAGGTATCTGACACAGGCATTGGAATAGAAAAAGAAGAAATCCCTCGTATTTTTGAGCGTTTTTACCGCGTTGATAAAGCGCGCAGTCGTAATACAGGTGGCACGGGACTTGGATTGTCTATTGTGAAACATTTAGTTGAAGCACATCATGGGATGATCACTGTAGAAAGTGCAATTGGGGTTGGAACGACTTTTACTGTTACCCTTGAAAAGTACAGTAAGTAGATATTTACATTATATTAACAATAGCTTCATTTTATATTAATAAAGGTCTGTTACTATAATACATGAAAACCCCTTCATCCAAGGAGTAGTTTTGGACGAGAATAAGGAGACTTATTCTCGTCACTTCCCTTTTTGTAATGATAGTTCTTTTTTTGAAATGTTTTCATGCGTGCTATGTTATACCGATATATATATGCTGTTATATTTCAAGAGTAAGAATGAATTCCACCTATATGATGCTGAATATAATTATGAGGAAAGCCGTTGTTTTTCTTCTCTCTTCTAGTCGTGGTAATATAGAGAGAAGAAAAGGAACGGTTTTTTCTATGTATTGAGAAATCGTTTTAATTTTTTACGGGGAGGTTTTTCAAATTGGAAAAGAAAGTCGTTTTAGTTGATGGAAATAATATTGCATATCGCGCCTTCTTTGCGTTGCCGCTTTTAAACAACGACAAAGGTATACATACAAATGCCATTTATGGTTTTACGATGATGTTAATGAGAATTCTAGAAGAAGAAAAGCCAACGCATATGCTCGTTGCGTTTGATGCGGGGAAAACAACGTTTCGTCATAAAACATATAGTGAGTATAAGGGTGGCCGTCAAAAAACACCACCAGAACTATCAGAGCAATTTTCGTTCATCCGTGAAATGTTAGATGCATTTCATGTGCCTCGTTACGAATTAGAGAACTACGAAGCAGATGACATTATGGGAACATTGGCAAAAGAAGCGAGTGAGCAAGGAGTTTCAGTAAAAGTCATTTCCGGAGATAAAGATTTGCTTCAGCTCGTTTCAGACAATACCTGCGTTTGTATTCCGCGTAAAGGAATTACAGAAGTGGACGAGTATACAAAAGAAACATTATTTGAAAAATATAGTTTATCTCCAAAGCAAATTATTGATATGAAAGGGCTGATGGGAGATCAATCAGATAATATCCCAGGTGTCCCAGGTGTCGGTGAGAAGACGGCAATTAAATTGTTAACACAATTTGAAACAGTAGAAGCTGTATATGAAAACTTAGACAAAGTGAGCGGTAAGAAATTAAAAGAAAAGCTTGAAGAAAATAAAGAGCAAGCGTTGATGAGTAAAGAGTTAGCAACAATTATTACTGATGCTCCAATTACGGTTCATTTGGATGATATTGCTTATAACGGATATGATAATAGCGATATTATCCCAGTATTTGAGAACTTAGGGTTTCATTCTTTATTAACCAAGTTAGGAGCGCCGATTGCAGAAACGCCTGCAGCTGAGCTAGATGATATCTCGTTTGAAATCGTAGAAGAAGTAACGGAAGAAATGTTGCAGCAAGATAGTGCGCTTATTGTAGAAGTACAAGAAGACAATTATCACGGAGCCGATATTCAAGGATTTGGTATTCAAAATGAAAACGGATGTTACTTTGTCAAGGCTGATATCGCTCTCCAATCACAACCTTTTACGAGCTGGTTAGCGAATCCAGAGATGAAGAAGTATACATTTGACGCTAAGCGTGCAATTGTTGCGTTAAAGTGGAAAGGCTATGAAATAAAGGGAATCGATTTTGATTTATTAATTGCAGCTTACTTACTTGATCCAGCAGAAACCGATAAAGATTTTCGTGCCGTTGCGAAAATGAAAGAAACGCATGCTGTGCAATCAGATGAAGAGGTATATGGAAAAGGTGCAAAACGAGCTGTACCAGAGCAGGCAGTTGTAGCAGAACACGTAGCGCGAAAAGTACATGTGTTATACGATGTACAGCAATCATTTGCTGAAGAACTGAAAAAGAATGAGCAGTATGAATTATTTACAGAGCTGGAAATGCCGCTTTGCCGCGTATTAGCTGAAATGGAATGTAAAGGCGTTGCAGTTGATACAAATCGTCTCCGTAATATGGGGGATGAATTGGCTGTGCAGCTTAAGAAAATGGAAGAAGAAATTTATGAGCTTGCAGGAACGGAATTCAATATTAATTCACCGAAACAACTTGGTGTAATCTTATTTGAAAACTTAAATTTACCGGTTATAAAAAAGACAAAAACGGGTTATTCTACATCAGCTGATGTGCTTGAAAAATTAATGGAGCATCATGAAATTATTCCGAAAATCTTACACTATCGTCAGCTGGGAAAATTAAATTCTACGTACATTGAAGGTTTACTGAAAGTTGTTTATACAGATTCGTCCAAAATTCATACACGTTTTAATCAAGTATTAACACAAACAGGACGTTTAAGTTCAACAGATCCAAACTTACAAAACATTCCGATTCGTTTAGAAGAAGGGAGAAAAATACGTCAAGCGTTTATTCCGTCAGAAAAAGATTGGGTTATGTTTGCGGCGGATTATTCTCAAATCGAATTACGTGTATTAGCACATATTTCGAAAGATAATGGCTTGATTGAGGCATTCCAACATGATATGGATATTCATACAAAAACAGCGATGGATGTGTTTGGAGTTGAAAAAGAGGGGGTAACCTCTAATATGAGACGACAAGCGAAAGCTGTAAATTTCGGAATTGTGTACGGCATTAGTGATTATGGTTTATCGCAAAACCTTGGCATTACAAGAAAAGCAGCAGCTGATTTCATTCAAAAGTATTTAGAGAGTTTTCCGGGAGTAAAAGAATATATGAATGATATTGTGCAAGATACGAAGCAAAAAGGA
This sequence comes from Bacillus yunxiaonensis, assembly GCF_037104695.1. NCBI lineage: Bacteria > Bacillati > Bacillota > Bacilli > Caryophanales > Bacillaceae > Bacillus > Bacillus yunxiaonensis. The sequence goes on along the minus strand of NZ_JBAWSV010000002.1, from coordinate 557,026 downwards.
TATGTATCTACATTACTGAATCGTCGCCGTTACATCCCAGAAATTACGAGCCGTAATTTTAATTTGCGCAGCTTTGCAGAACGCACGGCAATGAATACACCTATTCAAGGAAGTGCTGCGGACATTATTAAGAAAGCGATGATTATTATGGCGGATCGACTAGAAGAAGAAGGATTACAAGCTCGTCTTCTTCTGCAAGTGCACGATGAACTTATTTTTGAAGTGCCTCAAGAGGAAGTAGAGAAGCTAGAGAAGCTTGTACCTGAAGTAATGGAGCATGCGATTGAGCTTTCTGTTCCATTAAAGGTTGATTACTCATATGGTCCAACATGGTACGACGCAAAATAAGGAAGTGATAGTATGCCAGAACTACCAGAGGTTGAAAATGTAAGACGAACGCTAGAGAAGCTCGTCAAAGGAAAGACGATTGAAGAAGTTATTGTAACATATCCAAAATTGGTGAAAGAACCAGACGATGCTGAACTTTTCAAAGAGATGCTGCGCGGAGAAACGATTGAAGAGGTTGGACGCCGCGGCAAGTTTCTTCTTATATATGTAACCCGTTACGTCATTGTTTCTCATTTACGAATGGAAGGGAAATATATGCTGCACGAAGCAAATGATCCAGTCGATAAACATACACACGTCCGTTTTCGTTTTACAGACGGTACGGAACTTCGTTATAAAGATGTACGTAAATTTGGTACGATGCATCTTTTCGAAAAAGGAACGGAGCTTACAATTATACCGCTGGCAGATTTAGGGCCAGAGCCTTTTTCGGATGAATTAACACCGGGGTATTTACGAGAAAGAATGCAAAAAACCGCTCGAAAAGTAAAAGTTGTTTTGCTAGATCAACGCATTGTAGTTGGTCTTGGCAATATATATGTAGATGAAGTATTATTCCGTTCACGTATTCATCCAGAGCGAGAAGCGTCTTCTTTAACGAATGAGGAATTTGAAACGTTGTATAAAGAAATTGTTGCAACATTAACAGAAGCGGTCGAGCGTGGTGGAAGTACAATTCGTACGTATATGAATTCGCAAGGACAAATTGGTTCATTTCAAGAACGATTTTACGTATATGGAAAAAAAGGTGAACCATGTGTAACATGTGGCACTGCACTTGAAAAAACAGTTGTTGGTGGACGAGGTACACATTATTGCCCTGTTTGTCAGTTGAAAAGTTAAGCAAACAAAACATTAGTAAAAATACCTATTGATGACAGCATCATTTCATCCCGCTATTCGCGGGCAGTAAGTCCCCCCCGCCCTAAGGTGCAGAGAGAAGCCAGAAAGATGGGTGGGGGATAACTGTTGGAAGTTTCATATTTTTTTTTGTAATAACATCGGATAGGCTTCTGTCATATATATACAGCAAAGCTATGTATAGGGAAGGAGCTTATCGATGTATCATTATTTCTCTCTTATTTTATTAGCTTTTACGCTAAGTTTAGACAGCTGCAGTGTGGGGCTTACATACGGGCTCCGCAATGTCCGAATTCCATTGAAGTCTATTATTGTAATCGGTATTTGTTCAGCTGTTGTGATGATATTATCAATGGGAATCGGGCATATGATTGCACAAATTTTTTCGCCGGTGCTTGCGGCAAGAATTGGTGGATTGGTTCTCGTGGCAATCGGTGCGTGGGTGTTGTATCAATTTTTTCAAAGTGATAAAAAAGAGGAAGCGCCGCAAGAAGAAAAAGTATGGAACTTAGAAATTGCTTCTCTTGGTCTTGTCATTCAAATTTTACGAAAACCGACTGTTGCTGATTTTGATAAATCTGGGATAATTTCGGGCATGGAAGCGCTTCTTCTTGGCATGGCGCTTTCATTAGATTCATTTGGAGCAGGTATTGGGGCGTCTTTACTTGGATATTCCCCATTTATGATGGCGGGATTAGTTGCAGTAATGAGCTCGTTATTTTTATTTATTGGAATGAAAACAGGAACAGTATTATCGAATATGCGATGGCTACAAAAGTTCACGTTTTTGCCGGGTATATTACTTATTATTATTGGAATTTGGAAAATGTAAGAGGAGACGTGAAACGATGTTTCACGTCTTTATTTTTAAACAATAAGAATTTATCCCGCTATTCGCGAGCGGTAAGCCCCCGCCTCAAGATGCAAGGAGAAGCGTTGTCCAGCCCTAGCGGCTAGAATCTCCGGTCGTTTCACCCCCTCGGACGAGGCAAAAAGCGTCTCTCTGCCTTAGGCGCGGGCGTCCTGCGATTCTGAGCGAGCCGCTTCCGCTTTTCTAAAGAAGATAGGTGGGAGATAACTGCTGGAAGTTTCACTTTATAAAAATTGGAGATGTCTGGCTTCAGCGCTTGTTTTTACGAAACAGGACGCTTAAGCTTTTCTTAAGGGGGAATTATGATGACAGTTGTAATTGGATTAACAGGCGGCATTGCAAGTGGAAAAAGTACAGTATCACAAATGTTTCAAGGTTTTCACGTTCCAGTTATTGATGCAGATGTTATTGCGAGGGAAGTTGTAGAACCAGGGAAGGAAGCGTATAACGAAATTGTAGCAGCATTTGGGAAAGAAGTGCTGGGGGAAAATGGAGAACTAGATCGTCCGAAGCTTGGCAGCATTGTGTTCCATAATGAAGAAAAACTTTTGCTGTTAAATGGCATTGTTCACCCTGCTGTGCGAGAAGAAATGAATGCACAAAAGGATATGTACATAAGAGAAAAGGCGCAAGCGGTTGTGCTTGATATTCCACTATTATTTGAGAGTAAATTAACAGGTCTTGTAGATGAAATTTTGCTCGTTTATGTTGACAGTGAGACGCAGCTTACAAGATTAATGGAGCGCAATAATTTTACGGAAGAAGAGGCAAAAGCACGTATTGCTTCGCAAATGCCGCTAGAAGATAAAATCACATTAGCAGATAAAGTGATTAATAATAATGGCACAATGGAAGAAACGAAAGCACAATTAAGTCGCATTTTAAAAGAATGGAACATTATTAAATAAAAAAATTTAAAAATGATGAAATTGTTTAGTGACATATCGCCTTTTTGTGTTATACTATTATTGGGATTGGAGATAAATAGTATAACGCAATCAAGGGGGATAACATATTATGATTCGTGTGGCAATTAATGGTTTTGGACGTATTGGGAGAATGGTGTTTCGCCAGGCTATAAAAGAAAGCGCATTCGAAATTGTAGCGATCAATGCGAGCTACCCATCTGAAACGTTAGCACATTTAATTAAATATGATACAGTTCATGGTAAATTTGATGGTACAGTAGAAGCGTTTGAAGATCATTTATTAGTAGATGGCAAAATGATTCGCCTTTTAAACAACCGCGATCCAAGAGAATTGCCTTGGAAAGAATTAGGAGTAGACGTTGTAATTGAAGCAACGGGTAAATTTAACTCCAAAGAAAAAGCAAGTCTTCACGTAGAAGCTGGTGCGAAAAATGTTATTTTAACTGCACCAGGAAAAAATGAAGATATAACAGTTGTTGTTGGTGTAAACGATGAACAACTTGATATTACAAAACATAGCGTTATTTCAAATGCATCTTGTACAACAAACTGTTTAGCACCTGTTGTAAAGGTGTTAGATGAGCAGTTTGGAATTGAAAACGGTTTAATGACAACAGTTCATGCTTATACAAATGACCAAAAAAATATTGATAATCCACATAAAGATTTACGCAGAGCACGTGCATGCGGCCAGTCTATCATTCCGACAACGACAGGTGCTGCGAAAGCGTTAGCAAAAGTTCTTCCGCACTTAAATGGAAAACTTCATGGTATGGCACTTCGTGTTCCAACACCAAACGTATCTCTTGTTGACTTAGTTGTGGATGTAAAGCGCGATGTAACAGTGGAAGAAATTAATGAAGCGTTTATGACAGCAGCTAATGGTGCATTAAAAGGAATTGTAGCATTTAGTGATGAGCCGCTTGTTTCAATAGATTTCAATACAAATACACATTCCGCAATCATTGATGGTTTATCTACAATGGTAATGGGTGAGCGTAAAGTGAAAGTACTTGCTTGGTACGATAACGAGTGGGGTTATTCTCGTCGTGTTGTAGATCTTGTAAAGCTTGTTGTAGACCAATTTGCGAAACAAGAAAACGTACAACATATTTAATAGATGAGAAAAAGGCAAGCGTTAGCTAGCCTTTTTCTTTTTTTTTATGAAAGGAAAAGAATACATATGCTTTTTCTTTGTAAATCACCTAAAAGGGCTATAATTACTGTAATCTGGAGTCTTTTCTTCTTTTTTCGGAGAAAAGTAAAAGAGAAAGTGTCACCGAAAAGTAAAAAACTGTTGTTGCAAAATGAAAATAAACAAAGTATACTAACATTCGTAAACTTAAGAGCTGAGGTGGTAGTCACTGCTTAAAGGGTTAGGACCTCTCTGGACTAACTTTCCCCCGTGGTAGTGGAGCAAACCAAATTGCAAATTAGTTTTCAATTCGAACAGTTGTATTAAATTTATAAGGGGGAACTGTAGAATGGATACTATGGATACTATGGGTCGTCACGTAATCGCGGAACTTTGGGATTGCGATTTCGACAAGCTTAATGATATGCCTTTTATTGAAAAATTATTTGTGGATGCAGCACTTCGAGCAGGCGCTGAAGTACGTGAGGTTGCTTTCCATAAATTTGCACCACAAGGTGTAAGTGGAGTTGTAATCATTTCTGAATCTCACTTAACAATCCACAGCTTCCCAGAACATGGTTATGCAAGTATTGATGTATACACTTGTGGTGATCGCATTGATCCAAATGTTGCTGCGGACTATATCGCTGAAGGTTTGGAAGCGAAAACGAGAGAGAGCATTGAGCTTCCTCGTGGTACAGGTAGCTTCGAAATTAAACAAAGAGAAACAAAAGCTCTTTAAAAAAGAAGATAAGTGATTTAAAATGTAAAGAGGTGTATAATACACCTCTTTTTAATTTACCCGCTATTCGGGGACGGTAAGATCCATACTGCTGGAAGTTTCACTTTATACAAGGGTAAATTAATTGTTAGAAAGATAAAAAAGAATAACGTACATAAGTATATTTAATTAAGGCTTTATAATATAGAAGAGAAAATTCTTGTTTATAACGTTTTGGTTTTGTTAAGATAAAATTAAATTGTAAAGGAGTGAATGGATTGCGTTGTCCATCCTGTTTTCACAATGGTACGAGAGTATTGGATTCGCGTCCAGTTGATGAAGGGCGATCAATTCGCAGGAGAAGAGAGTGCGAAAGTTGCCTCAATCGCTTTACAACATTTGAACGTGTTGAGGAGCCGCCGCTAATTGTTGTAAAGAAAGAAGGAATGCGAGAAGAGTTTAACAAAGAGAAAATTTTGCGCGGTTTAATTAAAGCGTGTGAAAAACGACCTGTATCTTTAAAACAATTAGAAGAAATTACGCAACATGTAGAACGTGAATTGCGTAACTCAGGAATGTCAGAAGTAAAAAGCGATATGATTGGTGAAATGGTCATGGAAGAGCTTCGTGACATTGATGATGTTGCATATGTACGTTTTGCATCTGTTTATCGACAATTTAAAGATTTGAACGTATTTATTGAAGAGTTAAAAGATATACTTCAAAAAGAACGAAAATAAAAGAGCTAGAAGCGTAAGCTATTAGCTCTTTTTTTCACTAATAAGTAATATAAATCACATGTATCCCGCTATTCGCGGGCCGTAAGATCTTCATCTCGAAATTCTGAGAAAAGCGTTGTCCAGCTCTAGCGGCTAGAATCTCCGGTCGTTTCGCCCCCTCGGACGGGGCAAAAAGCGCCTCTCTGTCGGGTGCTCCAACGTCCTGCGATTCTGGGCGAGCCGCTTCCGCTTTTCTACAGAAGAGAGGTGGAGATAACTTTTGGTATCCGCCCGATTGGTGAGGGCTTTCCCTCAGTGGGGGATGAAAAACCCCACCACTGTTGGAAGTTTCACTTTATGATAAGAATGGATAACAGAAAGGATTTGCAAGGATGGAAAGACAGTCATGGATGGAGTTACTGCCAATTGACCGTTATAAAGTAAGCGCAAGAGGACTGCTCAGTAATTATGACCGTAAAGTGCTTACGATGCTATATCAACCGCTAATCGGTAGTAAAGCTTTTAGTTTATATATGACATTGTGGGGAGAATTGGAGCAGGATCGTTTATTTGGAAGAGAAAATACACACCATTCTATTATGGTAACGATGCAAATGCAGCTCCCAGATATTTATGAAGAACGTATGAAATTAGAGGCAATTGGGCTTTTAAATGTGTATATGAAAAAAGAAAAAGACATTCGCATGTTTATTTATGAGTTGCAGCCACCGCTCATGCCGAAGCAATTTTTTGATGATGTTGTATTAAGTATTTTTTTATATAACCGCTTAAGCAAGGCAAAATACAATCAAGTAAAGCAATATTTTTTAGAAGAAGAATTTGACTTCGCTTCTTATGAAAATATGACACGATCCTTTAATGATGTGTTTGGTTCGTTTAATCCAGGACAAGTTGAGTATGCCAAGGAAGAATTGCTTATACCAAATACAACTGTGATGCCGAGCAGAGTGCAGGGGAATGCACCTCAACTTTGGAATGATTTCTTTGATTTTTCATTATTTGTAGAAGGATTATCAGCGCTCGTTCCGCGTAAAGCCATTACAGAACAGATGCGCGAATGTGTGATGACATTAGCATACGTATACGGAATTGATCCGCTATCCATGCAAAATGTTGTTCTTGGTGCTGTTACAGAACATCATACAATTGATATGGAACGATTGCGAAAAGGTGCGCGTGATTGGTATCAATTTGAGAATGGGCAAGCACTCCCGGTGTTTAGTGAACGAACGCAGCCATTGCATGCGCGGACGATGAAAGAAAAAGAACCGACAACACAAGAAGAAATGCTCATTAAGCAGTTAGAAGAAATTTCGCCAAGAGAGTTATTAAAAGAAATTTCGGGCGGGGCTGAGCCGACGAAAGCTGATTTGCAAATTATTGAAGAAGTGATGTTGAATCAGAAGCTCACACCAGGCGTTGTAAATGTGCTTATTTATTATGTGATGCTGCGCTCTGATATGAAACTGGCGAAATCGTATGTAGAAAAGATCGCCGGGCATTGGGCAAGGAAGAAGGTAGGCACAGTGTCAGAAGCGATGGCTTTAGCAAAAGAAGAGAATCGCCAATATCAAGAATGGGCTGAGACGAAGAAAAAAGGCCGTACATCGAAGAAACTAGTACGGAAAGAAATGGTGCCGGATTGGCTTAAGGAAGAAGCGAAAGAAGAATCTAAAGAACAATCGCAAGATCGTGCAAGTTCAAAAGAAAATCCAAGCAAGCTAGAAGAAGAACGAAAGAGACTGGAAGAAGTACTAAAAAAATATAAGCGTGATTAGTAGAGGAGAATGAACGCTCTTTGAGGTGAAAAAATGGAGCATATTCAAAATTCATTTGCAAAATTGATGCAAAACGAAAATTTTAAAAATAGATATGAAGTGTTAAAAGCAGAAGTTATGGCACATCCCCGTGTGAAAGAATTTGTGGAAGAACATAAAGGGGAAGTAACGACTTCTATGATAGAACGAAGTCTTGTGAAACTGTATGAATATATTGAGCAAAGTGTTGGATGCACAGATTGTCCGAACTTAGAATCATGTAAAAATATGATTCAAGGATATGAGCCAAAATTGATTATTCAAGGTAAGATGATTGATATTCAGTATGATCGTTGTGTGAGAAAAGTAGCTTATGATGAGAGAAAGAAATATGAAAAATTAGTGCAGAGTGTCTATATGCCAAGTGATATTTTGAAGGCTTCTATGGAAAATTTAGACCCATCGGATTTAGATGCGCGTATTGATGCGATTGATGCAGCGAATGGATTTTTAAGTGCGTATGAACCGGGGAAAAAAGTACAGGGTTTATATCTCTATGGTAAATTTGGTGTAGGAAAAACGTATCTCTTAGGAGCGATTGCAAATGAATTAGCCTTAAAAAAGGTAAGTTCAATGATTGTATACTTACCAGAATTTTTACGGGAAATTAAAAGTTCACTGCAAGATAACACGATAGGTGAAAAGATTGATGCTGTGAAGCGTGTACAAGTCTTAATGTTAGATGATATTGGGGCAGAAGCAATGTCCAGCTTTGTACGTGATGATGTCCTCGGTGCCATCTTACAATTTCGCATGTTGGAAAATTTACCGACGTTCTTTACATCAAATTTTGATTTTAAAGAGTTAGAACATCATCTAACATATACGCAGCGTGGAGAAGCAGAAGAAATGAAAGCGGCCCGTATTATGGAGCGTATTAAATATTTAGCGAAGCCGATTCCTATTGGTGGGAAAAATCGTCGGCATACGTAAAGAGCAAGCAGTGAGCTTGCTCTTTTTTATTATATAGTTTGTTTTCGTTCGAAAATAAGTTCGAAATATGCAGTTGATCCAGTTCCTGCTGTACTAGGAGCGAAAATTTGTACGAAGCGCCAACCTTCTTTAGCGTGTTCTGTAATAATTGTTTGATAATCTTCTTTTGGTTTAGATGCCATTAGACCGGATTTTAGTTCGATTTTTACAAATTTGTATTCGTACATATTGTATCGCTCTTTTTAAAATCTTTTTAGTAAAATTATACAGTAAAAATGGCTTATGAATATAAAAAATTCATATTAGCTTGTATCATTTTTTGTACATTCCCCTAATATATATGGAAATAGCAAGGATTATAAAAGGGGGGACAAAAGTGATTGAAATTTGCTTCGAAGAAAAAAATGATGCCATTGTTATATATAAAGAGCTGAAAAAACGGACAGATGATATAAATGCAGAAATAAGTATTTATTTGTACGAACAAATGGTGATTGTTCATATACCAATACAAAAATCAGGCTATATTGATCGAGTGGTTATTCCAGTACTTGTTCAATATATTATAAATACAAAACAAGATGAATGGATAAGTGCTATTTTAAAAGAGAAGTTTTACTATGAAGAGCGAGAAGAGAGAATTCAAATTTTACATATGGCCCATTCTATTTTGAATGGAAAACGTAAAGGGCTAACAGATGCGCTTTCTAAACAAAGAGGGAAAGAATTGGTGGTGTCTTCCTTGCGAGGATGGATGCGCGATACGATGTCTTTTTCGTTTGAAGCATATATCCGTTTTCGCTTAAGAAAGTACAGTGAATTTTTATATCGAACTGCGGAGATGGCGATAGACGAATATAAATTAGAACAAGAGTATCAAATGTTTGTGGAAACGCTTAGGCAGCAAGTAAGCAGTCGAAAGTCGCGTTTGTCATCCTTGCATCTTGTGTTTGATGACAGTTTTATTTTTTATGATGAAAAGGGAGCTCGTTTAAAACAAGATAAACTTGTTCAGTATATAGAAGAAGGATTACTCTCTCAAAAAGATTTATATATTGATCCGAATATCATGGCGCCGCTTCTTTCAATTGCGCCTAAAAAAATTCATCTGTATACAAAAGAGCAAGATCATAATATGATCGTGACAATTCAAAATGTGTTTCAAGAGAGAGTGCAACTATATGCGCTTCATGAATTTGAAAAGAATGTGAAAAATTATAAAAATAAAGGGAACGCCCTTGATTTTCTAAATTTTTGAGCATATAATTACGTACATACATGAAAATACATTGAAATGTTACGATGAGGACATGAGTGATTATCTACGATTCTCAGAGAGGGAAGCCTTAGGCTGTGAGCTTCTTAATACGAGATTATTACTTACCACCTCTGAACTTCAGCAGTGAACGAAATTCTAGTAATTGCTGACGGTAAATGCCGTTATAATGAACTTGAGCAGTTAACAATGCGTTAGCTGGAACAAGGGTGGAACCACGAATTCAACACTCGTCCCTTTTTATAGGGACGGGTGTTTTTTATTTTGACTATAAAAAAGGAGTGACCAAAGATGGCAGATGTAGTAAAAATTACATTCCCAGACGGAGCTGTGAAGGAGTTTCCAAAAGGAACAACAACAGAAGACATTGCTGCTTCTATTAGCCCTGGCTTAAAGAAAAAAGCGATCGCAGGGAAATTAAATGAGGAAATGGTAGACTTACGTACACCGATTGAGCAAGATGGTACAATTTCTATCGTTACATTAGATTCTGAAGATGGTTTGTACATTTTACGCCATTCAACAGCCCACCTATTAGCACAAGCATTAAAGCGTTTATATAAAGATGTGAAGCTAGGAATTGGTCCAGTAATCGAAAATGGCTTCTACTACGATATCGATATGGAAGAAGCAATTACAGTTGAGGACTTCCCAAAAATTGAAAAAGAAATGCAAAAGATTGTGAACGAGAACTTAGAAATCGTTCGTCATGAAGTACCACGTGCTGAAGCACTTCGTCGCTATGAAGAAATCGGCGATGAGCTAAAATTAGAATTAATTAACGATCTTCCAGAAGATGCGGTTATTTCAATTTATGAACAAGGCGAATTCTTCGACCTTTGCCGCGGTATTCACCTTCCATCTACAGGGAAGATTAAAGTATTTAAATTATTAAGCGTGGCAGGTGCTTACTGGCGCGGTGATAGCAACAACAAAATGTTGCAACGTATTTACGGTACTGCATTCGTGAAAAAAGCAGAATTAGATGAGCATCTACGTATGCTTGAAGAAGCGAAAGAGCGTGATCACCGTAAATTAGGTAAAGAGTTAAAACTATTTACAAATAGCCAAAAAGTAGGACAAGGTTTACCACTTTGGTTACCAAAAGGTGCAACAATCCGCCGTATTATCGAGCGTTACATTGTTGATAAAGAGGCAAGTTTAGGCTATGACCACGTATATACTCCGGTACTAGGAAGCCGAGAGCTTTATGAAACTTCTGGTCACTGGAATCACTACCGAGATGGCATGTTCCCATCAATGGAAATGGATAATGAAGAATTAGTACTTCGTCCAATGAACTGCCCTCACCATATGATGGTTTATAAAAATGATATCCATAGCTATCGTGAATTACCAATCCGTATTGCGGAGCTTGGAACAATGCACCGCTATGAAATGTCTGGTGCACTATCTGGATTACAGCGTGTACGCGGGATGACTTTAAATGATGCGCACATTTTCGTTCGTCCAGACCAAATTAAAGAAGAATTAAAACGCGTTGTAAACTTAACTTTAGAAGTATACAAAGACTTCGGTTTAGAAAATTATTCATTCCGCTTATCTTATCGTGATCCAGAGGATACTAAAAAGTATTACGATGACGATGAAATGTGGGAAAGAGCACAAGGCATGTTAAAAGAAGCTATGGATGAAATGGGTCTTGAGTACTATGAAGCTGAAGGTGAAGCGGCGTTCTATGGTCCGAAACTTGACGTGCAAGTTCGTACTGCGCTTGGAAAAGACGAAACACTTTCAACTGTACAATTAGACTTCTTACTTCCAGAACGCTTTGAATTAACTTACATCGGTGAAGACGGTAAGCATCATCGTCCAGTTGTTATCCACCGCGGTGTTGTATCAACTATGGAACGCTTTGTTGCCTTCTTAATCGAAGAATACAAAGGTGCATTCCCAACTTGGTTGGCACCAGTTCAAGTGCAAGTAATTCCAGTTTCTCCGCAAGTACATTTAGACTATGCGAAGAAAGTACAAGAAGAATTACAACGTGCTGGCATTCGTGTTGAAGTGGATACTCGTGACGAGAAAATCGGTTACAAAATCCGCGAAGCACAAATGCAAAAAATCCCGTATATGCTTGTAGTAGGTGACAATGAAGTTGCTGAAACTGGTGTAAACGTACGTAAATACGGCGAACAAAAATCAGAAACAATCTCATTAGATGCTTTCGTTGACTTAATTAAAGCTGAAGGAAAACGATAAGAAAAAGTCGCGGTTCGTCCGCGGCTTTTTTTATATTTTTGTTTGGTAATAAGAACCAAAGTTCGCTTTGTATAAAAAAATGTTGCATGTATTCGTTTTGTTTGTTACAATATTTTTTGTTGCTACTTAAGAAGCTCGACTTCTTGACACGCATCACGTCCTATGATAGAATCATCAAGGATAATAGAATACGGATTTGTGGAACAAGTAGAAGCACCCGCTTCTCACCTGATTGACGCGAAAGCAGTTACCGGGTAAATGTATTTCTTACTTAAGATATTACAAGTGTGGGTGTCATATGCCCGCACTTTTTTGTTTGGGTTCTGCCTTCCCAAAACGTATTCCCATAAAACCTTGGAGGTGGCTTACTATTAGCAAGGACATGATGATTAACGAGCAAATTCGTGCACGTGAAGTACGTTTAGTTGGTGCAAATGGTGATCAACTTGGAATTAAGTCTCGTCAAGAAGCATTAGATATGGCTGCAAACGTAAATCTTGATCTAGTATTAGTTGCTCCAAATGCGAAACCACCAGTATGCCGTATTATGGACTACGGAAAATTCCGCTTTGAGCAACAAAAGAAAGAAAAAGAGCAGCGCAAAAATCAAAAAATCATTAGCATGAAAGAAGTTCGTTTAAGTCCAACAATCGATGAACATGACTTTAACACAAAACTTCGTAATGCTATTAAATTCTTGGAGAAAGGCGACAAAGTTAAAGCGTCTATTCGCTTTAAAGGTCGTGCTATTACTCATAAAGAAATCGGTCAACGTGTTTTAGATCGCTTCTCTGAAGCTTGTGCTGAAGTTAGTACAATTGAATCTAAGCCAAAAATGGAAGGACGTAGTATGTTCTTAGTTTTAGCACCGAAAAATGATAAGTAATAAATAGAGGAGGAAATCACTATGCCTAAACAGAAAACTCACCGCGGCGCTGCAAAGCGTTTCAAAAAAACAGGATCTGGTAAACTAAAGCGTTCTCACGCTTACACAAGCCACTTATTCGCTAACAAATCTACAAAAGCTAAACGTAAATTACGTAAAGCTGGTGTAGTAAGCGCTGGTGACTTCAAACGTATTCGTCAAATGCTTGACAACATGTAATTAATATTTTGTTCAGATAGATATCTAGGAGGGAAATAATATGCCAAGAGTAAAAGGTGGTACGGTTACTCGTAAACGTCGTAAAAAAATTATTAAATTAGCAAAAGGTTACTACGGTTCTAAACATACATTATACAAAGTTGCTAACCAACAAGTAATGAAATCTTTAATGTATGCGTTCCGTGACCGTCGTCAAAAGAAACGTGACTTCCGTAAATTATGGATCACTCGTATTAACGCAGCTGCTCGTATGAACGGTCTTTCTTACAGCCGTTTAATGAACGGTCTTAAGCTTGCTGGTATCGAAGTAAACCGCAAAATGCTTGCTGACCTAGCTGTTTATGACGAAAAAGCTTTCGCTGAATTAGCAACAGCTGCTAAAACTGCTTTAAACAAGTAATTGATAATAAATCCTTAGGACATTGCTCCTAAGGATTTTTTTAATGTTTATTATCAAAGAATAAATCCTAATATTCATAAAAAATTCAAAAAATATCCAAAAAAGTTCCTCTTTGGTAAATAGAAATGCTTTAATATGTAAATGAAAACTTTTTCCAAAAAGCGGGTTGAAGGAGGAATTCATTTGAAAGCAGCTGTTGTAAACCAATTTAAAGAACAATTAGAGGTAAAGGACGTGCCGAAACCGAAAGCAGGTCCAAATCAAGTACTTGTACATATTCACGCTTGCGGCGTTTGTCATACGGACTTGCATGCAGCACACGGTGATTGGCCAGTAAAGCCGAAGCTGCCATTAATTCCAGGACATGAAGGTGTTGGTGTAATTGAAGAAGTCGGCGAAGGTGTTACGCATTTAAAAGTTGGTGATCGTGTTGGGATCCCATGGTTATATTCAGCATGTGGTCATTGTGAATACTGTTTAACAGGAAGAGAAACGCTTTGCTTGGATCAACATAACGCCGGCTATTCTGTTGATGGCGGTTATGCCGAATATTGCGTTGCGGCAGCGGATTACGTAATGCAAGTGCCTGAGAACTTAAGTTTTATTGACGCAGCACCGCTGTTTTGTGCAGGTGTTACAACATATAAAGCGTTAAAAGTATCTGAAGCAAAACCTGGACAGTGGGTTGCTATCTTTGGGATTGGTGGACTTGGACACCTAGCAGTACAATATGCAAAGGCAATGGGCTTACACGTTGTAGCTGTGGATACATTTGATGAAAAACTTGAACTCGCAAAAGAATTGGGTGCAGATTTAGTCGTGAATCCATTAAAAGAGGATGCAGCACTTTGGATTCATGAACAAGTAAATGGTGTGCATGCTTCCATTTGTACAGCTGTGTCGAAGCCGGCATTTGACCAAGCCTACCGTGCAGTGCGCCGCGGCGGATCATGCGTTGCAGTCGGTTTACCACCAGAGATGATGGAAGTGCCAATTTTTGATACTGTATTAAATGCTGTAAAAATCGTTGGCTCTATCGTTGGAACACGTAAAGATTTACAAGAAGCACTGCAATTTGCCGCAGAAGGAAAAGTAAAAGTAATTATTGAAACACGTCATCTTCATGAAATTAATGATATTTTTTCTGAAATGGAAGAAGGAAAGATTAATGGACGTGTTGTTTTAGATATGACAAAGTAGGCATAAAAGATACAATAATATAGAAGAATAAACATAAAAGTCGGAGGTATTTCTCGGGCTTTTTATGTTTATCCTTCTATTCGCGGGTAGTAAGACCCCACCCATAAGATTATGAGGAGTCCGAAGAAGATAGATGGAGGATAACTGCTGGCATGCGCCCGATTGGTGAGAGCTTTCCATTTTCCATTAGTGGGGATGAAGAAAACTTCCACTGATGAAAGTTTCACTTTATTTGAATGAAATATGCTGTGAAAAGGAAGCTTGACTTCAGACAATCTTGTCTTTCCACGCGAAACTGACACTGTTATAATGTAAGAATATGACTTGCTTATTTTCTTACATTTACCATTAGAATGGAACAATATCGGATAATGTTTATTTGATATTGAAGGAGGAGTACGTTTTGGATTTACTACAACTATTTAAATTACAAAAAGAGTTAGACGACCGTATTGCGAGAGAACATAATTTAGAGCCGAAAAAGCTCTTAAAAGAAAAAATGCTAGCGCTTCTTGTAGAAATTGGTGAACTGGCAAATGAAACACGCTGCTTTAAATATTGGAGCAACAAGCCAGCATCTGAGTGTGAGATTGTACTAGAAGAGTATGTAGATGGCTTACATTTTATTTTATCTATCGGGATTGACTTAGGCGTTGATAAAAATTTCTTGTTTTATAAGTGTGCAACAACAAATAAAACGCAGGTAGAAATTTTCTTAGATGCATATGCAAAAGCAATCCGTTTTAACGAACAGCCGTCTATTACAAATTATATTGAATTGTTTACGAGCTATCTTCGCCTAGGACAAGCACTTGATTTTGATCAAGAAGAGATTGAGAAAGCATATTTAGATAAAAACGAAGTGAATCATCAGCGTCAAACAGAAGGGTATTGATGAAATTTTTTGAACATTCTTTCCCCCTCTTGTATAATTGAAGGGATGAAGAAAAAGGAGGTCATTGTCCAATGACAAAATTAGATGCGACATTGACAATGTTAAAAGAACTAACGGATGCACGCGGGATTGCAGGAAATGAACGTGAGCCTCGTGAAGTAATGAAAAAATATATTGCACCGTTTGCTGATGAAGTATCAACAGATAATTTAGGAAGCTTAGTTGCGAAAAAAATCGGTGACGGTAACGGCCCAAAAATTATGGTAGCGGGTCACTTAGATGAAGTTGGTTTTATGATTACGCAAATTACTGATAAAGGTTTCTTACGCTTCCAAACAGTTGGCGGCTGGTGGTCACAAGTTATGTTAGCACAGCGTGTAACTATTGTTACGAGCAACGGTGATGTAACGGGGGTCATTGGTTCAAAACCACCTCACGTTTTACCAGTAGAAGCTCGTAAAAAACCAGTGGATATTAAAGATATGTTTATTGATATTGGTGCTTCTAGTAAAGAAGAGGCAATGGAGTGGGGCGTACGTCCAGGAGATCAAGTTGTACCATATTTTGAATTCCAAGTGATGAAAAATGAGAAAATGTTACTTGCGAAAGCATGGGACAACCGCATTGGCTGTGCAATCGCAATTGATGTCCTAAAACAATTAAAAGATGAAAAACATCCAAATATCGTATACGGTGTTGGAACTGTACAAGAAGAAGTAGGTCTTCGCGGGGCGAAAACATCTGCAAATTATATTCAACCTGATATCGCATTTGCAGTCGATGTTGGTATTGCTGGTGATACACCAGGTATAAGCGAAAAAGAAGCACAAGGCAAAATGGGTGATGGCCCGCAAATTATTTTATATGATGCATCTATCGTTGGACATAAAGGTCTTCGTGACTTCGTTGTTGGCGTAGCAGATGAATTAAATATTCCATATCAATACGATGCACTGCCAGGCGGCGGAACGGATGCAGGTGCAATTCATGTTTCTGTAGATGGTATTCCAGCGATGGCAATTACAATTGCAACTCGCTATATTCATTCTCATGCTGCAATGTTACATCGTGATGACTATGAAAACACAGTGAAGTTAATTGTAGAAGTTGTGAAACGTCTTGATGCTGAGGCTGTACATAACATTACATTTGATTGATATAAGAAAGAGCGAAAGGATATTCTTTTCGCTCTTTTTCATTTAAATGGTGATTCTAATCCAGCGGCTGCATACGGACCTAAAATGATTAAACGAGATAGCTGCAAGGCCATGTAATGGGGCGTATACGGCATGTTTCGTTTTAACCAAGAAAGAATCATACCTAAATGTGCACCTGTAATATAACTAGCGAGAATATCACGAGGCACAATCAATTCTTCTTCATTTGGTTGTGAAAGAGAAAGGGCGATAAGCAGATTCGCTTGAATCGCTTTCATCATTTGCAAGGAAAACTTCGGAATCCCGTTATCTCCGAGCATCACTTGATAAAAGAAAGCATGTTCAGCAATATGGCTAAACAAAGATAAAAAGATAGGATGGGGCGTATCAAAGGTAAGTTCAAACTCCTTCTTATCTAATTTCTTCGACTTGAGAATATCCGCTAATGTTGTTAACATTTCTTCAATGCTTTTGTCTAATAAATCATATTTGTCGTGATAATGACTATAGAAGGTTGCGCGATTTACAGTTGCCTTTTCAGCAATATCTTGAACCGTAATGCTATCAAAACCCTTTTCATGTATTAAAGATATAAGAGCATCATGGATCGCTTGCCTCGTTCGTTTTACGCGTGGATCATTTGAATTTTTAATAGACATTTTCGTTCTCCTTGCTTTGTTTTTCATACTTTTTCAACACATATATAGGCGAATGTCGGAAAAACAACATATCGAAATAAATTGACGGTTGTCGTTCGTAATAAATTATTTATAATTATAAACGATATTCTTTTTCTTAGCACAAAATAAGGAGAGTATTTTGTGCCAGAAAAAGGGTTCTTTTTTTTGATTAGTCCTTAATAATATGAATGGTCAATATTATTAACTAAAAAAGAAAGGGCTTATTAGAAAACAAACTAAAATTAAAAATAAGGAGAGAACACAATGAGTCAATTACGAAGAATGGTTGTCATCAACATTATTACATTGATTGTGTTAGTTGGTGGAGGATTTGCTGGCTATTATTATTATAATCAATCAACAAATTATTTAAAAACAGACAATGCTAAAATTGATGGGAAAGTAGTACCTATTGCATCTCCAGTTTCTGGGAAATTAACAAGCTGGACAGCTGAAGTAGGAAAAAATTATAATGCTGGCGATAAAGTAGGTTCTGTAACGAGTAACGCTGGCAATACAGCGCAAGAAGTAGATGTTACAGTTCCAACAAATGCAACGCTTGTTCAATCGAATGCAACGCAAGATTCTTACATTGCGCCGGGAACACCACTTGCATATGCGTATAATATGAGCGACTTATGGGTAACGGCAAACATTAAAGAAACAGATATCGACGATGTTCAAAAAGGGCAAGATGTAGATGTATATGTAGATGCATATCCTTCTACAACATTAACAGGAAAAGTAGAACAAATTGGTTTAACAACAGCAAATACATTCTCTATGCTGCCATCTAGCAATGCAACAGCAAACTATACGAAAGTAACACAAGTTATTCCGGTTAAAATCTCACTAGACCATAATAAATCATTAAATATTGTCCCGGGCATGAATGTCACAGTTCGAATTCATAAGTAAGGGGGAATGAAATATGTCCTCGATTTTTATTGCAGGGTACGCTCTTTTATGTATTGGCGTGTTCATCGTTGTAAATCGTGTCTTTAGGAAAAAAGAAAAGGGGCTAGAAGAACCAGTTCAAGCGGTTTTTGAAGATACAAAAGAGGCAGTAATAAGACAAGAAACATCTGAAGCTACTGAAGAAAGAACTGGAAAACAAGCGATTGTAGAAGAATCAATTGTAAAACAAGAAGAACCAGCCCAAGAACAAAAAATCGTAAAACAAGAAGAACCAGTTCAAGAACAAAAAGCAGAAGGTACAGAACAGAAATCTTCTCGTTCTCAAACGATGCTTCCTGATTTTAACGTAAAAGCAGTCTTGGGTGTTCTTATTTTCGGGATGTTCATTTCGATTTTGAATCAAACATTAATTAACGTGGCTTTGCCAGCATTAATGAATGAATTTAATGTATCAACATCTACAGCGCAGTGGCTTACAACGGGTTTTATGCTTGTGAACGGGGTATTAGTACCGATTAGTGCATTTTTAGTTTCTCGATTTACGTATCGAAACTTATTTCTATCGGCTATGCTGTTCTTTACAGTAGGTTCGCTTATTTGTGCGCTATCTGGAAGTTTTACGATGATGATGACAGGACGTGTCATTCAAGCTGTTGGTGCTGGTATTTTAATGCCTGTCGGAATGAATATTTTTATGACAATCTTCCCGCCGCATAAACGCGGGGCCGCGATGGGACTACTTGGTATTGCGATGATTTTAGGACCTGCCGTTGGACCAACAATTACAGGGTGGGTTATTCAAAACTATACATGGAATGTTATGTTCTATGCGATGTTTATTATTGGTGTACTCATTATTGCATTAGCACTAAAATATTTCACACTGAAACAGCCTGTATCAAAGGCAACGCTAGATACGTTTGGTGTGATCGCTTCTAGTATCGGACTTGGAAGCTTACTATATGGTTTTAGTGAAGCGGGAAATAACGGTTGGAGCAGTGCAGAAGTTATCATTGCAATTGTAATTGGTATCATTGGACTAAGTTTATTCATATGGAGACAGTTAACGGCTGACAATAAAATGTTAGATCTGCGCGTATTCCGCTATTCTGCATTTACTTCGACGCTTTTAATCAATGCAATTGTTACAATGGCATTATATGGCGGCATGATATTGCTTCCTGTATATTTACAAAATATCCGTGGATTTACACCGATTGATTCCGGATTACTCCTTCTTCCAGGATCTTTAATCATGGGATTGATGGGGCCGTTTGCCGGGAAATTATTTGATAAATATGGAATTCGCCCACTTGCTATTTTTGGATTACTTCTTACAACGTACGCAACATATCAATTTACACATTTAACATTAGACACACCTTATTTTGAAATTATGAGAGATTATATTATTCGTTCGTTTGGGATGTCCTTTATCATGATGCCAATCATGACAGCGGGGATGAATGCTCTACCAATGAGACTCATTTCTCATGGAACGGCAACGCAAAATACATCAAGACAAGTTGCTGGTTCAATCGGGACTGCGCTCTTAATTACAATTATGACGCAGCAAACGACAAATCATATGGCAGACTATGCAAATGCAATAACAACAACGAATCCAATTATTGTAGACAAACTAGCTCAAATGGGGCAAAGTGTTGCTGCATTGACTGGGTCAGCTCAGGCAGGAAACGCGTTAGGTTCGCAAATGCTATTTGGGCAAGTTTCGAAGTTGTCCGTTATTAACGGAATTAATGATGCGTTTTGGATTGCGACGCTCTTAACAGCCATTGCCTTAGTCTTATCGTTTTTCTTACAACCAGGAAATAAGGCGAACAAAAAAGCAGAGAGATAATCTCTGCTTTTTTTATTTGTAAGTTTGTTATTCATGTATTTTCAGTTATCCCGCTATTTTGGGCGGTAAGAGCCCGATTGGGTGAGCCTTCCATCAGTGGGGGATGAAGAAAATCCCCCATTGATGGAAGTTTCACTTTTTATGTTAATGCTGTACAAGTTTTGTTTGTTCTTTTCCTTTATTTGCAGGAATATGCAAACAGGATGGTGGATTTGTTTGTAATTCGCGATCTACCATCTGATCTAATCGCTTGATCGCTTGCAGTGCTTTTTCATAAGAGATTGTTCGATAGTGATGTGTTCCCCCTGGTTCTTCATCTGCTTCATCTGCCCATTTAATAATATTTTGCAGAGACGTTCTTTCAAGTGTTTGCTCTAGTAGAAAAGAATCAGTGTGCAGGAGAATGGCAACAGAAATTTCCTTTGCTTGATTAGGGTGTTCTCCTAATCGGATTAGCAATTTATGAGCTCTTTCCGCTCCTTTAATAGCGTGTATATCATTCTCTTTATACAATTCATAGTCCCATTCCCCATTGCGATACCATGTGTGATGTCCGATATCATGAAGAAAGCCAGCCTTTGTTGCCGCATCGACTGAGGCGTGATGCTTTTTGGCTAAGTGGAACGCGTGATAAGCGACAGCAATCGCATGAACCATTCCAGAACGGTTTACATATTTTTGGGTGATGGGATGCTGAAAAATTTGTTCAAGTGTAACACGGCGCATAAAACATTCACTCCTTTCATTCAGTGCAGTATATTTTAGAGAAAAACAATAGCTATAAATATATTTTGAACATTTTACTACATCATTGTTATGTTAGTAAAGTAATTAATGATGTAATAGAAAAAAAATTTATTCTACTTTTACTTGAAAGATATACCCCACATCGCCTTGCTCCCAAAAAACGCCGATATGATATATGTATGTTCCAGGTTCACTTGGAAGAGGAATTGTATTGTTTTTATTTAAAACAACAGGAACAGCGGCTCCGTTACGAAGCATCGTAACATCAATTGATTTCTGTTTCCTTTTTGATTTGACAGAGAAGGCAGCTTCACTTCCTTTTCGTACAACAGCGGGTGTATGTTTGGTGGCTATTTGCTCAGGACCAATCTTATCCACACATTTTGTATCCCAGCAATAACTTCCCTGATATACTTCTAAAGGTTTCTCGTTTACTTTTACACTCATTTTTGGAAGCGATTCTTGTTCTTGGTGGCAACTTGCTAAAAATAAGAAGCAAAAAAACAAGAAGGATTTTTTCAAGTTATGTTCTCCTTTCAAGATAATAAAGAAGAGTATTACATCATTTCATAAAAAAACATCCCTACTACAACAAGAGAAAATACAGTAATCCCTACATGTTTAATGCTAGTTATTTGATTGCGCGCCCCGCTAATTCCTGCTAATAAACTAGCGATAGCTAACATACCCCAGTACATAGACGTCGAAAGTAGGAGAGACTGTTCTGCATCCCTTCCTATCCCTGCAAAAATAAGAGGCAGGAGAACGAGTGAAAAACAAACGATTCCCATTAGAAGAATAAACCATTTTTTATGTATTGCTCCTCTTATAATGAAAAATAGTCCCCCGCCAATGCCGCATAGTACAAGAACGGGTACGAAAAATATCCAGAGTAAGCTAAAGATTGGCATATGTAAGAAAACCTCCTATGTAATAAGTTATATTTTATA
Organism: Bacillus yunxiaonensis; assembly: GCF_037104695.1. Lineage (NCBI taxonomy): Bacteria > Bacillati > Bacillota > Bacilli > Caryophanales > Bacillaceae > Bacillus > Bacillus yunxiaonensis. The sequence continues at coordinate 535,259 of NZ_JBAWSV010000002.1, read as the reverse complement.
ACAAGCGGTTTATTTTGGATATTATGAAAAAATGTGGATTTTTGATAGAAATGGATGATACACAAGTTGTATATCGAGATATCAGATTGATGAGCCATAAATCTTCTGTTAAAGGAGAATGGGGATTTTCTTTTAAAGCGTCTGGCGATAAGTTAAAAATAGAGACAAAGACAATACCGATTCATAAGCATTTTACATTGCAAAACGGTCAAAGGATAGAAGTTGAAGATTTAAAAATCACGCCAGCATCTACGAAATTGAACTATAAAATGCTAAACGGAACAGAGCTAGATGTAACTTTTTCTGCGAAAGATCAAAATGGTAATGACTTAAAGCCTGTGTCAGGACATACATTACTTAAAGACAGTTATTCGTGTTTTGAAACACTGGACGATAGTGTTTCAAAAATTACGTTTACTCCTACAGTAACATCTGGTGAAGAAGGAGAAAAGAAAACGGATTATCGAAAAGTGCTAAAAGAGGAAGCATTTGAAGTTGTTGTAAAATAGGAAAAGAGGTATCGCTTTGTAGTGATACCTCTTTTCATCCCGCTACTTTTGGGCAGTAAGACCCCGAGTGGGTGGGCTCTCCATCAGTGGGGGATGAAGCCCCCCAACTGATGGAAGTTTCACTTTATAATAAAAACGCCAGTGTGTTATTTATCATATGGAATAACATAGCTGGAATAATGGAGTTCGTTTTTTTACATAATACAGCCATAAACATGCCCATGATAAAAGCACTAACCATAATACCTAGAGAATATGTATGAGCGATTCCAAAGATGAAGCTTGATCCGATTGATGCCAGCCAAAATGGAAAACGCTGCTGGAAAAATTGAAGAATGATTCCGCGGAAAATAAGTTCTTCAAAAATAGGAATGAATATGGCAGATCCAATTATTAATAGAATTTTATATTGTTTTAAAGTTTCTAAATGTAAAGCATTAGATTGTTGCTGCGGTGCATCAGGAAATAAAGATGCAAGGAAGAACTGATTGATAAGGATACTAAGTCCCAAGAAAAGAAATAAGTATATATATGTACGAACTTTCTTGAGTACTTGAAAGTTGAAAATAGGAAATAATAATCTTTTAATCGGTTCGAATTTATAAATGAATAACAATAAAACTAATAATTGTAAAAGAGTGTTTCCAGTATTTCCGATTGATTCATATAGGGCAATTTGTTTTTTGTCAGTAAGACCATGGGTGTAAATGATAGCAGGGAGTACTACAAATAAGCCGCTTATGAGTCCTGTTCCAAAATAAGCGAATAACAAAGAACCAATGAATTTTCCCCATGATAAAGAATGTTTTTGATCATATGTAAGTTGTACAGAATGCTGCATATATCCAATCCTCTCTATTATGTATATTTAAAATTATACATATTTGGATAAAATGTTCTATAGTCAAATATTACATAATAGTTAAAAATTTCATAATTAAAATAAAAACCACCCCAGCATTTGCTAAGGTGATTTTTATTCCGCTATTCGTGGACAGTAATACCCTCACCTCAAGATTCAGAGAGAAGCGTTGTCCAGCTCTAGCAGCTAGAATCTCCGGTCGTTTCGCCCCCTCGGACGAGGCAAAAAGCGCCTCTCTGGCGTCCTGCGATTCTGGGCGGCCGCTTTCGCTTTTCTACAGAAGATAGGTGTGGGGATTACTGCTGGCATGCGCCAGATTGGTGAGAGCTTTCCATCGGTGGAGGATGAAGAAAACCCCCACTGATGGAAGTTTCGCTTTATTTTGGATAGAAAAAGAGAATCTAGTATTTGCTGGAGAAGGCCATGTCGTTATGATTGATAGAAGAGATAAAAAATTATTAACCATGATATAGAGCAAGGTATCAAAAATCTTACTAATACAGAAATCACGCCTAATTTTGGGAATATTTTAACAAAATGATCGAAAGTTGTCCAAATGTCTATTTCGCAGAGCCATATTCGGTCATATAAATATAAGTAACCTCATAAAGAAAGGAATTGATTTTATGGCACTTTTAACTAACTGTCAAACTTGCACTCCTCCTGCAGGTTCAACATCTATTCTCACTGTAAACGTACCTGGTGGACTTGCTATTAACCTATTGGGAATTCATATTGAAGTTTGCCCAGTCTGTATTACAGTATTTACTGGTGGTGGTACACTAACAGCTCAACAACAAAATATTGCAAACAACCTTCTTCAGTCTATTCGCACCTTCGTCCCAAATATTCCGGATATTCCATCTATTTCGGATACTCAAGCATAAATAAATTAATAAGTGTATAGGTATATGAATTAGCCTTCGGTTTTCTCCGCAAGGCTTTTTTATATAATGCATTTTTCTTTTTTGAGGAGCAATACTGAGCGATAGTCATTTCGCAATCATTGCTTTCAATTTTACTGAGTTGGTGTCGTTACGAAAACAGTTAAAACATTTGTTGTTCGGATGAACGCGATTATAAATACCATTTTAGGCCCGTTATTCAATGGAATTATGGAGGATATCAACAATTAAGCCTATTAAACGCTGTTGCGGCGACTATTGAAATAATCAACAGCTATTTTTCGGGGCATTAAAATGTCAACCTTATCTTTGGGTAAAGAGCTTAAAATGTTCCATAGTTACATACTATGTAATCATTTGAAATTCCATAATCAAAATAGAAATCACCTCAGCAAATGCTGAGGTGATTTCTATCATTCTTACTCCGTTATTTTTATAAAGCAAAATTTCTTTACCTTAAGAGTCAAGGATAGGTGAGGAAGAAATTCTTTATTTTTTTAAGCCTTGCTCCAACGTCGTTAACATCTCATGTTTTTCATTTTCATCAGCATTTTTCCAAATGACTTCAAACAAAACGCCAAGTCCTGGAAGCATTTTTTCTTCCCCGCTTTGAATCGCATCGATAATTGTTTCTTGTAATTGGTCTTGCGTATTTCCTGATACGTTCGCTAATACAGCACCGCGTAAATTAAAGTTCATCACTTTCACCTCTTTTTAGGAATGGAAACTGACATTAGTTTTTGTTCTTTTTTATGTAAATATGTATGAAAAATAGGCTATAATGAGAAGACAAGAAGAGAGGGAAATACATATTATGAAAAACATTGATTCAGTACAAAATCCGCGCGTAAAGCAGTGGAAAAAGCTGCAGACGAAAAAAGAGCGCGATAAAAAAGGACTATTTTTTGTAGAAGGATTCCATTTAGTGGAGGAAGCTTTAAAAGCAGGAGTTGTAACAGAACTTATCGTTTCAGATCAAACAGATCTTCCGAAAGATTGGACGGTTGCTGATGTCGAAATGTATATTGTGCCTGAAGTAATTGTAAAGGTACTTCGTGAAACAGAAACAACACAAGGCGTATTTGCGGTTTGTGAAAAACAAGAAAAAGAAGTGAATTTGACAGATGGAAAATTCCTATTACTTGACGGTCTGCAAGATCCAGGTAACTTAGGAACAATTATTCGTACAGCAGATGCAGCTGGTATTCATGCCGTTGTGCTTGGAGAAGGATGCGTTGATATTTATAACAGTAAAGTACTGCGTTCTACACAAGGCTCTGTATTCCATTTACCGATTGTAAAAGGAAGCTTAGAAGAATGGGTAGACAAATTAAAAGAAAAGAACGTTCCTGTATACGGAACAGCTCTTGAAAACGGGGTTCCGTACGGTGAAGTTACACCGGCGGGAAGTTTCGCACTAATTGTAGGGAACGAAGGAAATGGTGTACGCCAAGAGATTCTTACTAAATGTAATCAAAACTTATACATCCCGATTTATGGAGGAGCAGAATCATTAAATGTTGCGGTTGCAGCAGGGATTTTAACGTATTATTTACAAACTCCGGTTGCGAATCGATAAAAAACTTCTTATAATAGATGGAAGTAAAATAGTTAAAAACGTTGATAGAGAAGAGTAACTTGCAAAATCGCCATATAGGGAGAGAATTCCGTAGACTGAAAGTATTCTCATGGTAGACGTAAGTGAATTCACCTCTGGAGTTGACGCCAGGACCATGTAAATGTAAAGGCGTTCCGGCTTAAAAAGCCGTTATAACGAATTGAGTGGGCAGACTTGTTCTGTCAATTTAGGGTGGTACCGCGAATTTACCTCGTCCCTTTTTAGGGAGCGAGGTTTTTTTATTTTTAAAATTAGGAGGGTTCCAAATGGAAGCACGTTTAAAAGAGCTAAAGCAAGAAGCGTTAGAGCTTATTGAAAAAGCGAAGGAGCTAAAGGGCTTAAACGATGTACGCATAGCGTATTTAGGAAAAAAAGGTCCGATTACAGAAGTACTGCGCGGCATGGGGAAATTATCTCCAGAAGAGCGTCCGCGTATGGGAGCGTTAGTAAATGAAGTGCGTGAAGCAATTCAAACACGTTTAGAAGAAAAAATTAATCATTTAGAAAAAGCGGTAATTGAAGCAAAATTATCATCTGAAACAATTGATGTAACATTACCAGGCCGTCCTGTAAATACAGGCTGTCACCATCCGTTAACAGCAGTTGTTGAGCAAATTGAAGATTTATTCATCGGTATGGGGTATGAAGTTGCTGAAGGTCCAGAAGTAGAAAAAGACTATTACAACTTCGAAGCGTTAAACTTACCGAAAGATCACCCAGCACGCGATATGCAAGATTCTTTCTACATTACAGAAGAAATGTTGCTTCGTACACATACATCTTCTGTACAAGCAAGAACGATGGAAAAGAATACAGAAAAAGGCCCAATTAAAATTATTTGCCCTGGTAAAGTATATCGCCGTGATGATGATGATGCAACGCACTCTCACCAGTTCATGCAAATCGAAGGTCTTGTAATCGACAAAAACATTCGTATGAGTGATTTAAAAGGTACATTACAAGCATTTGCGAAGAAGATGTTCGGTGAAGACCGTGAAATTCGCCTTCGCCCAAGTTTCTTCCCATTCACAGAGCCATCTGTTGAAATGGATATTTCTTGTATGATGTGTCATGGAAAAGGTTGCGGCACATGTAAAGGAACTGGCTGGATTGAAATTTTAGGTGCAGGTATGGTTCATCCGAACGTTCTTGAAATGGCTGGCTATGATTCAAAAGAATATCAAGGCTTCGCATTCGGTATGGGTGCAGAGCGTATTGCGATGTTAAAGTACGGCATTGATGACATTCGTCATTTCTATACAAACGATGTACGTTTCTTACAACAATTCAAACGAGCGTAAGGGAAGGAGAGATAAAGAATGTTCGTATCATATCGTTGGTTACAAGAGTATGTAGATATTAAAGATGTAACAGCACAAGAATTAGCTGATAAAATTACGAAAAGCGGTATCGAAGTAGAAGGCGTTGAAGTATTAAATAAAGGCGTAAAAGGTGTTGTAGTTGGTCACGTATTAGAGTGCGAAAAACACCCGGAAGCTGATAAGTTAAGCAAATGCTTAATCGACATCGGTGAGGAAGAGCCAGTTCAAATTATTTGCGGAGCTCCTAACATTGCGAAAGGTTTAAAAGTTCCAGTTGCAAAAGTTGGTGCTGTTCTTCCTGGCAACTTCAAAATTAAAAAGGCAAAACTACGCGGCGAAGCATCTCATGGTATGGTTTGTTCTTTACAAGAGCTTGGCATTGATGGGAAATTAGTTGCAAAAGATTATGCAGAAGGTATTTTCATCTTCCCAAGTGATGCAGAAGTTGGCGCAGATGCATTAGAAATCTTAAACCTACATGATGAAGTACTTGAACTAGGTTTAACACCGAACCGCGCAGATTGCTTAAACATGTTAGGTGTTGCATACGAAGTAGCAGCAATTTACGGTCGTGAAGTGAAACTTCCAGCAGCAGACTTACAAGAAGCAGCAGAAAAAACATCTGATTACATTTCTGTAAGTGTAGAAGCAACAGAGCAAAACCCACTATACATTGCAAAAATGGTGAAAAACGTAAAAGTTGGTCCATCACCAATCTGGATGCAAACGCGCCTAATGGCAGCGGGTATTCGTCCGATTAGCAACGTAGTTGATATTACAAACTATATCTTAATTGAATACGGTCAACCGTTACATGCGTTTGACTATGATAAATTAGGATCAAAAGAAATCGTTGTTCGTCTTGCACAAGAAGGCGAGAAAATGACAACATTAGACGATCAAGAACGTACATTACAAGCTCACCACCTTGTCATTACAAATGGTACAAAAGCATTAGCTGTTGCCGGTGTAATGGGCGGAGCAAACTCTGAAGTAGATAACGATACAGTAAACGTATTAATCGAGTCTGCATATTTCGCAGGTCAAACAGTACGCCGCACATCAAAAGACTTAGGTCTTCGCAGCGAATCAAGTGCTCGTTTTGAAAAAGGCATCGACCCAACACGTACATTCGAAGCGATTCAACACGCAGCGGCATTAATGGCAAAATATGCTGGCGGCGAAGCGTTAGAAGGCGTTGTAGAAGTTGATAACTTACAAGTAGAAGAGCGTACAGTATCTGTTACAGTTGAAAAAATTAATCGTGTATTAGGTACAGACATTTCTGCTAATCAAGTGAGCACAATCTTTACAAACTTAAAGTTCCCATTCACAGAAGTGGAAGGAACATTCCATGTGAACGTACCAGCACGTCGTCCTGATATTACAATTTCAGAGGATTTAGTAGAAGAAGTAGGTCGCTTATACGGATACGACCATATTCCTTCAACATTACCAACTGGTACAATCACGCGCGGTAAATTAACAGCGGCGCAAACAAAGCGTCGTAAAGTACGCCGTTATTTAGAAGGCGCTGGTTTATATGAAGCGATTACGTATTCATTAACAAGTGCTGAAAAAGCAAAACAATATATGGTTGAGTCAAACGAAAAGACACCTGTGAACCTTGCACTTCCAATGAGTGAGGAGCGCAGTCAGCTTCGTTTAAGCCTAGTACCGCAATTATTGGAAGCAGTAGCTTATAACAACGCTCGTAAAGTAGATAACGTTGCGTTATACGAAGTAGGTTCTGTATTCTTACCAACAGTAGAAGGCGAACTTCCTAAAGAAGAACAACATCTTGCTGGTGTTATGACAGGGCTAGCTCTTCATCATCAATGGCAAGGTGAGAAGAAGGCTGTTGACTTCTTCGTTATGAAAGGTGTATTAGAAGGCTTATTTGACGTACTTGGCGTTGCGAAGAGCATCACATATGTACCGGCAAAACGTGAAGGCATGCATCCAGGACGTACAGCTGATATTGTACTAGACGGCGAAAATATTGGTTTCATCGGTCAATTACACCCAGAAGCGCAAAAACAATTAGATGTAAAAGAAACGTACGTATTCGAATTATCTCTTGCGAAAGTATTCGCAGCAGAGGCAGAAGAAACGTACTACACAACAATCCCGCGCTTCCCATCTATGACACGCGATATGGCTGTTGTAGTAGCGAAAGAAGTAAAAGCTGGTGAAATGAAGCAAACAATTGCTGAAGCAGGCGGAGAGCTTCTAAAAGAAGTAACATTATTCGACTTATACGAAGGCGAAAAAATGGAAGAAGGCAAGAAATCACTTGCATTCTCTATGAACTACTTCGACCCAGAACGTACATTAACAGATGAAGAAGTAACAGAAGCACATAGCCGTGTATTAGCAGCGGTAGAAGAGAAATTTGGTGCAGAGTTACGTAAATAATAAAAAAGCAGCCTTGTGGCTGCTTTTTATTGTTTTTTGTGTAATTTATCCCGCTATTCGGGGGCAGTTAAACTGATGAAAGTCTTTGTTAATAACCGAATTGATATGAAAGGTGAATCCCATTATCATTAGAAATAGAAGCTTCATTTGATTATGCATAAGGTGAAAGAGCGGTTACTTCTTTGGAAAAAGGGACTCCATTTACAGTACCTGAAGCTGTAAGAGTTATATCTCCAGGTCCAAAAACAGTGACAGTAGTGTTAAAGAACCCGTCTTTTTCTGTAAAAACCATGTTTGGAGAAACAGTTGCTGAACCTGCTACTGTGAAAAACACTGGTATTCCTGCAAATCCGATACCATTGACTAATAAACGATCTTGCTCAGAAGCGTTATCATCTTCATTTGTCAAATTGAATCCAAGATCTACGTCTATACTAGTAATTGCTAATCTTTTAACACAAACCTTGACGATCTCTTTTTCTTTGAATGTAAACGCAACCCGCTGTCCATTTATAACTCCAAAGTTTTGTTCTTGGGCAGAAACTTCGCTAAAAATGGCTACGCCAGTCACCTCAAAAATGTCACCCTCATTGGCATCTTCGCGGTTAACGACACATTGAAATGGGATATCGTCTACAACTTGAAAACCTGGCACTAGAGTCCCATCTTCTAAAACAGCTGTATAAGTAAGAGTTGTATGGATGGCTCCGTAAATAGAAACTCTTTCTGGGAGTACCTTTTCAATATTTGCTTCAACTGTTTTCGTGAAGGTAACGGTATTTTCGAGTGCTGGGGGGACAAGTTGCGCTGTGTGTTCAACAGCAACCTGGCAACAAGTTGTTGGATTAGTAAGAGGATAAGCCATTAAGTATTCCTCCTTGGTTTTATAGGATATATTCTCTTCAGACGGGTTGGGATTTTTATATTCTTATTCGTTGGTAATAAGACTTTCACTGTATTCCTCGAATGAATTGTCTGAATAGAATGGGATGCTTCTTCTATAAGTTATGAAATATATATGGAGCTTGTATGGGAGAATGTCGGGGGGGATTACTATTTTTAATAAATAAGTTTATTCGTCCATCACAAATATAAAAATGAGCCCATTTTATATTTGTTTGCTAAGTAATCATTTGTATGGAAACTTTTATAATATCTTTTTCTGTAAAATTGAAAGCAAGAATTGGCTCATATAATTGAGAATCATTTGATTTTCCAAAGTTAGCTTCATAGGAGAAAATTTCACTGAGTATTTTTTGCTCGATGATGCTAAATTGATGGTTTTCTTTTATATCCATTGATTCTATAAGACCTTGGAAGGGAACATCATCTTGGATACTATGGTTTGGAATCTCTTTGTCATGCATTACTGCTGTATAAGTAATAGTTTTACGGATAAAGCCAACGACGACAACGACCTCTGAACACACCTTTTCAATCGTAGTAAATATTTGTTTATCAACTTCGATGGTTCCTCTTTTTGCAGGGGGAACTAATGGGATTTTGTGTTCTACAATTTGTCTGCAGCACATAGTTTTTGGTTCAGGAGATTTCGATAATTGTATCGGTTTTTGGATTGTTGGAGATGTTGGTAATTTTACAGATTTTTGAATTGCATGAAGTTCTGGTAGAACGATATAAGGAAAAAAAGGTGTGCTTGTAACGAAATTTTTTTTAAAATCTGGACTCATTTACGTTTCCTCGCTTTTTCATTAAGGTATAGTGTAGAATATGTTTTTTTTATTGCGGATGCTTTTTGTTAATAATGAATTGAAAAAACGAGCTATTGTCATACGTAGACAAACTAAGATGATTTTGTTTTTTCCTAAGCTGCTTTTCAGAACATACATTATTGGATGGAACGATAATAAAAAGGTTTTTTGCTTTGAAGGACAACTTGCATCTTTCCATTGAATGTAGTACATTAATTTTAGTTTAAAAAAATGAAAGACGATGATAAGGAAAAGTAGTATATACTATAATCCAAAGCGAGTCAGGGACGGTGCGAGCCTGATGAGGCGGTATATGTGAAGAACACCTTGGAGTTGCTAACCGAAATTGAAACGTGTGTTCAAGAGTAGACTTAGACGGGAATCCGGCCTGTTACAAACCGGGAAGTATGTGTAATACATACGAGTTAGAGCTGGTCTTTATGACAAATTGGGTGGTACCGCGAAGTTTAACCTTTCGTCCCTTTATGGATGGAAGGTTTTTTTGTATTTAAATATAAGTAAAGGAGAATTTCAATATGGAAAACACATTAGTAAAAAGTTTGTATAGAGAAATTGATAAGTATGTAGATCAAAAAATACAAGTATCAGGTTGGATCCGTAACTTACGTGATTCAAAAGTATTTGGTTTTATCGAATTAAACGATGGTAGCTTCTTTAAAAGTGTTCAAATCGTTTTCGATACAGAACTAGATAATTTTAACGAAATTGCGAAGCTTCCGTTAAGCTCTTCTATTAAAGTAGAAGGAACGCTAATCGCAACTCCAACTGCAAAGCAGCCGTTTGAAATTAAAGCGGACAAAATCGAAATCGAGGGATTATCAGCTTCTGATTACCCATTACAAAAGAAACGTCACACATTTGAATACTTACGTACAATCGCTCATTTACGCCCAAGAACAAATGCGTTCTCGGCAACGTTCCGCGTGCGTTCAATTGCAGCTTATGCAATTCATAAGTTCTTCCAAGATCGCAATTTTGTACATGTTCATACACCAATTATTACAGGTAGTGATACTGAAGGTGCAGGTGAAATGTTCCGCGTTACAACGCAGGATATGAACAACTTGCCAAAAGGTGAAGATGGAAAAGTTGATGATTCAAAAGACTTCTTCGGCAGAGAAACGAACTTAACAGTAAGTGGACAATTGAATGCTGAAGCGTATGCATTAGCGTTCCGCGATGTATATACATTTGGCCCAACGTTCCGCGCTGAAAACTCTAACACAACTCGCCATGCTGCTGAATTCTGGATGGTTGAGCCTGAGATTGCATTCGCTGAATTAGAAGATGTAATGGATCTTACAGAAGATATGCTGAAATATGCAATGAAATACGTATTAGAGCATGCACCAGAAGAAATGGAATTCTTCAACAGCTTCGTTGATAAAACAGTTCTTGAGCGCATGAATAACGTAATCAACTCTGACTTTGGTCGCATCACATATACAGAAGCAATTAAAGTGCTTCAAGAATCAGGTGCAGACTTCAAATACCCAGTAGAATGGGGTATTGACTTACAAACAGAGCACGAAAGATACTTATCAGAACAAATCTTTAAACGCCCTGTATTCGTAACAGACTATCCAAAAGATATTAAAGCATTCTACATGCGTATGAACGATGACGGTAAAACAGTAGCTGCAACAGACTTACTTGTTCCTGGCATCGGCGAATTAATCGGCGGAAGTCAACGTGAAGAAAGAATGGATGTTTTAGTAGACAGAATTAAAGAACTAGGCATGAACGAAGAAGACTACTGGTGGTACTTAGAGCTTAGAAAATACGGCGGTACAAAACACGCTGGGTTCGGTCTTGGTTTCGAGCGTTTCTTAATGTACATCACTGGTATGGCTAACATTCGTGACGTAATTCCATTCCCAAGAACACCAGGTTCTGCGGAGTTTTAAGATTGAAAAAAGGTATATCAACGGCAATTAAGCTGTTTGATATACCTTTTTATTTTTCTTTTGAGCAGGGAGAGGTGTTGGATAAGGAGAAACAATACGTAAAGTAGAAAGGAGCTGAATTTGTGAAAAAAAGAATAGTATGTTTCTTAGCGATCATGCTAATCAGCTTAAGTGCATGCGGAAATGAAAAAGAAAAACAAGAAAAAGTAGTTCCTACATCACAAGAGGCAAAGGTTGTTACGTTTCAAGGAAAAGAAATAAAGGAAATTCAGTTAACATCTACGAAAACGAAAGGTACGAAAGTATTGAAAAAAGAAAATGATATAAAACAACTTGTATCTGCGATGGAGCAAGTTGGATTGGCGGAAAACGGGGATGAACCGAAAACACTATCACTAGATGAAGAGGCTAAATCCTCTATTAGTTACAATATGTCTATTGATTATGGTGATGGATTGATTGAAAACTACTTTGTTTGGATAGAAGATGACGGGGAAATTGTAATTGGACATAAAGATACGCCAGAGAAAGAACGTGTTGAGTTTTATGATTTGAAAGAAGCTTCAAAACAAATTACGAATTTGTTTAAAGAATAAAGTGAAATTCCCATCAGTGGTGGATCCTCACTGATGGAAAGCCACCAATCGGGCGCATGACAGCAGTTGCCACCCCACCTATCCTCCTCGTTTCTCTTTAAATCTTGAGATGGGGGGCTTACTGCCCGCGAATGGTGGGATAAAAACAAGAAGACACGAGCTAATCATTCGTGTCTTCTTGTTTATTCATTTCGTATCCTGCCCATACTGAAGAATAGCTATTTATTCAACAATCGAAACGCCTTTTCCGTATTTGCAAAATGTAATTTCACAAACTCAGGTAATCTGTCTTTTCCAAGCCTTTGAATCAATTTCGCAGCTGCAATATCGACTTGATTCCCGGCGCCTTTCGGAAGTGCCATACCCGCTTTTTTGCTCAGTTCATCAAACTGTTTTACAAAGGAATAACGGGCCAAAATGGAAGCTGCTGCAACGGCGATATGTACACTTTCGCCTTTTGTAGCGAAATATACGTTTTCGCGTTGAACGTTTTTTTGTTTGGCTAAATATTTATAATATGTAGCTGGCTGTGTGAACTGATCAATTAATATGCCTTCTGGTTTCGTTGGTGCCATCTTAGCCAATAAGTTTGTAATGGCTTTATTATGAAGCATTGCCTTTAGTTGTCCTTGATTATAGCCTTTTTCAAACATTTCGTTATATTTTTCGTTGTGAAGAACAAGGGAACTGTAAGGGACAACCGCCAGTAGTTGTTTCGCAATTTCACAAATTTGTGTATCATTTAAGTTTTTTGAGTCTTTGACGCCGAGTTCTTTTAATAATGGAATTTGTGTTGCATCGACATATACTGCAACAACTGTCATCGGTCCAAAATAATCTCCTGTTCCGACTTCATCTGAGCCGAGAATAGACATCGTAGCGATGGAAGCCGGCGGTGCATAGGAATGGTCATTTACACTTTTCTTTACAGAAGCTTTCGGCGCAGCGGCATTTGCCTGCCAACGGCTAGATTCTTCAGTCGCGCGTCCACCTTGAAACATTACTTTTCCTGATTTATAGGCTGTAATTGTGCAGGATGGAACCTTTGCCATGAAGATACCGCCTTGGGGAATTTTTGGCTGCAATGCTTGTGCGTATTTTGTTTTCATGTCCTCTATAACAGTGGAACTTACTTGAATAACAATAGAATTTGACAAAATGATTGCTCCTTTTTCATTATTTATGTTTTTATCATATCGAATTGTTGTTTCTGTTTCCATATCATGTTTTTTCATGGTATGATAATCTGTAGGATTCTGTACGGGATTGGAGGACAGTAAGTTGTCACAACAAAAAGGAAATCGAAGTAAAATTAATGTAGAAATTTACGGTCAACAATATTCAGTTGTTGGCGATGAAAGTACAAGTCATATACGCATAGTCGCGGCGATTGTGGATGATAAAATGCGCGAACTAAATGCTAAGAATCCTTCGCTTGACACAAATCGATTGGCGGTGTTGACGGCAGTCAATGTCGTGCATGATTACATAAAATTAAAAGAAGAAAATGAAAAATTGAAAGAAAGAATGAAACAAAAAGGAATGGAATAACATGGTTGATATTATAATCATTGTATTGCTTGTTATGGGGTTTCTTCTTGGTCTTAGAAGAGGGCTTGTACTGCAGCTTGTAAAGTTAGCAAGCTTTATTATTGCCTATCTTGTGGCATATTGGTATTGCAAAGATTTAGCGCCTGCGCTGCAAAAGATCATTCCGTATCCATTTAAGCCAGAAACAAATGTGCCGAATTGGATTAATGCAAATAATATGGAAACAGTTTTTTATCAAGCAATTGCGTTTATCGCATTATTTATCATTACAAAAATCGCGTTAACGTTACTGGGACAGCTTTTGAATATGTTTACAGAAATCCCTGTTTTGAAACAGATTAACGCATTAGGCGGAGCCATCTTAGGTTTTTTAGAGGTGTATATTATATTGTTCGTATTAATTGTGATTGGTACGATACTTCCAGTTGGACAAGTGCAAACGTCGCTAAATACATCAACAATAAGCAAAGTAATTGTAAATGATACACCAATTCTTTCTGAAAAAGTTAAGGAATTATGGCAGACAGGTGGCAAGGTATAACTTCTCTTTTTCGAAAGAGAAGTTTTTTTCTATGATGGGAAGGCGGGAGAAGAATGAAAGTAAATAAAAAGCAAGTGATTAAATTACTTGAGACGATTGCACTTTTTATGGAGCTAAAAGGTGAAAATCCCTTTAAAATATCAGCATTTCGTAAAGCAGCAGCGGCGCTAGAAAGTGATGATCGCAGCCTTTCAGAGATTGAAGATTTTACGAAAATACCAGGCATCGGAAAAGGAACAGCAGCCGTGATTACAGAATATATTGAAGTTGGAACGTCAGAAGTGCTTGCGGAGCTGGAAAATGAAGTGCCGAGCAGCTTATTGCCGCTTTTAAAATTGCCAGGTCTTGGCGGTAAAAAAGTAGCGAAGCTATATAAAGAACTTGGCGTTGTAGATATGGAAACATTAAAGAAAGCTTGTGAGGAGAATCAAATTCAAGCGCTTGCTGGATTCGGTAAGAAAACAGAAGAGAAAATACTAGAAGCAATCGCTCAAGTTGGTTCTCGTCCAGAGCGTCTTCCGGTGGCGATGGTGATTCCTATTGCCGGGGAAATAGAACGGAAATTGTCGAATGTGCCAGAAATTATTCGGTATTCCCGTGCTGGTAGTTTGCGCCGTGTTCGCGAAACAGTGAAAGATTTAGACTTTATTATTGCAACTACAGAACCAGAAAAGGTGCGGGATCATTTATTGCAGTTTGATAATATGATTGAAGTTATTGCAAGCGGAGATACAAAAGTTTCTGTACGTCTTCAGTATGAGTACGATATTTCTATTGATTTCCGTCTTGTTAAGCCGGAAGAATTTATTACAACTCTTCATCATTTCACAGGTTCAAAAGACCATAATGTAAGAATGCGCCAAATTGCGAAAGATAAGGGTGAAAAAATTAGTGAATACGGTGTTGAAAACTTAGAAACGGGTGAAGTGAAGACATTTGAAACAGAAGAAGCCTTTTTTGCTCATTTTGGGTTACCGTTTATTCCGCCAGAAGTGCGTGAAGATGGCAAAGAAATTGACCTAATTGAACAGTATCCGAATCTGATTCAGTTTTCTCATATTCAAGGTGATTTACACATGCATACGACGTGGAGTGATGGTGCTTTTTCTATTGAAGAAATGGTACAAGCATGCCGCGCTCGAGGATATAAGTACATGGCGATTACCGACCATTCCCAATATTTAAAGGTAGCGAATGGTTTAACGAAAGAGCGTCTTCGTGAGCAAGGAAAAGAAATTGAACGCATCAATGAAAAGTATCCGGATATCACCATTTTACGTGGTATTGAAATGGACATTTTACCGGATGCAACGCTTGATTTTGATGATGAAGTATTAGAGGAGCTTGATTATGTCATCGGTGCTATTCATTCTAGCTTCTCACAAGATCGTGAAACAATTATGAAGCGCCTTCGCACGGCAATTGAAAATCATCATGTGACAATGATTGCACATCCAACGGGCCGCTTAATTGGTCGACGCGAAGGATATGATGTCGATACAGATTTATTAATTGAGCTTGCGAAAGAAACAAATACTGTACTTGAATTAAATGCAAATCCAAATCGTTTAGATTTAAGTGCCAAACTGTTAAAACAAGCGCAAGATGCAGGCGTGAAAATCGCAATTAACACAGATGCTCATACGCTTGAAATGCTAGAGGACATGGAAATTGGTGTTGCTGCCGCGCGAAAAGGTTGGATTCAAAAAGATACAGTTATTAATACGTGGGATATTGAACGTTTATTAGATTATATTAAGCGTAATAAGTAACACAAGGGGGACAAGCAACTATGTTAGAACGAACGTTGCGGGTATTAGAATATGACAAAATAAAAGAACAATTGCTTGAGCACGTTGCTTCTTCACTTGGCCGTGATAAAGTGAAAGGGCTTATGCCAAGTACGAATTATGAAGAAGTGGTAGAACTTCAAGAAACAACAGATGAAGCAGCAAAAGTAATCCGTTTAAAAGGGCATGTGCCGCTTGGCGGAATTTTTGATATTCGTCCAAATGTAAAGCGTGCGAAAATTGGCAGTATGTTAAGTCCGCATGAACTGCTCGATATTGCAAGTACGATGTACGGCAGCCGTCAAATAAAACGATTTATTGAAGATATGATTGAAAACGGCGTTGAACTTCCAATTTTAGAAACGTATGTAGCACGCATTATATCTTTATATGATTTAGAAAAGAAAATTACGAACTGCATTAGTGATGGCGGAGAAGTAGTTGATAGCGCGAGTGAAAAACTACGAGGTATTCGTCAGCAAATTCGCACAGCGGAAAGTCGCATTCGTGAGAAACTTGAAAATATGACGCGTTCTTCTAACGCACAGAAGATGTTATCAGATGCGATTGTAACGATTCGTAACGATCGCTATGTAATTCCTGTTAAACAAGAATATCGCGGTGTATACGGTGGTATCGTTCATGATCAGTCTGCTTCAGGACAAACATTATTTATCGAGCCGCAAGTGATTGTTGAATTGAATAATACACTGCAAGAAGCACGAGTAAAAGAAAAACAAGAAGTAGAACGCATTTTAATGATGTTAACAGAAGAAGTTGCTGCTGAGGCTGATGTTGTTTTAGAGAACGTTGATATTGTGGCAGAGTTAGATTTCATTTTCGCAAAAGCTTTCTATGCGAAACGATTAAAAGCAACGAAACCAATTTTGAACAATGAGCGTTATATGAATTTACGCCAAGCGCGCCATCCGCTTATTGATCCTAAAGTCGTTGTACCAAACGATATTGTGCTTGGAAAAGACTTTACAACAATCGTTATAACTGGACCGAATACAGGTGGTAAAACCGTTACATTAAAAACGGTAGGGATTTGTATATTAATGGCGCAATCTGGTCTGCAAATTCCTGTTCTTGATGAATCAGAAATTTGTGTGTTTAAACATGTTTTTGCTGATATTGGAGATGAGCAATCTATTGAACAAAGCTTAAGTACATTCTCATCTCACATGGTGAACATTGTTGATATTTTAGAGCAAGCTGATTTTGAAAGTTTAGTCCTGTTTGATGAATTAGGAGCAGGAACAGATCCGCAAGAAGGAGCTGCGCTTGCAATTTCAATTTTAGATGAAGTGTATAACCGCGGTGCGCGCGTTGTCGCAACGACGCACTATCCAGAGTTAAAAGCATACGGATATAATCGTGAACAAGTAATTAACGCAAGTGTTGAGTTTGATGTAAATACATTAAGCCCAACTTACAAATTATTAATTGGTGTACCAGGACGAAGTAACGCTTTTGAAATTTCAAAACGTCTTGGTTTATCTGACCGTGTAATTGACCGTGCTCGTGGTCATATTAGTACAGAGTCAAATAAAGTAGAAAATATGATTGCTAAGCTGGAAGAAAGTCAAAAGAATGCTGAGCGTGAATGGAATGAAGCAGAAGAGCTTCGCAAGCAATCTGAAAAACTTCATAAAGAATTGCAGCGTCAAATTATTGAATTTAACGAAGAACGTGATGAAAGATTATTAAAAGCACAAAAAGAAGGCGAAGAAAAAGTTGAAGCTGCTAAGAAAGAAGCAGAAGAAATTATTCGTGAACTGCGGCAATTGCGAAAAGCAAAGCTTGCTGATATTAAAGACCATGAGCTAATTGAGGCAAAAAGCCGTTTAGCGGGAGCTGCACCAGAGCTTGTGAAAAAACAAAAAATCAATGTAAAAAACACAGCACCAAAACAAGTGCTGCAACCAGGCGACGAAGTGAAGGTATTAACGTTCGGTCAAAAAGGTCAGCTTCTTAAAAAAGTAAGCGACAACGAATGGAACGTCCAAATTGGAATTCTGAAAATGAAAGTAAAAGAGTCCGATATGGAATATATTAATACACCAGCCCCTGTGGAGAAAAAGGCAGTGACAGCAGTAAAAGGAAGAGACTATCACGTTTCTTTAGAGCTTGATCTTCGCGGCGAACGCTTTGAAGACGCGATGGCTCGTGTTGAAAAATATTTAGATGATGCACAGCTCGCAAGCTATCCACGTGTTTCCATTATTCATGGAAAAGGAACAGGAGCACTGCGCCAAGGCGTACAAGATTACTTGAAAAACCATCGCGGCGTGAAAAGCTTCCGTTATGGTGATATGGGCGAGGGAGGCCTTGGTGTTACAGTTGTAGAACTGAAGTAGGAAAACAAGCAAAGGGGAAACGGCTATGTTTATGGACAAACTTGCAAAAGTATTGTTAGCTTGTTGTGGAACGTTCTTTATTATTGGGGTTATATATTTGCTGTTTTTTGCGAAATAAAGGAGAGAACACCGTTTTTGGTGTTCTTTTTCATTGCATGTTTTTCAGTGAATATTAGAGTATGTGCATGAGTGGAAGTTGTTATGTATAATAGAGAATGTTATACAGGAATAGAAGGAGACGCTATGATTAAAACGAAAAAACTGTTAGAGGAAGCAACTAATTTTATTACAGATTGCTACAATGAGCTAGAAAAACCTCATGAAATACAAGATAGATTATCACAAATTGAAGCTGAAATACAAAATACAGGAACGTATGAACATACTTTTGAAGAACTTGTTCACGGAGCGCGAATGGCGTGGAGAAATAGTAATCGCTGCATCGGTCGTCTTTTTTGGAATAAGCTTCATGTATTAGACGCGCGCGATGTAAATGATGCAGAAGGTATATATGAGGCATTGCTTCATCATATTCAATATGCTACCAATGACGGGAAAATCCTACCTACAATTACTGTTTTTAAACAATATCAAGGTGAGCATAATCAAATTCAAATTTATAATCACCAGTTGATTCGTTATGCGGGATATGAAACTGAGCAAGGTATTATCGGTGATTCTCATTCCCTATCATTTTCGAAAGTTTGTCAGGAGCTTGGCTGGAGTGGTAAGGGGACACATTTTGATGTGTTGCCGCTTGTATTTTCAATTGATGGAAACAAACCAGTGTATATGCCAATCCCAGAAGAATATGTAAAAGAAGTGCCGTTAGAACATCCAGAGTATCCTTTCTCCTCTTTGGAAGCAAAGTGGTACGGCGTTCCGATGATTTCTGATATGCGTTTAGAAATTGGCGGTATTTCTTACACAGCCGCGCCCTTTAATGGCTGGTATATGGGAACTGAAATAGGTGCACGCAACTTAGCTGATCAGGATCGTTATAACCTTCTGCCCGCTATCGCTGAGATGATGGGATTAGATACATCAAGAAACAGTACACTTTGGAAAGACAAAGCATTAATAGAATTAAATGTAGCAGTTTTACATTCTTTCAAAAAACAAGGGGTAACCATTGTAGATCACCATACAGCCGCTCAGCAATTTAGTCAATTTGAGAAGCAAGAAGCAGCATGCGGCCGTCTTGTAACAGGGAATTGGGTATGGTTAATCCCGCCTGTATCTCCTGCAGCAACACATATTTATCATAAGCCTTATCCAAATCAAATACTGACGCCTAATTTTTTTCATAAAAAGGGGTAAGAGCTTGTTATGTGGATAAAAGAATAACATGGTATAGTTAGAAGGGACTGTTTATGGGAGATACTTATATAAACAGCCCTATTTCATTTTGTGAATATATATGCTTCTAATATAGAGTGGTTTCATACATAAGATAAGTTGTGATCAAGCTTCTGACTTCGTATAAGCCTTTCTGAATAGCTAGAAAGCATTGGAATTGAAAGGTAGGATATGTGATGAAAACAGAAGTTATTTTAAAAGTTAAGACGAAATACGCAAACGAATTAAAAAGTGGTTATCCACTTATTTTGAAAGAAGCAATTATAAATTTACACGATGTAAATGTAGAAGGTACAATCGTAAAACTTGTAGACGACAAAAATAAGTTTATCGGTACAGGATATTATGGTAAGCAAAATAAAGGATATGGCTGGGTTTTAACAAGAAAAGAACAAGAACAAATTGACCAAGCCTTCTTTGAAAATAAGATTAAATCCGCTTTAAGTAAACGTAAAGGCTTTTATGAAGATGCTGATACAACAGCATTTCGCGTGTTCAACGGTGAAGGTGATGGAATTGGCGGCTTAATCATTGATTATTATGATGGGTATTACGTTATTAGCTGGTACAGCGAGGGAATTTATCAATTTAGTAAAGAGATTATCGAGTCCTTACAGAATGTGACTGAATTTAAAGCGATCTATCAGAAAAAGCGCTTTGATACGAAAGGTCAATATATTGAAGAAGACGATTTCGTAACAGGAGAACGTGGAGAGTTTCCGATTATCGTCAAAGAGAATGGTGTAAACTTTGCGGTGTATTTAAACGACGGGGCAATGGTCGGTGTATTTTTAGATCAACGTAATGTTAGAAAGCAAATTCGCGACAAATATGCAAATGGCAAGACAGTCTTGAATATGTTCTCCTACACAGGTGCGTTTTCTGTTTTTGCAGCACTTGGAGGAGCGGCAAAGACGACAAGTGTTGACCTTGCGAACCGTAGCTTAAGTAAAACAATTGAACAATTTAGCGTGAACGGTGTTGATTACGAGGCGCAAGATATTATCGTAGAAGACGTATTTCACTATTTCAAATATGCAGTAAAGAAAGCGTTGAAGTTTGATATGGTCATTCTAGATCCGCCAAGCTTTGCACGTTCAAAAAAATATACATTTAGTGCTGCAAAAGATTATAAAAACTTATTAAAAGAGGCAATTGCGATTACAGAAAATAACGGTATTATTGTAGCCTCTACAAATTGCAGTGCCTTCGGTATGAAAAAGTTTAAAGGCTTCATTGATACAGCATTTAAAGAAATGAATGGCAAGTATAAAGTACTAGAAGAACATTCGTTGCCAGAGGACTTCCGTACAATTTCACAGTTTCCGGAAGGTGACTACTTAAAAGTTGTGTTTGTTAAGAAGATTAAAGGATAAATTTATAAGAAAAGGAGCTCATTATTCAAAAATGAGCTCCTTTTCTTATGAAATAATATTTTTCACACGACCAACTTGTCCATCTTGAAGGCGGACTTTAATGCCATGTGGATGTGAAGGAGAATTTGTTAAAATATCCTTCACAATACCTCTTGTTAATTTCCCTGTACGCTGATCTTGCTTTAATACAATATCAACTTCAAGTCCAGGTGAAATATTTGCTCGCTGTTGTCCGTTCATTTAAACACCTGTACGTCTGCGTTGATTGTTTGGTTTCTTCGTTTGTTGATTTTGCAACTTTTTCGTTGATTGGCTTTGATTTTTAGCAGTTGCTCCGTTTCCATTTCCTTGCTTTTTCTTCGCAAGTTGCTCACGCATTAAATCCGCTAGGCTTACTTTTTTATTTTCTGACATATGAAATCTCCTTTTATATACAGTGAATTGTAAACATTCATAGTGAACTCAATCATATCATTGTTGAGGGAAGAAATGAAGCTGGATTATGGAGAAATAAGAAGCTTGGGATATGAGAGTGGAAAAGTTGTCGTAAAGGACTTCTTTTGGAAATGCGTTAAAACGAATCGATAGTTCATGTATCAATTTACTTAACAAAGAGCCCCTCCAGTGTATGAACTGAAGGGGCTTTTTACTCATATTTCCTAAATTGTGGATGATATAATAATCTGTTCTCTTATGGAGTGATAAAGCTAAGCGGAGCGTAAGGATAATTTGGGAGAAGATGTGAAATGGCAGGAGTAGGTGAAAATTGATGATGCAAGATTGTATTTCCATCTTGCGGAACACCCGCAGTATTGACTCCAAATGTGTTCGTGATGACACATTTGGCAGGTCCATATTGAGGAGTCACAAGTACTTCGTAGCAAGGACTTGGTTGCTGAACAGGATTTGGGAGAAATGCGTGAATCACGAGAAGATTGCGAGGAGGAATTGTAAATGTAAGCGGTGTGAGAATCGGTTGAACGTTGTCAGGCGGAACGATGTTGCTTTGCTGAGGTTGAATCGCTTGTGCCGTGTTTAAAGGTGGATTGACGACTTGCCCACATGAAAATACAAACTTGGCAACCTCGGCTGGATTACACGTATTTTGCCAATCTAACACGGATACGGTGACGGTTTGGGGCATGTTGTAATCCTCATTTGAAAGCGTGACGATCACGATTTCGGTATTGGGGTTTCTACATATAGATCCTGTCGTAAATACAGCTGGTTCTCCTGGACATTTTGGAGCCGGGCACCAATAAGAATTAAAGTGTTTGTCTGACAAGAATAATAAAACTCCTTTCTTTTAAAATATAATTCAATTATATGGAATTGTATCCCTTTTGCTTGTATACTTGTCCGACCAATGAACTTATTGAGTATTTCGTTTTTTTTTGGAAATAAAAGCTGTTTGAATGTATTGTATTCATATATGAGGAATTGAAATGAGGAACTATGCTACATGCTAGTTGGGATAAAGTGAAACTTTAATCAGTGGGGGGGGTTCTTCATCCCCCACTGATTATTAGTTGAACCAATCGGGCATTTACGGGCAGTTTATCTCCCACCTAACTTCTTTGCTTTCACCGAATTTTGAGGTGGGAGTATTACTGCTCGTTACTGCGGGATAAAAGAATGATAGGAACATGATTATATTTATCAGAAAATGGGCAAGAAAACCCCCATCTTCAAAACGTGCAGGGCATAGCCTGGTTTAAGGTGGGGATGAATTGCCTTTGGATTTATAAAAAATTTCCTGACTCAATGCGAATGTATGTTCTTTTTGATTGTTTTGTATTATCATGAAGGTAAGAAGAGTGGGAGATGAAAATGATGACGAAAGAAAAAGAATATGCAACTTATCAAATTTGGATTAAGAAAGGTCACAAGTTGCACGCCTACTTCATGGAAATGTGTCAAAATGCAAAAAATCTCTACAATACAACGAATTTCTATATTCGCCAAGTGTATACGGCCTTACGTACAGATCAACCATTACAGCCACTTCAACAAGAAGTCCTCCATACATTACAAGCATATATTGAAATCATGAATGAAAATCAACTTCGTTCGTATCAAAAACGTGTGCAAAAGCAGAAAGAAAAGCCGGCAGAAGAACGGAAAGAAATCAAGTGTAATCTGTTTACGTTACCGACAAAAGAGAAATCATTCCTATCGTATCATTTCTTAGATTGCTTGTTTAAAACAATGAAGCAACAAGATTATATGAACTTGCCAGCGCAAACGAATCAGGGTGTCATGAAAAAACTCTATCAAAACTGGAAATCATTTTTTGCTTCTATCAAGGCATTCAAGAAACATCCTTCCACCTTTACCGGCAGGCCTCGCATTCCAAAGTATATCAAGTCGTCTGTGAAAGAAATTGTATTCACGAATCAAGTATGTAAACTCCAAGATAAGTACATTCGTTTTCCAAAAACAAGCATGAAATTAAATATTGGAAAATTGTTCGGGCGTATCGAAAATCTTAAAGAGGTACGTGTTTCTCCTGCTTACGGAAAGTTTAAAGTTGAAATTGTGACAGAACACTCTGAGCCAGCGCCTAAGCACGTAGACAATAATCGTTATATGAGTATCGATTTAGGGATTCATAACATTGCAACTATCACAACGAATACAGGAACCATACCTGTGTTAGTAAAGGGCAATGTGATCAAAAGCATCAATCAATACTACAACAAGCAAAAAGCTTATTTACTGGGTATTCTTCGTCATGGAAAAGAACCAAAAGAAGGACTACACACATCAAACCGTTTAGAAAGGCTTCATGAAAAACGGTTTCTTAAAATAAAAGATATCTTCCACAAAATGAGTCACTACATTGTTCAGATGGCGATTCAACAGGAAATCTCTATGATTGTGATTGGGAAAAATACATCATGGAAACAAAACAGTGAAATGGGGAAACAACAGAATCAATCGTTCTGCTATATCCCGCATAATCTACTCATTGAAATGATCGCCTATAAGGCAAAACGAAAAGGTATTCCTGTACAAGTAGTGGAAGAATCGTATACAAGCAAGGCCTCCTTTCTAGACAATGATGATATTCCTACTTATGGTGAGGAAGACATTCCTATATTCAGTGGGAAACGTATCAAACGTGGTTTGTATCGTACGAAAAAGAATATCTTACTCAATGCGGATGTGAATGGTTCCTATAACATCTTAAAAAAAGCAGTTCCAAAGGCGTTTGCCGATGGAATAGAGGGGTTGTGCCATCAGGCAGCTGTGTCAACTCCACTCGTGTTAAGCATCTCTTGAAGGTGATACACGAGAAACCCCCACTTCAAGATCCGCAGGAGATAAGTGGAGGGAGTTTTCATATGTGATCCACTCCGTATATTGTATTTACCAAATTCAACCATCGTATTACAATATAATTATAAATTTTCAAGAAAACGGGTGATGGTGTGACGTATAAAATTTTATTGGTAGAAGACGATATATCGATTCAAGAAATGGTGAAGGGGTATTTAACAAAAGAGGGTTTTATTGTAACGACAGCTTGTGACGGAGAAGAAGGGCTTGCTAAGTTTTTACAAGATCAGTTTGATTTAATCATTCTTGATATTATGATGCCTAAAATAGATGGCTTAGAAGTGATGAATATGATTCGAAAAAAGAGTTCTGTACCAATTTTAATTATGTCAGCAAAAGACACCGATGTTGATAAAGCATTAGGGCTTGGACTTGGCGCAGATGATTATATTTGTAAGCCGTTTTCTATGATTGAATTGTCTGCACGGGTGAAGGCA
Source organism: Bacillus yunxiaonensis (assembly GCF_037104695.1). Taxonomy (NCBI): domain Bacteria; kingdom Bacillati; phylum Bacillota; class Bacilli; order Caryophanales; family Bacillaceae; genus Bacillus; species Bacillus yunxiaonensis. The sequence continues at coordinate 510,630 of NZ_JBAWSV010000002.1, read as the reverse complement.
GGTATTCGTCGTTCGACGAAATATTCCACTCCGCAACAAAAACAAGATGAGATGATTGTGATCGGGAATTTGAAAATTGATACGGCTAACTTTACCGTTCAAAAAAACAACGAAGTTATTAAACTCACTTCTAAAGAATTTGAGCTTCTAAAGTTATTTGCGACAAATCGAAATCGCGTGTTTACAAAGGCGCAAATTTATAGCTTAATTTGGAATGAAGAATATTACGGTGATGAGAATGTCATTAATGTTCATATGAGAAGGCTGCGAGAGAAAATTGAGGACGATCCATCTCAGCCGCAGTACATTAAGACACTATGGGGCATCGGTTATAAGTTGGAAGTGATATAAAATGGTTTTATTTTTAACGGCTATTATTTTTATATTAATTGGTATTATTTATTTTCAATATCGCACGGGGAAAAATCGAAGTGCGAATTTACGTTATACATATGAAAAGTTGCAGGCTATTGTGGAAAAGCAAACGAGTGAAAATTTATTAGTAGTAACAGATGATAAAGAATTGAAATCATTATTAGTGGCAATTAATTATTTGCTAGATGAAAAGAAAAAAACAATTGCCGAGCATTCGAAGCTGGAAATTTCAATGAGAAAGATGCTTTCTAACATTTCACATGATTTAAAGACACCGCTTACTGTGATTCTCGGTTATGTCGAAATGTTAAATGTAGATGAAACGATAAATGAAGAAGAGAGAAAGGTATTACTAGAAAAAGTTCATACGAAAACGTTAGAAGTACTAGAGCTTATTCATAAATTTTTCGATCTAGCAAAACTAGAATCCGGCGATAAAGATATTGCAATGACACGGATTCATATGAATGAAATTTGTCAGGAACATATGTTATCGTTTTATGATTTATTAACAACGCAAGGATTTAATGTTCATATTGATATACCAGAAACACCAATATATGCACATGGAAATACAGAAATCATCGGAAGGATTATGAATAACCTAATTTCAAACGCAATTGCCTATGGAGGAGATGGAAAAACATTAGGGATTACATTACGAAGCGATGATAAGTTTGTGTATGTGGACATATGGGATAAAGGAAAAGGAATCTCTGAATCTCATATTGATAAAGTATTTGAACGTATGTACACATTAGAAGATTCACGAAATCGTTTGTATCAAGGCAGCGGACTTGGACTTACAATTACGAAGCGCCTTGTAGAAGCGTTAGGGGGAGAAATTCATCTGTCTAGTACGCCATATGAGAAAACAGTGTTTACGGTTATGTTAAGAAGAATCAATTTTTAGCTTGTAGAAGGAGAAATTCTACAAGCTTTTTTTCAACTTAAGAAATTTGTAAGAATGCAGTAAGAAAAAAGAGAATTTCATTTCTTACTATATAAATATGGAGCAGTGCGAAAGGGGAATGAAAATGACATATATATTGAAAACGAATCAATTAATGAAAGTGTTTCATGGTAAAGAAGTTATTTCTAATGTAAATATGCATGTGAAACAAGGTGAAATATATGGGTTTTTAGGACCAAATGGTGCTGGTAAAACAACAATTATGAAAATGATAACGAATTTAATCAAACCAACGAGCGGTGAAATTGAAATTTTCGGTGAGAAATTAACAGATACTTCATATGAAGTGCTAAAGCGAATGGGGACAATTATTGAATATCCAATCTTTTATGAAAAACTAACAGCAAGAGAGAATTTGTATTTACACTGTGAGTATATGGGCTATTATGACAAGAAAGCGATTGACCGAGCGTTAGACCTTGTAAACTTACACAATGTCGACGACAAGCGAGTAAAAGATTTTTCACTTGGGATGAAACAGCGACTAGGGATTGCAAGAGCAATTACGACAAAACCAGAGCTGTTAATTTTAGATGAACCAATTAACGGCTTAGATCCAATCGGCATTAAAGAACTAAGAGAATTATTTAAAATACTTTGTAAAGAATATGGAATTACGCTGTTAGTTTCCAGTCACATTTTGGGTGAAATGGAACAAATGGCAGATACAATTGGTGTCATTCAAAATGGGAAGCTAATAAAAGAAGTTTCGATGAAAAGTATTAATGGACAACAAACGGAATATATTGAGGTTACGGTTCAGGATGTGAAAAAAGCAGTTTATATTTTAGAAAATAAATTACGTCTCACAAACTTTAAAGTGATGAATGAAACTATGATTCGAATTTATGAAATGACGATAACACAGCAAGAAATTTCAAAAACGCTCATTATGAATGATGTGATAATGGAAGGGATTCATAAGAAGCATAGCTCTCTAGAAGATTATTTCTTAAACCTTATGACCGGAGAGGGAATCCATGCTTAATTTAATAAGGTTAGAGCTTGTCAAATTTACATTATGGCCAGTCATTAAAGGCGCCTTCATTGCGCTTCTTGTTATGTTAGGGTTTGTTACAGTACTTGAATTTACAAGTTACGATGACGCTTTCCAGTTTATTGATATTCTTGTGAAAGCAACATTTATGATATTTGGGGCAAGTTTAATTTCCAAATTTATTATTCAGGAATTTCAAGAGAAGACAATAACAGTGATGTTTATGTATCCGATTAATCGTAAAAAAATGATGATTGCAAAACTGTTCATTATTATGACCTTTACATTTCTTTCTATTGTCATTTCTGAAATTGTAATCTTTAGTTTCTTTTATATATTAAATGTATATGATTCAGTTATAACAGAACCATTAACAATGACAATGATTTTACAAAATGCATCTAAATTATTAATGAATGCCATCGCAGCGACTGGAATTAGCTTAATCCCCTTATATTTTGGCATGAAAAAGTATTCAGAGAGGACAACGATAGTATCTGCAGTTATTATTATGTCCCTACTAACATCAGGCTTAAAAGGTCACTTTTCGTTGTACGATATTATTTTGATTCCTATTATATTAGCTTGTGCAGGGGTGTTGATTGCTTATGTGGTGGTAAGAAAAATAGAGCAAGTGGATTTGTTTAAGTAAAATATGACAGCGATGCAGCAAGCGATTTCTAAAACGTTAATCATGAATGATGCGGCAATTGAAGGTATAAGCAAAAAACATAGTTCGTTAGAAGATTATTTCTTAAATATCGTGAATGGAGAGGAAATCTATGTTTAATTTAATGAGACTCGAGCTTATGAAATTTAAGATGTGGCCTGTTATTAGAGGAGCACTCATTGCAATATGTGTTCTTTCTATATTTATTCCGTTAGCATTATGGGATGACAAAGCAGGAATGAATGGATATAATCAAGCGTTTGCAATAATTGACACTTTTTCACGAGCAGTGTTCATAATTTTTGGAGCAAGTCTAATTTCCAAATTTATTATTCAAGAGTTTCAAGAAAAGACGATGACATTGTTATTTATGTATCCAATCAATCGTAAAAAGATAATGTTTGCAAAAATATGTATTATCATTTTTTTTACATTTTGTTTTATTCTGATTTCAGATATTATCATTTTTAGCGTTGTTTATGTATTTAATTTGTATCATCCAATTATTACAGGAACATTAACCGTATCAATCTTAAGCCAAAATGCATTAAAACTATTCATGAATGCATTAGCAGCAACGGGAATCAGTTTAATTCCAATATACTTTGGAATGAAAAAATATTCTGTGCGGACAACGATTGTATCAGCGATAGTGGTTGTAGCTCTATTAAGTTCAGGTGGGGGGACTGAAGGGACAATGTTTAACTTTATTGCTATTCCAATTATACTAGCTTGTACTGGGCTATTTATTTCTTATATGACGGTAAGAAAAATAGAGCAAGTGGATTTGTTTAAGTAAAATAGATGAAATAAGGAGAGAGGCCATTATGCTGCAGCTCATGAAGCTAGAAATGAAAAAATTTAAATTTGGCTGGTATGTAAAAGGAGCGTTAATTGCCAACGTTATTATTACGGCCTTATTCATTTTCCTTAACTATATACAAAAAATAGAAGGAAACGTATTTATTGAAAGTTCCGAGGAAGCTTTTCTATTTATAGGTGCAATGGTGCGGGGAACGTTTATCGTGTTTGCGGCTGTATTAATTGCACAATTAGTTATTGAAGAATATAAAAATAAGACAATATTAATCATGTTCTCCTATCCGGTCGATCGGAAGAAAATTATTGCTAGTAAATTGTTCATTGTAGCTATACTCACGTTCATAACAATTTGGCTATCTAACATAGTTGTTGCAGGCGCTGTCTTTGCTTTACACAGTTACTTTTCATTTATATCATACTCCATAACAATTACTGACTGGATGCAACAAGCGATTAACATGGTGCCATTTGCAGTCGCTGCTGCTGGCACAAGTTTAATTCCGCTATATTTCGGGATGCGTAAGCGTTCTGTCCCTATCACAATTTTATCATCGCTGTTTGTCGTTTCATTCGCTTGTTCTTATAATCCAACATTCTCAATGGTCGCGATTATTCCAGTTCAGTTCGCTCTTGCAGCTGTTGGAATTATGATTGCCTACTTAGCAATTCGGAACATTGAGAAAGAGGATGCGATTTAATTTTATAAAATAGATTATTTGTAGTAAAAAGACAAGATTCTTACCTGTCTTGTCTTTTTCATTATTGAGATTTAGTTCGTATAAATCTAATTCTAATAGGAAAAATTAATTCTTTATTTTCATAAACTCCAACAAATCTTCAAAAGCTGATTGTTGGTCACTCCATAATTCAGGCAATTCGTCTAAGGAGAAAAATTTTAGCTGTAAGCTTTCTTCGGTATGAGTATGTAAATTTCCGTGGAAATCTCTACAAATATAAGCTAACTTCACTAAGGCAAGTTGATCCCCGTTGGATAGCGTTTTTTCGTATTCTTTCCCAGAATACACATTAAAGAATTCAAGTTTTCCTAAGTTCAAACCGGTTTCTTCTAAGACTTCCCTTCTTACTGTATCTTCAACAGTCTCACCAATTTCCATAAATCCGCCAGGGTGTCCCCATTTTCCATTATCAGAGCGCAGCTGAAGAAGTACTTCATTTTTTTCATTACATATAAAACAACCTGCGGCCACCATGATTACTTTTTCATGTCCCACCATATTTCTTAAATAGCTTATATAATCCATCCGTTTTAGCTCCAATACTATCTATGTGCATTTTAAATTATTATAACTGGATACATTTCCCCATTAAAGGAGAGATGTGATATATATTCAAAAAACAAGGTTCCTCAAAAAAGGGGAACCTTGTTTTTATTTAGAAAGCAAATACTACATCTGCGGAGCTTCCATTCCAGCTAGAGCCCATTCTTCTTTTGCAGGGCCGTAAATACCAGGAACTTTTAATCCAGCTTGACGCATGAGTACCGTCATTTGACCGCGATGATGGTTTTGATGGTTGATGACAGTCATTAAAAATATTGAATTTGGCATTGGTTTTCCGAAAAAGTCATTTATCGTTGCTAAATCTTTATCTGTCCATTGTGTTTTTATTGCTTGAGTAAATGCCTCATTCATTTGACGGTAGCTGTCTGCGATATGCTGAGCTGACGTTGGAACAGGGTAATCTTTCGTTTCTCCTTCAAACTTTAATCCTGTACGGGATGTAATGACAGGAATAGCAGTGACAATATGCCATGCAATACGGCCTAACGTCCAGTTTTCCGGTGTGATTGCTTGTTTTAACGATTCATCAGTAAGAGCATCTAATACCTTTTGTGTAGATTCTGCTTCGTATTTCCATGATGTTAAAAAGCCTTCAATTGTTTGGAACATAGAACAAACCTCCTATGATTGGATTCAAATGGTAAATTCGTGAAAGTTTTATAGTTTCCTTCTATGTAAAAAGAAAAATAAAGGATTTTCATTGTCATTAGATTACTATGTCAATCCTTCTTCACAACATTATAACAAAACAAAAGAATAACTCAGAACATTTTGCTTCGTTAACAATCCCACTTGTTCTGTTTCATATGCAAGGAGGGAGCTGGAGTTCTGAGTATATAGTTGCGGGTATTGTGGCATTTGGTATAGGGATATGGAAAAGGCAAGTTGTGTTTTCATTATTAACTGGAGTAATTACACTCGTTTGCTGGAGAATGCTTGTGGGATGGTAATAGTTATAAAATAGTCTGAATATTATGATTGTAACGTGATAATCCCTATAATATAATAAAAATAAGCAACATGAATACACATTCAGTTTTCCTTGTTTTAGAGGAAAGCAGACCGTTAGTTAGGAGAATGATACGCTGATGGTAGTTTTATCAATGTAGAGAAGGGGGAGTTTTAATATGGAAAGGCCCTGGCTAAACAGTTATCCAAAGGAAATTCCGCATACAATTTCCTACGATATGCAGCCTCTTCATGTGTATTTACAGCAAACAGCTTCACAATATCCAGATAAGAAAGCGCTTCATTTTCTTGGGAAAGATATTACATTTTCAGAACTAGATCGTAAAGTTAGGCAATTCGCCAACTATCTTCGTAAACTGGGGATAGAAAAAGGGGATCGAGTTGCAATTATGCTGCCAAACTGCCCGCAAAGTGTTATCGGTTATTATGGAACACTATTAGCTGGCGGTATTGTTGTGCAAACGAATCCGCTTTATACAGAAAGAGAGCTTGAATATCAGCTTCATGATTCAGGGGCGAAAGTCATTCTGTGCCTCGATTTAGTGTTTCCGAAAGTCAGCAATGTGCAGTCCTCAACCGATATTGAGCATGTCATCGTAACGCGTATCGCAGATTTTTTACCATTTCCAAAAAATTTATTATATCCATTTGTGCAAAAGAAACAAACGAACCTTGTGGTGAATGTAAGAGAAAGTGAGAATATCCACGTTTGGAATTCCATTGAACATGCAGGGGATGAAGCGCTAGACATTTCGTGTGATCCTGAAGAAGATGTAGCACTTCTGCAATATACAGGCGGGACGACAGGGTTCCCAAAGGGTGTAATGCTCACGCATAAAAATCTTGTATCAAATACAATTATGGGTATGCATTGGTTGTATAATTGTAGAAAAGGAGAAGAAGTCATTCTTGGTGTACTTCCATTTTTTCATGTATATGGTATGACGGCAGTAATGAATTTATCAATTATGCAAGCGTATAAGATGGTGCTCGTTCCGAAATTTGATATTAAAATGATGCTAGAGGCGATTAAAAAACATCGTGTTACGTTATTTCCTGGAGCCCCGACTATGTATATTGCGCTATTAAACTATCCTGAGCTTCATAAATATGATATTTCTTCCATTAGCGCATGTATTAGTGGTTCCGCCCCGCTTCCGGTTGAAGTGCAAGAACAATTTGAAAGTGTAACGGGAGGAAAGCTTGTAGAAGGATATGGCTTAACGGAATCATCCCCGGTTACACATGGTAACTTTTTATGGGCAAGACGGGTGCCGGGAAGTATTGGTGTGCCATGGCCAGATACGGATGCGTGCATTATTTCGCTGGAGACAGGTGAAGCATTGCCGATAGGAGAGATTGGAGAAATCGTTGTGAAGGGCCCGCAAGTGATGAAGGGCTATTGGAATAAACCAGAGGAAACAGCAGCAGTTTTGCAAGATGGCTGGCTTCATACGGGTGATGTTGGATATATGGATGAAAATGGCTTTTTTTATGTGAAAGATCGTAAGAAAGACATGATTGTTGCTAGTGGATTTAACGTATATCCGCGCGAAGTAGAAGAAGTATTGTATGAGTACGAAAAGGTGCAAGAAGTTGTCGTTCTAGGTGTGCCTGATCCGTACCGCGGTGAAACAGTAAAGGCTTTCGTTGTTATTAAAGATGGTCTAACATGTTCAGAAGAAGAATTAAATGAGTTTGCTCGTAAATATTTAGCGGCATACAAAGTTCCTAAAATATATGAGTTTCGGAAAGAGTTGCCGAAAACAACTGTCGGAAAAATTTTACGTCGTGTGCTTGTTGAGGAAGAGTTGCGAAAACAAGAAGATGAGCAGACGGGCTAAACGCCCTTTCTTTTTTTGAAAGAGCAGTGTTGACAATATTTTAAATAGTCAGTATTATTAAAATGTGAATGAATCATCATTCAGTCATCTTCTTGAAGGGGATAGTACTGTGAAAAAGAATCGACCAAAATATAACCAAATTATTGATGCAGCGGTGATTGTCATCGCGGAAAATGGATATCACCAAGCGCAAGTTTCTAAAATAGCAAAACAAGCTGGTGTTGCCGATGGAACTATTTATTTATATTTCAAAAATAAAGAAGATATATTGATATCTCTATTTCAGGAGAAGATGGGAGAATTTATTGAAACAATTCGGCAAAAAACAGCAGGAATTGAAAGCGCTGTAGAGAAGTTATTTATGTTGGTAGAAACGCATTTCTCTTTACTGTCGAAAAATGATCCTCTTGCTATCGTTACGCAACTAGAACTTCGCCAATCGAACCAAGAATTACGTCTCAAAATTAATGAAGTGCTGAAAGGGTACTTGCAAGTCATGGATGAAATTTTAGAAACGGGCATACAACAGGGAGAATTTCGCACGGATTTAAATGTACGCGTGGCGAGACAAATGATCTTCGGAACAGTAGATGAAGTTGTGACCAACTGGGTAATGAGCGATCATAAATATGATTTGGTCGCAATTTCAAAAACGGTGCATGAGCTATTAGTAGCAGCTTGTGGTTACCGCAATTAATGGGGAGGGAGTACATTTGAATTTCCTATCTGTAACGGTGGAAGATTACGTAGCAATTGTAAAAATTAATCATCCACCAGCAAATGCGATGTCTTCACAAGTCATTAGTGAAGTTGGTGAACTTCTTGATGTAGTGGAAAAGGACAAGAATGTGCGCGTTGTACTTGTTCATGGAGAAGGTCGCTTTTTTTCAGCGGGAGCGGATATTAAAGAATTCACTTCTGTTGAAGAAGCAAGAGAGGCGACGAAATTATCACAACATGGGCAAGTGATTTTTGAACGTGTTGAAAAGTTTTCAAAGCCAATTATTGCAGCTATTCATGGTGCAGCGCTTGGCGGCGGGTTAGAATTTGCAATGTCTTGTCATATGCGTTTTGTAAGTGAAACTGCGAAAATCGGTTTGCCGGAGCTAACGCTAGGACTAATCCCAGGTTTTGCAGGGACGCAGCGCTTACCCCGTTATGTGGGGAAAGCAAAAGCTTGTGAAATGATGCTAACAAGCGATCCGATTTCAGGTGTGGAAGCAGCTGAATATGGGCTTGCAAATCGAGCATTCCCTGAAGAAGCATTACTAGAAGAGACGCTAAAGCTAGCGAAAAAGATTGCAGGAAAAAGTGCAGCATCTGTTCGCTCAGTGCTTGAGCTATTGCAAACAACAAAATCTTCTTCTTATTATGAAGGCGTGCAACGCGAGGCACAGTTATTTGGTGAAGTGTTTACAAGTGGGGATGGGAGAGAAGGCGTTGCTGCTTTCTTAGAAAAACGTAAACCTTCTTTTAGTGGCAGGTAGTTCTATATTTTTTTAATACAAATTAACAGAATATTGTAATTAACCAAATTTTTTTATAAAAAACAAGGGGGTAAATAGAATGAACATCTACGTACTCATGAAACGAACATTTGATACTGAAGAAAAAATCGCAATTAAGAATGGTGCAATTTACGATGGCGAAGCGGAATTCATCATCAACCCTTACGATGAATATGCGATTGAAGAAGCAATTCAAGTAAGAGATGCACAAGGCGGTGAAATTACAGTCGTTACAGTTGGCGGTGAAGATGGTGAAAAAGAACTTCGCACGGCACTAGCGATGGGCTGTGATAAAGCGGTATTAATTAATATTGAAGACGATGTTGAAAATGGAGATCAATATACAACAGCAAAAATACTTACTGAATACTTAAAAGAGAAGGATGTCGATTTAATTTTAGCTGGTAACGTAGCGATTGACGGTGCATCTGGCCAAGTTGGCCCACGTGTAGCTGAAGCGCTTAATATCCCGTATGTAACAACAATTACAAAGCTTGAAATTGACGGTACAAACGTGAAAATCGAGCGTGATGTTGAAGGGGATACAGAAGTAATTGAAACGACATTACCACTTTTAGTAACAGCACAGCAAGGTTTAAATGAACCGCGTTATCCATCGCTTCCAGGTATTATGAAAGCGAAGAAAAAACCGCTGGAAACTTTAGAATTAGATGATTTAGATTTAGATGAAGATGATGTAGAAGCGAAAACAAAAACAATTGAAATCTATTTACCTCCTAAGAAAGATGCTGGAAAAGTGTTACAAGGCGAACTGCAAGATCAAGTAAAAGAACTTGTATCGTTGTTGCATACAGAAGCGAAAGTAGTTTAAAAAATACTAGGATATCCAGGAGGGAAAACATATGGCTCGTAAAGTATTAGTAATGGGAGAAGTTCGTGACGGATCTTTACGTAACGTTTCATTTGAGGCAGTAGCAGCAGCAAAAACAATTGCAGAGGGCGGTGAAGTTGTCGGTCTTTTACTAGGTGAAAGCGTCGCTTCATTTGCGAAAGAACTGATTCATTACGGTGCAGATCGCGTTGTGACAGTTGAAAGCGATAAGTTAAGCTCATATACATCTGATGGATATGCACAAGCATTTCTAGCAGTGTATGAAGAAGAAAAGCCAGAAGGAATTGTCTTTGGACATACGGCGCTTGGGAAAGATTTATCACCAAAACTTGCAGCGAAATTACATGCAGGTCTTGTTTCTGACGTGACAGCGTTAGAAGTGGCTGGTGGAAACGTTGTGTTCACACGCCCGATTTACTCTGGTAAAGCATTTGAGAAAAAGATTGTAACAGACGGTGTATTATTTGCGACAATTCGTCCAAATAACATTGCGCCGCTTGAAAAAGATGAAGCACGTGAAGGCGATGTTTCTTCTATGACAGTGGACGTAAAAGATTTGCGTACAGTGATTAAAGAAGTTGTTCGAAAAACAGCAGAAGGTGTAGACCTTTCTGAGGCAAAAGTCATTATCGCAGGCGGACGCGGTGTGAAGAGTGAAGAAGGTTTCAAGCCGTTAAAAGAATTAGCAGATGTGCTTGGCGGAGCAGTTGGTGCTTCTCGTGGAGCTTGTGATGCAGAGTACTGCGACTATTCACTGCAAATTGGACAAACAGGTAAAGTTGTAACACCAGATTTATATATCGCATGTGGTATTTCTGGTGCGATTCAACATTTAGCTGGTATGTCTAACTCAAAGATTATTGTAGCAATTAATAAAGATCCTGAAGCAAACATTTTTAAAGTAGCTGACTATGGCATCGTTGGCGACTTATTTGAAGTGTTACCGCTTCTAACAGAAGAATTCAAAAAGTTAAAAGTACATTCTTGAGTCTTACGTTACGCATAATGGGTTCCCATTAAGTAATTACCCCTATATAAATAAAGGAAGGCGAGAGGTCCCCTGCTTCTCGCTTTTTCGTATGAAAAGTAATACTTTCTTATAGTATAAAGGCATGATTATTTGATACAATACTTAACGATACATATTATTCGCCACGTATATAAGATAATGATATACTTTGGTTAGAAAGCTTATAAAGGAGGAAATAAAATGGCAATTGTAAACGCAACTGACCAAACTTTCGCAGCTGAAACAAGCGAAGGTGTTGTATTAGTAGATTTCTGGGCACCTTGGTGTGGCCCTTGTAAAATGATCGCTCCTGTATTAGAAGAAATCGATGCAGAATTAGGCGATAAAGTAAAGGTAGTAAAAGTAGATGTTGATGAAAACCAAGAAACAGCTCGTAAATTCGAAGTAATGAGCATTCCATCTCTTTTCGTAGTAAAAGATGGTAAAGTGGTTGATCAAGCATTAGGTTACAAACCGAAAGAAGCGTTAGTTGAATTAGTATCTAAACACTTCTAATATGAAAAAAGCTGCTGCGAGGCAGCTTTTTTTATGTACAAAAAATATGGTTAACTTCGTAAAGGAATTTTATATCTTCTTTAGCGATTGCTATGTATAATGTTTTCATTTTTTCTACTTTCCGTTACAATAAAAGAACGTATGTTGGGGAAATGGTTTGTTGTATTTTTTCTAGGTGAAACAAGAATGATAAAGTGAAACTTTAATTAGTGGGGGGGCTTCATCCCCACTGATTATCAGCCCCTACCAATCGGGCGCATGCCAGCAGTTTATCTCCCACCTAACTTCTTTAGAAAAGCGGAAGCGGCTCGCTCAGAATCGCAGGGCGCCCGCGTCCGAGGGGGCGAAACGACCGGAGATTCTAGCCACTGGAGCTGGACAATGCTTTCACCGAATTTTGAGGCCCGCGCATAGCGGGATAAACATGCAAGAAACGGAGGAATACGAGTGCACGAGCATTTAAAAGAGAAGTTAGCGATTTTACCAGATCAACCGGGCTGTTATTTAATGAAAGATAAGCAAGGAACAGTTATATATGTTGGGAAGGCAAAGGTGTTAAAAAATCGTGTGCGCTCGTATTTTACCGGATCACACGATGGGAAAACATTACGTCTTGTCGGAGAAATCGTTGACTTTGAGTATATTGTGACCTCTTCGAATCTGGAGGCACTCATTTTAGAATTAAATTTAATCAAAAAATATGATCCAAAATATAACATCCAATTAAAAGATGATAAAACATACCCATTTATTAAAATTACAGCTGAAAAACAGCCGCGTTTGCTCATCACGAGAAATGTGAAAAAGGATAAAGGAAAATATTTTGGCCCGTATCCAAATTCGCAGTCGGCTCATGAAACAAAAAAATTGTTAGATCGTATGTATCCACTTCGGAAATGTACAAATATACCAGATAAAGTTTGTTTATATTATCATATGGGACAATGTTTAGCTCCTTGTGTGAAAGAAGTAACGGATGAACAAAATAAAGAAATTGTAGATGGGATTATTAAGTTTTTAAATGGTGGACATAAAGAAGTTCGTTCGGAATTGGAAGCGAAAATGTATGAAGCATCGGAAAAATTAGAGTTCGAACGAGCGAAAGAATTACGAGATCAAATTGCTCATATAGATGCGATCATGGAAAAACAGAAGATGATTATGAGTGACTTAGTCGACCGCGATGTGTTTGGTTATGCGGTAGATAAAGGCTGGATGTGTGTGCAAGTTTTCTTTGTTCGAAAAGGAAAGTTAATCGAGCGAGATGTTTCGATGTTTCCCATTTATGATGATCCAGAAGAAGGTTTCTTGACATTTATCGGGCAATTTTATGAACAAAATAATCATTTTAAACCGAAAGAAATTGTTGTACCAAGCAGCATTGATAATGAACTGATCGAAAAGTTTTTAGAAGTAGAAGCGACGCAGCCAAAACGCGGCAAGAAAAAAGAACTCGTCGACTTAGCGAGTAAGAATGCTAAAATTGCGCTGCATGAAAAATTTTATTTAATTGAACGCGATGAAGAACGTTCAATTAAGGCTGTAGAAAACTTAGGAGAACATCTTGGGATTGAAACACCGCACAGAATTGAAGCGTTTGATAACTCTAACATTCAAGGGGTAAACCCAGTTTCCGCTATGATTGTCTTTATTGATGGAAAACCTGCAAAAAAAGAGTATCGAAAATATAAAATTAAAACAGTGCAAGGACCGGATGATTATGAATCGATGCGCGAAGTTGTGCGCCGCCGTTACACACGTGCTTTAAAAGAAAACTTGCCTCTCCCTGATTTAATTGTAATTGACGGCGGAAAAGGTCATTTAGCTGCGGTATGTGATGTGTTAGAAAATGAACTCGGTCTTTTTATTCCAACAGCAGGACTCGTGAAAGATGATAAACATCGCACGTCACATTTAATAATCGGTGAACCGCCTGAACCTGTTATGTTAGAGCGTAATAGTCAAGAGTTTTACTTATTGCAGCGTATTCAAGATGAAGTGCACCGTTTTGCTATTACATTCCATCGTCAAATTCACGGGAAATCTGTGATTCAATCGGCATTGGATGATATACCGGGAGTAGGAGAAAAGCGGAAGAAAGCACTTTTAAAATATTTTGGTTCTCTTAAGAAAATGAAAGAAGCGTCTGTTACAGACATTATAGAAGCAGGAATGCCGCAAAAAATAGCAGAGACCATTCATTCGTATTTAACAGGGAAGACATTGTAATTTACAGTGTCTTCTATTTTTTTAGTGATAGCTCAGGAATATAAAAATATATATAGATAAAAAAAGTCAACTGGACATTGTTATGTCTAGTTGACTTTATAGAATGACATTATACTTCGACAGGATCTTTTACATCCCATTGTACAAGAAACATAATAGAGTCAGAACGCTTTTTTTGTTCCTCATAAGATTCAGCAATCACACCACGCTGTTTTTGAATTTGTTCTGCAATAAAACCAGCTTCTAATTGGTAAGAAGAGTGTCTATTTTGTTGTTGGCGTTCCTTAATAAGATCACCAGTTAGTTTAAATTGCATTTCACGGCGTTTATGTTCAATGATGGTTAAGTCACCCCATCCAGCTTTTACGAAAAATTGAATCACTTCATCAATTGTTTCTAATGGATATTTTCGTGCTAAGTTTCTGCCAGCCCAATATAGAATAGCATCTAATTCTTTCCCTATTAAGTCAGGGAGTAATTCTTCACGAAGCAATTCGTAGGCAAAAGCATTCATTGAAATATTTTGTAAAGATTCGCTCTCAATTTTTTTTGTACTCACAATATTCCCCACTTTCTATACTGCCAATATTATATACCATTTTATATAGATAGACACAGCTATTTCTTAGGAAAAAATCTGATGTAGAGAATGAAAAAAAGAATATAAAAATTATATACAGATTATGTATACGTTTTCTTGACGCTTCGACAAAAATAGGAGTAAAATGAACTTGGTATCAAATTATGCTGAAATATTGCGAATAATTTTTTCAGTTTTTCTTATAGCAATAGTGGAAAAATGCTATTGTTATAAAGTAACGTGACAAACAGTAGTCAAACATTCAAGGGGGGTAAAGGGGACATGAAAGGCCGCGAGTATACGTTTCGCAAGTGGCACTCATTAATGGGTGTCATTCCAATCGGTGTCTTTGTGACACAACATTTAGTAGTAAACCACTTTGCAACACAAGGAGCAGAGGCTTTCAATAATGCTGCTCATTTTATGGAAATGCTTCCATTCCGGTACGCATTGGAAATCTTTGTGATTTTCTTACCATTGTTGTACCATGCTGTATACGGTTTATATATCGCATTTACAGCAAAGAACAATGCGACATCTTACAGCTACTTCCGTAACTGGATGTTCGTTCTGCAACGATTCAC
Organism: Bacillus yunxiaonensis; assembly: GCF_037104695.1. Taxonomy (NCBI): domain Bacteria; kingdom Bacillati; phylum Bacillota; class Bacilli; order Caryophanales; family Bacillaceae; genus Bacillus; species Bacillus yunxiaonensis. The sequence continues at coordinate 495,400 of NZ_JBAWSV010000002.1, read as the reverse complement.
AGGAGTATTTACGCTGATTTTCTTAGCTTGGCACGTTTGGGAAACGCGCATTCAAGCTGCATTGGGACAAACGGTAAACTATGATATGATGGCAAATCTTTTAAGCAATCCATTTATGTTCGGTTTCTATCTGGTAGGGGTTGTATCGGCTATTTTCCACTTTGCAAATGGATTATGGACATTCTGCATTAGCTGGGGTATCACGGTGTCACCACGTTCGCAGCGTATTTCTACGTATGTAACATTAGTAATTTTCTTAGCGTTATCTTACGTAGGAGTGAGCGCATTACTTGCGTTCATTAATCCGAGTCTAGCAAACTTGTAAGGAGTGGGAGAGCATGAAAGGGAAACTTATTGTAGTTGGCGGTGGATTAGCCGGCTTAATGGCAACGATTAAAGCAGCGGAAGCAGGCGTGAATGTAGAACTATTCTCTTTAGTACCAGTGAAACGTTCTCACTCTGTATGTGCACAAGGCGGCATTAACGGTGCTGTAAATACAAAAGGTGAAGGGGATTCTCCGTGGATTCACTTTGACGATACAATTTATGGAGGGGACTTCTTAGCGAACCAACCTCCTGTAAAAGCAATGTGCGATGCAGCGCCTGGTATTATTCATTTAATGGATCGCATGGGTGTTATGTTTAACCGTACGGAAGAAGGTTTACTAGATTTCCGTCGCTTTGGTGGAACGCAGCATCACCGCACAGCATTTGCTGGTGCAACAACAGGACAGCAATTATTATATGCATTAGATGAGCAAGTGCGCCGTCATGAAGTAGCAGGTCTTGTTACGAAATATGAGGGCTGGGATTTCTTACGCGCTGTTGTGGATGACGAAGGCGTATGCCGCGGGATCGTAGCGCAAGACTTAAAATCTATGGAGATTAAAAGTTTTCCAGCTGATGCTGTAATTATGGCAACAGGTGGTCCTGGTATCATCTTTGGAAAATCTACGAACTCTATTATTAATACAGGTACAGCAGCATCTGCTGTGTATCAGCAAGGTGCATATTATGCAAACGGTGAGTTTATTCAAATTCACCCAACAGCAATTCCAGGCGATGATAAATTACGCCTAATGAGTGAATCTGCACGTGGTGAAGGTGGCCGCGTTTGGACATATAAAGACGGTAAGCCTTGGTATTTCCTTGAAGAGAAATATCCAGCATACGGAAACCTTGTACCTCGTGATATTGCAACGCGTGAAATTTTCGATGTATGTGTTGAGCAAAAGCTTGGTATTAACGGTGAAAACATGGTATATCTTGATCTTTCTCATAAAGATCCGAAAGAGCTTGATATTAAACTAGGTGGTATTATTGAAATCTATGAAAAATTCATGGGTGATGATCCACGTAAAGTACCAATGAAAATCTTCCCAGCTGTTCACTACTCAATGGGCGGACTATGGGTTGACTATAAACAAATGACAAATATTCCAGGGTTATTTGCAGCGGGTGAGTGTGACTACTCTATGCACGGTGGTAACCGACTAGGTGCTAACTCATTATTATCAGCGATTTACGGCGGTATGGTAGCGGGACCAAATGCAATTGAATATATGAAAGGTCTTGGAAAATCATCTGATGCAGTATCATCTTCTGTATATGAGCAAAATGAATTAATCGAAACAGAAAAATTCAACAATATTTTAACGTTAGATGGTAATGAAAATGCATATGTTCTTCATAAAGAGCTTGGAGAATGGATGACAGATAACGTAACAGTAGTTCGTGAAAATAAAAAATTATTAGACACAGATGCGAAAATCCAAGAGTTAATGGAGCGTTATAAACGCATTAACATTAACGATACGGCGAAATGGAGTAACCAAGGTGCTTCGTTTACACGTCAACTAGCAAATATGCTTGAATTAGCTCGTGTTATTACAATTGGTGCATATAACCGTAATGAAAGCCGCGGTGCACATTATAAACCAGAATTCCCAGATCGTGATGATGAGAACTTCTTAAAAACAACAATGGCGAAGTTTGAGGGAGCAGGAAATGCACCAGCATTCCATTACGAAGACGTTGATATTTCATTAATCGAACCACGTAAGCGCGACTATTCTTCAAAGCATGAAGTAGCTGCTAAGGGAGAAGAGAAGGGGGATAAGCAACATGTCTGAGAAAACAATCCGCCTTATTATTACAAGACAAGATGGTCCGAACTCTCAGGAGTATGATCAAGAATTTGAAATTCCATATCGCCCAAATATGAATATCATTTCGGCACTAATGGAAATTCGTCGTAATCCTGTTGATGCGAAAGGGAATCATACAACACCTATTGCTTGGGATATGAACTGCTTAGAAGAAGTGTGTGGAGCATGTTCGATGGTGATTAACGGAAAACCACGTCAATCATGTACAGCACTTATTGATCAACTTGAACAACCGATTCGCTTAAAACCGATGAAAACATTCCCGGTTATTCGTGACTTGCAAGTGGATCGCAGCCGTATGTTTAATGCATTAAAGCGTGTTAAAGCATGGATTCCGATTGATGGCACGTATGACTTAGGTCCAGGGCCAAGAATGCCAGAGAAAAAACGTCAGTGGGCATATGAGCTATCAAAATGTATGACTTGTGGTGTATGTTTAGAATCATGTCCGAACGTAAATGATAAATCTGACTTTATCGGTCCAGCACCACTATCACAAGCTCGTTTATTCAATGCACATCCAACAGGTGAAATGCATAAAGCGGATCGATTACGTGCAATCATGGGTGATGGGGGACTTGCAAACTGCGGTAACTCACAAAACTGTGTACAATCTTGTCCAAAAGGAATTCCATTAACGACATCGATTGCGGCTTTAAACCGTGATACAACGATTCAATCATTTAAAGACTTCTTTGGTAGTGACAATAACTATTAATCTATATTGCCTCTTCAGTTTGAAGAGGCAATATTTATATTATTTTTATTTAAGTTACTTAATTATATTTTTACATTGGAGTGTACTTATTCTTACCTTAATAAATTGTAATTTTGTAGGTTTTTAATTCAGAAAAGTCAAATAATATATAGAAAGAGGAATTCTAAAGGAGCTGAATAGTGTGAAGAAGATTCATTATATTGAAGATTTTAAGCAATGGGAAAGTACATTTTCATTCTATATTCCTATAAAAGTTCGTTTTTCTGAAACGGATATGTTTGGGCATATGAATAACGGCGTTGCGTTTACTTATTTTGAAGAAGCACGTATTGAATTTTTTAAAGAGCTTGGTTTTATGCAAGAGTGGGTACATGAAGCATCGGAAACAATGATTGTAGTGGCTGATTTGCAATGTAATTTTTTAAAGCAAGTGTTCTTTGATGAGAATTTAAAAGTGTACGTAAAAGCAGGAAATATCGGGAATTCATCTTTAGATTTAAACTATATGGTGAAGAACGAAGCGGGAGAGATCTGCTTAGTAGGAAGAGGAGCGATGGTACAGGCTTCTAAACAAACAGGAAAAGGAGTACCTTGGCCAGCAGAATGGAAACAACGGTTATTAGATTAAAAAAATAGAGAGCGTATCGCTCTCTATTTTTTGTCTTCCATTGCTTCTTCTAATGTCAGGTGATGCTTATATAAATATGTAGCCTGCGGATTGCCGACAAAACGAAGATGCCACGGTTCATAATCATATCCTGTAATGTCTGTTTTATCTTCTGGATAGCGAATAATAAATCCGAATTCGTGAGCATGCTCTGCTACCCACTTTCCTTCAGGTGTTTCTCCGAATACAGGCTCCAATTGAAAGTTTGCTGATTTAGAGCTAATATCCATGGCAAGTCCAGTTTGGTGTTCGCTTGTCCCTGGAATAGCACTTAACGCATCAGCAGCTTCTTTTCCTTGACGCTTTACATATGTATTATGCAATGACTCTTGTCGTTTGTAAGAGCGAAATCCAGATACTGCAGTAAGTTCAATCCCTTGTTGTTTTGCAGCTTTAAACATTTCTTCTAGGGCATCCGCTGCTGGTTTACGAAGTAATGTTTTTTCTTTATCTTCCAGACTTAAAAATGGAACATTTGGTTTTGTTAAATCGTGTGGTGTGTAGGAATCTGGGAGTTTGCGATGTTTGTTTACTAAAACGAGTGATGAATCAAGGTTATTTACAAGTGAAAATTGTTCATCGATTTTTTTCGCTGTTACACTTGCTTTTGGGAATGGAGGAATCTCCTCTTTTGGATGCTTAGCATGCTGGGTTGCTCCAACTGCTTCTGCTTGATTATGTATATTTCCTGTAAAAGTTTTGGAACCAAAATTTATTAAAGAAATAATAATGAGAATCGTAATTGAAATTAAAACTGTTCTTTTTATAATTGTTTTTTTCATAATTTTTAACCGATTTATTCCTTTCTAACATACTTGTACTCTATTATCTTTTACATTATAAATCTATCGTATGTAAAAAGAAATAAAGGAGCCCTTATGTAACGAAATTGAAAAAAATTTGTAAAAAAAAGTCGATTTCCTCATGATTTTTTAAAAAATGACACATTGCAATCTTTCAAGAATTCTATTTTTTATGTAATATATATTTATAGAACGATGTAACGATTAAAGTGTGATATGTAGCTTCTTACTTGTATCGAATAATCTAGGAGGGAACAACGATGGATTTGGCATCAATCATTGGCATTATCCTTGGGATAGTTGCCGTTGTATTAGGAATGTTTTTGAAAGGAGCTTCACTTAACGCTTTGTTAAATCCCGCTGCGTTTATGATTATTTTTATTGGGACAATGGCAGCGGTCTGTATTGCCTTTCCAATGAATCAATTGAAAAGAGTTCCTAAATTATTCAAAGTCATTTTTGGCAGTAACAAAAAAGAAATGACATACGAAGAAATGTTGGAACTATTTGTTCATTGGACATCAGAAAGTAGAAAATATGGTGTTTTATCTTTGGAACAACAATTAGATGAAGTGGAAGATGAATTTCTGATGAGAGGCTTGAAATTTGTTATTGATGGTGTATCGGCAGAAGATCTTGAGCAAATATTAGAATCAGAAATTGAAGCGATAGAAGAGCGGCATGCCAAAGGAGCTGCTATTTTCTCGCAGGCTGGTACATATGCACCGACACTTGGTGTTTTAGGGGCTGTTATCGGGCTTGTAGCTGCATTAGGGAATTTAGCAGATATGGATAAGCTAGGTCATGCAATTTCTAGTGCATTTATTGCAACGATTTTTGGTATTTTTTCTGGTTATATTCTGTGGCATCCATTTGCGAATAAATTAAAGCAAAAGTCTGCACAAGAACTTGAGAAGAAGCGTTTAATGGTTGAATGTTTATTAATGCTTCAAGCTGGTACTTATCCATTTGTTATGAAGAATCGTATTTTAGGTGCACTCTCTGAAACTGAGCGTAAAAAGTTAGAACAGGGAGAGGAAAAAGATGCGTAGTAGAAAGAAGAAGAAAAAAAAGCATGAAGAACATATCGATGAAACATGGCTAATCCCATATTCAGACATGCTAACCTTGTTGTTTGCACTATTTATCGTTCTGTTTGCAATGAGTAGTCTTAATGCTGAAAAGTTTAAAGAAATGGCGGTTGCTTTTAAATCAGAGCTCACAGGTGGAACAGGGCATAAAAAGTTTTTAAGTGATCAAAGACCAACATATGAGAAAGAATTAACTGAGGCTGAAAAGCAGAAACAAGCTGAGGCAGAAGTGAAACTGCAAGAAATGAATGAATTAAAAGAAGTACAAAAAGGAATTGATACATACATCCAAGGGAAAGGACTTACATCTTCGTTTAAAACAGAACTTACTGAACGTGGATTAATGGTAACAATTTTAGATAACGCATTCTTTGATTCTGGACAAGCTACTGTAAAGCCAGAGTCACTGAATATGGCACAAGAGATGGCATCATTATTAGTAGCAGCATCTCCTCGAGAAATTACTGTATCAGGGCATACGGATAATGTTCCAATCTCTAACGCAAATTTTGCTTCTAACTGGGAGTTAAGTACGCAGCGCGCTGTTAATTTCATGCAAGTATTGCTTCAAAATAAACAATTGCTTCCGGAAAAATTTAGTGCAATTGGCTACGGAGAATATCGGCCTGTCGCAACGAATGATACACCGGAAGGAAGAGCGAAAAATAGACGAGTAGAAGTATTTATTTTACCTCTTACAAAAGATAAAAAATAAAGGGTGGCATAGCGCCACCCTTTATTTTTTATCTTCAAATGATTTTAAGTTATCCCTGCGGATTTTATCTTTTTCTGCATCAGATTTTTTAAAGTTATAGTCATACAAGGCACCTTCCCAGTCACCATACATTGGATTAGGGAAAACGATGTATTTATCACCAAATTGCGCTTTTGTTTCTTCTACTTTCTTATTACGATCTTGCACGGATAATCCATCAAACCCAGTGAAATCTGATAAATTATCACCAAATAATAAAACGATGTCATGTGTTGATGAAACGAGTTCACGGCGCTTTTCTTTTCCTTGTTCTTTCGGTTCTTGTAGTAAAATGTGCTCTTTTGTTGCTTGTGGAGCACCGATATGTTCTAAATTTTTAGTAGTTGCATCTAGTTGGTTTGTTTTACGATTTGAAATGTAGTAAATGTCTACACCTTTAGAGTCTGCATATTTTAAGAAATCAATTGCACCAGGAAGCGCTTCTGCTTCTGCTTTGTTAATCCAGTCATCCCATTTATAAGGATAGCCTTTTCCTGTTTTAACCGTCATTACTTGGTACGGACTATTATCTAAAACGGTTTCGTCTAAGTCTAGTACAACAGCTGGCTTCTTGCTTGTCCCCTTAGCAAGAGCTGCATCTAACTTTTGTGTACCGATGTTGTAGCCTTGATGGTATAATGCTTTTACTTCGCCAGCAGTTTGATACCATAAGTCAGCCATTAATTGTTGATCCGTTAGTTGGACCTTTGTTTCTTTTGCTGTTGCTGTTGTTTTTTCTGCCGCCATGTTACATGCTGTTAAAGATGTAGATAATAATGCAACAGATAACAGTGTTGTTAATTTTCTTTTCTTCATATTACCCTCCAAATATGTATAAACTCAATTCTCAATTATATCACAATAATGTAATAATAAACGGATGCAATTTTGCATATTGATTTTTATTATATGAATAGTATGCGCAATGTTATAATAAAAATATGGTAAAAATATGCTCTTCATATATATTGTTAAATATTCATAATTTGATTTAAGAGGAGAGAAATTTATGACATTACAAATTCAGCAATTAACCAAACAGTTTGGTGAAAATATTGCTGTGAATAAGTTGAATCTTGTATTGCCAAAAGGCGAAGTGCTGGGATTGCTCGGAAGAAATGGTGCAGGGAAAACAACGACTATTAAAATGTTGTTAGGTTTATTAGCACCAAATCAAGGAAGTATTACGTGGGATAACAAAGAGATTTCAAAGAGCGGTGTAACAATTGGTTATCTTCCTGAAGAGAGAGGTCTATATACGAAAAGTCGAGTCATTGATCAGCTTCGCTATTTTGGGAGACTAGAAGGAATGACAAAAAAAGAAGTGGATACAGCAATTGATTTTTGGTTAGGCAAATTATTTATCCCTGAATATAAATATAAGCGTGCAGGAGAGTTGTCTAAAGGGAATCAACAAAAAATCCAATTAATTGCAGCGCTTCTGCACAATCCAGATTTACTTATTTTAGATGAGCCGTTTAGTGGATTAGATCCTGTGAACGCTGCTATGTTAGCAAATATTATTGAAGAACAAATTCAAAGAGGAAAAACAATTATTTTATCGAGTCATCGTATGGAGCAAGTTGAAGCGTTTTGTCAGCATGTGTGTATTTTAAAGCAAGGTACAGCGGTTGTAGAAGGTTATTTAAATGATATAAAAAAGGAATATGGATTCCGAAACTTAACAATTGAAGATAACGAAGAAAATGAAAAGGCATTGCAAACATTACAGATTATGTATGAGAAACGTCTTGGTTCTCTTTATATTCAAGTTCAGGAAGATACAGAAGCCCTATCAATCTTGCAAAAATTACAAGAAAAAGGTTTACATTTACGTCAATTTAAAATGTTAGAACCAACTTTAAATGAAATTTTTGTAGAAAGGGCGAAATAAAGATGCGTAAATTTTATCATGTGTTTTCATTTTATTTTAGAGAATCATTTCTCTCCAAAAAATCACTTATTACAAGTGGGATTTTATTTTTAATAGTGTTTGGTATTTTTGCTTTTAATCATTTTACCTCTGCTAAAGATAAAAATAAAGATAAAGATAAGGTGGCAATAGTAATAGATAGTTCGACGTATAAAGTAAAAGAAGATGAATTACAGAAAATCCTTCCATCAGCTCAAATACAAGTAGCAGAGAAAAGTCAGTTAGAGAAGCTTCGTAAACAAGTAGAAAAAGAGGATTTAAATGGCCTTTTTTACGTTACAGAAAAAAATGGAGTTCCTGAAATAACTTATATGTATAATGGTTTTCCGAGTCAAGAGATGTCTGCAATTATATCAAACTATTTTAAACAGCAATATACACAAATAGTCCTTTTAAAAAATAAGATCTCATCTGATGTAGCGCAGCAATTGCAAACTGATATTTCAGTGAAGGAAGAAGCGATAAAAGATCGTTCCGCTTCTTTTGGGATTGCATATATTTTTATTTTTGTATTGTATATGTTTATTATGGCTTTTGGAAATACCATTGCAATGAATATTGCATCGGAAAAATCTTCTCGTGTTATGGAGGTTATGCTTTCAAAAGTGAAACCGCTGCAAATGATGTATGCTAAAATTCTTGCTGTTGTTTCAACCGCGTTATTGCAAATTGCTATACTTGCATGTGGTTTTTTTGTTCCCGTTTTAATCGGGTGGATAAAATGGGAAGATGCAACTTTATTTGGGATGCCAATTGATTTTGCGAAGCTAGATGCAAAAGTTATTAGTCTGTTTATTGTATTTTTTATTACAGGGTATCTATTATATGCGATGATGTATGCAGCAGCAGGAGCTGTCGTATCCAAAACAGAAGACTTACAATCAGTTTCGTTTCCAGTCGCAATTTTAATTATGGCAGCATTTTTCATTAGTATTAAATCATTGACAGACCCAAATAGTACAATTGTTGTTATTGGTTCATATATTCCATTCTTTACGCCAATGGTCACATTCTCACGTGTTGTAGCTGGAGAAGCAGGAGCTTTAGAAATTAGTATTACGTTATCGTTATTACTTGTGACTATCTTCCTTTTAAACTTTATTACAAGTCGCATTTATGTAAACGGTGTGATGAACTATTCTGATAAAGTGAAGTTTAAAGATCTTGCTAAATTTATAAGACGTTATTAATACAGGAAAAAGCCTGATTTCTTCATAAGCAAATCGGGCTTTTTTCTGCATTCATGAATAGTAATGTATAACCTTAAGACACAGCGAACTAAAGATTTCTGACATGTTTCTTTATTGCAATGTTTTTTTACTTTATCTCGCTACTTTTGGGCAGTAAGACTCCTGCCTCAAGATTCAGATAAAGCGAAGAAGATAGGTGGAAGATGAAGAAAACCCCTACCGATGGAAGTTTCCCTTTATGTGATGAAGGAAAATAGTATATAATAAAAGATACGTTATTTTTAAATAAATGAGAGAGAATGAACATAAAGGAGGGGGATACAAGTGGGGATTAGTAGTCGTTTTACAGTAGCTGTTCATATGTTAACATTGTTAGAAATCGATAAAAAATCTCGATGTACATCTGAATGGATTGCTGGCAGTGTCAATACAAACCCAGTCGTTATTCGCCGAATTACAGGAATGTTAAAAAAAGCGGGATTAGTTGATGTACAAGCTGGAAAAGGCGGTACTTCTTTAGCTCGAGATTTAGACGAAGTTACGTTACTTGATGTATATAAAGCGGTTGAAGTTGTAGAAGAAGGGCATTTATTTTCTTTTCACGATAATCCAAATGTGGAATGCCCAGTTGGAGCTAATATTCAAACTGTATTAGAAATTATATTGTTGCAAGCACAAGACGCGATGGAAAATGTTCTTGCAAATGTAAAGGTAAAACAGCTTGTTACAAATCTAGAAGAGAAAATACAACAATAAAAGAACCTAGCCTTGTATGATGGAAGGCTAGGTTCTTTTTTATCACAGTAAGCTCCCCACCTCAAGATTCAGAGAGAAGCAAAGAAGAGAGGCGGGGAATAACTGCTGGAAGTTTCACTTTATTAGGCGTTACGTACTGTAAAACGTTGACGAGAAAATTGTGCGTTTTCTACTTCATCTAATAAAGCAACAGCGTAGTTTGGAATTGTAATGCGGCTCTCACCGTTTTCGTCTGTTAATAGTTGATCTGTGCCAGTTACATATTTGCCTGTGCGCTCACCTGGTTCGATCATTGCAGCAGGACTTAAATTCGTCCAGTTAAAGTCAGATTGTTTATATACTTCTAGAGCATCGCGGTGTGCTATTGCGATTGATTTCCATTCTGCTGGGAAGTCTGGTGTATCAACAACTTGTAAGCCAGGTGCTACTTCTAAGCTGCCTGCGCCTCCGACAGATACAAGACGAGAAACACCAGCTTGTTTTGCTGCTTGTAATAAAGAGTGTGTTGCTTCTACAAGTTTCTCATCTTCACCGTGCTTAGGACCAAATGCACTAATTAGAACATCATGATTCGCAGCCTCTTTTGCAATACTATCTACATTAAAAATATCACCTGTTACAACATGTAAATTTTCATGTGCTGTTTCTACGCGAGATGCGTCACGAACGATAGCAGTTACTTCATGTCCGCGTGTTAAAGCTTCCTCAATAATTTGTTTTCCAATGTTACCAGTTGCGCCTACTACTGCAAGTTTCATAATCATTCTCCTTTTTTACTTTGTTTTATATAGAAATGTATTTACTTTTATTTTTGTTGTAATCAACTTTGTTACAACTTTATGTAACTATTATAGTTACATCTATAATTCTTTGTCAACATAAAAAAACAAGTTTCTTTTCATATGGAGTAAAAAGAAACTTGCGGAAAGGAGAATTATGCTGTTTTCTTTTGTTTTGTAACAGGAACAGAGCGGTTTAAAATACTGTTTGCTACCATTCCAAGCATGATAATAATCATCCCAATTAAAGATAATCCAACAGGCCAAGAACCGTTTAAAAATAAAACTTCACCTAGAATGGTAAATATCATTGTTCCTGCTTGTGTCGCCTCTACTGCTCCTAGTAAGGAAAGATTACTTTTTGCTAAGTCAGTAGCAAAGAAGAATGTCATTGTGGCAATAACGCCAGAACATAGTGCCAATAAGAAGCCTTGCATCATTTGCCCAGATGTTGGTATGCCAGTTGTCGCCCATCCGTAAATTGCCAATATAATACTGACAGGAAGACTGCTGATTGCCATACCTAACACACGTTGAAATGTATCTAAGCGTCCCCCGACAACTTCCATCATTTTTCTGTTACCGAATGGATATAGGAATGCAGCGATAACTACGGGTAAGAAACCGGATAAAAATTGAGAAATAGTAATATGCCCAGCTTCTGTTGCTTGCATGCAAATGACACCTACTAAAATAAATAAGGAAATGAGCAAGCTTTGTATTGGGATTTTACCGCGAACTCGTTTTGTTCCTGATTTCGTTTCAACTGTAATAAAAAATAGCGGAGACAATAATAAGCCAGCAAGGATTGTCATTTGCCATGTACCTGCAACGAGCCATGCAGGACTAAATACAGCGGCGAAGCTTAATAAGGAATAAAATCCAACGCCGGCTAATGTGCCGAAACTAATCCATGCCAAAGGATGTCTTCGCATTTCTGTCCATAATGGACGAAGGTTTTTGCGAAATAAGACGATAAAGAATAAAATAGGTAAAGCGAATAAAAATCGGAAAGAAGCAGTCCAAGCCCAGCTTGTGCCTGATACGTTCATAGCCCGATTTATAATAAATGTAGCGGAAAAAAAGGCAGATGATAAAATGCCTAATAATATAGCGCGCATTACGTTCGCCCCTTTTTATAAAATATGTATACTATAATATACTTTATTTAAATAAAAGTAAACTATAATGTATTAGGTGGTGTAGGGATACATATGCGAGAACAAGAAGATGTACAGACGAAAGAAGTTATTCAGCAAGTTGGACAGTTGTTGAGACAAATACGAAATGAACAAAAAATAAGTTTAGAAGAGTTAGCGAAGAAAACGGGTGTTAGTAAATTAACATTAGGAAAAATTGAAAGAGGAGAAACGAATCCTACATTAGGCGTGATTTGGAAGATTACAAAGGGATTATCGATTCCGTTGTCACGGCTTATGGTTGTGGGAGATACAATAAATGTTTCACGTTGTGGAGAAGGGTTTACTGTAACGGAAGAAAATCAAACGTGGCGATTAGAGACTATATTTCGCTATACAAAAGAAACCGGGATGGAAATGCATCGTGCTTGTTTGCAGCCGAATAGTATATACGAAACAGATCCCCATCATGAAGGGGCTATTGAATTTGTAACAGTAATGAAAGGGAAAGTTTCCATTCAAGTTGAACAAGAAGTATATAAATTAAACGAATTTGATTCTATTCAATTTGAAGCAAATCGAAAGCATAGCTATGAAAATAAGGAAAATGAAGTAGCAGTTCTACATTTAACAATGAAATATTCATCGTAAAATAATAAAAAGGCACCGGTGGAACCGGTGCCTTTATTCAGAAGATTGCGGCATAATCAACATAAGAATGAAATAAGCCAAAAATCCTGTTCCGAAAAATAAGATTGCGATTAGCCAAAGAATACGAATCATATTTGTGTCCACACCGAAATATTCCCCTAAGCCACCACAAATACCGATAAACACTTTATCTGTTGAAGATTTGCATAATTTTTTATCCATGATGAAATCCTCTCCTTTTAATTATTCATCTTTTTTTATGTAGAAGTGAATGCTTTATCCTATATGGAAAAAGTAGGGGCTATCGAATTATATTATGGTTTTTAGGAGAAGATTACAGTTTTATCCCGCATTAACTGGCAGTAAGACTTTCACCTCAAGATTGGGAGAAGCGAAGAAGATAGATGGGGGATAACTGCTGGAAGTTTCACTTTATATGGTTAATGTTTTTTCTTATTTCGTGCGTTTGCATGGGAAATATAAATAATAAACCAAAAGCAATGACCTATTTTTAATCATTGCTCTTGGTTTTCTATAAGGAGAAAGCATCTTTATTTTTTAAATCGATACGGGACAGTTGAAACAATAACATTCTTTTTATACAAAAGATATACCCTTAGTAAAACACTTGATTGGTTATGCAAAAAGTTATGCCAATTCTTTTTCGTAATAAATTGCGGAATGAGAACGGTAACTGCATAATGTTCCTCTTGTGCTTTATCTTGAATTGTAGTTACTAATTTTTTTATGGGTCTCATTAAGCTTCGATAAGAAGAAACTACTGAAACAAGACGAATGTTGGGTTTCCACGCCTTCCATTTCTCCTGCATTTTAATCTCGCTTTCTTTGTCGAAGGCCACGTAAACAGCGATGACAGTATCTCCAATGGATTCAGCATAATTGAGCGATTGTTCGACTACCTTTGTAATTCCAGCAATAGGTACGATGATGACGTTTCCCTCAATTTTTTGAGGTAATTCATTAGGATTTATGCGTAGTTGCTCACCCACTGCGTCATAATGTTTATAAATACGATGGAAGATCAATACAATAATCGGTAGAAATATAAGAATAGCCCAAACTTGCATAAATTTTGTTACAAAGAAAATGAGCAGTACGGTTAAGGAAATCAGTGCTCCTAATAAGTTAATGAGTAATTTTGGTAACCACCCTTCTGGTTTTTTCCGAATCCATTTTATAATCATACCCGTTTGTGACAAGGTGAAAGGGAGGAATACACCAACTGCGTACAATGGAATTAAATGTTCGGTTTTTCCGTGAAACGTAATAATTAAAATAATAGAAGCAAAACTGAGTGTGATAATACCGTTTGAGTACCCTAGGCGATCACCACGCATCAAATACATGCGAGGCATATATTTATCTGATGCTAAGTTGTAAGCTAATAACGGAAATGCTGAGAATCCTGTATTGGCAGCTAACACTAAAATAAGAGCGGTTGCTCCTTGAATAAAGTAGTAAACAAAGTTTCTTCCGAATACATTGGAAGCGATTTGAGAAACGACAGTCTCAGCATGTTTAGGGGCAATGCCGTACCAATATGCTAAAAAGGTAATGCCAGTGAATAAAACAGCAAGAATCGCTCCCATCATGACTAATGTGTTGGCAGCATTTTTTGCAGCTGGTTCTTTAAAATTTGGAATGGCGTTGGAAATGGCTTCGACACCTGTTAATGCAGAACACCCGGATGAGAATGCCTTTAATAAGAAGAATAATGTAATTCCAGGTACTACTGTACCAATAGGTGTATGCAAAGTGGCCGGTGCTTGTCCAGATGTAATTTTAAACATTCCAGCAATAATTAAAATAACGAGTGCTAGCACAAAGAGATAGACAGGATAAGCTAATACAGAAGCAGATTCCGTTACTCCTCTAAGGTTGAGAATGGTAATAAGAATAACGAGTATAACAGCGATAGGAACGGTGTACCGATGTAAAGTTGGAAACGCAGATGTAATGGCATCTGTTCCTGCTGATACACTTACTGCTACGGTAAGAATATAATCTACCAACAATGATCCACCGGCGATGAGGCCTGCATTTACGCCTAGATTTGTTTTAGAAACAACGTAAGCTCCGCCCCCGTGTGGGTAAGAATAGATAATCTGTCGGTATGATAAAATAAGTGCTGTCAATAGAACTAAAACACCGACAGCAATGGGAATGGAGTACCAAAATGCAACTGCTCCAATTGTTGCAAGAACAATTAATATTTGTTCTGTTCCGTATGCAACAGATGAAAGCGCATCAGAAGACAGGATAGCCAGCGCTTTTAATTTATTTAACTTTTGCTCTCCTAATGCTGTTGATTTTAACGGTCTCCCAATTAGAAATCTTTTGACTGTTGAAAACATACTCACACCACCAATATGCAAAATTTCCAGGAATAGATACTATGTAGTATGAGCGTCTTGTAGCCAAATATTTAGTAAGAAAAGAGGTAATAAATGGGGAGTTCTTATATAATGAAACATTGCGTAAAACATAGAAAAACAAAAATGAAATACAAACAACTTTTTTATAATTAATACATGGAATTTCTCTTTGTTTTTATTCACCACCACATGCCTCTATTCATACAATATCATGACTAAATAAACACCCATCTTACACATATACAGCTCTGGCTTAAGCAGGGAGGGTTATACCAATTGAAGGAAAAAGAATATCAATCCAAACCGTTGCTCACAAAAAGAGAAAGAGAAGTGTTTGAGTTACTTGTTCAAGATAAAACAACAAAAGAAATTGCAAGTGAACTTTTTATTAGTGAAAAAACCGTACGTAACCATATTTCAAATGCAATGCAAAAGCTAGGGGTTAAGGGACGCTCGCAAGCGGTTGTTGAGCTTCTTCGCATGGGAGAGCTTGAACTATAAAGAATGAAGCCGGCTTTTATATAAGGAAAAGCCGGTTATTTTTGTATCTTGCAAATTACTAGAAAAAGGAGGAGAATAAAAAGGTCTAACATGTACATAAAGTGAACCTTCTATTAGTCTATGTATGTTGTTCTGATGAGGAGTGCACGATTTGGGAATGTACGCTTAGATTATGAAAGAGAAAACGGGGCGATTGTTTTGAATAGAGCGATTGGTGTAATTGATTCAGGTGTTGGCGGATTAACAGTAGCGAAAGAGTTAATTCGGCAATTACCGAAAGAGCGAATTATATACTTAGGAGATACAGTACGTTGCCCGTATGGTCCGCGATCGCGTGAAGAAGTAAGACAATTTACATGGGAAATGACAGAGTATTTATTGGCGCAGGATATTAAAATGCTTGTCATTGCTTGTAATACTGCAACAGCAGTTGTGCTTGAAGAAATGCAAAAGAAATTGTCTATTCCAGTGGTAGGGGTAATCCACCCAGGCGCGCGCACGGCACTTAAAATGACAAATACGTACCATGTTGGTGTAATAGGCACGATTGGAACAGTGAAAAGTGGCGCGTACGAAGAGGCGCTAAAATCGATTAATAACCGCGTATTTGTAGAAAGTTTAGCTTGCCCGCCGTTCGTTGAGCTTGTAGAAAGCGGGAATTTTGAGAGTGAAATAGCGTATGAAGTGGTAAGAGAAACACTGCAACCGCTGAAGCAAACTGAAATCGATACGCTGATTTTAGGATGTACGCATTATCCGATTTTAGGCCCAGTTATTAAACAGGTCATGGGCGATTCCGTGCAATTGATTAGTTCAGGCGATGAAACAGCTCGTGAAGTGAGCACTATTTTATATCATAGTAAGATGCTGTATGGTAGAGAAGAGCAAAGTGATCATCTTTTTTTAACAACAGGAGAAATCGATTTGTTTAGAGAAATTGCTTCCAAATGGTTTGGACAACCAATTGAGAATGTGAAGCATATTGTTTTATAAAGAGGCTGTTTTCATAGTTATTAAATTAAGAGAATAATATAAAAAGACCATCCTTATTCAGTGCTTATCTGAAAATGAAAGGATGGTCTTTGATTTTACTGAATTGTACACCGAATAGTAGTCACTTTAAGGGAAAGCTCATTACTTGAGCTGTAGAGTAGTTTAAGGATGAATGAAAGTTACTGCCCGTAAGAGTCTAGTTGGTTCAACTAATCAACAGTAGGGATGAAGAAAACTCCTTACTGTTGGAAGTTTCACTTTATCCCGCATTAACGGGCAGTAAGCCCCCACCTCTAGATTGAGAGAGAAGCGAAGAAGCTAGGTAGGGGATAACTGCCCGTAAAAGCCCGATTGGTTCAACTAACCATAAGTAGGAAACCCGCCTACTTATGGAAGTTTCACTTTATAAGTTGTGAAAGTACAGTTGTTAGTTCTTGTTTGATTTGTTTTGCAAATGCTGGATCTTTACCTGAAGTGGATATACTTACAATATATTCGTTATCTCGAATAACAGCAGGCGTGTGAAAAGATGATTGCGTGCCAGCACTTACGATATTAACCCACTGAAAATCATGTGCTGCTTGCTTGACCATCATATTTACATCATGATGATTTGTTGCAGCATAAATGAGATGAGCATCTTTTATATCTTCCTCTGTAAATGCTTTTTGTTTCCATTCCCGATCATGACTAAACGTGTTTTCATATTCATTTCCCTTCTTTTTGTGAAATATTTAACAAACTTTTATATTAGTATTATAGAATTTTTGGAAAATGAGGAGATGTGATATTTATCACAGTTTTGGAGGATTCATAAATTGTTCAAATTTGCACATAATTTGCTGTAATCTCCTTTTATATTTGATAATTTTATCTTACTAGTCGTAGGTAGTAAGACCCTATTTCAAGATTCAGAGAAGGGGGGATGAAGCCTTAACTGATGAAGGTTTCACTTTATCGTGAAAGAATAATACGGAGACGTTAGTAAAGAGACTGAAAATATTCCAATAGAGGCAAGGGGAAGTTTTTCACCATAATATAAAACTTTGTGCAGGTGTTTTTAGAAAAGATAAGTTGTCATTGCTTGTTCTAAAGTGAGAATCAAGCTCGTATACATATAGTACAAACTTAGATTTTTAGGAGGAAAGCGTATGCCTAAATCGACTTTCAAATGGCTTGTTTGTGCTACATTAAGTACGGTTTTATTAGCAGGATGCGGTTTGTTTAGTAAGGAAAAAGCGACAGAGCAAATTGATCCACCTAAGAAAGTAACGTATACAGACGGTGAGAAGAAAGAAACCGCGAAACAAGGGAAAACGAAAAAACTAGATTTATATCTTGTAGATAAAAATGGTTATGTTGTGCCGCAAACGGTGCAGCTACCTGCTCCGAAAGATAACGCGGTGATTAAGCAGTCATTACAATATTTAGTGAAAGACGGGCCGGTAACAAACTTATTGCCAAATGGATTTCAAGCTGTGCTCCCAGCGGACACAGAAATGACAGTTGCTGTGAAAAAAGACGGGACTGCAGTTGTTGATTTTTCAAAAGAACTGAAAAGTTATAAAAAAGAAGAAGAACGTCGCATTGTAGAAGCGGTTACTTGGACATTAACACAGTTTAAAGAAGTAAAGAATGTGAAGTTCAGCATGAATGGGCAAGAATTAGCGAAAATGCCTGTTGCTGGTACTCCGATTGGTAATGGATTAAGCCGAGCAAATGGCATTAACTTTGATGATGAACAAGTTGCTGATATTACAAATACAAAACCAGTTACGCTGTATTTCTTAGCGCAAAATAATAAACAAAATTATTATGTGCCAGTAACGCGCCGCGTTGCAGAAGGAAAAGAAAATGAAGTTGCGACAATTGTAAAAGAACTTGTAAAAGGACCAGCGCATCAATCGTCGTTAACATACGACTTTAATCCAGATGTAAAGCTAATCAATGATCCGAAACTTGAAAAAGGAACGGTTACGCTAAACTTTAATGAAAATATTTATGCGAATAAAGGTAAAAGTATGATTTCTGACTACGTACTTCAGTCTCTTGTATTAACTTTAACGGAAAAACAAGGAATAGAAAATGTGTTAATTCAAGTGAATGGAAAAGCGAATCTTGTTACAGAAAAAGGCGCTAAATTAATAAAACCAGTCGATCGTCCGCAAAACGTGAACACAGGTAGTTTTTAACATACTTCCAAAAGAATTCCCCTTCCTCAAAGAATGAAAAGGAAGGGGAATTCTTTTGGTTGGCGTAAGCCCAAGGAATGAAAAAGGAATTTCCTCAAATGAGACAGAAATTATAGAAAGAATACTTTTGATCTCAAAGTTATTGTTTGCTGACTGTAGGCAGTGCACCATTAGAAATTCTAAAACAATACCGAAGCACAAGGACAAAACGAATGGGAGGTGATGACAATGTTGTTGAATCAAAGATATGAAATCTTTCCAACAGAAGCGCAAAAAGAAGTGTTAGACCGCTGGCTACAATATTGTCGTCAAACCTACAATTCTGCCTTGCTAGACAAAGAACGGAAATATAAGCAAAATAAAGAAAATTACAATCGTTATGATATGCAAAGACAACTTACATTGGACAAGAATATGTATCCTTTTCTAAAAGAAATGCCTTCTCAGCCTTTGCAAGAAGTTTTTGTGCGTCTGAAAAAAGCATTTGATCATTTCTTTCGTAAAGAGGCAAAGTATCCAAAACAGAAAAAGTATAAAGACTACACGAGTATGACATTTCCGCAATTTGGGTTCAAACGAAATGGAAAGCATCGCTATGCCATGTCTTTTTCTGATAATGGTAAATTATATAATACAAAGCTGGGAGAAATAGATATCATCCTTCACAGACCACTCGAAGGAACAATCAAGCAACTGATTCTCAAACGTCAAGGGAAAAGATGGTACGCTATTTTCTGTGTCGAAAGACAAGTGGTACCATCTGATATCGATACCAATCGTGCGATAGGAATTGACGTGGGATTACATAAGTATGCCGTTCTTTCTAATGGTTCAGAGTTTGAAAACCCTAGATTTCTCCGCGAAAAAGAAAAACAGCTACAGAAAGCACAGCGAAAACTTTCTAAGAAGAAAAAAGGTTCTGCTAACTTCATAAAACAAGTCGAGCGTGTTCGCAAGCTACATGAAAAAGTAGCGAACCAGCGCAGGGATTTTCTTCATAAACTCAGTTACAATCTAGCGAAAGATTATTCCGTTATCGTTGTAGAAAATCTGAACATTGGAAACATGGTTAGAAACAGAAAATTATCAAAGTCTATTTCTGATGCAGGGTGGGGAATGTTTCGAAACATGCTTGCTTACAAATGTGAAAATCATGGCGGTGTACTCATCAAAGTAGAACCAAAGTATACTTCACAAGACTGTTCTTTTTGTGGGAATCGTGTGAAGAAGTCTCTCTCTATTCGTACTCACATTTGTACAAAGTGTGGAACGGTATTGGATAGAGACTATAACGCGAGTCGGAACATCTTACAAAAAGGATTAGAAGAATTGTTTGCCACAAACTAAAGTCTGCAAACTGTAGGGCAAGGTTATGTCCGAACAGTATAATCTACGCCTGTGGAAACTGTGTAAGACGCAGTGGGACACCCCACTATGCAACGGTCTATGAAACAGGAAGCCTCTTCTTCAATCGACCGGAAGGTGGATAAGGAGGGGTTATTCACACGGGAATAATTTGATATACTTAATTTATGAAAAGAAGGGGAATTCCCCTTCTTTTATTGTCATACATAACAAAATTTTTAAATGGGCTATACTAACATGTAGCAGTTACAAGGGGGTTATTTTTATGCGAGTAGATGGTAGACAAGCATCAGATTTGCGCCGTGTACATATTCATACGAATTATTTAAAACATCCAGAAGGATCAGTGTTAATTGAAGTTGGTGATACGAAAGTTATTTGTACAGCAACGATTGAAGAAAGGGTTCCGCCGTTTATGAGAGGCGAAGGAAAAGGATGGGTTACAGCTGAGTATTCCATGATTCCTCGTGCAACAGAACAGCGTACAATTCGTGAATCGAGTAAAGGAAAAGTAACGGGGCGCACAATGGAAATTCAACGTTTAATAGGACGAGCACTACGTGCTGTTGTTGATTTAGAAGCGCTCGGTGAAAAGACGATTTGGATTGACTGTGATGTCATTCAAGCTGATGGTGGAACGAGAACAGCTTCTATTACCGGTGCATATGTTGCAATGGTATTAGCGTTTGAGAAGCTTGTAGCAGCAGGAAAAGTATCAAAAATTCCAGTAAAAGATTACTTGGCAGCAACGTCTGTTGGAATCGTTGATGAGCATGGTGTTGTGTTAGATTTAAATTATGCAGAAGATTCTAAGGCGAATGTCGATATGAACGTCATTATGACAGGAAAAGGGCATTTTGTTGAAGTACAAGGTACAGGAGAAGAAGCGACATTTAGCCGTAGTGAATTGAATGAATTGCTAGATGCGGCGGAACATGGAATTTTACAGCTTATTGAAATGCAAAAAGAAGCGTTGGGCGATATTGTAACTCATATGGAATAGAGGTGAAAATTATGAAACAAGTTGTAGTAGCAACAAAAAATGCAGGAAAAGTACGTGAATTTGCGGAGCTATTTGAAAAGTTTGATTTAGAAGTAAAATCACTTTATGATTTTCCTCATATTGAAGAAGTAGAAGAAACTGGTGAAACGTTTGAAGAGAATGCCATTTTAAAAGCGGAACATCTTTGTAAACAGTTAGATGAAATTGTCATTGCGGATGATTCGGGTTTAATTGTAGATGCTCTGCAGGGAAAACCAGGAGTTCGCTCTGCTCGTTATGCAGGAGAGGAGAAGGATGATCAAGCTAACATTCAAAAGGTTCTAGAAGAATTAAAGGGTATTCCAATGGAGAAACGGACAGCACGTTTTTATTGCGCATTAGCCGTTGCGTTTCCACAAGAAGATAAAAAACCATTGATTGTAAACGGAACGTGTGAAGGGAAGATTTTAGAACAACAGCGCGGGGAAAATGGCTTTGGTTATGATCCAATCTTTTATGTAGAAGAATACAAAAGCGCAATGGCAGAATTGTCATCTGATGAAAAAAATAAAATTAGTCATCGCGGACGTGCTCTTCGTAAATTGGAAGAAAAAATTCCAGTATGGTTTTTAGGAGAAAAACAATAAGGGAGCGAAACCGATGAAGGTGTTAATTGTGAGCGACAGTCACGGTTCTGTGAAAGAGCTAAAGCAATTAAAAGAGCACTATGAGGGAAATGTAGATGTGATGATTCATTGCGGTGATTCTGAATTAACATCTCAGCATTCTGAACTAGAAGGGTTTCATGTGGTGAAAGGAAATTGTGATTTTGTTGGTGATTTTCCAAATGACATCATCACAGATGTACAAAGCACCCGCTTTCTTGTAACGCATGGCCATTTATACAATATTAAAATGACGCTGCAAACACTTTTATATCGTGCTAAGGAAGCTGAGGCAAATGTTGTTTGCTTCGGTCATTCACATATATTGGGAGTAGAAATCATAGACGATATATTGTTTATCAATCCAGGAAGTATTCTCTTGCCGCGCTCGCGCAGAGAAAAAACATTTGCTTTACTTGAAATACAAGAAAGCGAAATAGAGATTCGTTTTCTTACATTAGATGGTTCAATTGTAGCGGAAAAAACGTTTCAAATAGGGTGAAGAATTTTTCTTCACCCTATTTGAAAAAAATGTTGACTTTAATTGTTGATAATAATATAATGAAAACTGTCGATGAGACATTAGAAAAAATTTCATATCATGCGGGTGTAGTTTAGTGGTAAAACAAGAGCCTTCCAAGCTCTGGTCGAGAGTTCGATTCTCTTCACCCGCTCCATGTCCCAGTAGCTCAGCAGGATAGAGCAACGGCCTTCTAAGCCGTCGGTCGGGAGTTCGAATCTCTCCTGGGACGCTAAAAAAACCTTGTTATCTTTTGATAACAAGGTTTTTTGTTTGGTTTAAATGTATTCTTTTTTGCTTGATCCAATAAAATGGTAGTAATCCGAGTGTAGGAATGGTTAAAAGGGGGATTTGAAATGAAACGATTTATAATGCTTTTAGGCTTTATATCGCTTTTGACTCTTTTGACAGCTTGCTCGTCTAAACCATCTTTAGAACTTGTAAATGCAAAAGTTGATATAGTTACCGATAAAAATAAGGTTGGTGCTATAGGCATAACAGAAGGTGATAAGAAAGGGCAGGAGCTTGTACCAACGGCATTATATTATGAGTTTAAAATTAAAAATAATGGGAAGCAAAAAATTGGAGGATTTGGCGATAAAGGTTTACAAGTGAAAATTGAACCTAATGATAAATTAGTGAATACTTCCAAAGAAATAGTTGGCTTTAATATTTTTGACCCCTCTGCATATGAAGGATCGGGTGTGGGTTTTGGAAGTTCCTTTGGCGGAGAAATCAAACCTGGTAAAAGTAGGGAATATATTCTAACTTTTGATTTAGGTGTAAGTGAAGAAAACTCGCAAGTTCCACTAAGAGTTCCAGCAAAAGAAGCGTTGGAAAAACTTGAGAGTAACGCTTTAGATGCTTTACTATTAGTGATGTTAGATGGTAAAGAAATAGCTCGATTTGATTTAAATAAGAAATAGTAATTGTAATTATTTAATATGATAAAAAAGTAAAGCATCGGTGATAAAACCGATGCTTTTTTTGTTAAATGATTGTTATTTTATTTGTTTTTTTACTCCCCCAGAAGAGAACTTATTATAAAGAATGCTTTCCTCGCTTATGATGCTGCATTAATTTTTAATAAATTTCTCATATAAATCTAATTAGATTTTCAGATGAATTTCATTAAAAGTTAGTAAAGTAGAGACTAGTTCTTGTAGTAATCATCAAATGAATAAACGAGAATCATGAAATGTTTTAAGTTATTCATTATCGGCTAAAATACAATAAAAGGAGATGAGTTCATTGGCAAAAGATCTATTCGTTTCCGATGAAGTCGCTGCCGCCTCGTCACTAGGCCGGCAGATGTTGAATAAGGTTCCGCAAGTTACGATCTTCTTCTGGATAATCAAAATTTTATGCACAACTGTTGGTGAAACATTTGCTGATTTCCTAAATTTCAACCTTGGATTTGGTTTAACTCTCACTACCATAATTATGGGAATAGCGTTTTTCGTTGTATTGTATCTTCAATTCAGAGCAACTAAATATGTTCCAGGCATTTATTGGTTAACTGTTGTTCTTATAAGCGTATTTGGAACGTTGGTAACTGATAATTTGACAGACAATATGGGAGTACCTCTTGAGGTTAGTACGGTAGTTTTCTCCGTGCTGCTAGGTTTAACTTTTCTTTTTTGGTATCTCAGTGAAAAAACACTCTCAATACACTCGATTTTTACAAGAAAAAGAGAAGTTTTCTATTGGCTGACCATTCTTTTCACATTTGCACTTGGAACAGCAGTCGGAGATTTATATTCCGAACAACTCGGACTTGGTTATCTTTACACAGGAATACTAGTCGTTATTATAATTGGTTGTGTATTTTTAGCATGGAAGTTTTTGAAACTTGATGGGGTATTAGCGTTTTGGATTGCGTATATTCTTACTCGTCCACTCGGAGCATCAATAGGAGATTACCTATCTCAACCAAAAAATAATGGCGGGTTAGGTTTGGGGACAACAATTACTAGTGTAATTTTTCTAATAGCTATTTTAGCGATAATCGTTTTTCTTGCTGTTACAAAAGTTGATACAAAGGTAAAAAGTGATACAGCAGAAACAAAACAAGCAAATGGAAACAAGAAAAATGTTTTGACACAAACCATTGTGGTACTATGCATGTTCTTAGTTGGTGGTATAGGCGGTTATGTTTGGTGCAGTAATCATATAGCACCGCCAACCGATTCTGCGCAAACTACATTATCTGGACAGTTAACAGATTTTGTTAAAATTGAAAGTGATATGCTAAACCATGTAAACTCAAATGACTTTACTTCGGCGAAAAAAGGGGCAGACAATTTGGAACATGAATGGGACACAGCGGAGCCTAAACTTAGGAAAATAGATGGCACAACGTGGACTAAAATTGATGGAACGATTGACAGTGTATTAGCAGCAGTTCGTTCATCAAACCCTGATGTCAACAAGTGCAAATCTGCACTTAACAATTCGCTTAGTGTCATAAACGGAGCAAATAAATAAAAATTTTAGGAATCGCAAATCGCGGTTCCTTTTTTGCGTTAAAGATAAGGTCTTATTATCGAGCTTTATTCAAATAAAGTGGTTGATACATAAAGGTTTTCGGTGATTACTTGTCGCAGCCTCACGATGAAGGTGGTCTTGGTTTAGGTACCATAGAAACTAGCGCGATCTTTCTTGTAACGATTTTGAGTTTGGTCATATATTTGACCAAAACGAGAAGAGACGAGATCTTGGATTTGAGTTCAGCTGAGGAGTAGGGAAAAGAGGGGTGCTTCAAGTGGGGTCAGTGAGTACTCGTAAGACGATTAGTGAATACATTGTCTGTTTTCTTAAACTAAATCTTCGTTAATAAATTATGCTTGAACATAAATACTGAAAAAACAGCCAATCTTTCATTGAGTATCCATGGAAGGATGGCTGTTTTACTAGTTTAAGGGCTTAAAATTAAGCACATTATTGTAAATACATATGAAAGAGATAAGAACTGTTTCTTTTTATATGAGTTTAGGTTAATTGTTAATAAACTTCTCAAACACAAACCCGAAATCTTTTACATTATATTGTTTCTTCGTATCCACAAGCCAGTTAAACGCTATTTGATTAATTTCTTTAAACTGCGCTGCTACATCTAGCTCGGCATTTCTCACATTGCTTAATGTAGAAGAGGCCATTTCTAAGCTCTTATGTGCGTATTGCGTTACGATATCATTTTCATGAGTGATTTCCGCGATTTTCAGAAGCGCTTTATATAAATCTTTTACCTCTTCAATATGTTTTTTATGTACGTCGATGGAGTAATGCTCTCCGCCCATATTAAATTTAATCTCAATATCTAAGTCTACTGTCCCTGCTGTTTCAAGCAGAACGTTAGAAATTTTATGAGTGTTGTAATTATAACGGCGAAGTGTACGTTTCTTACTTATCGCACTTGTTCCGTCAACATGAATAAGAGCTGTATTTGTAAAGCAATACTCATCTGTTTTTGATTTGATTAAAAAATAAATTTTTTCGTTTTCTTCATGCATGACATAATCATCAGCATCTACTTTATCATAATCAGCAGGGGTAATAACGGACCCAATGTCACTTAAACCAAGCATATCAGCTGCTACTTTTTTAAACATTGTAGTATCGTCCTTTCGTTTTGAAATTTCTGAATTATTTCGAATTTATTATAACATAAGAGAAGTCTTTTTTGAGAAATCTTACAATTCTGTAAGGTACATGTAAGAAAATTCGATGGTAACTATTTCTAAAAAATTTATACTAAAGATAACAAAGACGAAGCGAGGAGGAGAAATAATGAAAGGTTTAGCTGTCGCAGCTTTATCGATTGCTTTTGGAGTTGTTGCTTATGACAAACTGATGGGCATGATTAATGTTATAAAACACTTAATTGCATAAATAAGATTTAAGGGGACAAGGAATGGAATGGTTATTAGGAATTATTGGGATTTGTAGTGTTGTTTTATTATTTCTGTTTCCAATTGGAGCATTAAGTTCAAGCGTAAGTGTATTTTTTATGTGTTCAATCATCGGTACGATGATAATTATTATGGTATTAATGAAACGTAGTAAGCCCATTTTCTTTTTTGGCATCATCGTGATGACAATTATTGTTCTTCAAATGATAACCCTCTTTGTATATCCTACTATTATAAAAGCCTTTCATTAGAACTCTCCGCATCGGTAGCTGAGAGTTTTTGTTTTCCCTCCTCCCATAGGATAATCCCTTGCTTATAAAAATTCTACTTTCGTATTTCCGGTCAGTATATTCTATTTTTGTATAGTAGAAATCTGTATTTTCCTAGTAAAAACGAACAGATTCCAAATATTGTGTTCCGAACTATCATTTGTTATATTAACTTTAAAGTGTATTGAAAATCTAGAAAAAGAGGCGAGCGTATGGATAAAAAAGAAAGTACGGTCGTATTGTTTCCGCAGTTGTCAGCGCGATTTATCGACGAAGGATTTATTGCATTGCGTGAACGTCGGTTTGAAGAAGCTTTAACATGCTTCGAAATGTTGCGCCAGTACGGAGCACAGACAGAACAATCAGAATTGGCTTCAGTTATTTGTTTACTAGAATTAAAGGAAATGAAAGAAGCGAAAGAGCGATGCGAGGAATTGCTTGAAACAGGGGAACTCTTATTTCAGGATATTCTCGAAACATATGTTACGATTTTAGTACAAACAAATGATTATGAAGGCATTATTGAAACGGTACAGTCCGTTTTACAAACGAAAGAAATAACAGAAGAGCAAAAAGAGAAATTAGCACAACTTGCATTGTTTGCAAAGAGTATGTTAGATGGTGAAGAAGTAGTAGAAATAGACAATGACGTATTTTTTGATGAACCTGCGTTTGCAGATGCTTTGCTTAAAGGTGATTATGGGAAGCAACTGCGGGCGATAAATCGTCTTCCGAATAGAAATGTCGGAAGTGCGTTGCCAGCGCTGCGTAAATTTTTACTAGATGAAACGAAGCACCCTTATATTAAAACTTCTATCTTACACGTATTAATGGAAAATCAAATACAAGAAAGCGTAGATGTGGAGAAATTCGGTGAGACAATAACGGTTATACCGGCTAATTTATCTTATAATCCATATGATACAGAAAAAGTGTTACATATATTGTCTGATCGCTTAGAGCATGATAATCCAACGATGTATGAGGCGATTATTACATATTGGAAAGAAATGCAAACAAGTATCTTTCCGTTTCCTTTATTAATAGAGAAAGACAAGTTATGGGCAGCTGTTTTAGAGAGAGTTGGAAGAAAACGCTTTGGAATGCCAATTCGTGAGGAACAGCTTCTTCGTGAATATGATATTACACTTGAAGAATATCATGTTGCATATCAGTGGTTTTTACGTATTGAGAAAGAAGGATTTATGCCAGTATAATGAAAAAGAATGTTTCGGTTATTGAAACGAGAGTATTCTATGTTATAATGTAAGGGTTGCAAAAGGCTGAAATCTGCCTTTTTATAAGAGAATAGAAACAAATATTCTCTTACTTATATGTTTCATATTATTCTCGAACAAAATATACCGTATTTGTCTTTTGGGCAAATAGTAGATTGAGAATGATGCGTCCGAGGTTTTTATAACGGATGTAAAAGCTGAATACATCAGCTTTACAGAGTGTTTGTTGTTTCTTTATCAGAGACGATAAATGCCTCGATCTCTAGAGGTATGTGCATACATTATTATAGTTGGAGGGAAAGAATAAATGGCTGCAAAATGGGAAAAATTAGAAGGTAACGTTGGCGTTTTAACAATTGAAGTTGATGTGAAAGAAGTAAACAACTCTTTAGACGCTGCGTTCAAAAAAGTTGTAAAAACAATTAATGTACCAGGCTTCCGTAAAGGAAAAATGCCTCGTCCACTATTCGAACAACGCTTCGGTGTAGAATCTTTATACCAAGATGCTTTAGATATCATCTTACCAAAAGCATACGGAGAAGCAATTGATGAAACTGGTATCTTCCCAGTTGCTCACCCTGAAATCGACATCGAGAAATTCGAAAAAGGCGAAAACTTAATTTTCACTGCAAAAGTTACTGTAAAACCTGAAGTGAAATTAGGCGAGTACAAAGGCTTAACAGTAGAAAAAGTTGATGCTACTGTAACTGATGAAGATGTAGAGAATGAATTAAAATCTTTACAAGAGCGTCAAGCTGAGCTTGTAGTTAAAGAAGACGGCACTGTAGAAAACGGTGCTACAGCTGTAATCGACTTCGAAGGTTTCGTTGATGGCGAAGCATTTGAAGGCGGAAAAGGCGAGAACTACTCTTTAGAAATCGGTTCTGGTACATTCATCCCAGGATTTGAAGAGCAATTAGTTGGTCTAAAAGCTGGCGAACAAAAAGACGTGGAAGTATCATTCCCAGAAGAATACCATGCAGCAGAACTAGCTGGTAAACCAGCAACATTTAAAGTAACAGTTCATGAAATTAAAGTGAAAGAACTTCCTGCTTTAGATGATGAGTTCGCGAAAGATGCAAACGAAGAAGTAGCAACTCTTGATGAGTTAAAAGCAAAACTTCGTGAAAACTTAGAAGAGAACAAAAAACATGAAGCTGAGAACAAACTTCGTGACGAAGTAGTAGAAAAAGCTGCTGCAAATGCAGAAATTGAAATTCCAGAAGCAATGATCGAAACTGAGTTAGATCGTATGGTTCGTGAATTCGAGCAACGCTTAAGCTACCAAGGCATGAACTTAGAGCTTTACTACCAATTCACAGGTACTGATGAAGCAAAATTAAAAGAACAAATGAAAGAAGACGCAGCAAAACGCGTAACAACTAACCTTGTTCTTGAAGCAATCATCAAAGCTGAAAACATTGAAGTAACAGAAGAAGAAGTAAATGCAGAAGTTGAAAAAATGGCTGAAATGTACAACATGCCAGTAGACGCTGTGAAACAAGCTCTTGGTAACGTTGAAGGTGTAAAAGAAGAGCTTCAAATTCGTAAAGCAGTAGATTTCTTAGTAGATAACAGCAAGGCTGCATAATAAAATAACAAGGCGCGACATTGCTCGTGCCTTGTTTTATAAATATAAATATAAATATATTTGTAAAACATTTTTTATTATGAAGAAGGAAATGATTCTTCGAAAGTCGAATATACATATTTCAAAAGTTTCAAAAAATTTTTATTTGTACATAACTAACCATATTATTTGTATTTCTCGCCACGTAGTGACATAATATGTATTTACATACGATACATTTATCGTGTACATACGAAGGCAAGGTTTTAGCACTTTGTAAGGGGTGTGAAAATATGTTTAAATTTAATGATGAAAAAGGGCAATTAAAATGTTCTTTCTGTGGTAAAACACAAACGCAAGTTCGAAAGCTTGTTGCAGGTCCTGGTGTCTACATTTGTGATGAATGTATTGAACTTTGCACAGAAATCGTGCAAGAGGAGCTTGCAAAAGATGAAGAAGTAGAATTCAAAGATGTACCGAAACCAGTAGAAATTCGTGAGATTTTGGATGAGTATGTAATCGGACAAGATCAAGCGAAGAAGGCTTTAGCGGTAGCGGTATATAACCATTACAAGCGCATTAATTCTAACAGCAAAATTGATGATGTAGAATTAGCGAAAAGTAATATTGCTTTAATTGGACCAACTGGTAGCGGTAAAACGTTACTGGCGCAAACATTAGCACGTATTTTAAATGTTCCATTTGCAATTGCTGACGCAACATCTTTAACAGAAGCTGGATACGTTGGGGAAGATGTAGAAAACATCCTACTAAAACTTATTCAAGCAGCTGATTATGATGTAGAGAAAGCGGAAAAAGGAATCATTTATATTGACGAGATTGATAAAGTGGCGCGTAAGTCAGAAAATCCGTCAATTACACGTGATGTATCTGGTGAGGGTGTGCAACAGGCACTTCTTAAAATTTTAGAAGGTACTGTAGCAAGCGTTCCCCCGCAGGGCGGTCGTAAGCATCCACATCAAGAGTTTATTCAAATTGATACAACAAACATTTTATTCATTTGTGGCGGTGCATTTGATGGCATTGAACCAATTATTAAACGCCGTCTTGGTGAAAAAGTGATTGGTTTCGGTTCTGAGAAGAAAAATGCTGATGTAACAGAAAAGCATGTTTTATCGCATGTATTACCAGAAGATTTATTAAAATTTGGATTAATTCCAGAATTTATTGGTCGTCTTCCGGTTATTGCGAATTTAGAGCCGCTTGATGAAGGTGCTCTAGTTGACATCTTAACAAAGCCAAAAAATGCGCTTGTGAAGCAGTTCCAAAAGTTATTGGAACTTGATGATGTTGAATTAGAGTTTGAAGAGGGTGCCCTTGTTGAAATTGCGAAAAAAGCAATTGAACGTAAAACGGGTGCACGTGGACTTCGTTCAATCATTGAAGGCCTTATGCTTGATGTGATGTTCGAACTTCCGTCTCGTAAGGATATTGAGAAATGTGTGATTTCAAAAGAAACAGTAGCAGAAAATGCTACACCAAAATTAGTGCTTCAAGATGGTACTGTACTTGAACAAGATACAAAAACATCTGCATAAAGTGAAGCCTTAATCAGTGGGGAATTCTCCCTGCTGATTATGAGTGGAACAAATCGGGCACATACCAGTAATTAATCCCCACCTCGCTTTTTGCTTGTGCTGAATTTTGAGGTGGGGATATTACTGTCCGTGAATAGCAGCATAAACGATAAGAAACAGCAATTGTATAATTGCTGTTTCTTATTATGTTTAGCGTGTTTCCTCCCAGGGGATACTGATAAGTAAAACATAGCGGGAGGAAATGAGTATGAGCTGGACAAATATTTTTTTAATCGTTCAACTTGTCTTTGGTGTAATTGTCGGATTATATTTTTGGCATTTACTCAAAAACCAGCGAACACAAAAGGTTTCAATTGATAGAGAGTCAAAGAAAGAGCTAGAGCAACTTCGAAAAATGCGGGAAATTTCTTTAACAGAACCCCTTGCTGAAAAAGTTCGCCCAGCGTCTTTTGCTGATATTGTTGGACAAGAAGATGGTATTAAATCATTAAAGGCTGCGCTATGCGGGCCAAATCCGCAACATGTCATAATATATGGACCGCCAGGAGTTGGGAAAACAGCAGCGGCTCGGCTCGTATTAGAAGAAGCAAAGAAAAATTCGAAATCTCCATTTCGAATGACTGCAACATTTATTGAGCTGGATGCCACAACGGCTCGGTTTGATGAACGGGGGATTGCTGATCCGTTAATTGGTTCTGTTCATGATCCAATTTATCAAGGTGCCGGAGCAATGGGGCAGGCTGGTATTCCGCAACCGAAAAAAGGAGCGGTCACAGATGCACATGGAGGTATTTTATTTATTGATGAGATTGGGGAATTGCATCCAATCCAAATGAATAAGATGTTAAAAGTGCTTGAGGATCGTAAAGTATTTTTGGAAAGTGCATATTATAGTGAAGAGAATTCTCTCATTCCAACGTATATTCATGATATTTTCCAAAAGGGATTACCAGCTGATTTTCGCCTTGTTGGCGCAACAACACGTTCTCCGGATGAAATTCCTCCTGCTATTCGATCACGTTGTTTAGAAGTCTTTTTTCGTGAGCTAGATACAGAAGAAATTGAAGCAGTAGCCAAAAATGCTGCTGAAAAGGTGGATATGGAGCTAGGTGAACATGGTATAGAAATGATTGGAATGTACGCACGGAATGGAAGAGAAGCCATTAATCTTGTGCAAATCTCCGCTGGAATGGCAATTAACGAAGGACGATCTTTTATAAAGGATGAGGATATTGAATGGGTTATTCATTCAAGTCAACTAACGCCGAAATATGAAAAGCGGGTATATCCAATTCCAAAAATTGGTCTTGTAAATGGCCTGGCTGTATATGGACCCAATACAGGGGCACTACTTGAAATAGAAGTAACAGCAATTCCAGCAAAAGAGAATGGATCCGTTGTGGTAACAGGGATTGTAGAAGAAGAAAGTATCGGTAATCAAACGAAATCAATTCGCCGTAAAAGTATGGCGAAAGGTTCTGTTGATAATGTTGTGACTGTCCTTCGTTCGTTAGATCTATTACCAGAAGGATATGATATACATATTAACTTTCCAGGCGGTATTCCAATTGATGGACCATCTGCCGGCATTGCCATTGCAACGGGTGTATATTCTGCTGTTCATCGCATGTATATCAATAATGAAGTAGCGATGACTGGAGAAATTAGTATTCACGGAGAAGTAAAACCAGTTGGTGGTGTTTATGCGAAAGTAAAAGCAGCGAAAAAGGCTGGGGCAAAGAAAGTGCTAATCCCAGCAGAAAATATGCAGCCTTTCCTTTACACAATCAAAGGTATTGAAATCGTTCCTGTGCGAAAATTAAAAGAAGTATTTGCATTAGTATTTGTAAAAGAAAAAATTGAGCGAACAGGCGATACATTGCTTTCTTTAGATGAAGGTGACGTGCAATCGATATAAAGTGAAACTTCCATCAGTGGGGGCTTCATCCCCAACTGATGGAAAGCTTTTACCAATCGGGCTCATATGGACAAGCGTTATACGAGAGATGAGACGCTAACTTTATTACCCCGATGTATCCTAGACTTCGTTTAAGTTGTTATATACTTAAGCGAAGTCCCTTTTTCTTTCATGAGCAATAGAGTATCGAGTCTCTGCGATTGCATAAGGCTTTATTGTAATATAAAATAGGGAAACAAAGATATTTATGGAGGTGCTATGTCTAATATGAATGCGAACGAAAGAATCGTGCCCCTCCTACCATTAAGAGGCGTTCTCGTATATCCGACGATGGTTCTGCATCTTGATGTAGGACGTGATAAATCGATACAAGCGCTTGAGCAGGCGGCTGTAGATGAAAATATAATTTTTTTAGCGATGCAAAAAGACGTGAATATCGATGATCCGAAAGAAGAAGATGTTTATAAAGTAGGTACGTTAGCAAAAATTAAGCAAATGCTCAAATTGCCAAACGGGACAATGCGTATCCTTGTGGAAGGTTTACATAGAGTAGAAATGACAGAGTTCATCGAAGAAGATGATGTAATTACAGCAAATGTCCGTACGTTAATGGAAGAAGAAGAGGGCGATTTAGAAGAAAAAGCGCTGATGCGTACATTAACTGAGTATTTTGAGCAATATATTAAGTTGTCTAAGAAGGTTTCAGATGAAACTTTTGTAACAGTTGTTGATGTTGATGAACCAGGTCGATTAGCCGATCTCATAGCATCTCATTTGCCGCTCAAAATGAAGCAAAAGCAACAGATTTTAGAAATCGCTGCGGTAAAAGAACGATTACATACACTTATTTCTTTTATTCAAGATGAAAAAGAGTTATTGAACTTAGAAAAGAAAATTGGTCAGCAAGTGAAGCGTTCTATGGAGCGTACACAAAAAGAGTACTTCTTACGTGAGCAAATGAAAGCTATTCAAAAAGAACTTGGTGATAAAGAAGGAAAAGGCGGCGAAGTAGAAGAGCTTCGTGAAAAGATTGAAGAATCGGGAATGCCAGAAGAAACGCAGCAGGCAGCTTTAAAAGAGCTAGATCGTTATGAGAAATTGCCGGCAAGTTCAGCAGAGAGCGGTGTGATTCGCAATTATATTGATTGGTTATTATCTCTTCCTTGGACTGAGGCAACAGAAGATCGTATAGATCTTCCGCGTGCTGAAAAAATTTTAAATGAAGAGCATTATGGGCTTGAAAAAGTAAAAGAACGAGTACTTGAATATTTAGCAGTGCAAAAGCTCACGAATTCATTAAAGGGGCCTATTCTTTGTTTAGTCGGTCCACCTGGAGTTGGAAAAACATCGTTAGCTAAATCAATTGCGACATCATTGAATCGTAATTTTGTTCGTGTCTCACTTGGCGGTGTACGTGATGAATCTGAAATCCGTGGCCATCGTCGTACGTATGTTGGTGCGATGCCGGGCCGTATTATTCAAGGAATGAAAAAGGCAAAGACAATCAATCCAGTCTTTTTATTAGATGAGATTGATAAAATGTCGAATGATTTTCGAGGAGACCCTTCAGCAGCATTATTAGAGGTGTTAGATCCAGAGCAAAATCATAACTTCAGTGATCATTACATTGAAGAGCCATACGATTTATCGAAAGTTATGTTTATTGCAACAGCTAATACGTTGGCAAGCATTCCAGGACCGCTTCTTGATCGCATGGAGATTATTTCAATTGCTGGTTATACAGAACTTGAAAAAGTACATATTGCCCGTGAGCATTTGCTTCCGAAACAATTAAAGGAACATGGCTTGAAAAAAGGAAATTTACAAGTACGTGATGAAGCGCTTCTTGAAATTATCCGTTACTATACACGTGAAGCGGGTGTTCGTACGTTAGAGCGTCAGCTTGCGAAGCTTTGCCGAAAAGCAGCGAAGATCGTTGTAATAGAAGAGCGTAAGCGCATTGTTGTAACGGAAAAGAATATTACAGAGTTGCTTGGAAAGCGTGTATATCGTTATGGTCAAGCTGAAACGAAAGATCAAGTAGGTATGGCAACAGGTTTAGCGTATACATCAGCTGGAGGAGATACGCTCGCAATAGAGGTATCAGTATCTCCGGGTAAAGGGAAGTTAATTTTAACAGGGAAACTTGGGGATGTAATGAAGGAATCTGCACAAGCGGCATTTAGTTATATTCGTTCGCGTGCAGAAGAATTGCATATTGACCCTAATTTTCATGAAAAACATGATATCCATATTCATGTTCCCGAAGGTGCTGTACCGAAAGACGGACCATCAGCGGGCATTACGATAGCGACGGCTCTTATTTCAGCATTAACAGGAATTCCTGTTAGTAAAGAAGTAGGAATGACAGGTGAAATTACACTTCGTGGCCGTGTGTTACCAATTGGTGGATTGAAAGAGAAAACGTTAAGTGCGCATCGTGCAGGATTAACGAAAATTATTTTACCTGCAGAAAATGAGAGAGATTTAGACGATATTCCAGAAAGCGTAAAGGAAAACCTTACGTTTGTGCCAGTTTCTCATTTAGACGAGGTACTAGAGCACGCATTAGTAGGAGTGAAAAAATGAAAGTAACAAAAGCGGAGATTGTCATTAGTGCAGTCAAACCAGAACAATACCCTGAGGGTGATTTACCAGAAATCGCATTAGCAGGTCGTTCCAATGTTGGAAAGTCATCCTTTATTAATAAAATTTTAAACCGAAAAAAATTAGTGCGCATTTCCTCTAAACCAGGAAAAACGCAAACACTAAACTTTTTCATTATTAATGACATGATGCATTTTGTGGATGTACCAGGTTATGGATATGCGAAGGTATCGAAGTCAGAACGAGCAGCATGGGGCAAGATGATTGAAACGTATTTCACAACAAGAAAACAGCTAGATGCAGCTGTTCTTGTTATTGATTTACGTCACAAGCCGACAAATGATGATGTGATGATGTATGATTTCTTAAAGCATTATGAAATTCCAACAATCATTATCGCAACAAAAGCCGATAAAATTCCAAAAGGAAAATGGCAAAAGCATTTAAAAGTTGTGAAAGAAACGCTTGATGTAGAACCAGGAGATGAGGTTGTACTATTCTCTTCAGAAACAGGTCTTGGGAAAGAAGAAGCGTGGAAAGCGATTCATAAGTTTACAAAAACAAAAAACGTGTGACGGGTGTCACACGTTTTTTGTTTTATAGTACGTTTAATGTAACTTCAATATTTCCTCTTGTTGCTTTAGAGTATGGACATACCCCGTGTGCAGCTTCTACTAATTGTTTTGCTTCTTCGTGAGATACGCCAGCTACACGTACATCTAATATGACAGCTAATCCGAATCCCCCATCTGTATCTTTGCCAATTGATACGTGAGCCGTTACTTCCGTACTTTCTACTTTTACGCGTTTCGTACGAATTACAAGCTGCAGCGCACTATCAAAACAAGCGGCATAACCTGCTGCGAATAATTGTTCGGGGTTTGTTGCTTCGCCTCCCATGCCACCTAATGCTTTTGGCATTTTTACATCAAGATTTAATACACCATCCTCAGAAATTACTTTTCCATTTCGTCCACCTGTTGCTGTTACTGTAGCAGTATATAATTTTTCCATGTCTATTCCTCTTTTCTATTATTTATTGTTTTCATTGTTTCAATTAGCTTATTTAATTGAAGTAATAAATTTTTATAATCGTCTGCTGTAATTCCTAAATGCGATGCCATTGTTTGGGGTAAAGAACAGGCCTTTTCCTTTAAAGCACATCCTTTCTCTGTTAGTTTAATACATACTTTGCGCTCATCTTCTTTTGAGCGAACACGCTTAACAAGCTGTAGCCCTTCCATTCTTTTTAACATGGGTGTTAATGTTCCGGAGTCTAAAAATAATCGTTCTCCGATTTCTTTTACCGTTAATCCATCTCTTTCCCATAATACTAACAAGGTAATGTATTGAGGATAGGTAATCTCCATTTCTTCTAAATAAGGGCGATAAAAGCGTGTTACTTCTCTAGAACAAGCATAAATAGAAAAACAAAGCTGATTGTCTAGATGTAAAGGATTCTCATGCATGAGTATCTCTCCTTTTTAATTGTGCACAATTAAATTTTGTAAAATCAATATAAAATAAAATAAATGATATGTCAAACAAAAAGAAAATCTATCGTTTGGAATAATCATACATATTTTCTTTCAATTGAAAGAAGCTAGTAAAAGATAGTCTTTCAGCATGTATGGAATAGTTTCCATTACTTGATTCCAACAATTTTTTTTGATAACGTACAGATAGAGTTATTATCTTATAATTATTATAAAGTGAAACTTCCCTTTCAGGAGTGTCTTTCACCTGAAAGGGTTAGTTGAACCAATCGGGCTCTTAGGGACAGTATCTTCTTTGAATAAGCGTTTTTTTACTGTCCCTTTGAGCGGGGTAAAGTGAAACTTCCCTTTCAGGAGTGTCTTTCACCTGAAAGGGTTAGTTGAACCAATCGGGCTCTTAGGGACAGTATCTTCTTTGAATAAGCGTTTTTTTTACTGTCCCTTTGAGCGGGGTAAAGTGAAACTTCCCTTTCAGGAGTGTCTTTCACCTGAAAGGGTTAGTTGTATGCATCGATCTTTATAAAAGTTTTCCTTACCTTTCTTTTTTCATTCTTTACTTATTCCAATGGATGTCTTATTGTCAATTAAGGAAGGAAAAAATGAGACGATGTTCACATGATTGTCGGATTTATAAGAGGAAAGTTGTATTATGATAGTAGATAAGATGAAAAATCGGTTGAAGGGGGACATGCTGCGTGCATATTCTTGTTGTTGGTGTTAACTATCGAACAGCCCCTGTAGAAATTCGTGAGAAACTAACGTTCCAAGAGGCAGAGTTAGAGCAAGCAATGACAACGTTACAACAACAAAAAAGTGTATTAGAAAATGTCATTGTATCAACGTGCAATCGAACGGAAATCTATGCTGTGGTAGATCAGTTACACACAGGACGCTATTATATTAAGAAATTTATGGCTGATTGGTTTCAGCTTGAAATAGAAGAAATTGCATCATATTTGTCTATATATGAGCAAGACGGTGCTACGGATCATTTATTCCGTGTAACATGCGGATTAGATTCAATGGTAGTGGGAGAAACGCAAATTTTAGGTCAAATTCGTAATAGCTTCTTACTAGCGCAAGAAGTAAAAACGACAGGAACGATATTTAATGAATTGTTTAAACAAGTCGTTACACTGGCAAAACGTGCCCATTCTGAAACAACAATTGGCGGCAATGCCATGTCGGTAAGTTATGCAGCTGTTGAACTTGGGAAGAAAATTTTTGGTGATTTGAAAGATTGCCATGTTCTTATTCTTGGTGCGGGGAAAATGGGTGAATTAGCACTTCAAAATTTGTACGGAAGCGGTGCTCATAAAGTGACTGTTATGAATCGTACGTTTGCAAAAGCGGAAGCGATGGCAGAAAAATATATGGGGCATGCAAAGCCATTAGATCAGTTACAATGTGCATTGTTAGAGGCTGATATTGTAATTAGTTCAACAGGTGCTTCTGAATATGTAATTACGAAAGAAATGATGTCCAAAGTAGAGGGTATGCGCTCTGGTCGTCCGCTTTTTATGGTAGATATTGCGGTGCCGCGGGATATTGATCCAGCAATTGATGCCTTAGAAAGTGTTTTCTTGTATGATATTGATGATTTACAAGGTGTTGTGGAAGCAAATCGTGCTGAGCGATTAAAAGAGGCTGAAAAAATTCAAATTATGATTGAAGAAGAAATGATTCTATTCAAATCATGGCTAAATACGCTTGGTGTTGTACCACTAATTTCAGAGCTTCGTGATAAGGCATTAGCGATCCAAAGTGAAACAATGCAAAGTATTGAACGAAAGATTCCAACGTTAACAGAGCGTGAGCGAAAAGTGATTAGTAAGCATACGAAAAGTATTATTAATCAACTGTTAAAAGATCCAATTTTAATTGCGAAAGAGTTGGCAGCTGAAGAAGATGCGCAAGCAAAACTTGCTCTATTTGCGAAAATTTTTGATTTAAATGCGAAAGAAGTAGTGGAAGAGACCGAAGCAGAATGGAAACAGACGGAGAAGTGGACCGTATCCGCTCCATCTTTGTAATGGAAAGGATAAATGGATGGGTGTTTTAAACAATAGCATTATTTATCATATTGCCATTATTTTATATGCCTGCAGCGTGAGTTTATATTTCATAGATTATTTTCAAAGTAACCGAAAGGCGAATCGGATTGCCTTTTGGTTACTTTCTGTTGTATGGGTATTATATTCGATATTTATGTTACTTCGAGCAACAGATGCGGAAATCAATCCTATTTTAACGCTGCTATCGGGTATTTATTTTTATGTGTGGCTATTAATTACATTATCATTAGTTATTAACCGATTTATGCGTATTGATTTTTTAGTCTTTTTTACAAATATGATTGCATTTGGTGTAAGCGCTGTTTCTATTTTTACTCCGCTTGGACAAATGTCACCGATGTTAACAAATCAATTAGTATCGGAGCTTGTCTATGTGCATGTTGGTATGGCGATTATTTCCTATGCAACATTTACAGTTTCCTTTATTTTTTCCATTATGTATTTAATTCAATATCGTTTATTAAAACAAAAAAAATGGAATGCAAGATTAAGACGTTTAGGAAATTTACCGAAGCTCGATTCTATGTCATACGGTTTGAATTTATTTTCTGTACCCTTCTTTTTATTAGCAATTTTGCTCGGGTGTATATGGGGATATACAAAGTTAGATAATTTTCATTGGTATGATGCGAAGGTAATTGGATCTTTTGTTGTTTTATTTGTGTACTGCGCGGGTATTTATTTGCGCGGATCAGATACATTGCAGGGGAAGAAAATTGCAAGTTGGAACATTGGGGCATTTCTTATCATGTTAATAAATATTTTTCTATTTAGCAGTTTATCGAATTTCCATTTTTGGTACTTATAATGAGGAGAGAAAAATATGCGCAAAATTATTGTAGGATCAAGAAAAAGTAAATTGGCATTAACGCAAACACATTGGTTTATCGATCAATTGAAAGCACTGGGATTACCGTATGAATTTGAAGTGAAAGAAATTGTAACGAAAGGTGACGTTATTTTAGATGTGACCCTTTCGAAAGTAGGCGGAAAAGGGCTATTCGTAAAAGAGATCGAACATGCGCTGCTTACAAAAGAAATTGATATGGCTGTTCATAGCATGAAAGATATGCCGGCAGTACTTCCTGAGGGATTAACAATTGGATGTATTCCAAAACGTGTGGATCCACGTGATGCGTTTATTTCCAAAAATGGTGAATC
Source organism: Bacillus yunxiaonensis (assembly GCF_037104695.1). Lineage (NCBI taxonomy): Bacteria > Bacillati > Bacillota > Bacilli > Caryophanales > Bacillaceae > Bacillus > Bacillus yunxiaonensis. Next base: position 455,333 of record NZ_JBAWSV010000002.1, on the reverse strand, counting down.
ATTCGATGGGTTACCAGAAGGAGCTGTTATCGGTACAAGCAGTTTACGTCGCAGTGCACAGTTGTTAGCAGCACGCCCGGATTTACAAATAAAATGGATTCGCGGAAATATTGATACGAGGATTCGTAAGCTAAAAGAAGAAAATTACGATGCGATTATTTTAGCAGCCGCAGGACTAAAGCGAATGGGCTGGGCAGATGATGTGATTACAGGGTATTTAGACGAAAAGGCATGTGTACCAGCTGTTGGGCAAGGTGCGCTATCCATTGAATGCCGCGAGGATGATGCTGATTTATTACAACTACTAAGTCATCTGAATGATAGTGTAACAGCGAAAACAGTTGAAGCAGAACGAGTATTTCTTCATAAATTAGAAGGCGGCTGCCAAGTGCCGATTGCTGGATATGCAACGCTGAAAGAAGATGACCAAATTGAATTAACAGCTCTTGTTGGATCTGCAGATGGAACCGTCTTATTGAAAGAAGTTGTTACTGGTGAAAATTCGCAAGAAGTTGGAGAACGAGCAGCAGACTTGTTAATCGGGCAAGGAGCGAAGGAACTTATTGCTTTAGCAAATCAGGAGCAAAACTAGCAATATGACTTCTCTTCGTGGAAAAACAGTGCTAATTACAAGAGCAAAGCAACAGGCGAAGGAAATGAGTACAGAAGTGCGAAAGCAGGGCGGAATTCCATTAGAAATTCCGCTTTTGCATATAACAGCAGTTTCAAATGAGAGCTTTCAACAAGTGCGTGATGAATTGGACACATATAATTGGATTATTTTCACAAGTAAAAATGGTGTGAATTTCTTTTTAGATGGTATAAAGCAATCGTTACCACATACCATTAAAATTGCTGCAGTTGGTGTGAAAACAAAGAAAGAATTAGAGAAACGCGGCTATACTGTCCATTTTGTACCAACTGCATTCGTAGCTGAAGCATTTGCGGAAGAATTTGTGAGTTATATAGGAAGCGGGACGCGTGTATTACTGCCAAAAGGAAATCTTGCAAGAGATGTGATACCGGAAGCATTGCGAGGTCATGGTGCTATCGTACGTGAGCTTGTTGTATATGAAACTGCAGTCCATGTACAAAAGCGCGAGCAACTTATTGATGCACTGCAATCAAGAGGAATTGATGTGATTACCTTTGCAAGCCCCTCGACTGTGCAAAGTTTTATCGCATTGCTCGAGGATGAAAACTGGAGAGAATGGATAAAAGAATGTACAATTGCTTGTATAGGTCCCATTACAGAACGAGAAGCGCGTAAACATTTTCAAAATCTTCTCATTCCGAAAGAATATACAATTGAATCTATGTTACAATGCATTTCAGAATATTATTATAAAAATGTATAATACAGTGAAACTTTAAGAATTGGAGATGGAAAGTTATGAATCCTTTACAATTTAACCGTCATCGTCGTTTACGACAAAGTGCAAGTATGCGTGCTCTTGTGCGTGAAACACATTTGCATACAGAAGATTTCATTTATCCAATTTTTGTTTTAGAAGGAGAAAATAAACGTAATGAAGTTCCTTCTATGCCGGGTGTGTATCAAATTTCTTTAGATCATCTGCAAGCGGAAATGCAAGAAGTTGTCGATTTAGGTATTCGTTCAGTTATCGTATTTGGTTTACCTGCTGAAAAAGATGAAGTTGGTTCTTCTGCGTATTGTGAGCATGGTATTGTACAGCGAGCAATTACGCAAATTAAAGAGCAATTTCCAGAATTAGTTGTAATCGCAGATACATGTTTATGCCAATATACAAGTCATGGCCATTGCGGTGTAATTGAAGACGGCGTTATTTTAAATGATGAATCGTTAGAGGTTCTTGCAAAAACAGCAGTAAGTCAAGCGAAAGCAGGTGCGGATATTATTGCACCATCTAATATGATGGATGGATTTGTAGCAGCTATTCGTCATGCGTTAGATGAAAACGGCTTTGCGCATATTCCAATTATGTCATACGCAGTAAAATATGCGTCTGCCTTTTATGGACCGTTTCGCGATGCTGCACATGGTGCGCCGCAATTTGGTGATCGTAAAACATATCAAATGGACCCAGCGAATCGTTTAGAAGCGTTCCGTGAGGCTGAGTCAGATGTGATGGAAGGAGCAGACTTCTTAATTGTGAAGCCAGCACTTTCTTATTTAGATATTATTCGTGATGTGAAAAATAACTTTAATCTTCCAGTTGTTGCGTATAATGTGAGTGGTGAATATTCAATGATTAAAGCGGCAGCACAAAATGGCTGGATCAATGAGAAAGACATTGTTCTTGAAAAATTATTAAGTATGAAACGTGCCGGAGCAGATTTAATACTTACATATCATGCGAAAGATGCAGCGAGATGGTTACAAGAAGGGAGCGCACGATAATGAAAAGTTTTGATAAATCGATTGAAGCGTTTGAAACAGCAAAAGATTTAATGCCAGGTGGTGTAAATAGCCCAGTGCGTGCATTTAAATCTGTCGGTATGAATCCATTATTTATGGATCGTGGAAAAGGCTCTAAAGTTTATGATATTGATGGAAATGAATACATTGATTATGTATTGTCATGGGGCCCGCTTATTCATGGTCATTCCAATGATCAGGTTGTGGAAGCGTTAAAAGCTGTAGTAGAAAAAGGGACGAGCTTCGGTGCGCCAACAGAAATTGAAAATAAATTAGCACAGCTTGTAATCGACCGTGTACCGTCTATTGAAATTGTGCGTATGGTTAACTCTGGAACAGAGGCAACAATGAGTGCACTTCGCTTAGCACGCGGTTACACAGGGCGTAATAAAATTTTGAAATTTGAAGGTTGCTATCACGGGCATGGAGATTCTCTTTTAATTAAAGCTGGTTCTGGCGTTGCTACGCTTGGTTTACCAGATAGCCCGGGTGTACCAGAAGGCGTTGCGAAAAATACGATTACTGTTGCTTATAATGATTTAGAGAGCGTGAAATATGCTTTTGAACAGTTTGGTGATGATATTGCGTGTATCATTGTAGAACCGGTGGCTGGAAATATGGGCGTTGTACCGCCGCTTCCAGGATTTTTACAAGGACTTCGCGATGTTACAACAGAATACGGTGCACTTCTAATTTTTGATGAAGTTATGACGGGATTCCGTGTGGCTTATAATTGCGGGCAAGGATATTTTGGAGTAACACCTGATTTAACATGTCTAGGAAAAGTTATTGGCGGTGGACTTCCTGTTGGGGCATATGGTGGTAAAGCTGAAATTATGAAGCAAGTAGCGCCAAGTGGACCAATTTATCAAGCTGGTACATTATCTGGTAATCCATTAGCGATGACAGCTGGATATGAAACGCTTGTCCAATTAACACCGGAGAGCTATAAAGAATTTGAACGTAAAGCAGAGATGCTTGAAAAAGGTTTACATGAAGTAGCTGTAAAATATGATATTCCGCATTGTATTAACCGTGCTGGTTCCATGGTTGGTATTTTCTTTACAGACGAAAAGGTTATTAACTATGAAACAGCAAAAACGTCTAATTTAGAATATTTTGCGGCATATTACCGTGAAATGGTAGAACAAGGCATCTTCTTACCACCTTCTCAGTTTGAAGGACTGTTCTTATCAACAGCACATAGTGATGCTGATATCGAGGCAACAATTGCTGCTGCAGAAATTGCTATGTCTAAATTAAAAGGTTAATTTGTTAGCTTTTTCATTCTTTTAAATATGTGGTATTAAAATCGCTCTCAAGTTAGAGCGATTTTTTTTATTCATAAAGTCCCTATTCCTCACATAAATCTGTAATGATATATAGTTTGGGAGGGGGAATACGAAGTGACAGCAGATCAACAAACTTCATTACGGTTTTCGCTAAAAGAATCTGTCTGGTTTCAAAAAGGACAGGAAGTCAATGAGTTACTTTCTATTTCGTTAGATCCTGATGTTGTTATAGAAGAACGTGAATATGAAATTGTTGTAAGTGGACAGCTTGATTTAACGGGGGAATATATTGCAAAGGAAGAAACAGAGGTTTTCTCATTGCGGGAATTATCACCAGCTCGCACTGTAGATTATGTGGAAACACGTGATGATGGTATAAATGAATTGGTACATTCGTTTCCGTTGGAGATTTCTATTCCAAGAGGACGCGTGAAGCAAGTCGAAGATTTATATGTGGATATTGAAGAATTTGATTATGAATTGTTGGACAGTGGCTGTTTGCAGCTTTTGGCAGATATTTCAATTTATGGATTGCGTGATGAAGAGCATGAAGAGGAAGCAATAAGAGAAGAAGAGGTAATAAGAGAAGAGGAAGCAATAAGAGAAGAAGAGGTAATAAGAGAAGAGGCAGTAATAAGAGAAGAAGAAAAAGAGGAAGAAGAATTGGTAGAGACTGATGAGTGGGAAGATTATGCCTTTGAGCCATTTCAGTTAGAAGCTCGTCAAGAACCAGAGCTTGATCTAGAAGAGGAGCAAGAAATCGAGGAAGAGGAGGAAAAACAAGAAGAAGTCGCGCCGCAGCTGTTTTTTGGGCGTAAGGGAACGAAAGTAAAACAGGAAGCTGTCAATGAGGAGGCGCAAGAAGAAATTTCATACTCACAGCGAGATGAAAATGCGTTATATTTAACGAAATTATTTGCAAAGCAGCCGGAAGATGAATTTACAAAGCTGAGATTGTATTTTGTACAAGAAGGCGATACGATTGAATCCGTTGCAGAGCGTTATGATACTTCCGTTCAACATTTACACCGTATAAATCAAACGGATGATATATATTTAACAGCAGGACAAATTTTGTATATACCAGTACCAAAAGTAAAAACAAAGTGAGTGAAGAGGAATCTTCCTCACCTCTTTTCTTTTTCATCCCGCTATTTTTGGGCGGTAAACCCCTATCTCAAGATTCAGAGAGAAGCGAAGGAGATAGGCGTGAGATAACTGCTGGTATGCGCCCGATTGGGCGGGCTTTCCATCAGTGGGGATGAAGCCCTCACTGATGGAAGTTTCACTTTATGCTCCTGTAGAAAGGATCGTTGTTCGTATGGACATGGAATTGCGAGACCGTTATGCTTCTATTTTGCAGCTATATCAATTAGCTCCTGAACATATTGAGGAATATGGGAATGTAATAAAAATTTATACGAGCCAAGGTCCATATGCGTTGAAAAAATTACCCCCTCAGAAATTAGAACGAAGTAACCTTATGTATTATGTTCAATTTTTACGAGAAAAGGGCTTTACGAATTTTGCGCCGATTTACCATACGAAAGATGGAAGGCACGTGTTAACTGATGGTGAACATAGTTATTATTTAATGCCTTGGCTAGGAAGTGCAGAAGGACAAGGCGAAGAGAATGATCAGTATCATAAAATGTTTCAAACACTTGCTTTGATGCACAGGAAAACGGTGCGAGAGGAAGAAGTGACGGAAGAAGCGCTTCAAGAACATTTTGATACTATTTCAAACCGCTGGGAACAAGATGGAGTTCTATTAGAGCAGTTTTTAGTTGAATCTGAAGCGAAGTGGTATATGTCTCCGTTTGAATTACAGTATTGTACGTACTTTCATCAAGCGCTTCGTGCCCATGAATTTGCGACGAAACAGTTTACAGAATGGCATGAAGCGATGAAAGAAAAAGAAAAAACACGTATTTCATTTATTCATGGCAATGTTTCCATGAAGCACTTTTTATTTGATTATCAACGGAACGGTTATTTTATTAGTTTAGAAGATGCGCAGTTTGCTACCCCAGTTCAAGATATCGTTCAGTTTTATTCACGTTCCTTCAACACATATCCAATTGCAAGAAATGATCGTTATGAATGGTACCAAATCTATCAAAAGAATTTTGCGTTTACAAAGGAAGAAAAGTTACTTATGTTTGCATATTTAGCTTATCCAAAAACATTTATAAAGCAAGTGCATTCATATACAAATGCTCGAAATGTCCGTAACGAAACAAAGGAGCTACATGATGTGAAAATGCTTCAACAAGCACATTGGCTTATAAGTAATATTGAATATTTCGTGGCACAGCTTCAAGCTGCTGAGCAAGAAGCGAAGAACTCAAAATAAAATGAAGCTTTCATCAGTGAGGGTTTTCTTCATCTCCCACTTATCTTCTTCGCTTCTCTCTGAGTCTTAGGGTGGGGTCCTACTGCCCGTGAATAGCGGGATAAAATTAGCCGTAGCCTCAAGAAGAGGTTACGGCTGAAAATGTAAGCGAATCGTTGCTGCTACGAAAATAACAAGTATGACAAAATCTAAAAACGTAGGCAGAAGTAACGTACGAATGCCTTGGAAAATCGTGAGCGGGATTGCAAAGTCAGAAAACATCGTTTGTATATTTCTTAGCCATGAAGGGGCTGAAAAGTTGTACGTGCGTCGAAAGCGTCGCATAATGGTCCTCCGTATTAGAAACTCCTCTAGGATGGAATCATAAGAGAAGAATAAATGTGATATTACATTATGCAGGGTAAGCGTCTAATGTGCTTGTGCTGCACTTTTTTCATTTTCTTTGCATATGGTATAAAAAACTTGGTTAAGCTGATTGAAAATAGAATGTAATACTTGTAGATGTAAGTCGAAAAATATTTTTATCTTGACGAATGTGGTTTCGTTTTTTACACTGTTGTATATAATAAATAACAATTATATAAATGCGTTGAAGGGGAAGAGTATAACATTAAACGTCTGCAGAGAGGAGAATTATTAGCTGTGAGATTCTCTAGATAGTCATGTTAGAAGGTAGCCCTGGAGCATCTTTTCTGAACGGAGTCATTCTCATTAGGAAAAGACGGATCTGTCCGTTATCAAATCAAGAGTATAAGCAAATTTTGAATTTGTTTGTAAATAAAGGTGGTACCACGATGTCCCTCGTCCTTTTTGGATGAGGGACATTTTTTATTTTGAAGGAGGGAAAATAATGTCAAACACGGAAAAGAATTTACCGACTAAATATGATCATATGTCCGTTGAAGAAGGCCGCTATCAATGGTGGCTTGAAGGCAAATATTTCGAAGCAACAGGAGATGAAAAGAAACAACCATATACAATTGTAATCCCGCCTCCAAACGTAACTGGTAAGCTGCACTTAGGTCATGCTTGGGATACGACGCTTCAAGATATTTTAACTCGTACAAAGCGTATGCAAGGTTACGATGTATTATGGCTTCCAGGAATGGACCATGCTGGTATCGCAACACAAGCGAAAGTAGAAGGAAAACTTCGTGAAGAAGGTATTTCACGTTACGATCTTGGCCGTGAGAAATTCCTTGAAAAAGCGTGGGAATGGAAAGAAGAATACGCTTCTCACATTCGTCAGCAATGGGGGAAAGTTGGTTTAGGACTAGATTATTCTCGTGAGCGTTTCACATTAGATAAAGGTTTATCTGATGCGGTTAATAAAGTATTCGTTCAATTATACGAAAAAGGCTTAATTTACCGCGGTGAATATATTATCAACTGGGACCCAGCAACACGCACAGCTCTTTCTGATATTGAAGTAATTCATAAAGAAGTTCAAGGTGCATTCTACCATATGAACTATCCGTTAACAGACGGCTCTGGTCACATTCGTCTTGCAACAACTCGCCCAGAAACGATGCTTGGTGATACAGCAGTAGCAGTTCATCCAGAAGACGATCGTTACAAACATTTAATCGGAAAAACAGTTACACTTCCAATCGTAGGTCGTGAGATTCCGATTATTGCTGATGAGTACGTAGAAAAAGACTTCGGAACAGGCGTTGTAAAAATTACACCAGCCCATGACCCGAATGACTTTGAAGTAGGTAATCGCCATGACTTACCACGCATCTTAGTAATGAACGAAGATGGAACGATGAATGAAAGAGCTGGTAAGTACAACGGTATGGATCGTTTCGAATGCCGTAAAGAGTTAGTAAAAGACTTACAAGAAGCTGGTGTATTAGTAGAAATCGAGCCTCATATGCACTCAGTGGGTCATAGTGAGCGCAGCGGTGCAGTTGTTGAGCCTTACTTATCAACACAATGGTTCGTAAAAATGGCACCACTTGCAGAAAAAGCGATTAAACTTCAACAAAAAGAAGAAGAAAAAGTAACGTTCGTACCAGATCGTTTTGAAAACACATACTTACGCTGGATGGAAAACATTCATGACTGGTGTATTTCTCGTCAATTATGGTGGGGACACCGTATTCCAGCTTGGTATCATAAAGAAACTGGCGAAGTATACGTAGGTACAGAAGCACCAGCAGACATTGAAAACTGGAACCAAGATAACGACGTACTTGATACATGGTTCAGTTCAGCGTTATGGCCATTCTCAACACTTGGTTGGCCAAATGAAGATGCAGCAGACTTCAAACGTTACTATTCAACAGATGCACTAGTAACTGGTTATGACATCATCTTCTTCTGGGTATCTCGTATGATTTTCCAAGGTTTAGAGTTTACAGGCGAGCGTCCATTTAAAGATGTATTAATTCACGGTTTAGTTCGTGATGAGCAAGGACGTAAAATGAGTAAATCTCTTGGTAACGGTATTGACCCAATGGATGTTATCGAGAAGTACGGTGCAGATGCAATGCGTTTCTTCTTATCAACAGGAAGTGCACCAGGTCAAGATTTACGTTTCAGCATGGAAAAAGTAGAATCTACTTGGAACTTCATTAATAAAATTTGGAACGCATCACGTTTCGTATTAATGAACATGGATGACATGAAGTATGAAGAAATCGATTTAACTGGTGAAAAATCAGTTGCAGATAAGTGGATTTTAACTCGCTTAAACGAAACAATCGAAAGTGTAACACGTAACATGGATAAATATGAGTTCGGTGAAGCTGGTCGTTCATTATACAACTTTATTTGGGATGATTTCTGTGACTGGTACATTGAAATGGCGAAACTTCCACTATACGGTGAAGATGAAGCAGCTAAGAAAACAACTCGTTCTATTTTAGCTTACGTATTAGACCAAACAATGCGTCTATTACACCCATTCATGCCATTCGTAACAGAGAAAATTTGGCAACATTTACCGCATGAAGGTGAGTCTATTACAGTAGCTGCATGGCCAACAGTTCGCGAAGATTTACAAGATACAGAAGCTGCGGCAGAAATGCACCTTCTAGTTGATATCATTCGCTCTGTTCGTAACATCCGTGCAGAAGTAAATACGCCAATGAGCAAAAAAGTTCAAATGCAAATTAAAGCAAAAGACGAAGCAGTACTAGCTCAACTTACGAAAAACAGCTCTTACATTGAGCGCTTCTGTAATCCAAGTGAATTAACAATTCAAACGGATTTACAAGCGCCGGAAAAAGCAATGACTGCAATCGTATCGGGTGCAGAGTTATTCTTACCATTAGCTGACCTTATTAACCTTGAAGAAGAAAAAGCACGTCTTGAAAAAGAACTTGAGAAGTTCGATAAAGAAGTAGAGCGTGTACAAAAGAAACTTTCAAATCAAGGATTCGTGGCAAAAGCTCCAGCCGCAGTTATTGAAGGAGAACGCGCGAAAGAACAAGATTATCTAGAAAAACGCGAAGCAGTTCGCCAACGTTTAGCTGATCTTCAAAAATAAAGTGAAACTTTAATCAGTAGGGGCTTCATCCCCCATTGATTATTAGTTGAACCAATCGGGATTTTACGGGTAGTTTACAGCCCACCCAACTTCTTTGCTTTCCTTAAAGTTTGAGGTAGAGTGTATTACTGCCCGTTAGTGCGGGATAAAATCGTTCCAAAGAGACTCGCTGTATTGGTGAGTCTCTTTTATTTGCGTATAATAGAGCTGAGACAAGTTCTATTTTGCTGATTGGAAAGGGGAAGGGCACACGTGATACATACATATGAAGAAGCAATCGGCTGGATTCATAGCCGTTTAAAATTTGGGATTAAACCAGGGCTAGAACGTATGAAGTGGATGTTAGAGGAACTCGGAAATCCTGAGCGACATATAAAATGTGTTCATCTTGCGGGAACAAATGGAAAAGGTTCCACTCTCACATATATGCGCTATATGTTACAGGCGGCAGAGTATAAAGTAGGAACATTTACTTCACCGTACATTGAAACGTTTAATGAACGAATTAGCACGAATGGAATGCCAATTACTGATCAAGAAATTACAGATCTCGTAAATATGGTCAAACCTATTGTGGAAAAGTTAGATCAAACGGATTTAGGCGAAACGACAGAATTTGAAATCATTACTGTTATGGCGCTTTATTATTTTGGAAAGACAAATCCTTGTGACATCGTTTTATTTGAGACAGGTCTTGGAGGACGTTTTGATTCAACAAATGTCATTCACCCTGTACTTAGTATCATTACAAATATTGGTCATGATCATATGCATATTTTAGGAGATACGCTCGAAGATATCGCATTTGAAAAAGCCGGAATTATGAAATCAGGTGTTCCTGTTATTACAGGTGTGCAGCAAGGCGGCGCGTTAGAAGTCATTCGTACTGTTGCAAGTGAAAAGCGTTCTAATTTATATGAACTTGGGAATCAGTTTAAAGTAGAACATCTTTTTGCAAAGAAGCAAGGTGAACAATTTACATTCTTGTCTCCATTCCATACATATGAAGACCTTCGTATTTCTATGAAAGGTCAGCATCAAGTGCAAAATGCTGCGCTTGCTTTGATGGCAATCACGTATTTAAAAGTGTATCAGGCGTTCTTAATTGATGAGGAGCATATTCGAAAAGGGTTAGCTGAAGCATACTGGATTGGACGTTTTGAACAACTTGCTACGAACCCACATGTCATTATTGATGGTGCTCACAATCCAGAAGGAGTGCATAGCCTTGTAGAAACTGTTCGTGCTCACTATAGTGAAAAGCGAATTGTCGTTTTATTTACAGCGCTTGGGGATAAACAATTGGATGAAATGGTTGGACAGCTAGAAACAATTGCAGATGAAATGATTTTTACGACGTTTACGTTTGATCGCGCAATTTCTGCTGAGGCTCTTGCTGCTTATTCGAAACGAGAATCGAAACATATTTTTGAGAATTGGCAGGAAGCGATTGATACAACAATAGCTTCTCTACAAGAAGATGATGTTTTCTTACTAACAGGTTCTCTTTACTTCATATCAGAAGCTCGTAAATACGTTATTCAAAAAACTAGACAGAAATAAGCTGTCTAGTTTTTTAGTTCTACAAATAAAGACGCAAGCATACATATAAGATAACAATATAGGATAATTTGGCGAATCTCTTTGACAAATATCTCGTTCTTTTTTGAAACGAGTATGATACGATGCTGGCAATGATAAGAAGTAAGGAGTGGGGGTATGGACAAGCAATCGCGAACAATTTCAATTAAAGTGAATGGAACGGAAGCAAATTATTTAGAAAAGAAAGAACATGAGCAAAAGAAAGAAGAGTTTGAGTGGGTGCTGCCAGAGAATACAAATACAGTGACAAATAATGTTGTGCCGTTTCAAAAAAATGTATTATCTTCCATGCAAAAAGGGAAAAAAGGATGGAGTAATACTTTCATTTTGACAGTATCCACAGCGATTGTAATTGGGACAGGATTTGGAATGGGAATGCTCCACCTGTTAACAGGTCAAGAAACAGTTCGTGAAAATACAGCCCCAGTAGCAAATGTTACAGAGAAAAATGAGACAAAACAATCAACAAATGAGAAAAAAGAAGAAAAGAAAGCAGCATCGGCAGCTTTATCACCGCTTACTATTTATTTTGTGCAGGGCGGGGTATTTTCTACAAAAGAAAAGGGACAGGCATCGTTACAGGAGTTACAAGAAAAAGGAGTCTCTGGAGCAATTATGCAATCAGGAGATAAATATTTACTCGTTCTTGGAATAGCAAATGATGAGCAATCTGTTATGCAGATGATGGAGCAATATAAACAAAAAGATATATCAGTAATGAAAAAGAAATGGGAGATTGCGGATCAAGCGCTTCTAAAAGGGAATCAAGAGTACGGACCGTTTTTTGAAAAGCTACAATCATTGTATGGAAAATTGCTGCAACAAGCAGCTGTGATACAGTCAGGGAATAAAATAAGTAAAACAAATATAGAACAAATTGAAAATGAATGGAAGGCAATAAAAAAAGAGGAAAAAGCATTGAAGCGAGACGATGTAAAAAAATTATTTACGTATGCATCGGTGGCTGTACAGACAATACAAGAGGGAAAACAAGATGTGGCAACAATAACAAAATTGCAGCAAGTTTTAGTAGATAGCTTTCTTTCCTATGAAAAAATAGTTTCACAAAAAAACAAAAACGTATAATAATTAGATAATATTTAACTCATTATCCAGCTATTCACGGGCAGTAAGACCCCACCACAAAACTCAGGGAGAAGCGAAGTGGGAGATACATGCTGGCATGCGAATCATCAGTGAGGGTTTAATTTTTTTAAATCATCTGTTTAAGCTGAAGAAAGGGAAGGGGAGTTTAAGCTTCTTTCCTTTCTTTTGTATTTTTTAAAAGAAAAACGATATTTTCGAAATTTGAGGAGAATATATACATTTAGTATGGTTATGTTGTATCTTCCTGCTAATTTGGAAAACGAAAGGAGAACGTATGAAAAAACTTATTTTAGCGTCTGGTTCACCAAGGCGTAAAGAATTACTTGAACTAGTAGATATGCCGTTTGACGTTGTAGTTAGCGATGTGGAAGAAATAATTGGAGCATATTCATTACCGCATGATATCGTGATGTCGCTTGCATTGCAAAAAGCATCTGCTGTAGCAAAGAATTACGAAGACTGTGTTGTGCTTGGTGCTGATACAATTGTTACGTATGAGTCGCGTATTTTGGGAAAACCGGTAGATGAGGGTGAAGCGAAAGAAATGTTGCGGCTCTTATCAGGGAAAACACATGAAGTATATACAGGAGTCGCTCTTATTTCAAAAGAAAAAACAGTGACATTTTATGAGCGTGCAGAAGTAACGTTTTGGGAATTAACAGAAGAAGAAATCGATGCATATGTACGAACGAAAGAACCGCTTGATAAAGCTGGTAGCTATGGTATACAAGGAAAAGGTGCTATTTTTGTTCAACATATACAAGGTGATTATTATGCGATTGTCGGCTTGCCAATTGCACGTGTTATGCGTGAATTAAAACAATTTAATATGTAAAGGAGGCTGAAATATGAGCTGCATTCGTGATGTTGTGAAAGAAGATCAACCACGGGAACGTTTATTGCTAGAAGGAGCAAGCAGCTTATCAAACACAGAACTTCTCGCTATATTACTTCGAACGGGTTCAAAAGAGGAGTCGGTTTTAACATTAGCGAATCGAATTTTGCATCATTTTGATGGATTACGAATGTTAAAAGATGCAACAATCGAAGAAATGACAAGCATTCACGGCGTTGGGATGGCAAAAGCATCCCAACTTATTGCTGCTTTTGAACTTGGACGAAGAATGGTACGATTAGAGTATCAGAATAGATATAGCATTCGCAATCCAGAAGATTGCGCACGCTACATGATGGAGGAGATGCGCTTTTTACAACAAGAACATTTTGTGTGTCTATATTTAAATACGAAAAATCAAGTGATGCATCGACAAACGGTATTTATTGGAAGTTTGAATGCGTCAATTGTGCATCCGCGCGAGGTTTTCAAGGAAGCTTTCCGCCGCGCTGCTGCCTCTATTATATGCCTCCATAATCACCCTTCAGGCGATCCCGCACCAAGCCGAGAAGATATTGAGGTAACGAAACGACTTGTAGAATGCGGGAAAATTATCGGGATTGAAATTCTCGATCATATTATAATTGGTGACCATAAATTTGTTAGTTTAAAAGATAAAGGTCATATTTAAGACTATTTTTTTTCTTTATTTTGTTTTATAATGTGAGTTATGAGTTTTTTGTAGGCTTTCGTCTACACTATAACAAAGAACATATAAAAACGTTATGTTTTATATAAATATAATAGTATTTAAAAGAACAAATAAAGTACTTTTGTTAAATTAGAAAGGAAGATACATGATATGTTTGGAATTGGTGGTTTTACTCGTGACCTTGGAATAGACTTAGGAACAGCGAATACGCTTGTATACGTGAAGGGGAAAGGTGTCGTTGTACGCGAGCCATCTGTTGTGGCATTGCAAACAGATACAAAACAAATTGTTGCAGTTGGTAACGATGCAAAACAAATGATTGGTCGTACACCTGGAAATGTTGTAGCACTTCGTCCGATGAAAGACGGTGTTATCGCTGATTATGAAACAACAGCAACAATGATGAAATATTATATTCAACAAGCACAAAAATCAAACGGCTTCTTCTCTCGCAAGCCTTATGTAATGGTATGTGTGCCATCTGGTATTACAGCTGTTGAAAAACGTGCAGTAATTGATGCGACTCGTCAAGCAGGCGCACGTGATGCATATCCAATTGAAGAGCCATTTGCAGCAGCAATTGGTGCGAACTTACCTGTTTGGGAACCAACAGGAAGTATGGTTGTTGATATCGGTGGTGGTACAACAGAAGTTGCAATTATCTCGCTAGGTGGTATTGTAACAAGCCAATCTGTTCGTGTTGCTGGTGATGAAATGGATGATGCAATTATTCAATATGTTAAGAAAAGCTACAACGTAATGATTGGGGAACGAACATCAGAAGCATTAAAATTAGAAATCGGCTCTGCAGGCGAAGTAGAAGGTATTGAGCCAATGGACATTCGCGGTCGTGACTTAGTGACAGGATTACCAAAAACGATAACAATTCGCCCAGAAGAGATTGCAGCAGCTTTAAAAGATACAGTAGATGCGATTGTTGAGTCTGTGAAAAATACATTAGAAAAAACTCCACCAGAATTAGCGGCAGATATTATGGACCGCGGGATTGTTTTAACTGGTGGTGGTGCTTTGCTTCGTAACTTAGATAAAGTAATTAGCGAAGAAACAAATATGCCAGTTCTTGTTGCAGAAAATCCATTAGATTGCGTAGCAATTGGAACAGGTAAAGCGTTAGACAATATCCATCTTTTCAAAACTGCTCGATAAAATCCATTATTTCAGCATAAAAATTAGTGAATTTAAGAGGGTGTGAACGTGCCACAGTTTTTCTTAAACAAAAGATTAATTGTTTTGTTAGTTAGTATTATTCTTCTCGTGGCATTGATCGGGATCTCATTGAAAGAACGGAAAAATCTAACATGGCCAGAGCAGTTTGTAAAAGATACCGTAGGAGTTGTAGAGCGTGTATTTCAAAAGCCAGCGAACTATGTTGCCGGATTCTTTGAGAACGTAGGAGATGTAAAGCGCACGTATGAAGAAAATAAAGAATTAAAAGCAAACTTGGACAAGTATGCAGAATTGTCCGTAAAGGTGAAAGACTTAGAGAAAGAAAATGCAGATCTTCGTGACATTGTTGGGAAAAAAGATTCGCTTCGTAATTATAATCCGGTTCAAGCAACTATTATTAACCGCAATCCAGATAAATGGTATGACCTAATTGCAATTGATAAAGGTGCGCAACAAGGTATTCAAAAAGATTCGGCTGTTATTACATCAAAAGGTTTAGTCGGAAAAGTAAAAAGCGTTTCACAATTCACTTCAACAGTTGAACTATTAAGCTCTTTAAATAGAACAAATCGTATTTCAGCTGTTGTACAAGGGGATAAGCGTGTTTTCGGGTTAATTGAAGGATACGATAAAGAGAAGCAATTACTTCTCTTTACAAAAATCCCATCTGGTGTACCAGTAGAGAAGGATCAAATGGTTGTAACTTCTGGCTACGGTGGTGTGTTCCCAGAAGGATTGGTTATTGGGCAAATCGTCGATGTGACATCAGATGAATACGGATTAACACAAACTGCTTATGTAAAACCTGCAGCAGATTTAAATGATGTAGATAATGTTATGGTCGCAAAACGAGAAATGCCGACAGTCGATCTAGGGAAATAGGAGGGGGAAGAGATGAGTATAAAAAAAGCAATTCTTCCTCTTCTACTTCTTCTCGTGTTTGTACTCGAGAGCATGTTTTCCACCTTTGTACCAACGAGTCTTTTTTGGAAGAATACAGTCGTAGCTCCGCATTTTTTAATGATTGTTTTATGCTTTATTACAATTTACTATAATTCTGTACAAGGTATTTACTATGGACTATTATTTGGATTTTTGTTTGATATGGTGCATACAGAGCTAGTTGGTGTGTATATATTTGCTTATCCGATTTTAGCTTATCTTGTATATCATGCGATGCGAATTTTACAATTGAATCTTTTTATTGTGTTCTGTATTGTATTAGCGAGCATTGCCGCGCTGGAGTATTATGTGTATGGATTTTTGACGCTAATTGGTCGTGTTCAAATGCCAGCGCATATCTTTTTCACAGATCGTCTTCTTCCAACGTTGTTATTAAACGGCATTTTTTTACTACTGTTTTGTTTCCCACTGAGAAGATATATTTTACGTCTTTCAGAAGCCATGGAAGAAAAAGAAAAAAGGATTTTCTGATTTTATGTCGAATTGAATCGGTGGGGTGAGCATTGGTGACAGAAAAAAAGCAACAATATGTGACTATAAAAGGAACAAAGGATGGTTTAGTATTACATCTTGATGATTCCTGTTCATTTCGCGAATTGCTGCAAGAACTTGACGAAAAGCTTTCCACCCATTATTACGAGGGGGACGGACGATCGTTAATTGAAGTTCAGGTCAAAGTTGGGAATCGTTATGTGACAGAAGTACAGCAGGAAGAATTGCGTACATTAATTCGTAATAAAAAGAATTTAGTTGTAGATTCTATTGAGAGTGATGTTGTAACGAAAGAACAAGCATTGGCATGGAAAGAAGAAACAGAAATTGTTTCTGTTTCAAAGATTGTTCGTTCAGGTCAAATATTGCATGTAAAAGGCGATTTATTATTAATTGGTGATGTAAATCCAGGCGGGACGGTTATTGCTGGAGGAAATATTTTTATTATTGGAGCATTACGAGGTATTGCACATGCTGGATATTATGGGGATGCAGAAGCTGTTGTTGCAGCTTCTGTTATGAATCCAATGCAGCTTCGGATTAGCGACGTGACAACGCGCGCTCCTGAAGAGAAAGAAGACGGGGCGGAAGGGGCAGAATATGCAGAATGTGCCTACATTAATGAGAACAATTACATTGTTGTCGATCGCATTCAACTTCTCACTCATCTTAGACCTAATTTAACAAGGTTAGAAAGGGGAATTGTATAGCTGTGGGAGAGGCAATAGTTATTACATCTGGAAAAGGCGGAGTAGGAAAAACTACAACGTCTGCAAACATTGGAACAGCCTTGGCGTTATCTGGGAAAAAAATATGTTTGATTGATACAGATATCGGTCTGCGAAATTTAGACGTAGTAATGGGGCTGGAAAACCGTATTATATATGATCTTGTTGATGTTGTTGAAGGGCGTTGTCGTTTACCCCAAGCTCTTATTAGAGATAAGCGCTTCGATGAACTCTATTTATTACCTGCAGCGCAAACGAGCGACAAATCAGCTGTAACACCTGAACAAATGGAAGAATTAATACAACAATTACGCCCGGACTATGATTACATATTAATTGACTGCCCAGCTGGTATTGAACAAGGTTTTAAAAATGCTGTGGCAGGTGCCGATAAAGCGATTGTTGTTACAACGCCAGAAGTATCTTCAATGCGCGATGCCGATCGGATTATCGGACTATTGGAAAAAGAAGATATCGAGCCACCGAAATTAATTATTAACCGTGTGCGCAGTCATATGCTACATGAACAGGATATGTTGGATGTAGATGAAATTGTACGTACGCTTTCAATCGAGTTACTCGGTGTTGTAGAAGATGATGATGCAGTTATTCGGGCAACGAATACAGGAGAGCCTGTAGCATTGCAACCGAATGGAAAAGCATCAATTGCTTATCGAAATATTGCAAGACGTTTGCTTGGGGAAAATGTACCATTGCAGCCGCTTGAAAATGAAAAAGAAACGGTCTTCACGAAAATGAAAAAATTCTTCGGAATACGTTAAAAGCACTTCGCATATATGCGGAGTGTTTTTTGTTTTGCTAATCAAACTTCCCTCCATTTTAACATGTAACAGAAGATAAGGACGTTAGGTAAGAGGGGTTAAAGTTTCATTTCATTCCCATGAATATCTTTCCCGGACAACTCATACATATGTACAAACTGATTGAAAGAGGAAGGGGTCAGGATGAGAAATAAGCGAGTAGAAGAAATTAAAAAACGTATTGCTAAAAGGAAAGCACAGCAGGAAAGAACAGAAGAAGATGAATTATTTTCATATGAAGAGCAAGAATATACACAGCTTCTTATAGAAGAAGGAGAAGAAACACGCCCTTTTTTTCGCAAAGAAATATTTCTTTTTAAGTTACTACTATCTGCAATTCTTGTTCTTGTCGTAGCGATCTTATTTAAAAATACAACGAGTTCTCTTGAAGGAACGCGTACAACTGTCAAACAAGCGATGGAAAAAGAATTCCAATTTGCATCTGTTTCTAAGTGGTATGAAACGCAATTTGGAAAGCCGCTGTCATTTTTACCTTCTAGTGAAAAGAAAACGGTTCAGAAAGAAAAGGATTATGCTGTTCCTGCTTCAGGGAAAGTGATGCAAAGTTTTCATGCGAACGGGCAAGGTGTATTTGTACAAACAGCAGCAAATGCAATTGTGGAATCAGTGAATGAAGGAATTGTTGTTTTTGCCGGCCAAAAAGAGGGGTTTGGGAATATCGTTCAGGTTCAACATGCAGATGGTACTGAATCATGGTATGGAAATTTAGGAGAAGCATCAGTTAAGTTATATGATTATGTAGCGAAAAAACAAAAAATCGGAACGGTTGGCAATGATAAAAATAGTAAAAATGGTAAATTTTATTTTGCTTTTAAAAAGAATGAAAAATTTATTGATCCAATTCAGGTGATTTCATTTGAGTAAATACAGTGAAATTTTATCAAAAATTACTATTCATCCATTGTTTTGGGGAATTATGGCGATTGCAATTTTTACAGCTCGTTTTAAAGAATTATTAATTTTATTTTTCATTGTCTTTATTCATGAGCTAGGTCATGCAGTAGCTGCAGCCCATTATAAATGGCGTATTAAACAAATTCAGTTATTGCCATTTGGCGGGGTGGCTGAGCTTGAAGAGCATGGAAATAAGCCATTAAAAGAAGAATTGATTGTCATTATAGCGGGGCCTATTCAACATGTGTGGATGTTAGCTGCTGCTTATTTGTCGTACACAGTAGGCTGGATGGGAGAAGACTTCTATCATTTTTTTATGTGGAATAACATAATTATTTTGTGCTTTAACTTACTGCCGATTTGGCCTCTTGATGGAGGGAAAATTGTGCTGAATATATTGTCATATCGCTTTCCATTTGTAGAGGCACATAACATCATGATGAAAATATCAATTGCTTGTTTTAGTGCTGTATTTTTGCTGCAACTTTTCTGGAATAGTAAGAATGTAATGATGTGGACATTACTTCTTTTTTTAGTCTTCTCTTTATTTCAAGAATGGAAACAACGTCGTTATGCATTTATGAGATTCTTATTAGAGCGCTACTACGGGAAAAAACGAGAAATTGCAAAAGTTACAGCTATTACAGTTGAAAAAGAAACGAGTCTATATCATATTTTCACACAGTTTCGAAGAGGATATAAACACTCAATTATCATACAAGGAGATCATAAAAATCAATATACACTAGATGAAAATGAATTACTTTATGCATATTTTACAGAAAAAAGAACAACATCATCTATAGAAGAGTTAATTGGTTAGTGTTGACGATAACACTAACCTTTTATTATGGTATAAAAAAAGGATAAAGAGAGGAATATACTTTGAAGAAGTTATACATAAACTACATCGGTTCGGAAAAACGGGTTGCTGTTGAAGAAGAGAAAGAGATTGTAGAACTTTTATGGCAACGAAATGAACAAGAACAAATTGTTGGAAATATATATATTGGGCGTGTTATGCGAACGATAGCTGGTATGAATGCTGCCTTTGTTAATATTGGTTTGGAGAAGCATGCTTATTTGTCGTATGAAAACGTGCCATCATCTATGCGGTTGCACGAAGGACAAGCACTCCTTGTACAAGTTGTGAAAGAAGCGATTGATACGAAAGGGCCAAAAATAACAGCGAATATAGAATTCACCGGGAAATATGTCGTGTATATGCCCTACGACACAGTTTTTGCCGTTTCCCGGAAAATAAAAGATGCGAGAAAACGAGAACAACTTCTTACACTAGAAGAAACAGGTGGATTTATTTTTCGTTCTGCATGCGAGAAGGTACAAATAGAAGAGGTACAAGCGGAGATGCAACGTCTTCAGTCTCAGTTTGAGCTTGTGAAAACACAAGAACAAAGAGGAAAAGCACCGCTTCTTGTTCATTCTCCTTCTAGTTTTATAGATCGGATATTTCAAGAGATACCAGTAGAGACGGTTTCAGAAGTGATTGTAGACCAGCGTGGTATGATACAAGAATTAAAAGAGAGAATAGGTGAAGAGAAAGTTACTTTTTTTAGTGAGAAGACACCCTTATTTGCTCGCTATGGAATTGATCGTGAAGTTGAGAAAGCACTGCAAAAGGTTGTGTGGCTTCCAAACGGAGCGTATTTACTCATTGAACAAATGGAAACGATGACTGTAATTGATGTAAACACTGGGAAATTCACCGGAAAACAAAATTTACAAGATACAGTGCTGCGCACAAATGAAATGGCAGCGAAAGAAATCGCACGGCAACTGCGACTTCGAGATATTGGCGGAATGATTTTAATTGATTTTATTAATATGAAGCGCCGCGAAGAAAAAGAAAAAATAAGAGAAATCTTAAAGTCAAACTTAGAAAAAGATCATACTTATACGAGAGTATTAGGATTTACAGAGCTTGGGATTTTAGAAATGACACGAAAACGAAAAAAACAATCGCTTCGTGATGTGTTATTAGCAGACTGCACGATTTGTCAAAATAGCGGTTATGTTTTATCACATGAAACGGTAGCATATGAGTTAGAGAGAGAACTCATTGCTTATAATGGAACAGATGATGAGGCGGTTCTTATTGCTGCTCATCCGAATGTACAAAAAGTCTTTTTTGAGAAGGAACTGCAACGTAATGTATCGCTTCAAATTTATTTTATTGATGAGGAAGCTGTGCGATACAAGATTCAACGCTTTGGAACAAAGGAAGAAATATGTGCACGGAAAAAATAGTTAGTAGAACATTCATTGACAATGGGCTGTGTTTCGTGATAACATCTCTATGTTATAGTTTATAGCACCTAAACGGCTATATGCTACAACCGCACAGGACAGGTTCCAAAAAGACATTGTATGTCTACCTCGTTTTGGCGAGTCTTAGTAATTATGAGGAGGTGCAATTATGTACGCAATTATCGAAACAGGTGGAAAACAAATTAAAGTTGAAGCTGGTCAAGCAATCTACGTAGAGAAATTAGACGTAGAAGCTGGTGAAACTGTTACTTTTGACAAAGTTCTTTTCGTTGGTGGCGAAACTGTTAAAGTTGGTAGCCCAGTTGTAGAAGGTGCAACAGTTACTGCGAAAGTTGAAAAACAAGGTCGCGCTAAGAAAATCATCGTTTTCAAATACAAAGCGAAAAAGAACAATCGTAAAAAACAAGGTCACCGTCAACCATACACAAAATTAGTGATTGAAGCAATCAACGCTTAATTCGGGTTGTCATGATTAAAATTACGATTAATCGCACGAAATTAGGAAGTATCCAATCATTTAAAATGACCGGGCATGCCAACTTTGCGCCGCATGGACAAGATCTTGTCTGTGCTGGAACGACGGCGGTTGTGTTTGGATCTATAAATGCTGTGGAATCACTTTGTAATGTGCAAGCAACTATTGAACTTGGAAAAGATGGCGGATTCTTGATGTATGAATTGCCTAGTGATCTAGATGATTCTATAAAAGAAAAAGCTTGTTTTCTGTTAGAGGGCATGGTTGTTTCGCTAAAAACGATCGAACTTGATTACGGAAAATATATCCGATTAATAGAAAAAGTGCAGGAGGTGTAACGTATGTTAAGATTAGATCTTCAGTTTTTCGCATCTAAGAAAGGTGTGGGTAGTACAAAGAACGGTCGTGACTCTCAGTCAAAACGTCTTGGTGCTAAACGCGCAGATGGTCAAATGGTTTCAGGTGGTTCAATTCTTTACCGTCAACGCGGTACAAAAATTTATCCAGGTGTTAACGTTGGTCGTGGTGGCGATGACACATTATACGCGAAAGTTGACGGCGTAGTACGCTTCGAGCGTCTTGGCCGTGACCGCAAACAAGTGAGCGTATATCCTGTTGCTCAAGAAGCATAAGAAACTCACGGAAAGCTCTAACCTGGGTGCAGGTTAGAGTTTTTCTATATTAAAGGGGTATATGGATGAAGGAAAAATGGACAATTATAGATGCGCTGCGTCACTCGAGACATGATTGGCTCAATCGTATGCAGATGATTAAAGGAAATCTTTCGCTTGGAAGAGTGGAAGAAATTCATGAGCTCATCAATCGTTTTGTCCAAGAAGCGAGACAAGAATCGAATCTGATGGGGCTTTCTATGCCCAAGTTTTCAGAATGGATTTTAACATATAATTGGAAACAGCACCCGTGCTTGTTGGAGTACGAAGTATTAGGAAAGATACATAATTTATCACATCTAGATGAGAGCGTTTCTATATGGACGGCTCAATTTTTCCAAATACTTGAGCATAGTTTAGACGTTTATGTTGAAAATTATGTTTGTATCACAGTTGAATGTGAAGATGAGGATGCTCGTTTCTTTTTTGATTTTCGTGGCAAGCTAACAGATGTACAAGAAATACAAGAATGGCTTGCTCATCAACATAATAAATGGTTTTCCATTTCTTATACAGTGCGAGATGAAGAAATCTCGGTTATATTACAACTACTAGAAAAAAGTGTGGTGAGATAATGTTTGTAGATCAGGTCAAGATATATGTAAAAGGCGGCGACGGTGGAAACGGAATGGTTGCGTATCGTCGTGAGAAATATGTTCCAAAAGGTGGCCCAGCAGGCGGTGACGGTGGTAAAGGTGCCGATGTTGTTTTCGTAGTAGACGAAGGATTACGTACATTAATGGATTTCCGCTATCAGCGTCATTTTAAAGCAGATCGCGGTCAACATGGAATGAGTAAAAACCAACATGGCCGTAAAGCGGATGATTTAATTGTAAAGGTTCCGCCGGGAACAGTTGTAAAAGATGAAGCTACTGGTCAAATTCTTGCGGATTTAGTAACGCATGAGCAATCAGCAGTTATCGCAAAAGGTGGCCGTGGTGGTCGTGGTAACTCACGTTTTGCGACACCAACGAACCCAGCTCCAGAAATTGCTGAGAACGGCGAACCAGGTCAAGAACGTGAAGTAGTACTAGAATTGAAAGTGTTAGCTGATGTAGGACTTGTTGGATTCCCAAGTGTCGGTAAATCAACATTATTATCTGTTGTATCATCAGCACGTCCGAAAATTGCCGAATATCACTTTACAACAATTGTTCCAAACCTTGGAGTAGTTGAAACAGGTGATGGCCGCAGCTTTGTTATGGCAGATCTTCCAGGATTGATTGAAGGTGCACACGAAGGTGTTGGGCTTGGACATCAATTTTTACGTCATATTGAACGTACACGCGTTATCATTCATGTGATTGATATGTCTGGTTTAGAAGGACGCGATCCATATGAGGATTATGTAACGATTAATAACGAGTTAAAAGAATATAATCTGCGTCTAACAGAGCGTCCACAAGTTGTTGTTGCGAACAAAATGGATATGCCAGATGCAGAAGAAAATTTACAAGCGTTCAAAGAAAAAGTGGGCGATGAAGTGAAAATCTTCCCTATTTCTGCGGTAACGCGTCAAGGTGTTCGTGATTTACTATTTGAAGTAGCAAATCTAATAGAAACAACACCAGAATTCCCAGTGCATGAAGTAATCAGTGAATCCGATGCAAGTGTAATGTACAAATTTGAGGCTGAAGGTTCTAACTTTGAGATTACACGTGAAAGCGATGGTACATTTGTCATTTCTGGTTATGACATTGAGAAAACATTCAAGATGACAGACTTTACTCGTGATGAATCTGTACGCAGATTCGCTCGTCAAATGCGCGGTATGGGCATTGATGAAGCACTTCGCGCGCGCGGTGCAAAAGACGGCGATATTGTAAAAATTCTTGAATATGAATTTGAATTTATCGACTAAAGACTGCCGAAATACGGCAGTCTTTTTTATTTGCCAAAGTAAAAAAATCTCCTCAAATGGAAATTTACCCTTATAATGGAAAATGGGTGGATGTAAGGCACGTAGTAATTGTGCCCTCATGTACTTTTAAAAAGGGAGTGGGAAATTGTATGTATAAAATATTAATTGTAGAAGATGATCTGAAAATTTCTGATATTTTAGAAGGACATCTAGGGAAATACGGTTATCAGTCATTTCGCGTGCAAGATTTTCGTCATATAAAAGATGAATTTGCAAAAGTGAACCCTCATTTAGTTTTACTTGATATTAATTTACCATACTTTGACGGCTTTTATTGGTGCCGTCAAATTCGTACTATTTCTAATGCGCCGATTATTTTCGTTTCTGCACGTACGGGAGAAATGGATCAAGTGATGGCAATTGAAAATGGCGGAGATGATTACATTACGAAACCATTTCACTTAGATATTGTCATGGCAAAAGTAAAAAGTGCACTGCGCCGTGTGTACGGTGAATATGCTTCAGGGGCGGAAAGTGATTACTTTGGAGTCAGTGGATTACTTTTATTTCCAGCACAGCATATGGTAGAGTGGCAAGGAAAGCAAGTGGAACTTACAAAAAATGAGTATTATTTATTAGAATGCTTAATGAAGCAAGCGGATCAATATGTAACGAGAGAAGAATTATTAGAAGCGTTATGGGATGAAATTGCTTTTGTTGATGACAATACTTTAACTGTAAATGTAAAGCGTGTTCGCAAAAAGTTAGAGGAGATTGGTATTAGCGATGCAATTGTTACGAAACGAGGCTATGGATATGCGCTCCTAACGAACTGGGTGAATGAACATGAATCTTAAAAAGTATGTGATGGACCGCACTGCATTGCTTATTTCTTATATCATGAGTGTGGTTCTATTTGGTCTTGTCTTGCAGCTGCAAGCTTTTTTGCAGAAACAATCTATAAATTGGACTACCTGGCTATATGGATTTTTATTATCAATCGTCGTTTTTACTTGCTTTCTTATGTATGATTACCGGAAAAGGCAAGTTTTCTTGCAAAAAGTAGAGCATTACATTGCAGAGGGACACGAGTTGCATCATTCTTTATCGATCAGTTCGTCATATTCATACGAACAAGAAACGATTGTAGAAGCCTTTTCTCTCCTGAGACAACAATACATGAATGAAGTGCATGAACAACAAGCAAAAGGAGAGCAGCAAACGATCTTTATGAATCAGTGGATTCATCAAATGAAAACGCCGGTATCTGTCATTGAACTATTGCTGCAAAAACTTGGACAAACGCACCGCGAAGCAAGAGATACGATTGAAAGTATTCGTGAAGAAAATAATCGTATTTTACAGGGGTTAGATTTAGCGCTTCATATGGCACGCCTCGAACAGTTTGGGAAAGATTATAAAATAGAAGAAATTAATGTGGTGGACATTGTTCGTGATAGTATTAACCAGCATAAAAAAACATTCATTCAGTATTCTGTATATCCGAAAGTCACGTTTGATAAAGAGCAGTATATGGTAGCTTCGGATCAAAAATGGCTTAGTATTGCGATCAATCAAATTGTGATGAATGCACTGAAGTATACAAGAATTACAGAAAAAGAGAAAAAAGAAATTGTATTTCAGATAGAAGAAACAGAAAGCGTCATTACATTACATATTCGTGATAGCGGAATAGGGATTCCAAAACAAGATATAAAGCGAATTTTTGAACCGTTTTTTACAGGAGTCAATGGACGGAAAACAAGAGAAGCGACAGGAATGGGATTGTATATTACAAAACAAATTTGTGAGCATCTTAGCCATGGAATTTCTGTACAATCGATAGAGAATGAGGGGACAACATTTACGTTCCAGTTCTCGAAAGATAAAGGATATCACCAAATGATGAGGAAAATGACAAAATTGTAAGATAACAAACCGTTTTGTAAGGGAAATCACTCGTTACTTTCCCTCGTTTTTTCTATAGTAAAAGTAAGAAGAAAATACATAGGGGGATGTAAAATGAGTGTTCTTGAAGTAAAGGGTTTAACAAAAGTGTATCAATCAAAAGGTTCGGTAACGACAACGGCACTAAATAATATTAACTTTAAAATTGAAGAAGGTGAATTTGTCGGTATTATGGGACCATCAGGAAGCGGGAAAACAACGCTTCTAAACCTACTAGCGACAATTGATAAGCCAACATCTGGCCATGTATATATGAATGGTGAAGAAATTAGTCAAATGCGTGCTGCAAAACTTGCAGCGTTTCGCCGTACACACTTAGGGTTTATTTTCCAAGATTTCAACTTACTTGATACGTTATCAATTAAGGAAAATATCATTTTGCCACTTGTAATGGCCAATCGTCCTGTGAAAGAAATTGATGCGAAAGTATTAGAAATTGCAAAGTTTCTAAACATAGAGGGAATTTTACATAAAAAAGTGTACGAAGTATCAGGCGGTCAGCAGCAGCGTGCGGCAGCAGCACGGGCGATTATTCATCAGCCGACTTTAATTTTAGCGGATGAACCGACAGGAAACTTGGATTCCAAATCAGCGAAATCATTAATGGGTGCTCTGCAAGAACTTCATGAAGAAAAGAAAGTAACGATTGCGATGGTAACACATGATCCTGTCGCTGCAAGCTATTGCGAACGTATTTTATTTATTCGTGACGGCGAAATTTTCTCAGAGATTCATAAAGGAGAAACAAAGCAAGCCTTTTTCCAAGAAATATTAGATGTACTTGCGATGTTAGGGGGAGAGTACCATGAACTTTCGCCAGCTCGCGTTTAATAATGTCAAAGGAAATTGGCGTAATTATAAAGCGTTTTTAATTAGTAGTTGTTTATCGATTTTTGTGTTCTTTATGTATGCTTCGTTTATTTATCATCCAGATGTCGTGAATGGTAATATTAGTGAGAAAATGCGTGTTGAAAAAGGATTAGAGACATGTAATTATATTGTTATTTTATTTTCCGGGTTATTCATTTTATACTCCAACTCCATTTTTTTACGAGCTCGTAAAAAAGAGTTAGGGCTATTCACTTTAATTGGTGCGACAAAAGGACAATTAGGAAGAATGATTATGCTAGAGCAAATGATTCTTGGATGCATTTCAATTGTCAGTGGAATTGCTCTTGGTATGCTCGGTTTACCACTCTTTTTTAAAGCAGTAAGTGCTGTAATAGGAATTGAAAAAGCATTGCCATTTGTCTGGAATGGAAAAGCAATCGTAATCACTGCCGGTGTATATTTGATTCTCTTTTTCGTATTATCATTATTTGGATTATGGGCGATATGGAGATTGCAAATTATTGATCTACTTCGCGATGCAAGAAAACAAAGAGTCGAGCCATTTTCGTTTACATGGTTATTTTTAGCCGGATTACTAAGTATTATCGTTGCTTACGTTCTTTGTTTTCAAGTAACGTTCATGAACCTTACGGTGTACTTCCTTCCAATTGTTGGTTTAACGATTATCGGAACCTATTTTTTATTCACGCAAGGAAGCGTTGTTTTATTAAAAGCATTGCAAAAGAGAAAGTCGCTTTTTTATA
Organism: Bacillus yunxiaonensis; assembly: GCF_037104695.1. NCBI lineage: Bacteria > Bacillati > Bacillota > Bacilli > Caryophanales > Bacillaceae > Bacillus > Bacillus yunxiaonensis. The sequence goes on along the minus strand of NZ_JBAWSV010000002.1, from coordinate 427,566 downwards.
AGCAGCCGAGTTTGTTTGTTATTAGTAATCTCGTTTATAAGATGAAAGATAACGCACGTTTTCTATTTGTTGTTTCGATCATCACAGCAATTGTTGCATCGGCAATGGGGACGTTATACGTCTTTTTTGAGGATATGAGTGCAAAAGTAGTGCAGCATTCTCCGCATGCTATTTCCATTCAGGAAAAAGGGGTCAACTCTCATGAAGTGGTGAAAGAAGAAACATTGCAATCACTACTTAAAAAACATAATTTTGAACAGGCACGAAAAGTAACCGTAACAGAAATACCGGGAACATTTCATATAAAATGGATGAATGAAGACCGAGAATTTGATATAAGAATTATCTCTGAGCAAGAATTTAATGCAGAAGCGCGAAAGCAAAAGGAAGAAGAGATTCATAATAAGCCGGGAACTGGCACAATGGTTGTGTTGGATATGATGAATGAAGTTATGAAATTTGATACAACGAAGCCTTTTACATTTAAAGTACAAAATCAATCGTATGAGCTGAAGTTAAATAAGCCATATACAAAAGCGATATTTAATACTGGTAATTTATTTGTTGTAAATGAGCAAGACTACGCCAAGTATGCAGCTGCTGTCCCAGATACAGAAAAGATGATGTATTACGGCTATTATATTCAGAACTGGAAAGATACGGAGGCTCTCGTGAAAGAATTGAAAGGTCACATTGCCGATGATAAAAAAGTGAATTTTGATAATTCTATTCTTATTTATCAAAGTGTAAAAGAAAATGGTGCGATTACGATGTTTATTGGTTTCTTCATAACAATATTGTTCTTCTTTTTTGCTTGCAGCATGACATACTTTAAGTGGTTTAATGATAAAGAACAAGATCGTATTCAATTTCATTCTTTAAAACGAATTGGTATGACGGATCAAGAAATTCGTAAAATTGCAGTTAGACAAATGGGAGCGATTTTCTTCATTCCTATCTTGATAGGTATTTTACATAGCGGGTTTGCATTATATACGTTAGGAAACATGTTGTATTTAGACTTATGGAAATCAGGAGCGGTTATTATTACAGCATACGTACTAGCATCCGCATTATATTTTGCCATTGCACAAAGAGGATATTTAAAGCACGTAAAAAGCTAGGACTTCCTAGCTTTTTACGTATGTAACGGGCTTTAGAGGGGGTGGAAAGGTGAAGTTTTACCAACTTACTTTTCAAAATGTTAGAGGGAATTGGCACAACTACAAAATATTTTTCTTAAGTAGTTGCTTTTCTGTATTTGCCTTTTTTATGTACACATCTATTATTTTGCATCCTTACATGAAAACGGGTGATTTGTATAAGGGGGTACAGTCGGGCCTTATTGTGTGTGATGTGATTGTAATTGCTTTTTCCATTATATTCATTCTTTATTCTAGTTCGATTTTTATACAATCTCGTAAAAAAGAATTTGGGCTATTTATATTAATGGGAGCTACGAAAGTAAATGTCATATGTATGATGATAATGGAGCAACTTGCAGTTGGGCTCATTGCGAGCTTTGCTGGGATAGGGATTGGTCTGTTATTTTTAAAGTTATTTTTTATGATTTTTAGTTTATTGCTTAATATGCCGGATCAATTGTCGTTTATTTTTAGTTTAAAAGCTGTTGTTGTAACGATTATCACATACGTCACTATGTTTCTCTTTTTATCGATTTTTAGTGCACTACGTATATGGAAAATCGAAATTATTCATTTATTAAAGGAAATTCAGGAAGGAAAGAAGGAAACAAAAAGTAAGAAGTGGCTTTGGTGGTTCGGTTTCGTCTGTATAGGAATTGGCTATGGTTTAACAACAAAAGTGACGATGATGAATATTGCTTTGTATTTTATACCTGTTTCCATTTTAACGACAATTGGTACATATTTTGTATGCACACATGGTACGATCCAAGTATTACAAAGGATTAAAAATAGAAAGAGTGTGATGTATCAATATCCGTATTTATTCGTTGTCAATCAGTTGTTACATACAGTAAAAGATAATCGACGTTTTTTCTTTATTTTATCTATGTTAACAACGATAGTAGTAACAGCTACAGGTTCTGTCTATTTATTTTTTTTAAGTATGAAAGAACAACTTCGTTACAATCAGCCGCATGCTTTCTCATATGTTGAAAAAGGAATTGGTTCTAAGGAAGTAATGGCGAAAGAAACGGTTGAAAATCTGTTCCGTAAGCACGGTGTCAATGATTTTCGTTATGCAACGTTTGTTGGAATCCCGGTAACATTTCAGTTAGATTCTAATAAAGAGTCTTATGCAACTGTGATTAGCGAAGATGAGTATAATAGAGAAGCAAACAGGCAGTCGAAGCAGCAGGTGCATCAGAAGGAAGGAACCGTAACATTTGTTTATTATGGTAATTATGATGTTCCGCCTCGGCATCATAAGAAGTATATAAATTTTAAAGCGCTAGGAGAAACATATCAATTTGCATATAACGGAGCATATGAAGGAAATGTATTTAATACGGATAGTAGTCAGCGTAGCGGCAGATTTCTCGTTATGCATAATCAAGATTTTCAAAAGCTTTCTCGTCAAGTTCCTGACCATGAAAAATATGTATATAGCGGATATGAATTAAGAAATTGGGAGAATAGAGAAAGATTAGGTGAAGAATTACAAGCTTACATTTCAAAAGGGAAAGAAGCAGTAACACGTAATAATGTGTATATATATAAGACGATGAAAGACGGAGGGAATCTTATATTATTTATCGGTTCATTCATTAGTGCACTCTTTTTTCTTGCATCCTGTAGCACAGTTTATTTTAAATGGTTTCATAATATTGAATATGACCGCATGCAATATCAAGCTCTTTTAAAAATAGGGATGACAAAGCAAGAAATATATAAGATTTCACGTTGGCAACTAGGGGTTCTATTCTTTTTCCCCGTTTTATTAGGAAGCATACATAGTGCAGTTGCCTTGCATACGTACTATGTTGCCTTTTTTTTATCTAAATCATTTGGACTCGTTTTAGAGGTCATTGCAGTTTATCTCATCGCGTGTATACTCTATTTCTTCTTTGCACAAAAAGAATATATGAAACATATAGGCTAGCTCTTGCTAGTCTTTTTGTTTTAATATTCTAAAAATAAGTAGAAGAATATAGATGTTTATGGTATAACAGTAAGAAAACGAAAAAGAGGGGAAAAGATGACGATTCGAGTTGGCTATTTAGGACCAGAAGCAACATTTACAAATATGGCGGTGAGTCGCTTCTTTCCTGAGGCTGAACATGTACCATATCGAACGATTCCAGATTGTATAGATGCAGCAGCAAATGATGTTGTAGACTTTGCCGTTGTACCGCTGGAAAATGCGATTGAAGGCTCAGTAAATATTACGATTGATTATCTTGTACATGAGCAAACGTTGCCAATTGTTGGCGAAATTACAGTACCTGTTCAGCAACATTTGCTCGTTCATCCGCAACATGCACAAGTATGGAAAGACGTATATGCAGTACATTCTCATCCACATGCAATTGCGCAGTGTCATAAGTTTTTAAATCAAGAATTAAAAGGTGTGACGGTGCGTGATATGACATCAACAAGCGCTGCCGCGCAGTTTGTAATGGAACATCCAGAAGAAAAAATTGCGGCAATTGCAAATGAGGCTGCAGCTGAAAAATACGGATTATCTATTGTCCAACGTGATATCCATACGCATAAAAATAATCATACGCGTTTTCTCGTATTGCATAAGAACGAACAAGTTGAATTACCGAGAAATGGGGAGCGCCGCGGGACGAAAACAACGCTTATGGTAACGTTACCTTCAGATTATGCAGGGGCGTTATATCAAGTATTATCCGCATTTGCATGGAGGAAATTAAACCTTTCAAAAATTGAGTCTCGTCCGATGAAAACGGGCCTCGGCAATTACTTTTTCTTAATTGATGTGGAAAAAGAGTATGATGATGTCCTGCTTCCAGGAGTAAGAATGGAGTTAGAAGCACTTGGCTTTTCTGTCACATTACTTGGAAGTTATTCTTCTTATTGGGTGTGAAAAAGAAAATCCCATTGCATATGCAGTGGGATTTTTATTTAAACTTTTCTAATCGTGCGGTCAATGATTTTCGCCAATCTTCTGCGAGTTCGGGAACTGCGATAATCTTTTCCATGCTCTCTACATCTTTTTGTCCCCGGAAATAGACTTCGTTCGCAAATAGAATAGAAACTTGCTGCGGGTGACGTTCAAGTAAGGTAATCTGTGAATTTTTACGAACCGTTCCTTCTTGCAAAACGCGGCATAAATATCCAGTATAGCCAGTTTCGACAATGCGAGGTAAAATACCAGAAATGCCGAGTCGTTTCGAAATTGTACTGCATGGGATTCTTCCTTGCGTTACTTGAACAATTGCATCTCCAAGCTGATAAATGTCACCAATACAAACGTCCTGCTCTAACATATTTGTAACTGTTACATTTTCTCCAAATGCAGATGTAGGAAGTGATATGTGAAATTCTTTTTCCCATAGCTGATAATGTTCGTAAGGATAGACACAAACGGCACGATCAGGCCCTCCGTGATAGCGTAAGTCCGCAACACCGTCTCCTCTAAATCCATCTTTTGATAAAAAAGCATCATCAACAAGCTGTTTACATATGCCAGTTGTCATTTCTTTATCTTCTGCATATTGGATTGTTTTTGGTTTTCCGGTGCTAAAGTGAATGAGTTCGATTCCCATATATTTTCTCCCTTCCCATCATTTTTTTTATTGTAGCATGGATAAAAACAAAAAAATGCACAGAGATAGTAAAAATTCTCTGTGCGTTTTTTTTAATGAACAAGAAATCCAGCTCGGTCTAATGCCTCACAAGCTGCATTTAATTTTTCAATAGAATCTGCTTCAATTGTATGCAAATGAATCCCATCTGTAAGTTGAGATAAATAAGTCGCTTTTGTTTCCTCAATCTTTTTTAAATACTGTTCGAGTTCAAATCGATTACTTACCAGAATTAAAGCAGTTAAATCTCCGTATACTGGATGTTCCACTTTTACATCTTTAATTGTAACTCCATGGTCAACGAGTAGAGTAAGCTCTTGGCGTACTTGTGATGGCTGATGCTTGGAAACGATAATGCGCTCGAATGTAGTATGCTGTTTTTCTGACGGTCTTAAATATAAATATCCTTGTGCCGTTGCAATAATAGGTTCGTTTCGGGCTTTTAATAAAGAAATATCTTGTACGATGACCTGACGGCTTACGTTTGTTTTCTTTGCTAATTCACTGCCAGACAATGGTTTACTTGCGGCGAGGAGCCATTCTAAAATGAGCTGTCTCCTTTCCTCTCCTAAAATCTTTTTTTGTTTATTTTGACTCATTTACTATTAACACCTCTATTAAATTGATTTCCGATTGCTATAAGTGCATGGATTGTTGCATCAATATGTTCTGTTGTTGTTTGATGTCCGAATGAAAAGCGGACATACTGCTTTGCTTCTTCATATTCTTTGCCGATGGCAAGCATCGTTTTAGAAGGCTCCTGTTTTCCAATTTGACAAGCGCTTCCTGTAGAAATAGCAATACCGCGGCGATTGCACTCTAGCATTGTATACTGTCCTTCTATTCCTTTTATTGTAACCCCAATGATATGAGGTAAACAAGAAGTAGAATGGCCTTCAATTTGTATTTCGTGTGAAATGGCTTGTAATTGCTGGGTAAAGTATGCTCGTAATTCTTGTAAACGGGTCATCTCCAGTTGTTGATTCTTTAACATGTGCTGTGCTGCTGTAATAAACGAAGCAATGCCAGGGACATTCACGGTGCCGGGACGAAATCCTTTTTCATGAGAGGTGCCAGGAAATACTTGCCCCCATCGAACTTGTGGATTTATATAGCATGCTCCCACCCCTTTTGGGCCGTAAATTTTATGAGCAGAAACAGAGAGACTATCAATATTCATCTTAGTTACATCGATTGGTATTTTCCCAAATGTCTGCACGCAATCTGTATGAAATAAGACGTTACGTTTTTGAAGAATGGCCCCAATTTCAGCAATTGGTTGCAGCGTTCCAATTTCAGAGTTTCCATGTTGGATGCTAGCAAGTACAGTGTGTTCTGTAATAGAACGTTCGAGTGCATCAAGTTGAATCATGCCAAGGTGATCTACAGGGACTTCAGTAATTTCATAGCCTTGCTCTTGAAGAAGGTGAAAGTAATTTCGGATAGATGCATGTTCCATAGGTGTTGTAATGATATGCTTTCCGTTTCGAGCATTTAGTAATGATTGAATCGCAAGATAGTTGGACTCTGATCCGCCGCTCGTAAAAAAGACCCCTTGTTCTTTCCCGCTAATCATCGTAGCAAATGCTTGGCGGCAAGACTGTAATAATGAGGAGGCAGTACCGCCAATATCATGTAAGCTTTGTTCATTACCGAAATAATGTTCAGCGGCTTTTGTATACGTCTCTAGCGCTTCTTTACTCATAGGTGTTGTTGCAGCATAATCCATATATATCATAGAGCATAGCCCTTTCTTTATAAGATTTTCGTATCATTTTATAAAAAGCTCTTGTTATTATTTTAAATATATGTAAATATAGGTGTCAAGACAGTTGAAAAGTGTAAAGTAGGGGGCAATGAAAATGCCAAATGCAGATGTCTTAATTATCGGAAGCGGGGTTGCAGCGCTGCGCGTTGCGCAAAAAATTTGTCACGAAAAGAATGTGATTATTATCACAAAGAAAACAGGGCGAAATAACAATACAAATTTAGCGCAAGGCGGAATTGCAGCAGCAGTTGCTTCATACGATCATCCAGATGATCACTATGAAGATACGCTTACAGCAGGATGTCATTATAACAATACGGAAGCTGTTCGTTACTTAGTAGAGCAAGGGCCGAGAGAAATGAAAACCTTACTAGATAACGATATGCGCTTTGACGGTGATGAACAAGGATTACACCTTGGAAAAGAAGGTGCGCATCGAAAGCGACGTATTTTACATGCGGGCGGGGATGCGACCGGAAAAAATTTGTTAGAGCATCTTGCAGACCAGGTACTTCCATATGTGGCAGTTGTTGAACAAGAAATGGTCTTGGATTTTATAATAGAGAATCAAACTTGTCATGGTGTTGTTACACGTGATAGTAAAGGGAATATACAAAAATATTACGCACAGTGTGTCGTACTGGCAACAGGCGGTATTGGCGGAGTATATGAGTTTAATTCTAATGATCGTACAGTTACAGGCGATGGGTTAGCGATGGTATATAGGGCTGGGGGAGAACTTGTTGATTTAGAATTTGTACAGTTTCATCCAACGATGTTATATGTAAATGGGAATTGTTGCGGTCTTGTGTCAGAAGCGGTGCGCGGAGAAGGAGCTATTCTTCGAAACTCAAAAGGAGAGCGGTTTATGACGCGTATTCATGAACAACAAGACCTTGCACCGCGTGATGTGGTCGCGCGTGTCATTCATGAACAAATGTTAGCTGGTGAAATCGTGCACTTAGATATCTCATCTATTTCAAATTTTGAAGAGCGTTTTCCAACTGTTTCTTTTTTATGTAAAAAGAATGGCGTTAACATGGAAAATAAGTATATTCCAGTTGTACCAGGTGCTCATTTTCATATGGGCGGTGTAAAAACAAATTGTAACGGAGAAACATCGATCAATCGTTTATATGCAGTGGGTGAAGTCGCATGTAATGGTGTACATGGTGCGAACCGCCTTGCGAGTAATTCGTTATTAGAAGGCCTTGTATTTGGAAAACGTGTAGGGGAACACATTTTAGCAAATATTGAGCCGCAAATCGTGAATAGTGATGGAGCAGTACAAGGTGAGTTACCGCACATACGGTTGCCGCGAAAAGAAGAAATACAAAAGCTGATGATGAAATACGTTGGGATTGTACGCACGGAAGAAGGCTTATCGTATGCGAAGCAATGGCTAGAGCAGTATGGAACATATAGTAAAATGCTTCCATATGAAGACCTTACAAATGAAGATATAACAATTATTAATATGTTAACTGTTTGCCAGTTACTAACAAAAGCTGCACTGCAAAGAAAAGAGAGTATTGGCGGTCATTATCGCAGTGATTTTCCAAAGCGTAGTAACAGGACGTGCGAAATTGTAATGAAAAAGAATATGTTGCAATTAGCTTAACGAAGGGAAAAGAGGGGTTCTATGAATACATTAAAAATAAAAGAGGCACTGAAACAATTTTTTCTAGAAGATATCGGGGAGCGAGATGTAACATCGCAGCTTATTTTTCCGAACGACTTGCAAGCACGGGGAACGTTTCTTGTAAAAGATACGGGTGTTTTTGTAGGAGTTGATGTGATTAAGGAAGGTTTTTCATTATTAGATAATCGAATTGAAGTGACACTTCATAAAAAAGACGGAGATATGGTAACGAAAGGAGATATCCTTACCACTGTACAAGGGCCGATTGTTTCTTTATTAACAGCTGAGCGTGTTGTGTTAAATGTGATTCAGCGCATGAGCGGAGTAGCGACGATGACAAGAAAGGCAGTTACTGCACTAGGAAGCGATCATACACGCATTTGTGATACGAGAAAAACAATGCCAGGGCTTCGTATGTTTGATAAACATGCAGTTGTATGCGGCGGCGGTTATAATCATCGCTTCGGATTATACGATGGTGTCATGATTAAAGATAACCACATTGCGTTCGCTGGCTCTATTACAAAAGCGGTAACAGCAGTGAAAGAGCAGCTTGGACATATGGTAAAAGTAGAAGTGGAAACAGAAACGAAAGAACAGGTGCTAGAAGCAGTTGCTGCTGGAGCAGACATTATTATGTTTGATAATCGTACGCCAGAAGAAGTGAGTGAATATTGCAAGCTCGTTCCAGCTGCAATTGTTACAGAAGCTTCAGGTGGGATTACGATTGAGAATTTGGCAAAGTATGGTCAAACAGGTGTGGATTACATTTCGTTAGGATTACTAACTCACTCTGTTAAAGCGTTAGATATTAGTTTCAACATTGAAGTGTGATGGAAAGAAGGGAAAAGGGGGACTTCACAGATGAGTATTTTAGAAACAGTGCAACCGATTGAAACGATGTTACCAGATCGTTATCAAACAATGTCAATCGAAGAAATGGAAGCACGTGTGCGTGAAATTAAAGAGAAGCTAGGAGAAAAGCTCTTTATTCCAGGGCATCATTATCAAAAAGATGAGGTTGTTCAATTTTCTGATTCAACGGGAGATTCCTTGCAGCTTGCACAAGTAGCAGCGCGCAACAAAGAAGCGAAGTATATTGTGTTTTGCGGTGTTCACTTTATGGCCGAAACAGCTGATATGCTAACAACAGATGAACAAATTGTCATTCTTCCTGATATGCGAGCTGGCTGTTCTATGGCTGATATGGCTGATATTGAACAAACAGAGCGAGCTTGGAAAGAATTGCAGCAATTATTTGGAGATACGATGCTTCCATTAACATATGTAAACTCAACTGCTGCAATTAAAGCATTTTGCGGCCGAAATGGCGGTGCGACTGTTACATCTTCTAATGCGAAAGAAATGGTTGAATGGGCATTTACACAAAAAGAGCGTATTTTATTCTTACCAGATCAGCATTTAGGACGTAATACAGCATATGACCTTGGGGTACCTTTAGAAAAAATGGCGGTTTGGGATCCACACACAGATTCATTAGAATATGATGGGAATGTAGAAGACGTTCAGGTTATTTTATGGAAAGGGCATTGTTCTGTCCATCAAAATTTTACTGTGAAGAATATTGAAAGTGTAAGAAAAAATCATCCAGATATGAACATTATTGTTCACCCAGAATGTTGTTATGAAGTTGTTGCAGCCTCCGATTATGCAGGTTCAACAAAATATATTATTGATATGATTGAAAAAGCTCCGTCTGGAAGTAAGTGGGCAATCGGTACAGAAATGAACTTAGTTAATCGTATTATTCAGCAGCATCCAGATAAAGAAATTATTTCATTAAATCCATTTATGTGTCCATGCTTAACGATGAACCGTATTGATTTACCACATTTACTATGGGCGCTTGAAGTAATCGAGCGCGGCGAGCATGTAAATGTAATTCAAGTAGATAAAAAAATAACAGAAGAAGCGGTACTTGCGCTAAACAGAATGTTAGAGCGAGCATAGAGGCGACGGATTTCCGTTGCTTTTTCTTTTGTACATAATTCTGCTTTTATGAGCATACATTGTGTTGAAGCAATCATTGTGTTAATACTCGTTTTTATCTCGCTATTCGTGGACAGTAAGACCTCCACCTCAAGATTCAGAGAAAAGCATTGTCCAGCTCTAGCGGTTAGAATCTCCGGTCGTTTCGCCCCATCGGACGAGGCAAAAAGCGCCTCTTTGTCGGGGGCGCGGGCGTCCTGCGATTCTGAGCGAGCCGCTTCCGCTTTTCTTAAGAAGATAGGTGGGGATAGCTGTCTGTAAAAGCCCGATTGGTTCAACTAACCATTAGTGGGGATGAAGAAATACTCCACTGATGGAAGTTTCACTTTATTATAGATAAGTTATACAGGAGGGGGAAAATTTGAAAATTCATATCGTGCAAAAAGGGGATACCCTTTGGAAAATTGCGAAAAAGTACGGGGTGGATTTTGAAGCATTAAAACAAGCGAATACACAGCTTAGTAATCCAGACTTAATTATGCCGGGCATGAAAATTAAAGTACCATCTCATGGTGTTCCGATTAAAAAAAATCCAGGTGCTGGTTCAGTCCCTCCAAAAGAATATGTAAAAGAAGTGCAGCAAAAAGAATTTCCTGTTGCGCCTAAACCTCTTGGTATAGAAGAAGAGGAGGAGGTCTCACAAGCTGGGCCAATTACAGAAAAACCAGCAGCGCAAATACCGCAGAAGGAAATGCAAGTAAAACCACAAAAAGAAGTACAAAAGGAACAACCTATACAAAAAGAACAGCCTATACAAAAAGAGAAACCAGTAGAAAAACTACCTGTCGTTGAGAAGAAACCAGTTGTTAGCAAAGTAGAAAAACTACCGGTTGTTAGCAAAGTAGAAAAACAAAAAGAGAGCACAAAATTTTCCGTGAACATTTTACCACAGCCGCCGCAACCACCGGTAAAAGCGAAAAAAGAGTATAAAATTGCAGATATTATAAAAAAAGGTAACGATTTAATTGCTCCGCAAGTAAATAAAATGAAGGGAAGTAATGTTGTCGCACCAGGAGTGAAGAAAGAAAATATAAGTAACGTCATCGCACCAGGAGTGAAGAAAGAAAATATAAGTAACGTCATCGCACCAGAAGTGAAGAAAGAAAATGTAAGTAATGTCATCGCACCAGAAGTAAAAAAAGAAAATGTAAGTAATGTTATCGCACCAGAAGTGAAGAAAGAAAATGTAAGTAATGTTGTTGCACCGGAAGTTACAAAAGAAAATATAAGCAATGTCGTTGCACCGGAAGTTACAAAAGAAATTCCACAAGTGCTCCCACCTAATGTTACGATGCCGATAATGGAAAATATCCATCCAAGTGTTATGCCGATAATGGAAAATATCCAAATGCCAAATGTGATGTCGATGATGGAAAGTAATCAAATGCCAAATGTGATGCCAATGGCGGAAAATAGTCCAATGCCAAATGTGATGCCAATAACGGAAAATAGTCCAATGCCAAGTATGATGCCAATGATGGAAAGTAATCAAATGCCAAGTATGATGCCGATGATGGAAAGTAGCAATATGCCAAATATGATGCCGATGATGGAAAGTAATCAAATGCCAAGTATGATGCCGATGATGGAAAGTAGCAATATGCCAAATATGATGCCGATGATGGAAAGTAGCCACATGCCAAATGTGATGCCGATGATGGAAAGTAGCAATATGCCAAATATGATGCCAATGATGGAAAGCAATCCAATGCCAAATGTGATGCCAATGATGGAAAGTAATCAAATGCCAAATATGATGCCAATGATGGAAAGCAATCCAATGCCAAATGTGATGCCAATGATGGAAAGTAATCAAATGCCAAATATGATGCCAATGATGGAAAGTAGCCACATGCCAAATGTGATGCCGATGATGGAAAGTAGCAATATGCCAAATATGATGCCAATGATGGAAAGCAATCCAATGCCAAATGTGATGCCAATGATGGAAAGTAATCAAATGCCAAATATGATGCCAATGATGGAAAGCAATCCAATGCCAAATGTGATGCCAATGATGGAAAGTAATCAAATGCCAAATATGATGCCAATGATGGAAAGTAGCCACATGCCAAATGTGATGCCGATGATGGAAAGTAGCAATATGCCAAATATGATGCCAATGATGGAAAGCAATCCAATGCCAAATGTGATGCCAATGATGGAAAGTAATCAAATGCCAAATATGATGCCAATGATGGAAAGCAGCCACATGCCAAATGTGATGCCAATGATGGAAAGTAATCAAATGCCAAATATGATGCCAATGATGGAAAGTAATCCAATGCCAAATGTGATGCCGATGATGGGAAGTAATCAAATGCCACCATTTGCACCAATGCCGTATCCATACCCACCATCATACCCACAACAGATGCCATATCAATCACCATACCCACAGCCACACTATCAAATGCCATATCAACAAAATCCATACTACGGCATGCCGGCAATGCAAGGTATGCCGCCAATGCAGGGCATGCCACAATATGATATGCAATACACTTCTATGCCAAATCCAAATGTCGCACCTATAGCAATGGATAATAATGCACCGCCAATGGCGCCAATACAAGAGGACTGTGGCTGTGATGATGAACCAAAATTGTATAGTCCACAGCCAGGTGTACCATATTTTCCACGTGAATCTTATCAACAAAATCCATATATTCCGTATACACCACAGCCTGGTACAATGTATTATCCACCAAATCCTCCTTCTGCATTTGGTACACCATATTTGGAAGAAGAGGAAAATTAAAAAGAGTGTCAAGGAGCCGTTCTTTTATACAGAACGGCTTTTTTTGTGAAAATCTGTTTGGAAATTCGGAAAAGATTAGATAATATAGTAAAATGAGTACAAATGAATCCTGCTGAGAAAGGAAGTAGCAGAAATGGAACAAAAAATTGAAAAACTTGTTGAGTGGTTACAAACGAAAGTAAAAGAGGCAAATGTAAAAGGTCTTATTGTTGGGATTAGTGGCGGTATTGACTCTGCTGTTGTAACGCATTTAATTAAACGTGCATGTCCAAATGATTCTTTAGGCGTTATTATGCCTTGTAAAAGTAATCCAAAAGATCAAGAGGACGCATTAAAAGTTGTAGAAAGCTCTGGAATTGATCATTATATCGTTGATTTAACAGAGACACATAAAACATTATTTGGTGCAGTAGAAGAGCAACTGAAGTCAAATGGAAAATGGGATGAAGAACGTGCTACATTAGGTGATGCAAATACACGTGCTCGTCTTCGTATGACGACGCTATATGCTGTTGCAAACAACTTTGGTTATCTTGTTGTTGGAACAGATAATGCGGCAGAATGGCATACTGGATATTTCACAAAGTATGGTGATGGTGGTGTAGATTTAGTACCTCTTGTTCATTTCACAAAAGGTGAAGTACGAGAAATGGCAAAAGCATTAGGGGTACCAGATGAAGTTATACATAAAGCACCAAGTGCAGGTCTTTGGGAAGGCCAAACAGATGAAAATGAAATGGGTACAACATATAACACGATTGACAAATATTTAAAAGGTGAGGAAGTTCCTGAAAAAGATCGCCTTATCATTGAGCGTCTCCATGCTCGTTCAGAGCATAAGCGTCATTTAGCAGCAGCGCCTCCGAAATTTTAAGTAAAATACTGACAGTGTAAAAACCCCCTTTGTGACTCATTATAAGAGGGAGCTTTTCGAATGAAAAGTTCATTCTAACAGAGGGGGTTTTTGTATTGAACAAACAAATTAAGCTTATTGCTGCTTCTTTGTTAGTTACCAGTGCATTAGCTGCATGTGGTACACCTAAAAAAAGTGCAATGGATCGTAATGCTACTTATAATTACCAACGGACAGCGTATGAGAATACCGTTCCGTATACAGATAATGTGACACGTACAGATCGTACTACAGATTATGTCACATACCGTAACAATGCAAGAACGGACGATTACGGAAATGTAAAGTATTCAAAAATTAATAAAGACATTCATAATACTCGTAATAACGTTGGATACAATTATTACCGCGATGTAAATTATCACGGACAAATAACGAATCCGTCTCCAACTCGCAATATAACGACTCCGTATCCAACTCGTAACGTTACGATGAACAACTCCTATGTTAACAATGATGGTAAAACAGCTGAAGCTATTACCAATCGTGTGAAGGGTATGGCTAACGTGGAGCGTGTTTCTACTGTTGTGCGTGGTAATGATGTTGTCATTGCAGTAAAATCTCGCAGTGGAACAGATGAAAAAGCATTAACAGATGATATTCGCAAAGCTGTTGCGCCGCTTGTTAACAATCGAAATGTCTATGTTACAGCAAAAGAAGATATGTTTACTCGTGTTGACACGCTTAGCACAAGTCTTCGAAATGGAACAGTTACAAACAATTTAAATCGTGATGTAACAAATCTGTTCCAAGATCTTCGTACGAATGTAACTAATGTGGTGCGATAATGAGAAGAAGGGGAAATGTTATTTCCCCTTCTTTTTACTTGAATAGATTTTATCCCGCTATTCATTGGCAGTAAGACCCCGACCTCAAAAGCAAGGAAGATAGGGGAAATAATTGCTGGCATATGCCCAATTGGTTCACCCAAACATCACTAGGGGAGAAAAAAACCAAAATGATGAAAATTTCACTTGATAAGTCATAATCTTGTTGAAAAGACTTTGGTATCTCTTGAATATGAAGAAATACTGATGTGTATGAAAATAAAATGAGTAACTTTTATATTTTTAATGAATAAGCGGAATGAACATAGAGTAAATGAAAAAGAACGCTTACCCATTTCTTGGATAGCGTTCTTTTTTTGTTAATTATCAACCAGTATCTCCATGTGCGTCCTCAACAACAGGAGTACCTTGTTTAATATCTGTTGATTGTACCCCAAGTACCATTGTAAAAGCTGTCATAATTACCATTAAACTGAATACTGCTTTTTTCATTTTAACGCCTCCATCTCAAAAATTTGTTCTCTAGCTTTACTGCTTAAATAAAAATATTTACTTGCTTTTGAATGCTTGTCTTCGTGGTAGAATTTGATTGCCAGTTTTTCTTCATATTCTTGAATGTAATCATATAATCCTTCATTTTCAAAATAATGAATTCCTTCTAAAATAAATTTTTCTAGTTCTTCCGCAGAGATATTTTGATTGAGTGCTTGGAGTATTGAAAAATGGTGAAAGTATTCTTTGTTTTTCAATTCGTTGCAAATGATCAAACCTTTCTCAATGAGTTCTCCAGCAATGTCTGTTTCTCCTAATTTAAAATGTTCTCTAGCTTTAATAAAAATCGCCTTGTAATGCTTTGGTATGTTTTCAGTAACCTCAGAAAGATAACGAATAGCTAACTCGGATAAATTTTGACTTGCATACATCAAGCCTAAATTATGCCGAACTAATAAAATTGCTTTTTCGTTTTTTTGTTTTTGAAATACGTCCATAGCAGAAACAAAGTATTCTTCAGCCATTTCAAATTCGCTTAAATGTGTGCAAGATAATCCTAGAAGGTTATCACAATAAGCTATTTTTAATTCGTATCCTGAATGTTTAGAAAATATTTTTTTTGCTTTTGTTCCTTGCTTAGTAGCTAAAAGCGCTTGATGAATATGATAATGATATGTTGCTAAGTTGTAATAAAACTCGGCTTTTTCAAGCTCATCAGGAATGTGGTTTAGTAGCATTTCAGCTTTATCATAATGTTCTTTAGCAAGATTATAATTCCCAATTGCGTTAGAATGGATTGCTTTATAAAAATGATAATAATACGCTAAGAAATTATCTGTCGGTGTACCGAAAGATTCAATTTGATCAAAGCTACTTTTTGAAATACTTAAATTATCAACTAAATAACTATATCCAAAATTTAGAAGATGGTAGTAAAGTAATAAGTTTGAGTCTTCGGAGTTATTGTGAATTAAGGTATCAACTTCTTCTTTTAAGCGATTAGCATTATTTATATTACGCAAACGAATTTCTTGATACCAATCTTGTAATAATCTCTTAATCTGTTCATTTCCCGTGATTTGGACGCTCAAAAAATCCCTCCTACTTCCGACATGTGTTTGTAAAGATAATAACAAAAATAGGATATAATAGTAGTTATTTTATACATTTTTCAATTTTTTTCTGAAAATTCAGTTTATTAAAAACTCAATGTCATTCATTTCCCTCTTGCTTTCTTGCACGGTTAATGTTATATTAACAAAGCGATGAGCTAATTTACGTAAGACGAGAGATATGCTTAAGTGCTAAACACGCGGATGTGGCCGCCTGGTCTCTCGCCGTAAACGCATCAAGACGCCTGCATGACAGGCGTCTTTCTTATTATATAGAAAATTGTAGCGGAGTAAGATGAAAATCTTATTCCGCTTTTTTGCTATTTATCTTTTAAACGTGATTCTTTGTAGGAAAGAATTTATTTTAGTCAATTCCATTTTTCGTATGGTCTAGCTTCGCTTCCTAACTCCTTTCGTCTAAGTGGATTAACAGTCGGTGCCACTTTTCTAAGGGATAAAACTTCTATTTTCGGTCAAACTGTAAATAGAAGTTTTTTATTTTCCCTAAAAGAGGTGACAGCATATGAAATTCATGATTATTGCAATGCAGATTGTGCTAGCTATGTTTTGTTTTTATCATGAATCGAGTGTAGCATCGGCAGAGAGTTCGGGTAATGCAGTGGAACAGGAACCTCAAATTACAATCATGTTGCAGCGTATATATTTAGACGGGGAAGTGAGTCAGGAAATTTTTAGAGACAAGGTTTTGCACTTAGAAAAGTTTTTGGAACAATATAAAGAGTGGCAACTTGTTGATCGAGACGATGTACAAGTTGTATTACAAAAACGCATTGATGATATTTCGCCGTTATTAAAAACAAGCGGTTATTTTGGGGTTTCGAAAGAAGGCATTCTCCAAATTTTTAACGGTGTACCCGAAACCGATAATGTCATTCATTCCTTTTTTCAAATTGATATGAAAAAGATGGAGAGTTATCAGCGTGAACGGTTGAAGCGCGGGATTCGGGTGAAATCGAAAGAGCGATTTGTGGAAGTAATGAAAGATATGGAACAGTATTCTATGAGTAATGGAAACAGCCGTAGCTTAAAGTAGCTACGGCTGTTTTTTATCCCGCATGGCAGTAAGACCCCCATCTCAAGATTGAGAGAGAAGCGTTGTCCAGCTCTAGCGGCTAGAATCTCCGGTCGTTTCGCCCCCTCAGACGAGGCAAAAAGCGCCTCTCTGCCTTGGGCGCGGGCGTCCTGCGATTCTGGGCGAGCCGCTTCCGCTTTTCTACAGAAGATAGGTGGGGGACAACTGCCCGTAAAATCCCGATTGGTGAGGGCTTTCCATCAGTGAGGAATGAAAAAACTGCTGGAAGTTTCAGTTTACTTTTGTTTTTTAATCATTTTTATGTTATTCATTCTTTGAGAGTGCTCAGTCAATATAAAAAGGAAAAGATAGGATAGAGAACATTTGTTGGGGGAATCTCGCATTTATATCGTTATTTATGTTAAAATGGAATACATGATTTGAGAGGGAGAGATACAGTTTTGTTTGAATATATTACAGGTTATGTGGAATATGTAGGACCGGAATATGTTGTTCTTGACCATAACGGAATTGGCTATCAAATTTTCACACCAAATCCGTATGTATTTCAAAGAAGTAAACAAGAACTTCGCGTATATACATATCATTATGTAAGAGAAGATATCATGGCCCTTTACGGATTTAAAACACGTGAAGAGCGTTTATTATTTACAAAACTTTTAGGTGTATCGGGGATTGGACCAAAGGGAGCGCTTGCTATTTTAGCTTCTGGTCAAACAGGTCAGGTTGTACAAGCGATTGAACATGAGGATGAAAAATTCTTAGTAAAATTCCCGGGTGTTGGAAAGAAAACAGCGCGTCAAATGATTTTAGATTTAAAAGGAAAATTAGCAGATGTTGTGCCGGATGCCTTTGTTGACCTATTTTCAGATGAAGAGCGTTTCGATGAGAAAAAAGGAACATCTATGGAGCTTGATGAAGCACTGGAAGCACTTAGAGCGCTTGGATATGCAGAGCGAGAAGTGTCTCGCGTAGTGCCAGAATTATTAAAAGAATCACTTACGACGGATCAATATATTAAAAAGGCACTTAGTCTTTTACTAAATGGTAAGAGGTGAGTAGAATGGACGAACGTCTTGTCTCGGGAGAGTCCGTATATGAAGATGTGGACTTAGAATATTCGTTAAGACCGCAAACGCTCCGTCAATATATTGGGCAAGATAAAGCAAAACATAATTTAGAAGTATTTATTGAAGCTGCAAAAATGCGTGAAGAAACGTTAGATCACGTCTTATTGTATGGGCCGCCAGGACTTGGGAAAACGACATTAGCAAACATTATTGCGAATGAAATGGGCGTGAATATTCGTACAACATCAGGACCGGCAATTGAAAGGCCAGGTGATTTAGCAGCGGTATTAACGGCGCTTCAACCGGGCGATGTTTTATTCATTGATGAAATTCATCGTCTGCATCGCTCAATTGAAGAAGTGTTATATCCGGCGATGGAGGATTTCTGTCTTGATATTGTAATTGGGAAAGGTCCGACAGCGCGCTCTGTTCGGCTTGATTTACCTCCGTTTACATTAGTTGGTGCAACAACGCGTGCAGGTGCATTATCTGCACCGCTTCGAGATCGTTTTGGTGTATTGTCTCGTTTAGAATATTACACAGTCGATCAGTTATCAGCCATTGTAGAACGTACAGCAGAAGTGTTTGAAGTTGAAATTGATTCGTTGGCTGCCTTAGAAATTGCAAGGCGTGCACGAGGTACACCGCGAATTGCGAACCGCTTATTGCGTCGTGTACGTGATTTTGCGCAGGTGCGCGGTGATGGAACCGTTACGATGGATATTACGCAAATGGCACTCGAACTACTGCAAGTAGATAAACTTGGATTAGATCATATTGATCACAAATTATTGCTTGGTATTATTGAAAAGTTCCGCGGTGGTCCAGTTGGATTAGAAACAGTTTCAGCAACGATTGGGGAAGAATCTCATACAATTGAAGATGTGTATGAGCCGTACTTACTGCAAATTGGCTTCCTTCAAAGAACACCAAGGGGCCGTATTGTTACACCGCTTGCATATGAACATTTTGGAATGGAGATGCCGCAAGTATGATGGATATGTCAAAGCTGCTCATTACGGCTGGCATTCTTTTAATTGTTACGGGATTAGCTTGGAAGCTTATTGGAAGGCTTCCAGGCGATATTTTTGTGAAAAAGGGAAACGTTACCTTTTATTTTCCTATTGTTACGTGTATTGTGATAAGTATTGTATTATCTTTTATTATGTATGTCATAAATCGATTTAGATAGAAATAGGTGAACTTAGTTATGGATATTAATTTGTTTGATTTTCATTTACCAGAAGAGCTCATTGCACAAGTACCGCTTGAAGATCGTGAAACATCAAGATTAATGGTGTTAGATCGTGAGACAGGTGAAATTCAGCACAAGCATTTCACTGACATTCTTTCTTATTTACATGAGGGCGATTGTTTAGTTTTAAATGAAACGAAAGTGATGCCTGCGCGTTTGCACGGTGTAAAAGAAGATACGGGTGCACATATTGAAGTGCTTTTATTAAAGCAAGAAGATGGAGATACTTGGGAGACGCTTGTTAAACCTGCGAAACGTGTGAAAGAAGGAACGGTAATTTCTTTTGGTGAGGGAAAACTAAAAGCAACATGTGTCGGAGCTGGTGAACAAGGTGGTCGTCATTTGGAATTTTCGTATGACGGTATTTTCTATGAAATTTTAGATGAACTTGGTGAAATGCCGCTTCCTCCGTATATTAAAGAAACGCTTGAAGACCGCGATCGTTATCAGACGGTATTTGCACGTGAAGTTGGTTCAGCAGCAGCGCCGACAGCGGGGCTTCATTTTACAGAAGAGCTATTAGAACAACTGAAGCAACAAGGCGTTCATTTAGCGTTTATTACACTGCATGTTGGGCTTGGGACATTTAGACCAGTTTCTGCAGATACAATCGAAGAACATCATATGCACGCAGAGTATTACCATATGTCAGCGGAAACAGCAGATTTGCTAAATCGTGTAAAACAAGAAGGCGGCCGTATTATTACTGTTGGGACAACATCAACGCGTACGCTTGAAACAATTGCAACAGACAATAATGGTAAGATTTGCGCTGCTTCTGGCTGGACTGATATTTTCATGTATCCAGGATATGAATTTAAAGCGATCGATGGTTTAATTACAAACTTCCACTTGCCAAAATCAACATTAATTATGCTTGTGAGTGCACTTGCAGGAAGAGAAAATGTTCTGCATGCGTACAATGAGGCGGTAAAAGAAAAGTATCGTTTCTTTAGTTTTGGTGATGCGATGTTTGTTGCATCTCACTCTAAAGCAGAGAAGAAATAAAAAGGAGTAACTATATGACAGCAATACGTTATGAATTAATTAAAACTTGTAAACAAACAGGAGCACGTTTAGGCCGTGTTCATACACCGCACGGTTCATTTGAAACGCCAATTTTTATGCCAGTAGGAACACTTGCGACAGTAAAAACGATGTCACCAGAAGAGTTAAAAGCAATGGATGCGGGTATTATTTTAAGTAATACGTATCATTTATGGCTTCGTCCTGGCCATGAAATTGTACGCGAAGCAGGCGGTTTACATAAATTTATGAACTGGGATCGTTCTATTTTAACAGATTCTGGTGGATTCCAAGTGTTTAGTTTAAGTGACTTCCGCCGTATTGAAGAAGAAGGTGTTCATTTCCGCAATCACTTAAATGGAGATAAATTATTCTTATCACCAGAAAAGGCAATGGAAATTCAAAATGCACTTGGTTCTGATATTATGATGGCATTTGATGAATGCCCGCCGTTTCCAGCGACATTTGAGTATATGAAAAAATCAGTAGAGCGTACGAGCCGTTGGGCAGAGCGTTGCTTAAAAGCGCATCAGCGTCCGCAGGATCAAGGGTTGTTTGGTATTGTACAGGGCGGAGAATTTGAAGAACTTCGTCGTCAAAGTGCCCGTGATCTTGTTTCAATGGATTTCCCAGGTTATGCAGTAGGTGGTTTATCTGTTGGAGAACCGAAAGATATTATGAATCGTGTGCTTGAATTTACAACACCACTTCTTCCAGATAACAAACCTCGTTACTTAATGGGTGTTGGATCTCCGGACTCGTTAATTGACGGTGCAATTCGTGGTATTGATATGTTTGACTGTGTACTTCCAACTCGTATTGCACGAAATGGTACATGTATGACAAGTGAAGGACGCCTAGTTGTGAAAAATGCGAAGTATGCAAAAGACTTTGGCCCGCTTGATCCAAATTGTGATTGTTACACATGTAAAAACTATTCACGTGCATACATTCGTCACTTAATGAAATGTGATGAAACATTCGGAATTCGCTTAACGTCTTACCACAACCTGCATTTTCTGTTAAAATTAATGGAGCAGGTGAGACAAGCCATTCGTGAAGACCGTCTTGGAGACTTCCGTGATGAGTTCTTTGAACAATACGGCTTTAATAAACCAAATGCTAAAAATTTCTAATACATAATAATTAAGGAGGAATAAAAGATGAATCCAGGTATGATGAATATTATCATGATCGTTGCGATGTTTGCGATTTTCTACTTCTTATTAATTCGCCCGCAACAAAAGCGTCAAAAGGCAGTAGCACAAATGCAAAGTGAACTGACAAAAGGCGATGCAATCGTAACAATTGGCGGCTTGCACGGTACAATTGAATCTGTAACTGATACAACAATCGTGATTAAATCTGGTGGTTCACACCTTACATTTGATCGCAGTGCAATTCGTGAAATTGTAAAAGGCTAATAAAAAAAGCTGTCCCAAAAGTATTACTTTTGGGACAGCTTTTCTAATATGTTGTACGCTTACCGATATTGACTCCGAGTATGCCCCCAATTGTACTTGCCGCAATAATCACAAGTTGATATAGAAGCTGTACCTTTGATAACGCCGATGAAAAGCCTAAATAATTTACAAGAAATACGAGAATGGCAAATGCGACTCCAGTGGATCCACCGACAAACCAACCTTTTCCCTGTGCTTTTACCCCAGCAACAAATCCAGCGATTATTGTCGACATAATTGCGAGGACAAAAAGTGCGATGGATAAAGTTCCTTCATTTATGTTTGTAAACTTCAATAATAAAGCAATGATGATACTTGCTAGGCAAGCGAAGATAAGTAAGGTAACGATGCCGAATCCAACTGCAATTGATATTTTTTTCGTTCCATCCATAGAGCATCTCTCCTTTCTAATACAAGCATATTTCTTGTTTTGCTAAGTTAGACTAGTTTCTTTTTGTACGGGGAAACTAATATATAGAAATTGAAATGAGAAAGGAAATGAAAGATGGAACTAGTTCAAATTATCTTTCGAACAATTGTCTTATACAGTGTAATGCTCATTATTTTTCGTCTAATGGGAAAACGTGAAATTGGTGAATTGAGTGTTTTGGACTTAGTCGTTTTTATTATGCTTGGTGAAATGGCAGTTATTGCGATTGAGAATATGGATAAGGCAATGTGGCACCAACTTGTTCCGATGGTGCTTATTATGATTATTCAAATTGCTTTATCTTTTGTCTCGCTAAAAAGCCAGCGTCTTCGTCATATTTTAGAAGGGGAGCCGGCTATTATCGTGCACGAGGGGAAAATCGATGAGAAGCAAATGCGTAAACATCGTTACAATATGGATGATTTGCTTATGCAATTGCGTGAGCAAAGTATCGGTGATATACGTGATGTAGAGTATGCAATTTTAGAACCATCAGGAAGATTATCGGTGTTTGAAAAGCAAAAAAGTAAAAAAAGTAAAAATGATACACCATTATTTTCGGTTCCGCTCATTATTGATGGAGAAATTCAGAAAAAACACTTATACATGATGGAACATACCGATATATGGCTGGAAGACAAACTAAAGAAATTAGGGTATAAGGATATTGAAAATATTTCATATTGTAGCTTTCAAAACGGCCAGTTTTTTGTTGATTTAATAGATAAATAAAAAGTTGCTCCTTAAAATAGGCAGCAACTTTTTATTTAAAAAAAGAGAATTTACGAATGATAGGTAATCGAAGTAATTCTTCTTTTCTAATAAGGCGAAAAAGGATTAACAGAAATATATATAGTGTCGTAGTGGATAGTACTTCCCATAATGTTTGCTTGCCAAGTGAAGGGGAGAAGATGATGTGCTTATGTATGTAGTAACCTGTTCCTCCAGCAATGATCATGGCAAATAATCCGTATACATAATCTTTTATATAAATAGTAAACGTAATCTTTTTTAATACCGTTGCATAGTGAAGTAAAGTAACTGTCACGATATTGGCCGCAATTGCAAGTGCCACACCCATCATTTGAAATTGTGGCTGTGAGGCAAGGACGAAAATAACAAGTAATTTCACAATCGCTCCGATAAATGTATTCATCATGGCAGCTCGTGCTAAATTTAGAGCTTGTAATACAGATGTCAGTGGTCCCTGAAAATAGTGAAATAAAAAACAAGGTGCAAGTACTTGAATAAAAAGGATCGCGCTATCGGAACCATACATAAGCGTTAAAATAGGTGAGGCGAATACGTATAAAATAACAACAGACCATCCTCCTGTAATAAGAGAGATGCGCATTGCTTGCTGTAATCTACGCTCTACTAAACGATGCTGCTTTTTAGCGTTTGCTTCGCTAATGGAAGGAACAAGCGCTGTTGAAAGAGCATAGGTAATAAAAGCTGGCAAAGACAAAAGTGGAAAGGCATACCCATTTAATATACCGTATTGCTTTGTTGCAATAGAGGCTGCAACTCCGGCCATTGCTAAACTTTGCATGACAACAATTGGTTCGAAAAAGTAAGAAATGGATCCGATTAAACGGCTTCCTGTTGTAGGAAGTGCAATATCCATTAAAGAATAAAAGGTGTCTTTGCTTTCTTTCACGGTACTTACAAAACGAGATCGAATGGAAAGATGTTTTTCTCTTTGAAACAACGTTAATAGGAATAAAAGGGAAGCGACTTCTCCGAGTACAGCAGATAGCATTGCGCCCGCTGCAGCGTATTCCACTCCATATGGTAAGAAAAGGCGGATGCATACTGCAATAATTGTAATGCGAACGACTTGTTCTAGCACTTGTGCGTAGGCGCTCGGTTTCATGTTTTGTTTCCCTTGGAAATAACCACGAAGCACAGAGGAAACGGCAATAACAGGCACAACGGGTAAAATAGCAATTAATGGATAATAGGTTCGTTTATCGGTTAGAAATGTTTCTGCTAACAAAGGTGCCAGAAGCATAATTCCGGCTGTTAATAGAATACTAATGACCGAGGTGATAGCCAATGAAACAGTTAATATTTTTTTTACTTGTTGCTTATCATGTGTAGCCTCTGCTTCAGCGACCAGTTTTGCAATGGCAACCGGGAGACCGATTTGTGTAATGGTAATAGCTAAAATAAATGTTGGAACGGCCATCATATATAATCCAACACCTTCTTCTCCTAAAGTGCGTGCCATTACAATACGGTTAATAAAGCCTAATATTTTCGTGATAAAACCAGCCAACATTAAAATAAAGGCACCTCGTAAAAAGGTTTGTTTCGTCATAGTTTTCTCCTACCTTCTCAAAATCAATGGAATGATTTACAATAATTTATATGCATCTATAAGGCAAGCATGACAAGCATTTGAAATGAGGAACGTAAGATCAGAAGGAGATGAGCGGGAAGTGGTTGGGAAAGAAGAGTTAATAGAAGCGTATCGGGAACAGTTAAGAATTGTCTTAGAAAGCAAAGTAGAAGAGTTCCAAATGCTCGGCTATGATCGCGTTACAATGGAAGACGTTTGGAAATGTTTAAAGACTCGAAAGTGGAAAAAAGTAGATAGTGATGTCAGATTGTATGAGCTTGTAAATGACGTGTTAACGTTAACAGCTAATGATTATATGACATTTTTAACGATGAAGGCGTACCAAGCGCCGCTTTGGTCATTTGAAGAATATGAAAATAAATAATAGGTTGTAATTGGTTTGTTCTTCCTCTTGCAGTATAATAATGAGTATTGATAAAGAGGTAATTTTGGAACAATGGCCTTTGTTCAAAGGAGGAACAAGAGACATATGGCAAAACGAAGCAGTAGAATTGTTGCTTTTTTCCTCGTTGTGTTATTAATTGGAGGAATCATTGGAGCAACGACAAAAAACATTACAAAAGGAATTAATCTCGGACTTGATCTTCGGGGCGGCTTTGAAATTTTATATGAAGTAAAGCCAGCGAAAAAAGGGGATAAAGTTACAAAGGATACTCTTGTGAGTACGGTTGGTGCACTCGAAAAACGTGTAAACGTTCTTGGTGTAAGCGAACCGAATATCCAAATTGAAGGAAATGATCGCATTCGTGTGCAGCTTGCTGGAGTAAAAGATCAGCAGCAAGCCCGAGACGTGTTATCAACGCAAGCGAAATTAACGTTCCGTGATGTAAATGATAACATTCTTATGGATGGTACAGATTTAGCGACGAATGGAGCAAAGCAAACGTTTGATGAACAAGGCCGTCCAAGCGTTAGCCTAAAATTAAAGAGTGCCGATAAGTTCCGTGCAGTAACTGAAAAAGTATCTAGCATGCCGCAGCCAACAAATTTAATGGTGATTTGGCTTGATTTTGAAGAAGGAAAAGATTCTTACAAGGCAGAAGCAGCGAAGCCAAAGCCAAAATATTTATCGGCAGCTACTGTTAATCAAGTATTTAATCAAGCGGAAGTATCTATTGTTGGTGGAAACTTTACAGTAGAGAGCGCAAAACAACTTTCAGAGTTGTTAAATGCCGGAGCACTTCCTGTTGATTTAAAAGAAATATACTCTACTTCTGTTGGAGCAAAATTCGGAGAGCAAGCATTGCAAAAAACAATTTTTGCAAGTGCGATTGGTATAGCTCTTATTTTCTTATTTATGCTTGTATTCTATCGTCTACCAGGTCTTGTAGCGGTAATTATGCTTGGGTTATATATTTACATAACGTTACTCGTATTCAATTGGATGCACGCTGTTCTAACATTACCGGGTATAGCGGCACTGGTGCTCGGGGTCGGAATTGCGGTTGATGCAAACGTTATTACATATGAAAGACTAAAAGAAGAATTGCGCATCGGAAAATCGATGTTATCAGCATATCGCGCGGGTAATCAGCGTTCATTATCAACGATTTTAGATGCGAATGTTACAACGCTTGCAGCAGCAGCTGTATTATTTGCATACGGCACAAGCTCTGTTAAAGGATTTGCGACAAGTTTAATTGTAAGTATTTTCGTCGGCTTCCTTACGAATGTTTACGGTACACGCTTCTTACTTGGCTTACTTGTTAAGAGTCGTTACTTTGATAAAAAGTATTCTTACTTTGGTGTAAAACCAAAGGAAGTCATTCCGTTATCAAAAGGTGTAGAACATGCACCAACGAAATTTGACCGTGTTAACTTTGTTAATATTGGACATAAGTTTTTCTGGTTCTCTGTTGTTGTGATGATTCTAGGTGCAATTATTTTACCAATCTTTAAGTTGAATCTTGGGATTGACTTTGCAAGCGGTACGCGCATGGACATTAAAACAAATCAAGCCATAACGGTTTCACAAGTACAACAAGAGTTACATGATTTAAAAGTAGATGTGAAAAAAGAAGATATTGTGCCGACAGGTAATGATAATAAAGGATTTGCTGTTCGTACAATTGGTGTACTATCAAAAGACGATATTGCGAAAGTAAAAACAGTCTTCCATGATAAATATGGTACAGAACCAAACGTAAGTACAGTTTCTCCGACAATCGGAAAAGAAATTGCACGAAATGCACTTATTGCAGTGCTAATTGCTTCTCTTGTTATCATTTTATATGTGAGTATTCGTTTCCGCTTCACATATGCGCTATCGGCAGTGTTAGCACTGTTACATGATGCATTCTTCATTATCATTGTGTTTAGCTTACTTCACTTAGAAGTTGATCTAACGTTTATCGCAGCAGTGTTAACGATTATCGGTTATTCTATTAATGACTCGATTGTTACGTTTGACCGAAACCGTGAGCTATACAAACAGAAACAAAAAATTCGTACTGTAAGTGATTTAGAAGAGATTGTGAATTCTAGTATTCGTCAAACGATCGGTCGTTCTATTAATACGGTCATGACAGTGTTACTACCTGTTATTACATTATTAATTTTCGGCAGTGAGTCATTGCGAAACTTCTCAATTGCATTATTTGTCGGTTTAATTGTTGGTACGTATTCTTCTGTTTTCGTTGCATCTCAAATTTGGTTGATGCTTGAAAGCCGTCGTTTGAAAAAAGGAAAAGGTCAGAAGAAAGTTGAAGTGAATACGTCTGAACCGCAAGTATAAGTAAAGTCACTTAAGCTTGAATAAAAAGAGATGCCTCATTGTAGGCATTTCTTTTTTGTTCCGGGATAAAATAAAGTGTAGGTTGACGAAAGAAAGGATTTCAGTTATGGAAAAAGATGAACGTTTTAAACAAGCGGAATTTGGAGCGATTGTTGGAATTGTCGGTAATATTGTGCTTGCAATTATAAAAGCGGTTATTGGATATGTTGGGAATAGTAAGGCGCTTATGGCAGATGCTGTTCATTCTGGTTCGGACGTCATTGGCTCGTTAGCGGTCCTATTTGGACTGCGGGCAGCAAAGCAACCGCCTGATGACGATCATCCATATGGACATGGAAAAGCGGAATCGATCTCAGCGATTATCGTAGCTGTTCTTTTATTTATTGTCGGAATTGAAATTGTTATCTCTTCTATTAAAGCTTTTACACAAGTGTTAGAGCCACCGCGCTGGATTACTGTGATTGCTGTGCTTCTTTCGATTGTTGTGAAAGAAGGGATGTTTCGCTACAAATATAAGTTAGGTAAAAGGATAAAAAGTGATGCCATTATTGCAAATGCGTATGAGCATCGTTCTGATGTATTTTCATCATTTGCGGCTTTAATTGGGATTGGAGCGGCGATTATAGGAAGTAAAATGGGGGTGGATTGGCTTGTATATGCCGATCCAGTTGCCGGTTTATTTGTATCTTTACTCGTTATAAAAATGGCTTGGGATATTGGAAAAGAAGCGATTCATACAACGTTGGATCATGTACTTCATGAGGAAGATATCGTTCCGATGAGGGAAGCTGTTATGCAAGTGGAAGGAGTAAAGAAAATAGGTTCGCTATACGCAAGAGAGCATGGACACTATGTTATTGTTGATATTAAAGTGTCTGTTGATCCATACATTACGGTAGAAGATGGACATCGCATTGGTAAACATGTGAAAGAGGTGCTTATGCAGCAAGACAATGTGCAAAATGTTTTCGTGCACATTAATCCATATTCTCCTGATTAATGTAAGAGAAGGAGAAGAACTGCCCGTAAGAGCCCGATAGGTTCGACTAACCATTTTTGGGAAAGGGCGCTCTAAAAATAGAAGTCTCACTTTACCCCGCTCAAACGGGCAGTAGAATGTAGGAACGCCAAGGAGAAGAACTGCCCGTAAGAGCCCGATTGGCTTAACTAACCTTTAGCAAAAAGCGCTAAAGGAAGTTTCGCTTTATTGTCACCCCTTAGTCTGTCTAGTATAATGGATAGGTTAAGGGGTGATTTCGTTGTTACAAGCGAAGACGCGTTGGAAAGAAAAGTATAATAATGAGGAACTTGTAGGACAGTTGGCAAATAAACTTCAATTGTCTCCTCTTGTTGCTTCACTATTACTGAATAGAGGATTCGATACAGAAGAAAAGATTGTGGACTTTTTAAATACAGAGCAGCAAGAATTTCACGATCCGTTTTTATTAGAAGGTATGGACCGTACTGTAGAGCGTATTCGCCAAGCGATTCAAAACGGAGAGCAAATTTTAATTTTTGGTGATTATGATGCAGACGGTGTTAGTAGTACAACCGTTTTATTTTTAGCATTGCAAGAACTTGGAGCGGATGTGGAGTTTTATATTCCGAACCGATTTACAGAAGGATATGGGCCGAATGAAGAAGCGTTTCGCTGGGCGCATCGTGCTGGTTTCTCACTTATTATTACAGTTGATACGGGAATTGCAGCTGTTCACGAGGCGCAGGTTGCAAAGGAGCTTGGTGTTGATTTAATTATTACCGATCATCATGAGCCGCCGCCAGAATTGCCGGAAGCTTTAGCGATCATTCACCCGAAGTTAGATGGTGGTGTGTATCCATTTCATTACTTGGCAGGTGTTGGAGTTGCGTTTAAAGTTGCTCATGCTTTGCTTGGGAGTGTGCCAGAACATTTATTAGAAATTGCAGTTATTGGTACGGTGGCTGATTTAGTGCCTCTTTATGGTGAAAACCGCTTACTCGTGCAACGTGGACTGAAAAAATTGCGAACAACGCAGCGAGTAGGATTACAAGCACTGTTTAAAGTTGCTAATATTTCGCAAGGTGAAATTACAGAAGAGAGCGTTGGTTTTGCAATTGGACCGCGCATTAATGCAGTTGGACGATTAGAAGATGCAACGCCAGCTGTGCATTTACTATTGTCAGAAGATGTAGAAGAAGCAAAAGAACTTGCACAAGAAATTGATGAACTGAACAAATTACGAAAAGATATTGTAAAGCAAATTACGGAAGAAGCAATTGCGGAAGTGGAAGCACATTATCCACCAGAAGAGAATAAAGTATTAGTTCTTGCAAAAGAAGGTTGGAATCCTGGTGTAATTGGGATTGTTGCTTCAAAGCTCATAGATCGCTTTTATCGTCCGACAATTGTACTAAGCATTGATCCCGAAAAAGAGACAGCAAAAGGATCAGCCCGTAGTATTGAAGGCTTTGATTTGTATGCCAATTTATCAGATTGCCGGGACATTTTACCGCATTTTGGCGGGCATCCAATGGCTGCTGGTATGACTCTTAGTATGGATGATGTCGATGAACTGCGCCGACGCTTAAACGAGCAAGCAGCGGTTCAGCTATCAGATGAAGATTTTATTCCAGTCACTGCAGTAGATGTAGTATGTGAAGTGGAAGATGTAACGCTTGCTGCAATTGAAGAGATGCAGAAACTTGCCCCGTTTGGTGTCGGAAATCCAAAGCCGCGTATCGCTGTGAAGGATGCAGGTCTTGAAAGTATTCGTGCAATTGGTTCTGATGGTTCGCATTTGAAAATGACACTTCGTAATGGACAAGCGACATTAGATAGCATCGGTTTTGGTCTTGGTGCATTTGCAAAAGAAATTTCTCCTGTAGCGCACGTGTCGATCGTTGGAGAAGCTTCTATTAATGAATGGAATAATTTCCGTAAGCCACAAATTATGATTCAAGATATTGCGATAGAAGCTTGGCAATTATTTGATTGGCGCAGCATGCGTAATGTAGAAGCAAATCTCGCTGATCTTTCGCGTGATAAATTGACAATCGTGTATTTTAAAGAAGAGGCATTGCAAAAGTTTTCTTTAGAAGCGTATACAGATTATCTCGTGCATGCCAAAGATGTGACAACATTAGAAGGTCGTTACGTTGTTGTTCTTGATTTACCAGATGCGACAGAAGATTTAAAGTCTATATGTGAAAAAGGATTCCCAGACCGTATTTATACTGTTTTTTATCAAGAAAACAATCACTTATTCAGTACGGTTCCAACGAGGGAACATTTTAAATGGTACTATTCATTTTTACATCAAAAAGCACCATTTTCTCTTCGACAATACGGAGAGCAACTTTGCCGTCATAAAGGTTGGTCAAAAGACACAGTAAATTTCATGACACAGGTGTTTTTTGAGTTAGAATTTGTTACAATAAAAGACGGTGTCATTTTTATGGCAGAAGAAATGAAAAAACGTGATTTAACCGAATCAAACACGTATCGTGAGAAAATCAACCACTTACAATTAGAAAAAGAACTGGTTTATAGCACATATCAACAATTATATGCATGGTTTGAAACGATTCGTAATCATAAAGAAGTAGAACAGTTAGGATAAAGAATTTGTATTTACAATTCTTTTATATTTGAGGAGGATTCATAAATATGGATTTCAAGCAACATATTGCAATTGTACCGGATTATCCGAAAGAAGGTATTGTCTTTAAAGACATCACACCTTTAATGAATGATGGAAAAGCATATAAAGCAGCAACGGATGCAATCGTTGCTTATGCAAAAGAAAGAGATATCGACCTTGTAGTAGGACCAGAAGCTCGTGGTTTTATTATTGGATGTCCAGTTTCTTATGCATTAGAAGTGGGCTTTGCACCAGTTCGTAAATTAGGTAAATTACCACGCGAAGTAATTAAAGTAGATTATGGTAAAGAGTATGGTAAAGATGTGTTAACAATTCATAAAGATGCGATCAAACCTGGCCAACGCGTATTAATTACAGATGATTTATTAGCTACAGGTGGAACAATTGAAGCGACAATTAAGTTAGTAGAAGAACTTGGCGGTGTTGTTGCAGGTATCGCATTTTTAGTAGAGCTTACTTATTTAGATGGCCGTAAAATGTTAGACGGTTATGACGTATTAGTATTAGAAAAATATTAATTGTAAACAGGGCGGCATGTGGAGTACCCGTGAATCTCTTTGAGAGGATCGGGTATTTTTATATATTTATTGAAAAAGTAAAGTGAAATGTATGTAAAATCTTTTCCTTTTCACAATTCCCAATCATTACGTTATAATGGTAAAATAAAAATTATTCTAATTGGCAAGGAAAGAGATTATTAATCTTCAATAAAAGGTGATTAGATGGCGAATGAACAAGTACTAACAGCTGAACAGGTACTGGAGAGAGCAGGGCAATATTTACAAGATGATGATATCGATCTTGTTGCGCGCGCTTATGAATTTGCGCGTGCCGCACATAGTGAGCAATACCGAAAATCAGGGGAACCGTATATCATTCATCCAATTCAAGTAGCAGGTATTTTAGTTGATTTACAAATGGATCCGTCTACTGTATCTGCAGGTTTTTTACATGATGTAGTAGAAGATACAGAGGTAACGTTAGAAGATATTGAACGTGAATTTACAAAAGAGATTGCGATGCTTGTTGATGGTGTCACAAAGCTTGGAAAAATTAAATATAAATCACATGAGCAGCAACAAGCGGAAAATCATCGAAAAATGTTTATCGCAATGGCACAAGATATTCGAGTGATTTTAATTAAACTAGCTGACCGTCTTCATAACATGCGTACGTTGAAACATTTACCGCAAGAAAAGCAGCGTCGTATTGCAAATGAAACATTGGAAATTTTCGCACCATTAGCACATAGACTCGGAATTAATACGATTAAGTGGGAACTAGAAGATACAGCCCTTCGTTATTTAAATCCGCAGCAATATTATCGTATTGTCAATTTAATGAAACGCAAGCGTGCCGAACGTGAAGAATATTTAGATGAAGTTATGGCAGAAATTCGTGATAAGTTAAAAGAAGTAGCGATTCAGCCGGATATTTCTGGTCGTCCAAAGCATATTTACAGTATTTACCGTAAAATGGCAATGCAAAATAAACAATTCAATGAAATTTATGATTTGTTAGCTGTTCGTGTTGTCGTAAATAGTATTAAAGATTGCTACGCGGTTCTAGGTATTATTCACACGTGCTGGAAACCGATGCCAGGCCGTTTTAAAGATTATATTGCAATGCCAAAAGCAAACTTGTATCAGTCGCTGCATACAACAGTAATTGGACCGAAAGGCGATCCGCTTGAAGTGCAAATTCGCACGAAAGAAATGCACGAAATTGCAGAATACGGAATTGCGGCACACTGGGCATATAAAGAAGGACAAGCGGTTGACACAACAGGAACGCTTGAGAAAAAATTAACGTGGTTCCGTCAAATTTTAGAATGGCAAAATGAAGCCTCAAATGCAGAAGAATTTATGGAATCCTTAAAAATTGATTTATTCTCTGATATGGTGTTTGTCTTTACACCAAAAGGAGATGTAATGGAATTGCCGCTTGGTTCTGTTCCAATTGACTTTGCTTACCGTGTTCACTCTGAAATAGGGAATAAAACGATTGGTGCAAAAGTAAACGGTAAAATGGTGACTCTTGATTATAAATTAAAAACAGGTGACATCATTGAAATTTTAACATCTAAGCATTCATATGGTCCGAGTCAGGACTGGGTGAAATTAGCTCAAACATCACATGCGAAAAATAAAATTCGTCAATTTTTCAAAAAGCAGCGCCGTGATGAGAATGTTGAAAAAGGTCGCGAGCTTGTTGAAAAAGAGGTGCGAGGCCTTGAGTATGAAATGAAAGAAGTATTAGCATCTGATAACTTAAAACGCGTAGCTGAGAAATTTAATTTTGCGAATGCAGAAGATATGTTTGCAGCAGTTGGCTATAACGGTATTACCGCATCTCAAATTGTGACGCGCTTAACAGATAAATTCCGCAAGCAACGTGAAGAAGAAATAACGGAAGTAAAAGAAGTTCGGAAACCGATGAAAATTCGAAAATGGGATTCTGGTGTAAAGGTAAGTGGTACTGATAATTTACTTATCCGCTTATCGAAGTGTTGCAATCCAGTTCCAGGCGATGACATCATTGGCTATATTACGAAAGGCCGCGGTGTATCGATCCACCGTACAGACTGCGTAAATGTTCATACAGAAGAAGCGCAAGAGAGATTGCTGGAAGTAGAGTGGGAAGGCAGTCCAGAAAAAGAAATTGAATACAACGTTGATATTGAAATTTCAGGATATGATCGCCGAGGGTTACTAAATGAAGTATTGCAAGCTGTAACAGAAACGAAAACATATATTTCGGCTGTTTCAGGAAGAAGCGACCGCAATAAAATGGCAACAATTCATATGTCTATTTCTATTCATAACTTACAGCATTTGAAAAAAGTTGTAGAGCGCATTAAACGAGTTCCGGAAATTTATGCGGTGCGCCGCATGATGCATTAATAGGGAGTGAATATAGATGAGAGTTGTCTTACAGCGATCAAAAGAAGCATCTGTAACAGTAAACGGTGAAATTGTAGGACAAATTCATTTCGGCTTAACGCTATTAGTTGGAATCACACATGAAGATACAGAAAAGGATGCTACTTATATCGCTGAAAAAATTGCGAACTTACGTATTTTTGAAGATGAAAACGAAAAAATGAATTATTCTGTATTAGACGTTGGTGGACAAGTTCTTTCCATTTCACAGTTCACGTTATACGGAGATTGCCGAAAAGGAAGACGCCCAAACTTTATGGATGCAGCAAAACCTGACTATGCAGAACGTTTATACGATTTCTTTAACGAAGAACTTCGCAAACAAGGATTGCATGTAGAAACAGGACAATTTGGAGCGATGATGGACGTTCAGCTTATTAATGATGGTCCAGTGACATTGATCGTAGAGAGTAAATAATGATGGTGGAAGAGAGGGGATATGTTCTCCTCTCTTTTTTGTAACAGCGTATAACCTCCATATCAATATGGAACACTAGTCATTAGAATTCCACTATTGAATGTGAGGGATATGCATATGCGTATGAATGAAAAAGGAAACGCTGCTACTAACGGAGCGAATCAATTGTTTAATGTGAATTTTCATGAGTTTATTTCAAAAGAATCGCAAAATACATCGCTTGAACTCGCTTCTGAATTTGGGCTTTCTTTAAAAGATGTGAAAACATTAAAGAAGCACCTTGGACGTTCTTGAGAACCTTGACAACATTTGTGAATAACCGTATAGTAGTAAACAAATTCGTCTTTTTACAGTTACATATGTTATAAACCGATGATAGAGAAGAGTAGATGAGAGACACATGAAAAGAGAGGAAATGTCCAGGGCTGAAAACATTTCTGCATGATGACTGATCGAATGACACTCTGTAGGTTTCGTCTTGAACAGCTTAGTGCTCAGTAGAGGTCGAACGCAATTTAAGCGTTATTAAAAAAGTGGAAGCATACGTGCTTCAATTAGGGTGGCACCACGGGTATTATACTCTCGTCCCTACTGTGTAATCAGTAGAGGCGGGAGTTTTTTTATTTTTATTATTATTGAAAAAATGAGGAGGAACTGAATATGTCTATTCAAATCCCACGCGGAACGCAAGATATCCTTCCTGGTACTGTTGAACTATGGCAGTATATTGAAGGACAAGCACGTGAAATTTGCCGTCGTTATAACTATAAAGAAATTCGTACACCAATTTTTGAGCACACAGAATTATTTTTACGAGGTGTTGGTGATACGACAGATATCGTACAAAAAGAAATGTACACATTCGAAGATCGCGGAGAACGCAGCTTAACGCTTCGTCCAGAAGGTACAGCACCGGTTGTACGCTCTTATGTGGAAAATAAAATGTTCGGCGACGCTACGCAGCCAACAAAATTATATTATATCGGACAGATGTTCCGTTATGAAAGACCACAAGCAGGTCGTTACCGTCAATTCGTTCAGTTTGGTATTGAAGCGATTGGCAGTAATGATCCAGCGATTGATGCAGAAGTGATTGCACTTGCTGTTGAATTTTATCGCGGCATGGGCTTAAAGAATATAAAAGTTGTTTTAAATAGTTTAGGGGATGCAGCGAGCCGTAAAGCACATCGCGATGCATTAATTGCACACTTTGAGCCTCGCATCGGTGAGTTCTGTTCAGATTGTCAATCTCGTTTAGAGAAAAACCCGCTTCGTATTTTAGATTGTAAAAAAGATCGTAATCATGAATTGATGGCTACAGCACCGTCTATTACAGAGTACTTAAACGAAGAATCAAGTGTGTATTATGAAAAAGTACAAGAATTATTAACAATGATGGGCATTCCATTTGAGAAGGATCCAAATCTTGTGCGCGGTTTAGATTATTATCAGCACACTGTATTTGAAATTATGAGTGAGGCAGAAGGCTTTGGTGCGATTACAACGTTAAGCGGCGGTGGTCGTTACAACGGACTTGTACAAGAAATTGGCGGTCCAGAAATGCCTGGTATTGGTTTTGCGATGAGTATCGAACGTTTAATTATGGCGCTGAAAGCTGAGAATATCGAATTACCAATTGCTCATAATATCGATTGTTATGTTGTAGCACTTGGTGAAAAAGCAAAAGATCGCGCTGCAAAAGTTGTCTTCGATCTTCGTAAGGCTGGCTTAGCGGTTGAAAAAGATTACTTAGATCGTAAAATGAAGGCGCAGTTTAAATCAGCGGATCGTCTAAGTGCAAAATATGTAGCTGTATTAGGTGAGGATGAACTAGAAAAAGGTATTATCAACTTAAAAGATATGGCAACAGGCGAACAAGAAGAAGTTGCATTAGATGTATTTGCTTCATACGTAGCAGAGAAATTAGTATAGGGGGAGAGCAGAAATGGCTGAAAGAACACATGAATGTGGAAAAGTAACAGTAGAAGCAGTGGGACAAACGGTTCAATTAAAAGGTTGGGTACAAAAACGCCGTGATTTAGGCGGATTAATTTTTATTGACTTACGTGACCGTACAGGTATTGTGCAAGTTGTATTTAGTCCAGAGACTTCAAAGGAAGCATTAGAAATAGCAGAAACAATTCGCGGTGAATATGTGCTGCATGTAGAAGGTACAGTTGTTGAGCGTGCGGCCGGTGCAATTAATGAAAATATGGCAACAGGCCGTATTGAAGTACAAGCTACGAAAGTAAACGTATTAAATGCAGCAAAAACACCACCGATTATGATTACAGATGATACAGATGCATCAGAAGACGTTCGCTTAAAATATCGTTACTTAGATTTACGTCGTCCTGCTATGTACAACACATTTAAAATGCGTCACGACGTAACAAAAACAATTCGTAACTTCTTAGATAGTGAAGATTTCTTAGAAGTAGAAACACCGATTTTAACGAAAAGTACACCAGAAGGAGCTCGTGATTACTTAGTACCGAGCCGTGTACATGAAGGAGAATTTTATGCACTTCCGCAATCTCCGCAGTTATTTAAGCAGCTTCTTATGGTCGGCGGTTTTGAACGTTACTACCAAGTGGCACGCTGCTTCCGTGATGAGGATTTACGTGCAGATCGTCAGCCAGAATTCACACAAGTCGACATTGAGACATCATTCTTAACACAAGAAGAAATTCTAGAAATGATGGAACGCATGATGACAAAAGTAATGAAAGAAGCAAAAGGTGTAGAGATTCATGCACCGTTCCCGCGCATGACATATGCAGATGCAATGGCTCGCTACGGTTCTGATAAGCCAGATACACGTTTTGCGATGGAGCTTATTGATCTGTCAGAATTTGCAGCAGGCTGTGGATTTAAAGTGTTTACAAGCGCTGTAGAGAGCGGCGGGCAAGTAAAAGCAATTAATGCAAAAGGTGCGGCGAGCAAATATTCTCGTAAAGACATCGACGCATTAACAGAATTCGTAAAAGTGTACGGAGCAAAAGGCTTAGCTTGGTTAAAAGTTGAAGAAGACGGCTTAAAAGGCCCAATCGCAAAGTTCTTTAACGAAGAAGACGCAAATGCACTTATGAGTACGTTAGAAGCAACTGCTGGTGACTTATTATTATTTGTTGCTGATAAGAAGAGTGTTGTTGCAGATAGCTTAGGAGCACTTCGTTTACGCTTAGGTAAAGAACTTGAGTTAATTGATGAAAGCAAATTTAATTTCCTATGGGTAACAGATTGGCCGCTTCTTGAGTATGATGAAGATGCTGATCGTTACTTCGCAGCTCATCATCCATTCACAATGCCATTCCGTGAAGATGTAGAGTTATTAGAAACAGCACCAGAAAAAGCGCGTGCACAAGCATATGACCTTGTATTAAACGGTTATGAGCTTGGTGGTGGATCACTTCGTATTTACGAGCGTGATGTACAAGAAAAAATGTTCAAAGCACTTGGTTTCTCGCAAGAAGAAGCACAAGAGCAGTTCGGATTCTTATTAGAAGCATTCGAATATGGTACACCACCGCACGGAGGAATCGCATTAGGTTTAGATCGTCTTGTTATGTTACTTGCAGGTCGTACGAACCTTCGTGATACAATTGCATTCCCGAAAACAGCAAGCGCAAGCTGCTTATTAACAGAAGCACCGAGCCCAGTTGCAGATGCACAGCTTGAAGAGCTTTACTTACAATTAAAAGTCAAAGAAGAGAAGTAAGAACGAATCCTAGATGGACATACTAACTCCATCTAGGATTTTTTGTTTTGGTATATAACTTTTTCTATACAAATAGTCGGAAAAACGCTAGAATACATGGTAGACCATTTTTGTAATAGGAGTGTAGAACGCATGTTACATCAATTTTCACGTAATGAATTAGCCTTCGGAAAAGAAGGTATTGAAATATTAAAAAATAGTACGGTTGGTATTTTAGGAATTGGCGGCGTTGGTTCGTTTGCAGCAGAAGCGCTAGCGCGTTCTGGCGTCGGTCGTCTTGTATTAGTTGATAAAGATGTTGTAGATATTACAAATGTTAACCGTCAAATCCATGCGTTACTTTCTACTGTGGGTCGTTCAAAAGTAGAATTAATGAAAGAACGTATTGCGGACATTAACCCAGACTGCGAAGTTATCGCATTAGAAATGTTTTATACAGATGAAACATACGAAGAGTTCTTTAAATACGGTTTAGATTTTGTGGTAGATGCATCTGATACAATTACGTTCAAAATTCATTTAATTAAACAGTGCTTAAGAAGAAAAATTAAAATGATCTCAAGTATGGGCGCAGCAAATAAAATGGATCCAACTTGTTTCCGCATTGCTGATATTTCAAAAACACATACAGATCCAATTGCAAAGGTAATTCGTACGAAGCTTCGTAAAGAGGGCATTAAAAAAGGTGTGAAAGTTGTATTCTCTGACGAAAATCCGATTGTGATTCGTGAAGACATTCGAAAAGAAATCGTTCCAGATGAAAATGCGAAAATTCGCAAAGCGAAATTACCACCTTCCTCTAACGCATTCGTTCCGTCTGTGGCTGGCTTAATTATGGCAAGTCATGTTGTGCGTGAACGTTTGAAGGATATAGAAGTAAAACGTGTAGGACAAGAATAAAAAAGAGAGATGCATATGCATCTCTCTTTTTTATTCCGCTATTCGCGAGCGGTAAGACTCCCGCCTCAGGATTCAGAGAGAGGTGAGGAAGATGAGTGGGGGATAACCCCTCATTGATGGAAGTTTCACTTTATTGTGAAACAATTTCTAAATTTCCGTTCTCATCCATTTTAAAAATGGGTGCCATATGCTCGTTTGGCTCGTCTAATATAACAAGTTTGCGAGCGCGGTCCATAATTCTGACAAGAGTTTCATAGTCTTCTTGTACAGATTGTTGTTGATTCTTCAACGTTTCAAGCTTTTTCTCTAATTCTTGATTTGTTTTTCGCAGTTTTTCGAGCTGACAGCGTAATGTTTCGTTTTCAGTTTGCAACTTCGCTACACGCGGATTGTTTTGTTCAACGTTTTGAAGAAATGAAATTACATCTTGCATCGTAAGAGATGGCTGATTTGAGCTGAGTTCTTCTGAAAACTCAACATCAATTACGACACTTTTCTTCGGTCGCAAGCGTGATATTTGCTGTTTTTGCTGTATTGCTTGTGCCCGCTTTAATTCTTTCCGTTGTTTTTTTGCAATTTGCACAGCTTCTTCATAGTTTTGACGAATTTCTGCATTCCAACGAAAGCCGCAAGCAGCAGATGTTCGATTTAATTGATCGCCAATTTCATCAAATGCTTTTAATTGGGTGCTGCCTTCGCGAATATGACGTAAAACGGTTTCTGCTAGAAGTAAATCTTCTTCTCCAGTCCATGCATCTTGGCGCATTTTCATTGCGAAACCCCCATATTTCATGTCGTTTTCGCTTATATTACCCTTTTGATTCGGTTTTATACGAATGTTGCAATCTTTCATAAACTGAAGCGAGTGCTTGTTCAAATTTTCCTGTTTTCTTTGGTTTATAGTATTGTTTGTTTTTTATTTTATCTGGCAAGTACTGCTGCTGAACCCATCCGTTTGGATAATCGTGCGGATATAAGTAGCCGATACCCCTACCGAGCGTTTCAGCGCCTTTATAGTGACTATCTTTTAAATGGGAGGGAACATCGCCTGTTTGTCCATTTCTAAGGTCATGTAAGGCTGCATCAAGTGCTTTATATGCTGAATTTGATTTTGGTGATAAGCATAGTTCAATAACTGCATTTGCAAGCGGAATACGAGCTTCTGGAAAGCCAACGCGTTCTGCAGATTCAATGGCAGCTAGCGTACGCGGCCCAGCTTGTGGATTTGCAAGCCCAATATCTTCGTATGCCATAATAAGCAATCGTCTGCCAATACTTTGCATATCACCAGCTTCAATAAGGCGAGCTAAATAATGAAGGGCTGCATTTACATCGCTTCCGCGAACTGATTTTTGGAAAGCTGACAATACGTCATAATGTGCATCGCCGTCTTTGTCGTGTACAAAGCTTTTCTTCTGTAGACATTCTTCAGCAATTTCAAGTGAGATTTCTACTGTTTCTTCATCTGTTGTAAAGCTAGATAAGACAGCGAGTTCAAGCGCATTATAAGCAGAGCGCATATCACCGCCAGATGCACTTGCGAAATGACGAAGAGCTTCAGTTGTGACTGTTACATTGTATTCTCCTAGTCCTTTTTCTTTATCGGTTAAAGCGCGCTGTAGTCCTTGTAAAATGTTTCCTTCTGTTAAAGCGTGTAGCTCAAAAATTTGACAACGGCTCCGAATAGCGGAGTTAATTGCGTGAAATGGGTTGCTTGTCGTTGCTCCAATTAATGTAATGAGTCCGCTTTCTAAGTGAGGAAGAAGAAAATCTTGCTTTCCTTTATCTAAACGATGCACTTCATCTAAAATTAAAATAAGATGACGATGCATTTTTGCCTCTTGGACAACAACTTCCATATCTTTTTTATTATGAGTAACGGCGTTTAATAGACGAAAAGGCATACCGATGCTGCCGGCAATGGCACTTGCAATAGATGTTTTTCCTGTTCCGGGAGGCCCGTATAAAATCATTGATTGTAAATGCTTTGCTTGTACCATTCGCCATAAAATTTTGCCTTCTCCCACTACATGTTCTTGGCCGATAACTTCTGTAATATTGGTTGGACGCATTCGATGTGCGAGTGGTTGTTTCATATTGTTTTCTCTCCTTAAGTGACCGTTCATTGTTTATCCCGCTATGCGCGGCAGTATAATACTCCCACTTCGAAATTTGGTAAAGCATTGTCCAGCTCCAGTGGTTAGAATGTTCGGTGGCTTCGCTTTTTCCTACGAGGTAAAAAACACCTCTACGTCAGAAGCTCCATCCCCCTCACATTCTGAACGAGCCGCTTCCGCTTTTCTAAAGAAGTTAGATGGGAGATAAACTGCTGGCATGTGCCCGATTAGTGAGGGCTGATTAAAGTTTCACTTTATGTTATAAATTCCGAGTTATTTGATATACTTATATGTTATCATTTCTGTTAGAAAAGTTGAAATTTCTTATCATACTATATTATGCTATAATTTCAAAGGATTTTGATTTCAGAGAGTGTTCTTCCTACTAAATAAAAGAATAACTAGCTAGGTAAAAGTGAAAGATTTGAAAAGAGGTGCAACATATATGAAAATCTCAACAAAAGGCCGTTACGGTTTAACGATTATGATTGATCTTGCAAAAAAATTTGGAGAAGGTCCAATTTCATTAAAATCAATTGCTCAAGCGCATGATTTATCAGAGCATTATTTAGAGCAACTCATTTCGCCGCTTCGTAATGCTCGTCTTGTCAAAAGTACACGCGGTGCATATGGTGGTTATGTATTATCGGATCAACCAATTAACATTACAGCTGGTGATGTCATTCGTGTATTAGAAGGGCC
Source organism: Bacillus yunxiaonensis (assembly GCF_037104695.1). NCBI lineage: Bacteria > Bacillati > Bacillota > Bacilli > Caryophanales > Bacillaceae > Bacillus > Bacillus yunxiaonensis. The sequence goes on along the minus strand of NZ_JBAWSV010000002.1, from coordinate 385,483 downwards.
GATTAACGTAGTAGAAATGTTGGATGAAGAAGAACCAGCACAGCGTCAGCTTTGGATACGTGTTCGTGATGCGGTGCAGGAAGTTCTTGATAGTACAACATTAGAAGATTTAGTACGTTATGAAGAAGAAAATAACGGTGGTTATATGTTTTACATTTAATTCCGTGTGTAACGATTTGGAAAGAAGGAGATATAATGGAACGCATTTACTTAGATCATGCTGCGACATCTCCGGCTCACCCAGAAGTAGTCGAAAAGATGATTCCGTATATGACAGAAGCATTTGGTAACCCGTCAAGTATCCATTTCTTTGGGCGCCAAGGCCGTCATGCAGTTGATGAAGCAAGACGTGCGTGCGCGCGCAGCATCCATGCAAATCCAAATGAAATTATTTTTACAAGCGGCGGTACAGAGGCTGATAATTTAGCGCTTTTAGGCGTGGCTCGTGCGAATCGTAATAAAGGAAATCACATTATTACGACTGCAATTGAGCACCATGCGATTTTGCATACATGTAATGTGCTAGAACGAGAAGGATTTGAGGTGACGTATTTACCTGTTGATGAAACAGGGCGTATTCGTATTTCTGATCTGCAAGAGGCATTAACAGATCAAACGATTCTTGTCTCGATTATGTTTGGAAATAATGAAGTTGGTACAGTGCAGCCGATAGGAGAAATTGGTGCTTTATTAAAAGAATACGGTGCTTATTTTCATACAGATGCAGTACAAGCATATGGTTTAACAGCAATTGATGTGAAAGAGCTTGGTATTGATTTATTATCAATCTCTTCTCATAAAATTAACGGTCCAAAAGGTGTCGGCTTTTTATATGCAGGGCAGCATGTGAAATTTGAACCGCTATTAACAGGTGGAGAGCAAGAACGAAAACGCCGAGCTGGCACAGAAAATGTGCCGGGAATTGTTGGGCTTCAGCAAGCTGTTTTGTTAGCGGAGCAAGCTCGTGAGCAAAAAATTGCCCAATACAAGGGATTTAAAGATATAATGATATCTGTCTTGAAACAAGAAGACATTACTTTCGAGGTAAACGGAAACTTCGAGCATAGCTTACCACATGTGTTAAATATAAGTTTTACAGGAATGAATATTGAATCATTCCTTATGAACTTAGACTTAGCGGGAGTTGCAGTTTCAAGCGGATCTGCTTGTACGGCTGGCTCTATTGATCCATCACATGTGCTCGTAGCGATGTTCGGAAAAGAATCCGATAAAATACGTTCATCCGTGCGGTTTAGCTTTGGACTTGGCAATACGAAAGAACAAGTAGAAAAAGCAGCGTACGAAACAGTGAAGATCGTAAAGCGATTAACACAAAATTAATATAGGAGGTGACGTGATGAACAAACTACCTCACGAAACACGCGTTGTCATCGGGATGTCCGGTGGCGTTGATTCATCTGTAGCAGCGATGTTATTAAAAAAGCAAGGCTATGATGTAATCGGAATTTTTATGAAAAACTGGGATGATACGGACGAGAACGGCGTATGTACAGCAACAGAAGATTATAACGATGTGATTGAAGTATGTAACCAAATTGGAATCCCATATTATGCAGTCAATTTTGAAAAGCAATATTGGGATAAAGTATTTACGTATTTTTTAGATGAATACCGTGCTGGTCGTACTCCGAACCCAGATGTAATGTGTAATAAAGAAATTAAATTTAAAGCATTTTTAGACCATGCAATGGAGCTTGGTGCAGATTATGTAGCAACAGGGCACTATGCACGTGTAGCGTATATTGATGGTGAATATAAAATGCTGCGCGGCGTTGATGATAATAAAGATCAAACATATTTCTTAAATCAACTGAGCCAAGACCAATTATCAAAAACAATGTTCCCGCTTGGTGAATTAATGAAGCCTCAGATTCGTGAGATGGCGAAAGAAGCAGGCCTGGCAACAGCAACGAAGAAAGATAGCACAGGTATTTGCTTTATCGGAGAACGAAATTTTAAAGGCTTTTTAAGTAACTATTTACCAGCGCAGCCAGGTAAGATGCAAACATTATCTGGTGAAGTGAAGGGGAAACATGACGGGTTAATGTATTATACAATTGGCCAACGTCATGGCCTTGGCATAGGTGGCAATGGTGATCCATGGTTTGCTGTTGGGAAGAACTTGAAAGAAAACATTTTATATGTAGAACAAGGATTCCATAATGAACTGTTATATGGTGACGAAGTATTTGCTACAAATGTAAGTTGGGTTAGCGATAAGCCGAAAGAAAAAGAATTTGCATGCACAGCGAAATTCCGCTATCGTCAAGCGGATAACGGTGTAAAGGTCCAAATCGTTGATGAGAATACCATTCGCATTCTTTGTGATGAACCAATTCGCGCAATTACGCCAGGACAAGCAGTTGTTTTCTATGATGGAGATGAGTGCTTAGGCGGTGCGACAATTGATGACGTATACCGTAATGGTAAGAAACTTGATTATTTAGGATAAGAAAGAAAAACCTCTGCCTTATAATGGTCAGAGGTTTCTTTTTAGTAAAGGCGAATTTTCGTTCGCTCGAAAAATAGATTCTTTGTTATAATTTGTTGTAGAGGTGAAAAATATGTCAAACAAGCTTGAAACAGGCATTCAATATATGCAAGAAGGAAACTGGGAAGAAGCAGCAAAGAATTTTACAGAGGCCATTGAGGAAAATCCAAAAGATGCACTTGGTTATATTAACTTTGCAAATTTATTAGATGTATTAGGAGACAGTGAGCGTGCTGTTGCCTTTTATAAACGCGCGATTGAATTAGATGAAAAATCTGCTACAGCGTATTATGGACTAGGAAATATATATTTCCAGCAAGATCTTTTTGCACAGGCGAAAGAAGCATTTGAGAAAGCGATGCAAGCAGGGCTGCAAACGGGAGATGTTTCGTTTATGCTTGGCATTACATATGTTCAGCTTGGAAACGATCGTCTAGCGCTGCCGTTTTTACAGCGTGCAGCTGAGTTAAATGAAGGTGATGCTGAAGCGATTTTTCAATGCGGATTATGTTTTGCACGCCTAGAACATGTAAAAGAAGCAAAACCTTATTTTGAAAAAGTTGTAGCGCTTGATGAAGAACATGCAGATGCCTATTACAATTTAGGTGTAGTATATGCGTTTGAGGAAGATAGCGAGAAGGCGCTTGTGATGTTTAAGAAAGCTGTAGCCATTCAACCGGATCACTTTTTAGCGGGTAACGGCATTCGTTTATTAGAGCAAGACGCATAAAATGGAAGGAGGGGCAAAATGGGAAATCAACATGCAATGGATTTGTTTGAGGAAGAGCAAAAGTTTATAAAAGCACAAGTTCTTCATACCATTTTCCACAACGAAGAAAACCTCTATTCCGTTGTCAGTATGAAAATTATTGAAACGAATGAAACATATGACGAAAAAAAGGTCATGATAACAGGTCACTTTCCCCGAATGCATGAAGATGAAGTGTTTACACTAACGGGTCATTTTAAAGATCATCCAAAGTACGGGAAACAATATCATATTGAAACGTTTAAAAAAGAATTACCGCAAACAAAAACAGGAATGGTGCAATATTTAGCGAGCGATTTATTTAAAGGAATCGGGAAACGAACAGCTGAAAAGATTGTTGATCATCTTGGTGAACATGCAATTTCGAAAATTATGGATGATCCTGCAGCTCTGGACGGGATTGTAAATAAGCAAAAAGCACAAGAAATATACGAAACGATTATTGAGCATCAAGGTCTTGAAAAAGTGATGAGCTTTCTAAATGGTTATGGATTTGGAACGAAGCTTTCTATTAAAATTTATCAACAGTATAAAGAAATGACACTTGAAGTTATTCGGAATAATCCGTATCAACTGATTGAAGAGGTAGATGGTATTGGGTTTGGACGAGCTGATGATATTGGCCGCGCGCTTGGCATTTCTGGTAATCATGCCGATCGTGTACGAGCAGGATGCTTCTATACATTAGAGCACGTTTCGCTGCAAGAAGGTCATGTGTATATGAAAAGAGAGCAGTTAGTGCAACAAACAATGGAGTTGTTAAATAACCAGGAAACGTCTGTTACAGAAGAAGATGTTTTGCAATGCGCAGAAATGATGCAAGGAGAAGGCAAAATTATTATAGAAGATGAGCGTGTATATTTAGCCTCCTTGTATTATTCTGAAAAAGGTGTTGTAGCTTCTATCAATCGTTTACTTGGTCAAGAAGAACTTCCTTCCTTTCCTGAATCGGAGCTGTTGTTAACACTCGGAAAAATTGAAGAGCAGCTCGGCGTGCAATACGCACCGCTTCAGCAAGAAGGGATTCAAACAGCTCTTCATAAACCGATGATGATTTTAACAGGAGGTCCTGGTACAGGAAAGACGACTGTTATTAAAGGGATTGTAGAAATGTATGCTTCTCTTCATGGTTTATCACTAGACCCGAAGGATTATAGTGATGACAATCCGTTCCCTATTTTATTAACAGCGCCGACGGGTCGAGCAGCAAAGCGAATGAGTGAATCAACAGGATTGCCTGCTTGTACTATTCATCGTCTACTTGGATGGACACCAGAAGGATCGTTTCAACGTAATGAGCACGATCCTGTTAAAGGGAAATTACTTATTATTGATGAATTTTCTATGGTTGATATTTGGCTTGCGAATCAATTGTTCAAATCATTGCCATCTACCATTCAAGTCATCATCGTTGGAGATGAAGATCAATTACCATCTGTTGGTCCTGGACAAGTGTTGAAAGATCTATTAGAATCCAGCGTTATTCCAACGGTAAAGCTTACGGAAATATATAGACAGGCGGAAGGTTCGTCTGTTATTCAGCTTGCCCATTCGATTAAAAAGGGTGTGTTACCTCCTGATGTAACACAAAATAAAAAAGATCGTTCGTTTATTGCGTGTGCAAGTACGCAAATTGTTGAGGTTGTTAAGCAAGTGTGTGAAAACGCAAAAACAAAGGGATTTAGTGCGCGTGATGTACAAGTGTTAGCTCCTATGTACAAGGGGCCAGCAGGTATTAATACGTTAAATGAAGCGTTGCAAGAAGTGTTTAATCCGAAAAAAGAAAAAAGCCGTGAAATTGCATATGGCGAGGTTGTGTATAGGGCTGGAGATAAAGTGCTTCAACTTGTCAATCAGCCGGAAAGTCAAGTGTTTAACGGCGATATTGGCGAAATTGTTTCAGTGTTCTATGCGAAAGAAAACGTGGAACAGCAAGATATGGTCGTTGTTTCTTTTGACGGTATTGAAGTAACGTATACAAAAGCAGATTTAAACCAAATTACACATGCGTATTGCTGTTCTATTCATAAATCACAAGGAAGTGAATTTCCGATTGTGATTATGCCGGTTGTAAAAAGTTATTACCGCATGTTGCGCCGTAATTTAATTTATACAGGAATTACACGTAGTAAAAAGTTTTTAATTATTTGCGGCGAGGAAACCGCTTTTCAATCTGGTGTAAGTCGCCTTGATGATGCACTTCGTCAAACAACACTATGCGACAGATTGCAAGGAAAAGCAGAAGCAACTGAGATTATGACAGAAGAGGGTCTCGATGTGGAAAACATTTCACCGTATGATTTTATGTAACGAGGTGAAATTATATAGTGTAATGCAGTTCTTATCATGTATAAACATATATGGTTTGGACATAATGGCGTAATAGAATACGGGAGATCGTAAGGAGATGAACGCCATATGTTCAGTTGTCCAAACTGTAAAGGAAAAGATATTGGAAAAATAGGTGTGAATCAATATTATTGCTGGAACTGCTTTATTGAATTATCGATTTCAAAGGGGAAAATTCATACACATCAAGTCGAGGAAGACGGTTCATTAAGTTCTTTAGATGATTTGTTTGATGAGAACGAACGAACAATCGGCTAATAAGGAGAGTGTTAACTTTGAAATTGCGCTCATCATTAATTGCATTAGGTTTAGGAGCAGCAGCATATCAATATGCACGTAAGCAAGATGTATTTTCAAGACGAAATGTGAAAAGAGCACGTAAGATGCTTAAATCTTATTTATAATTCTCATTATACATGCATGTTTCAGATGCGAAGAAGCTCCCTAATTTTAGGGAGCTTTTTTATGTACTTGTATAGAGGTAAAATAATCCGATTTGAGAGAAAAGATGAGAAAGTCCGTAGCAGCCAAGCCCTAGTATACTGTAGTAACAGAGATGCCTGGCACGTTCTTGCTTTGAAGAGGGAATGAAAAATCCTTTCCAAATGCCAAACCCAATACATATCCATTCTAATAGCATGCAAATTGCGGAAAGTCCCAGCATCAACCAAACCATTTTGCGCCTCCTAACTTTGTTGAACTAATCGGACTTTTGCGGGAAGTTGTCCCCCACCTATCTTCCTCGTTTCTCTTTGAATCTTAGGGTGGAGGTCTTACTTCCCAAAAATAGCGGGATAAATAATAGTGAGGACAAGAAATGATATGAAATTGCACTTGTTAGTTTGAGTATATGTATTTTTCTACAAAACAGTAAGAATACCTACAAAAAAATCCCGGCACAGTAGGGTTTTTTAATTTTTACACATAACCTTCTTTATTTCTCTTCAAACTAAGAAATAGAGGAGGTTTTTCTATTGAAGAATCTTAAAATTATTTGGATTTACCGGTTAGGATTATTATTGCTGATTTTTTTATGTTTGCTCGTCTTTTTGAAAATTAAGCCGCTTTGGGCACCGATTTTATTTGTGATTAAAGTCGCCGTTACACCATTTTTCATCGCTTGTTTTATTGCATATTTGCTGCATCCGCTTATTGAAAAATTGCATGAAAAAGGCATGCCGCGTACATTTGCCATTTTACTCATTTACATTCTTTTCTTTGGCGGTCTTGGATATGGTGTGTATAAAGGAACGCCAGCTGTTATTGCACAGTTGCAAGAAATGAACGAGCAATTTCCGCAATTTGTGAGCATGTATGAAACATGGTCGGATGGAATAACAGAGCAAACTGAAAATTTTCCTGAGTTCGTGAATGAGAAAATTAAACAAATCTTTGCAGGGGTTGAAGGGAAGATACAAGCGCTTTTAAATAAAGTGATGAGTACGGCAAGAGGAATACTTGATTCACTTCTTATTATTTTTTTAATTCCATTTATCGTATTTTACATATTAAAAGACTACGGTGAATTTTATCATATTTTTTGGAAGCTTGTACCGAGTAAGTGGCGTAAGGATGGTCAGCAGTTAGCGAAAGAAATTGATAAGTCTCTTGGAAATTACATTCGCGGACAATTATTTGTTTGTTTAATTTTAGGAGGGGTCTCTGCGCTGGCATTTTGGTTTATCGGAATGAAGTATCCGCTTCTTTTAGGGATTATCGTTGGAGTTACTGATATTATCCCATACTTCGGTCCTATTTTAGGGGCGATTCCAACATTAATGATTGCCGCGACAGTATCAACAAATTTAGTTATTAAAGCTGGAATTACGCTTGCGATTTTACAATTTGTTGAGAGTAATATTTTGTCTCCCTATATTGTAGGAAGATCTCTGCGGATGCACCCTGTTGTCATTATGCTTGCACTGCTTGTTGGAGGTGAAATTGGCGGCATTGTAGGACTCTTATTATCCGTACCACTGTTAGCGGTTCTTCGCACCATTATTGTACATACCAAGCTATTTTGGAAACATTGACAAATGGAAACGGATTCGCTACAATTTGTGCATATAGTATATGATAAATTAATGACGGAACGAGTATGTTACAGTCCATTTTGCAGAGAGAAGCTTCCTTAGGCTGAGAGAAGCTTCAAATGAAGGGTAACAGAACGCTATTCCTGAGAGCAGCTAATCCCTGCCGTCTTGCCACGTTACGGCAACTTGAGGTGATGAAATATATGCATATTATTAGGATGTGCAATCTAGCCGTCGTGTCCAAAAGTAAGACACTTCCGCTTTTTATTTCATAATCAGGGTGGTAACGCGAGTCAACTCTCGTCCCTGTTATAGGGGACGGGAGTTTTTTGTTTTTTAATTGATTTTAATGAAGGAGGAAATACATATGAAACACTTAACAGGCGCACAAATTCGTCAAATGTTTTTAGATTTTTTCCAAGAAAAAGGACATGCAGTAGAACCGAGTGCATCATTAGTTCCGCACGAAGATCCATCTCTTTTATGGATTAATAGTGGTGTTGCAACGCTGAAAAAATATTTTGATGGCCGCGTAATTCCACAAAACCCGCGCATTACAAATGCACAAAAATCAATTCGTACAAACGATATTGAAAATGTAGGGAAAACAGCTCGTCACCATACATTCTTTGAAATGTTAGGGAACTTCTCAATTGGTGATTACTTCAAAGAAGAAGCAATTACATGGGCTTGGGAGTTTTTAACGAGCGACAAATGGATTGGCTTTGATAAAGAACTTTTATCTGTAACAATCCATCCAGAAGATGAAGAAGCATTCCAAATTTGGCATGAGAAAATGGGTGTGCCAAAAGAGCGCATTATCCGTTTAGAAGAAAACTTCTGGGATATTGGTGAAGGCCCAAGTGGACCGAACACAGAAATTTTCTACGACCGCGGAGAAGCTTACGGTAACGATTTTAGCGATCCAGAATTATATCCAGGTGGAGAAAATGAACGTTATTTAGAAGTATGGAACCTTGTATTCTCACAATTCAACCATAACCCTGACGGTACATATACGCCGCTTCCGAAGAAAAACATTGATACAGGGATGGGTCTTGAGCGTATGGCATCTGTTGTTCAAAATGTGCCAACGAACTTTGACACAGACTTATTTATGCCAATTATCGGTGCAACAGAAGCTATTTCTGGTGAAAAATACCGTGCTGGCAATCATGAACAAGATACAGCGTTTAAAGTAATTGCTGACCATATTCGTACTGTAACATTTGCAGTTGGAGACGGAGCTCTTCCTTCTAATGAAGGCCGTGGTTATGTATTACGTCGTTTATTACGCCGCGCTGTACGTTATGCGAAGAAATTAAATATTAATCGTCCATTTATGTACGAATTAGTACCAGTAGTTGGCGAAGTAATGAAGGATTTCTACCCAGAAGTTCTTGAGAAGAAAGACTTTATTGCACGCGTTGTGAAAAATGAAGAGGAGCGTTTCCATGAAACACTTCATGATGGCGAAGCAATCTTAGCTGAAGTGATTGGAAAAGCAAAAGAAGAAAAATCAACTGTTATTTCTGGTGAAGACGCATTCCGTCTATATGACACATATGGTTTCCCAATTGAATTAACAGAAGAATACGCAGAAGAAGCTGGTATGACAGTTGATCATGAAGGTTTTGAAGCAGAGATGGAAAAACAACGTGAGCGTGCACGTGCAGCTCGTCAAGACGTTGATTCGATGCAAGTACAAGGCGGCGTTCTTGGTGAAATTAAAGTAGCGAGTGAATTTATTGGCTATGATTCCGTAGCTACAGAAAGTAACGTTGTTGCACTTGTGAAGAATGGTGAGTTCACAGATAGCCTACAAGCAGGTGAAGAAGGACAATTAATGTTAGATGTAACACCATTCTACGCTGAGAGCGGCGGACAGATTGCTGACCGTGGTTATCTTCTTGCTGATGGCGTAAAGGTACTTGTAAAAGATGTACAAAAAGCGCCTAATGGTCAAAACTTACACAAAGTAGTTGTAGAAGAAGGAACATTAACGAAAGATGCAGCAGTAAAAACGTTAATCGATACGAAAAATCGCGCAGCAATCGTGAAAAACCATACGGCAACTCACCTTCTGCATCAAGCGTTAAAAGATGTACTTGGCGGACACGTAAACCAAGCAGGATCTCTTGTAACATCAGAGCGTTTACGTTTTGACTTCTCTCATTTCGGTCAAGTACAAGCTGATGAACTTGAAAAAATTGAGCGTATTGTAAACGAGAAAATTTGGGAAAGTATCACAGTAGACATTTCTCAAAAAGCAATTGAAGAAGCAAAATCGATGGGTGCAATGGCACTATTCGGTGAAAAATACGGAGATGTTGTACGCGTTGTACAAGTAGGTGATTATAGCTTAGAACTTTGCGGTGGTTGTCATGTAGATAACACAGCATCTATTGGTATTTTCAAAATCGTTGCTGAATCTGGTATTGGAGCAGGAACGCGCCGTATTGAAGCGGTAACAGGAAAAGCTGCATATGAATTAATGAACGAACAAGTTGGTTTATTAAAAGAAGCAGCAAACAAAATGAAAACAAATCCGAAAGACATTTTAACAAGAGTGGATGGCTTATTTGCTGAAGTAAAACAACTGCAAAAAGAAAATGAATCTCTTGCAGCAAAACTAAGCAACATTGAAGCTGGTAACTTAACAGATGCAGTGCGTACAGTGGATGGTGTAAATGTACTTGCAACAAAAGTAAATGTTGCAGACATGAACAATTTACGTACGATGATGGATGATTTAAAGAATAAATTACAATCAGCAGTTATCGTGCTTACAGCTGTAAACGATGATAAGGTCAACATTCTTGCTGGTGTAACGAAAGATTTAATTGAACAAGGATACCACGCTGGTAAACTTGTTAAAGAGGTAGCATCTCGTTGCGGCGGCGGCGGCGGCGGTCGTCCTGATATGGCGCAAGCTGGTGGTAAAAACCCAGCACAAGTAGAGGATGCACTTGCATTTGTAGAAGAGTACGTTAAATCTGTTTCAAAATAAAGAGAGAGTAGTGTACAATAGTAGGGAGAAGGAATATCTTTCTCCCTATATCTAGTAAAGTGAGGTGCTTAAAATGGACGGGTTCGATAAAACGATGAAGTTTAACTTCCAAGAAGAAAAACAAAATGTCCATGTAAATGACGTACTATTAACTGTGTATGATGCACTTCAAGAAAAAGGATACAATCCGATTAATCAAATCGTCGGTTATTTATTAAGTGGAGATCCGGCATACATACCTCGTCATAAAGATGCTCGCAATATTATTCGTAAGCTAGAACGTGATGAACTGATTGAGGAGCTTGTAAAGTCCTATTTGAAACATCATCGTGAGGAGTAGTTTATGCGTATACTAGGTTTAGATGTGGGTACAAAAACAGTCGGCGTTGCAATAAGCGATGAGATGGGCTGGACAGCACAAGGCTTGGAAACGATTAAAATTAACGAAGAAAGAGGCGAATTTGGTTTTAATCGTATTTCTGAGTTAGTAAAACAGTACAATGTGGACAAGATAGTAGTAGGATTGCCAAAAAACATGAATGGTACAATCGGTCCGCGCGGTGAAGCTTGTCAGCAATTTGCAGAAAAATTGGGTGAGCTCGTGCAATTGGAAGTTGTACTGTGGGACGAACGCTTGTCAACAATGGCAGCGGAGCGCCTGCTCATTTCGGCAGATGTAAGCCGAAAAAAACGAAAGCAAGTCATTGATAAGATGGCAGCTGTCGTAATTTTGCAAGGATATTTAGATAGTAAATAAGAGGTGACCATAATGGAAGAAAATCAAATTACAATTGTTGACGAAAAAGGTAACGAACATCTATGTGAAATTATTTTCACTTTTGATGCTGAAAAATTTGGTAAAAAATCTTACGTAGTATTCTCACCAATCGGTGAAGTTGACGAAGATGGCGATCCAATTTATGATGCAATGGCTTTCGAACAAAACGAAGAAGAATCTGGCGGAACATTACTTCCAATCGAATCAGAAGAAGAGTGGGAAATGGTACAAGAAATGTTTAACACTCTTGCTGAGGAAGAAGAAGGCGAAGAATAATATAGTAAGTGCAAACAAACTGATTTCATATTGAAATCAGTTTGTTTGTTATATTTGTAAGATGAATGAAAGATTTTTTGTCGAAAGCAGATAGTTATTTGTAGTATAATGATACAGGTTGTAGAAAAAAGAAAAAACATGTCTAAAGAATAGACATGTTTTTTAGTATTTCGTAAGTTGTTGTATAGAGTAGGCGAGTACATTATACAATTTTGAATAAGGAGGACATAGGGGAGTGAATCAAATGAAAACAAAAAAACGAAGACGAGTAATGGCAGCCATTGTCGTTGCGTTGCTTGTTGTTTGTGGTTCTGCATATGCATATATTACCTCAGCTTTAAAGCCGCTTAATGTAGAGAGTAAAAAGGAAATTGAAGTGGAAATTCCAAAAGGTTCTTCTACAAGTAAGGTAGGAGAGATTTTGGAAGACAAAGGAATTGTAAAAAGCGGAACTATATTTAGTTTATACGCAAAAGTGAAGTCTAAAAATTTACAAGCTGGCACATATTTATTAAACCCATCGATGAATGTAGAGGAAATAATGGGACAAATGTCATCTGGTAATGTGCATCGTCCGGTTGCTTATAAAGTGACAGTCAAAGAGGGCGCACAAGTCGTTGAAATCGCAGATACAATTGCAAAGGAATTTAAATTAAATAAAGAAGATGTTATTCGTCAGTTGAATGATAAAGCATTTGTTCAAAAACTCCAGCAGAAGTATCCAACATTGCTTACTAATAAAATTTTTGATAGCAATATTAAGTATCCATTAGAAGGCTATTTATATCCAGCTACATATCCGTACTATCAAAAGCAAGTAACGTTAGAAGAAATCGTAACACCAATGCTTGATAAAACAAATAAACTGATTGAGCAAAACGCGCAAAAAATGAAAGAAAGACAATTGGATGTTCACCAATTATTGACAATGTCTTCTTTAATTGAAGAGGAAGCAACAGGTTATACAGATCGGAAAAATATTGCCAGTGTGTTTTATAATCGTTTAGCAAAAGGAATGCCGCTGCAAACAGATCCAACAGTGCTATATGCGTTAGGTAAGCATAAAGAACGTGTACTATATGAGGATTTAAAAGTAAACTCTCCGTATAATACATATGTTGTGAAAGGATTACCAGTTGGACCAATTTCGAATTCTAGTGTAAAATCAGTAGAAGCAGCACTTGAGCCTGCACAAACAGAGTATTATTATTTCTTAGCGGCACCAGACGGTCAAGTGTATTACGCTAAGACGCTAGAAGAACATAACGCGTTAAAACAAAAGTATATTACACAAAAGCAATCGTAAATTTTTTGAGGGAAGCGAGAAAAATTCGCATATCCCTCTTTTTTATGATAAAATATATCGGGTTAAAAACTGGCAGAAGAATCGTTTTTAATATAGAAACGGGACGTACAAGCTAAGGATAGAGTGAGCTTGTATTTTTCTTGCCGCAAACAGACAATATTCTTTTTTACTTCTCCATGCGATAAGGAGGACTATCTATGGAGCAACAAGATACAGTTTATGAATATTTGCAGTCTTTTATCGATCCGAAAGATGAGCTAATTCTTGAAATGGAACAGTATGCGAGTGAGTATCATGTACCAATTATGGATCGTCTTGGCATGGAGTTTATGTTGCAATTTTTGCGTCTAATTGAGCCAAAGACCATCTTAGAACTTGGTACAGCTATTGGATATTCTAGCATTCGCATGATGCAAGCCATTCCCAATTCACGCATTGTCACAGTAGAGCGAAATGCAGATCGATATGAAAAAGCACTTGAATATATAAATCATTCCCCGGTAAAAGAACGCATTTCTGTTATTTTTGGAGATGCTCTAGAAACGGGAGAGCAAGTAAAAGAACATGGCACATTTGATGTCATTTTTATTGATGCAGCAAAAGGACAATATCGTCGCTTTTTTGATATATACGAGCCGTTATTAAATCCTGGCGGCGTTATTATTTCAGATAATGTACTATATCACGGTCTCGTGACGACAAAGGAACACATTGAAAATAGACGTACACGCGGGTTAATTAGAAGAATTAAAACGTATAATGAGTGGCTCATGAATCATGAAGGATATGATACAACAATTTTCCCGATTGGCGACGGAGTAGCCGTGAGTAAAAAGAAGGGGTGACGTATAATGAAAAAACCTGAGTTGTTAGTAACGCCAAGAACAGTGGCGGATATTGAACCACTTGCAAAAGCAGGTGCAGATGCAGTAATGATTGGTGAACAAAAATTTGGTTTACGTTTAGCTGGTGAATTTTCTCGTGAAGACGTAAAAGAAGCAGTAGCTGTTGCACATGAAAATAACATGAAAGTGTATGTTGCAATGAATGCGATGTTCCACAATGAGAAAGTAGAAGCTTTAAAAGATTATGTGTCATTTTTACAAGAAGTAAATGTAGATGCAGTTGTATTTGGAGATCCAGCTGTATTAATGACAGTGCGTGAAGTTGCACCAAATATGCAAATGCATTGGAATACAGAAACAACAGCAACAAACTGGTTTACATGTAACTATTGGGGACGTAAGGGTGCAAAACGCGCTGTTCTTGCACGCGAATTAAGCTTAGATGAAATTGTGGAATTAAAAGAAAATGCAGAAGTCGAAGTGGAAGTACAAATTCACGGAATGACATGCATGTTCCAATCAAAGCGTTCTTTAGTAGGAAACTACTTTGAGTATCAAGACCGCAATATGGAAATTGAAAAGAAGAAATATGAAGAAAACATGTTTTTACATGATAAAGAACGTAATAATAAATATCCAGTCTATGAAGATGAGAACGGCACTCACATTATGAGTCCGAATGATATTTGTTTTATCGATGAATTAGAAGAGTTAATCGATGCTGAAATCGATAGCTTAAAAATTGATGGTGTATTAAAAAGTTCAGAATACATTGTTGAAGTAACGAAGAGATATCGTAAGGCTATTGATTTATGCGTAGAAAATCGTGATGCGTATTATGACGTAAAAGACGACTTATATAAAGAAATTGAAGAAATTCAACCGGTAAATCGCCCATTAGATACAGGATTTTTCTTCAAAGAAACGGTTTATTAAAAAGGAGGTTTAGCATATGACTGTCAAAGAAATTTCACGTGTAATTGACGGAAAACGTGTTATTGTAAAGAAACCTGAGTTGTTAATACCAGCAGGTAACTTAGAAAAATTAAAAGTAGCTATCCATTACGGTGCAGATGCTGTATATTTAGGTGGACAAGAATTTGGTCTTCGCTCAAATGCAGGTAACTTTACGCTAGAAGAAATGGCAGAAGGCGTTGAATTTGCAAAGAAATATGGTGCGAAAATATATGTAACAACAAATATCTTTGCCCATAATGAAAATATGGACGGATTAGAAGAGTATTTAAGAGGGATTGAAAAAGCTGGTGTAACGGGTATTATCGTTGCAGATCCTCTTATTATTGAGACGTGTAAACGTGTTGCACCTTCTGTTGAAGTACATTTAAGCACACAACAATCACTATCCAACTGGAAAGCAGCACAGTATTGGAAAGAAGAAGGTCTACACCGTCTTGTATTAGCTCGTGAAGTAGGCTATGAAGAGATGAAAGAAATTAAAGAGCACGTTGATATTGAAATTGAAGCATTCGTCCATGGTGCAATGTGTATTGCGTATTCTGGAAGATGTACATTAAGTAATCATATGACGGCACGTGACTCTAACCGCGGTGGTTGCTGTCAGTCTTGCCGCTGGGATTATGACTTAATTCAAACAGTATCGCAACATAAAGAAGCAGAAGAACTTCCTTTATTCCAAGAAGGAGATGCTCATTTTGCGATGAGTCCAAAAGACTTAAATCTCATTTTATCTATCCCGAAAATGATTGAAATTGGGATTGACAGCTTGAAAGTTGAAGGACGTATGAAATCAATTCACTACGTTGCAACTGTTGCAACTGTGTATCGTAAAGTAATCGATGCATATTGTGCAGATCCAGACAACTTCGAGTTTAAACAAGAATGGTTAGAAGAACTTGATAAATGTGCAAATCGTGATACAGCTCCTGCATTCTTTGAAGGCGTTCCTGGGTATCAAGAGCAAATGTATGGAAATCATAGTAAGAAAACAACGTATGATTTTGCTGGTTTAGTGTTAGATTATAATGAAGAAACAGGCATTGTAACAATAGAGCAGCGTAACTACTTCAAACCAGGTCATGAAGTTGAGTTCTTTGGACCAGAAATTGAAAACTTTACACAAACGGTGGAAAAAATTTGGGATGAGGATGGAAACGAATTAGATGCAGCGAGACATCCGTTGCAAATCGTGAAATTCAAAGTGGATCGACCAGTGTATGTGAACAACATGATGCGAAAAAGCATACTTCAATAAGAAAGAGTGGTAGTTGAATGGGGACGAACAAGCCTGTTGTAATTGGGATCGCTGGTGGTTCAGGGTCAGGTAAAACAAGTGTAACAAAAGCAATCTTTGATCAATTTCAAGGTCATTCTATTTTAATCTTAGAGCAAGATTATTATTATAAAGATCAAAGTCATTTGCCAATGGAGGAGCGCTTAAAAACAAATTATGATCATCCGTTAGCATTTGATAATGACTTGTTAATTGAGCACTTGCATCAGTTGCTTGCGTATAAGCAAGTTGAGAAGCCTGTATATGATTACACATTGCATACACGCTCGGAAGAAATTATTCCAGTAGAACCGAAAGATGTAATTATTCTAGAGGGAATTCTTATTTTAGAAGATCCACGTCTTTGCGATTTAATGGATATTAAAGTGTTTGTTGATACAGATGCTGACCTTCGCATCTTACGCCGTATGGAGCGAGATATTAAAGAACGCGGCCGTACGATGGAATCTGTTGTTGAACAATATGTAAATGTTGTGCGTCCAATGCACAATCAATTTATTGAGCCTTCTAAGAAATTTGCAGATATTATTATTCCAGAAGGCGGACAAAATCATGTTGCGATTGATATTATGGTCACAAAAATCGCAACAATTCTTGAAGAAAAAGTGAATTTGTAATAGCATAGTAAAAGATGTACGATAGGAAGGGATTTTTCCCCTTTCTATCGAATACAATGAAACATGCCAACCTCACCCCCATCTAGGTGAGGGCATATTTATATTAACTTTCCATACATATCTTCTTTATATAAGGAAGAATTGGGAAAAAATACGGGGTTGTGTGTGACAACTCCGCTAGTGCTAAGCGTACTAGAAACCTCTGCTATTTCATAAGGCGGAGGAGTTTTCATATGGAACTCCTCTTTTTTTCGGGGGATTGGTATATAAAAGGAGTGGAAAACATGGCAACAGAAAAAACTTACCCTATGACACTTGAGGGAAAACAAAAATTAGAACATGAACTTGAACAATTAAAAACAGTAAAACGTAAAGAAGTTGTAGAGCGTATTAAAATTGCGCGCAGCTTTGGTGATCTTTCTGAGAACTCTGAGTATGATGCAGCAAAAGACGAGCAAGCATTCGTAGAAGGTCGTATTACACAGCTTGAAAACATGATTCGCAATGCAGTTATTATTGAAGATAACGGTGAAGATTCTACAATCGTAACGCTTGGTAAAACTGTTATTTTCCAAGAATTACCAGAAGGTGAAGAAGAAGCATATACAATCGTTGGTAGCGCGGAAGCTGATCCATTTGAAGGCAGAATTTCTAACGATTCTCCAATCGCGAAGAGCTTAATGGGTAAGCAAATTGGCGAAGAAGTAATCGTACAAACGCCAGGCGGAGATATGCGCGTAAAAATCGTTTCTGTAAAGTAAAACATAAAAAGCTAACTCATCGTATGGTGAGTTAGCTTTTTTATTATTGTGATTCGTATACCTCATTTTAAAATCCATGGGAAGTAAAGTGAAACTTCCATCAGTGGGTTTTTTCATCTCCCACTGATGGAAAGCTCTCACCAATCGGGCTTTTATGGGCAGTTATTCCACATCTATCTGCTTTGCTTCCTTCTCAATCTTGAGATGGGGGTCTTACTGCCCGCGAATAGCGGGATAAAGTGAAACTTCTATCAGTGAGGGGTTGCTGCCCGCAAATAGCAAGATAAAGAGAACCTTTACAATATCAAATTTTTCTGTCTGTTTGTATAAAAAGAATTACACCTCGTCAACAATGAAAGACGAGGTGTTTTTTTTATGAAAATGCAGCAACGAATTATCATGATTTTAGCAGTTTTTATGTGTATGATGTTTATATTACTTGGCCGTTTAATACAAATTCAGCTTGTGAAAACGGAGTCGTTTACAGATAAGCATATTAATTTAATTGAAAAAAGCGTTGCTCAGCGTACACAGGCAGTTATTGTAGACGATGGACGTGGCCGTTTTACTGATCGAAATGGTAAAGAGCTGGTGGATGATAATCAGATGGTTTTAATTTTATTTCCATTATTGCGAAGTGCGAACTGGCCGGTGCAAAAGGTTGCCAATATCATCGGAGTACGAGAAAAGGAATTAGAGCAGCAAATACGAATAGCAAACAAACCCGTTATATTTCAACAAGATGAAAAGCCGTTGAAATTAACGAAAGAACAAATGCAGCAAATTAATCATTTAAAGATTCCAGGTATTTTGGCAGTCCATGCAAGATTGAAGCAAAATGGCATTATAGCAGAGCATCTCATCGGTATTACTGGAGAAAATGAGGAGCAGTTTGTAAAGCGGTATGGGGAAAAAGAAAAGAAGAAAACACCAATCGGTATTTCAGGGCTACAACGCTCGTTTGATGAGTTTTTATTATCAGATGGAGAAGCAAAAATACTATATCATGTTGATGGGCAAGGAGAACCAATTTTCGGAAAAAAAGTTAAGTATACATATCCTGCTAATCCTTTTTATCCACTTGTTATAGAAACAACATTGGATAAAAGTTTACAAGTGAGAGCAGAGGAAGTTATTAACCAGTACAAACTTGTAAAAGGCGGTCTTATATTACTTGATATTCAAACAAATGAAATTTTAGCAATGGTGAGTAAGCCATCTTTACATACAAACAACAAGGAAGCGTATAAGCAAGGTGCAAGTAATCAAATGCTTATGCCACATTTTCCAGGGTCTGTTTTTAAAACTGTCATTGCAGCAGCTGCTATTGAGGAAGGAATACTTACAGCAAAGCGAAGATTTGACTGCGATATGGATCTTTACGGAGAAGGGAAAGCAGATAGGCTGATGGGGAAGCTATCTTTTACAGAAAGCTTTGCTCGCAGTTGTAATCGTACGTTTGCAGTGCTCGGGCGTGAACTCTTACAAAAAGATAGAATGGTGCTTGAGAAGTATGTAGAAGCGTTAGGGGCAGCAAACAGCGTTGGATGGAAAGGGTCTGTTTTTCATACATCTTCATTGCAGCAGCTCATAGAAGAAAAAGAGGGAACGACTTGGCGTGATGAGAGAGATAAAACGGTTCGAAAAGCAATTGCACAAACGGCAATCGGTCAAAAAGATGTTCGGTTATCACCGCTAGCTGTCGCTAATATGATGGCAACAATTGCAAGAGGAGGTGAAAAGCAAGAAGTGAAAGCTGTTCGGAATATTACATATAAAAATGGAACGAAATTACTTCATTTTGAAGATCATCTACTGCGAGGGAAAACACTCAAAAAAAATACGATAAAGCAAATGCAGCAATTATTAAGAGGTGTTGTAACGTCATCGAATGGCACAGGCTCCGCCTATCAATCATTACCATTTACAATAGCAGGGAAATCAGGAACTGCACAAACAGGGAAAGAGAATCGTGAAAATCGTTGGTTCGCTGGTTATTTTCCGTATGACAACCCTCGCTATGCTTTAGTTGTTGTTGATTTAGAAACGAATAGGAAAGACAATGTCGTCACACACATTTTTGCCGATTATGTGGAATCCATTGCTAAGTGGGAAAACAAGAGAAACTGATAAGAAATATTTTCATTTTGTGAAAAAGTAGTCCTAATCCTTCAACCTTTGTGCATTTGATGTTACAATAACAAGTATGAAAAATGTCATGGAGGTTTGAATGATGGCAGGAACTAGATTTCAACAAAAACAACAAAGGCGTCGTCAAAATGGTGTTTTGAATATTGCAATTGGTATCGTACTATTAGCGGTAGTAATTGTAGCATATCAATTATTCTTTACTTCTGATAAAACAGAGCAAGTTGCGTCCAGTGATAAAAAGGTAGCGCAGCAAACTGAAAAAGAAAAAGAAGCAGCAGCTAAGAAGAAAGAAGACGCGAAAGCAGCGGAGCAAAAGAAAACAGACGAAGAAGCAAAGAAGAAAGCGGAAGAAGAAGCGAAAGCAAAAGAAAATGAAAAAGTACCCGCAGAGAAAACAAATGCAAAAGCGACAGAAGCATATACAAAACCAGCTTGGAAGCCAGTTGGTACAGAGCAAGGTCAATCACCAGCAATGACATTCCAAAAAGGAAGCACTGACTGGAATGAGATGATGAAGGCGATTGGTTATGCAATTGATGTCCCAGCAGATCAGTTGATAATTCACCGTATTGGAAATAACGGAAAACAGAAAGCATACGGTAATGTACAAGATAAACAATCAGGTAAAAAATATTATGTAAATATTGATTGGGTAGAAAATGAGGGTTGGAAACCAACGCTTGTTCAAACCCTAAATTAAAAAAGAGAGAGGTGATAAAGCCTCTCTCTTTTTTAGCGCAATTTTTTCAATTTAAAATGAACAACAGCGCTATAATATGGTCGCTTGCTTTCAGGATCCATAATCATTTGATGTGAAACGTGATGTACTTCCATCATAAGTGCCTTATTATTATCGATTTGTTCAATGATTTTCTTTTCTAGCGATGCTAAGCTAGCTGCTTCAAAAAATTCAACTTTATCTTCCATCATTTCAAATGTAAACGACATGAAGCACACCTCTTTCCGCATGTTCATAATTTAGTGTATCAAAGAAGACTAAGAAATACCATGTGCATTTTTATTGACTTTTTAGCGTATAAGGCATATTATACTGATAAATCCGATAAGAAAAAGGGGAATTTTTATGGGTACAGAATTTAATGAACTATTCGATGAATGGGCTCATACGTATGATTCTTTCGTACAGGGCGAAGACATACAATATAAAGAAGTTTTCGCTCATTATGAGGAGATTTTAGAGGATGTAGTAAATAAATCTTTTGGAAATGTTTTGGAATTTGGTGTTGGTACTGGCAACTTAACAAATAGATTATTGGCTGCCGGTTACAATGTTTATGGTATAGAACCGTCACAAGAAATGCGGGCGATTGCGAAACAAAAACTTCCGCAAGATGTATCGATTATAGAAGGTGATTTTCTAAACTTTGTTGCTCCTTCGCATGTTGATACGATTGTTAGCACGTATGCTTTTCACCACTTAACAGATGAAGAAAAAAATGTTGCAATTGCGAAGTATAGTCAATTGCTAAATAAAGGTGGTAAAATAGTGTTTGCTGACACGATATTTGTAGATCAAGAAGCATATGATAAAACTGTTGAATCTGCACAAGAGCAAGGATTTCATCAGTTAGCAAATGATTTACAAACGGAATATTATACACGTATTCCAGTCATGCAATCTATTTTTGAAAACAATAGCTTTCAAGTCACGTTCACCCGTATGAATCATTTTGTTTGGGTAATGGAGGCAACGAAGCAATAGAAAGAGGGATTAGTTTGAGAATTGCTGTAATCGGAGCAATGGAAGAAGAAGTACGTATTTTACGTGACAAGTTAGAACGAGCAGAAACAGAAACAGTTGCAGGTTGTGAGTTTACGAAGGGTACACTAGCAGGTCATGAAGTGATCTTGTTGAAGTCTGGTATTGGTAAAGTAAATGCAGCAATGTCAACAACGATTTTATTAGAGCGTTATAAGCCTGAAAAAATTATTAATACAGGTTCAGCTGGTGGATTCCATCATTCTTTAAATGTAGGGGATGTTGTGATTTCAACAGAAGTTCGTCATCATGACGTAGATGTAACGGCATTTGACTATGAATATGGTCAAGTACCAGGAATGCCGGCAGGATTTCCAGCGGATGAAGAACTTGTTGCATTAGCTGAAAAATGTATGCAAACAGCAGATGGCATTCAAGTTGTAAAAGGTATGATTGCAACTGGAGATTCATTCATGAGCGATCCAAACCGCGTTGCATTTGTTCGTGAGAAATTTACTGATCTGTATGCAGTAGAAATGGAAGCAGCAGCAGTTGCACAAGTTTGTTATCAATATAAAGTGCCATTTGTAATCATTCGAGCACTTTCTGATATTGCTGGTAAGGAATCGGATATTTCGTTTGACCAATTTTTAGATCAAGCAGCTCTTCATTCTACAAACTTTATTGTAAAAGTATTAGAAGAGTTAAAGTAATGTAGCAAAAAGGCAACTGTTTCATATATAAGATATACATACAGTTGCCTTTTTCTTTTGAGGTATTAGGTAAGGAGGAAATACGATGAAAGTGTATCGCAGTGTTCATGACCTAATCGGACATACACCGCTTGTTGAAATTACACACTTTTTACTTCCAGAAGATGTTCGGCTTTTTGCGAAGCTTGAGTTCTATAACCCAGGAGGAAGTGTAAAAGATCGGTTAGGGCGAGAATTAATTGAGGATGCTCTTGCTAAGGGGCTTGTTACGCCGGGTGGAACAATTATTGAACCGACAGCTGGCAATACAGGAATTGGACTGGCACTTGCAGCACTTGAGCATAATTTACATGTTATCGTTTGCGTTCCAGAGAAATTTAGTATTGAAAAGCAAGAACTTATGAAAGCTCTTGGCGCAACGATTGTTCATACACCAACTTCAAAGGGTATGACAGGTGCTATTGCAAAAGCAGAAGAGCTTCTTAAAGAAATTCCAAATTCATATTCTCCATGTCAATTTGCTAATGAAGCAAATCCACGTGCATATTATAAAACATTAGGTCCTGAACTGTGGGAAGCACTAGACGGAAACATTAACATATTTGTCGCTGGTGCTGGTACCGGTGGAACATTTATGGGAACAGCGTCATATTTAAAAGAGCAAAGTCAACAGATTAAAACAGTAATTGTTGAACCAGAAGGTTCAATTTTAAATGGGGGCGAAGCCGGCTCTCATGAGACAGAAGGAATAGGACTTGAATTTATACCACCGTTTCTGAATCCATCATATTTTGATGCCGTTCATACGATTTCAGATCGTGATGCATTCTCACGTGTGAAACAATTGGCACAAAAAGAAGGACTTCTTGTTGGTAGTTCTTCGGGTGCAGCGCTTCACGCAAGTTTATTAGAAGCAGAGAAAGCAAAGCCAGGTACAAATATTGTAACAATTTTTCCAGATAGCAGTGAACGCTATTTGAGTAAGGACATATACAAAGGATGGGAATAAAAATGAGAAAAAAAACGAAATTAATTCATGGTATTCATATCGGAGAACCTTCAACTGGAGCTGTAACAGTACCAATTTATCAAACGAGTACGTACAAACAAGAAGGTGTAGGGAATCATAAAGGGTACGAATATTCACGTACGGGAAATCCAACTCGTGCAGCCCTTGAAGAAACAATTGCTGTTCTTGAAAATGGTCATGCAGGATTTGCATTTGGATCAGGTATGGCAGCAATTACAGCAGTGATGATGCTTTTCTCTAAAGGGGATCATGTTGTTTTAACAGATGATGTATACGGCGGAACATACCGTGTCATGTCAAAAGTATTAAATCGCTTTGGAATTGAACATACATTTGTTGATACAACAAACTTAGAAACGGTAAAAGAAGCAATTCTTCCAAATACAAAAGCAATTTATGTAGAAACACCGACGAATCCGCTTTTAAAAATTACAGATATTAAACAAATTGCAGCACTGGCTAGAGAACAAGGCTTATTAACAATTGTTGATAATACATTTATGACACCGTATTGGCAAACACCAATCTCCCTTGGTGCAGATATTGTACTTCATAGTGCAACAAAATATTTAGGTGGTCATAGTGATGTTGTCGCTGGAGTAGTAGCTGTAAATAGTGCAGAATTAGCAGAGGAGCTTCATTTCGTACAAAATTCAACTGGTGGTATTTTAGGACCACAAGATAGCTTCTTATTACTACGTGGTTTAAAAACGTTAGGAGTACGCATGGAGGAGCATGAAGCAAATGCTCGTGCAATTGCTGAGTTCTTACAAAATCATCCGAAAGTAAACAAAGTGTACTATCCAGGACTTAGCAGTCACTATAATCATGACTTAGCAGCAGAGCAAGCAAATGGCTATGGCGCAATTATTTCATTTGATGTAGATAGTAAAGAAACATTAAATGCTGTCCTTGAGAAAGTACAATACTTTACACTTGCTGAAAGTCTAGGTGCAGTAGAAAGCTTAATTTCAATTCCTTCTCAAATGACACATGCTTCTATTCCAGTAGAGCGCCGTGCAGAACTAGGAATTACAGATACATTAATTCGTATCTCAGTTGGAATTGAAGACGGAGAAGATTTAATTGAAGATTTAGCACGAGCATTAGCATAATGGAACAAGCACTACTGAATGAAGTAGTGCTTGTTTCTTATAACTTAAATTTGTGAAACATTTCACAAATTAGACACACACAAATAAAAATATCTCGTGTATAGTAAGAACATGAAACAAGATACTTTACACATATTTATGTGAAATGTTTCACAAACAATGAAATTCATGTAGAAAAGGTAGTTCTATTTTTTTAGCTATCAGGGACAAATTTAGACCCTTAAGGACGTTTTTTGCCCAACAGCAGAATAGGAGGAAATTACATGGCAGTCAAAGAGAAAGTTGTAAATGAAATGCAAGAAGTAACAGAGATGATTGAGGCGTTAGTAAAGAACGGTCAAAAAGCTTTACAAGCATTGGAAGGATTTACACAGGAACAAATTGACAACATTGTACATGAAATGGCACTTGCTGGTGTAGATCAACATATGCCACTAGCAAAAATGGCTGTTGAAGAAACAGGGCGCGGTGTGTATGAAGACAAGTGTATCAAGAATATTTTCGCAACTGAATATATTTGGAATAGTATAAAAAACGATAAAACAGTGGGAGTTATTCGTGAGGATCCACATGAGGAAGTTATAGAAATTGCAGAGCCGGTTGGTGTAGTTGCAGGAGTAACGCCAGTAACAAACCCAACTTCAACAACGATGTTTAAAGCAATCATTGCGATGAAAACGAGAAACCCAATTATTTTTGCATTCCATCCTTCAGCGCAGCAATGTTCTATTGCAGCTGCTAAAACAGTGCGCGATGCTGCAGTAAAAGCAGGAGCACCAGAGAATTGCATTCAATGGATTGAAAGACCTTCTGTTGAAGCGACAAAGCAACTTATGAATCATGAAGGGGTAGCACTTGTTCTAGCAACAGGAGGCGCAGGAATGGTGAAATCAGCATATTCAACTGGTAAACCAGCTTTAGGGGTAGGACCTGGTAACGTTCCTTGTTATATCGAAAAATCAGCACATGTAAAACGAGCTGTAAATGATGTAATTTTATCGAAAACATTTGATAATGGTATGATTTGTGCTTCTGAACAAGCGATTATTGTAGACAAAGAAATCTATAATGACGTGAAACAAGAAATGATAGCGAACAATTGTTACTTTGTAACAGCAGAAGAACGAAAAAAATTAGAGAAACTTGTTATTAATGAAAATACATGTGCAGTAAATAGCGATATCGTAGGGAAATCCGCTCATTATATTGCAGCTTTAGTTGGGATTACAGTACCTGAAGACACAAAGATGCTTGTAGCTGAAATTAAAGGAGTCGGCGCAGCTTATCCGTTATCCCGTGAAAAATTAAGTCCAGTATTAGCTTGTATAAAAGCCAATTCATTAGAAGAAGGACTGCAGCATTGTGAAAATATGTTAGAACTTGGCGGTTTAGGACATTCTGCAGTCATTCACTCTACAAATACAGAAGTACAAAAACAGTTTGGTTTACGTATGAAAGCATGTCGTCTTATTGTAAATGCTCCGTCAGCACACGGCGGAATTGGTGATGTATATAATGCTTTTATTCCATCACTTACACTTGGATGCGGATCATACGGAAAGAACTCTATTTCTCAAAACGTAACGGCAACACATTTACTGAATATAAAAAGACTTGCAAACAGAAAAAAGAATATGCAGTGGTTCAAGCTGCCACCAAAAATTTATTTTGAAAAACATGCAACGCAATATTTAGCGAAAATGCCGAACATTTCACGCGCATTTATTGTGACAGATCCTGGAATGGTGAAGCTTGGATATGTTGATACAGTAACGCATTATTTACGTCAACATATGAATGATGTAAAGGTAGAAGTATTCTTTGAAGTAGAACCAGATCCGTCAGATGAAACGGTATTTAAAGGAGCAGAAATGATGCGAAGCTTCAATCCGGACGTGATTATTGCTCTTGGCGGTGGATCAGCGATGGATGCAGCAAAAGGAATGTGGCTATTTTATGAGCATCCAGAAACAGAATTTTTTGGTATCAAACAAAAGTTTTTAGATATTAGAAAACGTACATGTAAATATCCAAAACTAGGAACTAAAGCACAGTTTGTTGCGATTCCTACAACATCTGGAACAGGATCAGAAGTAACGCCATTTGCAGTTATTACAGATAAAAAGAACAATATTAAATATCCGCTTGCTGATTATGAGTTAACACCAGACGTTGCGATCGTTGACCCGCAGTTTGTTATGACAGTACCGCCGCATGTGACTGCTGACACAGGAATGGACGTATTAACACATGCAATTGAAGCGTATGTATCTATTATGGCAAACGATTATACAGATGGATTAGCCTTAAAAGCAATTGATCTTGTCTTTAAATATTTACCACGTGCATATAAAGATGGAAATGACGAAGAGGCTCGTGAAAAAATGCATAATGCTTCAGCAATTGCTGGGATGGCATTTGCCAACGCGTTTCTTGGTATTAACCATAGCTTAGCACATAAAATTGGACCGGAGTTTCATATTCCGCACGGACGTGCTAATGCAATCTTAATGCCGCATGTTATTCGCTATAATGCAATTAAACCGAGAAAACATGCGCTATTCCCTAAATATGAGTACTTTGTTGCAGATGAGCGTTATGCACATATCGCAAGAATGCTTGGTCTTCCGGCAAGCACAGTAGAAGAAGGCGTAGAATCATTAGTACAAGCCATTACCGCTCTTGGAAAAGAATTAAACATTAATATGAGCGTTGCTGGCCAAGGTGTTGAAAAAGAAGCATTTGAAGCGGTTGTTGATGTACTTTCTGAACGAGCATTTGAAGATCAATGTACAACAGCAAATCCGAAATTACCGCTTATTTCGGAATTAAAAGAAGTATATATGCAAGCATATAAAGGTGTGTAATGAAAGAAAGAGCCGTGTGTATTGCGGCTCTTTTCCTTATGGAAAACATCTCCCTCATTGGTTGTATTTACTTGCCTACGAAACGATGAAAATATGATACAGTGAAAAGGAGGAGTGATTAAAGAATGAAAGGATTACAGCAAAAAATTGCTGATTATATTCGTTTCGGTCAAGTCATGTTAGCACTAAGTGCATTTTTAATGCTCGGTTTATTACTCCCAAATGGACAAAAAGAAATGGTGCAAATGTTTGCCATGATGGGTGTGATTGCTACTTTTTTAGGCGGTTCTTTTTATTTTTTCTACCGTGCAAGAGAGCTGCGTGACAAGTTAGAGGAGAACGAACATGAACAGATGTTATAGATAGAAAAGCTACTTAAAGAGTATATATCTTTAAGTAGCTTTTTTTGATGAAAATATTGTGGAATGGGTGCTGAGTGTAACAAAGCTGGGAGCATATGAGCATTGTTTTTTACATTCTTTATTCTACATCGCCCTATTCGATTTCTATATATTAAATATGGTATGAATGCAGTAGACAGCTTTGTCTACTGTGTTTTTTTAGTTAA
Organism: Bacillus yunxiaonensis; assembly: GCF_037104695.1. Taxonomy (NCBI): domain Bacteria; kingdom Bacillati; phylum Bacillota; class Bacilli; order Caryophanales; family Bacillaceae; genus Bacillus; species Bacillus yunxiaonensis. The sequence continues at coordinate 357,791 of NZ_JBAWSV010000002.1, read as the reverse complement.
AACTTGAATATCAGTGTAAGCTGTAATAATAAAATCAGCATATGGTGTCAATTCTTCTATTGCATGTTCGTGATTTGCAATCCCTACAGCAATACTGCCAGCATCTTTGGCCATTTTTACGTCAACAACAGTATCTCCAATCATAATAAGTTCATTTGTTTGAATCCCAAGTTGTTTACATGTTTTTATAATCATCTCCGGGTTCGGCTTTCCGCATGTTACATCTTCTGGAGTAAGAAGAAAATGTAGAGTTGGTACGGGAAGAAGTTCTATACACTTTTTTGCTCGTAATTTAGTATCTGACGTTAAAATCCCTGTATAAATTCCTTCACTTTGCAAGGAATTTATACAGTCAGCCGCTCCTTGAATCGGATGAAAAGCATTTTCAATGCATAATTCTTCATCGCCTTCTTTAAAAATAGTAGCGGCAAGTTCTTTACAGCGATGCCATGGATATTTTGTTATTTGATATAATAGGCTTGCCGTAACAATTATTTCATCCTCTTCAGGTGCAACAGCTAGTAACCCTTTAAAATCAACGTGATCAGGATGTACGAAACCAACTGCTTTTTCCCAAAGTGATTCGTATTCATCGCCAACAATTTGCAAAAATTTATATTTTCGCAGTCTATCAATTTCATACCAAAACGGGATAGCTTGAAATAACGTACCATCCTTATCAAAGGCAACTGCTTTGGTATCAATAGTTTCTCCTAAAATTTGAATTTTCCCCATATTTAAGGTCACCTCATTTATAATAGATATGTAACTTACTATATACTGTACATTCTGAAATGCGTTACAGGTCAAGGGGGGATCTACGATTTTTACAATTGAAGATATCGCTAAATTAGCTGGAGTTTCTAAAGCGACCGTTTCCCGTGTACTCAATCATCATCCGTATGTTCGTACAGAATTAAGAGAAAGAGTGCAACGAATACAATTACCTATTTCAGTTATAGAAAGAGAATCGACAAGAAAGGGGGAAGACCGTGTTTCACACGAACCGTTTACAATTTCGGAAATATACAATCGATGATTTAGATTTCTATGCTTCTTTATGGGCAAACGAACAAGTGATTCGCTACATTGGGAAAGGAATTCCCAAAACGTATGAACAATGCAAAAAAAGTCTTGAAAGCTGGGTTCTTTCAGGATATGAGCGTGGACTCGGTTTATTCATGATGTTACATAGAGAGACGGGAGAACCAATCGGTCATGCAGGGCTTGTTCGTCAGCGTGTTGATGGAAAAGAAGAAATTGAAATTGGATATTGGCTGCTTCCAAAGTATTGGGGAAACGGATATGCGAAAGAAGCCGCAGCCGCTTTTCGTGATTACGGCTTTCAAGTACTTAAGCTTCAGAAACTTATTTCTCTTATTAATCCCAATCATCCAGCTTCTATTTTTGTGGCAAGAAAAGTAGGTATGACTTATGAGAAGACAGTGTTATTCCATGATATCGATGTTCTCGTTTATTCGATGAAAAGAACAGGGTTTATAACTTAAACAACCTGTTCTTTTTTTTATTTTATAAAAAAAGCACTGCAAACAAATTTGTTTACAATGCTTCAATATACATGTTTTCGATTTTCAGTATGGCTTGAAATAAGAAGAAGTGCAGCTGCATCACCAATATTACGAACGATGTGTGGTACACATGCGCTCCAAGAAAACGAATCTCCTTCTTCTACAATGGCAATATCTTCTCCATGTTGTACTTCTAATTTTCCGCGTAAGACAAGATGACATTCTTCCCCTTCATGAGCATTCGGTGTGTTTTCTTTCGGAAAGCCGGGGGGAATTTCTACTAATGATAAACGAAGTCCGCCTTGCTCAGCTACATGTTCAATCCTTTGCTGATCTTTTCCATAAATACTATATTTGCGTTCTTCTTTTTTAACAATTTTCATTCGATCTTTTTGCTCTAATAACAAATAAGGAAGAGGAACATTTAAAAAATGAGCGATTGTTTCTAGAGTAGAAATAGATGGGGACGTTTTATTGTTCTCCACTTGGCTCATAAATCCTTTAGAAAGTCCTGTTCCTTCACAAATTTGCGCAATTGTAATACCCCTGCGCTGTCGAATTTCACGTATTGTCGAACCAATATTCATAATGCTCGATCTCCTTTTTCTAAACAGATATTTGTATCATAGCAAATCTTTTTTACTTTTTCTCAATAAAAATCAATTGACGAATAAAAAATTTTATTGTATGTTTTGTATTGTGAATAAAAGTTTTATATAACAAAACAATAAAGGAGAACGAACGATGAATCAATATATTGGTAATTTAATTATTCGAATTGTGTTAGGAGTTACGTTTTTTGCTCATGGTTTAGCGAAGTTCCAAGCAGGAATCGATAACATAGCAGGTTGGTTTACAAGTATTGGTTTACCAGGTGGTCTTGCATATGGCGTTGCGACAGTAGAATTAGTTGGTGGTATTTGTTTAATTATCGGTTTAGGTGTAAGATATGTCGGACTATTATTTGCACTTATTTTAGTTGGAGCAATTGTAAAAGTAAAATGGTCAGCTGGTTTATTAGGAGATGGGAAAAATCCTGGATATGAAATAGATCTTGCATTATTAGCAATGGGCCTTTACTTATTTGTTGTAAAAGCAGAAGGATTTTTAGATCGTTTCTTAAAAGCAACAGTATTGAAAAAAGACTAGTACTCATTCACAACAATTGATTTGAAATATTTCATGATTGGACTAACAGGTAAGTATAAAGCATATTGGGACATCTGTTATATAGGGCAATGGAGTATATCATATTTATTTCCGTGTGAGATAGAAAAAAGGAAGCTTAAATAGTGGCTTCCTTTTTGTCTTTTTTCGATGTAAGAAGCAATAAGCCGAAGTACGAGATGCTATCTCTTATTCTTTCCAATTTGATACCCAGAAATTGCACCTAGTATGAAAAGAAATAAACTACCCGAATTGTAATTGTTTGTGAAGAAACTAATGATTAGCCAAGCAACAAATGCACCGAGGAAAAGTTGAATGAGGTGTTTCAATTATGTTCCTCCTACATGTTTAGTTATATAAAATGAACCAGCAGAAAAGTTTCTGGCTGGTTCATTTTATATTATCTTACAATTGCTTTTTCATTTTGCAAAAACATCTCATCAAACTGTTTTGCCATTTCAAAATCAAGTTTTGTCAAACCTTTTGCATTCCATGATGACAGCGTGATAATAACTGCTTTATACTGGATAAGGATAAATGGATGGTGATTGCGTTCTTCTGATAGTTTGGCCGCTTCAGAAACAAATTCGACACCTTTTAAGTAGTCGGAGAACATGTATTTTCGTTCAATCCATTTTTCGTCTTTTACTGTCCATTTATCCAACTTCATTAACTCTTCTTGAACTTCTTCATTAGTTAGTCGTTGCATTATTTGTCACATCCTTTATTGGAAGTAAGGCAAGCCCATTATTGATTAAACGCTGAACTTCTTCATTATTTTTAAAGGAAGAAAGCTGTTGTAATAATGCTGCACGTTCTGGAATCTCCACTTTATGTTCTAGTAATAACTCTAAAATCTCAAGGCGCAGTAGCCATTCCTTTTCATAAAACTTATCTAATACGTGATGGATTGCTACAAGCTGTTCTATAAGCTGTTCGTGTAATGAACCTTCGCTGCGAATATCACGAACAGTTTCGTACATTTTTTCAAGCTCTGTTTGTGTGCGCGGTGCAGGTATAACTTCTTCTTCTTCTGCTATTGGGAAGAAAGCTGCTGGATCAGCTGCACCAGGGAAAACAGAAGGAATTGCTGAACCAACTGCCATATCAAATGTACCCCATGCCGCATCGAATAATAAGCGATCTTTTAAAGTGACTGTACAATTTGTAAATGAAATGACGGCGACTTTTTCCTCATTTCTAATAATATCGGTTACTGTCCCTGTCACATGTACACCGCTTGTAAAGGCAAGCTCAGCTTTGTTACCAACAGAGATTCCTAATGTACTTAATTCTTCGTCTGTGCAGGACTCTAATGCGACATTGTTTTGTAACAACCCAATTGGTGTACCAAACCCATCTTGGTGCACATTTGTAGAATGATTTGGTAATTGTGTATGATTGATAGCTAGTGCAGTTGGACTACCTGTTTTTATATAAATAGCTTCACCGCTTTCATCTTTTACTACTTCAACTAGTGTTCCTGTAATTTGTAATCCGCTGTTTAAAGTAACTGTCGCTGTATTTTCAGAACGCAGTGCTTTATCTAAACCTTTTGTACCGCCTGATTTGAATGCCATTGTTTCTGAGAATTTTTCAAGCGCTTCAATCAGTTCTTCGAAAGAGCCGCATACAAAAAGCTGAGGCTGCATTTTTGTTACGTCGTAGCTCGTTTGAATACATGATTCAATGGAGAACGGTACTTTTTTGACAGCGTCAGTTAAACAATGCTTGCTTTCACCTACAGAGGAAAGAAGTCCAGCACCGTAAATTTTCGGATTTTGTATATCGCCAATCAATCCGTATTCCACTGTCCACCAGAAAAGACGGGAAATTTGTTCTGCTTCTGATAGGCCAGAAACATGTTTTTGTTTTTCTTCCACTTCTTTCTCTGCAGCAATAATTTCTTCTGGAGTAGATGTACGGCTTTCTTTTACAATCGTTAATTGACGAACTGCTTCAAACAATTCGTGTTCTTCTTTTGTAGAGAAAGCTTTTGCTCCAATCTTTCCGAACAACTTTACATATTTTGCATATGTAGGGTCGAGTAAAATTGGGGCATGACCAGCTGCTTCATGAACGATATCCGGAGCTGGTGTATATTCAATATTTTCCACTTTGCGAATATCTGTCGCAATTGGCAGGAGACCATGTCCTTGGAAATCAAAGAATGCTACGCCAGGAATCAATCCGTCAATTGTAACAGCCCCCCAACCGCTCGGTGCTAAACAATCGTTCATTTCTTCCACTTTTGGAATGGCATCTATATTAATACCGGAAGACTGCAATCCGTTTACGTATGCTGGATGTGCAACGTCTTTTAAAAAGTTATGATTTTGTCTCATAATGTAGCGCCATACAGCGTGATCAATGGGTGTGTATTGGTCGTAATGCTGCTTTGATACATAAGGTTTTAAATGTGATGGAATTTCTGTTGTTCTTGTCATATAGATATCCTCCTTTTATGTAAAAAAATGCTATGTGTTATTTTTTTATGTGCATCACTCCTTTCAAAAAAATGTAAGCGCTTCTAAAATTTTATCATAAAATTCAGAATTGTTTAATGTTTGTTTTACTGCAAATAGAAAAAATCCCTATCGGAAAATCCGATAGGGACGATAAAAATCGCGGTACCACCCTACTTGTAAACAAAAAACTGTTTACCACTCTCTTAAGATAACGGAAAGATCCGTCTTTCCCTTCATGAAAGGTTCACTACGAGAAAGAAGCTCCAGAATTGTAATTCATGTTTATATATGTACTGATTTGCACCAATCATCAGCTCTCTGAAACAGGGATATAAGCCACTACTATTATTCTATCAACGCGTATATATGAAATTGTTTAAAAGGGTGGAACGCAAAAAAGCCCCTATCGGAAATCCGATAGGGACGATAAAAATCGCGGTACCACCCTACTTGTAAACAAAAAAACTGTTTACCACTCTCTTAAGATAACGGAAAGATCCGTCTTTCCCTTCATGAAAGGTTCACTACGAGAAAGAAGCTCTGGAATTGTAATTCATGTTTATATATGTACTGATTTCCACCAACCATCAGCTCTCTGAGACAGGGATATAACTACTACTATGATTCCTTCAATGCCTATATGTTTTGTTCAAATAAACTATGTTTTGTATTATAAAACTATCACTTCGAAATTGTCAACAATAATTATAGTGGAAATATACAAAAAATAAAATTTGAAAATTATTATTTTCTAGAATTGTAAAAAAATGTTGTTTGGGAAACCTTTCTATTTTATTATATTATATGGATGTTTTTGTCGTAAAAGAAAAGGGTGAGAGGGATGGGGAAGAAGGAAAAGAAAAATTATATGCATCTCAGACTGAATCTTCTGTTTTTTGCAGTGTTTATAGCATTTTCAACACTTATTTTTCGTTTAGGTTTTTTACAGATTATTAAGGGGGAGAGCTATAAGCAAGAAGTGGCGAGGGTAGAAAATGTAACGACAAATGTTTCTGTACCACGGGGAAAAATATATGATCGTTATCATCGTGTTATTGTAGAAAATAAGCCGCTGCGAACAATTAGTTATACGAGGTCTAAAAGTTCCAAAAAGGAAGATCGTTTAGAAGTTGCAAGGAATTTAGCGAAGTTAATTGAAATGCCAATAGATAAAGTTACAGAGCGTGATAAAAAGGATTTTTGGATAGAGTTGAATCCAAAGCAGGCCGAAAAGAAAATAACAAAAGAAGATTTACAATTACTAAAAGACAAAAAAATTAGTGATAAAGATCTTTATAAGAGGCAGTTAGAACGTATTACGGAAGAAGAGTTAGCAAAGTTTACTCCAGAAGACATTGAGGTTTTGGCGATTAAGCGTCAAATGGAAGGTGGACATGTTTTAACTCCTCAAACAATAAAAAATCAAGGGGTGACTGATCAAGAATATGCAATTGTAAGCGAAAGGTTAGCAGAGCTTCCCGGAGTAGATATTACAAGTGATTGGGATCGCAGCTATCCATATGAAAATATGTTTCGAACGGTACTTGGTAGTGTTACAAATAGTAATGAAGGGTTACCGAAAGAGAGACTAGATTATTACCTTGCTCGAGGATATAACCGGACGGATCGAGTAGGAAAAAGCTATATTGAGCAAGTACATGAAGATGTCCTTCAGGGTAAAAAATCGCAAGTGAAAAATGTGACAGATGAAAACGGTGCTATTATGGAGACAATATATCTTTCTAAAGGTGAACGTGGCAAAGATTTGTCTTTAACAATTGATATGGAATTGCAAAAGCAAGTAGAGAAAATTATAGAAGAAGAATTACAGGCTGCGAAGCGAAATGGGGAGCATCTCATTGACCGAGCGTTTGTCGTTATGATGAATCCGAAGAATGGTGAGATTTTGTCTATGGCGGGAAAACAGTTTGTCGAAAATGAGGAGCAAATACAGGATTTCGCACTTGGAACGATGACGAGCTCTTACCCAATGGGGTCTGTTGTAAAAGGGGCAACGGTGTTTACAGGGTATCAAGAAGGTGTTATTCAACCTGGTACGTCATTACTAGATGAGGAGATTTTAATTTATAAAACACCAGTTAAAAAGTCATATAAAGTATTTGGGAACATTACGGATTTACAAGCATTACAAGTATCGTCCAATGCGTATATGTTTAAAACAGCAATGAAAATTGCAGGGACTGATTATAAAGCAAATATGAAGTTGAATGTGAAAGAAGAGGCATTTCGCAAGATGAGAAGTTCATTTAGTCAGTTTGGGCTTGGTGTTCCAACTGGCATTGATTTACCGAATGAAGCAAGCGGTTTAAAAGGACTTGCTGATAAACCAGGTTTTTTATTAGACCTTGCGATTGGTCAGTATGATACGTATACGCCTCTGCAATTAGCGCAGTATGTCTCTACGATTGCGAACGGAGGATATCGATTAAAGCCACAATATGTGAAAGAAATTCGTAAACCAACAACGAAGGAAGGAGAAATAGGTGCTGTTGTTCAATCCAATGTACCAGTCGTACTAAACAGCATTGGTATGAAGGATAGCTCTTATCTCAAGCAAATACAAAAAGGATTTCGTATGGTAGTGGAGGCGCCTCCGGGAACAGGATATTCGAATTTTGGACAAGACAATCCCTATATGCCAGCAGCAAAAACAGGAACAGCCGAAATTTACTATGATGGTCCTAATAAGGAACTTCGAAAATCTGGCTCAGATGGAAAAAGTCCAAAATGCTACAACTTAACATTTGTTGGGTATGCGCCGTACGACAATCCAGAAATTGCATTTTCTGTTGTTGTACCATGGGTTGTGAATGATACAGAAAATCCGGTGAATAAAAAGATTGGAAAGCGCATTTTAGAAGCATATTTTGAATCGCAGAAAGTGAAAAAGTAAGAAAGAAGGCATAGAGTGTGCCTTCTTTCTTACTTTTTCACTTTTTGTATACTCTTTGGTTGAGTAGCGAAATGCTATAAGAAAAAGGTAGGAAGGAAAAGTTTATGGAAATGGAGCAAGGGATATTACCATTATTAATACACGGGGCAACAATCTTTTTATTGATTTCTTTTGTTATTGCTGCACTGTTATGGTGGAAAACAAAATGTGGTGTATATGGCTGGTTTTTTAGTCATCTTATATTTCTAAGTTTTGGAATTGCAGCTTGGGTACATATTTTACAAGAACCACCTGTTGGAGAGGGATTTGAGTCGGAATATAATTCGCTTTATATTGGAATTGCCGGTTTATCGTGGGGAGTTAGCATGCTATTTTTCATAAAAGGAATGCAGAGAATTGCGAAGCTTGTAAAGTGAGGTGTTCATATGTTTAAGTTGTTCATATTTATTTGTTTTTTCTTTAGTGCAGTTTCAAGTAGTTATGCGGAAAATGTGCCAATACAAGTTGCTTTTATTCGTAACCATAATCTCTGGATAAAAATAGATGGGAAAGAAAAGCAGATAACAAAAGGAGAACGTATCGTGAATCCAAAGTGGTCATATGATGGAATGTGGCTTGCTTATGCAAAAGGAAAAGAAGCAAACCGGCTTGAATTATATCGAATTTCAGATGGAAAAAAGGTGATGCCTTTTCTAGTGGATGCAACAAACTATCAATGGTCACCAAAGCAAAACATCATCGCCTTTCAATTTGGTGAAGTTTTAAACATATACGATGTAGAGCACTCGCAAAAAGGTTTTGAGAATGTATCGGTTGGTGTGGGAGATTATGGATGGTATCCTGATGGAAAGAAATTTCTCGTTTCTTCTATGTCTCATTTACTGCCAACAGGATGGACAGGTGCTGAATTATTTCAAGTGCCGCTGGATGCAAATTTAGACCGTAGTAAGATCAAACATTTTTACACCTTACCAAAAGAATCACCACAATTTTTTGCAATTGTAGCAAGTTTGTTCCAATGGTCACCCGACAGAAAATGGATTTCATTTTTAGCAACACCAACTGCCTCTTGGTCGATGGATAGTAACACATTATGTATAATTGGAGCAGATGGAAGCAGGTTTGAAGCAGTTGATCACATGTTGATTCAACCAAAATGGTTTCAATGGGCACCGTCAAAAAATATTCTTGCATACATAGAAGGAGAAGGACGCTTTACCGTCGAAAATAAACATTTAAAATTAAAAGAACTTCCTGCTTTTCAGCAAGCTACTTTCACTCCAAAAGGTTATGTTGATTGGGATTTCACTTGGAACAGTAATACGTTGATTACAATTTCTAGAGCAAAGGAAACGGAATGGTCCAATGATCCGAAGCAACGTCCGCAGCCCTCACTATATCAAATCAATGTTGCGAATGCACAGCAACGTCAAATTACAACCCCGCCAAAAGGGTATGGAGATTATTATTCGTACTATATAAAACACACAAATCAACTTTTATGGATGCGCTCTAATCGCAAGCAAGCCGATATGTGGATCGCAAATGCAGACGGTTCACAAGCGAGAAAATGGATTCAAAATATAGACGAAGCCGCAAATTATTATGAGAAACGAGATTGGGAGCATGTTGTATCCGTAAAGGAATAAAATATGCGTTCTCTATTTGTAGAGACGCATATTAAAAGGGTGTATAGTTTGTGAGAGATTTTTCGGCATTTATGCAGCGTTGTATCCATTGTGTTTCATATTGTGAATGAGATAAAATCCGATACTGTAAATGACCGATATGAAAAATCTTTTCTGATAGACACCAATCTACACATAATTTATATAAGTCATAATGTAATGGATCGTTATCCCAATAGACAGAGATCTCTTTTATATTTGCTTGCCAATATAAATATGCACGCGTATGACCATCTGTAAAAAAAATTTATCATCTAATTTTTTTACGGGTAATGGCGCGTGTAAAGCAAATGCAGATGGTGAAAAAAACTGTTGCAATTTCATTATTTTGTCGTTGTTTAGAAACAATTGACTTGGTTGCACTTTAAATATATCGATAAAAAAAGAGTTCATTTTGGATTACCTAAGTCTTTTATAAGATTTTTGCTATATAATATTCATTCCTTGGTTGTCCATCAATAATTACACCATGCACAGCTTCACCTTCAATAACAAATCCCATCTTTTTATATAATGCAAGGGCTCTTTCATTATGAGACATGACTGTTAATTCTAGACGCAGTAATTGTTGTGTGCGTGCCCATGTTTCAATTTCATGAAGTAATTGTTTGCCGATTCCTTGACCTGCATATTGCTGGAGGACGCCAATTACTAAATAGGCAGCGTGTTGCTTTCGCTTTACTGCTCCGCCGCGAGCTATTATATAACCAACAAGTTGCTCATCTTTCTCGGCTACTAAAAGTGTCGAATTATGTGGAGAGAGAAGTGCTTGAATCATAGATGTTTGTTTTTCTATTGTAAAGTTGCGTTCATGAGGTTCAAATAACATGAAATTTGTTTCTTGATCAATTGTTTGACATAGCTTTAAAAACGGAGCTGCATCTGCTTTAGTAATTTCACGAATCATCATAATCACCTATTTCTATTTTTATATAACATATGATATTCGTTATGTAGATGTTGAACTCCTGTAAGGAAAGGGTCATATTACTTTGTTTCCCCCTTAAATTTAAATATATGTGGATCCTCTCTTTTACATAAAGAGAGGATTTTTTTGTAAAGAAGAGAAGCTTCTATGATTGAGAGTTTGTTTAATCAATCTTTGTTTTATATAAACAACTTCACGTTGATGCAGAATAAAAAGAGGGGAAAGAAAGGGACAGTGATATGAAACTTATTTTTGTCAGACATGGAGAAGGAGAGCATACAACAAATCTGCCGAATAGTTTACGGACGAATCATCCATATCTCACAAATAAGGGAAGAGAACAGGCATTATTACTACAAGAAAATTTACCTCTATGTGAGAGCGATGTATTGATTGCAAGTCCAACGGTTCGAACATTACAGACAGCTGCGTTATGGAGTGAACAAGTGGCTTGTATGAAAGTGGTTCATCCGTATATTTCACCTCGCATTTTTCCATATCGAGAAGGAGCAAGAACGTTACCTTGTGACAAAATGTTAAGCCAAAGAAACATGCAACAGTTGTTCTCGCAATTTTCATTAGCAGAAGAACGCAATGACGAGTTATGGAGTGATGGAATCAATGCGATTACAGAGCTTGAGTTTTGCACGGCTGCTCATAGCTTCATTGAATGGTGTAAAACATTACAAGTTGCACGCGTAATGATCGTTTCTCATGATGGAACGATTACAGCATATAGGCAATATGTAATGAAACGAGTACTAACGAGGGAAGATTTTTTAGAGGAAACAGGAATGTATGAAATTCAATTGTAGTAAAAGAGAACTTAAAATAAAGTGAAACCTCCATCAGTGAGGGGGAAGTGCTTACAAGAACCTGGTCGTGTACTAGCGATAAGTAGGAGTCTACTCATTTAAAAAGATAAAAGTACGCTTTTTTATAAAATTTGACATTGAGAAAATTATTTTTTACAAATAGTAATGAAAATCATTATCATTTGTGTTATTATATGTTCAAGTTTTTATTTGCAAATAAAAGTGGTTATATAACGTACGTTTGAAGTATTTTGTGCAAATTGATAAAAAGCATTCATAATGAATGAAACGAAAACCGGTTATGAATGTTGTTGTATTCATGTAATTTATTTAATTACAAAAATCAGGAGGAATGTATGGTTATTCAGTTTTTAAGAGAGAACAAAGCAGTTTCCTTTTTACTAGCAGCAGTGCGTATTTATATTGGATATACGTGGCTTATGGCAGGGGTGAAAAAACTAACAGGTGGCGGATTTGACGCAACAGGTTTTTTAAAAGGAGCAATTGAACAAGCATCAGGAGCTCACCCAACAGTGCAATCATGGTGGGCATCCTTTTTAAAAGAAGTAGCAATTCCAAATGTAGAGCTATTTAATTTTTTAGTTACATGGGGAGAAATTTTAGTTGGAATAGGGTTAATTGTTGGATGTTTAACGAAAACAGCTGTATTTTTTGGCCTTGTAATGAACTTTTCCTATATGTTTAGTGGGTCAACTGGTGTGAATCCACAATTAGTAATCTTGTCTATGTTGATTTTAGTTTCAGGTTATAATGCTGGCAAATTTGGTGTAGATGGACTTATTTTATCAAAAATTTTCAATAAAAAATCACGCAATTATAAAAAGCAAGCTGCTTAGCGTATAAAGTGAAACTTCCGTCAGCGGGGGGCTTACTGCCCACGAATAGCGGGATAAAAGGGGTATCTCATCATGAGATACCCCTTTTAACGAATTTGAGGTGATTTTGCTATAAATAAACTAAGCATGAGCATCGTAATTACTGATAGAAAGAAAATCGGGATTCCTAAAAAGGCTGCACCGAAACAAGATTCATCATTTTGGAGGCTCATAAAATAGCCGAAAAAAATAAGATTGGGAATCACGCCAATTACACCGATAATAAACATATTCCAAATCGGTTTGTGTGTAACATATTGGCGATACTTCTTTAATAATCGAATCCATAATATAAAGTAACCAATCCCTGACAAAAGTAAGAAGAGTATCATAATCGGACCAAATAGAAGAGTAAAATTACTTTTTACTTCAATGGAGCTAAATATCCAACCAAGTCCAATTAATAGAGCGCCTGATCCAAGCATATAGCATAAGTTATAAATGCTTAAATACAATCCATTTTTATATGAATTATCTTTATCAGGTCTGAGCAATACATCTCCTCCTTTTTCCCTGATTGTATTATCCCCCCCTTTTAATCAGGGGTTTTTTGTAAAAAATTACAACTTAATAGGATACTTCTTGAAAAATTCATCAACATACTGCATAAACTCTTTCGGCTGTTGACGAAACGGTGCATGTTCGCCTTCTTCGATAATATGTAATGTACTATTTTTTAAGAATTGATGATACGTTTCGCCATTTTTCCAAGAAACGCTTTTATCATTTCTGCCCCAAATAATTAATGTTGGCACTTTGATTTCATCAGCATTGATGCGTAAACGGCGCGGCCTCATTTTACTTAATTCTGTATAATGCTCCGTATCTTCACGTTTATACTTTACTTCATTCTTACGATATTCTTTCGGAGTAGAGACAGTACTCAAATCAGTTAATAAATTTGGTTTTGGAGATCCTTTCCCGTGCTGCAAAGATTCAACCCCTGTTGCATCCGCTAAAATAAGGTGGCTTACTGCATTCGGATATAAGTATGCTAAGTTTAAAGAAATTTCTCCGCCCATTGAGTGCCCTAATATCGCGAATGTATCATATCCTAATTTTTTCATTAATTTATAATATAAGTTTGCTTGATTTGGAAATGAATAGTGAAAATCCATCGGTTTAGAAGAATGACCGAAACCTAAAATATCGACAGCGATAATGGTATGGTTTTTTGCTAACTCGGGATAAATATCGCTAAAGCCATTTGATGAACCTCCAAAGCCATGAAGCATAAGTAAAGGTGGTTTATTTTTACCAATTTGTTTGAAGTAAATGGTTTGTCCATCAATTTCAATCATTTTTTCATCTGTCTTCAGTTTTGTTGTAACTGTTTCTTTTACTTGTGTTGCTTTTTTTGTTTGCTTCTCAATTGTGCTGCAGCTCGTTAGTGTTGTCAGAGCAAAGCAACTAATAATATAAAGTTTCCAGCGCTTCAAAATGGTGTCCCCTTTCTAACAGAGTGCTGCGTCCATCATAGCAAAGATAGAATCACGTTTACCAGGAAGGTGTTTTCCGTTTTTCATCATGAGCGGAGAAACGAGTGTTACTTGAAATCCATATAATTGTAGTTTGTTTCTAAAGGTTGTTTGTGAATGAGGAATGTCGATACGAACAACTCCATCCCATTGATTACATATGGATAGTAGTAAATGCATGGCATTCTCTTCATTGTTAGCGATAAGGGGAGTAACACATAAGGTATCTCCTTTTCGTATACATAGCGCAAAAGCCTCTAGTCTATCGTTTTTTTCTATTTTTAATGCAAGGTATGCTCTATTTAAAAGTATTGAATACAGCTCGGGACGATAAGCGCCGCTTGCTATGTAATCGAGTTGAATGAGTGTATTAAGATCCTGACTTGTGACTTGACTAGTAGAAAAGGAGTTGTTTTTTGTAGCTGTGCTATTTCGTTCTAGTCGATGAATAGAAGTAATTGTGTTAAATCCATATGTATGATATAACGGCGTACCAGCATCTGTTGCAATGAGAGTAAAAGGTTGTAATTGCGAAGCGTTTTTTATACTAATGTCTAGCAAAGAGCGTGCTAATCCTCTTCGTTGAAAATCTGGATGAACAATAAGCATACCAATAGAAGTAAATCCTGTTTTATATGGAAAAGCAGCGATACAAGAGATAAGCTTACCTTCGTTATCGTGGCCAAACAAGGTACCGATAGAAAAGAAGGTTTCAAATTGTTCTTTCATAGATGAAACGTTATGTAACCAACCTACTGCATCACAAAGAGATAGAAGCTGTGAGATATCAGAGATACTTAGTGTTTTTACTTGCATATATTACACTCCTCGTGTTTTTTAGTAGATACATTTTATCATGGAAAATCAAAATATTACGTCTTATTGTGCATTAAGGAAAGAGAGAGGGTTTACAAACATGCTGAATTTAGAAGAATCATATACGTCGATAAGTAAAACGACAAAGAAATACAGCTTGCAACAACATTTACCTTAAATTAACAAAATGTTTACATATTTCCAATTTCTCCTTAACAGTTTTCTATTACATTTGGTAGTAGGGATAGAATTAAGAATTTAGGGGGACTTATAAGATGAAAAAATTTATGAAGAAAGCTTGGCCGTTTGCGGTTGTTTCATCGTTAGCACTTACTTCAATTGTAACGTGGAATGTTACGCGTTCAGATGTCATCAAAGCAGATGAAAAAGAAGACAATGCAAAGATTAAAAATGTAATTGTCTTAATTGGAGATGGTATGGGCCCTTCTTATATGACAGCGCATCGTTATATGAAGGATAACCCAAAAACATTTGAAATGGAGCAAACCGAATTTGATAAGCATCTCGTAGGAACACAGGTTACATATCCAGAAGATGAGCATCAAAATATTACAGACTCAGCTTCTGCGGCAACTGCAATGTCAGCAGGGGTTAAAACATATAATGCAGCCATAGCAGTGGACAATGATAAATCAAAGGTAAAAACAGTATTAGAGCAAGCGAAAGAACGCGGAAAATCTACAGGTTTAGTTGCAACTTCTGAGATTACACATGCAACGCCAGCTGCGTTTGGAGCACATAACATTGATCGGAAAAATATGGATCAAATTGCTGATGACTATTTTAACGAGAAAATTAATGGGAAACATAAAGTTGACGTTCTCCTTGGGGGAGGATTAAAGAACTTTGATCGAAAAGATCGTAAACTTACAGAAGAATTTAAAAAAGATGGTTATAGTCTTGTAACGGATCGTCAGCAATTATTAAATGATAAAAATGATCAAATTCTTGGATTATTTGCGCCAGGTGGTCTTGATAAAATGATTGACCGCAATGACAGCACACCTTCTTTAGAAGACATGACAAATGCAGCGATTAATCGCTTAAATAAAAATAAAAATGGTTTCTTTTTAATGGTAGAAGGTAGCCAAATTGACTGGGCTGGTCATGATAATGACGTTGTTGCAGCGATGAGTGAAATGGAAGACTTTGAAAGAGCGTTTAAAGCAGCAATTGAATTTGCGAAAAAGGATAAGCACACGTTAGTAGTGGCAACGGCTGATCATTCTACTGGTGGTCTGTCTCTTGGAGCAAACGGAGTATATAATTTTGATGTGAGTCCAATTAAAGCAGCAAAACGTACACCTGACTTTATGGCAGCTGAAATCGCTAAAGGTGCAAACGTTGAAGAAACATTGAAAAAGTATATTGATTTACAATTAACACCTGAAGAAATTAAATCTGTGAATAATGCTGCAGCGTCAAAAGATGTAACAACGATTGATAATGCAATTGAAGCGATCTTTAATACACGCTCTTACACAGGTTGGACAACTGGTGGTCATACTGGTGAAGATGTTGGTGTATATGCATTTGGACCAGGAAAATACTTATTTGCTGGCGTTCAAGAAAATACAAACTTAGCAAAACGTGTGTTTGATATTATTGGCGGCGGCGACCCAAATAAAGGTAGACGCTAACATGAAGAAAAAGCGGGGCTTCTTTGCCTTGCTTTTTTCTTTTTGATTTTGGAGGGTAGATATATGAAACGATTTTTAAAGAGATTAGGGATTTTAGGAATAATAAGTTTTCAATTATGTGGATGTAGCTTACAAGAAAAAGCGAAAAAAGACACAACGAAAAAGGAAGAAACGATTCATAAAGAAGGGAAAAATGAGCCTATACCAAAGGAAGAAGAACAAGCGATTAGAAAGTTAATAGATTCCTATATTCAAACAATAAATGAGAAAAACTTTGAGGGGCATATGGCACTTTTTTCAACGAAGTCATTAGGATTAGAAGATACAAAAGCACAAAAAGAAGCAGAATTTAAAAATAAGAATAAAAAAATCGAACTATTGGATTTTAGCGTAAGAAATTTTGAAGGAGAGTATGCTGTGGTAGAAACGAAAGAGAAAGAAGAATCTGCTGAAAAGAAAGTTCGTTACACCGTAGGAAAAGAAGATGGTGTATGGAAGATAGAAGAAGTACGTGTGATTGAAAAAGGATAAAGTGAAACTTCCATCAGTGGGGCGGGATAAAAAAGAAGTTCTCTTGCATAGAGAACTTCTTTTACACAGGTAATAAAATGCGCTCTGAACACGATTCAATTTCATCAATATCTTGACGGATGGAGGCCATCTTATTGTCAAGTTCTTCAGCTTTCATAGCGGCATCATGTAATTCCTGCTTTAAATATTCAGGGATATTTCCTTCATATTTATAATACATTTTATGTTCTAAACTTGCCCAGAAATCCATTGCTAACGTACGTAATTGAATCTCTGCAAAAACATTTTGTGTTCCTGAATTTAATACTAATGGATACTTAATAATCATATGGAGACTTTTATAGCCATTTGGTTTTGGTGTTGCAATATAATCTTTAACTTCTATGATTTCCATATCTGTTCGTTTTTCTATCAAATTTTTCAAATAGTAAATATCTTCCACGAAACAACATGTAATTCGAATACCGATAATATCGAATAAATGTTGTTGGGCATTTTCGACAGTTGGCACTAAGTTTTTTCGTTCCAACTTTTTAATAATACTTTTTGGTTGTTTTAATCGTGTTTTTATATGTTCAAACGGGTTGTAGTCTTCTAGAAACTGAGCTTCCCGGTTCATAATTTCAAATTTTGTTTTCAGTTCTTCAAGAGCAAATGTATAAGGTAATACAAATGCTTTCCAATAATCAACTGTTGTTTGGTTAAATTCCATTATATACACACCTTTTTCTTATTTGGAAAGTAAGGCTGCTTAAACTAAATACCAAATCATATAAGCAAACGCCGCCACAGATGAAATCATAAAGCGATAGCGTGTTTTCATTACATGTTCCTCCTTCCCCACATAGTGTTTATTATATGATATAACTATGTACATTTTCTATACTAATTGATTGATGTGAATTCCGTATGAACAAATTGTTTCAGTTTTTTGTCTTTTTTATACCGCTTACAAAACATCTTGAGTTCGAGGTATTTTGCTTTCTTTGTATAAGCTTCTATATCATTTCAGTTTTAATGATTGCAACGGGAAAAGTAATGAAATTATAATTCAAACATATGGATATTATCTAAGAAGAAAGAGTTAGTTCTTTAAATTAAGGAGTTTTTTTATGATGGAATTGACAAAGTGAATGGTAAAGTTTATGATGTAAATCGTAACAATTACGTTTTGTGTCCGCGAAATCAATTTACTAGGAGGTATAAATTCATGCGTGTAAATATTACGTTAGCTTGTACAGAGTGCGGTGATCGCAATTATATTACAAAGAAAAATAAACGAAACAATCCAGAGCGTATTGAACTAAAAAAATATTGTCCACGATTAAAGCGAGTAACATTGCATCGTGAAACGAAGTAAACGACTAGAGATTCTAGTCGTTTTTTGTTATTTGTAAAGGGAATAGGGAGGGGAATACAGTGATATCGTGTGTGATGATATAAATGAATCTATAGTTATATAAAGACAAAAAATAGATAATTTGTACTCTCGATCATGACGTGGACAAGGGTACAAGCAAAAGGAGTTTTATTTCATACATTTATAGTATATTTCAATAGAAAGGAGTTCATTTATTCTTGCCCCCAAAAGATCAAAAATTTTTCCATCCGTATGAGTCTCCGGTTCCGATTGTAGGAGCTCAAAGACCACAAAAATTACACGTATTTACAACAGGACTTATACTGAGAAATCCCAATACTGAGATTGTGGTTGTTACG
Source organism: Bacillus yunxiaonensis (assembly GCF_037104695.1). Taxonomy (NCBI): domain Bacteria; kingdom Bacillati; phylum Bacillota; class Bacilli; order Caryophanales; family Bacillaceae; genus Bacillus; species Bacillus yunxiaonensis. The sequence goes on along the minus strand of NZ_JBAWSV010000002.1, from coordinate 339,181 downwards.
CTTTTGAATGAGGATTTCTACGAATCCAAAACGGTCACTGTGTCCGTGTTAGATTGGCAAAATACGTGGAATCCTACAGAGTTTGCTAAGGTTGGATTTCTAGCCGGACAAGCTCTCAATCCGTCTTTATCGACACAAGGGGTTCAACCGCAGCAAACTAATATCGTTCCTCCTAACAATGTCCAATCGATTTTTACACCTATTACATTTACGATTCCGCCACGCGGTCTTTTTACGATTCACGCATCTCCACCACAACCTGTAAATCTGCCAAGTCCTTGCTACGAAGTGATTGTTACTTTTCCGTCTAATTTTACTCACCCACCTGTTCCTATCAGACGTGTCATCGTCAATACATTTGGGATCAATGCTGCGGGTGTGCCGCAAGAGGGGAATACCGTCTTGCATAATCAGTTGATACCTAGTCCTATAACTTCACCCGTTCCTTTCTCTCCAATAGCTCCTCCACCTCCACCTCCTATCCTATAAGGATTAGAAACAAAATCTAGGGTTAGGAGATTCGGCACGAATAGCAGCATAAATTTCAATCATTTTTATCCCGCTATTTGTGGGCAGTAAGACCCCCACCTCAAGATTCAGAGAAGAGTGAAGAAGATAGGTCGGGGATAACTGCTGGCATGCGCCCGATTGGGCAGGATTTCCATCAGTGGGGGATGAAGAAAACCCCCACTGATGGAAGTTTCACTTTATGCCAACATCAATCCCCTTCAATAAGTAATTTGGATGGGACTCTAAATGTATGATAAAAAGGTTTTGATTTGATAACGGACTTTAAAAAAGACAAGAATTGATATTTGCGTTGTACAGACACAAACAATCACCCGCCCACATACACATAGTAAAGACCACTATTTTTGCGGGGGTGAAGAGGTTGAGTCTGTTCGCCGCAATTGGATATATGATTCGTGAGGTTTTCATTTTCGTATCGTATGTCAAAAATAATGCATTTCCACAGCCGTTGTCGCCTGATGAGGAGAGAAAGTACTTAGAGCTTATGGAGCAAGGAGATGCACACGCAAGAAATCTCCTCATCGAACATAATTTACGCCTTGTGGCACATATTGTGAAGAAATTTGAAAATACAGGAGAAGATGCAGAAGACTTAATTTCCATCGGTACGATTGGTTTAATTAAGGCGATTGAAAGCTATTCGCAAGGAAAAGGAACAAAATTGGCAACGTATGCAGCTCGCTGTATTGAAAATGAAATTTTAATGCATTTACGCGTATTAAAGAAAACAAAAAAAGATGTTTCTCTTCATGATCCAATTGGGCAGGATAAGGAAGGGAATGAAATTTCTTTAATAGATATTTTAAAATCAGAATCAGAAGATGTGATTGATACCATTCAACTGAGTATGGAGCTTGAGAAAATTAAAGAGTATATCGACATATTAGATGAACGGGAAAAAGAAGTAATTGTAAACCGATTTGGTCTTGGTATGGAGAAAGAGAAAACGCAGCGAGAGATTGCGAAAGCACTTGGTATATCGCGGAGCTATGTATCGCGTATTGAGAAGAGAGCATTAATGAAAATGTTTCATGAATTTGTTCGTGCAGAGAAAGATAAGAAGGGGAAATCTTGAAGATGGAAAATGCCTGATTTTATTCAAAAGCAGGCATTTTTCTTTTTCGATAAAATGAAACTCCTTTGATAAATCTATGTTCACGGTTGAAAATGATGGGTTCTATCTGTAATATTAAAAGGTGCTAATAATTTATGATATAGAAACAAAAATAGGAGAAACTACATTTAATAGTCTTATTACAAAAGAATATATCATAGTAGGGGGTTTCGCAGTTTGCGACGTACGTTATATCGATTATTGATTGAACTTACAAATGGTCGTTTTACGTCCTATGTATTGCGTAAATTTGCGCAGTCGCGTTTAAGCTCGATTATTATCCCGTCTTATGCAAAAGTATTTCACATTAGACAAGATGAGATGGAGAAGGATTTAAAAGAGTACGGAACGCTTCATGAATTATTTACGCGTAAATTAAAAAAGGGAAAACGATCGATTGATACAGAAGTATCTAGCATTGTGAGTCCGGTTGATGGTGTTTTTGCAGATCATGGTCCTATTGACCAAGCGAAAATGTTTGAGATTAAAGGAAAACAATATTCTATTGTAGATATGCTTGGTACGGAAGAAAGAGCAGCGCGCTACGCAGGTGGTACATACATGGTTATTTATTTAAGTCCAAGCCATTATCACCGTATTCATAGCCCGCTTTCAGGTACAGTAACAGAACGTTTTGTACTTGGAAGGAAATCATATCCTGTTAATGCAGCAGGTATGAAATATGGAAAAGATACGTTATCCAAAAACTATCGCTCTGTAACTGAAATAGAGAGTGAAGGAGAGCGGTTGGCTCTTGTTAAAGTAGGCGCAATGTTTGTTAATAGTATTGAACTGCTGCATGAGAGAGAAGTTGTTCAAAAAGGTGAAGAGATGGCTTACTTTACATTTGGCTCTACAGTTGTTCTATTATTTGAAAAGGATATGATTGAAGTAGTTCAATCATTAACTAGTGGACAAGAGGTTCGTGTTGGTGAAAAAGTCGCAACTCGGTTATAAAAGAAGCAGCTTTTATGTAGCTTGTTTCACTTTATAATAAAAGAGCCGTCTTCTAGATGGCTCTTTTTACAGGTGAAGCAATCTACCCCGCACTGAATGGGCAGTAAATCTCTAATCTTAATATACAGAGCTTATTAAGGTAATCTGGTCAACTAATCATAAGCGGATAAAAGGCCACCTATGGAAGTTTCACTTTATATGTACTCAAGACGACTTCAAAAGCTTGTCCTCTAGTGAACGTCTAATGATTTCTTGTTTAATAAGTAAAATGAAGTCGGGATTTAAATTTAATTCTTTTGCTTTATAATAAGACTCAGTGAGTAATTCAGTAGATAACTTTTCCATATGTTTCGCCGTCAAGGCGATTCACCTCCTACGAAAAAGGTAAATTTGTCACATTTAATGTACCAAAAATTGTCTTGTGTCACAATCTGTTGGTTATCCACATGTTATCGTGGATAAGATGTGTAAGAATTGTTGGTAATTTCGGAATTAACTGAAATTTAAACGTGGAAATTGTGTACAAGTTTATCCACAGGTGTGTAATCGAAAAATGCTGTCGAAAAATTTTGTCCAAGTTTAACGGACAGTAGCCGTTAGATGAGTTATTCCGCTACTAGCGGGCAGGAAGAGCCCGATAAGTTCACCTAACTCATTTTGAGAGAAAATCGCTCTCCAAAAGGGAAGTTGAACTATACCCCGCTCTAACAGGCAGTAGTGATAGAAGTTTCATGAAGAGTAACTGCCTGTAAGAGCCCGATAAGTTCACCTAACCCTTTTTGAGAAAAGACGCTCTCAAAAAAGGAAGGTGAACTATACAAAACTCCTCAAAGAGGTGAAAGAGATTGAGTTTATTTTTACCAAATGAATATGTGAAAAATGTGTATCATATTCAACCAGAAGAATTGGAAAAACGAGGTATAAAAGGGATTATTACTGATTTAGATAATACCCTGATTGAATGGGATCGTCCGAATGCGACCCCGCAATTGGAAGAATGGTTTGCTAAAATGAAGGAACACGGCATTCAAGTGACAGTTGTTTCGAATAATAATGAACAACGTGTAAAAGATTTTGCTGATCCACTTGGTATTCCGTTTATTCATAGTGCACGTAAGCCGCTTGTTCGTGCTTTTAAACGAGCGCTAACGGAAATGAATTTGCGTGCGGAAGAAGTAGTTGTAATTGGAGATCAAGTATTAACAGATGTGCTTGGAGGTAATCGTGTTGGACTGCACACGATTTTAGTTGTTCCAGTTGCAAAAACAGACGGATTTATGACTCGTTTTAATCGGAAAATTGAGCGTAGAATTATGCGTAATATGAAGAAAAAAGGTTTAATTAATTGGGAGGAATAAAGCTTGACTGAGACGTTTAAATGTATTGGATGCGGTGTTGCAATTCAAACAGAAAATAAAAGTGAAGTTGGTTATGCACCAGCTTCTTCGTTAGAGAAAGAACATATCATTTGTCAGCGTTGTTTTCGCTTAAAGCATTACAATGAAATTCAAGATGTGTCGTTAACAGATGATGATTTTTTACGCATTTTAAATGGAATTGGACAATCTGATGCATTAGTTGTTAAGATTGTTGATATTTTTGATTTTAATGGAAGTTGGCTGCCTGGTTTACACCGTTTTGTTGGAAATAATAAAGTACTTCTTGTCGGCAATAAAGCGGATTTAATTCCAAAATCTGTGAAACCGGAAAAGCTAACACATTGGATGCGCTATAGTGCGAAGCAACTCGGTTTAAAGCCGGAAGATGTTTTCTTAATTAGTGCTGCAAAAGGTCAAGGTATTGAAGAGCTTGCAAGTGCAATTGAACAATACCGTGATGGAAAAGATGTTTATGTTGTTGGGTGTACAAACGTTGGAAAATCAACGTTTATTAACCGTATTATTAAAACGTTTAGCGAGGAAACAGAAAATGTCATTACGACATCACATTTCCCGGGGACAACGCTGGATTTAATCGATATTCCATTAGATGAAAATTCATCTTTATATGATACACCAGGTATTATTAATCATCATCAAATGGCACATTATGTTGGAAAGCAAAGCTTAAAAATGATTACTCCAACAAAAGAAATTAAGCCGATGGTATTTCAACTCAATGAAGAACAAACGTTATTCTTTGGTGGATTAGCACGATTTGATTATATAAGCGGCGGTCGTCGTTCGTTTACTTGCCATTTATCCAATCGTCTTACAATTCATCGTACGAAGCTTGAAAAAGCAGATGCATTGTATGAAAAGCATGCTGGAGAATTATTAAATCCACCAACACCAGAAGAACTTGAGAACATGCCAGAGCTTGTAAAATATGAGTTTACAATTCACGAACCGAAAACCGATGTTGTATTTTCGGGTTTAGGATGGGTAACAGTGAATGAAGCTGGCGCAAAAATTGCAGCGCATGTACCAAAAGGAGTTAGTGTTTCATTACGTAAATCTTTAATCTAAAGTGGTGAGGACTTGTGAAACAATTATATGGCGTAATTGGGAATCCAATTGGACATTCCTTATCACCGCTCATGCATAATGATGCATTTACACATTTAGAGATCGATGCACATTATCATGCTTTTCTTGTTCAAGAGAGCGAATTAGGTGAAGCGGTGACTGGATTAAAGGCACTTGGGGTTGTTGGGTTTAATGTGACAACTCCGCACAAAGTTTCTATTATGCAGCATTTAGACGAAATTGATCCGTTGGCAGAGAAAATCGGTGCAGTAAATACAGTGCTTCATAAAGAAGGAAAACTAATTGGGTATAATACAGATGGAATTGGATATGTTCGTTCATTGCAATCTATTAGTAAAGAGCCATTAACGAACAAACGTATTTTACTGCTCGGCGCTGGCGGGGCGTGTCGTGCGATTTATTATTCACTTGCAGATGCTGGTGTGAAAGAGATTGACATTGCGAATCGAACAGTAGAAAAAGCAGAGCAGCTTATTGCTGGCTGTGAAAGTGAAGTCGTGTCCTTAGCGCTTTCAATAGAAGAAGCAATAGACAAACAAGCACTGTACGATATCATTATCCATACAACGACAGTAGGTATGCACCCGCATGTAGAAGATACACCGCTACGCATTCGAGATTTGAAAAAAGGAAGCATTGTGTCTGATATTATTTATAATCCGTTTGAAACGAAGTTATTGCAAGATGCGAAGGCGCATGGAGCGATTGTACAAAATGGCATTGATATGTTTGTATTTCAAGGCGCACTTGCATTTGAAATTTGGACGGGACGTTTGCCGAATATAGAACGAATGAAACAAATAGTAATGAAAAAGCTTGGAGGCTAAATACATGTTAACAGGAAAACAAAAACGATTTTTACGTGCTGAGGCACATCACTTAACACCAATTTTTCAGGTTGGTAAAGGTGGAGTAAATGAAAATATGGTAAAGCAAATTGCAGAAGCGTTAGAAGTGCGTGAGCTAATGAAAATTAGCGTACTACAAAACTGTGAATTTGATCGCCATGAAGTAGCAGAAGAGCTTGCGAAAGGTGCAAAAGCTGAACTTGTACAGGTAATCGGAAGCACAATCGTCTTATATAAAGAATCAAAAGAAAATAAACGTATTGTGTTACCAAAAACAAAGTAACGATTTCTAAAAGTTAGTTGAACCAATCGAGTTCGTATAGGTGCCTCACTTTTTCATGAAGGGGAACTATCACCTATAAGGACAAGGTAAAGGGGCGTTTTCTTTGAAGAGAATCGGGATTATTGGCGGGACATTTGACCCGCCTCATAATGGACATTTGTTAATTGCAAATGAAGTGTATGATGCATTGCAACTTGATGAGGTTTGGTTTCTGCCAAATCAAATCCCCCCTCACAAACGAGATAAGGAAGTCACAAGTGTACGTAATCGTTTAGAAATGATTCATTTAGCAATCGAACAAGACATGCATTTCTCTATTTGTTTAGCGGAACTGGAACGAGAAGGTCCGTCTTACACATATGACACTATGTTACAATTGACAAAGGAGCATCCAGACGTTCAATTTTATTTTATTATTGGCGGAGATATGGTCGAATACTTGCCAAAATGGTATAACATCGATAAGTTGTTAAAGCTCGTTACGTTTGTCGGCGTTGCTCGTCCTGGTTATACACTTTCTACGTCTTATGATATTGTAACGGTAGAAATTCCGGAATTTGCTGTCTCTTCGTCGCTTCTGCGCGAACGTTTTACAAAGAAGAAGACATGCAAATATTTGCTTCCTAAAGGAGTACAGGAATACATTGAGAGGAATGGGCTATATGGATCGTAAACGAGCACTTGAAATTGTGAAACAACAAATGCATGAAAAGCGTTATATTCATACAATTGGTGTTATGGAAACGGCTATCGAACTCGCAAAGCAATATGGTGTTGACGAGAAAAAGGCCGAGATGGCAGCGATTTTTCATGATTATGCAAAGTGTAGACCGATTTTAGAAATGGAAGAAATTATTAAGCGAGAAAATTTACCACAGGATTTGTTGCATTATAATAAAGAATTATGGCATGCACCAGTTGGGGCATATTTAGTAGAAAAAGAAGTCGGTATTACAGATACTGACATATTACAAGCTATTACGTATCATACGAGTGGACATGAACAAATGACGATGCTTGATAAAGTGATTTATGTGGCGGATTATATTGAACCTGGCCGTAAGTTTCCTGGCGTTGAAGAAGCGAGAAAGCTGGCGCGAGAAGATATTAATCAAGCGTTATTATATGCTTTAAAGCATACAATACAATTTTTAATGGAAAAGAACCAAACGATCTATCCATTAACATTCCAAACGTATAATGCAGTCATTAAGGAGGACTTTACGAAATGAAAGATAGAGAATTATTAGTATTGGCAGCACGAGCAGCTGACGATAAAAGAGCAGAAGATATTGTTGTTTTAAATATGCAAGGGATTTCACCGCTTGCGGATTATTTTGTGATTTGCCATGGTAACTCTGATAAACAAGTGCAAGCAATCGCTCGCGAGATTAAAGAACAGGCACATGAAGTGCAAATTGATGTAAAGCGCATGGAAGGTTTTGAAGAAGCGCGTTGGGTGTTAGTTGACCTTGGGGATGTTGTTGTACACGTATTCCATAAAGATGAGCGTGATTACTATAACTTAGAACGTCTTTGGGGCGATGTACCGCGTGAAGATATTGCAGAAGAGCTAGGTCAATGAGATACGAACAATTTGCATTATTGTATGATGAGCTAATGAATGATGTCCCATATGAAAAATGGGTAGAATTTACGGAACAAAGCTTAGAGCAAATTGGTAAAACAGATGCGAAAATTCTGGATGTGGCTTGCGGAACGGGCAATGTCACATTGCCTCTTGTGAAAAAAGGATATGATGTAACGGGAGTAGACTTATCGGAAGAAATGTTAACAATCGCTCAGCAAAAGTTATGTGAAGAAGGTCATTTTATTCCTTTTTATCAACAAGATATGCGCGAGTTGGATGTTCCAGGTGAGTTTGACTGCGTCACGATTTTTTGTGATTCGTTAAATTATGTGTTGCAAGAAGAAGGCGTTCAAGAAACATTTCGACGTGTTTATCATCATTTGCATCAAGATGGTTTATTTTTATTTGATGTTCACTCTCTTTATAAAATTCATCACGTATTTCAAAATGAAACGTATACAGTCAATGAAGAAGAAATTTCTCTCATATGGAACTGCTTCCCAGGTGAAGAAACAAACAGTGTCGAGCATGATTTAACATTTTTTGTACGAGATGAAGAAGAGGATGTGTATCATCGATTTGATGAGTTGCATATGCAGCGTACATATTCTGTTGAAGAACTGACGAAATGGCTTGAAGAAGCTGGTTTTACCGTTCTTCGCGTAACGGGAGATTTCGAAAGAACTGAAGTAACAGAACAAACAGAGCGTATTTTCTTTGTCGCTAAAAAGAATGCATAGTAAAAAAGCAACCGTATGAATGGTTGCTTTTTTACTTATAAAGTGAAACTTCCATCAGTGGGGGGCTTTATCCCCCACCTATCTTCTTCGATTTTCGGGGGTCTTACTGCCCGCGAATAGCGGGATAAAGGTAGGCAGCAAAAAAATAAAGCATTTATGAAGGAATATAGTAGTTTTTGTCGTAAGAGATATATTAATGCTTTTTAAATTGTTGTTCTACATGTTTTACATCCTCTTGGTACTTCTCGTGTGTTCGTTTTAACACCTTGTTAAACATATCTCCAACATGTTCTTCTAAAACGCGAATCCCTTCCCCGGTTATACCGCCTTTTACACACACTTTCTCCTGCAAAGTCGGCAAGGTGAAAATTTGTTTTTCTAACAGTTTTCCCATACCGATAATCATTTCGCTCGTTAAAATAGTAGCTTCTTCACGTGTAATGTTTGTTTCTTCTACAGAAGCATCAATAAAGCGCTGTAACAAATAGCTGAAAAATGCAGGGCCGCAGCTTACGATATCGGATGCCACTCTTGTGATATTTTCTTCAATAGTAATAGGTTTAGATATTTTTTGAAATAAGTTCAATACACGCGTTTGCCATTCTTGTGAGCAGTTTTTTCCGAATGTACATAGGGTGACACCAGCTAATGCGCGATTTGTAATACTCGGGATAATACGAGCAACATGGCAAGATACGATCGTTTCTAATTGTACGGTAGATATGGGGCTTGTAATCGAAACTAGGCATTTGTCATTTGTAAGAATAGGAGCATGATTTGTCAAAATAGGATATATATCTAATGGTTTTACGCAAATAAAAATCAGCTCAGAGCGTTCAATTACTTCTTGAATTGTTTTTGCTATATGAATAGAAGGATACTTCTCTTTTATATGATATGCTTTTGCGAAAGTACGATTAATAATAGTAAGACACGAAGGTTTGACAGCCCGGGCTTCGATGCATGCATCAATGAGTATATTCCCCATATTCCCTGTTCCTATTATTCCTATGTTCAATGTTTCATCCCCTCCTTCGTAACATCTTTCTCCTAAACAATATGAAGTTTATTTTGAATTTATGAATTAGAGGTGCAAAATGATGATGAATTTGCCGAGAAAGTGGCTCGTTTTATTTGCGGCAATTGGTGTTGTCGGTATTTTATTTGTATGGCAAACAAAAAATGGGCAAGAGCAGCCTGCAGTGAAAGTTGAAGCGAATTCTAAGATGGAAGAAAGGAAAGAGAAAACAAAAGTAATAGATTCTAAACCGCAATCGAAAACGACTATAGTTGATGTTAAAGGAGCTGTACATCATGAAGGGGTGTATGAATTACAAAGCGGAGCGCGGGTGAAAGATGCTATTGAAAAAGCAGGGGGATTTTTACCAGAAGCAGATGTGACGAAGGTAAACTTGGCGCAGATTGTACAAGATCAAATGATGATTTATGTGCCAAAAAAAGGAGAACAAACGGTTTCTGTGAATGGCTCGTCCTTGCAAGAAGGAAAAATACAAATTAATACAGCAACAAAGGAACAACTTGAAAAAATATCCGGCATTGGTCCTAGAAAAGCAGAAAATATTATGAAATATCGCGAGCAGCACGGACCGTTTCAAAAAGTAGAAGATTTATTAGAGGTTGATGGGATTGGAGAAAAGTCGCTAGAAAAAATAAAAGATGAAATAATTGTTCCATAAATGATTGACGACTTTTTTCTTCTTTCGCTACACTAGTAAGAAGATTAAAAAGTAGGTGAAGATAATGGAACGAGTTTCTTGGGATCAATATTTTATGACACAAAGTCATTTGTTATCACTGCGCAGTACGTGTACAAGGCTTGCGGTTGGAGCGACAATTGTACGGGATAAACGCATTATTGCTGGTGGTTATAATGGATCGATTGCCGGCGGTGTGCATTGTATAGATGAAGGGTGTTATGTGATTGATAATCATTGTGTACGCACAATTCATGCGGAAATGAATGCACTACTGCAATGTGCGAAATTTGGTGCGAAAACAGATGGAGCGGAAATTTATGTTACGCATTTTCCGTGTTTACATTGCTGTAAAGCAATTATTCAAAGTGGTATTACAGCAGTGTATTATGCGCAAGATTATAAAAATCATCCGTATGCACTTGAGTTATTTGAGCAAGCAAATGTAAGAGTAAAACATGTTCCTCTTGCATTTGACGTAACAACATTAGAAGAACAACAGAAAATGCAGGAGCTAAAACAGCTTTTGTCTTCGTTAGAAACAGATGAAATGACGTTGGAACAGTTGCAACAAGTATTATTGCAGGCAAAAAATATGGTATAAACCGTGAGGTGAGTACGTGTTGCGTGGGCAATGGAGCTACGTTGCAATCTCAGTTATCTTTGGGATTGCAACGGCTTACTCCTCTTTTTCTATCGTTCCTTTTTTTATATTCGTTTGCTATTGTTTCGTTTGTTTTCCTCGTACCTCTCTTCCAATATTCTCCTTGATTGTCCTCGTATTTGGTCTTACGTATGTATATGCAATCTACGTAGACAAACAAAATGATTCTATGCTCTCTTTTCGTGAGACAGACATAACAGGTACAATTCAAAGTACCCCGCTTATAAATGGAGATCGCCTTTCTTTTCAGTTAGGAATGGAAAGTAATGAAACAGTTCAGTTGTTTTACAAAATTCCGTCTCGTAAATTAAAAGAAGAATTGAAGCAATTGCACCCTGGTATGGTGTGTACGTTTACTGGTACTTTGAAAGAGCCGCCCCTTCCTCGAAATTTTTATGCGTTTAATTATAAGGATTATTTATATAAACAGCATATTCATGCTCTTTTTGAGGCAGAATCAATCTCGAATTGTGTACAAAAAGATATTTCGTTTGTTCATTGGTTATTTTCGATGCGACAAGCAGCTGTTTCTTATATAGGAGAGACTTTTTCCGGACAGTCAGCGGCCTTTATGAATGCTTTATTGTTTGGTGATCGCCAATATATGACGTTTGAGGTAGAGGAACAGTATCAACAGTTTGGACTTGTGCATTTGTTGGCAATATCAGGATCGCATATTGTTCTGTTAACTGCGATATGTTATTTCGTATTACTTCGAACTGGGATGACACGTGAAAGTACGACGATGCTCCTACTCGTGTGTATTCCACTATATATGTTTTGTGCAGGGGCCTCGCCATCGGTTGTGCGAGCATCTATAGCAGCTGTTATTGTGCTAGGAGCGCTCACGCAAGCAATCCGAGTCTCAGGGATGGATGCTTTAAGTATGACGTTGATAATCATGCTTTTTTATGATCCGTATGTACTATTTGACATTGGATTTCAGTTTTCATTCGTAGGAAGTTTTTCTCTTTTGTTATCTTCGTCGCAGCTTCTAGCTAGTGAACATGGTATAGTGAAAAATTCTATATATCTTTCAGTTATTTCTCAGTTAACGAGTACACCTATTTTACTTTATCACTTCGGCTATTTTTCTCCTTACAGTATTCTTCTAAATATGCTATATGTCCCGTTTTTATCTTTATTTGTTTTGCCTATGTGCATTGTGCTTCTTATATGTATGATATTTCTCCCAATTGTGTCACAGTGGTTAGCTCACATATTGTCTCTATGTATACATGTTTCGAATACGATGCTTCAAATATGCGAAGCTTTACCGTTTGTACGTCTTACCTTTGGACAAACACCGCCATTTATCGTTGCGCTATATTGCATGAGTATTGTAAGCGTCCTTTTATCATGGGAGGGGCTTATTTGGAGAAAATATCGCATGTTGTTTCTATCGAGCTTTTTTCTGCTTAGTATATGTCATTATGCATTTCCATATGTAAATGCAAACGGAAGTATTACTTATATTGACGTTGGACAAGGAGATGCTATTTTGATTCGTCTCCCATACAATCAAGGAACGTATGTAATTGATACGGGTGGGACACTTCCAGTAAAGAAGAAAGAATGGCAGCGGAAAAAACATGAATTTTCTGTTGGACATGACATCCTCATTCCATTTTTACAAAAAGAGGGTGTGCGAGTGATTGATAAATTAATTGTGACACATGGAGATATGGATCACATGGGAGCAGCTAAAGAAGTAATGCAATCCATTGCCGTGAAAGAGGTTGTTTTAGGGAAGAAGAAAAAATTCTCCTTACCTGAACAACAAATAAAGCAGCTTGCTGTGCAAAAGAATGTGCCCGTTCGAGTTGTAGAAAAAGGAGACAGCTGGGCGGCTGGTGAGGTGGTGTTTTCGGTATTATCCCCAGGAGGAGAAGAAAAGGCAGATAATGATCAATCTATTGTGATTTGGACGAAAATAGGGGGACTAACATGGTTATTCACAGGTGATTTAGAAGAAATAGGTGAGAGGCGTCTCATACAATGGTATCCAGAGCTGCATGCAGACGTTTTAAAAGTTGGACATCATGGTAGTAAAACGTCATCTTCACAACAGTTTTTGGATATTGTACAGCCGAAAACAGCCGTTATTTCTGTTGGAGAGAACAATCATTATGGGCATCCGCATAGTGAAGTGTTAGAGCGTTTAAAAGAACGCGGTATTAAAATGTGGAGAACGGATGAACAAGGAGCAATTTCTTATGTTTTTCAAGGGGAGACGGGAACGTTTCGCAGTAAGTTAACATATGATGAAACACAGAAAAAAAGAAGACTGCCACATGCAGTCTTTAAGAACCGATAAATTTAATGACTGTTGCGATGATAAATAATGTGGTAAAAAATCCAAATGAAACTATAAAGCCTACTCCTGAATCGGTAGCGTCATTACGCTTACTTTGAACGTTTTTTTCAAATTCATTCATCTTTGAATCCCTCCCAACATTCCATTTTAGTATAAAATATTGTCAGAAAAAAATCTACAATTTATCCTGTTATTCGTGGGCAGTATTCCAAACTCAAAATTCTGAGGGAGTTGGGAATATTGCCCGTAAAAGTCCAATTGGGCGAGATTTCCATTAGTGGAAAGTCGCCTCCGCTGATGGAAGTTTCACATTATCAATGCTTTTCCAAGTGTGCTAACAGTTGTCATTCATAGTTGGTAAGGCAAGTGCAAACAATAAGACCAAGGTAATTACCGTTACAAAATAAAATTCCCGGGGTTTATTTTGTAACGTTTTATATAGATCAAGGAACGGGTAGTTGCCTGTTCCTTTGCACTTGTAAAACGGTGGCTGCCACATTACTATAAGTATATAAAGTGTTAGGGAGTAGGAAGTTACATGAGTGATATACATAAAAAAATAAAGAAAAAGCAATTTTCCACGTTATATTTGTTATATGGAACAGAGGCATATTTTATAAATGAAACGCTTCAGCTTTTGACATCAGAAGCATTAGCTGAAGAAGATCGTGAGTTCAACATTGTTACGTATGACTTAGAAGAAGCGTATATAGAAGAAGTAGTTGAGGATGCAAAGACACTTCCTTTTTTTGGAGAACGTAAAATCATCGTTGTGAAATCACCGTTATTTTTAACATCTCAAAAAGCAAAAATTGAGCAAAACGTAAAAGTGTTAGAAGAATATATTGCTGAACCTTCATCATTTTCTATTCTCGTATTTATTGCCCCGTTTGAAAAATTGGACGAGCGTAAAAAAATTACAAAGCTCTTGAAGAAAACAGCAGATGTGGTAGAAGCAAATGCAATGCAAGTACAAGATGTGCGTAAATGGATCGTAAGCCGTGCAGAAGAAATGCATATTCATATAGAGGATGGGGCAGCTAGTTTGCTATTAGAGCTTGTTGGAAGCAATGTGACGATGCTTGCGCAAGAAATGGATAAGCTCACATTATATGTCGGACTAGGCGGTGAGATTACTACAGGTCTTGTAGCAGAACTTGTTCCAAAGTCTGCTGAACAAAATGTGTTCGCCTTAACAGAAAAGGTGATAAAAAAAGATATTGCAGGTGCAATGCGCATTTTAGAAGGATTATTTACACAGCAAGAAGAGCCAATTAAATTACTTGCGCTTCTTGTAGGTCAGTTTCGTTTATTATATCAAGTAAAAGAACTTCAGCAGCGCGGTTATGGGCAAAATCAAATTGCATCGCATATCGGTGTGCATCCGTATCGCGTGAAATTGGCAATGAATCAAACAAATTTCTTCTCATTTGAAGCGTTAAAGCGAGTGATTCATGAACTTGCTGAAGCAGATTATAATATGAAAACAGGAAGAATGGATAAACGACTTGTGCTAGAATTTTTTCTAATGCGTTTAAATCATATTGGATAGTGGAAAAATGTTCATGTAGACAACTACATGAACATTTTTTTAGGAAAATAAAAAACGACCCAGATGGATCGTTTTTTTAAACGCTTACGCGTTTACTTGTTTCGCTAAGCGAGATTTTTGACGAGATGCAGCGTTTTGGTGGATAAGACCTTTACGAGCTGCTTTGTCAAGTTTTTTAGAAGCTACTTTGTATGCTTCTTTTGCTGTTTCAAGATCGTTATTGTTAACTAAAGCCTCTACAGTTTTAACAGCTGTACGCATGTCAGATTTGATAGAAGCGTTATGTGCACGACGCTCTTCGCTAAGTTTAGCGCGTTTGATAGCAGATTTAATGTTTGCCATATATTTCACCTCCCTGGTGCGATCGAGTGACTCGATACTTACATAGAACAAGTGATATTCTATCAAACGGAGAAGAGAATTGCAATAGTGAGATCGATGAAATTTCAATATAGGAAAAGAATGGCTAAAAAAATTTGGGGAATTCTAATGAATATTTATTATAAGTAGTGGAGGAGATAGTATGCGTGAACCGCTTGATTTAAGTAAATATGCGATAAGAACAGATCTTGCATTAGAAGCCCATCAAATGCTGCAAGAGCAGCAAGAAGAAAAAACTGCTATTCAAGGTGTAATTGTAAAAGAGCGCGAAGAAGATGGTATTACAATTACGAAGGTGACAATTGATGAAAGTGCTGCTCCGGCGATGGGAAAGAAACCAGGAAATTATTTAACTTTAGAAGTGCAAGGGATTCGTCAGCAAGACACAGAGTTACAACAAAAAGTAGAGAATATTTTTGCGAAAGAATTCTCCTACTTCATGGAGGAAATTGGGATAGATAAGGAAGCGAGCTGCTTAATCGTTGGTCTTGGTAACTGGAATGTAACGCCGGATGCATTAGGTCCAATTGTTGTGGAGAATGTACTTGTCACACGTCATTTATTTAAGTTGCAGCCGGAAAGTGTTGAGGAAGGTTTTCGTTCCGTCAGTGCGATTAGACCGGGAGTTATGGGCATTACAGGTATTGAAACGAGCGATATGATTTATGGAGTCATTGAAAAAACAAAGCCAGACTTTGTGATTGCAATTGATGCGCTTGCTGCCCGGTCTATTGAACGAGTAAATAGTACCATCCAAATTTCGGATACTGGTATTCATCCTGGTTCTGGTGTTGGGAATAAACGAAAAGAGTTAAGTAAAGATACGCTCGGTATACCAGTTATTGCAATTGGTGTTCCAACTGTTGTAGATGCGGTCTCAATTACAAGTGATACAATTGATTTCATTTTAAAACATTTTGGGCGTGAGATGCGAGAGGGCGGAAAGCCAGCCCGTTCTTTACTTCCGGCCGGCTTTACATTTGGTGAGAAGAAAAAATTGACAGAAGAAGATATGCCGGACGAAAAGAGCCGCAATATGTTTTTAGGAGCTGTTGGTACGCTCGAGGAAGAAGAGAAGAGAAAGTTAATTTATGAAGTGTTAGCGCCGCTCGGACATAATTTAATGGTCACACCAAAAGAAGTTGATGCGTTTATTGAGGATATGGCCAATCTCATTGCCAGTGGTTTGAATGCAGCGCTTCATCATCAAATTGATCAGGATAATACAGGGGCATATACGCATTGATTGTAAAAGGAGAAATAAGAATTGGGGCAGTTTACACGCAAATGTATTCTTCTCGTTATCAGTTTATTTCTTATAACGTTAGCGGGTATGCAAGTTGCTAATAGCGGGTTAAAACAGATGAAAGGTTATAATAATCCAACATATGAGCAAATTGCTCATATAACAGGAACAGACCACGGGGATGTAGGAAGAACAATTCTTGGAGAAACATTTTCCATTGAGGAAAAACAAAAACAGCTAGAGGGATTAAAAAGTTTTAATATGCTAGAGACCATGGGAAGAGGATTGACTTTATTTGTACAAAATGTAGTTCGCAACGTAACATATACCGTTGTAGATAAAATGAAACGTATATTTCGTTAATTTGGAACGTAAAGAAGCGGCTATCTTACTTAAGAGTAGGGTAGCTTTTCTTCATGATAGAAAAGGTTTGTCTATTGTTTACGGATTGCATATGATAAAAGTAAGAGCACTTGCTTATAACGCTGCACCAGTTTTCATTGAATCTTTTCCCTTGTATTGATATAATCAGTGCTAGTGTATATTGGCGAGATTAGTAGGAGTGAGAAAATAGATGAATAAAGAAGAAAGAGCAAAAAGGCAGTCTAAAATTCGTAACTTTTCCATTATTGCTCACATTGACCACGGAAAGTCAACGTTGGCAGACCGCATTTTAGAGAAAACAAATGCGTTAACACAACGCGAAATGAAAGCACAGTTACTTGACTCTATGGATTTAGAGCGTGAGCGCGGAATTACAATTAAATTAAATGCAGTACAATTAACGTATAAAGCGAAAGATGGAGAAGAATATATTCTCCACTTAATTGATACACCAGGGCATGTCGATTTTACGTATGAAGTATCTCGTAGTTTGGCGGCTTGTGAAGGTGCGATACTTGTTGTTGACGCAGCGCAAGGGATTGAGGCGCAAACATTAGCAAACGTATATTTAGCACTAGATAATAATTTAGAAATTTTGCCGGTTATTAATAAAATTGACTTGCCGAGCGCTGATCCAGAGCGCGTTCGTCAAGAGGTAGAAGATGTAATTGGCTTAGACGCATCAGAAGCTGTGCTTGCTTCTGCAAAAGCGGGGATTGGTATTGAAGAGATTTTAGAACAAATCGTTGAAAAAGTGCCAGCTCCAGCAGGTGATTCGGAAGAACCATTACAATGTATGATTTTCGACTCTTTATATGATCCGTACCGCGGTGTAATTGCTTATATCCGTGTTGTAAACGGTACAGTAAAAGTTGGCGATAAAGTACGTATGATGGCAACAGGTAAAGAGTTTGAAGTAACAGAAGTAGGTGTGTTCACACCGAAAACAACACAGCGTGAAGAATTAACAGTGGGTGATGTAGGCTTTTTAGCGGCATCAATTAAAAATGTTGGTGATACGCGTGTAGGTGATACGATTACACATGCAAAACGTCCAGCGGCAGAACCTTTACCAGGGTATCGTAAATTAAATCCAATGGTATTCTGTGGTTTATATCCAATTGATTCTGCGCGTTATAATGATTTACGTGATGCATTAGAAAAGCTAGAATTAAATGACTCTGCTCTTGAATTTGAACCAGAAACGTCTCAAGCACTTGGATTTGGTTTCCGCTGTGGTTTCTTAGGCTTACTTCATATGGAAATCATTCAAGAACGTATTGAACGTGAATTTAAAATTGATTTAATTACAACAGCACCAAGTGTTATTTATAAAGTATATTTAACAAACGGTGAGGACATGACAGTTGATAATCCATCTAACATGCCGGATCCGCAATCTCTTGATCGTGTGGAAGAACCGTATGTAAAAGCATCTATTATGGTTCCAAACGATTATGTTGGGGCAGTTATGGAAATTTGCCAAGGGAAACGTGGTACGTTTATTGATATGCAATATTTAGATGAAACGCGCGTTACTTTGACATATGAAATTCCGCTTTCTGAAATCGTATATGATTTCTTCGATCAATTAAAGTCGAATACGAAAGGATATGCATCCTTTGATTACGAGCTAATTGGTTATAAACCGTCTAAGCTTGTGAAGATGGATATTTTATTGAATGGTGAGCAAGTCGATGCGCTATCTTTCATTGTGCATCGTGACTCAGCATATGACCGTGGAAAAGTAATTGTAGAAAAGTTAAAAGAGTTAATTCCAAGACAGCAGTTTGAAGTGCCAATTCAAGCGACAATCGGAAATAAGGTTGTGGCGCGTTCTACAATTAAAGCGATGCGTAAAAACGTATTAGCAAAATGTTACGGCGGTGACATTTCCCGTAAACGTAAACTTCTTGAAAAACAAAAAGAAGGTAAGAAGCGTATGAAGTCCGTTGGTTCTGTAGAAGTACCGCAAGAAGCATTCATGGCTGTATTGAAAATGGATGATAACTAATAACAAAAAGAAGCCGTTTGTACGGCTTCTTTTTCTTTAAGAAATCAGAAATGGTAGTTTTTAAGGATTCGGTTAATATTTAGACATCTTTGTATCTGTCCTTTACAATAGTGGTGATGCTTTTTATTGTAAAAAGAAAAAATTGTTTGGAAAAGGATGTGCTATTTGGTGAAGAGTAACCAAACAGTACCTCTTGATTAAAAGTTAGGAGATTGTCGTGTCTGAGAACATTCGAAAAGAAATTCAAGAGAAAATACAAAACGGCGATTTTAATTGCGAAAAGGAACTAACACTTTCTATCATTAGTGGAAAGTGGAAGGTTGTGATTTTATGGCATTTAGGTGTGGAAGGTCCGTATCGTTTCAGTGAACTTCAGCGTCTATTTCCTAATATTTCTCATAAGGTCTTGTCTAATCAATTAAAAGAATTGATTGAAGATGGAATCATTAATCGAACTGTATATCCAGAGGTACCTCCGCGTGTAGAATACTTTATGACGGAACTCGGTATGACGCTTTTACCAATCGTTGAAATGATGTATGATTGGGGGAAAATGCGAATGGACCAAATTCGTATAGGGTCACAGAAGTAAATAAACCTCCGAAGTGCGGGGGGGTTCTTTTTAGAAAGGTAGGAACAGAATTTGATACAAGCTGCATATATTCATATTCCGTTTTGTCAGCATATTTGTCACTATTGTGATTTTAATAAAGTATTTATTGAGCGTCAGCCAGTTGAACAATACTTGCAATATTTAGAGAAAGAAATTGTGAATACAATCAAAAAAACGCCTTTTGAACAAATGAAAACGATTTTTGTTGGTGGGGGAACACCAACAGCGCTAAATATGGAACAGACAGAGCATTTGCTAGATATTATTAATCGTCGTTTGCGTCCGTTTGCACCAAATTGTGAACTAACTTTTGAAGCTAATCCAGGCGATTTACCTAAAGAAAAATTGAATCTTCTACTAGAAGGTGGTGTAAACCGGATTAGTTTTGGTGTTCAAACATTTCGAGACGAATTATTGCAAAAAATTGGGCGCAAACATACGAGAGAAGATGCATTTGTAGCGATTCGTGAGGCGCAGGAAGTTGGTTTTACAAATATTAATGTTGATTTAATTTATGCATTGCCGACGCAAACGATAGAGGATGTAAGAGAAACGCTAGATATTGCTTTTACACTTGGGGTTCAACATTTCTCAGCGTATTCTTTAATTGTCGAGCCGAAAACGGTTTTTTATAATTTAATGAATAAAGGAAAACTGAGACTTCCAGGAGAAGATCATGAAGCAAGAATGTATGAAATTGTGATGGATGAGATGGAGAAGCATGGTTATAAACAGTATGAAATTAGTAATTTTTCGAAAGAAGGCTATGAA
The DNA here is from genome assembly GCF_037104695.1 of Bacillus yunxiaonensis. Taxonomy (NCBI): domain Bacteria; kingdom Bacillati; phylum Bacillota; class Bacilli; order Caryophanales; family Bacillaceae; genus Bacillus; species Bacillus yunxiaonensis. Next base: position 318,971 of record NZ_JBAWSV010000002.1, on the reverse strand, counting down.
AGTAAACATAATCTAACATACTGGAATAATGAAGAATATTATGGTTTTGGAGCTGGGGCTCATAGTTACGTAAACGGCGAACGAATTCAAAATGTGGGTCCATTAAAACAATATTTCACTAAAATTGATGAGATAGGTTTTCCGTATTTAGATGTTCATAAAGTGACAAGGCAAGAAAAAATGGAGGAAGAGTTATTTTTAGGGCTGCGAAAAACAGCAGGTGTTTCAAAAGTAGAATTTAGAAAAAAATTCGGTGTAGAAATGAGCGAAATCTTTGCGAAGCAGTTACTTCATAATAAAGAACATGAATTGCTTCAAGAAATGAATACCCATATTTGTTTAACAAGAAAAGGGAAGCTATTAGGAAATGAAGTATTTCAATCATTCTTGGTGGATTAATTTCATATAAAGTTTCGCTGTATCCCGCTAGACGGTACGTAGAGGTGAATCAAGATGAGGGGGACCGTCTGTAAGAGCCCGATTGGGGGGACTAATTAGCGGCGGAAAATCATGCTGCTAAAAGTTTCACTATCTCATCACGTTTCCGTTGACAATTCAATATCAATTTTGGTAAGTTAGTAATAGATTTAGCACTCGAAACAGAAGAGTGCTAACAGAGGTGATGATGAAATGCTTACGGAACGTCAGCTCTTAATTTTACAGACAATAATTGATGATTTTATTGGATCTGCACAACCTGTTGGATCAAGAACTTTATCTAAAAAAGAAGAAATTACATTTAGTTCAGCGACAATTCGAAATGAAATGGCTGATTTGGAGGAGCTTGGGTTTATTGAAAAGACACATAGTTCTTCAGGGCGCGTTCCTTCTGAAAAAGGGTATCGCTTTTATGTAGATCATCTTCTTTCACCGCAGCTTTTGCCAAGTGAAGATATTGTGCAAATTAAAGACTTGTTTGCTGAAAGAGTTTTTGAAGCGGAAAAGCTGGCACAGCAATCCGCACAAATTTTATCAGAACTCACGAATTATACGGCGATTGTTCTTGGGCCAAAAGTGAGTGCGAATAAGCTGAAAAATGTACAAATACTTCCGCTTGATTATAAAACAGCGGTCGCAATTATTGTAACTGACACAGGACATGTGCAAAGTAAAACCATCACTGTTCCGGAATCTGTTGATTTATTAGATTTAGAAAAGATGGTTAACATTTTGAATGACAAGTTATCAGGTGTACCGATGTCAGAGCTTCATAATAAAATCTTTAAAGAAATTGTAATGGTTTTGCGTCAGTACGTTCATAATTATGATAGTGTCATGAAAATGTTAGACGGTACATTTCAATTTCCGTTATCCGAAAAAATATATTTTGGTGGAAAAGCAAATATGCTTGCTCAGCCAGAATTCCATGACATTCAGAAGGTTCGATCATTATTCACTATGATTGAAAACGAAGATGCGTTTTATGACATCTTGCAGAGCAAACAAATTGGTATTCAAGTGAAGATTGGACGTGAAAATTCTTCTGCTGCCATGGAAGATTGTAGTTTAATTTCTGCGACATACTCGATTGGGGATGAGCAGCTTGGAACAATTGCGATTTTAGGACCGACGAGAATGCAATATTCTCGTGTCATTAGTTTGTTGCAATTGTTTACAAAGCAATTTACAGATGGACTAAACGGTTTATATAAACCGAAATAATAAAAAACTTCCATTTGTGGCGGGGATATCCCCGCTGCTGATGAGTAGTTGGATACAAATTAGACAGCTGGGTTAGTGCTGAGTTGTGTTGGCCCGGCCTTTTTAAGGAGGTGAAAGTTGTGGAAGAGCGTAATGAACAAGTGGTAGAAGAAGTAAAAGAAGCACAAACAGAAGAAGCTGTGGCACCAGAAAATAGCGAAGAAACTGTAGTAGAAGAAAAAAGCGAAGCTGCTCTTTTACAAGAAAAAGTAGATGAATTACAAGCGAAATTGTCGGAAACGGAAGGTCGCGCGCTTCGTCTACAAGCTGATTTTGAAAACTATAAGCGCCGCGTTCAATTAGATAAGCAAGCGGCTGAAAAGTATAGATCACAAAGCCTTGTATCAGATATTTTGCCAGCTCTTGATAACTTTGAAAGAGCAATGCAGGTGGAAGCAAATGATGAGCAAATGAAGTCCTTATTACAAGGGATGGAAATGGTATATCGTCAATTGTTAGAAGCACTGAAAAAAGAAGGCGTAGAAGCGATTGAAACTGTTGGAAAGCAGTTTGATCCACATGAACATCAAGCTGTTATGCAAGTAGAAGACAGCGAGTTTGAATCAAACGCGGTTGTGGAAGAATTCCAAAAAGGCTATAAGCTGAAAGATCGTGTGATTCGACCATCAATGGTAAAAGTAAATCAATAATTTACATAAATGTAGGAGGTTTCGCCATGAGTAAAATTATCGGTATTGACTTAGGTACAACAAACTCTTGTGTAGCTGTTATGGAAGGTGGAGAACCAAAGGTTATCCCAAATCCAGAAGGGAACCGTACAACTCCTTCTGTTGTAGCTTTCAAAAATGAAGAACGTCAAGTTGGGGAAGTAGCGAAGCGTCAAGCGATTACGAACCCAAATACAATCATGTCTGTTAAACGTCATATGGGTACAGACTACAAAGTAGAAGTTGAAGGTAAAGATTACACACCTCAAGAAATTTCTGCAATCATTTTACAAAACTTAAAAGCTTCTGCTGAAGCATATTTAGGTGAAACAGTAACAAAAGCTGTTATCACAGTACCAGCATATTTTAACGATGCAGAACGCCAAGCAACAAAAGACGCAGGCCGCATTGCTGGTTTAGAAGTAGAACGTATTATTAACGAGCCAACAGCAGCTGCGCTTGCTTACGGTTTAGAAAAACAAGACGAAGAACAAAAAGTTCTTGTATACGACTTAGGTGGCGGTACATTTGACGTATCTATCCTTGAATTAGCAGATGGAACATTTGAAGTTATTTCAACTGCTGGTGACAATCGTCTTGGTGGTGACGACTTTGACCAAGTTATCATTGATCATTTAGTAGCTGAATTCAAAAAAGAAAATAACATTGATTTGAGCCAAGATAAAATGGCACTTCAACGTTTGAAAGATGCGGCTGAAAAAGCGAAAAAAGATCTTTCAGGTGTAACACAAACACAAATTTCATTACCATTCATTAGTGCTGGAGCTGCTGGTCCATTACACTTAGAATTAAACTTAACAAGAGCGAAATTTGAAGAACTTTCAGCTAATCTTGTTGAAAGAACATTAGAACCAACTCGTCGTGCATTAAAAGATGCTGGTCTTTCTCCAAGTGAATTAGATAAGGTTATTCTTGTTGGTGGTTCTACTCGTATTCCAGCTGTACAAGAAGCAATTAAACGTGAAACTGGTAAAGAACCATATAAAGGTGTAAACCCTGATGAAGTTGTAGCATTAGGTGCTGCAGTACAAGGCGGCGTACTTACTGGTGATGTAAAAGGCGTTCTATTATTAGACGTAACTCCGCTTTCTTTAGGTATCGAAACAATGGGCGGCGTGTTTACAAAATTAATTGAGCGTAACACAACAATCCCAACAAGTAAATCACAAGTGTTCTCAACAGCTGCTGATAACCAACCAGCAGTAGATATTCACGTACTACAAGGTGAGCGTCCAATGGCAGCGGATAACAAAACGTTAGGTCGTTTCCAATTAACAGATATCCCGCCAGCACCACGCGGCATTCCACAAATCGAAGTAACATTCGATATTGATGCGAACGGTATCGTAAACGTACGTGCAAAAGATTTAGGAACAAGTAAAGAACAAACAATTACAATCCAATCTTCTTCAGGTCTTTCTGATGAAGAAGTAGATCGTATGGTAAAAGAAGCAGAAGCAAATGCTGATGCTGACCAAAAACGTAAAGAAGAAGTTGAACTTCGCAATGAAGCAGATCAACTTGTGTTCCAAACAGATAAAGTTGTAAAAGATTTAGAAGGCAAAGTAGATGCAGCTGAAGTAGCGAAAGCAACAGAAGCAAAAGATGCATTAAAAGCTGCAATCGAGAAAAACGATCTTGATGAAATCCGTGCGAAAAAAGATGCACTTCAAGAAATCGTACAACAATTAACTGTAAAATTATATGAGCAAGCTCAAGCTGCTGCAGGATCACAGCAAGCAGAAGGCGCACAAGGTAATGCAGGCGCGAAAAACGACAATGTAGTCGATGCTGAGTTTGAAGAAGTAAAAGAAGATAAGTAATAAAATAAGTAAGATGACAAAAAGTCAAAGTCAAGCGTGCCTTGGCTTTGACTTTTTTCACGAGTGAAGAAAAGACTGGGTGCACACGGAGTCTTTTGTGTGAGAGTCCAATGTTTTTCTTTTTGCATACTGTAAGTGAGGAAACAGTGTTGCAAAGCACTTTCTTTCGATGTTAAAATTACGTTTATGTGAAAGGATTCGGGGGTTGTAAACTTATGAGTAAACGAGATTACTATGAGGTACTTGGCGTTAGCAAGGGCGCTTCAAAAGACGAGATTAAAAAAGCATACCGTCGTTTGGCGAAAAAGTATCATCCAGATGTAAGTACAGAAGAAAATGCAATTGAAAAATTTAAAGAAGTGCAAGAAGCATACGAAGTATTAAGTGATGATTCAAAACGTGCGCAGTACGATCAATTTGGTCATGCTGATCCAAATCAAGGCTTTGGTGGTTTTGGCGGTGGTGATTTCGGTGGTGGATTCGGTTTTGAAGACATCTTCAGTTCATTCTTTGGTGGCGGAGGCGGCGGCAGACGCCGTGATCCAAATGCACCGCGTCAAGGTGCAGACCTTCAATATCAAGTTTCTTTAAAATTTGAAGAGTCAATTTCTGGTAAGGAAATGGATATTGAAATTCCAACTGAAGATCCTTGTAATACATGTAGTGGTAGCGGAGCAAAACCGGGAACTTCGAAAGAAACATGTAAACATTGTTCTGGAACAGGTCAAGTTAGCGTGGAGCAAAACACACCATTTGGTCGTATTGTGAATCGTCAAGCTTGTAGACAATGCTCTGGAACAGGTCAAATAATTAAAGAAAAATGTACAACATGTCATGGCTCTGGAAAAGTACGTAAAATTAAAAAAATTAACGTTAAAATTCCAGCAGGTATTGATAATGGTCAACAAATTCGCGTGTCTGGTAAAGGGGAAGCTGGTATAAACGGCGGCCCAGCAGGAGACTTGTATGTAGTAGTTCGTGTGAAAGAGCATGAATTCTTCCATCGCGAAGGTGATGATATTATTTGTGAAATGCCATTAACATTTGCGCAAGCAGCACTTGGAGATGAAGTGGAAGTTCCGACTGTGCATGGAAAAGTAAAATTAAAAATTCCAGCAGGAACACAAACAGGAACAGAATTCCGTTTAAAAGGAAAAGGCGCTCCAAACGTACGTGGATATGGGCAAGGTGACCAATATGTTGTTGTTCGTGTTGTTACACCAACAAAATTAACATCACACCAAAAAGAATTGCTGAGAGAATTTACAGGTCAAGAAGACCATGATGATAGCCTATTTAAAAAGCTTAAGCGAGCTTTTAAAGGGGAATAATGGAAATAAAAAATGGAGTTGGTAAATTGTGAAATGGTCAGAAATTAGTATTCATACAACAGAGGAAGCTGTAGAAGCAATCTCGCATATTTTACATGAAGCAGGAGCAAGCGGTGTTGCGATCGAAGATCCTGCTGAATTAACGAAAGAGCGTGAACAACAATTTGGTGAGATTTATGCGTTAAATCCAGCTGAATATCCAACAGAAGGTGTACTTGTAAAAGCGTATTTCCCAAAGAATGATACTTTGCAAGAAACAATTACAAGTGTAAAATCATCCATTGATCTGTTGCCTTCTTATGGAATCGAGATTGGAGCAGCAACTGTATCTGTTAATGAGGTAGATGAAGAGGATTGGGCAACTGCTTGGAAAAAGTATTACCATCCAGTGAAAATTTCTGATACATTTACAATTGTGCCAACATGGGAAGAGTATACACCTTCTTCACCAGAAGAAAAAATTATCGAGTTAGATCCAGGGATGGCATTTGGTACAGGAACGCATCCAACAACAACGATGTGTATTCGTGCTTTAGAAAAAACAGTACAATCTGGCGATACTGTTATTGACGTTGGAACAGGCTCTGGTGTGTTAAGTATTGCTGCTGCCAAACTAGGTGCTGCGTCTATTCAAGCATACGATTTAGATCCAGTTGCAGTAGAGAGTGCTGAGATGAACGTCCGATTAAATCATACAGAGAATGTTGTAACTGTTGGACAAAACAGTTTACTAGAAGGCATTGAAGGCCCTGTTGATTTAATTGTCGCAAATTTACTAGCGGAAATTATTTTATTATTCCCCGAAGATGCAGCAAAAGTTGTTAAGCAAGGTGGATTATTCATTACATCTGGTATTATTGCTGCGAAAGAGAAAATTGTAACAGAAGCGTTAGTAAATGCAGGTTTTACAGTAGAAGAAGTGTTAACGATGGAAGATTGGGTAGCAATTATTGCGCGTAAAGGGTAAGTTAGAGTTTTCCCTATTTCGGAGTTTTATTGCCCGTTTGTACGGGGGAATGTAAACGAAAAGTCTCTCGCTGGCAGTAGTGAGGGACTTGCCGTTTGTTCAATCCAAATCAAACTGTTTAGCTCTTTTCGTAAGCATTTGTTTACGAAAAGAGCTAAACCTTACTAAGGTGATATAATGCAGCGTTATTTTGTAGAAGAACAAAATATAAATGAAACGACAATTCGTATTGTAGGAGATGATGTGCATCACATCGGAAGAGTGATGCGTATGACGCCTGGTGATCACATTTATTGTTGCACAAATGGGAGAACAGCAATTTGTACAATTGCTGAAATTACCAATGAATTTATAAATGCAACTATTGTAGAATGGATAGAGATGTCAAGTGAACTACCTATATTTGTGACAATTGCTAGCGGACTGCCTAAAGGAGATAAGCTTGAGTTGATTTTACAAAAAGGAACTGAGCTTGGAGCAGCCGCCTTTTTACCGTTTGAAGCATCTCGATCTATTGTAAAATGGGATGCGAAAAAAGCCGGGAAAAAAGTAGAGCGTTTTAATAAAATCGTAAAAGAGGCAGCTGAGCAGTCTCATCGCAGTGAGATTCCTACTGTGTATGCACCTGTTTCTTTTAAAGAGCTTCTTTCGATGAGCAAAGGCTATGATAGTTGCCTTGTTGCATATGAAGAAGAAGCAAAGCAAGGTGAAAAAACAAATTTCGCTAAGGCTTTAACAAAGTTAGAGCCAGGACAAAAGGTACTCATTGTATTTGGGCCAGAAGGTGGTTTAACAGAAGGTGAAGTGTCTTCTCTTTCTGAACATGCTTTTGTACCGTGCAGTTTGGGACCAAGAATATTGCGGACAGAAACAGCGCCTTTATATGCGCTAAGTGCCGCGTCTTATCATTTTGAATTAATGGGGTGAATATATATGGCAACTGTTGCGTTTCATACGTTAGGTTGTAAAGTAAACCACTACGAGACAGAAGCGATTTGGCAACTGTTTAAACAAGGTGGTTATGAGCGAACTGAATTTGAGAAAACAGCTGATGTATATGTAATTAATACATGTACTGTAACGAATACAGGGGATAAAAAAAGTCGTCAAGTAATTCGTCGTGCCGTTCGTCAAAATCCTGATGCAGTAATTTGTGTAACGGGATGTTATGCACAAACATCTCCAGCAGAAATTATGGCGATTCCAGGTGTAGATATTGTTGTCGGAACGCAAGACCGTGAGAAAATGCTTGGCTATATTGAAGAATATCGCAATGAACGTCAGCCAATTAATGCTGTACGTAACATTATGAAAACACGTGTATATGAAGAATTAGACGTACCATACTTTACAGATCGTACGCGTGCATCTTTGAAAATTCAAGAAGGATGTAACAACTTCTGTACGTTCTGTATCATTCCATGGGCTCGTGGTTTAATGCGTTCTCGTGATGGAAAAGAAGTTATTCGTCAAGCGCAGCAATTAGTAGATGCTGGCTATAAAGAAATCGTCTTAACAGGTATTCATACAGGTGGATACGGTGAAGACATGAAAGATTATAATTTAGCAGGATTACTTCGCGATATGGAAGCGCAAGTAACAGGTTTAAAACGCCTTCGCATTTCTTCCATTGAAGCAAGTCAAATTACTGATGAAGTGATTGAAGTACTGCGCGACTCTAAAGTTGTTGTACGTCATTTACACATTCCGCTTCAATCTGGATCCAATACAGTATTAAAGCGTATGCGCCGTAAATATACAATGGAATTCTTCCAGGAGCGTTTAGATCGCTTAAAAGAAGCGTTGCCAGGATTAGCAATTACATCTGATGTTATCGTTGGTTTCCCTGGTGAAACAGAAGAAGAATTTATGGAAACGTTCAATTTTATTAAAAATAATCGTTTCTCTGAACTTCATGTATTCCCGTATTCAAAACGTACAGGAACACCAGCAGCGCGCATGGACGATCAAGTGCCAGAAGAAATCAAGAACGAGCGTGTACACCGCTTGATTGCATTATCTGATCAATTAGCGAAAGAATATGCATCTCAGTTTGAAGGCGAAGTTCTTGAAATTATTCCAGAAGAACCATTTAAAGAAGCTGATCGTGAAGGATTATATGTAGGTTACACAGATAATTACTTAAAAGTTGTCTTTGAAGGGTCTGAAGAATTAATCGGTAAATTGATTAAGGTAAAAATCACGAAAGCTGGTTATCCTTATAATGAAGCGCAATTTGTTCGTGTTCTAGAAGATGCATCTCCGAAAGAATCAGCAAGCGCATAACCGAAAAGCATGCAAACAGTTTTGTTTGCATGCTTTTTTATTTGATGGAGAAGTTAAAATATGAAAACGCTATACTTTATGATATAATGCTGAAGATTAAGGTTGTCAGACAACTGATAAGTACGAAATTATTGAGTATAAGTTAAGAAAGGGGCAATTTTAAAATGAATTATGCAAAATTAATTGATCATACGTTATTAAAACCAGATGCAAAAAAAGAGGCAATTGTTACTCTATGCGAAGAGGCAAAACAACATGATTTTGCTTCTGTATGTGTAAATCCAACATGGATTGAAACAGCGGCAGAAATTTTAAAAGGAACAGACGTAAAAGTTTGTACTGTAATTGGTTTTCCTCTTGGAGCAAATACAGCAGAAACGAAAGCATTTGAAACAAAAGATGCAATTGCAAAAGGCGCAACAGAAGTTGACATGGTGATTAACATCGGTGCGTTAAAAGATAAAAACGACGAGTTAGTAGAGCGTGATGTTCGCGCAGTTGTAGAAGCTGCAAAAGGAAAAGCACTTGTAAAAGTAATTATTGAAACATGCCTATTAACAGAGGAAGAAAAAGTTCGTGCTTGTGAGTTATCTGTAAAAGCAGGCGTTGATTTTGTAAAAACATCAACAGGATTTTCAACAGGCGGCGCAACAGTAGAAGATGTTGCATTAATGAGAAAAACAGTAGGACCAGAAATAGGTGTAAAAGCATCAGGTGGTGTTCGTGACGAAAAAGGCATGGACGCAATGGTAGAAGCAGGTGCAACACGCATCGGTACAAGCTCTGGTGTAGCGCTAGTAAGCGGAAAAACAGCAACAACTGATTATTAAAATAAAAGCGGAAGCCGCTCGTTTAGAACATGAGGGCGTTGGAGCTCTTGACGTAGAGGCGTTTTTTGCCTCGTAGGAAAGAGTGAAACGACCGATTGTTCTAGCGGCTGTAGCTGGATAAAATAAAAGCGGAGCCGATTGTTTAGTCCTGTCGGCTAAGGTTATTTGACACGAAAAACTGGGGATATTGTATCCAGATGATGAAAAGTAGAAGCGAACATTTTGGTAGAATAATGTCGCATTGATATAGAATTTTATATCGAAATTGAACGTATCGTGAAAAAAGAAGAGCGATTGCTCTTCTTTTCTTTTATCAGATAGTTGACCTAAAAGTATAAAATGTATTATAATCTTAAAAGACATGCTGAGAAAGTGTTTCTTTTTGCATGCTGAATTTAGGATGTAAGTGGATGTTTCGGAGGGAGGGAAAGAGAATGTCAAAAACAGTCGTTCGTAAAAACGAGTCTTTGGAGGATGCACTTCGCCGTTTTAAAAGATCAACTTCTAAAGCTGGTACGCTTGCTGAAGCAAGAAAGCGCGAGTTCTATGAAAAGCCAAGCGTAAAACGCAAGAAGAAATCTGAAGCGGCAAGAAAACGCAAATTCTAAGAGAGGGTGTAATTTATGAGTCTTCTCAGTCGTTTAAACGATGATATGAAACAAGCGATGAAGAATAGAGAAAAAGAAAAATTAACCGTTATTCGTATGGTTAAGGCTGCTTTACAAAATGAAGAAATTAAACTGCAACACTCTCTTGCAGAAGAAGAGGAATTAACAGTTTTAACTCGTCAAGTAAAACAGTATAAAGACTCCCTCCTTGAATTTGAAAAAGCGGGTCGTGAAGACCTTGTTGATAAACTGAAAAGCGAAATTCAGATCTTAGAAACATATTTGCCAGAGCAATTAACAGAAGAAGAATTGACTGCTGTTATTCAGCAAACTATTTCTGAAGTTGGTGCAGCTTCTAAAGCTGATATGGGCAAAGTGATGAGTGCTGTTATACCGAAAGTAAAAGGTAAAGCAGATGGCTCACAAGTGAATAAGCTTGTTTCACAACTATTAGCATAAAAAAGCGTCTCATTTATAATGAGACGCTTTTTTATGTTTTTTTTCAATTTGGACGTGATATTACAAGCCTTTTTTTCATACATATGGGATGAGAGGGGGGTCTTCGATGAGAAAGTTGCAGCAAATGAAAAATTGGATTACTAAGCAGATAGACCTACCTGCAGATGTATTCATGGATCTGCCGAGAATTACACTTGTTGGGCAGGTACATATTTATATAGAAAATCATCGTGGATTATTAGTATTTAGCGATAAAGAGGTGCGGCTTTTGTTAAAACAAGGACAATTATTAATAAAAGGAGACTCTTTTGTTATTAAAACGATTCTTCCAGAAGAGCTTTTACTTGAGGGGACCATTGAGCAAGTCTTGTTTTTAGAAGAAGAAAAGAAAGATAGATAAAGTGAAACTTCCATCCGTGAGACGCTTTTCCTCGCGAATGGTTAGTTGAATCAATCGGGCTCTTGCAGTCGGTAAGCCTTCGTTTTCTTAGTTTTACTACTACCGACTGGTTTGAGCGGGATAAAGTGATAAAGAGGGTGCAGGTCTCTAAGCGGGGCTGCGCCTTTTTCAGAAAGCTGATGGGGGCGAGTTATGAAAAATCAGTGGTTTACAAGATGGATTGGGTATGTGAAGGTGCGGATTCAAGGAAGAGGAGTAGAACGATTTATTAATGAATGTGTACGGCGTGATATTCTTGTTTGGAATGTGAAGAAAGTTGCAGATGATACACTTGTATTTTGCATGCTACTTCGTGATGTGAAACGATTACGTCCGATTTACCGTAAAAATGAATGCAAACTGTATTTTATTGGACGTTACGGGTTACCGTTTTGGAATAAGCGTTTACTTCGAAATAGCGGTTTTCTTGTTGGTTTTTTAATTTTTTTAGTAAGTGTTATCGCCTTATCAAATATGGTATGGAAAATAGAAATAACAGGGGCAAAGCCAGAAACGGAATATATTTTGATGAAAGAATTGGACAAAATGGGTATTAAGAAAGGGAAGCTGCAATTTCAAATGCCGAGTGTAGAGACTGTACAGCGTTATTTGACTAATAATATTAATGCTATTACATGGGTTGGTTTGGAAGTGAAAGGAACGACATATCACTTTAAAATAGTCGAAAAAAATGAACCGAAAAAAGAAAAAGAACAGGTACCGCAACATCTAGTTGCAAAAAAGGAAGCAATTATTACGAAGATGTTTGTAGAGATTGGAAAGCCAGCAGTTATGAAAAATGATTATGTACAAAAAGGACAACTTCTTGTATCGGGGGTGTATGGGAAAGAGGATAGCCCGACAATTGTTTCTGCTAAAGGGGTTGTATTTGGGGAAACTTGGTACAAGTCTGAAGTGGAGGTACCTTTGAAAACGACATTTCAAGTTTATACAGGGAATTCATATAGAGAGCATTATCTTACTTTCGGAAACGCAAAAATAAAAATATGGGGATTTCAGCATGATAAGTATAAGCAGTCTAAAACGGAGATAGTAAGACATGATGTTAAGCTGCTTGGTTTTACACTGCCGATTGCTTATGAAAAAGCGATTGTACGTGAAGAGGAAGAAGCAAACCGTGAATATACAGAAAAACAGGCAATGGCGGTAGCGGAGGAAATGGGACAAAAAGAATTAAAGAAAAAATTGGATGAACGTGCTATGATTATAGGGAAGAAAGTTTTGCATAAACAGGTTGAGAATGGGAATTTAAAATTATTGTTGCATTATACAGTGATTGAAAATATTGCAGAGGCTCAACCGATATCTGAATCCGATATTCAAGGAGATTGAGTAATTAATGGCTGAACAATTAGTAGAGATGAATCAACAATTGGAAAACCATAATGAAGCAATTGCTTTGTTTGGAGTAAATGATGCGCATCTAAAAGTAATTGAGAACGAACTTGAGGTATCGATTGTTACGAGAGGGGAATCTGTTCGTGTATCTGGAACAGACGAAGCGATAGCTCTTGTTGAAGGTATATTAAAACAGCTTCTAGCTGTTATTCGCAAGGGTGTATCGATTTCCGAGCGTGACGTAACTTACGCAATTCAACTTGGTCGTCAAGGAAAATTGGCTCATTTTGAAGAGTTATATGAAGAAGAAATTTTTAAAACAGCAAAAGGTAAGTCCATCCGTGTAAAAACAATGGGACAAAGGCAATATATTCATGCTATTAAGAAGAATGATATTGTTTTTGGAATGGGACCAGCAGGTACTGGTAAAACATACTTAGCTGTAGTAATGGCTGTTCGAGCATTAAAAAATGGTTATGTAAAAAAAATTATATTAACAAGACCTGCTGTTGAAGCTGGAGAAAGTCTAGGTTTTTTACCGGGAGATTTGAAAGAAAAAGTGGATCCGTATTTACGCCCTCTTTATGATGCTCTTCATGATGTGCTTGGACAAGAACATACACAAAGAATGATGGAACGCGGTATCATTGAAATTGCCCCATTAGCATATATGAGGGGACGGACACTCGATGATGCGTTTGTTATTCTAGATGAAGCGCAAAATACAACAGGAGCACAAATCAAAATGTTTTTAACGCGTCTTGGATTTGGTTCAAAAATGGTTGTAACGGGAGATCCATCTCAGATTGATTTACCGAAAGGTGTGAAATCCGGTCTCTCTATTGCAGCGAATGTATTAGACGCTGTAGCTGGACTTTCGTTTATTAAACTTGAGCAATCGGATGTTGTTCGTCATCCACTTGTACAGCGAATTATTGAAGCATATGATAAAATGGAATGATCCTGCTTGTAAGGATCATTTCTTTTTATCCCGTTCAAACGGCCGGTACAGAGAAGAAAAACCGTCTGTAAGAGCCCGATGGGTTCAACTAACCATTCGTGAGGAAAGAGCGCCTCACGAAAGGAAGTTTCACTTTATATCAGGAGAGGAGAAGGTATTGTAATTATGTCAAGGTTTCAAGAAGTTGCAAAGTGGTTTCGCAATATACAACATTCGAAAAAACTGAGCTGGATTTCTTATGTTTTAGTAGGAGCAGTGCTATTTTTTGCGCTGATGAATAATGTAAAACCGGAACAATTAGATGTCAAAATGCTGTCTATTTCAAAAAAGACAATCCATTCTCCTGTTAAAATTGAAGATAAAGTAACAACGGAAAAGAAAAAGAGAGAAGCTGCTCAAAAGGTCGAGGATCAGTATACGTATCGAAGTGAATATAAACAAAACCGAATTGATGTTGTAAATTCGGTCTTTGATGCAGTTAAAGAAGTGGATTCAGAGACCAATGCTTCGGCACCAGATGCGCAAAAAAGCTTATCGACTTCAGAACGATTGGATAAGTTAAAAAAGAAATTGCCAACGGATTTAACGAAAAGTTTGTCTGATCAAGTGCTATTGCAATTTTTAAATGCGGCAGAAGATCAGCTTCTTGTGGCGAGGGAATCAACCGTCACAGCCGTTAATAATTTAATGAGTTCTCATATTAAAATGAATGAAGTGGATCAGTTTAAAGATCGTATTTCTAACGAGTTAAAAAATGTATTTGTTAGCAATGAATTGAAACAAGCAATTATTGCACTTGGTCAGTATGCGATTGTACCAAATTATTTTTATGATCCGTCTGCTACGAAGGAACGAAAGCAAATGGCGATGGATCAAGTGGCCCCTGTTTATATTTTACAAGGTCAAATTCTTGTGAAAGAAGGCGACACAATCACAAGAGAAATATATGAACAGTTGAAGTTAGTAGGATTACTGGATCAAAGTAATTCATTTCAACCATTTTTGGGACTAGCTATTTTTATAGGTGTTCTTTTATTTTTTATGCATAAGCAATTTGAGGCGTTTTTAAAGCCGAAAAGAGAGGACAAGCCATATATCCTAGCATATACAACAATTGTTGCTATTACAGTTGTTTTAATGAAAATTATTAGTTTGTTTCAAAAGCTAGAATATGCCGGTATTGCTTATATTGTCCCAGTTGCAATGGGAACTATATTAGTGAAGTTGATGATTAGCGATCGATTTGTTTTCATAACGAGTGTGATTTTTTCGGTGTGTGGTAGTATTTTATTTAATGAAGGGGTAACGAGTACACTGAATTTTTCAGTTGGGATTTATGTATTGCTTAGCTCGCTTTCTGTTAGTATTTTCTTGCGGGAAAAAAATCGCCGTACAATGCTGCTGCAAGCTGGGGTGCTTGTATCTATTTTAAATGTGGTTGTATTAGCAGCTTTATTGTTACTGCGCAACGGAAACTTTTCACCGCTTGAGATTGGAACACATTTATTAATGGCAGCGGCATCTGGGATTATTTCATCTATTTTAGCAATGGGGATTTTGCCATATTTAGAAAGTGCTCTTGGTCTTGTTTCTAGTATGAAGTTGGTGGAATTAGCAAGTCCAAATCATCCATTGATTCGCAAAATTTTATTAGAAGCACCAGGAACGTATCATCATAGTGTCATGGTTGCGAATTTATCAGAAGCGGCATGTGAAGCTGTAGGAGCAAATGGTGTGTTAGCACGTGTAGGGGCATACTATCACGATATCGGGAAAACGGTGCAGCCGCATTTCTTTATTGAAAATCAAATGGGAATCTCAAATCCTCATGATCGGTTAGATCCTGAAACAAGCAGAGATATTATAATTGCCCATGTTACAAATGGAGTGAAAATGTTAGAAGAACACCATATTCCGCAAGAAATTATTGATATCACGGCACAGCATCATGGAACCACTTTGTTAAAGTATTTCTACTATAAAGCAATGCAAGAGGATAAAGAGAAGTACACAGAAGAGATGTTTCGTTATCCAGGCCCAAAAGCAACATCAAAAGAATCGGCAATTGTCGGTGTTGCCGATAGTGTAGAAGCGGCAGTGCGTTCGATGAATGCACCAACGCCGGAGCAAATTGACAATCTTGTTCGTAGTATTATTAAGGATCGTCTACAAGATGGACAATTTAGTGAATGTAATTTAACATTTAAAGAACTGCAAATTGTGGAGAAAACATTATGTGAAACATTAAATGGAATTTTCCATTCTCGGATTAAGTATCCGAAATTATCAGAAGAAAAGGTGAAGTAAATGGGGTTAATAATTGACTTTTTTGATGAAACGGAAGAAGTAAAAGAAGAGTATGTTGATATGATTCAGCAGTTAGTTGAAAAAGCTGCGGATACAGAATCTGTAGAAGATGGAGCGGAACTTTCGATTACATTTGTAAATAATGAGCGTATTCAAGAAATTAACCGTGATTATCGTGATAAAGATCAGCCAACAGACGTGATTTCTTTTGCCATGGAAGATATGGGCGAAGGAGAAATGGAAATTGTCGGTGTGGAAATGCCTCGTATGTTAGGGGATATTATTATCTCTATTCCGAGAGCGAAAGAGCAGGCTGAAGAATATGGCCATTCTTTTGAGCGTGAGCTTGGTTTTTTAGCAGTGCATGGCTTTTTACATTTACTTGGTTATGATCATATGACAGAAGAAGAAGAAAAGGTTATGTTTGGAAAGCAAAAAGAAATTCTCGATACTTTTGGATTGGGTAGATGAAAAAAGGGAAACTAATAAATAGTTTTCGCTATGCATTTGCTGGAATTTTCTTTTGTCTTCTCCATGAACGAAATGTACAAATTCATTGTTTGGCAGCGTGCGTTGTTAGTGGCCTTGGCTTTTATTTTCATATTACGAAAATAGATTGGCTTATTTTACTGTTGACAATTGGCGTTGTATTTGCATTGGAAATCGTTAATACAGCGATAGAGAAAACAGTTGATTTAGTAACGACTGATGTGAAACCCCTTGCTAAAATAGCAAAAGACGCAGCAGCAGGCGCGGTATTGTTTTTCTCGATTATTGCCGTTGTAATTGGCGCTATTATCTTTGGGCCGTATATGATATAGTTGCATTCCAAAGATTTTTATCTTTTCATAATGTGAATGGAAAGGACGAGACACGATGAACAGCAAAGAATTAATTCAAGAAGCGATCGAAGCGCGTAAACAAGCATATGTACCGTATTCTAAATTTCAAGTCGGTGCTGCCTTATTAACGAAAGACGGGAAAGTATATCGTGGTTGCAATGTTGAGAATGCATCATATGGTTTGTGTAACTGCGCGGAAAGAACGGCGCTATTTAAAGCGATTTCGGAAGGAAGTACAGAATTTACTGCAATTGCAGTTGTAGCAGATACAAAACGCCCAGTGCCTCCTTGTGGAGCCTGTCGTCAAGTTATGGTAGAATTGTGTGAGTCAAATACAAAAGTATATTTAACAAATTTAAGCGGTGACATTCAAGAAACAACAGTAGGAGAATTGTTACCAGGAGCATTTTTAGCGGAGGATTTACATGAATAGAGAAGGTTTTAAATCAGGTTTTGTCTCTATTATTGGGAGACCAAACGTTGGGAAATCAACATTTTTAAACCGAATTATCGGTCAAAAAATTGCGATTATGAGTGATAAACCACAAACAACACGTAATAAAATTCAAGGTGTTTATACAGAAAATGATGCGCAAGTCGTATTTATTGATACACCAGGTATACATAAACCAAAGCATAAACTTGGCGATTTTATGGTTAAAATGGCTCAAACGACAATAAAAGAAGTAGATATTGTTTTGTTTATGGTCAATGCAGAGGAAGGCTTTGGACGCGGTGAAGAGTTTATCATTGAAAAATTACAAGAAACGAAGCGACCAGTATTTTTAGTGATTAATAAAATTGACCAAGTTCATCCAGAGGAGCTGCTTGGGCTTATTGATAAATACCGTACGTTATATGATTTTGCTGAAATTGTACCTATTTCAGCATTAGAAGGAAATAATGTGGAAGCGTTAATTGGGGCGATTAAAAAATATTTACCAGAAGGCCCACAATATTATCCGGAAAATCAAGTGACAGATCATCCAGAGCGCTTTATTATTGCAGAACTTATTCGTGAAAAAGTATTACATTTAACACGTGAGGAAGTGCCGCATTCTGTTGCGGTTGTTATTGATGCAATTCAAAAGCGTGAAGGCGGAGCAATTTATGTTAATGCAACAATTATTGTAGAACGTCCGTCACAAAAAGGAATTGTGATTGGGAAACAAGGTAAGATGTTAAAAGAAGTTGGGAAAAGAGCGCGCTTTGATATTGAGTCGCTTCTTGGTTCAAGAGTATTTTTAGAGTTGTGGGTAAAAGTGCAGAAAGATTGGCGTAACAAAATGTCACAGTTACGTGACCTTGGCTTCCGCGAAGACGAATATCTATAAAGTGAAACTGCCATTCGTCAGATGTTTTTCCTCACGAATGGTTAGCTGAACCAATCGGGCACATGCTAGCAATTATCCCCACCTATTTTTTCGCTTTTCTCTGAATATTGTGTTGGGGATTTTACTGCCCGCGAATAGCGAGATAAAAACTGTATAATTTAGAAAAAATTTTCTCACATGAAAATGAACAAAATGGGTCATTTTAATAACAAAGCAAGAAATTGGATTACATGTAAGCTTACTGAGAAAGGTGGATTCTTATGTTAGATTTTACCTGGAAAGTTTTCTCGAAAACAGGAAGCATTGAAACGTATCTTCTTTTGAAGGAAATGGAAAAAAATGTAGAAGATGAAATGCAGCAGCATGAAGAAATACAAGTAGAGCTAGATTCTCCAATTTCCTAACCCATTTTGTTCGAACCTTGGATGGTGACGAACATGTTTCAAAAAATTGAGGGAATTGTCATTCGAACGATTGATTATGGAGAAACAAACAAAATTGTAACTATATTTTCCCGCGAATTAGGAAAAGTTAGTGCAATGGCCAGAGGAGCTAAAAAACCTAAAAGTAGACTGGCATCCATTTCTCAATTATTAACTCACGGTCATTTTCTCATTCAAATGGGTTCCGGTTTAGGGACATTACAGCAAGGTGAGATTATTTCTTCTATGCGAGAAATCCGTGAAGATTTATTTTTAACTGCTTATGCGTCATTTATTGTTGAACTGACTGATAAAGCGACAGAAGAGAAAAAACATAATCCGTATTTATTTGAAATGTTATATCAAACGTTACATTATATGGGTGAAGGGGTTGACCCAGAAGTTCTAGCACTAATCTATCAAACGAAAATGTTGCCAGTTTTCGGGCTTAATCCATACTTTGATACATGTGCGATTTGTCACCAGTCAACAGATTTTGTCGCCTTCTCTATTAGGGAAGGCGGTTTTCTGTGTAAACATCACGCTGAGCAAGACCCGTACCGTGTTGTGATTGGAGAAGCTGTTCACAAGCTGCTGCGGTTATTTTATCATTTTGATTTAGCGCGTCTTGGAAATGTATCTGTTAAAGACGAAACAAAAAAACAAATGCGCACAGTATTGAATATGTACTATGATGAATATTGCGGGATATATTTAAAATCAAGACGTTTTTTAGATCAGCTTGATAAATTTCAAATATAGGGGACCAAATGAGGTCCTTTTTACATACTTTCTTTTTCGAATGACATATTTAGTATATAATATTTAAGAGATAGTATAACTCTTTTCGTGTTGTAATGAAGGTGGTGATTATCATAGAACTAAATAAGCGCCAAGAACATATCATCCAGATTGTAAAAGATAACGGTCCAATTACAGGAGAAGCGATTGCTGAGCAATTAAATTTAACGAGAGCAACGCTTAGGCCAGATTTAGCTATTTTAACAATGGCGGGTTATTTAGAAGCGCGTCCGCGTGTTGGTTACTTTTATACTGGAAAAACAGGTGGGCAACTGCTTTCTGAGGCGGTTAAAAAAATTATTGTACAAGATTATCAATCTAGGCCGGCTGTAATTGATAAAAACGTTTCTGTATATGATGCAATCTGTGCAATGTTTTTAGAAGATGTCGGTACTTTATTTATCGTTGACCAAAATACATTGTTAGTCGGTGTTGTTTCTCGAAAAGATTTGCTAAGAGCAAGTCTAGGAAAGCAGGATTTAACGTCATTACCGGTAAATATTATTATGACAAGAATGCCGAATGTTACGATGTGTCGCAAGGAAGATAGCTTGTATGATGTCGCAATGGGTTTAATAGAAAAGCAGATTGATGCTGTTCCGGTTGTGAAGGACACGAAACAAGGATTAGAAGTTGTCGGTCGCATCACAAAAACTAATATTACGCGTGCATTCGTTGATTTAGTGAATCATGAGTAAGTGCAATTTGTTTAAAGTGAGGTAATGCAATGAATAGTAAAATCGTATATGTCGTATCTGATTCGGTTGGAGAAACAGCTGATTTAGTTGTTCGAGCAGCTATGGGGCAATTTCCATTTGCGCCGGACATTAGACGTGTACCGTACGTAGAAGATACAGGGACATTAAAAGAAGTTATTTCTATCGCCAAAAGTAATGATGCGCTTATTTGTTTTACGTTAGTAAAGCCCGATATGCGAAAATATTTACGGGAAGAAGCGGCAAAAGAGGGTGTAGAGGCTTATGATATTATCGGTCCTCTTATCGACCAAATTGAAGAGGTAACAGGGCAAATTCCAAGATATGAGCCAGGGGTTGTACGAAAGTTGGATGAAGAGTATTTCAAAAAGATTGAAGCGATTGAATTTGCTGTGAAATATGACGATGGTAGAGATGCACGTGGTCTTTTAAAAGCTGATATCGTTTTAATCGGAGTGTCTCGTACATCAAAAACACCACTTTCACAATATCTTGCACATAACAAGCGATTAAAAGTAGCTAATGTTCCTCTCGTGCCTGAAGTGGATCCGCCGGAAGAATTATATCGCGTGCCGAAAGAAAAATGCTTTGGCTTAAAAATAACACCTGATAAATTAAATCATATTCGCAAAGAACGTTTAAAGTCTCTTGGGTTAAGTGATGGAGCGAGTTACGCTAATATTAATCGTATTAAAGAAGAGATTGAACACTTTGAACGTGTAGTGAGTAAAATCGGTTGTCCTGTTATTGATGTATCCAATAAAGCGATTGAAGAAACAGCAAATATTATTGTGAATGCAGTGCAAAACCGACAGAAGTTTTAGCACATTTACCAAAGGTGAATGTGCTTTTTTCACTCAATTATGAAAATTTAACAGATGTGTAGCTAAGTTTAGAAAAATATATTATAATAAAAAATTGTGATAAAAACATTCATTTTACGTTTAGACTTTAATTTTTCAGAATAAACTAGGGATAAGATTTGTGAAGGAAATACTTTTACGTAAAATCGACAAAAATCTGAACAAGAAAACACACATTATGGAAGGATTCACAGAAGGGATGTAGAATAGAGAAATATGCAAAACATCACTGGAATTTTTGTTGATGCAGATGCATGTCCAGTGAAGGTAGAAATTTTGCACGTCTGTACAAAATTTCATGTCGACATTTGATTTATCGCATCCTACGCCCATCAGTCAGGAAGCCAAAAAGGAAATTGGGTATATGTAGATTCTGCACAAGATGAGGTGGTTTTTTACATCTATCAGCGTGCAAAGGCAGGAAATCTCGTTATCACACAAGATATGGGACTTGCTGGTCTTCTTGTTAAAAAAGGAGTGTACGTATTATCTCCGCGCGGCACATTTGTAACCGATGAGCATATGGATACGATTTTATATAATCGATATGTATCTGCGAAGTTACGTAGACAAGGAACCTTTACAAAAGGGCCAAAAACATTTTCTAAGCGTGATCGACAATGTTTTTTGTCTAGTTTAGAAAAAATATTGTCGAATTATAAAGGAATTCTTTAGTTTGTATCGAATACAAAATACGACACGGAGATGGAGTTATGGGGAACAAAATTCCCGAGGAAGTTGTAGAACAAATTCGTACATCGTCTGATATTGTTGAAGTGATTGGTGAATATGTGCAGCTTAAAAAGCAAGGTCGAAATTATTTTGGACTTTGCCCTTTTCATGGCGAGAACT
This sequence comes from Bacillus yunxiaonensis, assembly GCF_037104695.1. NCBI lineage: Bacteria > Bacillati > Bacillota > Bacilli > Caryophanales > Bacillaceae > Bacillus > Bacillus yunxiaonensis. The sequence continues at coordinate 297,381 of NZ_JBAWSV010000002.1, read as the reverse complement.
CACCGTCGTTTTCTGTTTCCTCTGATAAGCAAATTTTTCATTGCTTCGGATGCGGAGAAGGAGGGAATGTTTTTTCCTTCTTAATGAAAATAGACGGACTGTCTTTTGTGGAATCTGTACAAAAATTAGGTGAGCGAAATGGTATTCCTGTTGCTAACTTTACATCAGAACTAGAGCAAAAACAAAACATATCTGATGATAGTACGATTATGTTGCAAGCTCATGAGCTTTTGAAAAAGTATTACCATCATCTCTTAGTAAATACAGAAGATGGCAAACAAGCGCTTTCGTATTTGCTAGAGCGAGGTATTACGAAAGAAATGATTGCAAAGTTTGAAATTGGGTATGCCACTCCCGCTTGGGATGCAGCGGCGAAAATCTTGCAAAAGCGGGGATTCTCAACGGCTGTTATGGAACAAGCTGGGTTACTTGTTCGCAGCGAGAAGGATGGCAGTTATCATGATCGTTTTCGTGGACGAGTTATGTTTCCAATTCATACATTGCAAGGAAAAGTAGCTGCTTTTAGTGGACGGGCATTAGGAGATGATACACCTAAGTATTTGAATAGCCCAGAAACACCTATTTTTCATAAAAGCAAGCTGTTATATAATTTTCATCAAGCAAGGCCATTTATTCGAAAACGAGGGCAAGTTCTTCTCTTTGAGGGGTATGCGGATGTTTTAGCAGCTGTGAAAAGTGGAATTGAAGAATCTGTTGCAACAATGGGCACTGCTTTAACTGAGGAACAGGCGAAGCTTCTGCGGCGTAATGTTGAAACTGTTGTTCTTTGCTATGATGGTGATAAAGCAGGACAAGAAGCAACGATGAAAGCAGGACAATTGTTATTGCAAACCGGTTGTGAAGTGAAGGTTGTCTCTATGCCAGATAAATTAGACCCTGACGAATATGTGCAGCGATACGGGACAACACCGTTTCAAAAACTTGTACATGCAAGTATAAGTTTTGTTGGATTTAAAATAAATTATCTTCGTTTAGGGAAAAATTTACAAGATGAATCTGGAAAAGAAGCTTATGTGAAAAGTGTTTTAAAAGAGTTAGCGTCATTGCAAGATGCAATGCAGGCGGAATCGTATTTGAAGGCATTGTCACAGGAATTTGCTTACTCAATGGAAACACTACTTGGGCAATTGCACCAATATCGCAAAGAACAAAAGGTACAGCAAAAACAGACAAAGTCAATTTCGCAGCCTTCTCAAATTGTTCATGCGAAGCCGAAATTTTCTGGTTTTGAAAGAGCTGAAAGAGAGCTTATTTATCATATGTTGCAAAGTGTAGATATCGCTTTTCGTATCGAGCCTCATATAGAAGATTTTCATACAGAAGAACATAAAGGGATTTTATATGAGCTATACGCATATTATGAAAAGGGAAATGAACCGTCAGTCGGAAACTTTTTAAGCTGGCTTTCTGATGAAAAGTTAAAAAATATTGTAACTAATATTTCAACAGATGAGATGATTAATCCCGAATTCTCAGAAGAATTGCTTCATGGTAACGTAGATGCTTTACGTCGGCATAAGCAAAAGATAAAGAAAATGGAAAATATTTTTATGCTTAAGCAAATGGAAAAAGAAGACCATTTAGCAGCAGCGCGTTTTTTCCAAGAGTATTTACAAAAGCGAAAAGCAAGAAAATAGCTTTTTGTATAAAAACTTATTATAATCATTGTTTGTATCTCGCTAAGGAGGGGAACAAATGGCTGATAAACCAGCTCGTTCTAAACAAATTGAAACTGATATAACACTTGAGCAAGTGAAAGAGCAACTCACAGAGCTCGGAAAAAAACGTGGCGTTCTTACATATGAAGAGATTGCAGAACGCATGAGTGGATTTGATATTGAATCCGAACAAATGGATGAATATTATGAATATTTAGGTGAACAAGGAATTGATTTAGTTGGCGACAGCGATGAAGATCCAAACACACGTCAATTAGCCAAAGCAGAAGAAGAGTTTGACTTAAATGATTTAAGTGTACCGCCAGGTGTGAAAATTAATGATCCTGTGCGCATGTACTTAAAAGAAATTGGTCGTGTTGACTTATTATCTGCTGAAGATGAAATTGCTCTTGCAAAACGTATTGAAGAAGGCGATGAAGAAGCGAAGCGTCGCCTTGCAGAAGCAAACTTACGTCTTGTTGTAAGTATTGCAAAACGTTATGTTGGCCGCGGTATGCTTTTCTTAGACTTAATTCAAGAAGGGAATATGGGTCTAATTAAAGCAGTTGAAAAGTTTGATTACCGCAAAGGGTATAAATTTAGTACGTATGCAACATGGTGGATTCGCCAAGCGATTACACGTGCAATTGCGGACCAAGCAAGAACAATTCGTATACCAGTTCATATGGTTGAAACAATTAATAAATTAATTCGTGTTCAACGTCAGTTATTACAAGATTTAGGTCGTGAGCCGTCTCCTGAAGAAATCGGTGAAGAGATGGACCTAGCTCCTGAAAAAGTACGCGAAATCTTAAAAATTGCACAAGAGCCAGTATCTCTTGAAACACCAATTGGTGAAGAGGACGACTCTCATTTAGGTGACTTTATTGAAGACCAAGAAGCAACATCTCCTGCAGAGCATGCAGCATATGAGTTATTAAAAGAGCAATTAGAAGATGTATTAGATACATTAACAGATCGTGAAGAAAATGTTCTTCGTCTTCGTTTCGGTTTAGACGATGGACGAACTCGTACGCTTGAAGAAGTTGGAAAAGTATTCGGCGTTACGAGAGAGCGTATTCGTCAAATTGAAGCAAAAGCGCTTCGTAAATTAAGACACCCAAGCCGTAGCAAACGTTTGAAAGATTTCTTAGAATAGAGATTTGCTTAAAGTTTACTTCAGTAATATGAAGTAAACTTTTTTCTTTTGTTAATTTTTGTTAAAATGTAGCTGTCAAAAGCAATTACAATTCTTGTAATTTATTTTACAGAATTGTCTTTTGATTTGCAAATGGTCATTTTTCGATTTTTCGATTAATTTCGTGTATTCCTAGCAAAAATATGTGGAAAATATAACTGTTTATGATGAGAAAAGTGGATATTTATCAAAAATTTACGTGATTTTGTAGCGGAATAATTGATAGAATATATGGAATATTTTTAACTTATTGTAGTTTGGTCTTTTCTGGTAGAATGTTTTCAAGTACAATATAAATGACTGAATCATCAAACTATTAAGGGATATAGAGGGGGAAAAAGAAAAAATGAAGCGTAATCCGTTAATTCCATTTGCTCTTATTGCTGTATTAGGAATTATTATGATGTTTGTATTTTCATTTCAAGGTATGAATAAATCAAAGGAGCTAGCTGAGGCGAAGAAGCCCGGGGGAAAAACGACGCAGACAGCAGCAAAACCTGAAGATATTGTAAAACAAAGTTGTACAAGTTGTCATGGTGATCAGTTGCAAGGAGCAGTTGGTCCTAATTTGCAAAAAGTAGGTGACAGACTTTCAAAAGATCAAATCCAAGAAGTTATTTTAAAAGGAAGAGGAAACATGCCATCAGGTATTATTCCAGCGGATCAAGCGTCAAAGGTTGCAGATTGGTTATCAAAGAAAAAATAATATATTGTTACATGGCAACTCTTTGCGTCTTAGCGAAGGGTCTTTTTTTTGTCTTGATTTAATGAGCAGTAAGATTCCAGCTTCAAGATCTTGAGAAGTTAAAGAAGATAGATGGGAGATGATTGCTGAGTGATTCAATTAACTATTAGTGAGGATGAAGAAAATCCTCTACTGATGAAAGTTTCACTTTATTATGTTTGCTTTCTGTTTACCTTCTTTTTAAAATAAAGAGGATCAAGATAATCTCAAAAAAGACATGTGGTGACTACATGAAACAATTATTTTATGATATATGGTAGTTTCACTTTATCGCCTAAAATGTTGAATTCGAAAAAAACGGTTTGTAAGGTAAGTAAAATAATTTATTCCCTTGCAACAACAACTATAAATTCTTTATCATGGAGACAGACTGAAAAGAGAAGGAGCAATTGAAACAAATGAATGAAGTAAAGCTTTCAAAACGATTAGAAGAAGTGGTGCTTGAAATTCCAAAGGGTTCTACTGTTGCAGATATTGGTTCGGATCATGCTTATTTACCTTGTTATACGATTTTACATAATATTGCCACACAGGCGGTAGCGGGAGAGGTTGTAGAAGGTCCGTTCCGTTCTGCCCAAGCTACGGTAGCAGAGTGCGGATTGCAAGATAAAGTGAACGTACGTAAAGGAAATGGCTTAGAAGTAATCGCGCCAGGTGAAGTGGATGTAATTACAATTGCAGGTATGGGTGGTGCGTTAATTCGTGATATTTTAGAGAATGGAAAAGAGAAGCTTAGCGGTGTAACCCGTTTAATTTTACAGCCTAACATTGCTGCGCACCATATTCGCGAATGGTTTATTGAAAATGGTTGGGAATTAATAAAAGAAAAAATTATAAAAGAAGACGGCAAGATTTACGAAATTTTAGTAGGGGAACAGGGCAACACCCTTGCACCGTACAGTGAGAAAAAAGAAGAAGCTTTGTTAATGGGACCATTTTTAATGAAAGAGAAAAATGAAGTGTTTGTAGAAAAATGGGAGAGTGAACGTACAAACTTTAAAAATATTTACAAGCAATTAGAACGTGCGACAGAAACAGAAGATACAAAAGTGAAGCGTGCAGAAGTGCTAGAGAAGATTCGTATGATTGAGGAGGTTTTATCATGAGTAAAACGCCGAATGGATATGAAATCATTTCTTTATTTGAAAGCATGTACCCAAAACATTTAGCGATGGAAGGCGATAAGGTTGGATTGCAAATTGGGGCATTGAATAAAACGGTAGATAGTGTTTTAATCGCACTTGATGTAACGGAAGAAGTTGTACAAGAGGCGATAGAAAAAGGGGCAAATTTAATTATTGCCCATCACCCGCTTATCTTTAATCCATTAAAAGTAATTCATACAGAGCAAGCATATGGACGGATTATTGAAATGTGTATAAAACACGATATTGCAGTTTATGCTGCTCATACAAATGTGGATATTGCAAAAGGTGGTGTGAATGATTTACTTGCAGATGCTTTAGGATTGCAGGAAACGGAAGTGCTTGTTCCCACTTATGCAGAAGAAATGAAAAAGTTAATTGTATTTGTTCCTTCTTCTCATGCAGAAGCAGTACGTCAAGCGATTGGTGATGCGGGAGCGGGTCATATCGGGAATTATAGTCATTGTACGTTTAATAGTGGGGGTACTGGTACATTTCTGCCGCAAGAAGGAACAAATCCGTATATCGGAAAGACAGGGCATTTAGAACAGGTGGAAGAAGTTCGTATTGAAACTGTTATTCCTGCTTCCTTGCAGCGTAAAATCATGAAAGCAATGCTGCAAGCACATCCGTATGAAGAAGTGGCATATGATATTTATCCGCTAGAGAACAAAGGTGAAACATTAGGGCTTGGGAAAATTGGGTATTTACCACAAGAAATGACATTACAACAGTTTGCAGAGCATGTGAAGGAATCCCTTGAAGTGAAGGGAGCTCGCGTTGTTGGAAACTTACATGATACTGTGAAAAAAGTAGCGGTACTTGGCGGGGATGGAAATAAGTACATAAAGCAAGCGAAGTATAAAGGAGCAGACGTATATGTGACAGGAGATATGTATTATCATGTTGCGCATGATGCGATGATGCTTGGATTAAATATTGTAGATCCGGGGCATAACGTAGAGAAAGTGATGAAAAAAGGTGTACAAAAACAATTACAAGCAAAAGTAGATGAGAGAAAATTTACTGCGCGTATTCATGCTTCAGAATTACATACAGATCCATTTACGTTTGTATAACGTGGACTAAAATAAAATCCGTTATCTTATAAGATAACGGATTTTATTTATATTATCCCGCTATTGATGGGAGTTTCACTTTATTTTGCCTTTACTTTCGGTAAGATTTTTTGTAGTGGTACGTTTCGCTTGCGCTCCCATGTTGCAGGATTTGTTGGATCGTACTGTTCAAAAAATGCGATTACCTCTTTTGTGATAGGTGTTGGTGTAGAAGCCCCCGCTGTAATAGCGACTGTTTCTATGCCTTGTAGCCATTCTAATTGAATTTCACTTACATCGGCAACGCGGTATGCTTTTGTGCTAGCAATTTCTTCAGATACTTGTGCAAGGCGGTTAGAGTTATTACTTTTTGGATCACCAACAACAATTGTTAAATCAGCAGCAGTTGCTTGTTTTGCGACCGCTTCTTGACGCACTTGCGTAGCAAGGCAAATCTCTTTATGAAATTCTGCTGTTGGAAACTTTTCTTGGATTTTCTCCATAATATGTTGAACATCCCATTGACTCATCGTCGTTTGGTTTGTGACCAAAATTTTATCAGTTGGAATGGTAAGTGTTTCAAGGTCTGCATCTTTTTCAATGAGATGGACAATGTCCGGGGCAATCCCAATTGCACCTTCAGGCTCAGGATGTCCTTTTTTGCCGATATAAATAATATGGTAGCCTTCTGCTTTTTTTTCCTCAATTAAGTCATGTGTTTTTGTTACGTCAGGACATGTCGCATCAATTGTTGTTAGGCCTTTTTCTTTTGCACGTTGTTTTACTTCAGGAGATACACCGTGAGCTGTAAAAATAACAGTGCCAGACTCAATTTTTTCTAGAATATCTAAGCGGCTTGGACCGTCAAGTGTAATAATGCCATCTTCTTCAAATGCATCTGTTACGTGTTTGTTATGGACAATCATACCTAAAATATAAATTGGTCTTGGTAAAGTTTTATCCAGCGCTGCATTGCGCGCAATGACCATCGCGTCTACAACACCGTAGCAATAGCCGCGAGGGGAAATTTTAACAATTTTCATATAATTAATCCGCTCCTTAAAAAAGGATTTGTTTGATAAAGTTAATCCTTTTTATTATAAATGAGAAGGAAGCGGATGACAAAGAAATGTTACACATATAACTTTGGTTTAGGAGTAGTAGGTTGTAAGGTTTCTACGTTTGTATCATCTTCAAGTATGATTTGAGAAGTAAGTGGTTTGCTTGTAATAGGTATTTGTTTAGGTGAAGTGGGAGTTATTATTTCGACTTCTTCTGTTTCTTTTTCCTCAGTACTTTTTCCAGATGTAAGTATTTTCATTATGTTAGGAATACTGCGGACAATCGGGCTGTATTGCTGCACGACGGGTGCAACGGATTGGGCCATTTGGACAACTTTTTCAACGTTGTTTAGCATTCCAGTGGGGTTTGAAATGAAGTTAGTGAAAAAGCTGCCAATCCCACTAGGTGCACTTCCTGCAGCTCCAGCTGCTCCGCGTGTTTCATTTGGTGCCATCATTTGAGGTTGCATCATTTTTTGCTGCTGCTGCGGTTGCATATATGGGTTGTTTTGCTGCTGCTGCTGCGGTTGCATATATGGACGGTTTTGCTGATATGGTACATTTGAGTAGGTTTCCATTTGTCTATAAGGGGGCATCATATGCATATAATCTGCAGCTGGGTCGTTTTTTTTAAACAATTTTGCAAGAAAGCCTTTCTTTTTAGGCATCATGGGTTGCATACCTGGTGATGGTGGCATACCTGGTAATGGTTGCATGCCTGATGACGGATACATTGTATAAGGATAGGGAGGCTGACCGTACATTTGTTGATATGGAGGAGATTTCATACGCATTAGGGAATCCTCCTTTCTTTAATTTGGTAATATACACCACAATATGCAATTGACAGTAAGAAGGTTAGTTTTTCCCCTGAAAAGCTAAACTAAAGATAGATTTTACTGGTAGATTTCGATATAATGTTAACTTGACTGATTAATGAACGCAGTAGAAATAAGGAAGAAGGTGGAATGTATGTCAGTGCAAACATTTACACAGTATGATTTTCAACCATTTTTAATAGATGCAATTCGTGAATTGCGTTTTTCAGAACCGACAGAAATTCAACAGAAAATTTTCCCAGTTGTGAAGAAGGGAATTAGTATTATCGGGCAATCACAAACAGGTTCTGGAAAAACACACGCGTATTTACTTCCAACGTTAAATCGTATTGATACAAACCGAGAGGAAGTACAGCTCGTAATTACAGCTCCAACTCGTGAATTAGCACAGCAAATTTATGCAGAAATTGTAAAGATGACAAAGTTTTGTGAAGAAGACAAAATGATTACAGCGCGTTGTTTTATCGGTGGGACAGATAAACAGCGTTCGATTGAAAAGCTGAAGAAACAACCGCATGTTGTTGTCGGAACGCCTGGTCGTATTAAAGATTTAGTGGAAGAGCAAGCGCTATTTGTACATACGGCTTCTGTTATTGTTGTCGATGAAGCAGATTTAATGCTTGATATGGGCTTTATTCACGATGTAGATAAAATTGCATCGCGTATGCCGAAAAATTTACAAATGCTTGTTTTCTCAGCGACAATTCCGCAAAAGTTAAAACCATTTATGAAGAAATATATGGAGAACCCAGAGCATATTCATATTAATCCAAAGCAAGTAGCAGCAGTTAACCTTGAACATCATCTTATTCCATCAAGACACCGTAATAAAGTTGAGCTTGTGAAAAATATGTTACTGCAATATCAGCCGTATTTAGCGATCGTGTTTACAAATACAAAAAAAATGGCTGATGAAGTAGCTGATGGTTTAGCTGAGCGCGGTTTAAAAGTTGGTCGTATTCACGGTGATTTATCCCCTCGTGATCGTAAGAAAATGATGAAACAAGTTCGTGATTTAGAATTCCAGTACATTGTAGCTACAGATTTAGCTGCACGCGGTATTGATATCGAGGGAATTAGTCATGTTATTAACTATGAAATTCCGTCCGATTTAGATTTCTTTATTCACCGTGTTGGCCGAACTGCACGTGCTGGGTACTCTGGTATTGCAGCAACAATTTATGATCCGGCTGATGAAGAAGCATTAGATACTTTAGAGAAGCAACGCCATATTGAATTCCAACACGTTGATTTGCGTGCAGGTGAGTGGATTGAATTAGGACCTCGACGTCGTCGTCAAAGTCGTAAGAAACCGAATGATAAATTAGATGCTATGGCGCAAAAAGTTGTGAAAAAACCGAAAAAAGTAAAACCGAACTACAAGAAAAAGCTTGAATGGGAACGCGATAAAATTAAGAAAAAATATAGCAAGAAGAAAAGATAAGGACCTTCCTTATCTTTTTTTTGTGGAGAAGTTAACAGTGTCAGATTTCTACAAATTATGCTATCATTATAGCTATTGTATTTATAAGAGGTGATTACATGTTGAAAATTGGATCTCACGTTTCGATGAGTGGAAAGAAAATGCTATTAGCAGCGAGTGAGGAAGCTGTATCCTATGGTGCAACAACGTTTATGGTTTATACAGGGGCACCGCAAAATACGAGAAGGAAACCAATTGAAGAGTTAAATATAGAAGCTGGACGTAAACATATGGAACTTCATGGGATTGAAGAAATTATTGTTCATGCACCTTATATTATTAACATTGGCAACACAACGAAACCTGAAACGTTCCAACTAGGTGTTGATTTTCTTAGTATGGAAATCGAAAGAACATCAGCGTTAGGGGTTGCGAAACAAATTGTGCTTCATCCTGGAGCACATGTTGGAGCAGGTGCAGATGCAGGAATTCAAAAAATTATTGAAGGATTAAATGAAGTGTTAACAGCTGATCAAACGGTGAACATTGCGCTAGAAACAATGGCTGGAAAAGGAACAGAGTGCGGGCGCAGCTTTGAAGAGCTTGCTAGAATCATTGATGGTGTAACGCATAATGAGAAATTATCTGTCTGCTTTGATACGTGTCATACACATGACGCTGGTTACGATATTGTTAATGATTTTGACGGTGTTTTAAACGAGTTTGATAAAATTGTAGGTATCGATCGTTTGCAAGTATTACACATTAATGATAGTAAAAATGAGCGCGGTGCTAGAAAAGACCGTCATGAGAATATCGGATTCGGTCATATTGGTTATAAAACATTGCATCACATTGTACATCATCCACAATTACAGCATGTACCGAAAATTCTTGAAACACCATATGTAGGTGAGGATAAACAAGATAAAAAGCCACCGTATAAATTTGAAATTGAAATGTTGAAAAACGGTATGTTTGATGAAGAGATTCTTCAGAAAATTAAAGGTCAATAAAAAAGGGGGAAATCCCCTTTTTTATTTTAGTAATTTTTGGAACAAAATATTGATTTGCTGTGCAGTAGCAGGAGAAGTAACCTTTGCAATTTGTTTTAAGAGTTGCAATCTTTCTTGGACATCATAAATATTAATATTTTTTCCTTGAATTAATGTGACGATTTTATCTGCTTGTTCACTTGTAATAGATACTCCATATTCTGTACTATATTTTAATAATTCTTTAGAAGTCATATTGTTTAATTTTTTATTTACAAACTGCTGAATGAGGTTCATGTTGCTGCCTCCTTTGTTTTGTCCTCATATCCGAATATATGTGGAATATGCTTGTGTATATTCCAAAGCAGGCAGTTTTCTCAGCAAAAAAAGGTGAGTGTGCTATAATAAAAGGACAAAACTATAAAGATACTTGAGGAGGTAGCATGGAAAAAAAACAACATAGAAGAGAAAGTATAATTCATCTTGTGTATCGTCTTGTTATGATTGTAATCGGTGCTGGCTGTGCAGCGGTTGCACTCGAATTATTTTTAATTCCAAACAAAATTATTGATGGTGGTATTATCGGTGTTTCCCTCATATTAGATTACCTTACACCAAATATTTGGTGGCTAAGCTTTTCCACTTTAGTTGTAATCCTCAACTTACCATTTATGTACTCAGGTTATAAGCAAATCGGAAAAACATTTATGTTATCTTCTGTTTTTGCAGTTGTATGTTTAGCTTTCATTGAGTCAACATTACATTCTATTCAGCCCTTTACGACAGAGCCGATTTTAGCGACTGTCTTTGGCGGATTAATTTTAGGTGTTGGTGTTGGACTGGTAATTAGGCATGGTGGTTCATTAGACGGAGCGGAAATTCTAGGTATTTTACTAACAAAAAAATTACCGTTCTCTGTTGGTGAATTTGTGATGTTTATGAATATTTTCGTCTTTTCTTGGGCGGCATTTGTGTTTGGAGTAGAACAAGCAATGTATTCTGTCATGACATACTATATTGCCTTTAAAACGATTGATACAGTTATTCAAGGTCTAGATGAAACAAAAGCAGTTATTATTGTGTCAGACTATTATGAAGAGGTATCAAATGCAATTTTACATCGACTTGGTCGCGGAACAACGAAGTTAGTTGGGAAAGGTGGCTATACAGATAAAGAAAAAGAAGTCATCTATGCAGTTATTACTCGTTTAGAGGTAACGAAACTAAAATCAATTGTTCATGAAGTAGATGAAAATGCTTTTATTACTATTATGAATACACAAGAAACAAAAGGTGCAAAATTTAAATCAGCAATTCACTAAAAGCAGAGAGATTTTCTCTGCTTTTTGCTATAATAGAAGGGTTGTCTAAAATGAGAGGTATATTTTAGGACAGATTGGTTTACAACTCGTAATGAGCTATAATATAATTCAAAGGGAAATAAATCGGAATCATTCTGAATTAAAATAGGTGAGATATGATGGAATATATATTAGAAATCGAGAATTTAACCTTTCGTTACGAAGAGCGAAATGTGTTAGAGAACATTCAATTACAAGTTCCTAAAGGAGCTTTTTTAGGTTTAGTAGGCCCAAATGGATCGGGGAAATCTACATTATTGAAATGTATATTAGGTATTTTAAAACCGAAACAAGGGACGATTCGGTTGTTTGGTGTTGATAGTAAAAAATTTAAAAATTGGAATAAAATTGGATATGTTTCACAAAAGGCAAATAGCTTCAATTCTGGCTTTCCAGCGACTGTATTTGAAGTTGTTTCGATGGGACTTGTTTCTAAAAAGGGTTTATTTCGCTTTTTATCCAAATCTGATAAAGAAAAAGTAAGACAGGCTATCGCCGATGTTGGAATGAGTGATTTTATAAATCGGAACATTGGAGAGCTTTCTGGAGGGCAACAGCAGCGCGTCTTTATTGCAAGAGCACTTGTCAGCGATCCGGAGCTGTTGATTTTAGATGAACCAACAGTGGGGGTAGACGTAAAAAATGTTGAGAGTTTTTATGAAATGCTTGCACATTTAAATAAGAAATTAGGAATTACACTAATTCTTGTGACGCATGATATTGGCGCGGTAACAGAAAAAGTGACGCATGTGGCATGCCTAAATCAGCAGTTACATTTCCATGGAAATGTAGAGACATTCCGAGAGTTAGAAGATGCTGAAATGTCGTTATTATATGGTCATCATGTTCATCGTTTAGAGCATGATCACGAGCATCACGGGGGGATACGATGATACAGGATTTTTTGCAATATGACTTTTTACGAAATTCTTTATACGCTGGAATTTTAATTGGACTTGTTGCCCCGCTGTTAGGTGTTTTTGTTGTAATTCGTCGTTTATCATTTATTGCTGATGCGTTAAGTCATGTTACGTTATCAGGTATTGCAGCGAGCTTATTACTAGAAAAAACAGTATTTACCGGTGGTTTTTTAAATCCATTATATATGGGAATGGTATTTTCTATTGGCGGTGCTTTACTCATTGAAAAATTAAGAGCGGTATATAAACATTATCAAGAGTTAGCAGTTCCAATTATTTTATCAGCTGGTATTGGAATTGGTGTTGTGTTCATTTCGCTAGCAAATGGATTTAATACAGATTTATTTAGTTATTTGTTTGGTAGTGTGAGTGCAGTAACAAGCAGTGATTTACTTATTATTGGATTGGTTGCTATAGTTGTGCTTGTTGTCATCATTTTATTATACAAAGAACTGTTCTTATTATCTTTTGATGAAGAATATGCTGTAGCAACAGGTTTGCGTGCAAAATGGATTCACTTTATTTTTGTTATTTTAGTTGCACTTGTGATTGCGGTTTCAATGCGTGTTGTCGGTATTCTTCTTGTTTCATCGCTAATGACATTACCAGTTGCAGCGAGTATCCGTATCGCAAAAGGATTTAAACAAACGATTTTCTACTCTATTGTATTTGGGGAAATTTCGGTAGTCGGAGGTATGTTAGCTTCTTATCAGCTAAACCTCGCTCCAGGTGGTACAATTGTTGTGTTAGCAGTTCTTATTTTAATTGGTGCAATCTTATGGGAGAAGAAAAAAACTGCGTAAAGTAGGGATGATTATGAATCTTACAGAAGCTTTACACCTTATGAAGGAGAAAGGCTATAAACATACCGGAAAAAGAGAAGAGATGCTTCGCCTATTTGCAGCTCACAATAAATATTTAACAGCGAGAGATGTTTTAGCTAATATGAAAGATGATTATCCGGGATTAAGTTTTGATACCATTTATCGCAATTTAACTGTATTTGTAGAAATTGGCATTTTGGAACAGACTGAATTAAATGGTGAAAAGCATTTTCGCTTCAAATGTTCTACTACAGAACACCATCATCATTTCATTTGTTTAGATTGCGGAGGAACGAAGGAAATTACTTCGTGTCCAATGGAACTCATAAATAAAGATTTTAAAGGATTTGAAGTAACTGGGCATAAGTTTGAAATATATGGGCGCTGTCCAAAGTGTGCACAATAAAAAAAGCTTGTCAGTTTTGAAACTGACAAGCTTTTTTTATTAGAACTTTTTCACCTTATTTTTCTTGTTTTGCCGCATATTCTGCTGCAATTTTATCAATTTCTTTTTTTAATTCTTCTACCATTGTTTCTTCTGGTACTTTACGCACAATTTCGCCTTTACGGAAAAGCAAACCTTCTCCGCGTGCTCCGGCAATCCCGATATCAGCTTCACGTGCTTCACCAGGACCATTTACTGCGCAACCAAGTACCGCAACTTTAATCGGTGCTTTAATTTTTGAAATATATTCCTCTACTTCATTTGCGATGCTAATTAAGTCAATTTCAATACGTCCGCAAGTTGGACAAGAGATTAATGTAGCGGCGTTAGAGGCAAGACCAAATGATTTTAATAGTTCACGTGCTACTTTTACTTCTTCAACTGGGTCTGCACTTAACGAAATACGTAGTGTGTTACCAATGCCTTTGCTTAAGATAGCTCCAAGACCAGCTGCACTTTTTACAGTTCCGGCAAATAACGTTCCAGATTCTGTGATTCCAAGGTGTAATGGATAATCGAAAGCACGTGATGCTTTTTCGTATGCTTCAATTGCTAAGTTCACATCGGACGCTTTCATCGATACGATGATATCGTGAAAATCTAAGTCCTCTAAAATTTTAATGTGATGCAATGCGCTTTCTACCATGCCATCTGCTGTTGGGTATCCATACTTTTCTAAAATATGACGTTCTAATGAACCTGCATTTACACCGATGCGAATTGGAATGCCGCGTTCTTTTGCAGCATTTACAACTGCTTCAACTTTATGGCGGCGACCGATGTTGCCTGGATTGATGCGAACTTTGTCAATACCGCCTTCAATTGCTTTTAATGCTAGGCGATAGTCAAAGTGAATATCAGCAACAAGAGGGATATTAATTTGTTTTTTAATATCAGCAATTGCATTTGCAGCGCGCTCATCTGGAACGGCTACACGAACAATTTGACAACCTGCTTCTTCTAAACGTTTAATTTCAGCAACTGTTGCTTCCACATCATGCGTTTTTGTTGTTGTCATACTTTGTATAATTAATTCATTATTACCGCCAATTGTTAAATTTCCAACTTTAACAGGACGTGTTTTTGTACGATGAGTTATTTCATTCACGAATAGATCGCTCTCCTTATAAAAGAAGTTTCTTATTTTATAGACAAATACATTTATATTATATGCAGTATTTATCTAGTGAAGCCAAATGTCTAGTTTCACTTTTTCTATTGTATCAGCGCTTTGCTGCAGTTGACAAGAATTATGTAATGCTATTATGGATAAAGGGGGAATTTGTATTTTTTTCCGATTTGTATTTTTGCAGGAGATTCATTTTGATTTAATCCTTTAAAATCTGTAACAACCTTTTCAATAGAAGGAATTTTTTTTTTGTTAATTTCTTCTGTAATGGATAGAACGGTATCACCTGTTTTTACTTCAATGATTTTATATTTTGATGATAATATATTTTCTTTTTGGCCGTTCTTTGAAGCTTTAGCCGAAGTTTCTTTTGCTTTGGAATATGTATGAAGCAACGGCAAAGTGCCGATTGTAATATCGTAGTACAGAATGTAACCGAGGACAAGCAACAATAAGACGCCGCCAAGTCTTTTCATCTTTCTCACTCCTTTGTAGAAAAATATATGCTTGTCCAAAAAAAAAATGCCTTGAAGGCATTTTTTATAGTGAATTTTTTTCTTTTGGCTTTGGTACTTCTTTTATTGTTAAGTAAAGAACAATGAGGACAACAGCAATAAATAGAAGTAACGGGCTTGGGACATTAATTTTTAACAAGTCCATTATCATAAAGAATATCGTTGGGATTGTATAGCTGTAGGCAGTTAATGTCCAAATTTGTTTGTAAGATAGTTTGCGCTGTCCGCTCATTGCAGAGCCGATAAATGCTAATAGCGTAACACCAAGGAATGTAATGAAGAGCTGGAATAAGTAAATAAATATCCCGATAATGAACATAGCAATTGGATATATGCTATCGATAAATGTAACCAATTCTTGAATATCTTTCTTTTCAAAAGTTGTATTTCCAAAGTCACTATATGGAAATGATTGTGTTTTTTGTTCTGCTATTGAAATCACTTTATCTTTTAAGATGAACACACCATCTCGGTTTGGATATGCACTTGTATCTGTTGCGTTTGGATCAAATACAAAAATAGAATTTGTGTCATCTTTTACAATGGGTTTGTCGATGTCTGCGTGAAGTTCGCCATTTTCAATTTTAAAATCAGGCACATCTTTTTCGATAGAACGATCAACCAGACTGATACCATCTTGAATGAAATTTCCAAATAGAATTGTTTTTGGAACGGTAGCAAATAAACATAACAACATTATGTAAAGAATCGTTTTTCCGATTTTTTGAAAACGAAAAAGCGCCATTTCTTTTGGTACATATAAACTTTTAAACAATTGCGTAAATATGGACATGAATTCACTTCCTTCTTTTAAATATACTGATTTATCACCTCATTGTAACGTACGCTTCTAAAGAATCACAAGATATATCATGCGTGATATGAAAATCAATTGACACATTTCTTTTCAATATGGTAAATTTATCTTACATTTTTATATGTAATCATACATTCCGTAGTAGTTTAACTGACTAGAGCATACAAGATACCTTGGCAGTTATTCGTATATATATTGTGGACCCTTAGCTCAGCTGGTTAGAGCAGACGGCTCATAACCGTCCGGTCGTAGGTTCGAGTCCTACAGGGTCCATACCCATTTCGCATATTCATACATAGCACATATGCTTCCTTATAAAAGGAAGCTTTTTTTACGAAATGTATGAGCATTTCGTTTGAAAAGAAATGGAAAATTTGCTACTTTAATGTTAGCGAGGCAATACGTTAAATTTGTTTTCACCCCCTATATAATTAGGGTAAAATAAATTTGTATGCCAAGTCATTATCGGCAATACATACAATGGGAGGAATATAACAATGGCAAAACATGAATTACCAAATTTACCTTATGCGTATGATGCATTAGAACCTCATTTTGACAAAGAAACAATGAACATCCATCATACAAAACATCACAACACATACGTAACAAACTTAAATGCTGCATTAGAAGGACATTCGGAATTAGCAGAAAAAAGCATTGAAGAGCTAGTTGCAAACTTAAACGAAGTGCCAGAAGCAATTCGCACAGCAGTACGCAATAACGGTGGTGGACATGCAAACCACTCTTTATTCTGGACAATTCTTTCTCCAAATGGCGGCGGACAACCAGTAGGTGAACTTGCAGGCGCAATTGAAGCAAAATTCGGCAGCTTCGATGCATTTAAAGAAGAGTTTGCAAAAGCAGGCGCAACTCGCTTCGGTTCTGGCTGGGCATGGCTTGTTCTAAACAATGGTGAATTAGAAGTAACAAGCACACCAAACCAAGATACTCCATTAATGGAAGGTAAAACTCCAATTTTAGGATTAGACGTTTGGGAGCATGCATACTACTTACATTACCAAAACCGTCGTCCTGACTACATCGGTGCATTCTGGAACGTTGTAGATTGGAACGCAGTTGAAAAACGTTACCAAGACGCAAAATAATTATAATTGTAAAAGCTAGGAGATGTTTCTCCTAGCTTTTTTTGTTTCTCACATCGGATCGATTGGTTCAACTAATCGCCAATGGAGAAAAACATTCCATTGATGGAAGTTTCACTTTACCCCTTCTTCTTTACATAATTGTAGCCTTCTTTGGAAGACTAGAACATGTGAAGTAAAGGAGAGTTCATATGAAATGGAAACATTTAATTGGCGATGTTGAGGTGAATCGTGACTTAGTATTATTACTGACAATTGGCGGGTTATATGCGTTGGCTATTTCGTTGTCGAATACGTTTGTTAATATTTATTTATGGAAACAAACAAAGGATTTTGTGAATATTGGTCTTTATAATTTAGCAAGCGTTGTTTTACAACCGCTGACATTTCTTGTAGCCGGAAAATTAGCGAAACGAGTGGATCGGACGATTTTGCTCCGAATTGGTGTGACAACATTAGCTATTTTTTTTATTGTTGTATTACTAACAGGAACAAATGCTTCGCGGTATATTTTACTTATCGGTAGTTTGCTTGGAATGGGATATGGGTTTTACTGGCTCTCATTCAATTTATTAACATTTGAAATTACAGAGCCGGAGACACGGGATTTTTTTAACGGATTTCTCGGATTGCTTAGCTCATTTTCGGGCATGATTGGTCCGATTGCATCCGGATTTATCATTTCGCGTATGGAAAAGTGGAGTGGTTATACATTCGTTTTTTTTCTGTCTTTAACCTTATTTACTATTGCAGTTGTGGTCAGTTTTTTTCTCACAAAGCGTGAATGTGAAGGGCGTTATGAACTGGTTGAAGTAATGAAAGAGAGAAAGAATAATAAAAACTGGGGAAGAATTACACTTGCTCACTTCTTTCAAGGTTTACGAGAAGGTACATTTATATTTGTTATTTCTGTATATGTGTACTTGGCTTCTGGAAGCGAATTAGCGCTAGGAAAATATGGACTTGTAAATTCTGCTGTTTCTTTCATTTGTTACTATTTAGTAGCACGTGTAATGAAAAAGGAATGGAGAAAAAAAGCCATTTTAATTGGTGGAATTATTTTATATGCCGTTGTATTTTTAGTTGTCTTTCATGTTACGTATACGAAATTGCTCATTTATGCAGCTTGTATTGCTGTGGCGTATCCAATTCTTCTTGTACCATACGGTTCGATGACATATGATATAATTGGCAGAGCCAAACAAGCAAAAGAGCGGCGAGTAGAATATATTGTTGTTCGTGAACTATGGTTAAACGGAGGAAGAATCTGTTCCGTTTTAAGCTTCCTACTAGCGGTTTCGTTATTTCCGGCAGAAAAAAGCTTGCCTGTTTTATTATTAATATTGGGTGCTGGACATTTACTCATCTATTTTGCAATTCGAAATGTCAAATACGATGATGAAAAAGCGCATTCTACAGGGCTAGAAGTTGTACAAACGACTCAAAATACAACTGAAGGAGAAGGTTAACTTCTGCCCTATTTTATGTTAGAATAATAAAACGTATATGACAGTAGCGAGGACACCTGAAGAAGGTGTCCCTTTCCGCTTGCATAGCTGTTGGCAGAGGGGGTTCGTATGAGCAAGAACAAGAAAGAGAAAAAGAAGAAAGCCACGGTTCCGTTTCGGTTAAATGTGTTGTTTTTTTGTGTGTTTTTACTGTTTTCGACAGTTATTGTCCGCTTAGGAATGGTACAGATTGTACATGGTGAAGATTATAAAAATGAAGTAGATAGAAAGGAAAACTTAACAGTAAGTACCCCTGTTCCACGAGGAAAGATTTATGACAGGTATGGTCGTGCGGTTGTAGATAATACACCACTTCGAACGATTACGTATACAAAAGTGAAGGGGTCAAAACCTGAAGAACGTTTAGAAACCGCAAAACAACTTGCGAAACTAATTGATGTACCGACTGATAAGTTAACAGAACGAGATAAAAAAGACTTTTGGATTCTGTTAAATCCAGAGCGAGCAAAAGAAAAAATTACGAAAAAAGACAAAGCGGATCTCAAAGCGGAAAAGATTGACGATAAGCAACTGGCACAGCGTCAACTTGACCGTATTACAGAAGCAGAATTAAATGAATTAACAGCTCAGGATTTAAAGGTGTTAGCAATTAAGAGTAAAATGGACAGCGGTTATGCAATGACGCCGCAAATTATAAAAAAAGATACTACACCTGAAGAATATGCTGTAATTAGTGAGAATTTAGACAAGTTGCCAGGGGTAGACACTACGGTTGATTGGGATCGTAACTATGCTTATGGTGATATGTTCCGCACTGTACTTGGCGGTGTAACGAGTTCTGATGAGGGATTACCGCGAGAGAATCTAGATTACTACTTGGTTCGTGATTACGATCGTAATGATCGCGTCGGAAAAAGTTATATTGAACAGCAATACGAAGATGCATTGCATGGTACAAAAGCAGAAGTGAAAAATGTTACAGATTCAAAAGGTAATATTATTGAAACAGATTACGTATCTAAAGGAGAAAGCGGAAAGAATTTAACGCTGACTATTGATATGGAGCTGCAAAAGCAGGTTGAGCAAATTATCGCAGACGAAATGCAAAAAGCGAAAGCTTCAGGCTCAGCCGGTTATATGGATCGCGCGTTCGTTGTTATGATGAATCCGAAAAATGGCGAAATTTTATCGATGGCTGGTAAACAATTTGTGAATGAAGATGGGCAGTCTAAGATAAAAGATTATGCACTTGGTACGATGACGAGTTCATATGAAATGGGTTCGACTGTAAAAGGGGCAACTCTTTTGACAGGATATCAAACAGGAGCTATTACGCCAGGAGAAGTAATTGTCGATGAACCACTGAATTTTAAAGGTACGAAGGTGAAAAAATCATGGACAGGGAATGGAATGGGACCAATCGATGATTTAACTGCCCTGCAGCGATCTTCAAACGTATATATGTTTAAAACGGCGATGGCAATTGCTGGTGCACCATATGTGCCGGGTGGTACATTAAACGTTAAACAAAAGACTTTTGATACAATGCGTTATTACTTTAATCAATTTGGTCTTGGAGTGCCAACGGGAATAGATTTACCGAATGAAGTGTATGGAGTAAAAGGACCAGCAGGAGAACCTGGTAAGCTACTTGATTTTGCGATTGGACAGTTTGACACTTATACACCTCTGCAATTGGCACAATATGTATCAACGATCGCAAATGGCGGTTATCGCATGAAGCCGCAAATTGTAAAGGAAATTCGCAAGCCCACTTCAAAACCAGAAGATTTAGGACAAGTTGTGCAGTCGATGGAACCAGTTGTCTTAAATCGAGTAGATATGAAAGAGGATTATATTAAACACGTCCAAGATGGGTTTAAAATGGTAATGCAAACTCAAAATGGAACAGGTCATAGTGCTTTTGGTACTGCCACATATGATCCGGCAGGAAAGACAGGAACAGCACAGTCAGTTTATGCAGGTCCTGACCAAAAAGAAGTAAAAGCAAGGTTAGGTCAATTGCCAAATACGTATAATTTAACGATGATTGGATATGCGCCGGCATCTGATCCGGAAGTTGCATTTTCTGTTGTTGTTCCGTGGCTGTCTGATGATCACAATCCAGTCAGCAAAAATATTGCACGCCGAGTTATGGACGCATACTTTGATTTGAAAAAGCAAGAAATTAGCGGAAACGCTGGAGCATTAGAAGCTACTTCAAAAACAAATCAATAAGAATAAAAATATGTAAGGTTGGCACACTATCTGTGAAGATAGTGTGCTTTTTTTTATGTGTGCCGCATATAGTGATGAAAGAAGTGTACAAGCTTATGGAATAAGGCTTGTATTTTCGTAAATGAATAAATGAGGATTCATCCCGCTATTTATAGACAATAAGACTCCCACAATAAAGAAGATAGGAGGGGAAGCATTCGCTGATGGAAGTCTCGTATACAGACGCATAACTGCTTGTTCATTAGGGCATAGAAAATGTGGATATTTACAAAACTTTTACAAACTATTAAAACCGAGTTAATAGTTCGGCATTATTCTTAAATGTGTACTTCTGTTATCAGAAGGCTCCTAGGAGGAAATATTACGTGAAACGTAATAGAACATACACCATGGTTATATTATCGATATTTTTTTTATCTGCTCATACGTTACCTATTTCTGCTGCGAATATTGTAGGGAAAGTACAAATTGATGGATCTTCTACAATTTTTCCGATTATGGAAGCAGTAGCAGAAGAGTATACGAAAAGAGAACCCTCTGTAAAAATTTCCATTGGTATATCTGGAACAGGGGGAGGATTTCATCGTTTTGGAAAAGGCGAAGTGGATATGACGAATGCTTCTAGGCCAATGAAAAGAGAAGAAGAGCAACTTGCTAAGAAGCATCATATCACGTATACGCCACTTCAAATTGCTTATGATGGTCTTACACTTATTGTGAATCGTGAAAATACGTGGGCAGATAATCTTACAATAGAAGAATTACAAACAGTATGGAGTGAAAGTGGAACAACGAAAAAATGGTCACAAATTCATCCGAAATGGCCGCAGGAAACGATACAATTTTACGCACCAGGGGTAGATTCTGGTACGTACGATTATTTTCAAAATGTAGTGTTACAAAAAAAACTCATAACAAAAACAGTAACGTTATCCGAAGATGATAATGTTCTAATAAGAGGTGTTATGAGTAATAAACACGCAATTGCATTTGTTGGATATGCATACTATGCCGCGAACCGTGATAAAGTAAAGGCTGTAAAAATTAACGGTATTGCCCCATCGAAAGAAACAATTCAATCTGGGGCATATAAGCCGTTGTCTAGGCCGCTCTATGTATATGTAAACAATTCTTCTATTCGAGCGGAAAAAAGCGTTGCGAATTATGTATCTTTTATGATGAAGCACGCTGGAGAGCTTGTAGAGGAGATTGGATATGTGAAGCTACCGCAATATAAATATAATAAACAGTTGCAAATGTTAACAGAAATACAAAAATAATGTCAGGATGGAGAGGGGTTTTCATCTTTGGCTCGTAATGATAAGAGTCGCGTTACGGTTTCTGTTCAACATTTGATTGAAAGAAATATAGGCAAGCGAAAGAAAGCACAGCGAATCAATCAAATGGTTCCTTTCTTACTACGAATAATCGCCAGTATTTCTATTGTTACAACGATAGGAATTATTGTAACTTTAGCAAATGAAACATTTATGTTTTTTGAAAGAGTACCAATGGTTTCCTTTTTTACAGAAAAAGAATGGCTTCCCTTTTTTGAAAATCCTAAGTTTGGTATTTTACCGCTTATATATGGAACTGTGCTTGTTACTATCATTGCAATGGTTGTTGCGATTCCGATTGGATTAGGATGTGCAATATTTTTAAGTGAATACGCTTCTAATGCGGCAAGAAAGGTATTAAAACCGGTATTAGAACTGCTGGCGGGGATCCCGACAATTGTATACGGTTTTTTTGCTTTAACAGTTGTTACACCTATTTTGCAGCGCGTCGTTCCGGATTTACAGTTTTTTAACGCACTTAGTCCAGGGATTGTAATTGGTATCATGATGATTCCGACGATTGCATCTCTTAGTGAGGATGCGATGCGTGCTGTACCGAATCAGGTGCGAGAAGCTTCCTTTGCGATTGGGGCCACCCGTTTTGAAACGGCAAAGAACATTGTATTACCAGCAGCTTTTACGGGAGTTGTAGCAGCGATTGTGTTAGCCGCCTCAAGAGCAGTTGGAGAAACGATGATCGTTGTCATTGCGGGTGGTTCAACGCCAAGCTTATCATTAGATCCGACGCAGTCTATTCAGACGCTAACGGCTTATATTGTGCAAGTTAGCTTAGGGGATGCTCCTTATGGAACGCTGACCTATTACAGTATGTATGCTGTCGGAGCAACGCTATTTATTTTTACATTAATCATGAATATGATTGCGCAGTATATTATGCGTCGCTTTAAGGAGGCGACATAATATGCGTATGTTAAATGAGCGAAATATAGAAGAACATATGTCTTCTCGATTCCGGAAAGATCGTGTATGCAAGATTGCATTCCGTATAACTATGTTATTTTCACTTTGTATATTAATTTTTTTGCTGTACCAAATTTTCCGACAAGGCATAGCATATATTTCATTTGATTTTTTTACCAATTTTGCATCGCGAAATCCAGAGAAAGCTGGTATTGCAGCTGCTTTATCGGGAACGATTTTATTTATGAGTGTTGTTACTCCTACTTCTTTTTTATTAGGAGTCGGAACAGCTCTTTATTTAGAATACTATGCCAAGCAATCATTGTTTACACGAATGATAAAAATCAACATTCAAACGTTGGCAGGAGTGCCATCTGTTGTTTTTGGATTATTAGGATTAACAATGTTTGTATATGGGCTGCAGTTAGGTGAAAGCATATTGGCAGCAGCATTAACGATGAGTCTTCTCGTTTTGCCGACAGTTGTTGTAGCAGCGCAAGAGGCACTTCGATCTGTGCCGAGATCTCTGTTGGAAGCTTCTTATGGAGTGGGGGCAACGAAGTGGCAAACGATGTCTCGTGTTGTTATTAAAGCAGCAATGCCAGGAATTTTAACAGGTTGTATTTTGGCATTATCACGAGCGATTGGAGAAGCAGCTCCATTACTTGTCATTGGGGCACTTGCTTTTGCAAACTATGTACCGCTTGATGTATTTGATAAATTTACAGTTTTACCAATTCAAATTTTTAATTGGATGAGCAGGCCGCAGGAGGAGTTTCAACATGTAGCAGCAGCTGGAATTATTGTGTTACTACTGTTGTTGCTTTTTATAAACACTTTTGCAATATGGCTACGAAATCGTAAGTAAGAAGGACATGGATGAAAGGGGAATTTCAAAATGGTATCTACAGTAGTAAATGTACAGGTGAAAAAAGAAGAAAAGACTATCCCTCAGACAAAAAAGGTTGTATTTGATACGAAAAATTTAAACTTATGGTACGGAGAAGATCATGCGTTAAAGGATATTAATTTAAGTATTTATGAGAATGAAGTGACAGCAATTATTGGGCCAAGTGGTTGCGGGAAATCTACGTATTTAAAAACATTAAATCGTATGGTTGAACTAGTACCAATCGTTAGGACAACAGGGGTGATTGAATATCGTGATCGTAACATTTTCGATAAATCTTATCCTGTTGAGGAACTACGTACACATGTTGGAATGGTATTTCAGAAGCCAAATCCATTTCCAAAATCAATCTACGAAAATGTTGTGTATGGCCCGAAAATTCATGGTATTCGCGATAAGAAAACGTTGGACGAAATTGTTGAGAAGAGTTTGCGCGGTGCGGCGATTTGGGATGAATTAAAAGATAGATTACATGATAATGCGTATGGGCTATCAGGTGGACAGCAGCAACGTTTATGTATTGCACGTTGCTTAGCGATTGAACCAGATGTTATTTTAATGGATGAACCAACATCAGCGTTAGATCCAATTTCTACATTAAAAGTGGAAGAGTTAATTCAAGAGTTAAAGAAAGATTTCAGTATCGTTATTGTTACACATAACATGCAACAAGCAGCACGTATTTCTGATAAAACTGCTTTCTTCTTAAGCGGAGAAGTAGTGGAATATACAGAAACGAATAAATTATTTACAACTCCAACAGACAAACGAACAGAAGATTATATTACAGGCCGATTCGGTTAATAGTGTCGGTTTGAGAGAGAAATGTATGTTCTTATCAATTGGAATAATTCGGTGAGAGCTTCATCTTATATTGGGGCACGTGTAACGAATAAAGGGGGACCAACATGGTACGCGAACAATTTCAGTATGATCTGCAAGCATTACAGCAAAAAATTATTGAACTAGGTGAATTAGCAAAACAAGCTCTTGAAATTGCAATGGAAGGATTGCGTACAAGAGATGTAGAGAAGGCGCTTGAGGTAATCGATGGTGATTACCGTATGGATAATTTGGAAGAAGAAATTAATGATTTTGCATTAATGTTGATTACGAAACAACAACCTGTTGCTAGTGATTTACGAAGAATTTTTATTTCTATTAAAACTGCAACAGATTTAGAACGTATTGCAGATCACGCAGTAAATATTGCTAAGTCGACAATCCGTCTTGGTGAAAAAGAAGTATCTGTATCATTACAAAACCTTGAAGATATGTTCAAAATTGCAATAGATATGCTGCAAAATGTGATTCAATCTTATAGAGAAGAAAATTTAACATATGCGAAAAAGATTGCTGAGATGGATGATGAAGTCGATGAACTTTATGGGAAAGCTATTCGCGAGTTTATTTCTTCTATTCCAAATCAGCCAGAGACGATTGGACAAATCACACAGCTGTCGTTTATTGCACGTTATATTGAACGAGTAGCTGATCATAGTACAAACATTGCCGAAAATGTTTTTTATCTTGTAAAAGGAAAGCATTATTTATTAAATGAATAAGAATTGTTAAGAGAGGAATGCAGAATGTTCCTCTCTTTTTTTTAGTCAAAATATGACAAAAAAGGATTATTGTTACTTTGTTATTGCGATGGTAAGATGGATTATAATGCAACCGAAAGAAAACGCTTACTTTTTACGTTCATGAAAGGAAGTTTCACTTTACCCCGCTCAAACGGTTGGTAAGAAGTATAGGCAAGAAGAAAAATCAAACCATCCGTAAGAGCCCGATTGGTTCAGCTAACCTTTCATGAAAAAAGCGTTCATGAAAGGAAGTTTCACTTTACCCCGCTCAAACGGTTGGTAAGAAGTATAGGCAAGAAGAAAAATCAAACCATCCGTAAGAGCCCGATTGGTTCAGCTAACCTTTCATGAAAAAAGCGTTCATGAAAGGAAGTTTCACTTTATTCTTCTACGCGAAGAGAAAAGAGGGATGTATGGAGCCTTTGCATATTTTAATGTTGGCATGGGAATATCCCCCGATGATGGTAGGTGGCCTTGGAAGACATGTATATGAATTATCCCGGGCTCTTGCACATAATGGGCATTACGTGCATGTAGTAACGGTACACGAAGAGCGTTGCACGACATATGAAAAGATACATGATGTACATGTGCATCGTGTTTCAGTTGATGATCGTGAAAAGTATCATTTTTATGAATGGATTGCTCAGTTAAACAAGTCTATGTTTGCTTATACACAAGAATTGTGTAAATGTTATACGTTTGATGTGATTCATGCTCATGATTGGCTTGTTGCTATTTGTGCAATGGAACTGCAAAAACAGCAACATTTGTCACTCGTTACAACAATTCATGCAACGGAACATGGACGCAATGGTGGGATTTATACATCACTGCAATGGAAAATACATATGCATGAAAAAGAGCTAGTAAAAGAATCTAACATTGTGATTGTTTGCAGTCAGTTTATGAAAAATGAGGTTGTACGAGACTTGGAAATAAATGGTGAAGGTGTTGTTGTACATCCAAATGGGATTGACCGCCATTTCTTTCATGCTGTTACGCCTTCATTAGAAATTACGCAGCGTTATAATTTAGCAGAACGCTTGGTTGTATTTTCAATTGGCCGTATTGTCAATGAGAAGGGCTTCTATACCATTATTGAAGCAGCACCGCAGATTATTAAGCTATACCCACAGGTTTTGTTTATTATTGCAGGTCAAGGGGCCATGTTAGAGCAGTATCGTGCAGTTGTACAGGGAAGGGGATTGCAACATTCTATCTTTTTTCTCGGTCATATTACAGAAGAAGAACAACGAGCTTTTCTCCAAAGGTGTGATGTATTATTAATTCCAAGTTTGTATGAACCTTTTGGGATTGTTGCATTAGAAGGGATGCTCGCAAAGAGACCGGTTTTGGTTTCACGTGTGGGTGGTCTGCAAGAGATCATTATAGACGGTGTGAATGGGTTTCAAATGAAATCAGGCTGCTCGCAAAATTTGAGTGAGAAATTAATATTTATTATAGAACAACGAGAATTTGCTCAGTGTGTAGCAAATAAAGGATATGAAGATGTTCTTGTTCACTATAATTGGGGTGAAATTGCAAGAGCAACCGCACACACGTATGAAAAAGCAGTTCAACATCATAAATGTGGAGGTTGAATGCCGATGAAGGGGGTTATTTTAGCAGGAGGGAAAGGGACACGTTTACGTCCGTTAACATGTAACCTTCCAAAGCCCATGTTGCCTCTACTACAAAAGCCAGTGATGGAATATAGTATTGAACTATTGAAACAGCATGGTATTCGAGAAATTGCTATTACTGTTCAATATATGAGTTCCGTTATTCAAAATTATTTTGGTGATGGTAGTAAATGGGGAGTGAAGTTATATTACTTTGAAGATACTCCTCCTCTTGGTACAGCGGGGAGTGTAAAACAAGCAGAAAAGTTTTTAGATGAGCCATTTGTTGTGATTAGCGGAGATGCACTAACAGATTTTCAGCTATCTAAAGGGATTGATTTTCATAACAGTCATAACGGAATAGTTACAATGTTTGTTAAAGAAGTAGCTAATCCGTTATCGTATGGATTAGTTGTTACAAATCATCGCCATGAAGTTATTAAATATATTGAAAAACCAAGCTGGAACGAAGTAATTTCCAATACAGTAAACACTGGTATTTATATTATGAACCCCGACATTTTTTCTTATATTACACCTCATACGTTTTTTGATTTTAGTCATCATGTATTTCCTTTATTAGAAAATAAAGAAGCGATGTATGGATATGTAGCGGATGGATATTGGCTTGATATTGGAACATTTTCTCAATATCGTCAGGCTCAATTTGACTTGCTTACGAAGAAAGTTCATGTACCTATTCCATATACAGAAGTGTTGCCAATGGTATGGATTGGCGAAGATGTAACAATTGAAAAAGGAACAAAGATACACGGTCCTGCTTTTATTGGCGAAGGAACAACAATACAAACAGGAGCTGTTATTGAGCCGTATTCTATTATCGGTAAGCATAGCATGATTTCTGCATATACCCGTCTTCAAAAAAGTATTCTACTCCCCCATACGTACATAGGAAAGCAATGTGAGTTACTTGGAACAACAGTTGGGGCAAGTACAATTATTGAAGATGGAGTTACTTTATTTGAAAAGAGTGTTGTGGCTGATCAATGTCGAATTGGACGGAATGTAGTGATCAAGGCGAAGGGAAAAGTATGGCCAGAGAAAGTGGTTGAAAACAGTACAATTATTGCTTCATCTGGAATTAGAGAGCATGAAAATATTTCGTGTTTTCTGCAGAAAAGCCGTATGTGTGGGAGAAGTAATTTAGATATTACACCGCAAGTTGTTGTGAAAGTGGCAATGGCATACGGTTCTTTATTAGAAGAAGGAGGAAATTTGCTGATTGGCAGCAGTACACATACAGATGTAGAAATGTTTAAACATATTTTTTTACATGCTGTTCATACAGTGGGATTGCATACAAAGGAATGCCAAGAAATAAATGAGTCTTGTTTTCGATATGCGGTCGGGCAAACAAATGTCGTTGGCGGTGTGTTTTTTTATAAGGGGGAAGATGAGAAACTAGTCATTCAATTTTATAATGAAGAAGGAATGGGATTAACATATAAAAAGCAAAAAGAAATAGAAAATTTGTATATGGCAGAGTCATTTCGATATGTCGATTGTAAAAAAATTGGGAATAACGAAGTCATGCATGTTTGTTCAGATATGTATATTGAATCTGTCCTGCAATTAATAGATGTACCAGCTATAAAAAAACAAACATTCCATCTTCTTATAAATAAGTGGGATGAAATGTTTCAATCTTTGTTACTATCTTTTTTACAAAAAATTGGATGCACAGTAACGTGGATATACGCTGCTGAGAAAAAAGAGCATATTAAGTCATTAATGAAATCGAGTCAAGCAGATATGGCTATTATGTTTCGTGAACAGGGAAATACATTTGAGTTATATGATTCTTATGGAAATATTTACGGAAATACAAATTGTGAGGAGATTGATATTCCAAATTTATTATTTGAAAAAGATGAATGTGTCTATCCATTATCATTAAAGTTAGGAGAATGTTATCTTCTTTTCTATATGCAGAATGAAAATAAGAAATTATTTCAAATGAGATGGCAGCAAGATATTTTATTTCGAATTGGTAAATTATTGGAGTTAATCGTTCTACAAGGGAAAACACTTCCGGCAATGTTAGAGCAATATCCACCGCTTTACTTATTATGTGACGAGGTAGTTTGCTCATGGAATGAGAAAGGAAAGGTGTTAGGGATGTTGCTGCGAGACATGGCACAGAGGGAGTTTGAGGTATTAGAAGGAATTAAGTTTACACATGCGGAAGAAGAGTGGTCTTATGTTGTTTCTGATGTAAATCAACCGAAATTTCTTGTGTATTCTCAAGCAAGAAATCCAGTCATAGCAAAGGAAAATATGAATACTCTTATAGAAAAAATTAGACAATATCAAAAGGTGTAGAATTTTTATTTTAAAAGTGGTATTATAGTATAGTCTGATTTAAGTTATTAGTGACTGGAGGGAAATAAGAATGCGTGTAAATATTACTCTAGCATGTACAGAATGCGGAGATCGTAACTATATCTCAAAGAAAAACAAACGTAACAACGCTGAGCGTCTTGAGCTTAAAAAATATTGCAAGCGTGACAAGAAGTCTACGTTACACCGCGAAACAAAGTAAGCAGTAGGATATTTTCCTACTGTTTCTTTTGTATATAGGGGGAATTTATGATGAAAGAAGAGAAAAAAAGATTACGAAAAGAAATATTGCAGCGTATGAATACTTTATTGGAAGAACAGTATACGACTTTATCAGCAAAAATTGCAGATTCTTTATATAAACAACGAGAATGGATTGAGGCAAAAACAATCGGGATTACACTTTCTATGGAACGTGAAGTAAATACATATGCAATTATTGAAAAGGCATGGGAAGAAGGGAAAGCAATTGTTGTCCCAAAATGTAATCGTGAAACAAGAACAATGACATTTCGCCAAATTACGAATTTTGAACAATTGGAAACAGTTTATATGAATTTACGAGAGCCAGATCCGTCTATAACAGAAGAGGTATCAGCAGGGGAGATTGATTTACTTCTCGTGCCAGGTGTTGCGTTTACGCGTAAAGGAGAGCGTGTAGGATACGGTGGAGGATATTATGATCGTTATCTTGTGAACTATAAAGAGAAAACGCTATCATTAGTTTTTGATTTTCAAATTGTTTCTCATATCCCAGTTGAACCGTTTGATAAAACTGTACAAAAAATTATTACAGAAAAAGAAACAATCTCTATTGTGGAACTTACATAGGTCAATTATAAATTGACGATTCTTTTTCATGTTTATTATAATAAAATATGTGAACGTTTTCTTATTATGTTTTTATAGTAAGTGGACATAGAGGGTGAAAGAATGATATCTGTTTATGATATTCAACAATTATTAAAGAAATTTGGAACGATTATTTATACAGGAGACCGTGTTGCGGACTTACAATTAATGGGCGATGAGCTTCGTGAATTATATAAATCACAGCTGATTGAGCCAAAAGATTATCAAACTGCCTTATTTTTATTAAAGCAAGAAATTCAAAAAGAGATAAAGTGAAACTTTCATCAGTGGGGGCATCCCCCACTGATGGAAAGCTCTCACCAATCGGGCGCATGCCAGTAGTTATCCCCCACCTATCTTCTTTGTTTCCTCAGAATCTTCAGGTGGGGACCTTACTGGCACCTGAAGAAATTGATGAAGGAAGGGTAGTAAAATGGAAGAGAAATGGTTGGTTGGTGTTGATCTTGGTGGAACAACAATTAAGTTAGCGTTTATTAACATTTACGGTGAGTTTTTACATAAATGGGAAATCCCAACGAATATAAGTGAACAGGGAAAACATATTACACTTGATATTGCGAAAGCAATTGATAAAAAGTTAGAGGAATTAGGCGAGTTAAAAAGCAAGTTAATCGGAATTGGAATGGGTGCTCCAGGACCTGTTCATGTTGCTTCTGGAATGATTTATGAAGCAGTAAACTTAGGGTGGAAAAACTATCCGCTTAAAGATTTGTTAGAAGTAGAAACTGGTTTGCCAGTTGTCGTTGATAATGATGCTAATATTGCAGCGCTGGGAGAAATGTGGAAGGGTGCTGGAGAAGGTTCAAAGGATATTGTTTGTATGACACTTGGAACGGGTGTTGGTGGCGGTGTTATTACAAATGGTGAAATCGTACATGGTATAAGTGGAGCAGCTGGTGAAATCGGTCATATTACAGTTGTAACAGAAAATGGCTTTGCTTGTAACTGCGGGAAATCAGGGTGCTTAGAAACGGTTTCTTCAGCAACTGGTATTGTACGCGTTGCGATGCAAAAAATGCAGGAAACAGATGAAGCAAGTGTACTACGTTCGATGCTAGAACAAGAAGGAAGCATTACATCGAAAGATGTATTTGCTGCACTTGCACAAGGTGATGCATTAGCAGCAAAAATAGTA
Source organism: Bacillus yunxiaonensis (assembly GCF_037104695.1). Lineage (NCBI taxonomy): Bacteria > Bacillati > Bacillota > Bacilli > Caryophanales > Bacillaceae > Bacillus > Bacillus yunxiaonensis. The sequence goes on along the minus strand of NZ_JBAWSV010000002.1, from coordinate 265,666 downwards.
GACACAGTTGCTTCTTATTTAGGACTAGCGGTGGCAAACCTTTCTAGTACATTAAATCCAGAAAAGATTGTTATTGGCGGTGGTGTATCAAAAGCAGGTGATGCTTTGTTGCAACCAATTCAGCGCTATTTTGAACAATATGCATTTTCACGTGCTGTTAAAAGCACAAAACTAGCAATTGCGACACTTGGAAATGATGCCGGAGTAATCGGCGGTGCGTGGCTTGTGAAAAAGTATATTTATGAAGCAAAGTAATGTGAATTTTTATATGTGTTGAAGATTAACAAAATGAATAATCTTTTACGAGTATGACAAGAAAAAGGAAGGGAGATCCCTTCCTTTTTGCATATGCTAGAAATCATGATGTATGTAGAGAGTTTAAACAAGTTGCTTAATGTGCTGTTGGATAGCCACTGTTTATAAAAGTCATGACTGTAAACCAACCGAAAACAAGTACAGTTGCAACGGAAAAACCCCCAGCAAGAAGGTTCTTATCTCGCAACGTTTTAAGAGAAGAGTATACACCTATCAGAGTGACTAACGCAAAAATAATAACAAGACCCATACATATCCCCCTCTACTCTCTCATTTTTGTCTGAGTTTTTGTAATATTTTTTCATTTTAATTGTACATGTTTTCTATATTGTTGTCGAGGCATCGTTTCTTTTCTTATGAGAAGAAAATGTTGTATGATGAAAATGAGTGTAACGACTGGAGGAGATTAAGAGTGAATTGGATTCAAATGCCGTTAGGCCCACTGCAAACAAATGCGTATATTTTAAGTAATGATCAAAAAGAATGTATTATTTTTGATCCAGGTAGTGAAGGAGAAAAACTTGTAAATTATGTTAAACAAGAGCAGTTAAAGCCATTAGCTATTTTATTAACACACGCACATTTCGATCATATTGGTGCGGTAGATGAGGTACGCACTGCTTTTCAAATTCCGGTATATGTTCATCAAGAGGAGGCTGATTGGCTAGGAGATGCTACTGTTAATGGCTCGCAAATTTTTATGATGAATCGCAGTATTACGGCAAAACCGGCGGATCACATCATTGAGGAAGAAGGAGTATTAACAATTGGTTCATTTACATTTGATATGTATGAAACGCCAGGTCATTCACCAGGAAGTATTTCATACTATTGCAAAGAAGCAAATGCTGTATTCTCCGGAGATGTTTTATTTCAAATGAGCATTGGTCGTACGGATTTGCCAGAAGGTAGTTTCCAAGAATTAATCATGAGTATTGAAGAGAAGTTATTTGTACTGCCGGATGATACGAAAGTGTTATGTGGACATGGTCCAGAAACAACAATTGGTTTTGAAAAAGAAAATAATCCATTTTTACAATAAGGGGTACGAGAATGGAACACGTTCTAAAACAAGCAATGGAAAAAGAAATAGATCAGTCTATTTCTTATAGTACATATATGAGCCTTGCATTATATGACGTAAACAATGGCTATTATATGAAAGAACGTGAAAAAATCGGAAGGCAAGGAGATTTTTTTACAAGCAGTAACGTGTCTTCTATTTATGCCAAAACATTTGCTCATTTTTTTATTCAGCTTGTGGAAGCAGGAGTTGTTTCGCCGCATATATGTGAAGTTGGTGGTGGAACAGGAAAATTTGCATATGACGTATTACAAGAGTGGCAAACGATATCTCCCAATACGTTTGGAAATATGCAATACTCAATTATAGAGGTGAGTCCGTTTCATAGAGAGTTGCAGAAACAACAACTTATTTCCTTTCCCAATGTTTCGCAATATGCATCCTATGAGGAATTAGGAGCTTCCTTTACAGGAATTGTTTTTTCAAATGAGTTGTTTGATGCGTTTCCTGTAGAAGTGATTGAGAAACGAGAAAGAATGTTATATGAAGTGCGTATAAAGTATAACAGTGAGGGTAAGCTTGTTGAAGTATTGCGACTGCTAGATAGTGAAAGTATTATAAAGTATTTGCAAAGACATCAAATCTCACTTTATGAAGGACAACGATTTGAAGTACCGTTTCAAATGAATGCTTATGTAAAACAACTGACAAGTTGGCTGCAAGAAGGCTTACTTATAACCGTAGATTATGGTTATACAAATGAAGAATGGGCGCATCCAGCTCATCGTGAAGGAAGCATGCGAAGCTATTATAAGCATCAAATGATTCATGATCCTCTTCAATTCCCAGGAGAGATGGATATAACAACTCATATTCATTGGGACGCATTGAAGACAGTTGGAGAAGAGAATGGCTTACAAACAGTATGGCATACGAAACAAAGAGAATTTTTACTGGCTGCGGGTATTTTAGAACAGCTTGTAAATCATGAAGATCGTAATCCGTTTTCTGATAAACAGAAGAAAAACCGTGCAATTCGTTCTATGATTTTACAAGGTGGTATGGGAGATGCTTTTGATGTTGTCATTCAGCAAAAGGGGATTTCGTGTTTAAACTTAGAGCATTATCTACATGTTTTTTCATAAAATAAGGCGCAGAGTAAAATTCTGCGCCTTGTTTTATAGGTTAATACGACGTCTTTTAGGATTATGTAGTATTTTTATATTTTCTCTCATGATATATATTTATATTAAAGATATGAGATCAAAAATATACAATACGACCTATTTTTATTTGAATACCCCTAACCTAGTAATACGCGAACTAATTGAATAATCGTTTCATTTTCTACTTTGTAGTAAATTTCTAGCCCTTTTCTTTCGCTTGAAACAATTTTAGCGCTTTTTAATTTCGCTAAATGTTGGGAAATTGTAGATTGGGGCATATTTAAACCTGTATACATTGTAGAAACGTTACTTGGGCCTCGTTCAATCAATCCTTTTACAATACATAAACGAACTGGGTGAGCAAGTACTTTCAATAATTCCGCATTGTTTTCATACAATTCTAATTCCTTTTGAAAGGTTTCTAACATATTCTTTCCACCTCCATGCGTGCTGTTATACCATAATATACATAACAAAATTTTAAAGCAAAGAGAACAGTTGTTGCAAAAAAAATGCTCGAAAGTAAAGAAACTGTAAGAAAAGAGAACCTGGTGTAAATAAACTAGATAATTTTGGACGTTTTTCCAATAAGATAAATCAAGGTTTGTGAATTTAAATTACGGATATTTTTGTTCTTAATAAAAAACATTTTCATTTATATCACAATTTTACCATATTTTACGTTTCTTTCAATAATATAAATTAAAATTTTTAGAATAATTAGAAAAGGAGTTGTATATATCAATCTAGAAATTGGTAAGGATGGAAAGAAGGGATATTCATGAAGATAGAATTTTTAGGAACAGGTGGTGCCACGCCGATTCCAAGACCAGGTAGCTATAGTAAAGTAAGTAAAGAGGCGAGGGAAAAAGGTTTACCATATAGTAGAATGGGGCCAAGTATTTTTATTCACGACCTTCATTTATTAATTGATACACCAGAGGAAATACGATTGCAATTAGAGCGATCTCACATTTCAAAAGTAGAAGCCGGGATTTACTCACATTGGCATCCTGATCATACGATGGGGCGGAGAATTTGGGAAACGATGGCGTTTGAAACGAATAAAGCTTGGGCTACTACTGTGTATGTACCAGAGCAAGTAGCAGAAGATATGAAACAATTTCTAGGATCATGGGATCATATTCAATTTATGCAGCAACAAGGATGGATTGATTTAATCGTATTACGAGATGAGCAACCTTTCGAGAAAAATAAAGTGAAAGTTACTCCGTTTCGTTTATATGAACAATATGTGTATGCATTTTTATTAGAAGAAAAAGAAAAGCGAGTATTAATTGCAATGGATGAATTATATAAATGGGAAGAGCCTGCTCACTTAATTGGTAATTTAGATGTAGCAATCTTACCTATGGGAATCGTCGAGTTTGATTGGAAGACGAAAGAGCAAATAAGAGATCGTACTTTTATTGAACGCATACGCGAGGCGACGTTTGAAGATACGCTAGAAGTAGCGAAGCAATTACAAGCAAAACAAACAATTATTACGCACATTGAAGAAGTAGATAACCATGGATATGATGAGCTGAAAGAAATCGAAGCTGAATTACGAGCAGAAGGTATGAATATAACGTTTGCTTACGATACGATGCAGATTGAAGTGTGATGAAAACTTATTTTAATAGCGATGGGAGAGAAAGAGTATATGATGTCACTTCCAATTATAAAAGCTAATAATCAAGATGTGAGCGTTATTTTAAAGCATTCTGCAGCTGGGGTATATGAAAGTACTGGTAATACAGTTAACCCTCCGGAAGAAAAGGTATATGCAATGTTTACCGCTATACTGGAAAAAGGGGGATATTATCTAGTAGCCAAAGAAGAGGATCAAATACAAGGATGGATTCTTCTAGGTCAACATAAAGATTACTTTACAGATGCAATTCATGGATTTATTTATGATATATTTGTCTTACCTGAATATCGTGGAAAAGGACTAGCTAAGATGCTTATCCAGTACGGAATTGAGGAATTAAAATTAAAGGGCTATGACGAAATAGGTTTAAATGTATTTGCATCGAATACGGCGAAAGACTTATACAAAAGATTAGGGTTCAAAGAAACTCAAATTTTAATGAAATTATCAGTTTAATACTTTAAAGTTAGATGAGCTTTCATCTTCTACTTCCGCTAACGGGAGTTATATGAAAAAAAGTTCCTTCAGCCTTCTGAAGGAACTTTTTGGGTCTATAATTCTTTTTCGGAATACCAATAATTACAGTTTTGATTTTTCAACATGTAAGTTCCTGTTATGCAGAACAAAACATGACCTGCACTCGCTTTCTCCCTTTGTTTTAACCTTTGCACGTGGTAGGAAAAGGTCCTGACCGCTTCTATGCATGGCCAGATGCTCTTGCCCACCTAAAAAGAAAGGGGTTTTATGTCGGTTTGTTAATTTGTATTTATATCATTCTCTAGTTTAACCCTTTTTAAGATATAACAACTTCTTCTACATACGTAAGTGCATGCTCAAAGTCCGTAATTAAATCATCTGGATTTTCTAATCCAACAGATAAGCGCAGAAGTGAATTTGAAATCCCTCGTTTTTCACGTTCTTCTTGTGACATCGCAGCATGGGACATTTTTGCTGGATACGAAAGAATCGATTCAACAGCACCTAAACTAACGGCGAATACAGGAAGCTGAATATGTGTTAGGAATTGTCTTAGTGCATTTTCAGACTCTAGTGTAAAGGAAAGGACCGCTCCTGCTGATCTTGCTTGGGTGTGCTGCGTTTCATATCCGGCGTGGGACGGTAATCCAGGATAATAGATATCTTTAACTTTTGGATGCCCTTGCAAATAAAAGGCAATTTTTTCAGTACTTCGTGAAGAGTGCTCTAAGCGAACGTGTAATGTTTTTAAGCCGCGAAGGACAAGGGAACAATCTTGCGGCCCTAATATAGCTCCGAAAGAATTTTGTAAAAAACCAACTTTCTTTGCGAGTTCTTCATCTTTTACGACTGCCAATCCTGCGGTAACGTCGCTATGGCCTGCAATAAATTTTGTTGCACTATGGAGAACGATATCAGCCCCAAGTTCTAACGGTTTTTGAAATAGGGGTGTTAAAAATGTATTATCAACAAAAGTGAGCGCTCCAACAGATTTAGCAAGCTCACAAACAGCTTTAATATCTGTCACTTTTAATAATGGATTTGATGGCGTTTCAATATAAAAAACTTTTGTATTCGGCTGAATCTTTCGTTCTACTTCTTCTAAATTTGTCATGTCAACGAATGTGTGAGAAACGCCGTAACGAGAGAGAACTTCAGTTACAATTCGATATGTACCTCCGTATACGTCTTCAGAAATAAGAACATGATCTCCTTGTGATAAAAGAAGAAACGTTGTTGAAATAGCAGCCATGCCAGATGAGAAGGCAAACCCTTTGCTTCCACCTTCTAGTGAAGCAATGATTTCCTCGAGAGCTTCGCGCGTTGGATTTCCAGAGCGACTATAATCGTATTTTCCAAATGTATCTACATCAAATTGATGAAATGTGGATGTGTTATAAACAGGGACATTGACAGCCCCTGTTTGTTTGTCATGCTTAAAACGATTATGAAGTAAAAGCGTATCTAGTGAATAACTCATATTCTCACTCCTTCTTTTACTTGTTTTAGTGCTTGCTGTAAGTCTTGAATTAAATCATCTTGATTCTCAATTCCTACAGAGAAGCGGAGCAGACGATTACAAACACCGCGGGCTGTGCGAATATCTTCTGGTATATCTGCGTGGGTTTGTGTTGCAGGGTATGTAATGAAGCTTTCTACGCCGCCAAGACTTTCTGCAAACGTAATAAGAGAAAGAGATTGTAAGAATGGATCAATCCATGCTTCTTTTTTTAGTTTAAAAGAGATCATACCGCCTTTTCCCGGATAAAACACATCAGTTATAGATTCTTCTCCTTGTAAATAGGCAACAATTGCTTTTGCGTTTTCTTCATGCTGCTTCATACGCAGTGCCAATGTTTTCATGCCACGTATTAAAAGCCAAGAATCAAATGGGCTTAATACAGCTCCGGATGCATTGTGGTAGTGAGCAAGTTCTTCGCATAACTTTGCACCCTTAGCAACGACAAGTCCGCTCAATACATCGTTATGACCGCCTAAATATTTTGTAGCACTATGCAGGACAATGTCAGCACCTGTTGTTAAGGGTTGTTGTAAATACGGTGTGTAGAATGTGTTATCCACAATAAGAAGCAATTTGTGACGTTTTGCAACGGTAGCAACTGCTGCGATGTCCGTTACTTGCATAAGTGGATTTGTTGGTGTTTCTATGAAAATTGCTTTTGTCTTTGGTGAAATGGCCTTTTCAATTTCTTGTATATGCTGTGTATCTACGTATTTACATCGAACATCCCATTTTTGTTCGTGCTCTGTAAATAAACGATATGTTCCGCCGTATAAGTCTTCAGATACAATAAGTTCGTCACCAGAACGGAATAATGAAAGGACAAGAAGAACAGCAGCCATTCCTGAGCTACAGGCATAGCCTTGCTCGCCTTGCTCTAAGTCAGCGATTGCTCGTTCTAATAGAAGACGTGTTGGGTTTCCAGTTCGTGAATAATCAAACCCTGTTGACTTTCCAATTCCTTCGTGGCGATACGCAGTGGAGAAGTAAACAGGTGGGTTGACTGTTCCTGTTGTTGTTTCACTGCGGTTTCCAATTTGGGCAAGCTTCGTTTCAATTGTAGACATAATAGAATTCCTCCTTATACAAAATAAAAAAGCCTTCTAAGAAGAAGGCTTATATATGACAAATATAGTCTTCTTCTTATCTGTCAAATCATTTCTAAATTTGCTGGAATTAGCACCTTATTAACAAATAAAAAGCTTGTTAATGGTTGCTGAGGCGTCAATGGGCCAGTCCCTCGACCTCTCTCGATAAGAATTCGGAATATGAAGTTTTTTATTATGTTTTTTACTTTACAACAAATCGGGAAAAAAGCGCAACTATATTTTGAATAATTTTATTTTTCTTAAATTTATTTGACTTTCTCACTTTGACATGCTAAATTAATGAAAAAATTAACAAAGATTGTTAATGAGTGAACGGATAATGTTTACTTTTGGCATTCACAATAGAATGAACTCTTATCAAGAGTGGTGGAGGGAAAGGCCCTGTGAAACCCAGCAACCTTCAAACAATGTGTTTGAAACGGTGCTAAGACCTGCAGAACAAATTGTTCTGAATGATGAGAGGAGGATGAAATGCTGTCCCCCTCTTCATTGAGAAGAGGGGGTTTTTTATATTGGAAAGAAGAGAGGGAGATATGTGAAATTACTAGATTTATTGGAAAGAGGAATTGTTATTGGGGATGGGGCGATGGGAACTTTGTTGCACTCTCATGGTTTACAAAGCTGCTTTGAAGAATTGAATTTATCTGAACCGGAGCGGATTATTTCGATTCATAAACAATATGTTGCAGCCGGGGCAGATGTCATTCAAACAAATACATACGGAGCAAATGAAGGGAAACTGCGCATGTATGGGCTTGAGGATCGCGTAAGAAAGATTAACCGTGCTGCTGTAAGACATGCAAAAGAAGCAGTGACAGAAAAGAATGCAATTGTTGGAACAATCGGTGGTATGAAACACATTGGAGCAGTTACAACGACTGATATGGAACGAGAATTTATGCTCTTAGAGCAAGCAAATGCCTTGCTAGAAGAAAATGTTGATGGTCTATTATTGGAAACCTTTTATGATGAATTTGAATTGCTTCATGCAGTGAAAGTATTACGAAAGCAAACAAATGTCCCTCTTATTGCACAGCTTGCTCTTCACGCGGCTGGTACAACTCAAAATGGAAATAGTGTAGATGATGTATTGAAGCGGCTTATAGAGTATGGTGCAAATGTGGTCGGATTAAATTGTCAATTAGGGCCGCTTCATATGATTGAATCTTTTAAAACGATAGCAATTCCTGAATATGGTTATTTATCTGCATATCCAAATGCCGGTCTTCCTAAGTATGTAGAAGGTCGTTATGTATATGAAGGAAGCCCTGCTTATTTTGAAGAGATGGCGCCAGAATTTATTAAGCAAGGAGTTAGGTTACTGGGGGGGTGTTGCGGTACAACCCCTACTCATATCGAAGCGATGAAACGAGCGCTTGAAAATGAGCGTCCTGTAACAGCAAAAGAAGTTGTAAAGCGTACAGAAGTAATAACAACGAAGCGTGTACATACAGTGGATCGAATTACGTTAGCAGAAAAAGCGAAGAAAGAAACGACAGTGATTGTTGAGCTTGATCCGCCAAAAACTTTGGACACACAAAGGTTTTTTGAAGGAGCAAAAGCGTTGAAGCGTGCGGGAGCAGATGCTATTACGTTAGCAGATAATTCCTTAGCATCACCTCGTGTATCAAACATGGCGATGGGTGCGTTATTAACAAAGAACGATATTCCTGTATTAACTCATTTAACGTGCCGTGATCATAATGTGATCGGGCTTCAGTCTCATTTACTTGGATTAGCAGCGCTCGGTATGGAGGAAGTATTAGCATTAACAGGGGATCCAGCCCGCGTTGGTGATTTTCCTGGTGCAACATCTGTATATGATCTTTCTTCTGTAGAGCTCATTAAAATGATTAAAGAAATGAATAATGGGCGTTCTATTTTAGGGAAAACAATTGGAGAAGCTACCCATTTTTCAGTGGGCGGGGCCTTTAATCCGAATGTAAGACATATAGAAGCAGCTGTAAAACGAATGGAGAAAAAAATTGCAGCTGGAGCGGAGTATTTTTTAACGCAGCCTATTTATGATGCTGCAGTCATTCGAAACGTATATGAAGCAACGAAGCATATTGAGCAGCCAATTTTTATTGGCATTATGCCACTTGTAAGTAAACGAAATGCAGATTTTCTGCATTTTGAAGTGCCAGGCATTACCCTTCCAGAACAAGTGAGAAGGCGTATGGATGGACATAGAACGCCAGAAGAAGCAGTGACAGAAGGGATTCGTATATCTCAAGAGTTAATTGATGTTGCAATGGAATTATTTAATGGTATTTATTTAATTACACCATTTTTAAAGTACGAAGTGACAGAAGCACTTGTTAAGTATATTCAGGCGAAGAAAGAGCAGAAAGAAGGAATGAATGTATGAGACCAATCGAGGAAAGATTGCAGCAAGACATTTTAATTTTAGATGGTGCAATGGGGACGATGATTCAACAAGAAGACCTTTCGGCTGCAGATTTTGGCGGAGAAGAATATGAAGGCTGTAATGAATATTTAGTAAAAACACGCCCAGATGTTATTTTACATATTCATAAAGCGTATATTGAAGCAGGAGCAGATATTATTGAAACAAATACATTTGGTGCAACGAACATTGTACTAAGTGATTATAATCTCTCTCACTTAGATGAGGAGTTAAATGAAAAGGCAGCTCAATTAGCAAAACAGGCTGTAATAGAGAGCGAAAAAGAAGTATATGTAGCTGGTGCAATGGGCCCAACGACAAAAGCGATTAGTGTTACGGGTGGGGTGACGTTTGAGGGGCTTATTGAGGCATACACAAGACAGGCACGCGGGTTATTGCGTGGTGGTGTAGATTTGTTACTTGTGGAAACAAGTCAGGACATGCGTAATGTAAAAGCGGCCTGTTTAGGAATTGAAAAGGCATTTGTTGAGGCAGATAAAAGAGTTCCTCTTATGATTTCTGGAACAATTGAACCGATGGGAACAACGTTAGCTGGGCAAACAATTGAGGCATTTTACTTATCGGTAGAGCATATGAATCCACTATCAGTAGGGTTAAACTGCGCAACAGGACCGGAGTTTATGAGAGAACATATTCGTTCACTCGCAGAGTTATCAGAGTGTTATATTTCTTGTTATCCAAATGCTGGGCTTCCGGATGAAGATGGCCATTATCATGAGTCACCGCATTCGCTTGCATATAAAGTGAAGCAGTTTGCAGAAGAAGGTTGGGTCAACATTGTTGGTGGATGTTGCGGAACAACGCCAGCACACATTCGAGCGATGAAAGAGGCGTTGTTATCATTTCAGCCACGTGTGAAGCAAGAAAGAAAAGGGCATGGAATTAGCGGGCTTGAAGCATTGCAATATGAAGATGCAATGCGTCCGTTATTCGTTGGGGAGCGTACGAATGTAATTGGCTCAAGGAAATTTAAACGTCTTGTTGCAGACGGGAACTTTGAAGAAGCAGCAGAAGTAGCCAGGGCACAAGTAAAGAAAAATGCCCATATTATTGATATTTGTATGGCAGATCCAGACCGTGATGAAATAGAAGATATGGAGAATTTCCTGCAAGCTGTGACGAAAGTATTAAAGGTGCCAATTATGATCGATTCGACAGATGAGAAAGTTATGGCAAGAGCTCTTACTTATTTGCAAGGAAAAGGAGTGATTAACTCCATTAACTTAGAAAATGGAGAAGAGCGTTTTGAAAAAGTGATTCCACTTATTAAACAGTATGGAGCTGCTATTGTTGTTGGAACAATTGATGAAATTGGTATGGCGGTAACGGCCAAGCGGAAGCTTGAAATTGCGAAAAGAAGTTATGAGTTATTAACAACGAAATACGGAGTACGCCCATCTGATATTATTTTTGATGCACTTGTATTCCCTGTTGGAACAGGAGATGAAGAATATATCGGTTCAGCTGTGGCAACAATTGAAGGCATTCGGCTTATAAAAGAAGCAATGCCTGAGTGTTTAACGATATTAGGTGTAAGTAATATTTCGTTCGGTTTACCACCAGCAGGACGCGAAGTATTAAATTCAGTCTTTTTATATCATGCTACAAAGGCAGGCTTAGATTATGCAATTGTTAATACTGAAAAACTAGAGCGCTATGCCTCTATTTCTGAAGAAGAAAAAGCATTAGCAAACGCTCTTTTGTTTGAAACGACGAAAGAAACATTAGAGAAGTTTACAAACTTTTATCGAAATGTGAAGCAGAAAGAAGTCGTAGCAGCTGAAACGTTAACGCTTGATGAGCGCTTATCTCATTATATTGTCGAAGGAACGAAGCAAGGATTACACGATGACTTGCAAGCTGCGCTTGCTGAAGGAAGAAAGCCGCTTGACATTATTAATGGGCCGCTTATGGCAGGAATGGATGAAGTAGGGCGTTTATTTAATAACAATGAGCTGATTGTTGCAGAGGTGTTGCAAAGTGCGGAAAGCATGAAAGCAGCGGTTGCTTATTTAGAGCCATATATGGAGACAACTGATAGTGCGAAGAAAGGGAAAGTATTGCTTGCTACAGTAAAAGGGGATGTACATGATATCGGTAAAAATTTAGTGGAAATTATTTTATCTAATAATGGATATGATATTGTGAACCTCGGTATTAATGTGCGATCTGATCGTATTATTCAAGAGGTGAAAGAACAAAATCCTGATATTATTGGATTATCAGGATTACTTGTTAAATCTGCGCAACAGATGGTGACAACAGCAGAAGACTTAAAAGCAGCAAATATTGATGTTCCCATTGTTGTAGGCGGAGCAGCGCTGACGCGGAAATTCACAGAAACTCGCATCTCTCCTTCTTATCAAGGACTCGTCTTATACGCAAGCGATGCGATGACGGGGTTAGATCTTATCAATCGTCTGCAACACGAAGAGGAACGAGAAAAGATGCGTGAAGAAAAAGCGAAGCGCCACCTACATGTTGTTGCAACAGAAGAGAAAAAAGTAGTAGAGGTACCAGTACAGATTGAAAAATTACCTGCAGTGCCAGTGATCATACCAGATTCTACAAAACGTGTCGTTCTCCGGGATTTTCCAGTAGCACATCTTGCTCCTTTTTTAAATCGACAAATGTTACTTGGGCATCACTTAGGTTTAAAAGGGAACGTAAAAAAATTGTTGCAGGAAGGAGATAGAAGGGCCCATGAACTCAATGATTTAATTGATGAATTACTTCGTGAAGGAGAATCGTGGTTACGTCCGAGTGCTGTATATCAATTCTTTCCTGCACAAAGTAAAAACCAAGATATCTTAATTTATGACCCAAAAGATCGGGCGCGTGTATTAGAACGTTTTACATTTCCAAGACAAGGGAAAGCACCATACCGAACGTTAGGCGATTACCTGCGCCCAGTTGGGGATGAAATGGATTATGTTGCTTTTTTAGCTGTAACAGTCGGAAAAGGCGTGCGCGCCGTAGCAGAGAAATGGAAAGAGAAAGGTGATTATTTACGCAGCCATGCTATTCAGTCGCTGGCACTTGAACTTGCAGAAGGCTTAGCTGAAAAAACGCATATGCTCATACGTGATCGCTGGGGATTTCCAGATTCACCAAACATGACGATGGAAGAGCGGTTCCGCACAAAATATCAAGGAATTCGCGTTTCTTTTGGCTATCCTGCATGTCCGGAACTGGCTGATCAAGAAAAGTTATTCCGCCTCATTCATCCGGAAGAGATTGGAATTTCCTTAACGGAAGGGTTTATGATGGAACCAGAGGCTTCCGTTACAGCAATGGTATTTGCTCATCCAGAAGCACGTTATTTCAGTGTGTTATAATCTAAAGTAAAACTTCTATAAAAGGAGACTTACTGTGAAGACGATTATATTTACAGGCGGAGGTTCTGCTGGTCATGTTACGCCTAATTTAGCGCTTATACCGCATTTTCAAAAGGGTGGTTGGAACGTGTGCTATATTGGTTCGCACAATGGAATCGAAAAGACTATCATTGAAAAAGAAGGGATTCCTTATTATGGTGTAGCAAGCGGAAAGCTTCGTCGTTATTTTGATTTGAAAAATATAAAAGACCCCTTTCTTGTGATGAAAGGGGTTATGGATGCGTATGTACGTATTCGGAAATTAAAACCAGATGTTATTTTTTCGAAAGGTGGCTTCGTATCTGTACCAGTTGTAATTGGTGCATGGTTAAACCGTGTTCCTGTTTTTTTACATGAGTCTGATATGACACCGGGACTTGCAAATAAAATTGCTCTTCGTTTTGCTTCGAAAATATTTGTTACGTTTGAAGAAGCAAAAAAACATTTACCAAAAGAAAAAACAGTCTATACGGGGTCACCTGTGCGAGAAGAGGTATTGCAAGGGAGTCGTAATAAAGGACTGCAATTTTTACGGTTCACTGCATCAAAGCCAGTTATTACGGTTATGGGAGGCAGTTTAGGGGCAAAGCGCATTAATGAAGCAGTGCGCGGTGCATTGCCAGATCTTCTTCAAACATATCAAATTGTTCATTTGTGCGGGAAAGGAAACCTCGACGAAAAGCTTGAAAGTATGCCAGGATACAAGCAGTTTGAATATGTTCATGGTGAACTGCCAGACATATTAGCAGCAACAGATATTGTCATTTCTCGTGCAGGATCCAATGCAATCTTTGAATTTCTAACACTGCAAAAGCCGATGCTATTAATTCCTCTTCCGAAATCTTCGAGCCGAGGCGATCAAATTTTAAATGCACAGTCGTTTGAAAAACAAGGATATGGACGTGTGTTATTTGAAGAAGATTTAACGGAAACGTTACTTGTTGAATATGTGGAAGAATTGTATAAACATCGTTTGCAGTATAAAAGATCTATGCAGCAGTATAACGGACAAGAAGCGTTGCAAACGATAATTGATTACGTAACGAAAGCATGATTTCATAGAAATCATGCTTTTTAAATAGAGATAACAGCATACTTTATGTTACAATAACATAGATTTGACAGGAGAATTCTAATTGTTGATGCGTGAAAATACGGATGAGATTAGGAGTGACTATGTTGGGGCTAAGTCTCTATGAAAACATTGCTCTAGTTGTTTGTTTAGTATTGTATATTGGTAGTATTATAGTTTATATGGGACGGAATTTTTCACAAGAACGTAAACTAGAAAAATCAGAAATTACAGCTGAATTAGATATGTTAAATGATAAAAGCAATAAAAAAGTAAAAAAAGAGTTATAGTTGTAAACGTCCTCTTTTTTCATGCACATAAAGAGTTTCCTGTCTATGTATTACACAATAAGGAGAGAAGTAGTATGAAATTTTACATTGCTTCAACCTTTACAAATAAACCTCTTGTCCGTTTTGTAGCTGATAAACTGAAACAAGCAGGATGGATTCATACATATGATTGGACAAAAAATGAAAAAGCGACAAATAGATTAGAATTAGAAAGTATTGGAAAAGCAGAAAAACAAGCTGTACAAGCTGCAGACGTTTTTCTGCTTTTGTTGGATGGAGGGAAAGGAAGTCATACAGAGTTTGGAATGGCACTTGCTTGGGAGAAAAAGGTATATTTGTATAGTGAAAATCATTCTTTAGATACAACGTTTTACCATTTACCAGAAGTACATATAGTGGAAGGCAGTATAGAAGAATTTGTTGAACAAGTGTTAGGGGGTGCAAGGGTTTGATTACAATTGATGATGCTATATATGGTGAACATCATATAGATGGAGTGCTCGCAGAACTATTGCAATCAAAAGCAGTGCAGCGCCTTAAGAAGATTCATCAAGGCGGTGCAAGCTTTCTCGTGAATCCAACGTGGAATGTAACACGTTACGAGCACTCAGTTGGCGTTATGATTCTTGTAAAAATGTTAGGTGGTAGTGTAGAGGAACAAATTGCAGCCTTG
The DNA here is from genome assembly GCF_037104695.1 of Bacillus yunxiaonensis. Lineage (NCBI taxonomy): Bacteria > Bacillati > Bacillota > Bacilli > Caryophanales > Bacillaceae > Bacillus > Bacillus yunxiaonensis. Next base: position 250,553 of record NZ_JBAWSV010000002.1, on the reverse strand, counting down.
CTTCACGATATATCTCATACAGCATTTTCTCACATTGTGGACCACGTATTAGAGGAGAAAGATGAAGATTATCATGAACAAATCTTTATGGATGTTATTGAGCATTCAGAGGTTCCGTCTATTTTGCAGAAGTATGACTATGATTATAGGATGATTGAGAAATGGGAACAATGGACGTTATTAGAACAACCTCTTCCGAATTTATGTGCGGATCGTGTAGATTATACGTTACGGGATTTATATACATATGGAATGATTTCAAAGCAAGAAGTATGTTCTTTTTTAGAGGACGTAACAGTTCATAATGGACAAATATGTTTACAGTCTGTACAGGCAGCAGAATGGTTTACAGAAGCTTATTATAAAGAAACGATTGATTTCTTTTTGCATCCGTTGAATTCGTATGGTTATTATATATTAACAAAGGTATTAAAAGAAGCGTTGCGAAAGAACATTTTGCATGTATCTAATTTTTTAGCTGATGATGAAACGGTGTTACAAATGTTGCGAAATAGTGGAGATAGTGAAATTGAGAAGATGCTTAGTTCCTTACATTCAAAAGTAGAATTAGAAGAGAACAGGGCAGAATACGACATTTGTTATAAGGGTGGAAAAGCACGATTAATTGATCCGTGTGTTTATAAAAATGGCAAGATGCAAAGAGCGTCTGTCGTATCTCCATTTGTTAAACAATGTAATGAGAAAGCGAAAAAGCAATTGCAACAAAATATATATTTAAAAATCCAGAATGTATAGAAGGAGTAACGAAATATGAATTTAGAGCAAGGATGGAAAACAAACTTTTTAACAGTTGTACAGCAAAGTGAATATAAGAAAGGTGCATTTTTAGCACAATTACTATTTGAAGATGGAGAAGAAGTAGAAGAACTCGTTGATGATTATGGGTATGAAGAGATTATAAATCGTGAACATGATGATGAACTGGAAGAGATCTTAGGCGAAGAATTATTTTATGAACTTGAGCGTAACGTTTTTGTATCATCGCAGTCAAAAGAGAAGTTCATTTCCTTTATAAATGGTTTAGGATTTCATCTATTAGATTGTATTGTGTTATTGGAATCAGAATTTCATGTAGATAGCTCGATGTTTTCATCTGATGCAGTGAAAAAAATGGAGAAGCGTTTTCATAAGTTTCCTTATGTAGAAGGTGAGCAAACGATTTTTGATATGACACTAGAAGAAGTAGTTGAATTATTAGAGAATGCGTCAGGTCTTCAAATTAAAGAAAATATGACTGTATAGAGAAAGAACGTGCTTAGCACGTTCTTTTTTTTGTATGTTCTGCGTTTTTATATTGCTTTTCAATGATTGTATTTAAATATTCAACCTTTCGTATGCAAGATTGTATATGCTTCTCCACTTCATGCAATTCTGTAAGGTGATGTGTTTCAATAGGATGAATGTGTACGCTGAATTTTTCAAATTGAGCGCTATATGTTATTTCTGCATAGCCGCTCATAATATCTGTGTCGTTGTGAAACAAATACTGTTTTGTTTTTTCACAATATGCTGCATTTTGAAATCCATATGATTTTAAAGTTTCGATGATTTTTGTAATGATTACTGTATTCATTGTTTTTCCTCTTTAAGAAATTCTAATTTATCCTCGCTATTTATGAACAGTAAGTTCTCCACCTCAAGACTGTGAGAAAGCCAAAAAGATAGTGAAGAATAAACGTGCGCAAAAAGCGATGCTTGAATTGGCCATCAGTGAAGTCCCTGCTAATGGGTTTTTCACTGTATTAGTATAACATGAGTTTATTTTAGAAAGCGCTATCAATGCGTTTATAACATGAATTTTTATGTATATTTTATACAATTAAAACAAATGAAAAATAATTGTAATAAAGCAAAAAGTAGGGGACTCTTTCGTTGTTTCATCATATACATACAGAAATGGAGCAAATGAAAGAGGTGAAGATGTTGAACTTTGATATTACAGGACAAAAAGCATATGTAAAAGATGGCCCGCATCGGAATCAAATAGGAGTCATAAAACGAAATGATACGAAGAGCAGTACAGAATATGCGATTGTAATTGACGATATGAATATCGATATTGAATTAAAAGATATTGTTTTAATTGATGTAGATGTTCGGCAATTTCATGATTGGTGCGAGGAACAAGGTTATTTGTAAAAAGTTTTATTACTGTGCTTACTTTAACGATCGTTCATTAACAAATTGAATGGTATAATTATGTCCGGAAAAAACACGCTGAAAATAGCGTGTTTTTTATTTATGCTGTATGATTTTTTGTAGGGTGTTAACTTCTTTTTCTTTTTAAACAAACTTTTTAGTGCCTGGCATTCGCATTCTTTTGGCTAGAAGAATGTCCCACCGTTGCTATGCATAGCGCGATACTCTCTTTCTTAAGAAGAAGGCTGTATTCATATAGAATTGTCATGTTTGGAAAATTGTAGGGGGTTTTAATAATTATATTTTGAAATATATGGATTTTAGTATTATAATAATTATATACTTCACCAGATTAAATAAATGAAGTTACATACATGCAGAGAGGGATGGATATACATGAAAGCATTACTTTGGTATGATCAACGTGATGTAAGAGTTGAAGAAGTTCCAGAACCAGCTGTAAAACCAGGAGCAGTCAAAATTAAAGTAAAGTGGTGCGGAATTTGTGGAACGGATTTACACGAATATTTAGCAGGGCCTATTTTTATTCCAACAGAAGAACATCCGTTAACACATACGAAAGCACCGGTTATTTTAGGTCATGAATTTAGTGGTGAAGTCGTTGAAATTGGTGAAGGTGTTACATCTTATAAAGTAGGAGACCGCGTCGTTGTGGAACCGATTTATTCTTGCGGTAAATGTGAAGCTTGTAAGCGTGGTTATTATAATCTTTGTGACCAGCTTGTCTTCCATGGTATTGGCGGAGATGGCGGCGGTTTTTCTGAATATACTGTTGTACCTGAAAATATGGTTCATCACATTCCAGATGACATGACTTATGAACAAGGTGCACTTGTAGAGCCAACTGCAGTTGCAGTTCATGCAGTGCGTCAAAGTAAATTAAAAGAAGGCGAATCTGTAGCTGTATTTGGCTGCGGACCAATCGGACTTCTTGTGATCCAAGCAGCGAAAGCGGCCGGGGCAACTCCTATTATTGCGGTTGAGCTTTCTAAAGAACGCCAAGAATTAGCAAAATTAGCAGGTGCTGATTATGTATTAAACCCAGCTACACAAGATGTACTACAAGAAATTCGCAATTTAACAGATGGCGTTGGTGTACGCATTAGTTATGAAGTAACAGGTGTTGAAGTTGTGCTTCGTCAAGCAATTGAAAGTACTAGCTTTGATGGACAAACTGTCATTGTCAGTGTATGGGAAAAAGATGCAACAATTACTCCAAATAACTTAGTTTTAAAAGAAAAAGAGGTTATTGGTATTCTTGGATATCGTCACATTTTCCCATCGGTTATTAAATTAATTAGCTCTGGTCAAATACAAGCAGAGAAACTAATTACGAAAAAAATTACAATTGATGAAGTTGTGAAAGAAGGATTTGAAGCACTTGTGAAAGATAAAAAACAAGTGAAAATTCTTGTTTCGCCTAAATAATAGACTCGTTTAGAATAAGCATAAAAACAGCTGACAGATTACTGTCAGCTGTTTTTTCTTATAATGCAACTTCTTCAGTTGTATTGACTGTTTCATTGTACGTATTTACATCTAATTCTCCGAGCCATTTGCTAGAAATCAAACCAGCTGTCATAGAACCACTCACGTTTAAAGCTGTGCGTCCCATATCAATTAATGGTTCAACAGAGATTAATAGAGCAACAATTCCGATTGGTAAGTTCAGTGTAGAAAGTACGATGAGTGCTGCAAATGTTGCTCCGCCTCCAACACCGGCAACGCCAAATGAACTAATCGTAACAACGGCAATTAACGTTAAGATAAATTGCGGCTGCAACGGATCGATACCAACAGTTGGCGCAACCATCATCGCAAGCATTGCAGGATAAATACCAGCGCATCCGTTTTGACCAATTGATACACCAAAGGATGCCGCAAAGTTTGCAATTCCTTCTGAAATGCCTAGTTTTTCTTTTTGCGCTTCAATATTTAATGGCAGTGTACCTGCGCTTGAGCGTGAAGTAAACGCAAATGTTAAAACAGGGAATACCTTTTTCAAATATTGGATTGGATTTAAACCAGAAAGAGCGATAAGTAATAAGTGAATAATAAACATAACAATGAGTGCTACGTAAGACGCTAATACAAAGTTTCCAAGTTTTAAAATGGCCTGGATGTCACTACCTGAAACTGTTTTTGCCATAAGAGCAAGTACGCCATATGGAGTAAGACGTAAAATTAATGTTACCATCCGCATTACGAGCGCATATACGGCATCGAGCATACTCTTAAATTGTTCTGCCTGCTCTGGGTATTTCTTTTTCACTCCTAAGAAGGCGATCCCAATAAATGCTGCAAAGATTACAACAGAAATTGTTGATGTTGGACGAGCGCCTGTTAAATCTAGAAATGGATTTGCAGGGAGTAATTCTAATAATTTTTGCGGGATGGGTGTTTGGTCAATGGAAGTGGATTTTTCTTCCACTAATTTTAAGCGAGCTGTTTCAGCAGCTCCTTGCTGCAATCCAGTTGCTGAAACATGAAAACCAGCACTTGAAGCAATTCCGACTGCAGCAGCAATTGCAGTTGTAAGGAGTAAAATACCGATAATAAAACCGCTAATTTTACCAAGATTATTTGTTAGTTTCAATTTTGTAAACGCTGAAAGAATAGAAACTAAAATAAGCGGCATAACGATCATTTGTAATAACTTAACATAACCGCTTCCAATTAAGTTAAACCAATTGTTGGATTGGATAATGACTTCAGAAGTTGGTTTGTAAAAAAATTGTAAAATAAGTCCAAATGCAATTCCGAGTCCGAGTGCGGTAAATACACGTTTATTAAATGATACGTGCTTACGTTGCATATAATATAACACGCCGACTAATAAGAGCATAATTACAACGTTTATGCTAACTGACAGTGTATTCATACTATTTTCCTCCTTCAAATCTGTTACATACAAATATATTCCAATAAAACCTATAAGTCAACTATGAAATGAGTTGGATATAAAAAAAGATGGCATATATGCCATCTTAATGTCCTATTCCTGGTGTAAGAAGGAATGTCGTGTAGTATGTGAATCCGATGAAGAAAACTGTTAAATATGCGCCGAATACATAAATGTACATGCGCTCTGTTAATTTTAAATAGCTTAAAAGTACGAAAAATCCTGTTTGTCCTAAAAATAATAGTGCTGTGCTATACATATCCCCTAAATAAAACATGACTGAAAAAATACCTGTCCAAAAGCCGAGAACGCGAAACATGCGCTCCATCCCATTCCCCTCCTTTTGTATGAACTCAATACTTCTTTTATTATAATGTACTTTTCTAACTATTGTAAACATTTACAAAATAATAAGAAGCCAGTATAATCTGGCTTCTTGTTTTACATATGAATATGATAACTACAAGACTTACAACTTGTTTCTAGCATAGTATCGTTGCGTGTTAAATCCTTGTTCGGAAATAGAATTTCAAAGATACCTTTCATCATATCTTCGTGCATGTTGCAAATTTCTTTTGGGTGGTGAATAGCCACTTCTTTAAAAGGACAATTGTATACTTCATAGAAGATTTTTGTTTCATCAATGCTTAATTCGAATGTCGGAGATAATCCGGCTGTTGTTAGAGCTTCCTTGGCAATTTGTATTTTTTGTTCTACAGTCAATTCATTTTCGTTAATGTTTAGATGACGTAGATGTTGTTCCATTAATTCTTTACCAAACTGCTTACCTGTCTCATATAGCGCATTTTTACCAACTTCGCCTAAGCTAAGTAACGTATTGCATGCAATTTGTGCTAACAATTGATAATCACGAAACGGGAACTGCAGTTGAATCACATCGTCTGATAGTGCGTATAACCGGCTTGGTCTGCCGCCTTTGCCTGTTTTTTTTGTTTCCGATTTTAACATATTTACATCTTCTAACTTAGAGAGATGTAGACGTGCAACATTTGGATGAATATTAAATTCATCAGCAATTTCTTGTACAGTAACTTCGTTATGTTTTTGAGAAATATATTGATAAATATAATAGCGTGTTGGATCAGATAGTACGTTTGTAATTTTTAAAGCTTGTTCCATGAGGATCGCCACCTTTATCGGTTTATCTAAGATAACAACATTATAATATAGATAATGTTGTATAATAATCAGTTTTGGCAATGATTCATTAATTGTTCATAATTTCACATACTTTTTCCTGTTTTTCTTTTGGAAAATTTAAAAATTTCAAGATAGAAATAGAAAACTCCTCATTTTTCTTTTCATGATGGCCATGATATATAAATAGTGAGGAGGGGATAATAGTGAATGCTGTTGAACAGTTTGCTGACACAATCATGAAAGAAGCATGTCGGTTGCGTGCATCAGATCTTCATATTGTGCCGCGTCATGAAGATGCTATTGTGCAATTACGTATTGGAAAAGATTTGGTGACAAAGCGCTGTATTTCAAAAGAGTTTTGCGAACGGCTTGTATCGCACTTTAAATTTTTAGCATCTATGGATATTGGTGAAAGGAGAAAACCGCAAAATGGTTCATTGCAGATGAAAGTTGATGAGGAGGAAGTATATTTACGCCTTTCTACTTTGCCAACTATACATCATGAAAGTTTGGTCATTCGTATGCACTTGCAAACGGCGGTGCCAACTCTCTCACATCTCTCATTATTCCCAAGTTCCGCGAAAACACTTCTCTCTTTTTTACATCATTCGCATGGATTAATTATTTTTACAGGACCTACAGGGTCAGGAAAAACAACAACGATGTATGCTCTTTTAGAAGTAGCGAAGAAGGAGCAGACTCGCCGCATTGTTACGCTTGAAGATCCGGTTGAAAAGAAAAAGGACGGGTTATTACAAATTCAAATTAATGAAAAAGCTGGTATTACGTATGCAACTGGATTAAAAGCAATTTTACGTCATGACCCGGATATTATTTTAGTAGGAGAAATTCGAGATGAAGAAACGGCAAAAGTGGCGGTTCGAGCAAGTTTAACAGGCCATTTAGTTATGACGACATTGCATACAAATGATGCGAAAAGTGCGGTGTTACGCTTAATGGATTATGGTATTACCCTTCAAGAAATTGAACAGTCGTTATTAGCAGTAGCGGCACAAAGACTAGTGGAATTGAAATGTCCATTTTGCAAAGGAAAATGCTCGCCGTTATGTAAAAAAATGCGTCATGTACGCCGAGCAAGCATTTATGAATTATTGTACGGTTATGAGTTAAAAGAAGTAATTCGGGAAGCGGATGGAAAACAAGCAGTGTATCAATATACAACACTTCAAGATGAATTAAGAAAAGGATATGCACTAGGATTTATTGAAGAAGATATCTATGTTTAAACATGAGAAGTGGCGGTTACATGAACAAGCCTTATTGCTCCGGAGGCTTGGTGAGCTCTTAGAGAAGGGATATTCTTTATTACATGCATTAGAATTTCTTCATTTCCACTTAAATCCTCAAAAACAAATACAGCTTCAAGATGCTGCCGAAGAATTTAAAAAAGGAAGTAGCTTGCATGATGTGTTCTATAAACTTGCATTTCACCCAGACATTTTAAGTTATTTATTTTATGCAGAGCAGCATGGTGACATTTCCTTTGCTTTGCAACAAGGAAGCTCACTACTCAGCAGAAAAGATAAACACCAAAAAAATATGATGAAAGTATTACGTTATCCGCTTTTTCTTTCCTTGTTTTTATTAGGAATCCTCCTCGTATTTAATATGGTTCTTCTACCGCAATTTTCAACTTTATATGCCTCACTCCGCGGGTCTTCTTCTTCGTTTACAGACGATATTTTAACGTTTATTCAAGTCCTTCCGTATGTGATAGGTGGAGCTGCTTTGGCAATCGGCATTGTAGTGCTTATATATATAGTGTATGTAAAGAGGTTGCACCCGATTAGAAGAATGAATATTTTTATGCGAGTGCCTCTTATAAAACAGTTTTTTATGTTAACGAACTCACACTATTTTGCAATCCAATTAAGCGGTCTTTTGCAAGGCGGGTTATCTATATTAGAAGCGCTCACATTAATGAAGGAACAAAAGCATCATCCATTTTTTCAATGTGAAGCTCTCAAAATACAGGAGTTATTAACGATAGGCGAACATCTTGATTTCATTATGATGAACCGTCCTTACTACGAACGGGAGCTTTCTTATATTATTAAACATGGACAAGCAAATGGGAATTTAGCAGCAGAGCTTGCCGATTATAGTGAACTGACAATAGAAAAGATGGAAGAGAAAATGAATCGTATTTTATTTGTTGTGCAACCTCTTTTATTTGCATGTATCGGAATGGTTGTTATTCTCATGTATTTGGCGATGATTATGCCGATGTTTCAAATGATGGATTCTATTTAGGAGGCTTGTTCTGTGAAAAATGAAAAAGGCTTTACGTTGTTAGAAATGTTGCTTGTTATGCTTGTGATTTCTGTTTTACTGCTTCTTATTATTCCAAATGTGGTAAAACAGCGCTCTTCTGTACAAGGAAAGGGATGCGACGCCTTTGTAAAGTCTGTTGAAGCGCAAGTACAAGCGTATCAACTTGAATATAATAAAGTCCCAACAGTAGATGAGTTATACAATGGTAAATATATTACATCTAAAACTTGTCCAAAAGGTGAGAGTATTACAATTGATGCGACAGATGGGGAAGTTACAGTTGCAGGGAAATCGTGAAGAAAAATGGCTTTACGCTATTAGAAATGCTCATCGTATTAAGCGCCATCTCTATATTAAGTTTTGTAACATACTTTAATCTATCCTCAATATATGAAAAACAAAAAATTGATCAGTTTATCAATCAATTTTCCCAAGACATTCTTTTTATGCAACAATCAGCGATAAGCCATCGTAATCGTCATACGTTACGATGGTTTTCTAATCAAGCAAAGTATAGCGTTACATCTTCAGGGGAAACAGATCCTGTTCTTGTTCGTTACTATCCATCTGATATACAGGTGAACTTAAATACGTTTCCAAATCCAATGACTTACGGTGCTGATGGAAATATTAATAGAGGCGGCACAATTATTGTTTCTTATAAAACAAAAACGTATTATATCGTATTTCAGCTTGGGAGAGGAAGATTTACGTATTATGAAGTGTGAAAAAGGTTCGGTTATGCTTGAGATTCTTGTGTCCCTTAGTTTATTAATGATGACGGTCTCACTCTTGCTCCCGCAAACGCTTCTCATTATGCAAGAACGAAAAAATATTCAACTCCGGTACAAAGCACAGCTATTCTTAAAAGAAGCAGCGGCCGTATATATGTATCATCATGTAATTTCACCAGTAATAGAAAAGCGATATGAGAATGTAACGTATAGAATTCAATGGCAGACTGACAAGGTATGTGTACAATGGAAAGATATGAAACAACGAGAAAATGAACGGTGTCGCTATGTTAAAAAATAGCAAAAAAGAAAAAGGATTTACGTTATTAGAAGTGATGATGTGTTTTTTATTGTTATCGGTATTTTTTCTTCTTCTACCTCGGCTTCACGTATTATTTATAGAAACTCCTTACTCTAAACAAGTTACGAATTGGGAATGGAATATTTTTTTAGAGCAAGTGCAAATTGAAATTCGAGAAGTAGAGGAAGGAAATAGTGGAGACGGAAAATTGTTTTTGAAAACAAAGACAGGAGAACGTATTACGTATGTTATGTCTGGAAATAATGTTGTTCGAAAAGTAAATGGTACGGGACATGAAGTTCTTTTACAAAAAGTAGAGAATATTTCTTATGAATTAACAGCGCATACATTGATAATACGCGTGCAGGATATAAGTGGTAAGATATATGATGGTGTTGTTACCCGTTATTCTGCTATTGAGGTGAATAGATGAGATCTGAAAGTGGATTTACAATGCCGGGAACAATCATTCTCATATTGTTGCTCATGTCTTTCTTTGTATATGAGACAAATATATTCTTATCAGATCAAAAGTTTTATGCAGAAGCAGAAGAATTGTTTATATTAGAAGAAATAACGGATCAAGCTGTTGCAGAAGTGAAACAAGAATTAAAAACTGGAATGGGAAAAAGGGAATTTTTTTATACGTATGAAAAAGGGGAAGCAAAGGGAGGGTACACAATAGTAAATGGAGATGCTTTTGTTACTTTGCAATGTATAACGAAACGAAAGCTCACACATAAAGTGAGCTTTCGTTATAATACAAATAATGAAGCGATTACGAATTGGCAAGAGGAGAGGTTGTAGTATGAGAGCATTATATATAACAGGTTTTATGGGAGCTGGGAAAACGACAATTGGTAAAGCATTAAGCAGTGTACTTCATATCCCAGTGATTGATACAGATCAACGTATTGAAGAAAACACGAAGAAAATTATTCGAGATATCTTTTCGGAAGAAGGAGAAGACGTATTTCGAAAGTATGAAAGTGAAGTACTGCAATCGTTACCTACAAATGATTATATTATTACAACAGGAGGGGGAATAGTCGAAAAAGCTGAAAATCGACAGTGGATGAAAGAACATGGCATTGTAATTTATTTGTATTGTGATCCATATGTGATTGCAAAGCGCATTGCTGAGGATACAACAAGGCCGTTATTTCAAAAAGAAAACATCCCATCGTTTATAGAGAAATTTGAAAAGCGTCAAGCTTATTATGAAGAAGCAACATTGAAAATAGACACGACAAATAAAAGTATTGAAACAATTGTGCAAGAAATTCAAACGCAGATTAAGGCATAAAAAAGTGGACATACTAATCTAGTAGGGGTGAGAGATATGTCTACAAATGATTATATAAGATATATGACACAACAATTCGTATCATATATGGATGCTCCAAAAGCTGACCGAAAACAAAAGCGGCAACAGCGCCGCGAGGAAAGAGAACCATTTTTAAATCGTTGGTTCGGTGTGCTGCCGTTAAGTGCCGCAGTATTTTACCGGCAAGTGAAGAAAAAGCGAAAAAAATCGAGTTAATACTTTTGGAATAATTTACTACTAGAAAAGAACTGCATGCCATAGTACAATTTCTACGGCGAGTTGTACTCGTCATCTATTCGACAATATAACCTAAACAAGTAGCTCCACTGTTTGTAAACAGTGGAGCTACTTGTTTATCTTGCTACTTTTATTTCTTACTTACTTAACGAATGTACCTATTAGTATTTCTAAAAACATCAGGTTAACTGCCTCGTATTTTTTTACTTATTTTGGCTTTTTTTGGGCTCTTAATGCTATTTTTTCAAGTCCATTTTCTCCTGAAAATTCTACATCTGTTTTTGGCTGAGCATTTTTATTATTTTTAAATTGGTTATTCTTGTTTTTAGCCATTTTTTCACCGCCCTTGTAGTTTGATTTAGTTATTCCTTCAAGGATGCCAACTATTATTACACTATATAAAGATGTCGGAGTGATATTTTTATATATTTTTCGTTATCGGCATCCACGATTTTAGTTTGCTTTCTTTTTTGTTGGCTATGCTATTTGATTTTCTTTAATAGAGCCAAAGAAAAAGAAACACTCTATTTCAAACGAATAAAAAACCCCCGCTGATGGGAGTTTTACTTTATAAGTTAAATGTCTGCTTCTGTCACTTGCTTAATTTTATGACCAACCCAAAGGAATCCAGCTCCGATTCCTATCGAAACGAACCAACCAATTCCTGTCATAAGTGCTTTCATTTCTCCGTATCCATCTACCCCAAACTTAGAAATCATATATATTTTGACGAAACTAAGTAGAATAAACTGTAAGCCAAAAAACAAAGTAAAGTACTGAAACGATGGAAAGAGCCGAGGATCACGGTACAGTACTTGTGATTCCTTTCGATCATAGCCTTGGAGTGCAGCATAGTCGGCGGCGAAATATAACATAAGTGGTTGCTTAATAAAAATGGTACATATGACAAGAGTTCCAAGTGTAATGTGATAGTATACGTCATTCCATAACATCTTTTCAGCTGAGCCAGAAAGTAAGTCTACGCTTGTGTTTACAATCATCGTAATAAGAATGAAAAAGCCAGTCACATGAAATTGTCGTTCTTTTTTGAAACAATACAACGTATAGAAAATACCTGGTACAGAAGAAATGAGCATTGCATAATACGCATCCACATAATGTTTGCCGAATTTCCAAATAACAAATGGAAAGATGAGATAAAAAACGATATCGTATAAAGCTTTATGGTTTTGTTTCATCAAAATCCTCCTCAAATTGTATTTTACAACAATAATTCTGAATATTACACCTATTTAATTGATAAAGAAACTTAAATTAAAATAATTTTAATTTAATGTTGACTTCAATTTAATAACCTGTATAATACTAATTATAATAATTATAAAGTAGAAATAAATATTAATTAGCTCTTAGGAGGAAGAATACGGATATGACAAAACGTTTAGTAGGAAAACAAGCACCGCGTTTTGAAATGAATGCTGTGATGCCAAATAAAGAATTTAAAAAAGTAAGTTTAGAAGAAAATATGAAAAATGATAGATGGACAGTTCTATACTTCTATCCAATGGATTTCACTTTCGTTTGTCCAACTGAAATCATCGCTCTTTCTGATCGTTATGACGAATTTGAAGATTTAGACGCAGAGGTAATCGGTGTTTCTACAGATACAGTGCACACACATTTAGCGTGGATTAACACAGATCGTACGAAAAACGGTTTAGGTGATTTACGTTATCCATTAGCAGCCGATACAAATCACACTGTATCAAGTGACTATGGTGTGTTATTAGAAGAAGAAGGCATTGCACTTCGTGGATTATTCATTATAAATCCAGAGGGTGAATTAATGTATCAAGTTGTACACCACAACAATATCGGGCGTGAAGTAGACGAAGTATTACGCGTTCTACAAGCATTGCAAACAGGCGGACTTTGTCCAGCAAACTGGAAACCAGGGCAAGAAACGTTATAATTTAAAGGGGGAATTAAGTTTATGAAATTACGCGAGCAAATGCCATCATTAGAAGGTGCAACACAAATTTTAAATGACACAATCACACGTGAAGAGTTAATTGGAGATAAACCAACGCTTATTCACTTTTGGTCAGTAAGTTGTTATCTATGTAAAGAAGCAATGCCAGAAGTAAATGAATTACGCGATGAATATGATGATCGTTTAAATGTTATTGCAGTTCATATGCCTCGTTCAGAAGATGATTTAGATTTAGCGGTAATTGAAAAAATGGCAGAGAGTCATGATATCATTCAACCAATCCTAGTTGATAGCGAGCATGTAATTACAGATGCATTTGAAAATAAATATGTCCCTGCGTATTACGTATTTGATAAAGAAGGTAAACTGCGCCACTTCCAAGCAGGTGGAAGTGGTATGCCAATGCTTCGCAAACGTCTTGAGCGTGTATTAAACGAAGAATAGAAACAAAAATGATTACCTCTAGCAAGGTAATCATTTTTGTTATATAATGATTAAAACGCTTTCATTTTTTGGGTTGTTCACAAATTTGTCTAAATTACACATTAATACTGTGACAATATTGTTTTATAATGAAACTAATCATTCATACATGCATACATTAATTGTGAAATAAATAACATATTGAATCTATATAAATGTAAACGTTATCAAAAAGAGGTGGTATAAATGAGTAAGTTTTTCTTTGATCAAAACCCTGCAAGAGTTGAGGACGGAAAGTTGGTAGAATATGCGGAAACGATTTATGGAAAAGGAGGTCGTTCTGTATTAGAAAATTTAGTTATAAAGGCGTCTATTCGACTACGTGATCGTTATCCTGATAAGTCTGATGAGCAGATCTCTTTTCTTGTGAATCAAGGTCTGCATGATATGTTTCAAAAATATGTGTAAGGAGAGGCTAATGCCTCTCCTTACTTTTTTTGCATAAGGGAAATTATGATTGCTAAAACTAATGGTGAAGTATATGCGAGTGGGGTGAACAAAATGAGTAACGGAGCAGGCGGTTCAAAGAAGAATAAAGAAACAGATGCAAATCATGTGAGTGCAAAACAGAGAGAATATCAAAAGCGAATGACAAAGATTCATCAACAAGAACATAACGATGGTCGAAAATATAATGGGAAAATATAAAGTGAAACTTCCATCAGTGGGGGCTTCATCCTCCACTGATGGAAAGCCCACCCAATCGGGCTCTGACTGCCCAAAAGTAGCGAGATAAAAAAAGCACCTTCTAGAAGGTGCTTTTTATGTTAGAAAATGATTTGCTGTGACATAAAAGAGTCCGCCGTTTATGATTTGCATGGTAATGCGCGGTTCATATTGTTCTTGCAATGCTTGTTTTTCTACCCTGTAGCTTTCTGGTAATTCATCACTTTCCTCGTAAAAACGATTTAATAGTTGTAAATCGTGATTCCAACGCACTTTTGCTTCTTCAGCCCATGTGTGATCATCTGTCCCAATGACATTTTTCATTGCTTCTTCAATTCTAGATAACCCGCTTTGCGGTTTAATAATAGGTGTTAATGTAAAACAAAAATCAGGGATTTTTGGTGTTAAACGAAGTGTTGATAATGCTTCATGAAAATTTGTAATCATCGTACCAGAAATAAGATGGATACCGACGGAATACAGCATGTCTTTTTTTCGATCACATTGATAGGAGACCTTTATATTGACGCCAAGCCAAGGATGAAGCGGGATGCTTGCCTGTCCATTAGAATGAACCTCTTCAAATAAACGAATGTAAGCACCTAATTCCTTTGTGGCTTGAAAAATTTGGTGTAAGCGCGGAGAACCATAGTGAATGAGCTCGCCTTCTTTCTCCTCGTGTTTTGGATCGGTAATGAATGTAAGACGCATCGGATTTGGTGTTCCGCCAGTCTTCTCAAGATAATGCCAGTAAAATGGACGGTTCATCAGCAGCTTGTCCATATCAATTGTTAGTTGTACGTCTAGTAAATGTGGAAAACGCTGCAAAATTTCACAGCTATTTGCCTCGAAAAAACAACTTAAATAATTATGAATTTCATGTTGCTGCATAACCACGCACCTCAGTTTCATTTCGTTTTGCAAATTCAATAATGGATGTTAAGTTTTCCATTTTTATTCGGATTTCTCCTTCACTTTTGGAATGTGCAAAAATATCTTGAATGTGCGCATCAATATTTTTCATATTAATTCTTGTCAAAATTTCATCTAAATCGCCAATGACACGCTCAAATAAGTTAATTTTTTCATACAGCAGTTTTAAAATATGTTCTTCTACTGTATGTTTCGTTGCCAAATTATAAATATGAACATCATGCTTTTGTCCAAGACGATGAATACGTCCGATTCTTTGTTCCAGTCGCATCGGATTCCAAGGAAGATCATAGTTGATCATATAATTGCAAAACTGTAGATTAATTCCTTCACCGCCTGCTTCTGTCGCAATCAATACTTGTGCATGATTTTGAAATAATTCTTTCATCCAATCTTTTTTACCGCGTTTAAATCCGCCGCGAAATGGCACAGACGAGATGCCATGCTGCTTTAAAAACCATTGTAAATACATTTGAGAAGCACGATATTCTGTGAAGATTACAACTTTATCATTAATTTCTTTAATAATTTCTAATGTTTTATTTGCTTTTGAGTTGGAAGAAATACAATTAATTTTTTCCATCAACACATCTATGTATGGATCTAGTGTATATTGTTCATCTTCTTTTTGACGCTTTTCTACATGTTTTTTGAGTGAGAAATAAACAGCTTCTCGGCTGCTGCATGCCTCACGCTTTAATGTTAAAGCAGAAAATGCAGAAGTAAATGCATCTTGCCTTTTCCACCCTTCAATTGCATCGTATAATGCTTTCTCTTGTTCATTGAAATCTACAAAGAGCGTATGAACGTGTCGCTTTGGCCATTCAATGCCAGTGTCATGCCGGCGGTTCCGTACCATTACTTTATTGATAAGCTCTTTTAAATGTTCATCTGTTTCAGCGTTACGATTTTTAGAAGCATAATATTCTTCAAAGTTAGATTGATTGCCGAGATGGCCAGGTTTTAATAATGAAACAAGATTAAAGATTTCATCAATGCGATTTTGAACAGGTGTTGCTGTAAGTAATAAACAAAACTTTTTCTTTAATAGTTGCGCAAATTCATAGTTTTTCGTTTTATTGTTTTTTAGTTTATGTGCTTCATCAATAATAATGAGATCGTATTCTAAATTTAAAACAATGTCACGATGCGGAGAGCGTTTTGCTGTATCGATGGAAGAAACGATAACGTCAGCTTGCTCCCAGGAGTAACTTTTTCTTTGGGCGACAGCTGGAATGAAAAATTTCGTATTCAATTCATATGCCCATTGTGAAACGAGTGAAGCAGGTACAAGAATAAGCACTTTTTTCACAAGTCCGCGCACCATATATTCTTTTAAAATAAGCCCGGCTTCAATTGTCTTTCCAAGACCAACCTCATCTGCTAAGATTGCTTTTCCATTCATTTTTTCAATGACTGTTTGTGCTACTTCTAACTGATGTGGAAGTGGCGTGAAACTAGGTAAATGCTTGGGTGCCTGTAACCCGTCAAATGTTGGAATGAGAAGGGACTGTTCAGTTTGATATGCTAGATGAAATAGTTCCCAATTTGTCCACGGGCCATCTTCTTCTATTCGTTTTAAGAAGTTTTCTTGCCAAGAACGATCTATTGAAATTTCGACATTCATGGATAAAATCTCACCTTCTATAAATTCTAAATTATTTTTTTAGCTAGAATATTGATGAAACGACTCGAAAAATGTTAGGATAATGATGTGAAATGTGTGGAATCTTTCGTATTTTATCCAAGAAAGTACTTTTTTATTTACGCTTTCATAAAAAAATAGCGTGAGATTCCGTATATCCCATCTTTACAGAATCAAAAATGTTTAGATATGGGAAGCCAACTTTTATTGATTTGTCATAGACAGCGTAAGGGGGAGAGAACATGATTACATTACAACGTACACCGCTATTTGATGTATACGCGAAGTATGGTGGGAAGACAATTGACTTTGGTGGTTGGGAATTGCCAGTTCAATTTTCGAGCATTAAAGAAGAACACGAGGCTGTTCGTACAGCAGCAGGTCTTTTTGATGTGTCTCACATGGGAGAAGTAGAAGTAAAAGGTGCAGATAGTTTAGCATTTTTACAACGTGTAGTTACAAACGACGTTTCTATCTTAAAGGTAGGCGGAGCACAATATACGGCAATGTGTTACGAAGATGGTGGTACAGTAGATGATTTATTAATCTACAAACGCGGGGAAGAAGACTATTTATTAGTAATCAATGCATCAAATATTGAAAAAGATTACGAGTGGTTAGCGTCTCATGTAAGCGGTGATGTACAAGTAGTCAACGTTTCTAGCGAAATTGCACAACTTGCAATTCAAGGACCAAAAGCAGAAGACATTTTACAAAAAGTTGTGTCAGAAGATTTGAAAGAAATTAAGTTCTTTAAATTTAAAGACCATGTTCTTGTAGATGGTGTAGAAGCGCTTGTATCTCGTACAGGTTACACAGGTGAAGATGGCTTTGAAATTTACTGTAAGAGCGAAGACGCTGCAAAGCTTTGGGAAAAACTTCTTGAAGCAGGAGAAGAAGATGGCTTAAAACCATGTGGTTTAGGAGCTCGTGATACACTTCGCTTTGAAGCAACACTTCCACTTTATGGTCAAGAGTTATCGAAAGATATTACACCAATTGAAGCTGGAATTGGGTTTGCAGTAAAACCAAACAAAGAAGCAGATTTCTTTGGAAAAGAAACTTTAAAGGAACAAAAAGAAAACGGTGCCCCTCGTAAATTAGTCGGCATCGAAGTAATTGAGCGCGGTATCCCGCGTACTCATTATCCAGTATATGTAGGCGATGAAAAAATCGGGGAAGTTACAAGTGGTACACAATCTCCAACGTTAAAGAAAAGCATTGGTTTAGCGCTAATTGATGTAAAATATGCAGCAATTGATACAGAAGTCGAAATTGAAATTCGTAACAAACGCGTCAAAGCAGTTGTCGTTCCAACACCATTTTACAAACGTTCAAAGTAACGGGGAGAGGGGTAGATTTCATGTTGCATCGTTATCTTCCAATGACAGAAGAAGACAAAAAAGAAATGTTACAAACGATTGGTGTGCAATCGATTGATGAATTATTTTCTGATATTCCAGCAAGCGTTCGTTTTCAAGGGGATTTAAATATTAAACCAGCAAAATCAGAACCAGAACTTTTAAAAGAACTGTCTGAGCTTGCTCGTAAAAATGCAAACTTAAAAGACTATGCTTCCTTCCTAGGAGCAGGTGTATATGATCATTATGCACCAGTAATTGTTGATCATGTTCTTTCTCGTTCAGAATTTTATACAGCTTATACACCATACCAACCGGAAATCTCACAAGGGGAATTACAAGCAATTTTTGAATTCCAAACAATGATTTGTGAATTAACGGGTATGGATGTAGCAAACTCCTCTATGTATGACGGAGGTACAGCGTTAGCAGAAGCGGCAATGCTAGCAGCAGGTCATACTCGTAAAAAGAAAATTCTTGTTTCTAAAACGGTTCATCCAGAATCAAGAGCAGTACTTGAGACATATGCAAAAGGTCAACATCTTAAAGTTGTTGAAATTGATCATAAAGACGGTGTAACAGATTTAAACGTATTACAAAGCGAAGTAGACGACACTGTCGCTTGCGTAATCGTACAATATCCAAACTTCTTCGGACAAGTGGAGAAATTAGCTGATATTGAGAAAATTGTTCATCAACAAAAATCATTATTTATCGTTTCTTCAAACCCATTATCACTAGGTGCATTAACACCACCAGGAAAATTTGGTGCTGATATTGTCATTGGTGATGCACAACCATTTGGTATCCCAACACAGTTTGGTGGACCACACTGCGGTTATTTCGCAACAACGAAAGCATTTATGCGTAAAATTCCAGGACGTCTTGTAGGACAAACTGTGGATTCAGATGGTAAACGTGGCTTCGTATTAACATTACAAGCTCGTGAACAACATATTCGTCGTGACAAAGCAACATCTAATATTTGTTCAAACCAAGCATTAAATGCATTAGCAGCATCTGTTGCGATGACGGCGCTTGGAAGACAAGGTGTAAAAGAAATGGCACGTCAAAACATTTCTAAAGCACAATATGCAAAACGCCAGTTTGAAGCAAAAGGGTTCACAGTAGCGTTTGCTGGACCATTCTTCAATGAATTTGTTGTAGATTGCAAACGTCCAGTACAAGAAGTAAATGATGCATTAGTACAAAAAAATATCATCGGTGGTTATGACCTTGGCCGTGATTATAAAGAACTTACAAATCATATGCTTCTAGCTGTAACAGAGCTACGCACAAAAGAGGAAATTGACACACTTGTAAACGAAATGGGGGCTATCCAATGAAGAACCAAGATCAAGCACTTATTTTTGAAATGAGTAGAGAAGGACGCGTAGGATATAGCTTACCCCAATTAGATATAGAAGAAGTAAAATTAGAAGATGTGTTTGAGAGTGAGTATATTCGTACTGAAGATGCAGAGCTTCCAGAAGTATCAGAGCTTGATATTATGCGTCACTACACAGCACTTTCAAACCGTAACCACGGTGTGGATTCTGGATTTTATCCATTAGGATCTTGTACAATGAAGTACAATCCAAAAATCAATGAAAACGTGGCACGATTCCCAGGCTTTGCACACATTCATCCGCTTCAAGATGAAAAAACAGTGCAAGGTGCAATGGAATTAATGTATGACTTACAAGAACATTTAATTGAAATTACAGGTATGGATACTGTTACACTTCAACCAGCAGCTGGTGCACATGGGGAATGGACAGGATTAATGTTAATCCGTGCATACCATGAAGCAAACGGTGATCATAACCGTACAAAAGTTATCGTTCCTGACTCTGCGCATGGAACAAACCCAGCATCTGCAACAGTAGCAGGTTTTGAAACAATTACAGTAAAATCAAATGAAAATGGTCTTGTTGACTTAGAAGATTTAAAACGTGTTGTGAACGAAGAAACAGCAGCACTTATGTTAACAAATCCAAATACACTTGGTTTATTTGAAGAAAACATCTTAGAAATGGCACAAATCGTTCATGATGCAGGTGGTAAATTGTACTATGACGGTGCAAACTTAAATGCAGTATTAAGTCAAGCGCGCCCAGGAGATATGGGATTTGACGTTGTGCATTTAAATCTTCATAAAACATTTACAGGTCCGCACGGCGGCGGTGGTCCAGGTTCTGGCCCAGTAGGTGTGAAAGCTGATTTAATTCCATTTTTACCAAAACCAATTTTAGAGAAAACAGAAAATGGCTATCACTTTAACTACGATCGTCCACAAGCAATTGGACGCGTGAAACCATTCTATGGAAACTTTGGTATCAACGTTCGTGCTTATACGTACATTCGTTCTATGGGTCCAGACGGACTACGTGCAGTAACAGAATATGCTGTATTAAATGCAAACTATATGATGAGAAGATTAGCTCCGTTCTATGATCTTCCATTTGATAGACATTGTAAGCATGAGTTTGTTTTATCAGGCCGTCGTCAAAAGAAACTTGGCGTACGTACGCTTGATATTGCGAAACGTCTGCTTGATTTCGGCTACCATCCACCAACAATTTACTTCCCATTAAACGTGGAAGAATGTATCATGATTGAGCCGACGGAAACAGAATCAAAAGAAACATTAGATGGCTTTATCGATAAGATGATTCAAATTGCAAAAGAAGCAGAAGAGAATCCAGAAGTGGTTCAAGAAGCGCCGCATACAACAGTAATTAAGCGTCTTGACGAAACAATGGCAGCGCGTAAGCCGATTTTGCGTTATCAAAAACCATCTATGGTACAAGTTTAATCATCAATAAAATATTTTGGAGAGAACTCGCTATAGGCGAGTTCTTTTTTATATTGCCGAATAAGGTATCAGTACCTAAAAAAGATGTTATAAAATTGCGGGTTTTATGTAAGATTGAAGAATTCTCATACTTTCTCAACATTTTTGTTGAAAAAGTCCCTTTGATAAAATTGTGTATTTTTGTTAGAATTTTAATGAAATTAAAGTGAATGAGAAGCAAAAATGTCAATTTTTCATACATATGTGAAGAAATGAACAAGGGGATGAAAAAGATGGGCTATAAGCGTTATAGGATGGTGTACCATTTAGAAAATGGTGAGATGATTAAGGATATTAAAGAATTTTATTACCAAGATACAGAAAAAATGTTAGAGAGAGTGAAGCATCACGTATTAGATAATAAAAGTGTAACCGCAATTGATAGTAAAGGAACACTTATTCCAATCGCTTGTCATGATATTGTGAAAGTCGAGTTAGACCATTTACAGGAAAGTTAGTCTTGAGTCATAGGGGAGAATTCGTTACAATAAATGAGTAATTTAGAGAGGAGTTCGTTATGGGTAGTCAAAGACATTTTTACATGTTTATTGTTGCTTTTTTACTTGTTACAGTATTAACGGTATATTTAATTATTGATAGCCACTGGTACAATACAGTACATCCAGCAGTTCTTATTTTTATGTATGTCGGGATTGCTGTTGTTAGTTTTGGGATGAGAGATGAGATGTTAAATCGCTTTGAGAAGTAATACATATATGAAAGACCAACAGGGAAATGTTGGTCTTTTTTGTTGCCTAAAATAGGAGAGTGTGTATATACTGTGGAGGGAAATGACAATATTGTTATTTTTATGTATATGATTGAAATAGAATTTGGATTTGAAGACATAGAGTTTATATGTTCTACGATTGCTAGTAGCAATGGATCTTGTAGTGATCTATTTAAGTTTAGTCATCCCAATTTTCTTTGTGTTTGGACATCCAAAAGCACGTTTGATCAATTTTAGTTTGTATGAAATTATATGAGCAGAAAGATATATAAAGTGAAACTTCCATCAATGGGGGTTTTACTGCCCACGAATAGCGGGATGAATGGGAGTATGGAATTATGAAAATCAAGGGGACCTTCTTCATAATAGTTGGATTGCTATTCATTATTGGAACAGGGATTGGCGTTACAATTCATTTCATTCCTACTCATATATCAGTCCCCACTTGTCTTTTATTCGGCACTGTTTTCATGACGACAGGAAATATAATGAGAAAAAAGAAAATCGTACATTATAGAGGGTGTCTCATTACGAGACACCCTCTTCAATGAAGCAAATTATGTACAACAAATTTATAAACTGACACCATACTTGGTGAATAAACAGGCACGTTATACGTATGCAGTACTAAACTAAAAAACACAACACATACAATAAAGATAAAAAATAGTAGTAAAATATGCTTATGTACAGAAGTTTGCATATAATCAGCTCCTTTTTTGGTAGTATGTGCAAAGGAGGAAATTATATAAAAAAAGACAGTTACTTCCTGTCAGAAGAACTGTCTTTTGAAAAGAATTTATTCCAGAGTTTCGCGATACTCCAGAGGATGATAATTCCAATTGAAGCGATAATCGACCAAGCAAAGGAAGCTACTTCAAGGGCCATGTTTGGAATAAAAGAGATGATTAAAAATGCTTTATGGAATAACCATTCTGCAATATGGAATATAGATTGCAATAAGAGTGCAACTGCAATCATGATTCCTGTCATAATTTGTTTTCCTCTTTTTTTCCACACAGCATTCACCTCGTTAACTCATTAATTTTAAGCCAACTGCACCGCATAAGATGCAGCTTAAGAAAGCAAGGCGGCGCCAATCAGCAGATTCACGGAAAATAAGAATACCAAGCAGTGCGCTTCCTGCAGTTCCGATTCCCGTCCAGATTGCGTAAGCCGTTCCCATTGGCAGTGTATCCATTGCGAGAGACAGAAAAAGGAAGCTTACGCCGAAGTTTGCAGCTAAAATGAGTTTTGGCATCCAGCCTTTTTTTTCATTGGCTATCTTCATAAAGATAACACCAGTAATCTCACATATACCAGCAATAATTAAAAATAACCATGCCATGTTTATGCAGCCTCCTTCTCTACTTGTTCACCTGTTACTCGTTTTAAACCAATAACACCAACGAAAATTAAACCGATAAATAAGATTTTTACAAGCGAAAATGGTTCGCCAAAAACAAAAATTTCTGTTAGCACAATACCTCCAGCTCCGATTCCTGTGAAAACAGCATACACAGTCCCTACAGGGAGTTTTGCATAAGCTTTAAATAAAAGGAAAAAGCTAATACCGATTGCAATCGCTACACCAATCCATTCCAGCGGTGTTGTTGCATGTTTTAAACCAATTACCCACACAATTTCAATGATTCCTGCTATAACAACATAAATCCATTCCATCATTTATTCTCCTTCCTACCAGTCGTTAGGTTTAGGGCCGGAAAATGACGCATTGCGTCTGCAATCCGTCAGCTTGACAATCCGCGCCAAAATACTTTCCAAGATGCGTATAATCGATTTTCAAATGGCTGTATTCCAGCAAATAAAAATTCAACCATTAATCCGTCAATTAAACATAAATAAGCTGCAACAGCTTCTGTTACTTCAATGTTACAAAGTTCTTTCTTTTCTTGTGCCTGTTCAAATATAGGTACTAAAAGCTGTCCGATGCTTTCGATGTATGCATTTGCTTTTTCGACAATTTGCTCACGAAAAGCATCTGGTGGAAAAAACGAAGTGCGTAGCCAAAACATTGTTTCAATACTTTCTTGAAAGCGATGGCCATAATCTTTAAGAAGATGAAATAAAAAGTCTCCAAAGGGAGTTTCTTCTGACTTCTTCACATACTGTTTAAAGAATGCAAGATCTTTTTGTAAAGATTCTTCTAAGCAAATAAAATATAGCTCTTCTTTTCCTTTAAAATGTGCGTATATTGACGGCTTCTTAATGCCAACATCTTGTGCAATGTTTGCTAGTGAAGTTCCTTCATAGCCATAGCGTGCAAAGTGTGACAATGCTACAGATTTTATACGGTTTGCTGTCATGTTCATCCCCTACCTACCGTTCGTTAGTTAAATTATAAGGTAAAAAAAATATATAGTCAAGGAGGGCAATTATACAAAATTGAACAGTGTAAGCTCCAATAATAGGGGCTTTACACTGTTCCTCGTTCAATTAAACGAAACGGTAACTCTTCAGAAGTCCCTGTAATTTGTTCCTGTTGCACTTGTTCATAAAATAAGGAAAAAGCACGATTTCCCATTGCTAAGCCAGGATTTTCAATTGTTGTTATCTCTAACGCTTCAGAAATAGGATGGTTATCAAATCCTAAGATTGCTAAATCCTCTGGTACTCGCAGTCCTTGTTTTTTTGCTTCTGTTAATAATCCAGAAGCAACTTGATCGCTTGCAGCAAAAAGAGCGGTAGGTCGATTTTTCATCGTTAGAATGCTGTGGATGACATTCGCACCGTCTTGAATAGTGTAGCATTGATAAAACTGCCAGTCTGTTTGCGAGCGTTTACCTGCTACATGAAGAGTATCAAAGAACGCTTGCTCACGCTGCTTCGTGCTCACGCTTTTTTTGCGTGCTAAACAAAATCCAATGCGTGCGTGTCCGTTTTGTAATAAATATTCTGTTCCAATCCGAAAGCCGTCGTAATGATTAACATAGACAGAAGATATAAGAGGATGCAGCAGTTTTTCACACGAAATGATAGGCGCAAATTTTGCATAAGGTTCAATGGCTTCCCATGAGCTCGTTCGGGAGCAAATAATCATACCGTCAAATTGTTTCATTTTCATCATTTCAAGGACACGCATTTCTTCAATGCTATCATAGTTTGTTTGACAGAGATTAATGCGGTATCCAGCTTCAAGTGCTTTCGTTCCAATACCTTCAATAATTGTGCTAAAGTACGGCAGATTAATAAAAGGAAGCATAACACCAATTGTATGTGTTTTTCCTTTGAGAAGATGAACGGCATTTACATTTTTGGCATAATTCAATTCTTCAACAGTTTCTAGGACGCGTTTTCGTTTTTCTGCACTGACATATGGATGTTCATTTAAGACGCGTGAAACAGTCGTAACGGAGACTCCAGCCGTTTTCGCGATTTGTTTTATATTTACCATATGTTTCACCTCTATTTCTATTATACAAGAAAAAGGTAAGAGAAATCTTGTAAAACTCTTGACATGAAAAGCGTTTCATACTCTATTTTGTTAATAACGCTTTTTGCTATTCGCGTAACAATTATATTCGGCGTGAGAATAGGGAAAGCGTTTTTGTCAAATTGTGTGAGATAAACGAGGAAAGTTTTCAAAGGTGGAACAGGAAGAAAAAGAGAATATGAACATAACATACGAAAGCTTCAATTGTATCTTGATAGAAAAGAGAATGTTGAGAAAGGGCGGATACACATTGAAAAAACGGATGCTATGTTTCGTATTTTCTAGTATGGTGTTAAATGCATGTTCTTTTCAGCAAACGATGGTCGAGGAAAAAAAATTTGCAGCAAGTTTAGAGGCAAGTGAAGATATGATGTCTGATCCAGTATCGGTACAAGCTGTAAAAAACGTTCTCCCGTTTTCGTTTCAAACACCATCATATTTACCGTATGAGTCAAAAGATAATCCAAAAGCAGTAGTTCGAAAAATGGGAGATAAGCGAATTGCCCTTGATATTAAATATGAACGACGTGAAAAAAGCGTGAAAGATTACATTGAATTAACAGTTGCCAACTTCTCATATAATTTTCCTTTTGTTGTAGAACAAAATCATTTTCAGGAGCAAGTAAAGCTTGAAAATGGCATAACAGCTTATTTTAAAGGTAGTGACGGAGAAATGGATGGAGAAGACATTGCGACGCTCACTTGGAAAGAAGAGAAAGTAGAATATCAGTTGCTATATCGAAATGTGCGTGATCAAAATAGTGAAGATGTAAAGAAAAATTTAATGTATATCGCTAGTAAAATGGAATGAAATAGCTAGCTTGTGATAGACAAGCTAGCTATTTGTTATGAATTTTTCTTTTTCACTTTACCAGACCAAGTTTTAAAGCCACCTTGCAATTGATAAAACTCTTTGTAACCGTGCTTCTTTAAAAACTGTGCTGCGCGTCCTGTTCGGAAACCATTTTGGCAATACATATAAATCGGTTGGTCAGCACGTAGTTCTTTGTAACGAAGGCGTAATTGTGATACGGGAATGTTACGTGCTCCTAAAATATGACCAGCATTATATTCGTCCGCTTCACGAACATCGATAAGTTGTGCTTTACGATATCCAGCGCGAAATTCTTCTTCTGGAAGTGTTTTAATTAATTTTTTCTGATAGAAATACATCCATACAGAATAGCCGATGAATCCTACAGTTATGGCTAGTAAAATAATAACATTTGTTGACACGATTGTATCGCTCCCTTTTTTCTTATCCTACTCTCAATATTATAATGCCCATATGTATTTATGCAACAAGTTCATTTTGTATTAGAAGAAATTTCGTATTCTTTCACAAATTTTGTCGAATTTGATAGACTAGAGAATGTGAGAAAAATTAGTTATATGAGGTGTGGGATGGAAAAGGAAAAATGGTGTTATATAAATTCTGGTAAATGCTCTCCAGCGTTTAATATGGCGTTAGATGAATGTTTATTAAATTGGCAAAGCGAAAAGAAAATGCCGCCAACAATTCGTTTTTATGAGTGGGAAGTTCCGACGTTAACAGTGGGGTATTTCCAACGTGCTTCAAAAGAAATTGATATGGATGCAGTGAATAGAAATGGTTTTGGATTTGTACGCCGTCAAACGGGTGGACGAGGCGTTCTTCATGATAATGAATTAACATATAGTGTAATTGTATCTGAAGATCATCCAAGCATGCCGAAAACAGTGACAGAAGCATATCGCGTCATTTCGCAAGGTTTATTAGATGGATTTAAAGAACTAGGCTTAGAAGCGTATTTCGCAGTACCAAAAACGGCAGAGGAACGTGATAATTTGAAAAATCCGCGTTCAGCAGTTTGCTTTGATGCTCCGTCATGGTATGAAATCGTTGTAGAAGGGCGCAAAATTGCTGGAAGTGCACAAACTCGTCAAAAGGGAGTTATTTTACAGCACGGCTCCATTCCATTAGAAATTGATTTAGACACGCTGTATGATTTGTTTCTGTTTCCAAATGAACGTGTGAAAGAACGTATGAAAAAAATGTTCTCTTCAAAAGCAATTGCAATCAATGAATTAACAGATCGTACTTTTACAATTCAACAACTGATTGATGCATTCCACATTGGATTTGAGAAAGGATTAAATGTGGAACTTGTTCCGTATCAGTTAACAGAAGAACAATTGCATGAAGTAGAAACATTAGCAAAAGAAAAATATGAAAGTGATGAATGGAATTATAAGAAATAAGGAGATGGATGTCCATCTCCTTATTTTTATATTGTTGAGAGCTTTCCAGCAGTGATGATGAGAAAACGGACTGATGGAATTTTCGCTTTATAATTTATAATAAGTTTAATACTTTCTCTACTTTAATTCCTTTTTGCTTTAGTGAACGTAAACGATTTACAACATCCATAATTTCTGCATCAAATGCTACCGATATTCCTTGTTTTTGTAACTCGCCTTTTAAGTTCTCGATAGAATCGTCTACATCCATACCAAGCTCGTAATCTTGACATACATCTACAGCTTGTTTTACAAGACGAACATACTTTTCTTGTAATTCAGAGTTTGGTTGATTTGTTGCAGGTTGTTTAACTGTAACTGCTGGCTGTACTGGAGTTGATACAGTTACTTCTTTTTGCACTGTAGTTGGTGCAGTTACATCTTTTTGTACAGGAGTTGGTGTAGCTTTAACTACAGGTTCTGGACGCACCGGCTTTGGAATTGGTGTTGGAGTAGGTGCAACATTTACAACTGGTTTTGTTACAGGTGTCACTTCTTTTGAAGCTTCAACTACTGTCTCTTTCTTTGGAGCAGGTGTTTCGACAACTGATAGTGTATTGTCTTCTAATTCTGTCATTTCTTCTTTTGTTTCTTTACTCCACATAACGCGTTCGATTTGCAGTGAAACATTGTTTTTGTTCATGGCGCTTAATGTCACTTTACCAACTTCGGCATTGCCAGTAAAATCGACAATTTTATAAATAACGCTTTTGTTCCAATCTACTTTTCCGCTCAAAAATAATTCTTCGTTACATTTTGGCGTTAAGCCCTCGATTTTAATTTCTGCGTTTACACCGTTTTCACTATATACCATGATTAGCGAAGCATTCACATCTTCGTCTGCTAACATTAGTTCACGTACCATTTTGCCGGTGCGCACTTGTGTTTTCTTCTTAAGTGACATCAAATTTCCCCTCTCAAAAATTTAGTAATAATAAAAAATCGTATAACGAAAAATAATTGCTCACGAAGAAATATGATACCGATAATAAAAGCATCACGTCAACAATTTACTTTAATTATTTTGTATTTTTCTTTTTTGTTTATGTTATTTTTCTTTTTGTAAATTTAGACAAACGAAAAATAGTCCTGAAAAAAACCGTTAAAACCCTGAGGCTTTAAATAAAAATTTATATAACATACAGAAGAAAAAGGGCCAATGCGGCACCTTGCCACATTGTTAAGTGATAGGATAGATACTCTTGCTTTTTTAGGTAAATATTTAAGAATGCAGATAAATAAAAGTGGAAAAGTCCGATTGGTTCAACTGATGGAAGTTTCAATTTATTTACAAACACTTAGAGGTTATACTCATAAATATTTTCCGAATGCTGAAATTCAATATTTTACATGATAGAACCCAAGCTATGTATGTGGGTTCTTTTGTGTGTCGGAAAAATGGGCTTGTTTCCACCCTTGTCACAATATCCTTTCTGTTGTATCATTTTATTGATTGCTTAGTGCGGAATTTATAAACTGAATTGGATGGAGGAAAACGATGCCTACTCCTAGTATGGAAGATTATATCGAACAAATTTATTTGTTAATTGAAGAAAAAGGATATGCCCGTGTATCTGATATTGCCGAAGCGCTTAGTGTACATCCATCCTCTGTAACGAAAATGGTACAAAAACTTGATAAAGATGAATATCTAATTTATGAAAAATATAGAGGACTTGTATTAACATCAAAAGGGAAAAAAATTGGTAAGCGCCTTGTCTATCGTCATGAATTGTTAGAGCAGTTTATGCGTATTATCGGTGTAGATGAAAGTAAGATTTATAATGATGTAGAAGGAATTGAACATCATTTAAGCTGGGAAGCTATCGATCGTATTGGCGATTTAGTGCAGTACTTTGAACAAGATGAACTTCGCGTTGAGAAGCTTCGTGGTGTTCAAAAGGCAAATGAGGAACAGGCGCAGTAAGAGAGGGAACTGAGGAACAGTTTCCTTTTTTGTTTGCAAAAAAAGGGGATTTTCACACAGCGTAGAATATATAGATGCTGACTACACTTGTAGGGAGAGGATACATTGAAAGCGGTTGTGTTTGACTTTGATGGACTCATTGTAGATACAGAAACGGTATGGTTTGAAGCATATCAGGAAATTGTACGTGAATACGGAGGAGAGTTGCCACTTGAAGAGTTTGCAAAATGTATTGGAACAACAGATGAAGTGTTACATGCATTTTTGCAAGATGAGTTAAAAGAAAAATGGAATAAAGACCATATAGAAAAAAAAGTAGCGACATTGCATCGTGATAAAATGAAATTACCTGTGGCTCGTGAAGGGGTAAAAGGGTATTTGGAAGAAGCAAAGAAACTCGATTTGAAAATCGGTTTGGCCTCTAGTTCTTCACGGAAATGGGTGACAAGTTTTTTGAAGGAATTGGGATTACAAAAATATTTTGAGGTTATTAAAACGAAAGAAGATGTATTACAAGTTAAGCCAGACCCAGCACTATACGTGAGTGCTGTTGCTGAACTTGGCGTACATCCTTCTGAAGTAATTGCTTTTGAAGATTCCGTAAACGGAGCAAGAGCTGCAATTGCAGCCGGGTTAAAATGTGTAATTGTGCCAAATGAGGTGACGAAATCCTTGTCTTTTGAAACGCATCATTTACGTTTAAATTCTATGAAAGATAAGAATTTAGTAGAGGTTATTGAACATATTAAGCAAAAGTAAAGAAAGACCACACTTCTCTAAAAGGAAGCGCGGTCTTTCTTTTTGCCTTTTTTTCCTTCAATAACTGTTAAGTGAGATTGCTTTCGTTTGCGTCTTAGGAAGGAAGCATTTCCTTTTTTTCCTTTAGCATCAGAAGCATTTTTCTTTAACAAATTTTTGCTTAGGGGTGTTACATCCTGTTTTCCATATTTTCGGTTCGATTGTTTCGCAGCACGTTTGTAGGAAGATTGTGAGTTATTAGCTGAACCGCTTGAACTCGTAAGCATCTTATAAAGCAAATAAAAGACACCAACAACAATGAGCATTATCGCAATGTTTTTTACAACTCCCATTGGATTTTCAATTGTGAATGATACAAGGCTAAATACGGCTAACCCAACAATTATAACAAATAGAGCGAACATAAATGAGCGACCCTTCATAAGGAACACCTCCTAAAAAGAAAGATATTTTAATTAGTTTATTAACGAAAGGCAAAGGAGTTGAATAATATTACGAAAAAGTTATTGTTGTCCTTCTTCTAGACGCAGTAGTTCTTCAAAAGATGCAATTGCTACTTCAACTTGATCATCTGTCGGTTCTTTCGTTGTTAACAGCTGAAGCCACAGACCAGGGTATCCTAATGTGCGGAGTACCGGAACGCTTCGCAAGCTGTTTGTAAATTGAAGCACTTCAAATGAAATACCTAGTACTACAGGAATGAGCAAAATACGATTCATAAGACGAACCCAAAGGGGATCCGTTGGAACGAGAAAATATACAAACATCCCAATAATAACAGTAAATAAAATGAAGCTGCTGCCGCAACGATAATGGAGACGGGTTTGTTTTTGTACGTTTTCTACCGTTAATGGAAGATTATTCTCATAAGCATTAATTACTTTATGTTCCGCCCCGTGATATTGAAATACACGTTTAATAAGTGGAGTCAGTGAAACAAAATAAATATAGCTAAGTAATAATACAAGCTTAATGATACTTTCGACAATGATCTGCCCAGCATGAGATGGGAAAATGGGTCTTGTCAATTCTGCTAAAAGCGCAGGAACCGCAGTAAAAATCACTTTTCCGAAGATAAAGGATAAGACCCCGACTGCCGCAACGCTAAGTATCATCGTTAGCTTCGACTGCTCTTCTTTTTTTTGTACGAATTGTTCATCATCTGCAGGGTGTACATCATAGCGTTCTGAAGCGAAGTTTAAATGCTTTGCCCCGTTTGCACTTGCATCAATAATTGCCGCGATGCCGCGTAGAAATGGAATTTTTTTAAACATAGATGATACTTTATTACGAACACGAGGTAATCGATAAAATTCGATAGACTTATCTTTACGACGAATCGCTGTAACAGTATATTCTCTACCGCCAAACATAACTCCTTCTACTACCGCTTGACCGCCGTAGATTTGTTTTGTCTTCTCTGTCATGTCAACACCAACCTGTATTTGTTTTTCTCTTATCAGAAAAGAGGTAGCGACTCTAGGTGTTGTCATTATATTACATGACAACACTACAGTTTCCTTTATTTTATCGACAAAAGCGTACTTCTGACAAGGAAAATCAACAGGTTAGTCAGACATTTCCTATTCTTTTTATAGACAAGTTCTGCAGTATTTAAACATGCTTTAAATTAGTTTCGGACATACTAGTAGGCGGAGGTGTGGATGTGAAACAAGAACAATCTGTCACGAAAAAAATAGTTCAAATTGGTGTGTTTGGAGGTTTGTTTTGGGGAGCTGTTTGGTACTTTCTCAATTTTTTTTCCTTCACTGAGGCGGGCCCAAATTATTTGCTGCTCCCGTTTGCGCTAGGAAATTGGAAAGAAGGTGTATGGGGAAACGTAACGGGAATTGTGTGTATGGGAATACTTTCAATTGTTGTGGCGTTTGTATACAGGGCAGCTTTGAGTAAGTTTGAAGGTGTGATTCCAGGCGTTATATACGGTCTTATATGGTGGGGAATATTATTTTTTGTGATTGGATCTGTTGCACCTGTCATAAAAAGTGCGTTAGAAATGCCTAGAACAACCATTATAACGACAGCATGTATTTTTATTTTATATGGTGTTTTTATTGCATATTCTGTTTCGTTTGAGGTGAATAACGAAAAGGGTATAGGGAATGAGGAAAAGACAAACTATTCAAATAAGTGAGAGGTATGATAAAATGTTATATAGACATTTTTTTTATTAAGGAGTTAGGTATATGAATAAATTGCTCCTCGTTAACGGGCCTAATTTAAACCGTCTCGGTGTGAGAGAGGTTAATGTATATGGTACGGGAACGTTAGCATCGTTAGAAGCAGATATGAAACAACAAGCAGAAAGTTTGGGAGTGGAGCTAGAGTGTTTCCAATCCAATCATGAGGGTGCCATTATTGATATCATTCATGAGGCTGAGGGTACATATAAAGGAATTATTCTAAATCCAGGAGCATTTACGCATTATAGCTATGCAATTCGTGATGCGATTGCGAGTGTTTCGATTCCTGTTGTTGAGGTGCATATTTCAAATATTCATCAGCGCGAATCGTTTCGTCATGTATCTGTTACGGCACCGGTCACAGCAGGACAAATTGTAGGATTTGGTTTGTATGGCTATCACTTAGCGTTACTTGCATTATTGGAGAAAATCGGGGAGGCATAATCCATGGAGAAACTTACAAAATTAAGAAGTGCATTTGGAGAAGCTGGTATTGATGGCATTTTATTAACGAATCAACATAGTCGTAGATATATGACAAACTTTACAGGAACGGCAGGAGTTGTATTAATTTCAAATGAACGCGCTTTGTTTATTACAGATTTTCGATATGTTGAACAAGCGCAAAAACAAGCGGTTGGCTATGAGATCGTGCAGCATACGGGTACGATTCTTGAAGAAGTTGCAAAACAAGTAAAAGACCTAGGAATTCAAAAGCTTGGTTTTGAGCAAGATACTCTTACATACAGCTCTTATACGGCATATAAAGAGGAAGTTGATGCAGAATTTGTTGCAACTTCTGGTATTGTGGAAAAGTTACGCTTGATTAAGACTGATTCAGAGATTAAGATATTAAAGGAAGCTGCACAGATTGCAGATGCTGCCTTTGAACATATTCTATCATTTATTCGCCCGGGAGTATCTGAGATTGAAGTGTCAAATGAACTTGAATTTTTCATGAGAAAGCAAGGAGCAACTTCTTCTTCGTTTGATATTATCGTTGCTTCGGGACTTCGTTCAGCATTGCCGCACGGCGTGGCATCTGAAAAATTGATAGAAAAGGGAGATTTTGTTACATTAGACTTCGGTGCTTACTATAAAGGATATTGCTCTGATATTACTCGTACAATTGCAGTAGGTGAGCCGTCCGACAAATTAAAGGAAATTTATAATATCGTATTAGAAGCGCAGCTGCGTGGTGTAAACGGCATTAAAGCTGGTTTAACTGGCCGTGAAGCTGATGCGTTAACGCGTGACTACATAACTGAAAAAGGATACGGTGAATATTTTGGGCATTCTACAGGTCATGGAATTGGTCTTGAAATTCATGAGGGACCAAGTTTAGCCTTCCGCTCTGAAACGGTACTTGAGCCAGGAATGGTTGTGACTGTAGAACCTGGAATTTATATTCCAAATGTAGGCGGAGTTCGTATTGAGGATGATATTATAGTAACAGCTGAAGGTAATGAAGTGTTAACTAAATCTCCAAAAGAACTCATTATTTTGTAATACACAGGAGGATTTTTTGCATGATTTCAGTAAACGATTTTCGTACAGGTTTAACAATTGCGGTGGACAACGGCCTTTGGCAGGTTATAGATTTCCAACACGTAAAACCAGGTAAAGGTGCAGCGTTCGTTCGTTCTAAACTACGTAACCTTCGTACAGGTTCTGTTCAAGAAAAAACATTCCGTGCTGGTGAAAAAGTGGAAAAAGCACATATCGAAAACCGTCGTATGCAATATTTATATGCAAGCGGTGAAGCTCATGTATTCATGGATAATGGAACATACGAGCAAATCGAACTTGCTGACAAGCAAATCGAACACGAATTAAAATTCTTAAAAGAAAATATGGAAGTAGCAATCATGACATATCAAGGCGAAGTACTTGGTGTAGAACTTCCGAACACTGTTGAGTTAAAAGTTGTTGAAACAGAACCAGGTATTAAAGGTGACACAGCTTCTAACGTAACAAAACCAGCTACATTAGAAACTGGTCTAGTTGTACAAGTACCAATCTTCATTAACGAAGGTGAAATGCTTATTATCAACACAGGAGAATCAAAATACGTTTCTCGTGCGTAATTGAAAGAGGCACTCGTGGATTATCCATGAGTGCCTCTTTTTATTCTGCTATTCGTAGGCAGTTAGACCCTATTTTAAGATTCTGAGAAAACAAAGAAGATAGGTGGGGAATAACTGCTGACACGTGCCCGATTGGACGGAATTTCCACCAGTGGTGGTAAAAAGCCATTGATGGAAGTTTCATTTTATGTGAAATAAGGTACGTAATAAATGACAGTAGTAATAAAGCTAATGATAAGCAGTAGAAGAGTCCCAGCCATATAAGGATTCATTCGAATTTGAAAAGGTGTTATTTCCCCGGTGTTAAGCCCTGTGAAACTTTTTGTAATAGCACGATCCATATTAGCGTTTCGGTTCATATTTAAAAGCAACAGCCAAGTGATACTGAAAATAGCTAAACTCCCTAAAAAGAAACTTTCTATAAACGGCCAATCGACAAATTTTGCAAACAAGAAAATAGCAGCCACTTCTACTGAGATAGTAAGGATAATTTTAAGAATTTTCATACTTACACCCTTTTTATTCCAATATATCACAATTTAATGGAAAATTCCGTTTATTTTCATTTGATAATTAAAAAATTACTTTTCCACTTCTGAAATAGACAACCATTGCATATGGTTGTACAAACGTACTCTTTCATCTTGTTTCAGCAGGATATATGTGTGCTGTTAGAACGGTGTAAGGATAACGAGAGAGGTGAGAGGATGAAACAATGGCTAGCGGCATTTGAAACATCTGTGCTCGTGATGGCGCTTCTTAGGCTCTTCTCGGGAAGCATGGAGATTTTCGCCGCTTTGCTTATGTTGTATTTCAATGATGCCAAAAAAGCATTGTTCGTAAATGGCATGCTTGCATTTGTTGGCCCAACTGTTTTGATTGTAACGATGTCAATTGGAATTGCGAGCGTTACGAATGAAATTTCTTTTTTGAAATTGTTTTTTTTGGCGCTTGGAATTGGCTGTATTTTTATTGCGGTACTGAAATAGCGATGTGATGGGGAGAGAGCTATGAAAGAAGTATTAGAGATGTTGCCAAAGCAAATCGAACGTTTTATACAAGACTATAAAGAATATGACGGATTGGAAGAAATACGGATTCGGATTGGTCGACCGCTTGAATGCATTGCGCGCGGTGAAGCGCATTTTTATAACTATATTGTGACGGTAGAAGACGCAGCGTATTTGCTGAATAAGCTGAGTCAATATTCACTTTATACGATGGAAGAAGAATTAAAGCGAGGGTATGTTACATTGCGCGGAGGACATCGCGTTGGTTTAGCGGGCAAAGTAATTATGGAAAAGAGTGCAGTGAAAATGATCCGGGATGTGGCGTCATTTAATATTCGAATTGCTCGGCAAAAAAAGGGAATTGCTGAGCCGCTTATACCATATTTATATGAGAAGCATTGGCTGAATACAATGATTATCGGTCCGCCGCAAACAGGCAAAACAACATTATTACGTGATGTAGCGCGTTGTATGAGTGCGGGGGTTCCAAGGCAACATATTCCTTCTTGTAAAGTTGGTATCGTAGACGAAAGATCAGAAATTGCGGGGTGCGTGAAAGGTGTACCGCAATATGAGTTTGGAACAAGAGTGGACGTGTTAGATGCATGTCCAAAAGCAGAAGGTATGATGATGATGATTCGCTCAATGAGTCCCGATATATTAATTGTTGACGAAATCGGCCGACCAGAAGATAGCGAAGCAATTATGGAAGCTGTTCATGCTGGTGTTCAGTTGTTTACTAGTGTGCACGGACAAGGGCATGAAGATATACTGAAACGACCTTCGCTAAGGAAAATAATAGAATTGGGCGTATTTGAACGCTTTATTGAGCTTTCTAAAATAAAAGGACCAGGAACGATTTTGAATATGAAGGATGGCAGCGGAAAGCCAATTCGCCGCGGAGAGAAGGTGCTGACCGTATGATTAAATTTTTGGGTGCTGCACTTATCCTTGCTGTATCAACATTTTTTGGTTTTTCATATGCGAAGAAATATAGTGAGCGCCCTCGCCAATTACGGTTGTTAAAGGCAGCCCTGCAATCACTTGAGGCGGAAATTATGTATGGACATACCCCGTTGTCAGAGGCAGCTGCACGTCTTGAAAAACAAATGCCAAAGCCTTTGAACTGGTTATTTCATAGCTTCCATGAACGATTAGAAAGGGGAGAGCAAACGGTTCGGGAAGCATGGATGGATAGCTTACAAGAAAATTGGAAACTCACAGCCCTGAAGCAAACAGAATATGAAATTTTACAGCAATTTGGAGAAACGTTAGGACAACACGACCGGGAATCACAGCAAAAGCATATTCGTTTATGTATTACGCATTTAGAAAGAGAAGAAGGGGAAGCAAAGGAAATGCAGATTCAGTACGAAAAGATGATGAAAAGTTTAGGTGTATTAGCAGGACTACTTATTGTTATTTTATTGTTGTAAGGGGGAAAGGTGATGTCGATCGACGTTGGATTAATCTTTCAAATTGCAGGCATTGGTATTATTTTAGCTTTCATTCATACTGTGCTGAAAGAACTAAAGCGAGAAGATATTGCCAACTGGGTTATTCTTGTTGGTTTTGTCGTTATTTTATTCCAAGTTGCATTTTTAATTAACAATTTGTTTGACAAGATTAAAAGCGTCTTTCTCTTTCAGTAAAGGGGGGCGATTCGAATCGAAATATTACAAATTGTAGGACTTGGGCTTGTGGCGACTTTTTTGGCGGCAGTATTGAATCAACATAAATCGAGTATAACTTCATTGTTTGTTGTATTTGTCGGTAGTGTGATGTTTTTACTAATAATCGATCAAATTCACTCTATTTTAACGATGATTGAGCGCATTGCAAATGAAGCGAAAGTGAGCAATGTGTATGTGGAAACGCTGCTGAAAATTATTGGAATTGCTTATATTGCAGAATTTGGCGCACAAATTACGAAAGATGCAGGACAAGGAGCGATTGCCTCAAAAATTGAATTAGCAGGAAAAATTTTAATTTTAGTGATGGCGATTCCAATATTAACGGTTGTAATTGAAACAATTCTCGGTTTTTTACCAACCGGATAAAGGAGGGGTGAAACGTGCGATCGTTTGGAATAAAGCTTTTGTTTACCTTTCTCCTCTTTTTTTCTTTGCCAATTATCGTACAAGCTTCTCCCTTAGAACAAAATGTTGTGGATGAACAGCTAGGAAAGCTTGGGATAGAAGATGTAAAGAAATATTGGGATGACCTTGTTGCAAAGTACGGGGGATATTTGCCGGAAAGCCAAAAGGGAAGCTTTATGGAGTTTGTAAAAGGAGAAAAAAATTTTTCAATTAAAGAGTGGATAATTGGATTACTAAAATA
This sequence comes from Bacillus yunxiaonensis, assembly GCF_037104695.1. NCBI lineage: Bacteria > Bacillati > Bacillota > Bacilli > Caryophanales > Bacillaceae > Bacillus > Bacillus yunxiaonensis. The sequence continues at coordinate 212,728 of NZ_JBAWSV010000002.1, read as the reverse complement.
TTTATTTCATGAATTAGTGGCTAATGGAAAGTTACTTGGGACACTTATTATGCTTACTATTTTTAGTGCGCTTCTTCAATCACTTCAATCTGCTTTTGAAAAAAGTAGTGTTGGAAAAATAGCAGATGCTGTTGTATATATGGTGCTTATCGTTTTTGCTTTAAATAGTTTTTACGTTGTAATGACGTATGCAAGAGACACCATTCAAACAATGATAGATTTCATTTTAGCACTTCTTCCTATTTTGTTGGCACTTATTGCTACTGGAGGCGGTGTTGTATCTGTTTCCTTCTTTCATCCGATTATTGTTTTTCTTATGAATACGAGCGGGATGCTCATGAATTATATTGTTTTACCGCTCCTGCTGCTTGCAACGATTTTAAGTATTGTAAGTACAATGAGTGATCAATATAAAGTCACAAAATTGTCCAAGCTGCTTCAAAATGTTAGCGTTAGCATCATTGGCATTTTCTTAACAATCTTTCTTGGTGTGCTATCTGTACAAGGAACGGCAACAGCAGTAGCGGATGGGATTGCTGTTAAAACAGCAAAATTTGTAACGGGAAACTTTATTCCAGTTGTGGGGCGAATGTTTACCGAAGCGGCAGATACAGTGCTCAGTGCATCTGCATTATTAAAAAATACAATTGGAATTGTTGGGATTGTTATTTTATTACTTATCGTTGCTTTTCCTGCGATTCAAATTTTTTGCATTGCTTTTATCTATAAGTTTGCAGCAGCAGTGTTGCAACCTGTTGGTGGAGGGGCGATTATCCAATGCCTAGATATTATCGGTAGAAGCATTATATACGTGTTTGCTTGTTTGGCTATTGTATCGTTTATGTTTTTTTTAAGTATCACTATTATTATCGCAGCTGGAAATATTACGTTAATGATGCGTTAGGGGGTGATCAGGTTGCAATTTGTAGTAGAGTGGATTCGGAATATTATTGTGTTTCTACTATTAGCGACGATGCTTCATATGTTACTTCCTAATTCAAAATTACAAAAGTATGTCAAATTTGTTGTTAGTTTGCTTCTAGTTGTTTTAATCTTAACGCCCTTGTTTAAATTATTGCAAACAGACATTCAAGATGTAATTGCAAACGTTAGTGAAGACAAGTATGTGGCCAATGGATTAGTAGAAAATAAAATTGATACAAAGAAAAAAGAAATACAAGCCTCACAACGTGCATATATTTTAGAACAGATGGCTGTCCAAATGAAAAAACAAGTTGGGAAAGAACTGGAAGAACAATATGGCATGGCCGTTATGAGTTTGCAGATACAAGTACCAGAAGAAAAAAAGGAAGTGAAATCTCAGCAAGATATTCAGTCTGTCGTCGTAACGCTTCAAAAAAAGGATCGTAATCGAGAAGGAGCTATTGAAACAATTCAAAAGGTAGAAATTAATTCGAAAGAACCTCGAAAGACATCAGAACAAAACACAGCTGAAATGAAACAATTCTTCTCAAACAAATGGCAATTAGAAGAGAACAAAATTAAAGTTCAGATGGAAGGGGGGGCAGAAAAAGCAAATGAATAACAAATTTCAATTTCTTCGCAATTTTTTTAAAGGAAATGAAAAAGATGAGAAAGAGAAAAAAATAACATCAAAGTTTTTAATTGTTTTGCTTATACTCGGTATGCTTCTTATGTTTTCTAGTAATCTTTTTCAAGCGAAAAAACCAGAAGTACCTGTTTTGAAATCGCAGACAGGGCAAGAACAGCCTAAAGATGTACCGACGTTTGGACAAAAGGACAGCGACAATAAATCTATCATTGATAAATATGAAAAAGAATATGAGCAACAATTAAAAGAAGCATTAGAAAGTATTACAGGTGTTAAAGACGTGACAATTACAGTCAATCTTGATTCATCTGAAGAAAAAATACTCGACAAAAATACGGTGAAGCGATCGCAAACGACAAATGAAACAGATAAAGAGGGTGGAACACGAAAAGTTGAAGATGAGTCTACTGATGATAAAACGGTAATTATACGTCAAGGGGATAAAGAAACTCCTATTGTACTTCGAACAGAGAAGCCGAAAGTTCGCGGTGTTCTTGTTGTTGCAAAAGGAGTGGATAACATACAAGTAAAACAAATGGTGAAAGAAGCTGTTACGCGTATGCTTGATGTCCCAAGCCACCGTGTATCTGTCTTGCCAAAAAAGAATTAGGGAGGAAATAAGGTGTTAAAAAAACAAACAGTTTGGTTATTAACGATGTTAAGTTTAGTTGTTGTTCTTTCGGTATACTATGTAATGACGCCAGATAATAAAAGTAAGGTTGTTACAACATCTCTTGAAGAAGTAACGAAAGAGAAGCAAGGAACTCAAAAGGAAACAAGTAAAAAAGAAACAAGTAAAAAAGAAGGTAATGTATCTAGTCAGTCTGCTAGTGATGATAGTTTCACAGCACTACGTTTGCAAATGGAAGATCAGCGCAGTGAAGTGAAAGAAAAATTGCAAGATGTAATGAACTCAACAAACGCTTCTGCTGAAGAGAGAAGTAAAGCAAAAGATGAATTTAATGCATTAAGTGATTTATCAGCAAAAGAAACGTTATTAGAAACATTGATTAAAACAGAAGGTGGCTATAAAGATGCACTTGTACGTGCAGATGGAAATGACATTAAAGTGACAGTGAAAGCAGCGAAGCTTTCTGCGAAAGAAGCAAATAAAATTATGCAGCTTGTAAAAAGTGAAACGGGCTTAATGGCAGACGTTCGGTTTGAAATAGCAAAGTAAAAAGCTATCGATTTTTCGATAGCTTTTTTTGTCTATTAGAAGTTAGTCTAGTAATCGTAATTCAGCCTCTTTTACTTTTATAGGCGAAATTCGTTGTGAGCAAAAAATCATCGGTTCTTGATGAAGGCGATTACTTTGTCCGCATTTCATTTGAATAGCAAGAGCTATACCCCAAATAATAACAGTTGGTAGAAAGAGAATAAGCCAAATGTTCACGTTTCCGCACCTCACTGTATAGGATTCTACTTTGACGATACTCCTTTTATGTGAAGGGGATATGAAGTAAAGGTAAATAAACTTTTAATGTTTGGTAAAAAATATACAAACTTACATAATAAGGTAGATGTCGCTGTTTTTTCAGAAGTGGTCTTGCCAATTTTGAGTGAAGCTTGGTATTATTACTAGGTGATAAAATATAAAATACTGTTATTTTCACAGGAGTTTTTATTTATCATAAAGAAAAATAAGTTGGAATGTTAAAAATATTTATCGTAAGATGAATATATAGTGTGAAACTTCATAGTAGTTTTTTATTGAAAGTACGCGAAGTAATTTATTATTGTCTGTTATAGCAAGATTTAGTGAAACTTCCATCAATGGCGTTTATGAATGATGGCTTGTAGAAGCAACCAAGCTATTGCAGCAGGACAAACAAGTATATAGGAGTGGATTTTATATGTTTAAAATTCAAGAAGTTCGTGAATTAATTAAATTGATTGATGATTCTAATATTGATGAATTTGAATACAAAAAAGATGGTACTACAATTAAGATGAAAAAGCGTGGCAATGAAGTAATTGCTGTGCAACCTGCTCTTGCAGCACAGAAACCTGTACAAGCTATCGCAACAGAAGTAGTTGCTGCACCAGCTCAAGGTGAAACGCCAAAACAAGAAGAGAAACCAGCAGTACAAGATGAGAACTTGCAAAAGATTACTTCTCCAATGGTCGGAACGTTCTATGGATCTCCATCACCAGATGCACCTGCATATGTAAATGTAGGAGATCGCGTATCAGAAGGGAAAATTGTTTGTATTGTAGAAGCAATGAAACTCTTTAATGAAATTGAATCAGAAGTAAATGGAGAAATCGTTGAAATCCTTGTGAATAACGGTCAGCTTGTTGAATATGGACAACCGCTATTTCTTGTAAAAGCATAATAAGGGAGTCTTGAATAATGATTAAAAAAGTATTAATTGCGAACCGCGGGGAAATTGCTGTACGAATTATTCGTGCTTGTAAAGAAATGAACATTGAAACAGTTGCGATTTATTCTGAGGCAGATAAAGAAGCGCTTCATGTACAAGTAGCCGATGAAGCATACTGCGTTGGTCCAACCGTATCAAAGGAGAGTTATTTAAACTTAACGAACATCATTAGTGTTGCGAAATTAACAGGTTGTGATGCAATTCACCCTGGATATGGATTTTTAGCAGAAAATGCTGATTTTGCAGAGCTTTGTCGTGAATGTAATTTAATTTTTATTGGTCCAAGTCCAGAAGCTATTTCAAAAATGGGCACAAAAGACGTTGCACGTGATACAATGAAAGAAGCAGGGGTTCCGATTGTACCGGGTTCACAAGGAATCATTAAAAATATCGAAGAAGCTGTAGCACTCGCAGAGGAGATTGGATATCCTGTTATTATTAAAGCAACAGCGGGCGGCGGCGGTAAAGGTATTCGCGTTGCGCGCACTGAAGAAGAGCTTGCGAAAGGAATTCAAATTACGCAGCAAGAGGCAAGTACCGCTTTTGGAAACCCTGGTGTATATTTAGAAAAATACATTGAAGATTTCCGTCATGTGGAAATTCAAGTGATGGCAGATAACTATGGTAATGTCATTCATTTAGGAGAGCGTGATTGTACAATTCAGCGTCGTTTGCAAAAGCTGCTAGAAGAGTCACCTTCTCCAGCTTTAGATGCTACTATTCGTCAACAAATGGGAGAAGCAGCAGTAAAAGCAGCGGCAGCGGTAGATTATACAGGTGCTGGCACAGTTGAATTTATTTACGAATATAAAACGAAAAGTTTCTACTTTATGGAAATGAATACGCGAATTCAAGTCGAACATCCTGTAACTGAAATGGTGACAGGTGTAGATCTTATTAAAGAGCAAATTCGTGTTGCTTCAGGAGAGCAGTTATCGCTGCAGCAAGAAGATGTACAATTTAACGGTTGGGCAATTGAGTGCCGAATTAATGCGGAAAACCCTGCCAAAAACTTTATGCCATCTCCAGGAAAGGTAGAAATGTATTTACCACCAGGAGGATTTGGTATTCGCGTCGATTCAGCTGTATATCCTGGATATACGATTCCGCCTTATTACGATTCGATGGTTGCAAAGCTTATTGTTTACGGAAAAACACGTGAAGAAGCAATTGCAAAAATGAAGCGAGCGTTAAGTGAATTCGTCATTGAAGGTGTACATACGACGATTCCGTTTCATTTACAACTTCTTGACCATCCTGAGTTTGTACAAGGTGAATTTAACACTAAGTTTCTAGAACAGCATGATTTAACGGCGCACTGATACATTTAAAGGAGGTTTTTTCATGGCTGATCATATGTTAGACATGGGGCAAGACACAAGCCTTGGTAAAGTAGAAATCGCACCGGAAGTAATTGAAGTAATTGCAGGTATTGCTGCTTCTGAAGTAGAAGGTGTAGCAGCAATGCGTGGTAATTTTGCAACAGATGTTGTTGAGAAGTTAGGAAAGAAAAATCACGGAAAGGGCGTAAAAGTAGAGTTAGCAAACGATGACATTATCGTTGATGTTTATGTATTAATGTACTTTGGTGTAGCAATTCCAGTTGTTGCACAAAACATTCAAGATAATATTCGTCAAGCGCTTCTTACAATGACAGGCCTTGAACCGAAAGAAATAAACGTGCATATCGTTGGTGTAACATTTGAAACACCAAAGACAGAAATTGAGCCAGTGTAATACTAAAAAGGTGCCTCGTTATACAGGCACCTTTTTTATCGTTTTGTATACTTTTGCCTGAATTTCAGAAACATAATATTATTCGGAAAAATGAAAAAATACTTAAGGGTAAATACGTGTTTTTGAAAAAAACGTACATTGTGGTATGATATGGAACTTGAAGTTAATCTTTTTATTATTTTTCCGTTAGGGAACTCGTGTATGAAACGATAAATTGTGGTATTATCATTGTATTATAAGGTTGAAAACTCAGCGGAATTTATAAAGAGTAAGTAATTCGACGGCTTATAAATTATAATAATATAACAAAACATAAGAAAGACTTGAAGTATAAAGGAGAGTTATAATGAAACGTAGGACGGCTAGAGAAAGAGCAATGCAAGCACTCTATCAAATGGATATTACCGGAGAATATAATCCGAAAGCTGCAGTAGAAAATGCACTTGAAGAAGGCGAAAGTACAAATGAATTTTTAGAAACACTTGTCTTCGGGTGTGTAGAGCATAGAGAAGTAATTGATGAGCTTATTCGTCAAAATTTAAAAAAGTGGAAATTAGAGCGCATTAGCATTGTTGATCGTAGTATTTTACGACTTGCTGTGTATGAAATGAAATATATGGAAGATATTCCGCACAGCGTATCTATTAACGAGGCAATCGAAATTGCAAAAGCATATGGAGACGAGGAATCTCGTCGTTTTATTAACGGCGTTTTATCTAGTATAAAGTGAAACTTCCATCTGTGAGGGGATTTTCCCCCACAGATGGAAAGTTCTCACCAATCGGGCGCATGCCAGCAGTTATTCCCCACCTATCTTTGTCGTTTCTTTTTAATCTTAAGGTGGGGATCATACTGCCCAAAAGTAACGGGATACAGTGAAACTTTTATCTGCGGGGAGTTTCATCCCCCCACAGATGATTAGTAAGACTAATTAAGCTTTTATGAGCAGTTAACCCTCACCTATCTTCTTTGAATTTTCAAACCTTTAAGATGGGGGCTCTACTGCTCGTTAGAGCGGGGTAGAAGAAAAATAGCTTTGTAATTTTTTAAGGGGGAATTTTAACATGGTAGCAGTAATCATCAAAGGAAATGAAGTTGCAGAGAAAAAGCGAGCACAGTTAAAAGAGAAAGTTGCAGAACTAAAAGAACAAGGAATTGTACCAGGATTAGCTGTTATTTTAGTTGGGGATGATCCAGCTTCTCATTCGTATGTAAAGGGGAAAGAAAAAGGGTGCGAACAAGTTGGTATTTATTCTGAACTAATTACATTTCCTGATACAATTACACAAGATCGTTTATTAGCAGAAATCGATCGTTTAAATAACGATGATCGTATTCACGGTATTTTAGTGCAATTACCTTTGCCAAATCACATTGAAGAGAAGGCTATCATTGAAAAAATTTCTCCTGAGAAAGATGTGGATGGTTTCCACCCAATTAGTATCGGCCGTATGATGACAGGACAAGATACATTCCTTCCATGTACACCGCACGGTATTTTAGAATTAGTAAAAGAAACGAACCTTGATATTACAGGAAAACACGTTGTTGTTATTGGACGAAGCAATATTGTTGGAAAACCAGTAGGACAACTGTTTTTAAATGAAAATGCGACAGTTACTTATTGTCATTCAAAAACAGCGAATATAAAAGAATTAACAAAGCTAGCTGATATTTTAATTGTTGCAGTTGGCAGAGCAAAAATGGTAACAGCTGACTATGTAAAAGAAGGCGCAGTTGTAATCGATGTCGGAGTAAACCGTTTAGAAACAGGAAAACTTTGCGGTGATGTTGACTTTGATGATGTATTAAACGTTGCAGGCTATATTACCCCAGTACCAAAAGGTGTAGGTCCAATGACGATTACAATGCTACTAGAAAATACAGTACTATCTGCAGAGCGCGCAGGTGTTGTTTGTAAGTAATTACAAAGCGGCTATGAGGAGAGAAAGATGGATAAGCAATATTTAACCGTTACAGCATTAACTCGTTATATGAAAACAAAAATAGAGTATGATCCTCATCTACAGTCTGTTTGGTTAAAAGGAGAAATTTCAAATTTTAAATATCATAGCCGCGGTCATATGTATTTCACATTAAAAGATGAAAATGCAAGAATTGCTGCGGTCATGTTTGCAAGTCACAATCGTAATATGAAATTTAGACCAGAAGACGGGATGACAGTGCTTGTAAAAGGGAAGATCTCTGTTTATGAAGCAAGTGGTTCATACCAAATTTATGTTCATGATATGCAGCCGGATGGAGTAGGGAATCTTCATTTAGCATATGAACAGTTAAAGGCTCGTTTAGAGGAGGAAGGGCTGTTTTCACAAGTATATAAACAACCAATTCCTGCTTATCCAACAACAATCGGTGTTATTACGTCACCAACGGGTGCGGCCATTCGGGATATTATAACGACGATTACACGCCGTTATCCTATTGGAAATGTAATTGTATTTCCAGTTCTTGTACAAGGGGAGTTCGCAGCTCCCTCGATTGTACAGGCTATTGAAAAAGCAAATGAAATGAACGATATGGATGTATTAATTGTTGGGCGCGGCGGAGGTTCAATTGAAGAACTATGGGCGTTTAATGAAGAAACAGTGGCCCGAGCAATCTTTGCGAGTAAAGTTCCGATTATTTCTGCAGTTGGTCATGAAACAGATTTTACAATTGCTGATTTTGTTGCGGATTTAAGAGCGCCAACGCCAACAGCAGCAGCTGAATTGGCAGCTCCTCACATTCTTGAATTAGAAGAAAAAGTGATGCAGCGTACACTTCGGTTAACGCGTGCGATGCGTGAGATGATGAAATATAAGCAGGAACATCTGCAAGCATTACAAAAATCATATGCGTTTCGATATCCAAAACAACTGTATGAGCAAAAGGAAGAACAATTGGATCGTACAATTGATAAGCTGATGCAAACGAAAGAACGTTACATAGAGAAGAAGGCGAATCAGCTTCAGCAGCTGTCTTTTTATTTAGGGAAGCATCATCCTTCGCAAAAAATTGAACAAACAAAGCTTACGGTGGATGCATTGCAAAAACAACTGCAACGCGAAATGCAAACTCTTTTACAAGCGAAAGAATTTGCATTTACGAGAGCAGTAGAGAAGTTAGAAACCTTAAGTCCTCTTAAAGTGATGATGCGAGGCTACGGTCTTGTGTATAACAATAAAAAACAGGTGTTAAAAAGCGTGAAGGAAATTGATCTTGGAGATACGGTTGCAGTACAGCTTCAAGATGGTGTGTTAGAATGTAATGTATGGGGAATAGAGGAGCGTGAACTAGGCGATGGAAAATAAAGTGAGCTTTGAAGAAGCGATTGCAAAGCTTGAGCAAATTGTTTCTAAGCTTGAACAAGGCGATGTTCCGCTTGAAGAAGCAATTTCATATTTTAAAGAAGGTATGGAACTTTCTAAGCTTTGCGATGGAAAATTAAAAGATGTACAAGACCAAATGGCAGTTATACTTGGTGAAGACGGTGAACTTCGTCCTTTTACTGCCCTAGGAGATGAAGCATAATGGCGTATGTAGCTTTTGATGCTTTTATGAAAGAGAGCAAAGCATTTGTTGAAGAACAGCTTGTGCGTTATGCAAATACACTGCAATGTCCGAATGTGCTTCGCGAGGCGATGGCATACTCATTAGCAGCGGGCGGAAAGCGTCTCCGGCCGTTACTTTTATTTGCGACGCTTCAAGCGTTTGGGAAAGATAGAGATTTAGGGATAGGTACAGCCTGTGCACTAGAAATGATTCATACATACTCTTTAATTCATGATGATTTGCCTTGTATGGATGACGATGATTTACGCCGCGGGAAACCGACAAATCATAAAGTATTTGGTGAAGCAATGGCTGTATTAGCCGGTGATGGATTGTTAACATATGCATTCCAAGTTGTAACAGAGCAAGAGCATACAGACGTTACTCCTGAAATTAAGCTACGCATTGCGTTAGAACTTGCAAAGGCAGCAGGACCAGAAGGAATGGTTGGAGGACAAGTTGCAGATATGGAAGCGGAAGGAAAACAGTTAACGCTTCATGAGTTAGAATATATTCATAAGCATAAAACTGGCCGTTTATTAGAATTTGCAGTATTAGCCGGTGCACTATTATCAGGGGCTACAACTGAGCAACAAGAAAAACTACTTACATTTGCGAAATATGTTGGACTTGCTTTTCAAATTCGTGATGATATTCTAGATGTAGAAGGAACAGAAGAAGAAATTGGGAAGCCAGTCGGAAGCGATATGACAAATGAAAAAAGTACATATACAACGTTGTTTACAGTAGAAGAAGCGAAGCAAATTTTAGAAGAGACAATTGCAAAAGCAAAAGAAGCAATTTCTTCTTTACAATTACAAGATGAATATTTGTTAGCAATTTGTGATTTAATTGCAAAGCGTAATCACTAGTATTAAGAACGTTTTCGTTTGTTGAGCCATTCAGGATTTTATGGTATAAATGTAGACAAAGGTTTTTCTTTTCTTGTTATTGGCAAAAATATATGTAGATTACATTGCCGTTATCACTTTGTGTTAGCGGCTCTTTTTTCATCGTATAAAATTAAAGAATATGCTTGATTTTTTTAATACAATTAAGTACAACTATGTTTTATAGGTATTTTGTATAATAGTTGACATGATGACAGATTATGAAACGAAAGTGAGTGATCCTTGTGGATCTGACGCAAATTCAAAATCCTAGTTTTTTGAAGGATATGTCTATAAGTGAATTAGAGGCGTTAAGCGAAGATATTCGAAAGTTTTTAATTGAAGAGCTTTCTCAAACTGGTGGACATATTGCCCCAAACCTAGGTGTAGTAGAACTCACAATTGCTTTGCATAAAGTATTTAATAGTCCAAGGGATAAATTCTTATGGGATGTAGGACATCAATCCTATGTACATAAAATTTTAACAGGGCGTGCAAAGGAGTTTGGTACATTAAGACAATATAAAGGATTATGCGGTTTTCCAAAGCGTTGTGAAAGTGAGCACGATGTATGGGAAACTGGGCATAGTTCTACTTCATTATCTGCCGCAATGGGAATGGCGCTTGCGCGTGATTTAAAGAAAACGAAAGAGTATATTGTTCCAATTATTGGTGATGGTGCGCTAACAGGTGGAATGGCACTGGAAGCGCTAAATCATATTGGACATGAGCAAACAGATATGACGGTTATCTTAAATGATAATGAAATGTCGATTGCCCCGAACGTTGGTGCATTGCATAACGTACTTGGACGTTTACGTACAGCAGGGAAATATCAATGGGTAAAAGATGAATTAGAATACTTATTGAAGAAAATCCCAGCAGTAGGTGGTAAAGTAGCAGCAACAGCAGAAAAAGTAAAAGACAGTTTGAAATATTTACTTGTGTCTGGTGTGTTTTTTGAAGAGTTAGGCTTTACATATTTAGGACCTGTTGATGGTCACGATTATGAAAGTTTATTTGAAAATCTTCAATATGCAAAGAAAACAAAAGGCCCTGTTATTGTCCACGTCATTACGAAAAAAGGAAAAGGCTATAAGCCAGCTGAAAGTGATGTAGTGGGAACTTGGCATGGCACAGGACCGTACAAAATTGAGTCTGGTGATTTCGTAAAACCGAAAGAAGCTGCCCCGGCATGGAGTTCTGTTATTAGTGAGGCTGTTCGTAAATTAGCGAAGAATGATCCGCGTATTGTTGCTGTGACACCAGCGATGCCGGTTGGGTCAAAGCTTGAAAAATTTGCGAAAGAGTTTCCTAATCGCATGTTTGATGTAGGGATTGCTGAGCAGCATGCGGTAACGATGGCGGCTGGTTTAGCGACGCAAGATATGAAGCCGTTTTTAGCGATTTATTCTACGTTTTTACAACGTGCTTACGATCAAGTTGTTCACGATGTGTGTCGTCAAAATTTAAATGTCTTTTTTGGAATTGATCGAGCAGGGTTGGTAGGAGCTGATGGAGAAACGCATCAAGGTATATTTGATATTGCATTTTTACGCCATCTTCCGAATATCGTTCTCATGATGCCAAAAGATGAAAATGAAGGCCAACACATGGTGTATACGGCTATTAATTATAAAAATGGACCAATTGCACTTCGTTATCCACGTGGAAATGGGCTTGGTGTACCTATGGATGAGGAGTTTAAAGAAATTCCAATCGGTACATGGGAAACGCTTCGTGAAGGTTCACAAGCAGCCATTTTAACATTTGGTACGACAATTCCGATGGCAATGGAGGCAGCAGAATGCCTCGAGAAGAAAGGTATTTCTGTAAAGGTTGTAAATGCTCGCTTTATTAAGCCTATGGATGAAGCGTATTTACATGAGCTGCTAGGAAAGAATATGCCGATTTTAACAATTGAAGAGGCGTGTTTAATGGGAGGATTTGGTTCTGGCGTGTTAGAATTTGCTAGTGAGCAGGGGTACCATAATGCATTAATTGAGTGTATGGGTATTCCGGATCATTTCATTGAACATGGCAGTGTACCTAAACTTCTTGAAGAAATTGGCTTAACAACAGATGCAGTTGTTGAACGCATTTGTACAATGATTCCATTAAAACAAAAAAGGGCGTAACAAATGAGCGGAAAAAAAGAAAGAGTAGATGTACTATTAGTAGAACGCGGACTTATAGAAACAAGAGAAAAAGCAAAGCGGGCTGTTATGGCTGGTCTTGTATATGCTAATGAAATGCGTTTAGATAAACCTGGTGAAAAAATACCGCAAGATATAGAGCTTACAGTAAAAGGCCAAGTGATGCGGTATGTAAGCCGTGGTGGATACAAACTAGAGAAGGCATTAGAGACGTTTCGAATAGATTTGCAAGACAAAATTATGTTAGATATTGGTTCTTCAACTGGTGGATTTACCGATTGTGCTTTGCAAAACGGAGCGAAATTATCATATGCGTTAGATGTAGGTTATAATCAGCTTGCATGGAAAATGCGTCAGGACGAGCGCGTTGTGGTAATGGAACGGACGAATTTCCGTTATGTAACACCTGCTGATCTGCAGCAAGGGTTACCGCAATTTGCGAGTATTGATGTATCATTTATATCTTTAAAATTAATTTTACCTGTATTGAAAACAATGTTAACTCCTGGTGGTGACGTTGCAGCGCTTATTAAGCCGCAATTTGAAGCTGGGCGAGAGCAAGTGGGGAAAAAGGGAATTGTTCGCGACCGTAAAGTGCATGAAGCGGTTATAGAAATGATTGTCGATTTTGCATTAAATGAGGGTTATGATGTTCAAAATTTAACGTTCTCCCCAATTACAGGCGGAGATGGGAATATTGAATTTTTAATTCATTTAAAATGGCATGGTGATCGTGCGCAAGGGGAAAATCATTCTCCTATTCGAGTAGAGGAAGTTGTAACAGAAGCTCACGAAGCCCTGAAGAAAAAAGGGAAAGAGGAATAACAATTGTTGTTCCTTTTTTTATCATATAGAAAGTTAGAGTTGTAAACACAATTGTAAAAACAATTGTGTACAAGTAACCGGTTATACGTTAACATAAATAAGAGAAGTATACCAATGTTAAACTAAGGTAAGAGATAGTGCGAGGTGCAAAAAGATGAATAAAGGGCAGCGCCATATTAAGATCCGAGAAATTATTGCGAGTAAAGAAATTGAAACACAAGATGAACTAGTAGATATTTTGCGTAATGAAGGTTTTAATGTAACGCAAGCGACAGTATCACGAGACATTAAGGAATTACATTTAGTAAAGGTACCACTTCATGACGGAAGGTATAAATATAGTTTACCAGCCGATCAACGATTTAATCCGCTTCAAAAATTAAAACGCAATCTTATCGATTCGTTTGTTAAATTAGACTCAGCTGGTCATATGCTTGTGTTAAAGACATTGCCAGGTAACGCACATGCTCTTGGTGCGCTTATTGATCATTTAGAATGGGATGAAATTATTGGCACAATTTGCGGTGATGATACGTGTTTAATTATTTGCCGTACATCTGAAGATACAGGAGTTGTATCGAATCGTTTTTTAAATATGCTGTAACAAAAAGAATCTTGTTTGCTTTATTGCTCAGAAGAGTGAAAAGTAAGCAAGATATTTTTGTTATGAAGAAATATAAAGTGAAATTTCCATCAGTGGGGGAGGCTTATTGCCCGCGAATAGCGGGATAAAAATCCAAAATAGCACGTGAAAATATACATCTCCATATCAAAATATCATTATTGTTACATTGACCATAAAAACGAATGTTTGGTACAATGAAGCAGGTTACATGACATATTCTTCATCAAGAAGAGAATCAACAGAAGAATGTATGTGAGAATAGTTTAAGCCTCCAGTGCGGAGTGTGAATTAGATAACGAGGTGAATGAGGCATTGTTATCAGAATTATCGATTAGAAACTTTGCTATTATTGAATCATTAAATATTTCTTTTCAAAAAGGGCTGACTGTTTTAAGTGGTGAAACGGGTGCAGGGAAATCCATTATTATTGATGCGATTAGTCTTCTTGTTGGAGGACGGGGTTCTGCGGAATTTGTTCGCTATGGGACAGAGAAAGCTGAAATTGAAGGGTTATTTTATATTGAGGATGAAAATCATCCTTGCGTTATGAAAGCAGAAGAACTTGATATTGAAATTGAAGATGGCATGATGATTTTAAAACGAGATATTTCTGTGAACGGGAAAAGTGTATGCCGCGTAAACGGAAAGTTGGTTACATTAAGTGTATTAAAGGAAATTGGGAAAACGCTTGTTGATATTCATGGGCAACATGAAACGCAAGATTTGATGAATGAAGACCGTCATTTATTTATGCTTGATCATTTTGATGGGGACCATATCTTAGTTCAGTTAGAAAAGTATCAAAATGTTTATAGAGAATACGAGCAATTAAAAAAACAATTGCTCTCTTTAACAGAGAACGAGCAACAAATGGCGCATCGTTTAGATTTGATTCAATTTCAACATGAAGAGATTCGGAATGCAGACTTGAAAATAGATGAAGAACAAAACTTATTAGAAGAACGATTGAAGATTTCGAACTTCGAAAAGATTTATAAGGCGCTGGGTGATTCGTATCGTTCTTTAACTGAAGACCGTTCTGGTTTAGATCATGTTCGAAATGCAATGAATCAAATGGAGAGCATTACGGATTTGGATATAGCATATCAAGAAAACTATGATGCAATTGCAAATAGTTATTATTTATTGGAAGAGGTCGCTTATCAGCTACGTGAAAAGTTAGATATGATGGAGTATGATCCTAATCGTTTAGATGAAATTGAAACACGTTTAAATGAAATTCGTATGTTAAAACGTAAATATGGAAATACTGTAGAAGAGATTTTAGCGTATGCAGATGAGATTGAACAAGAAATATTTACCATTGAAAATAAAGATGTACACATTGAAACGACAAGAAAGAAATTAAAAGAAGTAGAACAGCTTATATTAAAAGAAGCGAAATCCTTAAGTGATATGCGCCACAATCTTGCGAACCGATTAACAACGGCAATTCATCAAGAGTTAAAAGAGCTGTACATGGAAAAAACAAAATTCGAAGTAATGATAAAGAAAAAAGAAGGGACAATTGACGATCCTCTTGTCGAAGGAGCTCCTGTAAAAATGACCCAAGATGGGTATGACCGTGTGGAATTTTATATTTCTACAAATCCAGGAGAACCGCTAAAGCCGCTTTCTAAAGTAGCTTCAGGAGGAGAATTATCCCGTATTATATTAGCGTTAAAGAGTATTTTCTCTAAACATCAAGGTGTTGCTTCTGTCATTTTTGATGAGGTAGACACCGGGGTAAGTGGGCGTGTTGCGCAGGCAATTGCTGAAAAGATTTATCGTGTTTCTGTCAATTCACAAGTGCTATGTATTACGCATTTACCGCAAGTTGCGTCTATGGCAGATTCTCATTTGTTTATTCGTAAACAAATTGTCAATGAGCGAACAGTTACATCTGTTACTGTACTGAATCAGGACGAAAAAGTAACAGAAATTGCTCGTATGATCTCTGGTGTGGAAATTACTGATTTAACAACAGAGCATGCAAGAGAGTTGCTCTCGCAAGCGCATCGTTTTAAACAAGCAGCAGAGGCTATCCAATAATGGATAGCTTTTTTGGTAACAACAATGATTTCTTAATTCTTCCGGTTATAAAGAAAGGGTAGCAAGGAGAGATTAAAAAGTGAAGCCGCATGGCTGAATGTGGGTTAGGAGCGAGGAGAGTGAAAAGATTGAAATTAGAGCAATTTCGAAAAATCATAGGAATCTGTCTCCTTGTTTCACTTGTTTTTATTGGGTGTTATAAACCGTTCCGTGAGTTTATTTCACTTCCAAAGCAACTTGTTATGTTTCAAAGTCAAGATTCACAAGTATCTTCTTTACCTGTATTTCAAACAAAATCAACAGATGAAACGATTTTTACAATTGCTTCTCAACATGCTGGTGAAAAAACAATTGCAGTAAATCCCCATCAAGACGGAGAAGCTGATATGGTTTATGAGCTTGCAGGATTGCCGGTGAAAAAAGTAAATGTAAAAGTACTAAAAGATTTTAAGGTAGTTCCAGGCGGGCAATCAATAGGAGTAAAGTTAAATGCAAAAGGGGTACTTGTTGTAGGGCATCATTTAATCCAAACAGAAAAAGGAAAAGTATCTCCGGGTGAACTTGCAGGTGTACAAGTAGGGGATATGATTACTGAAATAAATGGTAAGACAATTGAAAGAATGAGTGACATTGCACCATTTATTCATGATAGCGGGAAAACAGGAGAATCGCTTAATCTTGTTTTATTGCGAGATGGAAAATATATTCGAACAAAATTAACGCCACAAAAAGATGGAGGAGAACAGTCGTATCGAATTGGATTGTATATTCGTGACTCAGCTGCGGGCATTGGAACGATGACATTTATTCATCCAGAGTCAATGAAGTACGGTGCACTTGGTCATGTTATTTCTGACAATGATACGAAGAAGCCAATTCAAGTTGAAGATGGGCAAATTGTCCGTTCGACGGTAACATCCATTGAACGTGGTAGTAATGGTGATCCGGGGGAAAAACTAGCAAGATTTTCACCAGATCATGAAATTATTGGTAATATCACAACAAATAGTCCATTTGGTATTTTTGGTAAATTAAATACAGGAATGAAAAATGGAATTATGGATGAAGCAATTCCGATTGCTCTTTCGTATCAAGTAAAAGAAGGACCTGCAAAAATTTTGACAGTTATTGACCAAGATAAAGTGGAAGCGTTCGATATAGAAATCGTAAGTACAGTTCCGCAAAAATTCCCTGCAACAAAAGGAATGGTTGTTAAGATTACAGATAAACGTCTATTAGAAAAAACAGGTGGAATTGTACAAGGAATGAGTGGTAGTCCTATTATACAAGATGGGAAATTAGTTGGAGCTGTAACACACGTATTTGTCAATGATCCAACATCTGGCTATGGTGTTCATATTGAGTGGATGCTACATGAAGCGGGTATTAATATTTATACCGATCAGAAAAAAGCAAGCTGAATAAGTTCAGCTTGCTTTTTTTCGATCTATTCCGCTATTCGCGGGCAGTAAGAGCCTGATTGGCTCAACTAACCTTTCGTGAAAAAAAGCGTTCATGAAAGGAAGTTTCATTTTATAAAGTCGTTGAAAATTTACAAAAGTTTCGCAATGGTTGTGTTTTGTTGTAAAATAAAAGTAGAGTATGTATATTCGGTTGTAATCATATGATGGAATATGTAAAAGAAAACTAAGAAATGAACGATAAAGATGTTTTTTTGTGATTTTTTCGGAATTTAAGAAAGTTTTAAAGGGGATTTTCACATAATTGTCGAACAATTCATGTAGTCTAGAAGCTAATACTTTATGTCGGGAGAAATCATTAGTAGGGAGGAAAAGTTGTGGAGAAAATTAAAGTGTGTCTCGTGGATGATAATAAAGAACTTGTATCTATGTTAGAAAGTTATGTTGCCGCTCAAGATGATATGGAAGTGATTGGTGTAGCTTACAATGGTCAAGAGTGCTTAAATTTATTAAAAGAGAGACAACCGGATGTACTCGTTCTCGATATTATTATGCCACATTTAGATGGACTTGCAGTGCTAGAAAAAATGCGTCATATTGACCGTTTCAAACAGCCAAATGTTATTATGCTAACAGCGTTTGGACAAGAGGATGTGACAAAAAAGGCTGTTGATTTAGGTGCATCATATTTTATTTTGAAACCATTTGATATGGAAAACTTAACTAGTCATATTCGTCAAGTGAGTGGAAAATCAAGCGCTATAATTAAACGTCCACTGCCAGCTTTTCGTTCTGCCACAACGTCTGATGGGAAGCCGAAAAATTTAGATGCAAGCATTACGAGTATCATTCATGAAATTGGTGTACCAGCTCATATTAAAGGGTATATGTATTTGCGAGAAGCAATTTCTATGGTATATAACGATATTGAATTGCTTGGTTCAATTACGAAAGTGCTATATCCAGATATCGCAAAGAAATACAATACAACAGCAAGTCGTGTAGAACGTGCAATTCGTCATGCGATTGAAGTTGCATGGAGCCGAGGTAATATTGAATCCATCTCTTCTTTATTTGGTTATACGGTATCTATGTCAAAAGCGAAGCCTACGAACAGTGAGTTCATCGCGATGGTGGCAGATAAGTTGAGATTGGAACATAAGGCTTCGTAAAGATTGATATTATAAGTTTTTTAATGTTTAGCGGTAATGTAAAGTTACTGAAAAACTTCTTTTTGTACTAATAAATAACGTTAATTTTTAATAAGAGCCGTCTTTTATTGGTTTGTGAAAATACAAATTAATGGAAGGCGGTTTTTATTTTTGATGAATGTAACATTATCGCCTGGAAAATCCTGAAAATTAAATATATAGTTGGAAACCTTTTGTTTAATAAATGTATCTCAAGTTGTGTCTAAAAAGATTGGTCGCTACAATAGATGGATGCGAAAGATGAGCATAAGTTACTTGTTAACGAATAAGTCATTCATATATAAAGTGAACCTTCTATCAATGGGCATTTTTGTTATTTCAGTGGTGCTATCGGAGGTTTTCTTTTGAGTTGATAGAATACTTAAGTGTTACATGTCATTTTGGCAATAAAGGAGAGATAAGATGTGTTAGTGGACTGGAATCTTATAAGAAAAGTCCTGTACACAACAGGACTGTCTATTCTTTATCTTGATTTTGATTTTGATTTTGTTTTTCTAATTCAACAAGTTTTTGGATTAAAATATGCTGAGGCATATGCATAAGCTGTTCAAGTGGAACACCGAGAGCTTTAGATAACTTAATAGCTGTTTCTGGTGAAAGTTGTAATGGTTTCATAAAAGTACCTCCTTTTTGTATAGTATAACATAAAGTGGAGCACCCATCGGTGGGAGACTTGCTGATGGCAGCAACTCGTAAGGTTAGTAACTTGTAATGATTTCTTGCTAGCCGATAGAGCGGATAAGATTTGAGGTGATAAGATGACGCTTATTTTTGGGCATCGCGGGGCTGCGGGAACATATCCGGAAAATACAATGGTTTCTTTTCAAGCGGCGGAGCAGTTCGGAGCCGATGGAATTGAATTGGATGTTCAGTTCACAAAAGATAGCAAAATTGTTGTCATTCATGATGAAACAGTAAATCGAACGACGAATGGAAAAGGAACAGTTCGGAGTTATTTATATAAAGATTTGCGTGCATTGGATGCCAGTTATACATTTTATAATAAGGTTGGTGTGTGCCGCATTCCTTTATTAGAAGAGGTGTTAGAATGGCTAGAAACAAACAATCTTTTTCTTAATATTGAATTAAAGAATAATAAGGTGCCGTATCGAGGTTTAGAAGAAGAGGTGATTACACTTATTCGGAAATATCGTATGGAGGAGCGAATTATTCTATCTTCTTTTAATCATCATAGTATGAAAAAGTGTCATATGATGGCTCCTGATATTGAAACAGCGATTTTATATAAAGAAGGGTTGCATAGTCCTTGGGCTTATGCGAAAAAGATGGGCGCCAGTGCCATTCATCCGAACTATCGTTATATTTCGGATGGGATTATAGAATTAACAATGATAAATGGTGTAGCGGTGCGTCCGTATACGATTAATGATGAAGAAGTGATGAAAAAGTTTTTGGAGATGAATGTGACCGCTATTATTACAGACTTTCCAGAGCTTGCAAAAAGGCTATTGCAAGGTGAAAAATGAGACCTTTCTTCAGAGAAGGTCTCATTTTTGTGTGAACGTTTGATATTGTGGAGTGTTTCAAGTTGAAGAATTCTATCTCGCTATTTGCGAGTAGTAAGAGTCCGCTGATGGAAGGTTCACTTTATCCTGCTATTCGCGGGCGGTAAGACCCCACCCCCACCTCAAGATGGAGAGAAGCGAAGAAGATAGGTGTGGGCTAACTGTCCGTAAAAGCCCGATTGGTTCAACTAACCATTCGAAGGAAAAGCACCTTCGAATGGAAGGTTCACTTTATCTTCGAAATCGAGCTTGTACTTTATTTCGTTTTCGATCACGATATAAAACGAAGCCGCCAAAAATATAAAAACCAATCGCAAAACAGAGTGCGCCAACTAAAAACTGCAACCATAATGTAGGGATTGGAGAGAAAAGAATGCCGAAAACAGTATCTCTCATTAGTTTAATGCCTACCACAGCTAGTGAAATGGGAATAACTGCTAAAAGAAGGGCAAGATAACGCTGCATGAAAAAACTCCTTTTCAGACAATTTAGTATATACAAAATGATGTTATAATTTGTGTTCGTTTGTCAAGAGGTTTCAGAAGAAGTAAGATAGAAGTGTGAAAAATTTTGCAGACTTGCTGCGGAAGGAGTGATGACATATGAGACAAAGAGCATTAATTATTGGAGCTGGGGCTGGGGGCAGTGCGATTCTGGGCTTGCTGCAAAAATCGAATATATTTGAAGTGGTTGCAATTGTCGATATTGATGAAAAGGCAAAAGGTATACAACTTGCAAAGAGTCTTTATATTTCTACAGGAAGTGACTGGGAAGCGTTTATAAGAGAGGATATTGATGTCATCTTTGATATGACAGGTGATTACAGTGTGTATGAAAAGGTTTTGGTGAAGAAACAAGAAGATGCACTGCTTGTTCCGGGTGATGTTGCGAATATAGTTGTCAAGCTTGCGCATGAAAAAGAAATGTTGATTGGGCGGTTGAAAGAACAAACACAGCAGCGGGATCTTATTTTAAATTCAACGCACGACGGTATGATTGTTGTTGATAAAGATGGGAATGTACTATTATTCAATAAAAGTGCGGAACGAATGATAGGGTATAAAAGCCGAGATGTTGTTAATAAGTACATTTTAGAAGTAATTCCAACAAGTAAGTTACTTCGTATTATTCGTACGAAACAAATTGAGATTAATCAAGAATTAACATTACATAACGGGAAAAAAATTATTTCAACGCGCATTCCAATTTTAAATGAAGTTGGGGAAGTGCAAGGAGCGTTTGCAGTTTTTAAAGATATTACCGAGATTGTAAATTTAGCTGAAGAAGTGACGAATTTAAAAGAAATTCAAATGTTGCTAGAAGCGATTATTCATTCATCTGAAGAAGCGATTTCCGTTGTTGATGAACAAGGAAGAGGACTTGTAATTAACCCAGCTTATACAAAATTAACAGGTCTTTCTGAAGAAGATATTATTGGTAAGCCAGCGACAACGGACATTGTAGAAGGGGAAAGTATGCATATGAAAGTGCTTCGGACACGCAGAGCAGTGCGTGGCATTCATATGAAGATTGGTCAAAAAAAGAGAGATGTTATTGTAAATGTAGCCCCGGTTATTGTTGATGGAATTTTAAAGGGAAGCGTTGGCGTCATTCGTGATGTATCTGAAATTCAAAAATTAACAAATGAATTAAATAGGGCGAGACAAATTATTCGTACGTTGGAGGCGAAATATTCATTTGATGATATTGTTGGAACGTCAGAAGGGATTGTAGCGGCAATTGAACAGGCGAAACTAGGAGCGAATACACCAGCGACGGTACTCCTGCGCGGAGAGTCAGGAACTGGAAAAGAATTATTTGCGCATGCCATTCATAATGGCAGCAATCGGAAGTACAATAAGTTTGTTCGGGTAAATTGTGCAGCCATTTCCGAATCGTTATTGGAAAGTGAACTATTTGGTTACGAAGAAGGTGCATTTTCCGGTGCGCGACGCGGAGGGAAGCGTGGTTTTTTTGAGGAAGCAAATAATGGAAGTATTTTCTTAGATGAAATAGGAGAGTTGTCTGCGAATACACAGGCGAAATTACTTCGTGTTTTGCAAGAGAAAGAAATCGTCAGGGTCGGAGGTACGAAGCCGATTCCTATTAATGTTCGAGTCATTGCTGCAACGCATGTGAACTTAGAAAAAGCAATTTTAGATGGTGACTTTCGGGAAGATTTATATTATCGCTTAAATAAAATTCCGATTCATATCCCGTCGCTTGGTCAGCGTAAAGAAGACATTGCTGAAATTGCCGATCGATTAATTCAAAAAATTAATCAAGATTATGGACGCAATGTCGAAGGGCTGACAGAATCAGCCGTACAGTATTTGCAATCGTATGACTGGCCTGGGAATGTTCGTGAGCTTGAAAATATTTTAGGACGAGCGATTATTTTTATGAATTATAATGAAATGTATATTGATGTACATCATTTACCTTCGCTGCATCAAGAGGATCAATCTGAACTTAAAGGGAGTAAATTACTTCCCGAATTAGAAGAAAAGCCTCTTGAAGATTTAGTAGCTGAATTTGAAGGGAATATTATTCATGAATATTTATCTAGATTTGATGGGAATAAAACAAAAACAGCTCAAGCATTAGGGGTTTCGGTTCGGAATTTATACTATAAGCTAGAAAAATACGAACGTGCAAAAAATAGCATGCAATAAATTTCATACCGTGCAATAAATTGCACGGTAAATACGATGCGACAAAATTAGACGGAATTTTTTGTTTAGTTACAAAATGTTGATTTTTCTACGTTTTGAATGCGTTTTCAAAAATATTTGAATGGAATTTAAAAGTTGGCACGGTATTTGCTTTAATATATAAGCGAGGGACGACGAGGAAGGGTTGATTACAAAATATGAAGTTACAAACTTTAATTGATCAGGCAGCAGAGCAGCCGAAAAAAACAGTTGCTGTTGCAGTAGCTGAAGATCATGAAGTAATTGAAGCAGTTGTAAAGGCTGTTCAATTACAGTTAGCTCAATTTCGTCTATATGGAAATCAAGAAACGATTATGAATATGTTACAGGAGCATGGAATACAGCCTTCAGAACATATTGAAGTAATCTCCGCTACATCTAATGTAGAAGCTGCTGAATTAGCAGTAAAAGCTGTAAGAAGCGGAGAAGCAGATGTACTTATGAAGGGAAATATTCCAACCGCTAGCATTTTGAAAGCAGTATTAAATAAAGAATGGGGTCTTCGTAAAGGCGGTGTGTTATCACACGTTGCAGCTTTTGAAGTACCAAATTACGATCGCTTTATCATCATAACAGATGCAGCGATGAATATTGCTCCAGATGTGCAGCAAAAAGCGGCAATTGCACAAAATGCAGTTGAAGTTGCCCGGGCAATAGGAGTAGAGGTACCAAAAGTAGCTCCAATCGCTGCTGTGGAAGTTGTAAATCCAGCAATGCAAGCAACGATTGATGCGGCAATGTTAACGCAAATGAATCGTCGAGGACAAATTAAAAATTGTATCATTGATGGACCACTTGCTTTAGATATTGCTGTTTCACAAATTGCAGCAGAGCATAAAGGAATTCAAAGTGATGTAGCTGGTAAAGCAGATATTTTACTCGTCCCAACAATTGAAGCTGGAAATGTATTATATAAATCGCTTGTATACTTTGCAAATGCAAAAGTAGGAGCGATTATCGCCGGAGCAAAAGCACCGATTGTGTTAACATCTCGCGCAGATTCAGCAGAAACAAAAGTGTATTCATTAGCATTGGCAGTTGCGACTGCTTCTAAATAAACTTTCTTGCAGTACATGTTTTATTTTTATTAATGATTGAGGAAATGAGTCCAGTATAATGGGCTAAATCAAAAAAATGTTAAACATATCAAGGGGGAAATTACAATGGCATTCGAAATTTTCAAATACTTAGAAACTTATGATTATGAGCAAGTAGTATTCTGTCAAGATAAAGAATCAGGATTAAAAGCAATCATTGCAATTCATGATACAACTCTTGGACCAGCTCTTGGCGGAACAAGAATGTGGACATACGATTCTGAAGAAGCGGCAATTGAAGATGCTCTTCGTCTTGCAAAAGGAATGACATATAAAAACGCAGCAGCTGGTTTAAACTTAGGCGGTGCAAAAACAGTTATTATCGGCGATCCACGTAAAGATAAGAGCGAAGCAATGTTCCGTGCATTAGGCCGTTACATTCAAGGGTTAAATGGCCGTTACATCACAGCAGAAGATGTTGGTACAACTGTAGATGATATGGATATTATTCATGAAGAAACAGATTTCGTAACAGGTATTTCACCTTCATTCGGTTCTTCTGGTAACCCATCTCCAGTAACTGCTTACGGCGTATACGTTGGTATGAAAGCAGCTGCAAAAGAAGCGTTCGGTACAGATAACTTAGAAGGTAAAGTAATTGCTGTTCAAGGTGTAGGAAATGTAGCTTATCACCTATGTAAGCATCTACATGCAGAAGGTGCAAAATTAATCGTTACAGATATTAATAAAGAAGCTGTACAACGTGCTGTAGAAGAATTTGGTGCAACTGCTGTTGAACCAAACGAAATTTACGGTGTAGAATGTGATATCTATGCACCATGTGCATTAGGAGCAACAGTAAATGATGAAACAATTCCACAATTAAAAGCGAAAGTAATTGCTGGTTCTGCAAATAACCAATTAAAAGAAGATCGTCATGGTGATATCGTTCATGAAATGGGTATCGTATATGCACCAGACTATGTAATTAACGCAGGCGGCGTAATTAACGTAGCGGATGAGTTATACGGATACAATAGAGAGCGTGCATTAAAACGCGTAGAAGCAATTTATGACACAATTGCAAAAGTAATCGAAATTTCAAAACGTGATGGCGTGCCAACATATGTAGCGGCAGATCGTCTTGCTGAAGAGCGTATCGCAAGCTTAAAAAATACACGCAGCACATTTTTAAGTAACGGTCATAACATTTTAAGCCGTCGCTAATTAATAGAAAAAGTAAATGTGAAAGCAGTGGCGGCTTCATTTAGAAGTTGCTACTGTCTTTCTAAATAAATGGTGGAGGGAGCAGCCTTGTCCGTGAATCGAATTCTTGTCATTAATCCTGGTAGTACATCTACGAAGATTGGTGTTTTTGATAATGAAAGACCTGTTTTAGAAGAAACAATTCGTCATGACGAAGAACAGATTGGGAAATATAAGCGTATTATTGATCAATATGAATTTCGCAAGCAAACTATTTTAGAGGTGCTTCATTCCCATGGTATTAATATTTCTAAGTTAAATGCTGTATGCGGGCGCGGAGGATTACTTCGCCCGATTGAAGGTGGTACGTATACAGTAAACGAAGCTATGCTAGAAGATTTAAAAAATGGTTATAGTGGTCATCATGCTTCCAATTTGGGAGGTATTTTAGCATATGAAATCGCTTCTGGACTTAACATTCCAGCGTTCATTGTTGATCCAGTAGTTGTAGATGAAATGGATGATATTGCCCGTATTAGCGGAATAGCTGGCATGGAGCGAAGAAGTATTTTTCATGCGCTAAACCAAAAAGCAGTAGCTCGTAAAGTTGCGAAAGAACTTGATCGTAAATATGAAGATTTAAACTTACTAATTGCACATATGGGCGGCGGTATTTCAGTTGGTGCTCATAAAAAAGGAAAAGTTATTGATGTAAATAACGGTTTAAATGGAGAAGGACCATTCAGCCCAGAACGTGCAGGAACAGTTCCGGTAGGTCAGCTTGTAGAAATGTGCTTCTCTGGTGACTATTATCGTGATGAAATGATGAAAAAAATCGTTGGACAAGGAGGCTTAGTAAGCTTACTTGGAACAAATGATGCAATTAAAGTAGAAAAGATGGTAGAACAAGGTGATCCAGAAGCAACACTTGTTTATACGGCAATGGCATATCAAGTTGCAAAAGAAATTGGCGGAGCAAGTGCAGTTCTTCGTGGGAAATTAGATGCAATTGTTTTAACTGGTGGACTTGCATATAGCAAAATCCTTGTTGATGAAATTAAAGAGCGCGTTCATTGGATTGCAGATGTCATTGTACATCCAGGAGAAGATGAACTACAAGCATTAGCAGAAGGTGCGCTTCGTGTACTTCGTGAAGAAGAAGCTCCAAAAGAGTATGTTGTAAGGGAAAAAGAAACCGTAGTTAGGGGTTGAAAAATATGGCAACAGAGTACGATTTAGTTATTGTTGGCGGCGGTACAGGCGGATATGTTGCTGCTATTCGTGCATCACAATTAGGACTAAAAACAGCGCTTGTTGAAAAAGAGAACCTTGGTGGCACATGTTTACACAAAGGTTGTATCCCAAGTAAAGCGTTGCTTCGTAGTGCGGAAGTATACGCAACAGCGAAAAAAGGGGAAGAATTTGGTGTTGTTACAAGCGATGTTTCATTAAACTTTGCAAAAGTACAAGAACGTAAAGAAAAAATCGTTAGCCAACTTCATAAAGGTGTTCAGCATTTAATGAAGCAAGGGAAAATCGATGTGTATGAAGGAATTGGTCGTATTCTTGGCCCATCTATTTTCTCACCGATGCCGGGAACGATTTCTGTTGAATTAGCAAGTGGTGAAGAGAATGAAATGCTTATTCCGAAAAACGTAATAGTTGCAACAGGATCACGTCCAAATTCTTTACCAGGACTTGAACTTGATGGTGAATATGTTATGTCATCTGATCACGCCTTGAAAATGGAAGCGCTTCCTGAATCTGTCATTATTGTTGGCGGCGGTGTAATCGGTATTGAGTGGGCATCTATGCTTGCTGATTTCGGTGTGGAAGTAACTGTACTTGAATATGCAAAACATGTTCTTCCGCTTGAAGATCAAGATGTTTCTAAAGAAATGCAACGTTTGCTTAAGAAAAAGGGCATTAAAATTGTAACTGGTGCCAAAGTATTACCAGAAACTTTAGTAAAAGATAATGGTGTTACAATTCAAGCAGAACTTAACGGTGAAAATAAAGAATTTAAAGCTGAAAAAATGCTTGTATCTGTTGGAAGACAAGCAAACACACAAAATATCGGCTTAGAAAATACAGATATTGTTGTTGAAAAAGGTTATATTCAAACAAATGAATATTATCAAACAAAAGAATCACATATCTATGCGATTGGTGATGTAATTGGCGGCTTGCAACTTGCACACGTTGCTTCTCATGAAGGAATTGTAGCGGTTGAACATATTGCTGGAAAAGAGCCGATGCCAATTGATTACTCTATGGTATCTAAATGTGTATATAGTAGCCCGGAGGTTGCTTCTGTCGGTCTAACAGAACAAGAAGCAAAAGAAAAAGGCTATAAATTAAAAGTAGGTAAATTTTCATTCCGTGCAATCGGAAAAGCGCTTGTGTACGGAGAGTCTGATGGTTTTGTGAAACTTGTTGTTGATGAAGAAACAAATGATATTCTTGGTGTTCATATGATTGGACCACACGTAACAGATATGATCTCAGAAGCAGGTCTTGCAAGAGTATTAGATGCAACGCCTTGGGAAGTTGCACATACAATTCATCCGCATCCATCATTATCAGAAGCAATTGGTGAAGCTGCGTTAGCAGTTGATGGAAAAGCGTTACACGGATAAAAGTGAACCATTGGGAATGGATAGTGTATCGTTCTTGCTTTATAATAGAGCGGGGTAAAAAGGATTTAGGAGGGTGTTAAAATGGCTGAAGTAAAAGCAAAGCGCCATGAAGAGCTTGGCTTAAGCGATGAGCAAGTATTAGAAATGTATCGCACGATGTTACTCGCACGTAAAATTGACGAGCGTATGTGGTTATTAAACCGCGCGGGGAAAATTCCTTTTGTAATTTCTTGTCAAGGGCAAGAAGCTGCACAAGTAGGCGCAGCATTCGCACTTGATCGCGAAAAGGACTACGCATTACCATATTACCGTGATATGGGTGTCGTGTTAGCATTTGGTATGACGGCAAAAGAGCTTATGCTATCTGGATTTGCAAAAGCAGAAGATCCAAACTCTGGCGGACGTCAAATGCCTGGACACTTTGGACAAAAGAAAAATCGCATCGTAACAGGTTCTTCACCAGTTACAACACAAGTACCGCACGCAGTAGGTATTGCATTAGCAGGACAGATGGAAGGAAAAGATTTAGTAACGTTTGTTACATTTGGAGAAGGTTCTTCTAACCAAGGTGACTTCCATGAAGGTGCAAACTTTGCAGGAGTACACAAATTACCAGTTATTTTCATGTGTGAGAATAACAAATATGCAATCTCTATCCCAGTTGAAAAACAATTAGCTTGTAAAAATGTATCTGATCGTGCAATCGGTTATGGTATGCCAGGATACACAGTAGACGGAAATGACCCGCTTGAAGTATATAAAGCTGTAAAAGAAGCGGCAGATCGTGGCCGCCGTGGTGAAGGTCCAACATTAATTGAAACTGTATCTTATCGTTTAACAGCTCACTCTAGTGATGATGATGATCGTGTGTATCGTGATAGAGAAGAAGTAGAAGAAGCAAAGAAAAAAGATCCAATCTATACATTTGCAAACTACTTAAAAGAAGTAGGCATTTTAACAGAGGAATCTGAAAAACAAATGTTAGATGACGTGATGCATATCGTAAACGAAGCAACAGAATATGCAGAAAATGCTCCGTATGCGGATCCAGAATCTGCATTAAAGCACGTATACGCGGAATAAGGGGGAACGTTTCATGGCTGTAATGTCTTATATTGACGCGATTACATTAGCGATGCGCGAGGAAATGGAACGCGATGAGAAAGTATTTGTATTAGGAGAAGACGTTGGTAAAAAAGGTGGCGTATTTAAAGCGACAACTGGACTATATGATCAATTTGGTGAAATGCGCGCGCTTGATACACCACTTGCAGAATCGGCAATTGCTGGGGTAGCAATCGGTGCAGCGATGTATGGAATGCGCCCAATTGCAGAAATGCAATTCGCTGACTTCATTATGCCAGCGGTAAACCAAATTGTTTCCGAGGCAGCAAAAATTCGTTACCGTTCTAACAATGACTGGACTTGTCCAATCACGATCCGCGCACCATTTGGCGGCGGTGTTCACGGTGCATTGTATCATTCTCAATCTGTAGAAGCACTTTTTGCAAATCAACCTGGTTTAAAAATTGTTATTCCTTCTACACCGTATGATGCAAAAGGTTTATTAAAAGCAGCAATTCGTGATGAAGATCCAGTATTATTCTTTGAACATAAACGTGCATATCGCTTAATTAAAGGTGAAGTGCCGGAAGATGATTATGTATTACCAATCGGAAAAGCGGACGTAAAACGTGAGGGTGACGATATTACTGTTATCACATATGGATTATGTGTTCACTTTGCTCTTCAAGCTGCTGAAAAATTAGCACAAGATGGCATTTCTGCTCACATTCTTGATTTACGTACTGTATATCCGTTAGATAAGGAAGCAATTATTGAAGCAGCTTCAAAAACAGGTAAAGTTCTTCTTGTAACGGAAGATAATAAAGAAGGAAGCATTATGAGTGAAGTAGCAGCAATTATCGCTGAAAATTGCTTATTTGATCTTGATGCACCAATTGCTCGTCTTGCAGGTCCAGACGTTCCAGCAATGCCATATGCACCAACAATGGAAAAATTCTTTATGGTAAATCCAGATAAAGTTGAAAAAGCAATGCGCGAACTTGCGGAATTTTAATCGGGGGGACTATACATGGCTGTAGAAAAAATTACGATGCCTCAGCTTGGGGAGAGTGTAACGGAAGGTACAATTAGTAAATGGCTTGTTTCTGTTGGTGATCATGTAAATAAATATGATCCGCTTGCAGAAGTAATGACAGATAAAGTAAACGCAGAAGTACCATCTTCTTTCACTGGGGTTGTTACTGAGTTAATCGCTGGCGAAGGTGATACATTAGCTGTCGGTGAAGTGATTTGTATGATTCAAGTTGAAGGTGCAAATGAAGTAGCTGCAACAGCTGTAGAAGAAAAAACAGAAGAGGCGCCAAAAGCAGAGGCAACTGCACCAGCAGCGCCAAAAGCGAAGCAACCAACTGATGGTAAGCCACGCTTTTCACCAGCTGTATTAAAACTTGCAGGTGAACATAATATTGATTTAGATGCAGTAGAAGGTACGGGAACAAATGGCCGTATTACGCGCAAAGATATTTTAAAATTAGTGGAATCTGGAAATATTCCACAAGCAGGTGCGAAGAAAGAAGCAGCAGCTGCACCAATTACGCAAGAAGCACCAAAGGCTGTGACTACACCAGCACCAGCAGCTCCAAAAACAGAAGCTGCAAAACCAGTATCTGTACCAACAATGCCTGGAGATATTGAAATCCCAGTGACTGGTGTGCGTAAAGCGATTGCTGCAAACATGCTGCGTAGTAAGCATGAAGCACCGCATGCTTGGATGATGATTGAAGTGGATGTAACAGACCTTGTTTCATACCGTAATTCAATTAAAGGTGAATTTAAAAAGCGTGAAGGTTTCAACTTAACATTCTTTGCATTCTTTGTAAAAGCTGTTGCACAAGCATTAAAAGAATATCCACAAATTAATTCTATGTGGGCTGGCGATAAAATTGTTCAGAAGAAAGATATCAACCTTTCTATCGCAGTTGCAACTGACGATGAACTATTCGTTCCAGTTATTAAGCACGCTGATGAGAAAACAATTAAAGGTATAGCTCGTGAAATTACTGAGCTTGCAACGAAAGTACGTACGAAGTCATTAAAAGCTGACGAAATGCAAGGTGGAACATTTACAATCAATAATACAGGATCATTCGGTTCTGTTCAGTCTATGGGTATTATTAATTATCCACAGGCGGCAATTTTACAAGTGGAATCTATCGTGAAACGTCCAGTAATTATGGATAACGGTATGTTCGGTGCACGTGATATGGTTAACTTATGTCTATCTCTTGACCACCGCGTATTAGATGGATTCATTTGTGGTAAGTTCTTAGGCCGTGTGAAAGAAATTCTTGAAAATACGTCTGCAGATAATACTTCTGTATATTAATAAAAAAGCTCGCGCTTGCGAGCTTTTTTTTATATGCCACGATTCACCCCCTAATAAAAGGAAAATTTTTCATTCAATCTCTTTCTTTTCATGTAAACCTTACAATCTAAGTTCATGTTTTATAAACTTACTACAATATATTGCGAATATCTCGTATATAGAGCTACAATAAGTAACGGCTTTTGTTATTTGTTTGACTCTACAGAATAAATGCATTCCTATTTTGATGGATAAAGAGTACAAGCATGAAAGTTTCGTATTATGTGTGACATTGATTCAGGAGGATATCATGAAGGCTATTGCAGAATTTCAGAAAAGTTTGGATAAGAAATTGCTTTTCATCTTGGGTATTTTATGTGTAACAAGTTTAGTTGCCATATACAGTAGTCAACAAACAGGACAGTATGGAACAACAAATTTCGCGTTGCAGCAAGGAATTAATTATATAATAGGAATTGTATTACTATTACTTGTTGCAAGTATGGATATTGATCAAATTCAAAAATTAGCTTGGCCTTTTTACATTGCTGCGTTCGCTTCTATTGTAATACTTCGTATATTACCAGTATCAAAATTTACACCTGAAATTTTAGGTGCAAAAAGATGGTTTAGATTTGGTTCACTAGCTATACAGCCTTCGGAATTCTTTAAGATTGCCTTAGTTATTTTAATTGCGAGTTTGGCAGTAAATCATAATGCGAAATATATAGTAAGAACATTTAAAACTGACTTATTGCTTGTAGGGAAAATTGCATTAGTGGCAATTCCACCATCGCTATTTGTATATCAGCAACCAGATACGGGAATGGTTTTCTTATACGCTTCAGCAACTGCTTGTATTATTTTTATGTCAGGTATTCAGAAGAAGCTGATTGCACTATTGACAGTTGTTCCAACCGTAATAATGACTACATTAATATATATTTACTTTGAATATCCAAGTATTCTATTTAAAAAGTTAATTCCTTTGTTAAAACCACATCAACAATCACGAATTTTAGGTTGGTTAGCGCCTTTTGACTATACAGATCAAGGATATCAAACACAACAATCAATTTTAGCAGTCGGTAGTGGTGGTATGGAAGGGAAAGGAATTGGGCATGGAAGTGTCTATATTCCAGAAAAACATACAGACTTTATTTTTGCTACTATTGCTGAAGATGGTGGATTTATATTTGCAGCTTTCATTGTATTTATATTTCTTCTTCTTATTTATCGAATAATTATAGTGGGATATGAAGCAGATAACCTATTTGGTACATTATTATGTGCGGGAGCAATTGGTATTTTAGCACTGCAGATTTTTCAAAACATTGGAATGATCGTTGGGCTAATGCCAGTAAAAGGAATATCTCTTCCGTTTTTATCATATGGAGGAAGCTCCTTGTTCTCTAATATGATGCTAATAGGACTCATACTATCTGTAAGAAAGACATACAAAAAGTATATGTTTTCTGTTAGTTAAAGAATATATAGATTAAAAAACTGATCCGTTTGTGTACGGATTAGTTTTTTTACATAGGTATCCTCAATAAACATAAACTAAAGAGAATGTAGTAGATTATTCAGTTTTTGTAATCATGTTTACTTGAGGAGTGCGATTTATGCATATGCATATTTTTGAAGGAACACGTCATCTTTCAAATGTAGAGTGGATGTTGCGTGCCATATTGGCATATATGTTTTTAATTATTGTTGCAAAGGCAATGGGACAGCGCTCTATTGCTCAGCTTCGTTTTTTAGATCTTGTGCTAGTGCTATTATTAGGCGGAAATATATCGAACGCATTATCTGATGAAAGAGTAGGCCTTCTCGGTTCTCTGATTACAACATTTGTTCTCGTAGTACTTCATATAGTAAGTTCCATTTTGACATTAAAGGTGGATTGGTGGAGACGTTTTTTAGAACCTGCTCCTATTATTCTTATACATAATGGCTCCGTTCAATTTAATAATTTAAAGAAAGCACGGATTACAGTAGAATATTTGTTTTCTGAGCTGAGATTGCAGGGGATTACGGATATTCAAACGGTAAAGTTAGCTTTATGGGAAGCGAGTGGAGTCGTTTCAGTATTTCAATATGCAGCACATGAAACAATTTCTCGAAAAGATATGAAAATATACGTAGAACAATCACCTATTACATTTATTCTTGTGAAGAACGGAAAGATTCAAAAAGATGTTCTCGCTTTATTAGAAAAAACAGAAGAGTGGGTAAAAGACGAGTTAAAGCAAAAAGTGCCTATTCAATCGATTGAATTAGCGACGGTAGATGAAAAGGGACAAATAAATATTTTGCTTAAAAAGTAAAAAAATTACGCATTTTTCCATTTTATACATATGATACAATGGTGTGGACAAGGAAATAAAAAAGAAAGGTTTGTTGGAATGGGATATGTGGAGGAATTACGGAAAATAGTTGGTAATCGCCCTTTAATTTTAGTCGGTTCGGTTGTTCTCGTATTGAATAAAGATGGGGAAGTATTATTACAACAAAGACAAGAACCGTATGGGAAATGGGGACTTCTTGGGGGATTAATGGAGTTACGGGAATCACCAGAAGAAACAGCATGTCGTGAAGTGTATGAAGAAGCCGGCATTCATGTGAAGAATTTGCAGCTCATTAATGTGTTCTCAGGTGCAAAACATTTTGTGAAACTAGAAAACGGTGACGAGTTTCAAGCAGTAACGACTGCATATTATACGCATGAGTATGAAGGAGAACCTACTGTAAATAAAGAGGAAGCGATGCAATTAAAGTTTTTCCCGGTTACAGAATTACCAGAGTATATTGTAGGATCGCATAAAAGAATGATTGAAGTATATGTAGAAATGATACAAAATAAGTAAAAATGTAATATAATGGAGATAGAAATGCAAAAACACAGTTCCGGTTGGTAGTCCGGACGCATAATTTCTATGTCAGTAACCTTCCCCCTCCGGGATGTCCAGCATTTCTGAACAAGTTTGTAAAGGAGGGGCTGTCAGTGAAATTGACAGTATATCACGACGGTCAGTATTTTATAGGAATGATTGAACGAGAAGAAAATGGAAAGTTGTATGCAGTACGGCACATTTTTGGTGCTGAACCGTCTGATGAAGAAGTGCTTTTGTTTGTAAATGATACGTTGTTACCGTATTTTGATCGCTTTGCTAAATGCGGAGTAGAGATTAAACAGCAAAAACGCCCGAAAAATGTAAAGCGTATGATTCGGCAAGCCGCAAGGGAATTAAAAACTTCAAAATTTACGAAAGCACAAGAAGCGATTCAGTTATCGTATGAAGTGCATAAACAAGAGAAGCAAGTACAATCGAAAGAAATGCGAGAAGTAGAAAAACGGAAAAAACGTGCGTTAAAAGTGCAGAAAGCGAAACAAAAGCATCGTGGTCACTAAGAAAAACGTCTTAGAGCAAGGTCTCTAAGACGTTTTTCTTAGTAAATGATAACTACACAAAGCAAGTAAGTTTACTTGTATTTTAGAAAGGGTTATTGGTAAGATACAGGTAGAGATATGTAAGGAGGGAAAACTTTGATTAATTTCAACTTTTTTATGAATGATGTTGTCCGTCAAGCACGCGAAGAAATCGTGGCAGCTGGTTATACAGAATTAACAACTCCAGAAGCTGTAGATGAAGCACTGCAAAAGAAAGGTTCAACGCTTGTAATGGTAAACTCTGTATGCGGCTGTGCAGGGGGAATTGCCCGTCCAGCAGCAGCGCATTCTGTTCATTATGATAAACGCCCAGATAATCTTGTTACTGTATTTGCAGGCCAAGATAAAGAAGCAACAGCACGTGCTCGTGAATATTTTGAAGGATATCCACCATCATCTCCGTCGTTTGCATTATTAAAGGACGGTAAGATTGTGACAATGGTTGAGCGTCATGAAATTGAAGGCCATGAACCAATGCAAGTAATTGCTAAATTACAGTCGTACTTTGAAGAACATTGTGATGAAATGTAATATACATTTCTAGAACCGTTAAGAATAGAATCTTAACGGTTCTTTTTTGTACATAAAATCAGTTGTTTATGCACAAAATTATACAGTCTATAAATTATTAATGACACATAGAAAGAAAAAAATAATTTATTTTTATTTTATTTATTGCATAAAAATAAATTTATTGCTACAATACATTCAACGAATAAAAATTCTATAAAACATATAAATATACATTAACTAGGAGGAAAAGGAATGAAGAAGTTTTTATCAATTTCAGTTGCACTTATTTTAATCATGAGTATATTCACAGCTTGTAGTAAGAGTGGAAACGCAGGAAGTGACAATAAAAAGAAAGTGTTAGTAATGGGAACTTCTGCAGATTACAAACCATTTGAATATGTCGATGCAAAAAAGAGTGACGACATTATCGGTTTCGATATTGATGTTATGAACTATATCAGTAAAGAATTAGGTTATAAAGTTAAAATCAAAGACATGGATTTTAGCGGATTGTTAGCATCATTAGAAGCTGGAAAAGTTGACTTTGTAATGGCTGGGATGACACCGACAGCAGAACGTAAGAAAAATGCTGATTTTACGGATATTTATTTTACTTCTAAAAACTTGATTATTTCTAAAGAAGGTTCAAACATTAAAACATTACAAGATTTACAAGGTAAAAAAGTAGGAGTACAAACAGGATCAATTCAAGAAGAAAAGGCAAAGGATTTACAAAAACAAGTATCGTTCCAATTTGAAGGACGTGACCGTATACCAGAACTAATTCAAGAAATTCAAGCAGGACGTTTTGATGCAATTATTTTAGAAGATACAGTAGCAAAAGGATATTTAGAAAAAAATAAAGAGTTAAAGAGTGTAGAAATTCCGGAAGCTGCGGATGAAGCTGGTTCAGCAATTGCGCTTCCGAAAAATAGTGATAAGACAGCGGAGTTTAATAAAGTGATTAAGAAAATGAAAGAAAATGGAGAAATGGATAAATTAGTGAAGAAATGGTTTGGCGGCGAGAAATAAGCCGCCTTTCCATCTTCTGGAGAGGACTGACTTAGGATGAACTTGGATTTTTCGCAAATTACGCCGTCAATACCGTATATATTAAAGGGATTAGAAGTAACGTTAAAAATTGTTTTTGTAGCTTCTTTGCTCGGATTTGCGCTAGGTACGTTATTAGCGCTTTGTAAAATTGCTAGAATTAAAGTTTTAAGTATTATTGCTGATTTTTATACATCAATTTTTCGTGGTACACCGCTTGTACTACAATTAATGCTTATTTATTATGGTCTCCCTCAAATTACAGGATATGATATTTCGGCATTTTTAGCAGCAGTTTTAGCATTTAGTTTAAACTCAGGTGCGTATATGTCAGAAGTTATTCGCGCCGGAATTCAGGCGGTTGATAAAGGACAAACAGAAGCAGCGATGGCACTTGGTGTTCCATATGGAAAAATGATGCGAAATATTATTTTACCGCAAGCATTAAAAAATATTTTACCTGCATTAGTAAATGAGTTTGTTACATTAACGAAAGAGTCGGCAGTTGTTACTGTGATAGGCGCAACAGATTTAATGCGCCGCGCGTATATTGTTGGCGGGGAGACATTGTCATATTTTGAACCACTTTTATTTGTCGGTATGATTTATTACATTCTTGTTATTATTCTTACATTCATCGGCAAAGCGGTTGAAGGGAGAATGAAGAAAAGTGATTAAAATTAAAAACCTTCATAAATCATTTGGAAATAACGAAGTATTAAAAGATATTACAACAACAATTGGACAGGGCGAAGTAGTAGCGATTATTGGGCCGTCTGGTTCAGGGAAATCAACGTTTTTACGTTGCATGAATTTATTAGAAGCACCATCGAACGGACAAATTTGGATTGACAATCAAGAGGTAACAAATCCGAATACAGATATTATGGAAGTTCGTCAGCATGTTGGGATGGTATTTCAGCATTTTCACTTATTCCCTCATATGACAGTGTTAGAAAATATTACGTATGCTCCTCTTACGGTAAAAGGTATCTCAAAGGATGAGGCAGTAAAAAAGGCTGAAGAATTATTAGAAAAAGTGGGATTACTTGAGAAAAAGGATGCATATCCAAATCGCCTTTCTGGTGGACAAAAACAGCGTGTTGCAATTGCAAGAGCATTAGCAATGGAACCGGACGTTATGCTTTTTGATGAACCGACTTCAGCACTAGATCCAGAGATGGTAAAAGAAGTACTAGAAGTTATGAAATCTCTTGCAACGACAGGAATGACGATGGCGATTGTAACGCATGAAATGGGTTTTGCTAAAGAAGTAGCAGATCGTGTGCTCTTTTTAGACGGCGGAAAACTTGTCGAAGATGCGAAGCCAGAGCAGTTTTTTACAGCACCGGAAAGCAAGCGTGCCCAAGAATTTTTGCAAAAAATGTTGTAACATGTAAAAGTTGCGTGAATAATAATGGAAAAAGGATGACATTGCGTCATCCTTTTCTTTATACTTATTTTGAAAGTAGTTCGTACATAATAGGAGCGTTAATATGTTTAAAATTGGATATCGAACAGTGAAAACAGCAGCTGGAACTGCCTTGGCTGTGTGGATTGCTCAATTCTTTCATTTGGAGTTTTATAGCACAGCCGGCATTCTTGTTATTTTATGTGTGCAAAATACAAAAAGAAAATCATTAGAAGTATCTATTCATCGCTTTTTAGCTTGTTTACTTTCTATGGTGTTTGCATTTTTTATTTTTGAATCGATAGGGTATACACCGCTAGCACTTGGACTTCTATTACTTCTGTTTATTCCAACTGCAGTTATGCTTAAGATTCAAGAGGGGATTGTTACAAGCTCTGTTATTGTTATGCATTTATTTTCATTACAAAAAATTACGTGGTCAATTGTTGGAAATGAGATTTCAATTTTAACGGTTGGAATTAGTGTTGCTTTGTTAATTAATTTGTACATGCCAAGCGTTGAAAGTGAGTTAAAAGAGTTTCAACAAAAAGTAGAATCTAATTTTAAGACGATTCTTTTTGAAATGGCTGCATATTTAAGAAATCATGATAGTGTGTGGAATGGAAAAGAGCTAATTGAAACGGAAACATTACTTGAGAAGGCAAAAGAATTGTCTTTTAAAAAGCTGGAAAATCAGTTTATGCGTGAAGATGATTATTACTATCGTTATTTTCAAATGCGTCAGCAACAGTATGAAATTTTAGAAAGAGTTATGCCACTAGTTGCTTCGTTACCTTGGTCATATGAACAAGCAGGGATGGTGGCGGATGTAATTGAAAATGTTGGGAATGCAATTCGCCCAGAAAGTACGGGGGTTATTTCATTAAGGCAACTTCAGGAGATGCGAGAAATCTTTCGAGAAATGCCGCTTCCAGAGACACGAGAAGAATTTGAAACGCGTGCTAAGCTCGTTCAACTCGTCTATGAAATAGAGCAATATTTACTCATTAAAAGTCGATTCAAAGGGAAATATAACATCAAAGAATTAATATAAGAAGGAAGGAATGAGATATGCCATATCTTCTTTCATTCATATTATTTATTTCCCTATCGCCGCTTTGGCCGCTTGGTAATAATCCACGTGTTGGCGATCCGCTTATTATCGTCAATAAACAAACGAACCAACTTGCATATATTCATGATGGAAAGATACAAAATACATTTCCAGTCGGGACAGGTAAAACGAATGATTTGACGCCGGAAGGTACATTTGATGTTGTGATGAAAGTAAAAAATCCATATTATATTGCAAAGAATATTCCAGGTGGTTCACCGGAAAATCCACTCGGTTCTAGATGGATTGGGTTTAATGCCCGAGGTACGGATGGCAGTAAATATGGAATACACGGAACGAATCAGCCAAGCTCGATTGGCAAATATGTTTCGCAAGGGTGTATTCGCATGTATAAAAAAGATGTAGAGTATTTATACGATCAGGTTCCAATTGGAACAAAAGTATGGATTGTTAAGTCGAAAAAGTCATTTCAGCAGCTTGCGAAAGAAAAAGGCGCGATTGCTTACAAAAAAAGCCGGCAGTATATGTTGGCTTTTTATTGTATTGAATCTTGTCTTGACATGTGTACATATAGGATGCGTTAATGAAGATAAGTCGAAATTTCCATTCTTGAGGGAGGTTTATCCCGCTATTCGCGGGCAGTAAGACCTCTACTGATGGAAGTTTTATTTTATTGTTCGTTAATGAGAGGTAAATAAAGGTTTGGTGAAAAGGGGTTGCTGTTATGTATATAAATCAGAGCTTACCATACGTTCAATTTTTTGTAGCATTTCTTTCCGCTATTGCTTTTATATTGGCTATTTTTAATATCTTTCCATTCACTATAGCTATCTTTTTTATTTCTCTTCTCAATTTCACTTTTGCAATAGGTGCTTTTTATCAGCAGCATTACAGCAGCTTCGTACTAGCACTCGCGATGGGATTTGCATTTAGTATCGCTGGCGTTGTAATTATAATAAAATAACAAGGACAAAGCAGTCCTTGTTTACCAAAACATGCTTATCCCAGTAAGTAATGTTGTTATAAGCATTGTAATTAACATAACATAAACCATAATTTTTTGAGTTTTTTTATTCATATTGATCCTCCTTGCGAATCTCTTCTATTTATTGTAACGAGAAATAAAAAAGGAGACAAGGGATTTACTTAGACAAAATTGAAAGTAGTAAGGGTATTGTGATTATAAAATAATGTAAAAACATCTTGTACCATCTCTTTCGAAAATTTTACGAAATTCTGCTATAATAGTCATTGTTACATACATAATGCAGGAGGCGCATTCTCATGATTAATCAAGAACGTTTAGTGAATGAATTTATGGAACTTGTGCAAGTAGACTCAGAAACAAAATACGAAGCTGAAATTTGCAAAGTATTAAAAGAAAAATTCTCTTCTTTAGGCGTTGAAGTATTTGAAGACGATACAATGGGTGAGACTGGTCACGGTGCTGGTAACTTAGTTTGTACATTACCAGCAACAAAAGAAGGAGTAGATACAATTTACTTTACTTCTCATATGGATACAGTTGTTCCTGGTAAAGGAATTAAGCCGTCTATTCAAGATGGTTATATCGTATCAGACGGCACAACGATTTTAGGTGCTGATGATAAAGCTGGACTTGCATCAATGTTTGAAGCAATTCGCGTGTTAAAAGAGAAAAATATTGCACACGGAAAAATCGAATTCATCATTACAGTTGGTGAAGAATCTGGTCTTGTAGGTGCAAAAGCATTAGACCGTGAACGTATTACAGCGAAATATGGTTATGCATTAGATAGTAATGGAAAAGTTGGAGAAATCGTTGTTGCAGCGCCAACACAAGCAAAAGTAAATACAATTATTCGCGGTAAAACAGCTCATGCAGGTGTAGCGCCGGAAAAAGGTGTATCTGCAATTACAATTGCAGCGAAATCTATTGCAAAAATGCCACTTGGCCGCATTGATTCTGAAACAACTGCAAATATTGGCCGTTTTGAAGGCGGTACACAAACAAATATCGTTTGTGACTATGTAGAAATCTTTGCTGAAGCACGTTCTTTAGTAGACGAAAAAATGCAAGAGCAAGTTCGTAAAATGAAAGAAGCATTTGAATCTACAGCTAAAGAAATGGGCGGACAAGCAGAAGTAAACGTACAAGTAATGTACCCAGGATTTAAGTTCGCTGATGGCGATCACGTTGTAGAAGTTGCAAAACGTGCTGCTGAAAAAATTGGCCGTACACCATCTCTTCACCAAAGCGGTGGCGGCAGCGATGCAAACGTAATTGCTGGTCACGGTATCCCAACAGTAAACTTAGCAGTTGGTTACGAGGAAATTCATACAACAAACGAAAAAATTCCTGTTGAAGAATTAGTAAAAACAGCAGAAATGGTCGTTGCGATTATTGAAGAAGCAGCAAAGTAATGTGGAAAAAGAGGCTAGCATAAAAGCTAGCCTCTTTTTATTTTGATTCCAACGCCTTCACGAGGCGAATAAACCAATACAGAAAAATCCATGGGAGAATGTATAAAGTTGAAAATGGCAATAGAGACGAAAGGAGCCCATGAGCATCGAAACCTATGATTGGAAGTAGTAAATAGATAATCAACAAACAGAAAACAGATAGTGAAATTAGATAAAGGGGTTTTACACGTGTAGTCATGTTTTCTCCTTAACCTCCTTGAAATTTCCATGTGGACATACTTCTATAAATTAACAATTTCCTCCTCTATAAAATTGATTTTTTTATAATGTTTTTGATAAAATAAGAACGAATGTTCTTGTGAGGTGAGAAAGATGCGTGAAATGTATCCGAAAAATGGCCGCGTCATTTTGCATGTTGATATGAATTGTTTTTATGCATCTGTAGAAATCGCACATGATGCATCATTGCAAGGTAAAGCGTTAGCAATAGCTGGGAATGCGAAGGAACGGAAAGGGATTATTGTAACGTGCAGTTATGAAGCAAGGGCGAAGGGAATTCGTGCGACAATGCCTGTTTGGGAAGCAAAACGATTATGTCCGGAACTTGTTATAAAACATCCAAACTTTGAGTTATACAGAGAGGCTTCTTTTGCATTGTTTCAAATTCTTGCGCGGTTTACTGAAAAAATTCAACCTGTTTCAATCGATGAAGGGTATTTAGATATTACAGAGTGTTATGGACTCGGTTCACCGTTAGAAATTGCTCAAATGATTCAACAAACATTACTAACAGAATTACAGCTTCCGTGCAGCATTGGGATTGCTCCGAACTTATTTCTAGCAAAAACAGCCTCTGATATGAAAAAACCTCT
The DNA here is from genome assembly GCF_037104695.1 of Bacillus yunxiaonensis. Classification (NCBI taxonomy): domain Bacteria; kingdom Bacillati; phylum Bacillota; class Bacilli; order Caryophanales; family Bacillaceae; genus Bacillus; species Bacillus yunxiaonensis. Next base: position 171,008 of record NZ_JBAWSV010000002.1, on the reverse strand, counting down.
AGGTATTACAGTGCTTCGTAAACGAGATGTACAAGAACTTCTTTGGCCGCTTCCAGTTGAAAAGATGCATGGGATTGGAAAGAAAACAGCAGAAAAATTAAAAGATGTACATATACATACGATTGGGGATTTAGCTACTGGAAAAGCTTATATTATTCGTTCTATGATTGGAAATCATGGATTGGATTTACAAAAACGTGCAAATGGCATAGACAATAGAGATGTGGACCCAAGTCAAATGGGACAATATAAAACAATCGGAAATTCTATAACGTTGCCAAAAGATGTGGACGAAGAGAAGGAATTGCTGGATATGTTAGAGCGCTTGTCTCAATCTGTGAGCCGAAGATTACAAAAACGTGCTCTCGTTACATATAATATTCAAATTACGATTAAATACTATAATCGCCGAACGATTACGCGCAGTAAAATGCTAGAAAATGCAATTTGGGAATCGCCAGATATTTTTCAATCAACAATAAGGCTATGGAAAAAACATTGGGATGGTGACCCTGTTAGATTACTTGGCATTACTGCTTGTGAATTAGAATGGAAAACAGAAGCGACTAAGCAGCTTGATTTATTTTCTTTTGAAGAAGATGCGAGGGCAGAACCGCTTTTGACAGTGATGGAACAACTAAATAGTAAATATGGTACGAAGGTTATTCAGCACGGCAGTCAATTGTTTCGACAACAAGAGAGAACATTTCAGCAGAATTTAGAGAATAAATTCATATAAAAAATTCATATGTAAGTTTATTTACTACAACAAAATCACGCAGAAGGTATCTTCTACGTGATTTTTAGTTATTGTCATTTATCCCGCTATTCGCGGACAGTAAGACCCCACCTCAAGGTTGAGAGAGAATCGTTGTCCAGCTCTAGCGGCTGGAATCTCCAGTCGTTTCGCCCCCTCGGACGAGGCAAAAAGTGCCTCTCTGTCGGGTGCTCCAACGTCCTGCGATTCTGGGCGAGCCGCTTCCGCTTTTCTACAGAAGATAGGTGGGGGTATTACTGTTGGCATGCGCCCGATTGGTGAGAGCTTTCCATCAGTGGAGGGATGAAGAAAACCCCACTGATGGAAGTTTCACTTTATGCAATTATTTCTTTTGTTTATTTGGTGTTATTTCATTACCAAATTCCACATTTGCCAAATTTAAATTAGTTGGCATAACTATTCTTGTTGTACTTTGAAGACCTCGAAAGACACGTTGCATCGGCTTCATCATATTAAAGTTTCGGCTTGCTACTAAACCAAAAACTGTTCCTATGCCTAGTAAAGAAATCCAAATCCAATTTCTATTATTCGTTCTATTTCTAAACAATTGAAACACTCGCTGAGTTCCTCTTCTAAAAGTGAATAATGATATAAACCAAGTTAGAATATTCATGTTCGACTCCTTGTGGAAAAATTTAGGGATAGGTATTTGGCTTCATTCTACATGATTTATATTGCGATATTTATGGAGTTTTCATGATGACAACTTATGTTAATGTATTTTCCAGAATATAAAAAGAAAAGTTTCGTATAATAACAGAAGCTAATGTAAAGACAATGAGGTGATTACATACATGCCAATGTTGGATGTAGACGGTAGCAGCCTATACTATACCGTAAAGGGAAAAGGGATTCCTATTGTTTTTATTCATCCTCCTGTGCTCACTTCTGTAAATTTTGAGTACCAAGTCGAAGAATTATCTCAAAAGTTTCAAGTTATTACTTTTGATATTAGAGGTCACGGAAGAAGTCAGTATTCAAAACAATCGCTAACTTATCCATTGATTGTTGAAGATATTAGATGTTTATTGGATCATTTGGACATCAAGAGAGCATTCATATGCGGGTATTCAATTGGAAGTTCTGTCGTATTGGAATTTTTGTTGAACTATGCCGAAAGGGCCTTAGGGGGTATTGTAATCGGAGGGATGTCAGAAGTAAAGGATAACTATCTAAAGAATAAAATTTCTTTAGGTATAACACTTGCAAAAGCACGGGCTATTCATGTTCTAGCATTGTCCATTGCATGGAGCAATTCGAATACACAGAAATTATTTGTAAAGATGTTTAAAGAAGCACAAAAAGGAAATGCGAAAAATATTGAACAATATTATCGTTATAGTTTGCATTATAATTGTACAAGTCAACTTAGAAAGATTAAGCGTCCTGTTTTGTTAGTTTATGGTAAGGAAGATAAAGCATTTTACAGTTATGCGAACCTACTGTATGAAAAATTGCCATGTAATAAATTAAATTTTATTGATAATGTAAAGCATCAGATTCCTACAAAAGCAGCGAAGGATTTAAATGAAATGATTAAGCAATTTGCAACAATACATGACAAATGATAGGCATTTTGTATTTAAACCAGTCGTTTTGCTTATTCATCCCAACATAAAAAGGTATCGGAAGCCGATACCTTTTTATGTTTTAACACGTAAACATATTATGACATAGAAGGGCTTTCGTAAATCACAATGTCTGTATTAGTTGACGTAGAAATGCGCTGTGCATAATATGTGATGGAAGAAGAGATGTATTCTGGTACCGCTTGAACTGTATGCAATGCAATATATTCATGAATTAATTCTTTTAATGTAGACCATTGTAATTCTGCTGGTGTTTCAGAAATAAATGAACTTACCCAGCGATCAAAAGAAGAAGAAAAGCCAGTTTGTAAACGAAATACTTCTTTCATTGTTTTAGCCACCTTGTATAAATGATAGTATTATCTTACTACAAGACACGAACGAGTGTGAAGTTTTTAATTGTTAACGTTCGGAATATATAGTTGTCTATATGAGCGGTTTATACGAAGTTTATTTGCCATTTTTGTTTATATTCCGTAAGATAACGATAGATATTATGAAATGCTTGGAGGATGCAACGTGGAATTTGTATTTTTAGGAACGGGAGCTGGTGTTCCTTCAAAGGGAAGAAACGTATCAGCGATAGCTTTGCAATTATTAGAAGAACGAGGTGCAACGTGGCTATTTGACTGCGGTGAGGCAACACAGCATCAAATTTTACATACATCAGTGCGTCCGCGTCGCATTGAGAAAATATTTATTACGCATTTACACGGGGATCATATTTTTGGATTACCAGGTTTGTTAGGAAGCCGCTCTTTTCAAGGAGGAACAACCCCGTTAACTGTATATGGTCCAAAAGGGATTAAACAATTTATTGAAGTAGCATTGGCAGTGAGTACAACACATGTGAAATACCCGATAGAGATTATAGAAATTACCGAAGAAGGTATTGTATATGAAGATAAACAATTTCTTGTGGAAACGAAACGGTTGTCACACGGAATTGAATGTTTTGGCTATCGTATTGTAGAAAAGGATATTCCAGGTCATCTTCTCGTAGATAGATTATTAAAGGAAGGAATTAAACCGGGACCAATCTTTAAGCGGTTAAAAGATGGAGAAATAGTAGAGATTGAGGATGGACGTATACTTTGCGGAAAGGATTTCATTGGACCACCTCAAAAAGGACGAATTATTACAATTTTAGGCGATACACGTTATTGCGAAGCGAGTATTGAATTAGCACAGGATGCTGATGTACTTGTACATGAAGCGACGTTCGGCGCGGAAGATTCACAGCAAGCTCATGATTATTTTCATTCTACAACACAGCAAGCGGCGAATATTGCGCTGCAAGCAAATGTAAAACAAATGATTTTAACTCATATTAGTTCTCGTTATCAAGGTGAAGCATGTAACATGCTCGTTGAAGAAGCGAGACAAGTATTTCCAAACACGGAAATTGCAGCAGATTTAAAAAGTTTTCCTGTATCAAAATAATGAAAAAACCATGACAGAGATAACGTATGTATCTGTCATGGTTTTTATTGTGTCGTTTTCGTAAAATAGAGAAGAACTACTAACGGTAGAATACTATTGAACTGAATGTGTGGAAGGTTTGTTTTTAGTTTGAAATATTAAAAAATTTAAATTCTGTAAAAAAAGAGATATAATGAAAGCGTATTCACTATGTTTGTACGTAATAAATTTATGTTTTGTTTGTTTTTGTAAAAAAAATGAAATAAATCAAGAAGTGACAAGATGATTCTTATATATTATGATAGCTGATGGTATGTATCAGTTTATTAAATTGATTCTATAAATTTATTAGTACAAATAGAAAAACAAAAAAGCGACAGATTAATAGATTATTAGTAGGTAACTTTTTCATAATGAAGATTTAGGGGGAACTATTATGAAATATCGCTCAGTTTTTGATATTATTGGTCCAGTTATGATTGGTCCGTCTAGTTCACATACAGCAGGTGCAGCAAGAATGGGGCAAGTTTCTCGTCAGCTGTTCCGTCATGAACCTGAGAAAATTATCATTTCTTTATATGGTTCGTTTGCGAAAACGTATCGAGGTCATGGTACAGATGTAGCGCTTGTTGGGGGCATACTAGGATTTGAAACGGATGATCCTCGTATTCCGCAGGCACTTGAAATTGCAAAAGAACGTGGAATTGATGTTACATTTATTGAAGAAGAAGCACAAGCAGTACATCCAAATACAGCGAAAATTCGTTTGTATAAAGCTGAGGATGAAATTGAAGTGGTTGCTTGTTCAATCGGCGGTGGGAAAATTGAAGTTGTGGAGCTAAATGGATTTGATTTGCAATTAACAGGTACAAGTCCGGCACTTCTTATCGTAAATAATGATCGTTTTGGAGCAATTGCCTCAGTTACATCTATTCTTGCAAAGCACGAAATCAATATTAGTATGATGAGTGTTTCACGTAAGGAAAAAGGAAGAAAAGCGTTAATGGTCATTGAAACGGATGAGTTGTTAGCAGATGAGATAATCGATGAAATTAACGCGCAGTCAAATATTTGTCAAGTAACCATCATGGATTAATAGCAGGGGGGACACAACATGTTTCGGAACGCAGCGGAACTAGTTGCACAAGCAGAAGAGAAAAACGTAAAAATTGCAGAGATTATGATTCAATGTGAGATGGAAACAAGAAAACTTTCTCGTGAAGATGTAATCGCTGGTATGGAAAGAAATTTAGTTGTAATGGAAAAAGCAGTAGAGCGTGGAATTCAAGGCGTAAAATCTCCGACTGGACTTACTGGCGGAGACGCAGTGAAAGTACAAGCGTACATGAAAAGCGGAAAAGGGTTGTCTGGGGATACAATTTTAGATGCGGTAAGTAAAGCTGTCGCAACGAATGAAGTAAACGCTGCTATGGGTATTATTTGCGCAACGCCAACAGCTGGTTCAGCTGGAACAGTACCAGGTGTACTATTTGCGCTAAAAGAAAAATTAAACCCAACACGTGAAGAAATGATTGAATTTCTATTTACAGCTGGTGCGTTCGGTATGGTTGTAGCGAATAATGCTTGCATTGCCGGGGCAGCTGGTGGGTGCCAAGCGGAAGTCGGTTCAGCAAGTGGTATGGCAGCGGCAGCAGCTGTTGAAATGGCTGGGGGTACACCAGAGCAAGCAGCAACAGCGATGAGTATCGCACTTAAGAATATGCTTGGTTTAGTATGTGATCCTGTTGCAGGGCTTGTAGAAGTACCATGTGTAAAACGTAATGCAGCAGGTGCATCAAATGCGATGATTGCAGCTGATTTATCATTAGCTGGTGTAACGAGTGCTATTCCTTGTGATGAAGTAATTGAAGCGATGTACCGCATCGGACAATCGATGCCAAGTGCGCTTCGTGAAACAGCAGAAGGCGGTCTTGCGGCAACGCCAACGGGGCGTCGTTTGCAAGAGGAGATTTTTGGAAAGAAAAGTGAATAAGAGAAAAACCTTGCTTACTCAGCAAGGTTTTTTATTTTTCATTTACAAATTTCTCTAACGTTTCACCAAGCTCGTGAGAACGTTTTGTTGCTTCTGTAATACATTGAATAAGTGCTTCTTGAAATTGAAAGCTTTTCAATATTTCAATGCCAGCTTCCGTCGTTCCTCCTGGTGATGTAATTTCTTTTCGTAATATGGAAGGGTGCTTTGTATTTGTTTTTAACATCTCTGCGGCACCAATCATTGTTTGGAGAATAAGTGATTTTGCAACAGTTTCCTCTAGGCCGATTTGTTTCGCAGCATTTTCCATCGCTTCGACAACGTAATAAATATAGGCTGGTCCACTTCCTGATAAAGCGGTGACAGCATGCATGTGCTTTTCTTCTACAACAGAAACAAGACCAATTGTTTCAAAAAGCGTTTTTGCAAGCATGATATGTTCTTCTTTTGCGTGAACGGAAGGAGAAATAGCGGTAGCGGATTTTAAAATTGCTGATGATGTATTTGGCATTGCACGGATGATAGGAACATTTTTTTGTAATAAATTAGTAATGGATGTCGTAGATACACCTGCTAATAATGAAATGATTAATTGATTCTCTGTAATGTAATCCCGTAATGGAGTAAGGGCTTCCACAACATCTTTTGGTTTCATTGCTAAAAATATAATATCGGCATGAGCAAGCAGCTCTTTTTTATCATGTGTACCATGTACTCCGTAGCGATGATGTAACTCTTGCAGTCTTCTTTCATTAGAGCGATTACTGACAGTAATTTGTTCCCCTTTTACAACGTGAGCTTGTAATAAGCCGGCAAGCGTAGCTTCGGCAATTGAACCTGCACCGACAAAAGCAATTTTTCGTAGTGACATGATGAGTCCTCCTTTTACTGTGTATATGAGAATAACTTATAAATTTACATACATTCGGTTTTGTATAGAAAATCCCTTCTTTTTGTCTGAAAATAATGACAAATTTTTATATAAGATGTAAACTGAAGGAAGATTCATTTTTTGAAACGGAAAGAAAGAGGGGCGAATATGTATGACAGTCATTCATCGAATGGAAATTCCTGTTCCATTTGCGGTTGAAACAGTCAATGTTTTTTTAGTAGAGGGAGAAACACTTACATTAATTGATACAGGAACAAATACAAAAGAATCGAGACTTGCACTGGAGAAACAACTAGCTGCATTAGGATATAAAGTAGAAGACATTGAAACGGTTGTTCTTACACACCATCATGCAGATCATTGCGGATTGCTGGATATATTTTCTGAACGTACAAATATTGTCGGTCATCCGTGGAATGAGCCGTGGATTACACAAGATCCGCAATTTATAAAGCGTTATCAACAGTTCTTTTTAGAAGCATCTGTACAGTTTGGAGTTCCAGAAGTCTTGTTACCACAAGGTGCATTGTTAACGAAAACAATGATTTACTCCTGTAAACGTTCGCTTACACATACTGTACGAGAAGGAGATAGTATTGCTTCATTACCGGAGTTTACGGTGATTGAAACACCTGGGCATGCTTCTACCCATATTTCTTTATATCGTGAAAGAGATGGGGTGTTAATTGGTGGGGATGCGCTGATTGGGCATATTTCTTCTAATCCAATTCTAGAACCGCCATATGAGGGAGAAACAGAACGAGCACAACCGATGCTGCAGTACAATGAAACATTAAAGCGCTTAGCTCGTATGAATATTTCACGTGTTCTATCAGGGCATGGAGAAGATGTTCTTGATGTGGCAGGACTAGTAAATGAGCGATTACAAAAACAAGAGGCACGAGCTTTTAAAGTATTAAATTTATTAAAAGCACAACCGATGACAGCATTCGAGGTGTGTGTCAAACTATTTCCTACGCTATATGAAAAGCAGTTACCACTTACCATCTCTGAAACAGTTGGACAATTAGACTTTTTAGCATATAATCAACAAGTGATGATTGACAAGTCATCTAAACAATGGATTTACTATGCAAAGTAGGTGACATCTATGAATCGACGTTTACAAGATAAAGTAATCGTCATTACAGGAGCTTCCAGTGGAATTGGAGAAGAGATAGCGTTGCAAGTAGCGGAGCGAGGTGCAACTCCGGTATTAATTGCCCGTACAGAAGAAAAATTACGATTACTTAAACAAAAAATTGAAAACACATATCGTACTCCTTGCCATTACTATGTTTTGGATGTTAGTAATGAAGAAGAAGTGGAGGTTGTTTTTACACAAATTCTTCAGGATATAGGATGTATTGATATATTAGTCAATAATGCTGGTTTTGGTGTCTTTAAAACATTCGTTGATGCATCCGTGCAAGAGGTAAAGGATATGTTTGATGTAAATGTATTTGGTTTAGTAGCATGTACGAAGGCGGTTTTACCTTATATGATCAAACGAAATAGTGGACATATTGTGAATATCGCTTCACTAGCAGGGAAAATTGCAACACCGAAATCAAGTGCATATGCAGCAACAAAGCATGCAGTATTAGGGTTTACAAATAGTTTGCGCATGGAACTTGCAAATACAAATATTACTGTAACAGCCATTAATCCAGGTCCAATTGATACAAACTTCCATACGATAGCAGATCAATCTGGTACATACGTAAAAAGTGTCGAACGTTACATATTAAAACCAAATTATGTAGCGCATCAAGTTGTAAAAGCAATTGAAATGAAAAAGCGTGAAGTAAATCTACCCAAGTGGATGAGTTTAGGACCGATTATTTTTTCATTGTTTCCAGGGTTATTTGAGCGTGTAGCTGGAAAATCACTAAGTAAAAAATAGGAGATTCTCTTTTTGAGAATCTCCTATTTTTTATTCATTAAATTTTCTATTGCTGATTCTAGTTCAGTATTTTTTTTGTAATAATATCCGTTAATTTCGGAAGTCGTGAAACTGCCTACTTCTTCGTCCTTGTTATACATCTTTACGGAATATATATATCCGACTATTTTTTCTTGTTTTTTTTCTAGTGTGAATGTAATAGACTGCATGCGATTGATCCATTCATCGATATGTGTTTGATTTGTGATAATCGTATTTTCTCCGTTGCCTTTTGTTATTTCTATTTTGGTTACATGAACATGAGGATAAATGTCTGTAAAGTGTATGATGTTATTTTGGCAAGCTGTTAAAAAGAAAGTAAGTAATCCGAGAAGAATAAAAATTTTTTTCATTTTTTATAATCTCCTTTTCATGCTTCCTACTCCTTTAACATGTTATAAGTTTCTCAATCTCTAAGATAGCGTAATGTATTCATATACAACATCCTCTATAGCCTCATACAAATCAATCTCTGTATTATTAGAAATCATGTTTTGAATACGTTCTACAAGCATTTTATAGTCTTCTTGTGAAGTTGGCGTACATTGATATTGTTGAAAACTTTTTATAATCATTTTTTGAATTAGTTTTTCATTCATGATTTTTCCCACCTACATCTATATATGTATTGTTTTTATTGTACTTGAATTAGAAAAGAAAGTCTCTATATTGTTAATTTGCATAAAAATTCATGCGTTTTAAAAGTTTTATTAGTAAAACGACTTTTTATATCAATTTTTATTATTTAAAAATTTATAAATATTTAATTGACTTCATAAATATACAATATTATAATCATACTTAAATCTAAAAGGTAATGAGGAGGAATTATGAAAGCGGCAATTATTGGGGCAACTGGATACGGAGGACTTGAGCTTTTACGGTTATTAACACATCACCCAAGCATTACAGTGACATCGGTACATTCTTTTTCACAAATTGGAGAAGTTATGACAACACCTTATCCTCACTTATCTACTTTTATTTCTCATACATTAGAAGAAGTAGATGTTGAAGGTATTGCAAAAGAAGCAGATCTTGTATTTTTAGCAACACCGGCTGGGGTGTCAGCGAATTTGACTCCAAGTTTACTAGAGGCTGGTATGAGAGTTATTGATTTATCTGGAGATTTTCGAATTCGAAAGCCGTTTATATATGAAGAGTGGTATAAAAAAACAGCTGCGAAAGAAGAAGTATTACAACAAGCTGTGTATGGATTAACGGAGTGGAAAAAAAGTGAAATTGCAACTGCAAGATTAATTGCGAATCCAGGATGCTATGCGACTGCAACGCTACTGGCGGCCGCGCCGTTAGTAAAAAACGGAATAATTGAAGTGGATTCACTTATTATTGATGCAAAATCAGGGGTTTCTGGAGCTGGAAAGACACCAACAAGTATGACGCATTTTCCAGAAATTCACGATAATTTATACATTTATAAAGTAAATGAACATCAGCATGTCCCGGAAATTGAGCAAATGTTGCAAGAATGGGATGAGAACATGAAACCAATCACATTTAGTACACACCTTATTCCAATTACAAGGGGAATTATGGTAACACTCTATGCAAAGGTAAAGCAAGAGATAACAGATGTTACACTTCAGCAAATTTATGAAGAGAGTTATTGCCACTCACCGTTTGTAAGAATACGAGAAAAGGGAGTTTTTCCAAGTCCGAAAGAAGTAAGGGGATCTAACTTTTGTGACATCGGAACGGCTTATGATAAACGGACGGGACGAATTACGATTGTAGCAGTCATTGATAATGTAATGAAGGGTGCAGCTGGGCAGGCTGTGCAAAATGCAAATATATTGGCAGGAGTGGAAGAAACGAAGAATTTACACTTTATGCCGCTGTATCCGTAAGGGGGAAGAATGATGATTGAAACGGCATTATGTACGAAGATAGAAAACGGTTCGATTGTAACACCAAAAGGGTTTGCAGCGATTGGAATTCATGCAGGATTAAGAAAAGAGAAAAAAGACATAGGAGCAATCCTATGTGAAGTGCCAGCTAGCTGTGCGGCTGTTTATACGCAAAATCAATTTCAAGCAGCTCCTCTTGTTGTTACGAAAGAAAGTATTGCTGCCAAGCAAAAATTACAAGCCATTATTGTCAATAGTGCAAATGCAAATTCTTGTACAGGGGCAAAAGGACTGCAAGATGCATATGAAATGCGTGCATTAGTAGCCAAGCAGTTTCATATAGAGGAGCATTACGTTGCGGTAGCATCTACAGGAGTTATTGGGCAGCCTCTACCAATGGAAAAAGTGCGAAGTGGTATTGCTTCTTTACAACCATCAAAAGAAGTAGAAATTGCTACATCATTTTATGAAGCGATTTTGACAACAGATTTAGTTGCGAAACAATCGTGCTATAAGCTCTCTATTGAAGGAAAAGAAGTTGCAATTGCCGGGGCTGCAAAAGGATCAGGGATGATTCATCCGAATATGGCAACGATGCTTGGGTTTATCACGACTGATGTGAATATTGAAAGTGAAGTATTGCAAAGAGCTTTATCCCAAATTACGAATCAAACATTTAATCAAATTACAGTTGATGGAGATACATCTACAAATGATATGGTACTTGTTATGGCAAGTGGATTATCAAACACAACCGCAATATGTGAAGGGCATCCAGAATGGGAGAAATTTTTGATGGCGCTTGGAAAGGTTTGTGAAGATTTAGCAAAACAAATTGCAAAAGATGGAGAAGGAGCAACAAAGTTAATTGAAATAAATGTGCATGGCACACGAACTGTAGAAGAAGCAAATATGATTGCGAAGAAAATTGTTGGTTCCAATCTTGTGAAAGCAGCTGCATACGGTGAGGATGCAAACTGGGGTCGTATTATTAGCGCAATTGGACAAAGTGGCATTGTCATTGAGCCAAGTACGGTTGATATTTATATCCAGTCGATTGCGGTATTAAAAGGTAGTGAACCGCAACATTTTTCAGAAGAAGAGATGAAACAAATGTTACAGCAATCAGAGATTGTTATGGATGTATATGTACATATTGGCAAAGCAAGCGGAAGAGCATGGGGATGCGACCTAAGTTATGAATATGTGAAAATTAATGCTTGTTATCACACATAAGGAGAGAAGAGATGAGAGAGCGTATTGTAATAAAGTGTGGCGGTAGTATGTTAGCTCATTTAGGCGAAACATTTTTCCAATGTATGAAACAAATGGTAGAAATGTATGATGTGATTATTGTTCATGGCGGTGGACCTGAAATTGATGCGATGCTAAACAAATTAAGTATCCCGATTGAAAAAAAAGATGGATTACGTGTGACAACAGCAGAGGTAATGGAAGTTGTGCAAATGGTATTATGCGGTAGTACAAACAAGACATTGGTTTCAAAGCTAAATGAACAAGAGCTTGGAGCGATTGGATTATCCGGTTGTGATGGAATGCTATTGAAAGTTGCTCCATTAGAAGAGGAATTTGGCTTTGTTGGTGAAGTGCAATATGTTCAAACAATGCTGCTAGAACATTTGTTGGCAAATCGATTTGTTCCTGTTGTTGCGCCTGTTGGAGTAATGGATGGGCAAGTATACAACGTCAATGCAGATACAGCGGCAGCAGCAATTGCGACAGCGATGAATGCGAAAAATTTAATTTTTATTACAGATGTAGATGGTGTCATATATAAGGAGGATCTCCTTGAGCAAGCAGAGGAAAAGCAGCTTCTTGAGCTTATAGACAATGGAATTATTACTGGTGGAATGATTCCGAAAGTAAAAGCAGCACTGATGTCATTGGAACTAGGTGTGAAGGATGTTGTAATTGTAAACGGTACGCAACGTTTTCTGACAAATAAAGGAGAGTGGGTTGGTACAACAATAAAAAAGGGGGGGATTTATAATGGGACAGCATGTTTTTCCAACATACAGTAGACGAAACATTGAAATTGTGAAAGGCAGCGGCACAAAGGTTACAGATAAACAAGGAAAGCAATATTTAGATTTTACTTCTGGAATTGCAGTATGCAATTTAGGACATTGTCATCCAGCGGTCGTAAATGCTGTAGAAAAGCAATTAAAAACAATATGGCATATTTCAAATTTATTTCCGCATACAGTGCAAGAAGAAGTAGCCGCGTTATTAACGAAAGATCGAGAATTAGACTACGCATTTTTTTGTAATAGCGGAGCTGAAGCGAATGAAGCAGCGCTGAAGTTAGCCCGTAAGTATACAGGGAAATCAGTCGTAATTACGTGTAAACAATCGTTTCACGGACGAACGTTTGGAACAATGAGTGCAACAGGACAATCTAAAATCCACGATGGATTCGGCCCGCTCCTTCCAAGTTTTCTGCATCTACCTTTTAATGATATTGTTGCATTTCGAGAGGCAATGAATGAAGAGGTTGCAGCTGTTATGGTAGAAATTGTGCAGGGAGAAGGTGGTGTTCTTCCAGCAGATATCACATTTTTACGTGAAATCGAGAAGTTGTGTCATGTATACGGAGCACTTTTTATCATTGATGAAGTGCAAACAGGAATCGGGAGAACAGGGACGTTATTTGCATATGAACAAATGGGAATTTCACCTGATATTGTCACAGTCGCAAAAGCACTTGGAAATGGTATTCCAGTTGGAGCGATGCTTGGTAAGAAAGAGTTAGGGTCTGTTTTTTCTCCAGGAACACATGGTTCGACGTTTGGTGGGAACTTTATTGCTATGACAGCAGCAAAAGAAGTATTACAAATCATTTCACAGTCTTCTTTTTTGCAAGAAGTACAAGAAAAGGGAACATATTTTTTACAAAAATTACAAGAAGAATTGCAGGATATAGATTGGATTATTGATATTCGCGGGAAAGGGCTTATGATTGGGGTTGTTTGCAAGGGAGAAGTTAGTGATATGGTGGCAGCGCTAGAGAATGAAGGGCTGCTTGTTTTGCAAGCTGGGCCCAATGTACTGCGTGTATTACCGCCACTTATCGTAACGAAAGAAGAAATTGATGAAGCAGTGCATATGATGAATCGTGTATGTAAACAAGCATTGATTAAATAGAGGGGGAATTCGTATGAAAACAATGTCTGTACCTAAACTTCAAACAAAGGATATTTTAACATTAGAAGAATTAACGAAAGAAGAAATAATTGCAATTATTGAATTTGCGAAGTATGTAAAAGAAGAAAAAACATTGCCCTTATTAAATGGTAAAATTTTAGGATTAATCTTTGACAAACATTCTACTCGTACGCGTGTATCATTTGAAGCTGGTATGGTTCAGCTTGGAGGACATGGTATGTTTTTAAGCGGTAAAGAATTGCAGCTCGGCAGAGGAGAAAGTATTGCAGATACGGCTAAAGTGTTGTCACAATATATTGACGGAATTATGATACGAACATTTTCACATGCAGAAGTAGAAGAATTAGCAAAAGAAGCGACAATTCCGATTATTAATGGACTAACAGATGATCACCATCCATGTCAAGCACTGGCAGATTTAATGACGATTTATGAAGAAGTGAATACATTCCAAGATATCAAACTTGCATATGTTGGAGATGGAAATAATGTTTGTCATTCACTGCTGCTTGCGAGTGCGAAAGTGGGAATGAATATTACAGTTGCAACGCCTCCAGGATATGAAGCGGATGAAGAGATTGTGAAACGTGCGATAGAAATTGCAAAAGGTACAGGAGCTAAAATTGAAGTTACGTATAATCCAAAAGAGGCTGTTAAAGAATCGGATTTTATTTATACAGACGTTTGGATGAGTATGGGTCAAGAAGATAGTAAGGAGAAATATGAATTATTTCAGCCATATCAAGTAAACGAGCAGCTCACTCAGTATGCAAAATCAACTTATCGTTTCTTACATTGTTTGCCCGCTCATCGTGAAGAAGAAGTAACCGCAGCAATTATTGATGGGCCACAATCAATTGTATTTCAGCAAGCCGGCAATCGTTTGCATGTACAAAAGGCATTATTAGTCAGTTTATTACAAGAAAAACAACCTTCTTAATAATGGAAGGTTGTTTTTTATTCAAAATGTCTTATTGAAATTTCGCATTTTCTCTTTGTATACTTTATAATAGTAAATAAAAGAAAAATATAAGAGAGATGATTCAGATGCGAGTTAACAAGAAAACGTATTCATTCTTTCAGCGTATTTGGCGAGGAATGAAGTTAAATTATTATAAATTATTGCGTGCACCAGAAGGCGCGAAAATTGTATCAAGAGGATTTGCTGTTGGTTTTGGAATAGAAATGCTAGTTATTCATACAGCTTCTCTCGTATATCTTATTTTTTATCCGCTCGTTCGATTATTTAACGGTTCGTTTCCAGCAGCTGTTATCGGCAACCTTATTGGAAAAGCAACATTTTTACCTGTTATTCTAATTCCTTTCGCACATGCACTCGGAAAACTTATTTATCCATTTGAAGTAAAAAAAATGCCGTATCACCACTATACAATAAAAGATTTTTTTTCAAGTCATGGGCTAACGATGTTAAAAAACCTGTTACAAAACGAAGTGTATGTAATAATCGGAATGACAATTATAGGAATTATATTCGGCATAATTGCCTATTTTGTTATGTACTATTTATACGAGAAAAACCGCAAAATAAGATTGACAAGAAGAAAGAAACAAATAAAAAGCCCCATTACACAAATATAATGAATGCACATCAAATTTCCTTTTTGAATATGCTTCTAAAAAGGGGGAAAGTTGATGTTTTTTTCTTATTATGCTCCTAGGTACTATCAGCGTATTGTATATTATCCTGTCCCGTACGTAAGACAGATTCAACCATCACAAGAAAGTAAACCGTATTTAACTACTTGGCCGTATTCCAATGTATATTATGGAAACTATTACGAAACATAAAGCTGCTTCTGTCTAGAAGCAGCTTTATATATTTGCTTTCATAATTAAGTTTTGAATTGTTTGTAGCGAATGGGTCAGTTGTTCCCGGTCGCTTGATGATAACGTTTGTAAATTTTCCTTCAGTTTTTCTAAAAGGAATTGTTTGTATTGATTTACCAATAATTTTCCTTCGGCTGTAAGTGACATTAAAATAACACGCCGATCTTTTTCGCTATAATGGCGCTCTACAAGTTCTTCTTGAATGAGTTTATTTAGCAATGGTGTCATATTCGGTCTTGAAATAGCTAACCGTTTTCCGATTTCTGAAACCGCTAATGTATCTCGTTCATGCAATAACAATAACACCTGTGTATGTGATGGTGGCATATGTCTACGAGAAGAGAACTCTCCAGGAAGCATAAACTTGCGATAAAAAAGAGGCACTAACGAAAGAAGATGATCAACGATACGCTCCCACTCACGTGACTCCATATAACAGGCCCCCTTCTATTCTTATTGTAACAAAAAATTATGATGTATAAAAATAGAATTATTTGCTTGTATCTTGATTCCGCCCAAACAAGCGGTATGTGTGAGCGGTACAAGAGGGAATCCCGTCTGTAAGGCCTGATTGGTTAACCATAAGTAGGAAAATCGTCTACTTATGAAAGTTTCACTTTATCCCGCCCAAACCGGCGGTAGTTTGGGGTAATTCAAGATGAAAAACCGCCTGTAAGGGCCCGATTGGTTCAACTAACAATAAGTAGGAAACCCGCCTACTTATTGAAGTTTCACTTTATATGACAACACTTGCTGTACAAAGGATTCTGCAATTTTTTCATATCCTTTATCATTCGGGTGGACTTGATCGTATAGTAAGTCTTTTTGGTCACTTGGTAATAATTTGCGAATCGGTAATACGAGCGAAGGCTGATTTTCTTTTGAAATCGAATATATTGTTTTGTTCCAGCTATCTAAGAAAACATTTGCGTAAGAAGCAATGGAACCTTCGAGCTTTAATGGATTATAGAGCTCAGATAAAATGAGGAGTGCATTCGGATTAGACATACGAATGGTCTTTACAATGTTTTGTAAATCGCGTTCAAAACGATCTTGCTCTTCATTTAATAATTTCATTCCTTCCGTAATACCGACATTTTTGTTTATGTGTAAAATGTTATTCCCACCAATACTAATTGTAATAATGTGGGCATCTTTTATTTTTTGTTTTACTTCTTCTGTTTGTACCATTTGAAGTAAACCATCTGTTGTTAAGCCGTTTACAGCAAGGTTATCGACAGTAATTTGTTTGTGCAATTGCTCTTCTAATTCCTGAGAAGCAATTTGTGTATAGCCACCTTGTGTAGACCCGTAGCCTTTTGCAAGAGAATCACCTAAGACAAGATGATGTAGTGTTGCATCTGTTTGTGAATCAATCCAGTGCGGAACGGTTGCTGTTGGAGATTCCTTTTGAACATTTGTCTCATGATTCTTTTCATAATCCAACAATATAATGATAAGAAGGAGGAGACAAAGTGCAGATAAAATGACCTTTTTCATCGTTATACTCTCCTTATAGATGCTTATTGTACCATATTCATTAGGGGGGGGGATGGGATAGGCATTATGCCTTCAAAAAAAATTTACATAATTTTTACGGAAGATTTGTAGAAATCTGTCAAATTACATTGACGATATAAATTCCTGTTCGTTATGATAGATGTCAGACGGGTAGATTTATTATGTTCTCAGAAGAAGTAAGACACCTAACTTCTTTCAGAATTTGACGGTGTGAAGGGATACACACTAATATTCTATTTTGTCGCATGGGATTATTTTACAAGGGGGATTTTATGTGAAAAAATCGGCAAAAACGTTAGTTGGCGCTGTACTTGCATTGGGAGTGATTGCTCCGCAAGTATGGCCTACACCTGCATATGCAGAGGGGGAGGAAAGTACTGTAAAACTAAGAATATTAGAAACTTCTGATATTCATGTAAACTTAATGAATTATGATTACTATCAAACAAAAACAGATAATAAAGTAGGATTAGTTCAAACGGCGACTCTTGTGAAGCAAGCGAGGGAAGAATCAAAAAACTCTGTTTTATTTGATGATGGAGACGCACTGCAAGGAACACCGCTTGGCGATTATGTAGCAAAAGTAAAAGGGCTAGATGGAAACTATGTGCATCCATTATATCGTTTAATGAACATGATGAAGTATGACGTTATTTCTCTTGGAAACCACGAGTTTAACTATGGTTTAGACTTCTTAAACAAAGCGATTAGCAAAACAGAGTTTCCTGTAATTAACTCTAATGTATATAAAGATGACAAAGATAGTAATGAAGAAAATGACCAAAATTACTTCAAACCGTATCATATATTTGAAAAAGAGGTAGAAGATGAGTCTGGTCAGAAACATAAAGTGAAAATTGGTGTAATGGGCTTTGTTCCACCGCAAATTATGAGCTGGGATAAAGCAAATTTAGAAGGAAAAGTAAAAGCGAAAGATATAGTAGAAACAGCGAAAAAAATGGTTCCAAAAATGAAAGCGGAAGGTGCAGATATTATTGTTGCATTGGCGCATTCTGGCATTGATAAGAGTGGGTACAATATTGGAATGGAGAATGCCTCTTTCTATTTAACGAATATTCCTGGTGTTGATGCGGTATTAACAGGACATTCCCATGCGGTTGTAACCGATACATTTAATGGCGTTCCGGTTGTAATGCCTGGTGCTTTTGGGAGTAACTTAGGAATTATTGATATGGAATTGAAGCAAGTCAATGGAAAATGGGAAGTACAAAAAGAGAAATCTAAACCTGCTGTTCGTCCAATTGCAGACAGTAAAGGAAATGCTTTAGTAGAATCAGATAAATCTTTAGTAGAAGCAGTAAAAGATGATCATGAAGCGACAATTAAATATGTAAATACACCAGTTGGTGAAACGACAGCACCAATCAATAGTTATTTTGCTCTTGTAAAAGATGATCCATCTGTTCAAATTGTAACAAATGCACAAAAGTGGTATACAGAGCAGAAGATGAAGGGTACAAAATTTGAAGGTATGCCAATTTTATCAGCAGGTGCACCGTTTAAAGCAGGTGGACGTAACGGATCTACATATTATACAGATATTCCGGCGGGAACGCTTGCAATTAAAAACGTTGCGGACTTATACGTATATCCAAATACATTATATGCAGTGAAAATAAATGGTGCTCAGTTGAAAGATTGGTTAGAAATGTCCGCTGGTCAATTTAACCAAATCGATCCAAAGAAAACAGATGAGCAAAAATTAGTGAATATTAACTATCCAACATATAATTTTGATATATTAGATGGCGTCAAATATGAAATTGATGTAACGCAGCCAGCTAAGTTTGACAAAGATGGAAAAGTTGTAAGTGAAGCTGCCAATCGTATTGTGAACTTAACGTATGATGGAAAACCAGTAACAGACGGTCAAGAGTTTATTGTAGCAACGAATAACTATCGTGGTAGTAGTCAAACATTCCCAGGTGTAAGTAAAGGAGAAGTAATTTTACAATCTCCTGATGAAACGCGTCAAATTATTGTAGAATATATGAAACAAATGAAAACAATTAACCCGACAGCCGATAAAAACTGGACGTTTAAAACAGTTACCGGTGAGAATTTGAATGTCACATTTGATTCTTCTCCAAACGCCCAAAAATATATAGAAAAAGACGGGAATATTTCTTATGTTGGTCCATCAGAAAATGAATTTGCGAAATACGCAATTGATTTAACGAAAAACAATGAATCAACTGGTGGAGATAACGAGAGTGATAAACCAACAACGCCGCCAGATAATAATAACGGTGGAGATCAGCCGAAAACACCAGAAGATAATAAGAATGGCGAAGAGCAATCAACAACAGTAGATTCAGTCCAAGATCAAGACAAAACAGATCATAGCTTGCCGAATACAGGAGCGAATGTGTTTACGACATTAGCAACAGGACTAGCATGTATTGGTGCAGGTGCGTTAGCACTATTTAGAAGAAAAAAATTAAATAAATAATAAAGAAAAGTCCGCTGCTTAGCAGTGGACTTTTCTTTATTCCATGAAAGACCAATGCCTGTGAATCCAACAAGTAAAGTGATGATTGGACAAAGTAAACAGAAAACGGTGTATGGAAGGTAGCTCATTGTTGGTACGTTTAAGACACTTGCGAGAAATACACCGCTAATTCCCCACGGTACGAGCGGATTAATAACTGTACCGGCATCTTCTAATACACGTGATAGATTGCGATGTTTTAATCCCAGTTCATCGTATTTTTCTGCAAATGCTTGACCCGGTAAGATAATTGATAAGTATTGTTCACCGAGTAAAAAGTTAACCCCGATTGCAGTAATTGCTGTCGAGAAGATTAAACGTCCGCTCGTAGTGACAAAGCTTGCAATTGCTGCCATAAGCTGTTTGATAATCCCTATCTCTTGTAGTAATCCTCCCATGCCAAGTGAAAGGAAAATAAGAGCAACAGACATTAACATACTTTGTAACCCGCCGCGTGTTAATAAACTATCAATGTCTTTTACACCTGTATGCGATACATATCCGTTTTGCATAATGTTGATTAAATTTGCAAGAAAACTCCATCTTCAAAACGTGTAGGGCATAGCCCAGTTTAAGGTGGAGATGAATTGCCATCGCATTTGTAAAAATATTTTTGTAACATGGCGAATGTATGTTCTTTTTGGCCGTTTTATAGTATTATGAAGGAAAGAAGGAGGTGAACATGATGACAAAAGAAAAAGAATATGCATCCTATCAAATTTGGATCAAGAAAGGTCATAAATTGTACATCTACTTCATGGAAATGTGTCAAAATGCAAAAAATCTATACAATACGACAAATTTCTATATTCGCCAAGTGTATACGGCTTTACGTACGGATCAACCATTACAGCCGCTTCAACAAGAAGTTCTTCATACATTACAAGCACATATTGAAATCATGAATGAAAATCAACTTCATGCGTACCAAAAGCGCGTGCAAAAACAGAAAGAAAAACCTGTTAAAGAACAAAAAGAAATGAAATGTAACTTGTTTACATTCCCGACACAAGAGAAATCGTTCCTATCGTATCATTTCTTAGATTGCTTGTTTAAAACAATGAAACAACAAGATTATATGAACTTACCAGCGCAAACGAATCAAGCAGTTATGAAGAAGTTGTATCAAAATTGGAAATCATTCTTCGCTTCCATCAAGGCATACCAAAAACATCCTTCCACTTTTACTAGCAGACCTCGCATTCCAAAATATATCAAATCATCTATGAAAGAAATTGTATTCACCAATCAAGTATGTAAACTCCAGGATAATTACATTCGTTTTCCAAAAACAAACATGAAATTAAATATTGGCAAATTGTTCGGACATATCGAAAATCTAAAAGAGGTACGTGTTTCTCCTGCTTACGGGAAATTTAAGGTAGAAATTGTAACAGAACAATCTGATTCAGCACCTGAACATGTAGACAACAACCGTTTTATGAGTATTGATTTAGGGATCAATAACATTGCAATTATCACAACGAATACAGGGACCACTCCTGTGTTAGTAAAAGGCAATGTGATCAAAAGCATCAATCAATACTACAACAAACAAAAGGCTCATTTACTGAGGATTCTTCGTCATGGAAAGGAACCAAAAGAAGGACCACACACATCAAAGCGTTTAGAGAGGCTTCATGAGAAACGGTTTCTTAAGATAAAAGATTTCTTTCACAAAATCAGTTACCACATTGTTCATTTCGCAGTTCAACATGAGATCTCTATGATTGTGGTTGGGAAAAATACATCATGGAAACAAAACAGTAATATGGGAAAACGACAGAATCAATCCTTTTGCCATATCCCACACAATCTACTCATTGAAATGATCACCTATAAGGCAAAACGAAAAGGTATTCCTGTACAAGTAGTGGAAGAATCGTATACAAGCAAGGCATCCTTTCTAGATAATGATGTGATCCCCACTTATGGAGAGGAAGACATTCCTGTATTCAGTGGAAAACGGATCACACGTGGCTTGTATCGTACGGAAGAGAATAAACTACTAAACGCAGATGTGAATGGTGCTTATAACATCTTAAAAAAAGCAGTTCCAAAGGTGTTTGCCAATGGAATAGAGGGGTTGTGCCATCAGGCAGCTGTGTCAACTCCACTCGTGTTAAGCATCTTTTGAAGGTGATACACGAGAAACCCGCACTTCAAGATCCGAAGGAGATAAGTGGCGGGAGTTTTCATACGATAGGGATAATATAAAGAAAATTAACACAAATTATAATAATTGTTCGTTATAATGAATTTGAGAGGAGGAGAAAATATGAAGATGAAAATAATAATTGTTTCTATGGTGTTCATAGTCGTCGGCGGCGCTGGAATTTATACAGCGGTTGCGGCATCTCCTAATTTAATAAAGACAAGTGCTGAAAAACCAAAAGAAACGATACAACAAAGTAAAAAAGAAAAGAGCATAAGTGAAGAAGAGAAAATGCATAAAACAGCTAATAAATTAGGAGTTTCTACAGAAGGGAAAACAAAAGAACAGATCCAAAAAGAAATAGATGCAGTGCGTTCTGAAAAGCGCCAAGAGCTTCTTCGAGAGTATGCAAAAGAATTGGGAATTGAAATAGAAGGCAAAACAGATGAACAATTGATACAGGAGATTGGTAAAATTCAGCACAGTAAATAGAGCGGCTTATCATATGATAAGTCGTTCTTTTTTAAGAATATTATTGTTTGAAAAAGAATTGACAGTGTTTGTTTTATAATGTTAACCTTAAATAAAAATAAGTTAACATTAGAGGTGACAATCGTGACTGTAAGGAGTATTGATCAAACTTTTACATATGAGGAACTAGCTCAAAAAAATAAGGCCTATGTGTGGCATCCATTTACCCAAATGAAAGATTACTTGGAGGATGATCCCGTCATTATTGAACGAGGAGAAGGAAGAAAATTATACGATGTGAATGGAAAAGGCTACTGGGACGGTGTGTCTTCCATTTGGCTCAATGTTCACGGCCATCATGTACAAGAGCTAGATGACGCTATTCGTGAGCAATTAAATAAAATAGCACACTCTACATTGCTAGGTATTGCGAATGTACCAAGTATTTTGTTAGCCGAAAAAATTATTGAAATTGTACCAAATGGATTGAAGAAAGTTTTTTATTCCGATTCTGGTGCCACATCGGTTGAGATTGCAATTAAAATGGCATTTCAATATTGGCAGCATAAAGGAAAACCTGAAAAGAAAAAGTTTATTACGATGAAAGAGGCGTATCATGGTGACACAATTGGAGCGGTATCTGTTGGAGCTATTGATATGTTTCACCAAGTGTATAGTACACTTCTATTTGATACGTTAAAAGTACCATATCCGTATACATATCGTTCTCCTTATGGGGAAAATCATCAAGTTATTGTGAAAAAACATTTAGAAGAAATGGAAGAGTTGTTGCGACAAAATCACGAAGAAGTAGCAGCTGTTATTGTAGAACCTCTTGTACAAGGAGCGAGCGGCATTATTACCATGCCAGAGGGCTATTTAAAAGGATTGCGAGAACTTTGTACAGCCTACAATGTTCTTCTTATTACAGATGAAGTAGCCACAGGATTTGGAAGAACGGGTAAAATGTTTGCATGTGAACATGAGGGCGTTACACCGGATATTTTAACGGCTGGAAAAGGTTTAACAGGAGGATATTTACCGGTTGCAATTACAGTAACAACAGATGAAATTTATAATGCATTTTTAGGTGACTATGAGGAGCAAAAAACGTTTTTCCATGGTCATAGTTATACAGGGAATCCACTAGGTTGTGCAGTAGCACTTGCCAATTTGAAATTATTTGAAACTACAAATCTTATAGAAGCTGTTGCTCATAAAGCAGAATACATCGCAAAACGGTTAGAAGTTTTTCATGAATGTAAACATGTGGGAGATATTCGTCAGCGTGGTTTTATGGTAGGCCTTGAGCTCGTACAAAACAAAGAAACGAAAGAAGGATATTCTTGGCAGGAACGAATGGGTGTGAAGGTATGTAGAAGAGCACGTGATTTAGGTATGATTCTTCGTCCGTTAGGAAATGTTGTTGTATTTATGCCGCCGCTCGCTTCTACAATAGAAGAACTTGATGATATGATTATGATTTTACATCAAGCAATTCAAGAGGTAACGGAGGGCGAATGATGAGTGGTTTCTTTGTAACAGCAACTGATACTGAAGTTGGTAAAACGGTTGTAACAGGTGCATTAGCAGGTGTGCTTCGTCAACGTGGATATAATATCGGTGTCTATAAACCATTGCAAAGCGGCCACCTTTCTTCCCATCCAGAAGGTGATGCTGCTCGGTTGAAAGCAACTGCCGGTGTAACGATATCATGCGAAGAGATTTGTCCTTACTCAGTTGAAGAACCGCTTGCGCCTCGTCTAGCAATGAAGCGAGCAGGGCGACAAGTATTATTATCAGATATTACAAGTCATTACGAAGAATTATCGAAACAATTTGACTCTTTATTTGTAGAAGGTGCTGGCGGACTTGTAGTTCCTTACACAGACGATGCCCTTGTTGTAGATTTTGCGAAACAACTGCAATTACCATTGCTTATTGTAGCAAGGCCAACACTTGGTACAGTGAATCATACTGTCTTAACTATTTCTTATGCAAAAGCACACGGTCTATCAGTCGCAGGTGTCATTTTTTCTGGATGTCAACAATATGAAAAAGAGAGAGTGCTAGAAAATAAAAAAATGATTGAAGAGTTAAGTGACGTACCGGTTATTGGATTATTACCAGCGCTTCGTGAAGGCTTTACGCGAAAAGAATTATTACAAGCAGCAGAAGAGAGCGTTGCTATCTCAAGGTTAGAGGAGTTTTTACGCCATGAATCCAGTGTGGGAAGCACATTTTCAGTCTAAATTAACGAGTCTTACAGAAACATCACAGCACCGAACATTATTCGTGACGGAACACGCAGAAAAAACGTGGCTCGTTCGAAATGGAAAGAGGATGCTAAATTTAGCCTCAAATAATTACTTAGGATTAGCTGGAGATGAACAGCTAAAAGAAGCTGCAGTGGAAGCAACAAAAAGATATGGGACCGGAGCAACGGCGTCCCGTCTTGTTGTAGGTAACTATCCGTTATATGAAGAGATTGAACAACAAATATGTGCATGGAAAGAAACTGAAAAAGCACTAATTGTGAATAGCGGCTACACGGCAAATGTTGGAGCAATTTCTTCACTTGTAGGCAGGCATGATATTGTGTTTAGCGATAAGCTCAATCATGCAAGTATTGTAGATGGCATTGTATTAAGCGGTGCAGAGCATAAGCGCTATCGTCATAATGATTTGGAACATTTAGAGAGAATGCTGAGATCTGCTCCAGCAGAAAAACGAAAGCTTATCGTTACAGATACTATTTTTAGCATGGATGGGGATATGGCTCATCTAGAGAATCTAGTAATACTGAAAGAAAAGTACGGAGCGCTTCTTATGGTTGATGAGGCGCATGCTGGCGGAGTATACGGCAAGAATGGAGCAGGCCTTGCTCATAACCATCCAGAATTAGCAAAGCGAATAGATATTCATATGGGTACATTTAGTAAGGCGCTGGGCTGTTATGGTGCTTATATTACCGGAAGTGCAGTTTGTATCGATTATATGATTAATACTATGCGTGGTTTTATTTTTACAACTGCTTTACCTCCAGGAACGCTTGGAGCAATCGGAAAAGCAATTGAGATTGTAAGCAAAGATGGAACATATCGTCAAAGGTTAATAGAAAATGGCGGATATTTTCGCACTGCGTTGCAAGAGGCCGGTTTTTATATCGGAGACAGCACTACGCATATTGTTCCTGTTATCGTGGGTTCTAATGAAGCAGTGCTTCGTTTCAGTATGAAGTTACAAGAAGCAGGGATAGCGGCAATTGCCATTCGACCACCTACTGTTCCGCAATATAGTTCCCGCATTCGGTTTGCTGTGACAGCGCAGCATACGAATGATGATCTACAATGGGCAGCACAGCGGATTGTACAAATTGGAAAGGAAGAAGGAGTGATTTGATGAAGCAACTTAGTCTTGTGCTCATTTCTGGATGGGGCATGGAAGAGCAAGTTTGGGAATCATTCTTTCCATATTTACATGAATTTCCGGTACATATTGTTCATTGGTGGAACGTTGAAGACCAAAAGGATTTCAGGCAACGAATTATAGAGATAGCTAAAGATAAAGAAGTGATTTTAGTTGGCTGGTCACTTGGGGCGTTGGCAGCTCTTCAAGCATATGATTCATTGCAAACGAAAGGGATTGTTTTATTAGGAGGAACAGCGAAATTTACAATAGATTCTGATTATGTACATGGATGGAAAGGGTCTTTTGTTGAAAGAATGAAACGAAGTCTTCTCAATCAAAAAGATGCTACATTGAAACGATTTTATGTAAGCATGTTTTCAAAGACGGAGCAGGAAATTGGAGAGCAAATTGCATTTTTAAAAGTAGCTGAGCAGTTTCAAGGCGATTCAATTTATTCTTTGCAATGTGGACTTGATTACTTAATAGAAACAGATGCTAGAGAACAGCTGCAGCAAATAGATGTTCCGTTATTACTTCTTCACGGAGAGGCTGATGCCATTTGTCCTCTGTCTGCAGCACAGTATATAAATGAAAAAACAAATGCATTGCTAACGATTATAGAAGAAGCTGGACATGCACTTTGTTTTACACATGCAGAACGATGTGCTAAAGAAATTCTACAGTTTGTAAGGGGGATACAACAAAATGATCAACAAGACGTTATTACAAAAACGATTTAATCAAGCTGCTGTATCCTATGATCAATATGCAAATGTACAAAAAAAGATGGCAGACCAGCTGCTTGCTTATATGAAAGAACATTACGATGCAGCGGCGCAAATTCATATTTTAGAGCTTGGATGCGGCACAGGTTATGTAACAGAGAAACTAGCGACATCTTTTCCGAATGCGACGATTACAGCTGTTGATTTTGCAGAAAGTATGATTGCGAAAGCAAAAACGCAGTGTAATGTGGAGTCTGTTACATTTCGATGTGAAGACATTGAACATATTAAACTTTATGAACAATATGATGTGATGATATCCAATGCAACGTTTCAATGGTTAAATGATTTATCAGCTGCATTAGCGAATTTATATAAAAATTTACGTGAAGATGGTGTGCTGCTGTTTTCAACATTTGGATATAAAACGTTTCATGAGCTGCATACATCATTTCAGCGTGCAAAAACAATGTGTGCAATAGATGATGCAACAACTGTTGGCCAAACTTTTTTAGCAGGACTACAGTTGCAAGAGTTGTGTAAAAGAATAACAGGGGATATACATGTTGCTGAAACATGTTACATAGAAACCTTCACTACAGTTCGTGATTTTTTACAATCCATTCGTAAAGTTGGGGCTACGAACAGTAACGAAGAATCCTATTGTCAAAGTCCTTCTATTTTTCGCAATATGCTTCGCATATATGAACGAGATTTTATGGAAGATGGAAGAATTGCGGCAACATATCATGCTTTATTTTCTTATATGAAAAAAGAGGGGAAGAGAATAAATGAAACATATACAAACGAAAACAGATTGGAAACAAATCGCATCTGAAGTCGTACAAGGAAGAGCTGTAACGAAAAAAGAGGCACTTCATATTTTACAGGCAAATGATACAGAAATTTTAGAAATTATGAATGCTGCGTATGTGATTCGTCATCATTACTTCGGGAAAAAAGTAAAACTAAATATGATTATTAATACGAAATCTGGTCTATGTCCAGAGGATTGTGGGTATTGTTCCCAATCAATCGTATCAGAGGCTCCAATTGATAAGTATGCTTGGTTAACGCAAGAGAAGATTGTAGAAGGTGCACATGAAGCGATTCGACGTAAGGCAGGTACATATTGTATTGTTGCTTCTGGCCGCCGCCCAACTAATAATGAAGTAGAACATGTCATTGGAGCGGTAAAAGAAATCCGTGATACGACTGATTTGAAAATTTGCTGTTGTTTAGGATTTTTAAATGAAGATCAGGCGCAGCGTCTTGCTGAAGCTGGTGTGCATCGTTACAATCATAATTTAAATACGCATGTAGATAATTATGAGAGTATTTGTTCAACTCATACGTACGACGATCGTGTTGATACAGTTGAAAAAGCGAAGCATGCGGGTATATCACCATGTTCGGGTGCTATTTTCGGAATGGGGGAAACAACGGAGCAACGTGTAGAAATTGCATTTGAATTAAAACGCTTAGATGCAGATTCTATCCCATGTAATTTCCTTGTTGCTGTAAATGGAACGCCGTTAGAAGGGCAAAAAGAATTAACACCAATAGAGTGCTTAAAAGTATTAGCAATGATGCGCTTTGTGAATCCGTCAAAAGAAATTCGGATTTCTGGTGGACGCGAAATTAACTTACGCGCTGTTCAACCACTCGGTTTATTTGCTGCAAATTCAATCTTTGTTGGTGATTATTTAACGACAGCTGGCCAAGAACCAACAGCAGACTGGGGAATGATTGAAGATTTAGGGTTTGAAATTGAGGAATGTGCGTTGTAATAAAGATTAGGAAAGAAAGCTCTTAATATAGGAGCTTTCTTTTTTGTAAATAAAATGTAATAAAACGTATATAACCCCTGTGGCTATTCAATTTGTAAGAAGATGACCAGGAAATGCTGCCGAATTTCCCGCTCCGCAATTGTACATAGTAAGAGAGATATTAACAACGGTTTGGAGAGATTTGCATGCATAAATATGTATTAGCAGTTATGAGCTTTCTTATTTTATTAAAAGCAATTAGTGCAGACCCAGTGAAAGCAATTGAAAATCCTGAACAGAAAGATATGCAAGCGAGAATTGAGCAGCATCTTCGGCATCAAGCTGAGTATTTTGGAATTGAAACAGAAGGAAAAGATTTAAAAGAAGTGGGTAGAGAGCTCCATATTACGCAAGAGGAACAGAGAAAAGAAAAAATGAGAAAGCAAAAAGAGGCCGAAGCCTCTTTTTGTTGTTTGCTCGAAACCTAACCAGCCATAAGAGCCCGATTGGTTCAACTAACCTTTTGTGAGGAAAAGCACCTCACAAAAGGAAGTTTCACTTTATCCCGCTCAAACGGCTGGTAAGAAGTAAGAGCAGGAAGAAGACCTAACCAGCCGTAAGAGCCCGATTGGTTCAACTAACCTTTTGTGAGGAAAAGCACCTCACAAAAGGAAGTTTCACTTTATGCCCATTGACGGGATAGGTTTGCCATTTCAATGGCTGCAACAGCAGATTCCCAGCCTTTATTTCCAGCTTTTGTACCAGCACGTTCAATTGCCTGTTCAATTGTTTCTGTTGTTAATACGCCGAAGATAACAGGAATTTCTGTTTGTAATGAGAGGGAAGCGACACCTTTTGCAACTTCATTACAAACGTAATCATAATGCGTTGTTGCACCGCGAATTACTGTTCCAAGTGTAATAACTGCATCGTATTTTCCGCTGTTTGCCATTTTTTTCGCGATTAATGGAATTTCAAATGCACCAGGAACCCAAGCGACATCAATATTGTTTTCTTCTACTCCATGACGCTTTAAACCGTCTAATGCACCACCTAATAACTTGCTTGTAATAAATTCGTTAAAACGACCAACGACAATACCTACTTTTAATCCTGTACCAACTAAATGACCTTCGAATACCATAATATATCTCTCCCTTAATCTATTATAAATTTAATAAGTGACCTAATTTTGTTGATTTCGTTTGTAAATATGCCTTATTTTCTTCTTTTGTTGGCATTTGCAACGGTACGCGCTCGACAACTTCTAGATCATAACCTTGTAAACCCGCGATTTTACGAGGATTATTTGTTAAAAGACGAAGTTGTTTTAATCCTAAATCTTTTAAAATTTGTGCGCCAATACCGTAATCGCGAAGATCAGCTGCAAAGCCAAGCTTTTCATTTGCTTCTACAGTATCGTAAC
This sequence comes from Bacillus yunxiaonensis, assembly GCF_037104695.1. Classification (NCBI taxonomy): domain Bacteria; kingdom Bacillati; phylum Bacillota; class Bacilli; order Caryophanales; family Bacillaceae; genus Bacillus; species Bacillus yunxiaonensis. Next base: position 141,497 of record NZ_JBAWSV010000002.1, on the reverse strand, counting down.
CTTCTTCTTGCAGCTTATATGCTCGTAATTTATTAAGCAGTCCAATGCCGCGTCCTTCTTGGCGCATATATAGAAGAACCCCTTTTCCTTCCCGTTCAATTTGAGCGAGAGCTGCATGAAGCTGCGGACCACAGTCGCAGCGGCAAGATCCAAATACATCACCAGTTAAACATTCAGAATGGACACGTACAAGCGTTGGTTCACCTGTTGAAATATCTCCTTTTATAAGAGCAATATGTTCTTTATCGTCAAGAGAATTGGAATAGCCAATTGCTTGGAATGTACCAAATTCCGTCGGTAAAGTAATTTCCACTTCGCGCTGTACAAGTGTTTCATGACGACGGCGATATGCAATTAGGTCCTCAATTGTAATCATTTTGAGATTAAATTGCTTTGAGATCTCTGATAAGTCAGGAACTCGTGCCATCGTACCATCTTCATTTATAATTTCACAAATGACACCTGCTGGTTCTGCACCACATAATTTTGCTAAATCTACAGCAGCCTCTGTATGCCCAGCGCGGCGGAGGACACCACCTGCTTTTGCGATTAAAGGAAAAATATGTCCAGGACGTTTAAAATCACTTGCTTTAGCCTCTGAGTTTAGTAGTTCGCGTACGGTTGTCGCACGTTCATGAGCACTAATACCAGTTGTTGTTGAAATGTGATCGATGCTAACTGTAAAGGCAGTGCCATGAGAATCTGTATTATGTGAAACCATTGGCTTTAGTTCCAAACGATCGGCATATTCTTCTGTAATCGGAACACATACAAGACCGCGCCCGTGTGTAATCATGAAATTGATTGTTTCCGGTGTAATGTACTCAGCTAAGGCAATAAAATCTCCTTCGTTTTCTCTATGTTCATCATCACATACGATGACAACTTTTCCTTGCTTTAAATCTTCTAGTGCTTCTTCAATACGATGAAACATTTCATTTCCTCCCTTATAGAAATCCGTTGTCTTGTAAAAAGCTTTCCGTAAGTGAGCTTTTTTTAGGTGTTGCCTGCGTAATAAAACGTTCAATATATTTTCCAATCATATCGCACTCAACATTCACGATATCGCCGACAGTTTTCTTTCCGATCACTGACTGACTTAACGTGTGTGGAATGAGGGAGATTGTGATAGAAGAGTTATCGACACCAAAAATTGTAAGACTTGTACCGTCAATGGAAACAGATCCTTTTTGTAAACAATAACGAAGTAGTTCATTTGGTAATTGTATTTTGTAATATACGGCATTATAGCTCCGTCTTTTATCGATAATTGTTCCAATACCGTCAATATGTCCTGTAACGAAATGTCCACCAAAGCGACCGTTTGCACTCATAGCGCGCTCTAAATTTACATTTGAACCGCGGCTAAGAGTTTGCAGCGAAGTTGCTCGCATCGTCTCCGGCATGACATCAACGGTAAAAGAGTGTGTTGTAAAAGAAGTGACGGTTAAACATATCCCGTTTACAGCAATGCTGTCACCTAAGTTTACATCTGACAAAATTGTTTGTGCTGAAATTGTAAGTTGCATTGCTTCACCGGCTTGTTGCATGTTAGCAATTGTTCCAAGTTCCTCAACAATTCCTGTGAACATAAGGCACCTCTTTTCTTGGAGTAGCAACTACTTTTATATCATCTCCGATTTGTTCCATCGATTGAATGTGTAAGGGAAGTGCATCTTGCAGTTTTGTGAAACCATTTCCGCCAAACCATGTTGGAGCTTCTTTACCACCAATTAGTTTTGGACTAATATACGTAATCAATTCATGAAAGCATTTTGCTTCTAAGAAACTAGCATGAATAGTTTGTCCGCCTTCGACAAAGAGAGAAAGAATATTTTTTTCTCCAAGAAGATCAAGCAATTCGTTTATTTCAATGTTACTCGTCTTCATCTGCAGCACAGATACCATATTAGATTGGAATTTTGCAATTTTCTCTTTGGAAACGCCATTTCCAACAATAATCCACGTTGGAACCTCTCCGTCTGTAATCACATGAGAGGAAAGTGGAGTTCGTAAATGTGTATCAAGTACGATGCGAATCGGATTTTTTCCGCCATTTACAAGGCGTGTTGTTAAATGCGGATTATCGGCAATGATTGTATTTACACCAACGAGAATGGCATCGTGTGTATGGCGATAACGATGTACATCAGCTCGTGATGATTCACCTGTAATCCATTTACTTTCTCCTGTACGAGTAGCGATTTTTCCATCTAGGCTCATTGCTGTTTTTAAGGTTACAAATGGCCGCTTTGTTTTCATGTAGTGAAAAAAGTAACGATTTAATTCTTTTGCTTCTTTTTCGAGTACACCAATTGTTACGTCAATTCCAGCTTCCTGTAAACGTTTGACACCTCGGCCTGAAACGAGTGGATTACTATCGAGTACTGCGATGACCACTCGTTTGACGTTTTTGGCTATAAGTAAATCGCAGCAAGGAGGCGTTCTTCCGTGATGACTGCATGGTTCTAATGTTACATACACTGTTGCATCATGGGCTTGTTCACCAGCCATCTGAAGAGCGTGAACTTCAGCGTGTTCAGTTCCTGCTCGTAAATGAGCACCTACTCCAATGATATTTCCATCTTTTACAACAACAGCACCGACCATTGGATTAGGACTTGTTTGACCAGCGGTATTTTTTGCTAATTGCAGAGCAAGTGCCATATATTCTTGATCCGTCATAAAATCACCTCTCTTAAAAAAATCAAAAAACCCCAAGGACATAATCCTTGGGGTGAGAGAGACGATGTTTCTAGAAATATAAGAAGGATACGAGAGTATACTTAAGAAACCTAGCAATTATTGATATGTTTGCATAGAAAAGAAGCCTAGCAAATATCGATTTTTCACATGCTAGTGTTATCGTGTTATTTCAGCAGAGAAACAAATGGTATACGAAAAGAAACATATGTATGTCTAAAAATAAACAATACAAATGCGTATGCTGAAATAAGCGTATCCTATATACGTACTAGAAAACATATCCTTCTCCCATCCAGACTATACTGTCGGTTCTAGATTCTCACTAGATCCACCGTTTTCAAATTGAAAACGGGTCACGGACTTAGAAGTGTGCACTTCATCACCGCCGGTTGGGAATTTCACCCGACCCCGAAGGATGCTGTTTGCTCACATTATAGCACAAAAAAGACAAAAGGCTATAAAAAATATTTGAATGTGAAGAATTGCATGAAAATAAAACAGGGAGCTAAATTGACATTCGCAGGGAGATGAATTTACTATACTAGTGTAGTTAAGGGATTATATAGTATTTAAACCGAGGTGAGAGTATGAAGAAATATATTGCTGTAGGAATAGGCGGTGTTATCGGAGCTTTGGCGCGTTATGGAGTAGGTCAATTATTTCAACCAACATTTTCGACTGGTTTTCCATTAGCAACATGGCTAGCCAATATGAGCGGTAGTTTTTTATTAGCATTTTTAACGATGTCTGTTTTTCGGATGAAACAAGTTTCACCGCTTATGATAAGTGCCGTTGGTACAGGAATAATTGGAGCATTTACAACATTTTCGACATTTAGTGTGGAAACGTTGCAGTTGTTACGGCATCAAGCACTTACAATGGCTTTTTTATATGTAAGTGCGAGTATGATAGGGGGATTACTTGTATCTTTTGTCGGATTTTATGTTGGGAATATGCTATATGAACGCGGTATGAGGAAAGAAGGAAATATATGAATATTCTACTTGTCGGTATGGGGGGCTTTTTTGGAGCAATTGCACGTTTTTATATTAGTACTGTAGCAAAAGAAAAGTACGGAAATGTTTTTCCATATGGAACATTTTTTATAAATATAATCGGCTCATTTTTACTCGGTATGTTATTTGGTGCTGAAGTAGCTAAAATGTGGGTATTGTTATGTGGTACAGGGTTTATGGGAGGATTCACGACGTTTTCGACATATCAACTAGAAATGATACAACTTATACATAAACGAGAAGGGCAAAAGGCATTACTATATTTTGTTATGAGTAATGTAATAGGTATTGGTTGCGCTTTTGCTGGTTTTTATATTGGGGGCATGTAAAAAAATACGCGCACATTTTCTTGTGCGCGTGTTTTTTATTCTTTCGGTGCACGTACAACAGATTCAAATTTGCCTTTATGTGAACCATCGCAATACGGCATATTTTGGGATAATCCACAACGGCATAGAGAAAATGCCGGTTTAGCTGGAAATACATTCCCTTCAGCGTCGATTAGTTCCACATCCCCTGTAATACGGAACGAACCATTATTATTTACTTTAATTTGTACTTTCTCCATTCTTACACCTCCTTACCAAACGCTTATGTCTATCATATACTTACTAGAATTACTTGACAATGTTTAGAAACAATGCTTTTTGTGAGAAAATAGAAATGATATAATAAAGTGAAACTTCCATCAGTGGGGGATGAAGCACCCGCCTATTTTCTTTGCTTCTCTATGAATCTTGAGGTGGAGGTCTTACTGCCCGCGAATAGCGGAATAAATCATATACTGAAAAGATATTAAGGTGAACATAAACATGAACAAACAATTACGTACATTACAAAACATTGCACAAGAGAGAACGTGGGTATCGTTTTTAAACGATAATCATCCATACAGCTTACTTCATTGGTCGATTGCTGGTGTACAGCAAGAAGTGAAAGATGTATGGTTATTACAAGATGAAGTCACATTTCAAACAACAGAGTTCCTATCACTAGATGAAGCGGTAAAATGGATTTCTGAAAATATGGATCAAGTTACAGACGTATTGGCATAACATAAGTTGCTATTAGTAGGTGTTCGTTTCTAATGAAATGATTTTTACTGTTGGCTGAGATAAGAAAAAGGCAAACTCATAGGGAGATGAGTTTGCCTTTTTTATGTAATCATGCGGGTGACTCATTTGTATTTTTACTTATAGATTAGATTTTCCAAATGCATAAAAATGCGCATTGTGTACATCATACAACCGATAGAAACAGCAAAGAAGGTGGAAGTTGTTGCGGAAACGATTGAGCATAATAAGTATCATTATATGCTTTTGTATTGCCGGATGTAATAGAGAGGAACAGGTTAATAAATCAAGTGTTAAAGGGGTTTTATCTGCCCATCAAATAGAATTTGATATTAAAAATATAAGTCGTGAAGTGCATTATGATGTGTGGACTGCGAAACAAAACCACACGCTTCTTGTTATAAACTTTTCTTTAAAAAACAATAGAAACAAAAGTATTGTTGTTAAACCTGCTCAGTTTAATGTTATTTCAACGACTGGAAAAATATATGGGGTCTTTCAAACAAAAAGGAATCCAAATATATTGCATGATAGAAGGCTAAAATCATACGATTCATTGCAAGCGAGCATCGTATTTGAAATGCCTAAAGAAGAGGTGGAATCTGAATTGTTATTTGCTCCCGACTTTGCTAAAGATGAACCAATTGTTATTTCACTAAAATAAAAACAGGCTTATGAAAGCCTGTTTTTTGTTTCGTTTACGTATGTTGTTAAAAATTGGTCAACTGCCATTTCATATTCCTCTTTATTTTCTGCATATGAACAAGCATGAGCGCCTTTTTCAGCAATATAGAGTTCTTTTGCGCCTTCTTTTGCTTCATACAATGCTTGCGTCATCTTGCATAAAATGTATTCATCGTCTTTACTATGGATGAACAACACAGGATTTTTAATATTTTTTACGCAATCAATTGGAGAAATTTCATGAAGTGTATAACCATCACGCACTTTTAAAAGTGTGTTAGCTATTGGTAGAAGAGGCCACTTTGGCAAATGAAACTCAACTTTTAAACGGTAATGAAGCTGCTCATAAAAGTCAGAGAATGGACAGTCGGCAATGTAAAAGTCAGCGCCATCTTCAACCATACCTGCATATTGTAATAATGTCGCAGCTCCCATTGATTCACCATGAATACCAAGTATAATATTTGAACCAAATCGTTGTTTGAGCCAATCTACTACCGTTTTTAAATCGTGTTTTTCATAATAGCCGTAACTCGTTGTTTTTCCTCCTGTTTGTCCGTGACGACGATGATCGTAAATAAATACATTGAATCCTCTGTTCAAAAATAAATTCGCATATTTTATCGAGTTCATTTTGTTGACGGTTACGCCGTGACAAAAAATCATGAACTTATTTGAATGGCCGCTAGTAGGAATATAGTAACCATGAATGTTATAACCAAATTGAGAAGAGAGGTATACTTCTTCCTTTGAGAGAGCTTCAAAGTCCTCTAAGCGAAAATGTTGTTTTGTTTCACGTTCTAAAATTTCTTTTTCGGTTTTTTTCTTTAAATACATGACCTTATTCGTGAAGAAAATGCCAATGCCAATAAGAGTACCCACTATCGTTAATAATACCTTCAAAAACGCTTTCATACTCCATCCTCCAAGCTACAATACATATGATACAATTATATTGTATCATAACAATATGTAAAGGTGAGAGAAATGAGTATGGTGAGAATTCAAAATATAAAAGCAGAGATGCAAGAAGAAATTAGTCAATTTATGAAAGAAAATTGGGGAAGTACTGTAATGGTTTCAAAAGGACATGTCCATCAATTAGATCGATTACCAGGATTTATTGCAGTTGAAAATGACAAAATAATAGCAATTATCACATATTATGTTGTTAATAAAAATTGTGAAATTGTATCACTTGACAGTTTCAAAGAAAAAAGAGGGATTGGTACACAGCTTGTAGAGTGTGTAATAGATGCGGCAAAGAAACAATTTTGTGAAAAGGTTTGGCTTATTACGACAAATGATAATGTAAATGCGATTCGATTTTATCAAAAACGAGGATTTACTATGACAAATCTATACATAGACGCCGTGCAAGAAGCTCGTAAGCTGAAGCAAGAAATTCCGATTATTGGTTATGAGGGGATTCCAATCTTACATGAAATTGAGTTTGAAAAAAATATATGTAAGATTAAAGGGTAGATAGACTGAAATATATGTTCTTGTTTTATAAATAGGAAGTGTTTTTATTTTAGGTATTTATTGGGAAAAAATGAGTGTAATAATTATGGGAAGATGCTCATTTGATAATTTCACAGACTAGTATAAATTGTATATAATCATAATTATTCTGATGAGTAAGATGAGAAAAGGAGAGATGAGATGATATTTTTCTTTCAATTAGCAGTAATTTTGCTAAGTACAAAGCTTGCGGGTGACTTAAGTGTCAGGCTAGGGCAACCGTCTGTACTTGGAAAACTTATTGTTGGTATTATGATTGGTCCAGCAGTATTGGGATTAGTTGATAATACGGATTTATTGAAGCAATTAAGTGAAGTTGGGGTTATTCTCCTCATGTTTATGGCTGGTTTAGAAACGGATTTAAAGGAACTAAATGAAAATCGCAATTCTTCTTTAGCAGTAGCGGTTGGTGGAATTATTATGCCGTTTTTAGGTGGCTATGTTGCCGGTCTGATTATGGGAATGGAGCAAGCAAATGCAGTTTTTTTAGGCTTACTTCTTTGTGCAACTAGCGTTAGTATCTCTGTGCAAACGCTTCGGGATTTAGGGAAAATGAAAACGCGCGAAAGTACAACAATGCTTGGCGCAGCTGTGTTTGATGATATCCTCGTTGTTATTTTACTTGCATTTGCCATGAGTTTCTTAGGTGCAGGTGATGTGAATTTAACAATGATTATTTTGAAAAAGGTTGTCTTCTTCGCAGTTATTATCCTGATTGGATGGAAAGGTGTTCCAATGATTATGCGCTTGCTTTCTCCGCTTCGTGTGTCAGAATCTATTATTAGCGCAGCCCTTATTATTTGTTTCTCCTTTGCTTATTTTGGAGAATTATTAGGAATAGCGGGAATTATCGGAGCGTTTGCGGCAGGGATTGCTATCTCCCAAACAGATTATAAACATGAAGTTGAGAAGAAAGTTGAGCCAATTGCCTATGCAATGTTTGTTCCTATTTTCTTTGTAAGTATTGGAATGAATATTACGTTTGCGGGACTTGGAGATAAAATTTGGTTTATCGTCATTTTAACAGTAATTGCTGTCTTAACGAAATTGATTGGTTGTGGCCTTGGAGCACGTATGACAGGTTTTGATCTTCAGTCTTCTACAATTATTGGATCTGGAATGGTTTCACGTGGCGAAGTAGCCTTGATTATTGCAGGACAAGGTTTAGCTTCAGGATTATTAGCACAAGATTACTTTACAGCGATTGTTATTGTTGTTATTTTGACAACGATGATTACACCGCCGATGTTGAAGAAAACATTTGCGATAAAAGACAAACAATTGAAAGAGGAAAGAAGTGCTGTGTAGGCACTTCTTTTTTTATGTAACAATTTTCAGAAATATACAATAATAACCTTGACGTAGGCTTTGTTTTGCTTTACGGTAAAATTGTAAACCATTTCCATGTTGAGGGGTGAAGATGTGGCAACGATACGCGATGTTGCAAAGTTGGCAGGAGTTTCAGTCGCAACAGTTTCACGAGTATTAAATGAAAAAGGGTATGTACACGAAGATACGGTAAAGCAAGTGAAGAAAGCAATTGAGGAGTTGCAATATAGGCCAAATGCGGTAGCCAAGGCGCTATTTAAAAAATCTTCTACGATGATTGCTCTGCTTATACCTGACTTACAGGACCCGATAGCCTTACCACTGCTTACAGTTATTGAAGAAGAAGCTTACAAAGAAGGGTATCAAATTATTATATGCAATATGAAACATAAGCGTGGTTACATGGATGTATTGGAGCAAAATAATATTGCAGGTGTTATTATGACACGTGATGTATATAAAAGCTTACAAAAAGACATCGTATCAGTTCCGTTTGTAATTGTAGATTCGGTCGAGGGGGAGGCTTTACATTATTATAATGCAGCGATACAAGCTGTTTCTGTTCTAGAAGAGAAAGGATGTCAGTTTATTGCCTATATCCATGAAGAGACAAATAATGAAGTGATGGAAGAACATTTCAATGGTTTTTTAGACGCGGTTTGGGAGAAGAAGATATCTTACCGAGTTATAGAAATGCATAGGAAAGAGACAGATTCAGAACAAATAGCTACGGAGGTATTACAAAAACATCCATACATAGATGGAATCGTTACTTGTAGCGATATTGTAGGAATTGGCTTTATTCGTGCTGCCCAAAAGCTTTATATCTCTATTCCGAAACATTTACAAGTTATTGGTTTGAGTGGAAGTGTACAAGGAGAGTGGTCCACGCCAGCTTTAACGACAATTGCCCCCCCGATAACAAATGTAGGAGCACTTGCTATTCATAAGTTAATTGCAAAAATAAAAAAGGTGGAATATAACCAAGAGGTAGCTGATTTAGATTTCGTTCTAATTGAGAGAGAATCAACAAAGTAAAAGGTGCGTGAGAACACGCACCTTTTTTCTATTTTGTTACTCGTAGGCAGTAGGAGTCTGATTGATGAAAGTTTCACTTAATCAAGGGTGCAGTAAGAAGTGTTCTTGTTTAATATCAAGTAACATTGCTGCAAAACGCTCATGTTCTTCAAAATTTGGAGCATGAGCTGAATTTGGAAACCAAATCATTTTTTTAATAGGTGCGTTAAGAACATCACAATATTGTTGGACAAGTGCATAAGGCGTTTGATAGTCATAGCGTCCAGAACAAAAATACACAGGAAATGAAACGCTTGGAATTTGTGAAAATAAATCAATCTTCAACATTTCCCTCCATAATTCTCCGGATTTCATATTTCCACTAAAAAATTTAATCCAGTCTATCCATGCATATTCTGGGGATCGAAACCCTTTTCGAATGAAAGAAAAAAATGTCCCCTTTTGAATAGCGCCGCCAAAGATACCGAGCCATTTCCTTTGGATAAGTAGTCGTCTCTTATCTAAAAACGGAGGCTTTCCAAGTTTTTTCAAAGAGGCGAGTGCACTATCATGTCCACGCTGCTTTGCGGATCGAATTAAATGTTCAAAAAGCAATTCCTCGTTTTGTTTCATATGCACAATTTGGCCAACTCCGATATATGCTTCGATGTATTGGGGAGATTGCTGTGCAGCAAATAATCCAATGATGCTGCCCCAAGAGTGCCCGAGAAGAAATAATTTCCTTTTTTGAAACCTTGTTAGAAGATAATCAATTATTTGATGTGTGTCTAAAATGAATTGTTCAATTGTTAGTGGTTCTTTGAAATCTCGCCATGAAAAGGATTTTCCTGCTCCGCGCTGATCCCAGTTGACAACAATAAAATGTTTTTCAAGTTCTGTTTGGAAATGGCGTGCAAAGCCAATTTGAGCCATTCCTGGTCCACCGTGTAAGCATAATAAAAGAGGTTGATTGAGATCTTGCCCACGAATGAGTAATGATTGTTTCCGATCATTTATAAGAACATTTTCAATTGTAGCAATACTATTTGCGATGTGTTTTTTATTTTTATCGTAAAAAGAGGGGGTGCTGCTGCGAATGAACATGAGGACGACCTCCTTTTGATTGCGATATATTGAACAGTGCTGTTTTTTTCATCATATACTAAATATACTAATAAGAAATTATTGTATCATAACATAGTAATTTTATCCCGCATTAACAAGCAATAGGCTCCCGTTGATGAAAGTTTCACGTTATCTTATGTTTAATAGAGAGGAGGGAGGAGGTGGAAATTGGTGAAATTATTGATCGTTTAAATAATCGTGAACCGATAGCGATTGTTGCGAAACGACTGGAAATGAGTCCATATACACTATCAAAAAAATTACGATTACTTGGATATGAATATGATGGTGAGCAGAAAAAAAGGACATTTGTTGGAGAAGGGGAAGAACCTCGTCATTTACAATTAAAAGAAGCTGTGAGTCTACAGCAGGAAAAAATAGATTATCAGCGCCTCATTTATGAGCAATTGCAACATATTTATGAGTTGTTGCAAAAACGCGAATGTGGAATATGTGTCACGTCCGTGGAACAAGGAGAGAAAAAAAAACGTACATTTTCTCTTTCTAAACAAGTACTAGAACAGCTAGATTGTCTTTCTGTTAGAAATGGTGTACACAAGTCTAGGCTTGTAGAAATTGCACTGAAAGAATATTTAGAAAGATATCATGAAAGATAATAAAAGCGGGATTTCCCGCTTTTATCTTATAGTTGCAGGCAATAAGATTTAAAAGGGGACCTGCCTGTAAAAGTTTGATTTCTTATGCTTATGAAAGTTGTATATTTTAATGGCTAATTTATTTTTTGAATACGCCCTTCAATTTTTGCTTCGATCGGTGATTTTGCTTGCTTCACATAATCTACTAACGCATCTAAATCATTTGGTCCTGTTTCTGTATTTGTTCCATTTTTAAATGAAACAAAACCATCCCCACCAGAAGCTAAAAAGGCATTTGCTACGACAGTGTATGTTTGCGAGTCAACAAGAGCTTCGCCGTTTGATAAGTGTATATCAACTACTTTTTCACCATCTGCTTTGTTAGCGTCCCATTTGTATGTGATGCCAGAGATTTGGAGCATACGTGTTTTATCTTTTTGCCACTGCTGATTTAAAATATCCCGGATATCTTTTCCAGTCAATGTTGATTTTATTAATTGGTTGCCAAAAGGTTGAATGCCATATAGTTCTCCCCATGTAATATCCCCTGCATCTAAATCGTTACGAATACCACCAGGATTCATAAGAGCAATTTGTCCATTCATCGCACTGCGCTGTGCATCTGCAATTAAGTTACCAAGTGTTGACTCTCCAGCAGGTGATTCTTTTCTGTCTAAAGCAGTTGCCGCTTTACCGACAATTTCATTTACAAGTGGAGCAACTTTTTCAGCATACTGCTCGACTTTTTTCTTAATTTGTGGATCAGGTTGAATGCCATCGTGAAATGTTGTAACAATCTCAGCCTTTTTCTCTACAATATCTTTTGTTTTTTTATCAATTTTTAAGTCAACATCTGCGAATGCTGTACCGTACGAATAAGCTTGTACAAGAAGTTTTCCATTTACAGTTCCATTTACATATGCATGGTTATGACCGCCAAAAATGACATCGACTTCTGGATCGGTATTTTGAGCTAAGCGAGCGAGATCACCATCTGTAATTCCTTTATCATCCGTTGTACCAGGATTGTGTGCTAATACAACAATTGCTTTTACACCTAATCGTTTTAATTGTTGTGCAGACTTGTTAATGGCTTCTACTTCATCTGTGAACTTTACGTTTTCAACCATTTTAGGCATAACAATGCTTGGTGTTTCTGTTGTGACGACACCAATAAAGCCGACTGGAACTCCCTGTACCATCTTTACTGTAAATGGTGGTAAAAATAAGCGTCCTGTTGTCTTATTATAGACATTGGCTGCAACGTAAGGGAACTGAGCACCTTTGAAGTTTCCAGTTTTTTCATGATAACCACCGTAAATAAGGCGGCGCATTTCGTCCATACCTTCGTCAAATTCGTGGTTTCCAATTGTTGCAACATCAAATCCAAGGTCATTGAAAATGTCAATTGTTGGCTCATCTTGTAATAAAGCAGAAATTGGTGGACTTGCCCCGACTGCATCTCCGGCATGAACAAGCAGCGTATTTGGGTTTTGTTTTTCGCGATCCCGCAAGTATGCAGCTAAGTAATCGACCCCACCTGCGTCCTTATTGTTTATTTTTTTTACTGTGTTTAATTGACCGTGGAAGTCATTAATGCCTAGTATTTGAACATCAATGTAACGGTTTTCCTGTGCTGGTGTAGATGTTGGTTGAGCTGCAAATACACTTGAAAACGTGACCGTACTCAAAACAGCAACTGCAGGTATAATTTTTTTCCACATGTTTTTTGTCTCTCCCCTTTATATAAATCTGACATTACACGACATCATTTTAATAGATTATGAGAAAACAATCTATATAAAATACTATATTTTAAGAAAATTTACAAAAATTAATCTTTTTATTTTTATGTAGAAAATAATTAACTAATTATAGATGATTAACTGTTTTGTATCTTCATATGGAATTGGGATTCGCGCAATTTAATAGTAATAGAGATGCGGCTCTTGTGGTTGCTGGTAAATTACATTTTCTACTATAATAAAGAAAAAAGTAAAAGGTGATTTGATTATGGCGAAGAAAAAACAAAAGCAAGCACAAACGGGAATGAAAATGGAAAAGGAGACAGTAACAATTGGAGATCAATTGAACGAAGCATTAATGAAGCAGCTGAAAAGTAAACAAAAAGAGCTAAAAGAGAAAGAGGAACAGAAAAAAGAAGCAGAGTTAGAGAGAAAGCGTAAAGAACAGCGTGAGCGTGAAAAAAATAAATCGTTTGAAGAATTATTAGGTGAAAGTAGTTTGTCATGGAAAGACTTTAAGTAAGAAATGAATGTAAAATGAAACTTCCATTAGTGGGGGGCTTTCTCCCCCGCTGATGGTTAGTTGAATCAATCGGGCTTTTACTGCCCACAAATAGCGGGAGGGATGGGCATGAGAAAAGTGGAAGTAGTGCCCTATGAAAATCATTGGGCCGAAAAGTTTCAGAAAGAAGCGAAACGTTTAAAGGAAGCAATGCCAGAACATGTGAAAGTTCATCATATTGGCAGTACATCTGTGCCAGGGTTAGCGGCAAAGCCCATTATTGATATGATTATGGAAGTTACGAATATTGACAAAGTGGATAGCTGGAATGATTGCTTTGTGGAACTCGGATATACACCAAAGGGAGAAAATGGTATATCCGGACGGCGTTTCTTTGTGCACGGTACAGAAGAAAAGAGAAGTTATCATTTGCATATATATGAGACAGGCAATCAAGAAATTATGCGTCATCTCTCTTTTCGAGATTATATGATGGAGCATTGTGAAGAAGCAGAGGCGTATGCGACGTTAAAGCAAGAGCTTGCGAAACAATTTACATATGATATTGATCAGTATATTGAAGGGAAAGATGCATTTGTTCGTGATAGGGAGCAAAGAGCTATAGAATGGATGAAGAAAAGATAACGTGCCATGTATATGCGGCACGTTATTTTTATAATTGTTTTATGGAAGTAATAAAATTTTCCCTGTGCTTTTTCTACTTTCTAAATAATGGTGTGCTTTCGCTCCTTCGCTTAAGGAAAATGTAGTTGGCTTAGATAATTTGATCTGTCCTTGTTGAATCCATGTAAATAGCTCTTCAGAACGCAGAACGCGTTCTTTATGAGAAGTGAGTACATTCCATAGATCCCCGCCGGTTAGCGTCTTAGATGTATCCATAAGCATGCGCGGGTCTACAGGAGCTGGATCGCCTCCTGCCATTCCGTAAAAAACAACGGTTCCTCCAATACGTGTTGCTTCAAAGCTATCCATCAGCGTAGAGCCAACAGATTCATATACAACATCTACACCTTTTCCGTTAGTCGCATGCATGACTTTCTGTTTCCAATCATCCTCATACAAAAAGGCCCAGTCTGCGCCAACTTCTTCGGCAGTTTTTGCTTTTTGGATAGAAGAAGTGAGGGCAATCACTTTACCGCCTAGTAATTTTATGATTTGTACAAGAAGCTGTCCTACACCACCAGCAGCAGCATGTACGAGTACAATGTCTCCTTCCTTTACTGCATAGCTATCATGAGTTAGATAGTGAGCTGTTAAACCTTGCAGTAAAATAGAAGCAGCTGTTTCATATGGAACATGATTTGGAAGTGGAATTGCTTTCTCTATTGGAACCGCTACAAGCTCTGCATTTGCATATGGAACATCTGCAAATGCAATAGAATCTCCTTGCTTTATAGTCGTAACATTATTTCCTACCATTTCTACAATTCCAGCGCCTTCGTAACCTAAAATGTATGGTGGTTGACCAGCAAGGTGATAATTTCCTTTTCTTCTATAGACATCGGCAAAGTTTAAACCGATTGCCTTCATTTTTACAAGAATGTCATTAGGTCCAATAACGGGATCGGGAATTTCTTTATATTGCAATACTTCTGGTTCTCCAAATGTGTCAAATGCAAGAGCTTTCATCTTTTTCCCTCTACTTTGTGTATTTTGTTTTACGCTTACACTGTAAGATAAAAGAATGAAGAAAGCAAGAAATTACTTCTTAAAAAAGAAGTAGGTGAAGGTGATTTGTATTAAATGCAAAAAATGGGGATTATTTACTTTTTTGATTTCTTGACATAAAAAGATTATGTAAACTGATTGCTTTCTTTGACTTTTTATTTTTTTCTTGTTCATAATGGAGTAAAGGAGGAGTTTTTTTATGCATATTCCAACAACAACACTTCAGAACGGTGTGAAAATGCCAATGCTAGGCTTAGGAGTATATAAAGCAAAAGAAGGAGAGGAAGTAAAACGAGCGGTACATACTGCGTTAGAGGTCGGATACCGTGCAATTGATACAGCTACTATTTATGAAAATGAAAGCGGTGTCGGAGAAGCAATTCGTGAATTTGGAATTGCTCGTGAAGAGCTTTTTATTACAACAAAAGTATGGAACGATGAACAAGGATATGAAACGACGCTTAAAGCATTCGAAACAAGTTTAAAGAAGTTACAGATGGATTATGTGGATCTATATTTAATCCATTGGCCAATACGCGGAAAGTACGTAGATACATATCGCGCTCTTGAAAAATTGTATGAAGAAGGAAAAGTACGTGCGATTGGTGTGTCAAACTTCCATATTCATCATTTAAAGCAGTTATTGGCGAATTGTCATATTAAACCAATGGTGAATCAAGTCGAGCTTCATCCAATGTTAGCACAATTTGAACTTCGCAATTTTTGTCAGCAAGAACAAATTCAAATGGAGGCATGGAGTCCGCTTATGCGAGGCGGAGAGGTATTTGAACATCCGGTTATTCAAGAGATTGCTAAAAAATATGGGAAAACACCTGCTCAAGTTATTTTACGCTGGGATATTCAAAGTGGGATTGTAACAATTCCGAAATCTGTTACACCTTCTCGCATTGCAGAAAATTTTCATATTTTTGATTTTTCATTAACGGAAGAAGAAGTAGGGCAAATTGATAAACTCGATTGTAATAAGCGTTCAGGAACAAATCCAGAGAAATACGATACGATGTAAAAAAGCTACCGGTTTTTCGGTAGCTTTTTTTATCGATGAGATTCATATGTATCTAATTTTGCAATTGCTTGAATGTGTGTGTATTGTTCGTCTGTCAATGAATTTGTAGTGCCTGCTTTTACATTCTCACGTAATTGGTCAATTGAACTTGCGCCTGGAATGAGGGCTGCGATTGCCTGGGTATGTAGGCAATATTGAAGCGCGGTTTCTGTTAGAGAGCGATTATTTGTTATTTCTTTTACACGAGATACGATGTGTTTTGCTTCATCATAATTGTAAGAGAGATAGTCTTTTTCTTTCACTTTAGCTAATTTCTGTTCATTGTTACTAGTTAATAAGCCCTTTGCGAGTGAACCGCGGGCAATTACGCTAATATTATGTTCTTGCAAGAATGGGAACCATTCTTCTGGGCGGCGGTTTAATATGTTATATTCCATTAAAATACTTACTATATTAGAACGCTCTGCATATTGGCGAATGACATTAGGACGGATGGAAGAAATTCCGTAATGACGAATGATTCCTTCTTGTTTTAGTTCTTCAAATGTTTCAATGACTTCGTCAATATTATCTTCAATTGTTCCGCCATGTAGCTGATATAAATCGATATAATCCGTTTTTAATCGGCGTAAGCTCTCTTTTACTTCCTCTTTTATATATGCCTTAGAAGGGTCCCAGGACCAACCGTTTTTTTCTTCTGTCCAGCGGTTCCCAACTTTTGTAGTAAGTACAACTTGCTCTCTTTTTCCTTGCAGTGCTTTTCCGACAAACTCTTCATTTAATCCATAATTGTATAAATCGGCTGTATCTAAAAAATTAATACCTAAATCTAACGCTTCATGAATGATTTGAATGGCTTCTGTTTCATTTGTCCCCAGTGACATGCATCCAAGGCCAATTTCACTTACATATAAATCTGAATTTCCTAATTTACGTGTTTTCATCATTAACCTCCTTACTTTTATTGTACGAAAGCGTAAGGAGTTTCACAAACACTTTACTTTTGTGTATTTGTAATCCAGTCATGAACAGTTTTATAACGTTGTTCATATTGTTTTAGCATATGACGAATTTCCCAAGCTTTTCCGACTAACGTTACTCGATTTGGTAAAATGTACACTTTCATTTTCGTTTCGCTCCTTTCAATGTGATAGAATGTATGAAGAAAGACTAGGAAATAGAACAGGGAGATGAAGTCTTATGAGTAATCTTGAAGAAAAAACGATTGCGACTGAGCCTATTTTTGATGGAAGAGTAATTAAAGTTCGTGTTGATGAAGTAGTATTGCCAAATGGTGAGACGAGTAAACGTGAAATTGTGAAGCATCCTGGTGCGGTAGCGATTATTGCAATTACAGATGACGAGAAAATTGTGTTAGTTGAACAGTATCGCAAAGCGATGGAAAAAGCGCTTGTAGAAATTCCTGCTGGAAAGTTAGAACCGGGAGAAAAACCTGAAGCAACAGCAATTCGTGAATTAGAGGAAGAAACAGGGTACATATGTGATAACATGAAGCTCGTTACGTCATTTTACACATCACCAGGGTTTGCAGATGAAATTGTGTATGTATATGAAGCGACTGGCTTGAAGAAGAAGGAAGACAAAGCGGATCTTGATGAGGATGAGTTCGTTGAGTTAATGGAAGTATCATTAGAAGAAGCACTTCAATTTATAAAAGAACAACGTATTCATGATGCGAAAACAATGTTTGCAATTCAATATCTACAGTTGAAAAAATAAAAACACTCGCGTAAAGCGAGTGTTTTTATTTTGAAATTTAAAGATGACTAGCTGTAGCGTCTTTTTTTATCCCGCTATGCGCGGGCAGTAAGACCTCCACCTTAAGATTCAGGGCGAGCCGCTTCCGCTTGTCTACAGAAGATAGGTGGGGGATGAAGACCCCACCCCACTGGCGGAAGTTTCACTTTATAAATCTCAAAGGTATCTAGCTTCAATGACAGTCCCTAGAAGTGATTTTTTATTGTATTTTTGCATATACACATGTATCACGTAAACTACCATCAGGAGCAAGAAAGTCATTTTCTAACGTACCTTCTAGAATAAACTCTAGGCGCTCTGCTACTAATCGTGCATTTGTATTATTGGCATCACAGCGAATTTCAAGTCGTTTTGCTCTGAGTTTATCGAAGGCGAATTGAACGGCCCCTTTTAATGCTTCTGTCATATACCCTTGTTTTGTGTAGGAGCTATGAAGCCAGAAACTGATAGAAAATTTTGGAATATCCCAGTTTTCTGGGTGAAGGGTGAGCGCACCGATGAATGTACCTGTTGTTTTATCATATAGATGAAACGGTAATGTTTCACGAAGTAAAAACTTTCCATGCGCGGCTCTTACTGCTGATTCTGCTGATTCTTCAGTTTCATGTGCAATAGACATCCATGGCTGTAGATCCTCTAAAGAAGTTTGAATTGCCTCATAAACTTCTGCCCCATCCCCAGGGAACGGTTTACGTACCTGCAGACGCTCGGTCTGAAATAATGTTGGAAAATCTAATAATAGTTGTTTCAAACGAAATCCCTCCTATTCTCTACTTTTAAGTTTAGCAAAGTGGCGTAGAATTTCAATGTTAATTCGTCATACTTTTTTCTTTCTATCATACATTCTAGTAAGAGGAAGAACGGAGGGACGTAATATGCTAAGGAAATCGTCTTGGCAAGATCGTGTAACATATCATGTACAGGAATATTCTTCATTATATGTATTTGTAGCTGTACTTTTATTAATGGGCGTTATTTTTGGGGCGATTCTTGTGAATAGTTTACAAATAAGTCAAAAACAAGATTTGTATTTTTATTTAAGTCGTTTTTTTGGACAAGTCTCCAAAGGGCAATTTGCAAATGCAGGTGAAATGTTTTGCGAAAGCTACTTATCGCAACTAAAATATATTGGTTTTATTTGGATTTTAGGCATCTCCATTATTGGTTTGCCACTTATTTTTATTTTATTATTTTTAAAAGGAGTCGTTGTTGGTTTTACAGTAGGTTTCTTAGTAAGTCAACTTGGGTGGAATGGTTTATTATTAGCATTTGTGGCTGTACTTCCACAAAATTTAATCATTATTCCAACATTTCTTATTATGACGACGATTGCCGCTAACTTTTCCTTGCGCATGATCCGTCATCAATTTATCCGAAAAATAAATGAGCCCCTATTACCACTTTTTATCCGATACACTTGCTTTTTTCTTATTATCGGTGCAGTGTTAGCAATTGCTTCAGGGATTGAAGCTTATGTATCACCAATGTTTATGAAACAAGTCATGGATACTATTAACAAAAAATAATTATACTTTGAGAATTATTATCAAGTGATTTTGATTACTTTTCTTTTGACAGTTCTCCTTCTTCTGATATAATGGGGTAAGAGTGGCGAGGGAGGGAGTAGTACCGAATGGAAGAAAGAATTGATCGAATTAAAAAGCAATTACATGCAGCGAGTTATAAGTTAACACCACAGCGTGAAGCTACGGTTCGCGTGCTGCTAGAAAATGAAGAAGACCATTTAAGCGCGGAAGATGTTTACCTCCTTGTAAAAGAAAAGTCGCCAGAGATCGGACTTGCAACCGTTTATCGGACTTTGGAATTATTATCCGAGTTAAAGATTGTCGACAAGATTAATTTCGGTGACGGTGTTTCGCGCTATGACTTAAGACAAGAAGGAGCATCACGTTTTCATCATCATTTAATTTGTACAGAATGTGGTGCAGTAGAAGAAATTCAAGAAGATTTACTTTGTGAAGTAGAAAAAAGAGTAGAAACTGAGTGGCGCTTTAAAGTAAAAGACCATCGCTTAACGTTCCATGGTATTTGCAAAAAGTGTCAAGAAAAATTAGCAGAAGAAAATTAGCCTTTTCCTATTTAGTTAGGAAGAGGTTTTTTTATTGAAAATGGATAAGATTCTTTAACTCAAGATTTTAGAGGGAGAAGTGGCGGGTGTTTTCAATAATTAGGTATAAATGATGAAAAGCTTGGCATATGTTGTAATAACATAAATTTTGGAGGAATTCACAATGCGCCGAGCAATTCAAGTTATTTTTGATGGTATGAAGGTATTTTTATTGTTTATCAGTTGTACCATTTTGTTTTATTTCGCTATACTATGGATAAATGAAGAATATGAAAGTTATCATCGTTATGAAAAACCTAAAGAAGGAATGGTAGAAAAGGTATCTGGAACAGAGGAGCCTGCAAAGGATGCTTTCGTCAACAGAATGATTTTTTTCTATGAAAATGGGGAGTAGAGAAGATTGGAAGATCAATTACAAGACTTTATTCATTATATGGTTGTTGAAAAAGGGCTAGCTCAAAATACAGTTGTATCATATGAGCGCGATCTAAAAAGTTATACGAAGTATTTACAAAAAGTAGAACAAATTACATCTTTTCATGATGTGGCGCGCATGCATATTGTGAACTTTTTACATCATCTAAAAGATAATGGGAAATCTTCGAAAACAATGGCGCGTCACATTGCATCTGTACGATCGTTTCATCAATTTTTATTACGTGAACGTGTTGTGGAACACGACCCATCTGTACATATTGAAACGCCTCAAGGTGAACGTAAACTACCGAAGGTGTTATCAATTAATGAAGTGGAAGCACTATTGCAAACACCGAAAGGAACAAGTGCATTTGGAATTCGTGACAAGGCTATGTTAGAGTTATTATATGCAACAGGATTACGTGTTTCTGAATTAATTGAATTAAACTTATCAGATGTACATTTAACAATGGGCTTTGTTCGTTGCGTCGGAAAGGGAAATAAAGAGAGAATTATCCCTCTTGGCAGTTTAGCGACAGAAGCGATTCAGTATTATATTGAAAAAGGAAGACCGGAACTATTAGGAAAGAAAATGGCCGAAGCGCTCTTTTTAAATCATCATGGAAACCGTTTATCTCGCCAAGGGTTTTGGAAGATTTTAAAGAGACTTGCACAAGAAGCAAATATTCAAAAAGAACTTACACCGCATACGTTACGTCATTCCTTTGCAACGCACTTATTAGAGAATGGTGCAGATTTAAGGGCAGTACAAGAAATGCTTGGTCATGCTGATATTTCGACAACACAAATTTATACGCATGTTTCAAAAGCTAGATTAAAAGATGTATATAAACAGTTTCATCCAAGGGCATGAGTATTCATGCCCTTTTCTTATTGGAAAGTGAAACTTCCAACAGTGGTGGTCTTACTGTCCGCGAATAGCGGGATAAAATGAAAGCACTTCACAAAAACTTCACAAACATTTCGTACATTGTTTTCAGCAGATGGCTAGAATATGAACACATATTTCCTCTATACTAAGATAGGAAGAAGGAGGAAGTTATGATGAAAAAACTTTTAATTACATTATTTATCACAATGCTAGCGTTAGCTGGTTGTAATACGAAATCAGACGAGACAACGAAAAAGAGTAAGTCGCTTGAAGAAGTAAAGGTAGAAATAAAAACGAACCCTGAAACATTAAAGCCGAATGAAAAAGTAGAAGTACAAGCAATTGTTACACAAGGGAAAGAAAAAGTAACAGATGCAGATGATGTAAAGTTTGAAATTTGGAAAGATGGCGACGAGAAAAAAGAGATGCTAGACGCGAAGAATAAAGGTAACGGTGTTTATGCAATCGATAAAACATTCCCATCTGATGGTGTTTACCATATTATCGCACATACAAATGCACGTGATATGCATGTGATGCCAGAAGTAAAAGTGGCTGTTGGAAATGCAAAAGTTGAGGATACAAAAAAAGAAGCAGATGGTCATCATGACGATCATGCTCATGGCGATACAATGATTCATCTGATGGCAGATGGCGTGAAAGCAAATACAGAATCTACCCTGAAAGCACATGTACAACAAAAAGAAGCAGCATTAACTGGTGCGGAAGTTCAACTTGAAATTTGGAAAGACGGTGCAGAAAAGCATGAGTTTATTCCAGCAAAAGAAGGTAACAAAGGCGAGTATACAAGTACTTATACATTTAAAGAAGCAGGAACATATAATGTAAAGGTTCATGTGAAAAAAGGTGATCTTCATGATCATAAAGAAGAAAAAGTTGAAGTGAAATAAAAAACAGCTCTTTTAAAGAGCTGTTTTTTTATTTGTATGTTGGGAAACATTAGCGCTTCTAGGTAGAATATATTACAATGAAAATGTGAAAAAAAAACGAAATGTGCTAAAAATTTCTTAAAAAGAAAGCGTGAACATGTTATGATAGCAGCATGAGATGTCTGACATCTGACTTAGAAGAAGAAGGAAGTTTTTACAGCGATTTGAACATACTACATTAGTAGCATATATAGGAGGTTACAGTTGTGAGTAAATATAAACGTATTTTCCTTATCGTAATGGACTCTGTAGGAATTGGAGAAGCACCAGATGCTGAGAAATATGGCGATAAAGGTTCTGACACACTTGGCCATATTGCAGAGCATATGAACGGATTACAAATGCCAAACATGATGAAATTAGGTCTTGGTAACATCCGTGAAATGAAAGGGATTGCAAAAGCAGAGAAGCCGCTTGCATATTATACAAAAATGCAAGAAAAATCTATGGGAAAAGATACAATGACAGGTCATTGGGAAATTATGGGCCTGTACATTGATACACCGTTTCAAGTATTCCCAGAAGGATTCCCAAAGGAATTACTTGATGAACTAGAAGCGAAAACAGGGCGTAAAATCATCGGGAATAAACCAGCGTCTGGAACAGGAATTCTGGATGAACTTGGACAAGAACATATGGAAACAGGCGCATTAATTGTGTATACATCTGCTGATAGTGTATTGCAAATTGCAGCTCATGAAGAAGTTGTACCGCTTGAAGAATTATATAACATTTGTAAAATTGCACGTGAGTTAACACTTGATGAAAAATATATGGTAGGTCGTGTGATTGCTCGTCCATTCGTTGGTGAGCCAGGAAACTTCACACGTACGCCAAACCGTCATGACTATGCTTTAAAACCGTTTGGACGCACAGTTATGAACGAATTAAAAGATTCCAATTATGATGTAATTGCAATCGGTAAAATCTCTGATATTTATGATGGAGAGGGCGTAACGCAATCTCTTCGCACAAAATCTAACATGGATGGTATGGATAAGCTTGCAGATACAGCGAATATGGACTTTACAGGTTTAAGCTTTGTAAATCTTGTTGACTTTGATGCGCTGTTTGGTCATCGCCGTGATCCTCAAGGTTATGGAGATGCGCTGCAAGAATATGATGCACGTCTTCCTGAAGTACTTGAAAAGTTAAAAGAAGACGACTTGTTAATTATTACAGCTGACCATGGTAATGACCCAATTCATCCCGGTACAGACCATACACGTGAATACGTACCATTATTAGCATATAGTCCAAGTATGAAAGAGGGCGGAAAAGAATTACCGCTTCGTCAAACATTTGCTGATATCGGTGCCACAGTTGCAGAAAACTTCGGTGTAACAATGCCAAAATACGGACAAAGCTTCTTAAACGAGCTAGATAAATAAGGAGGAATATCAAATGAATCGCGAGTTAATTTCAAAATCTGCTACATATTTAAAAGGGAAATTTCAAGAAACACCAACAGTAGGGTTAATCCTTGGTTCAGGTCTAGGTGTATTAGCTGATGAAATCGAAAATGCAGTAGCTGTACCGTACAGTGAAATTCCTGAGTTTCCTGTGTCTACTGTAGAAGGCCATGCTGGTCAACTTGTATTTGGTACACTTCAAGGTGTTACAGTTGTAGCAATGCAAGGTCGTTTCCATTACTATGAAGGATACGATATGCAAAAAGTAACATTCCCAGTTCGTGTTATGAAAGAGTTAGGTGTAGAAGCAGTTATCGTTACAAATGCTGCTGGCGGTGTAAATACATCATTTGAGCCAGGAGATTTAATGTTAATTTCAGACCATATTAACTTTATGGGTCATAATCCATTAATCGGACCAAATGATTCTGAGATGGGCGTACGTTTCCCTGATATGTCTGAAGCATACAATAAAGACCTTCGCAAAATGGCAAAACAAGTTGCTGCTGACTTAAATATTAAAGTACAAGAAGGTGTGTATGTTGCGATGACAGGTCCTGTATACGAAACACCTGCAGAAATTCGTATGATTCGTACAGTTGGCGGTGATGCAGTCGGAATGTCAACTGTACCAGAAGTTATTGTGGCTGGTCATGCTGGTATGAAGGTACTTGGTATTTCTTGTATTTCAAATATGGCAGCTGGAATTTTAGATCAGCCGCTTCATCATGATGAAGTAATTGAAACAACAGAGCGTGTAAAAGCAAACTTCTTAGCACTTGTAAAAGCGATTGTAAAACAAATGAAGGGGTGAGTTCACAATGAGAATGGTGGACCTAATTGCAAAAAAACGTGATGGTAAAGCATTAACGACAGAAGAAATTAATTTTATCATTGAAGGTTACACAAATGGTGATATTCCAGATTACCAAATGAGTTCACTTGCAATGGCAATTTTCTTCCAAGATATGAATGAGCAGGAACGTGCTGATTTAACAATGGCAATGGTAAATAGCGGCGATACAATTGATTTGTCAGCGATTGAAGGAGTTAAAGTTGATAAACATTCAACAGGTGGTGTTGGTGATACAACTACGCTTGTGTTAGGTCCATTAGTTGCTGCTCTTGGTGTACCAGTTGCAAAAATGTCTGGTCGCGGTCTTGGGCATACAGGTGGTACAATTGATAAATTAGAAGCAGTTCCAGGATTTCATGTAGAAATTGAAAACGAGGAATTTATTCGTCTTGTAAATGAAAATAAAATCGCTGTTATTGGCCAAAGCGGAAACTTAACACCTGCTGACAAAAAGTTATATGCACTTCGTGACGTGACGGCAACGGTAAACTCTATCCCGTTAATTGCAAGCTCTATTATGAGTAAAAAAATTGCAGCTGGTGCGGATGCAATCGTTCTTGATGTTAAAACAGGTGCGGGTGCATTTATGAAAACGGACGAGGATGCGAAGCGATTAGCTGAAGCAATGGTTCGCATCGGTAATAATGTTGGCCGTAAAACAATGGCTGTTATTTCTGATATGAGTCAGCCGCTTGGTGAGGCAATCGGTAACGCTTTAGAAGTGAAAGAAGCGATTGATACATTGCAAGGAAAAGGACCAAAAGATTTAGAAGAGTTATGTTTAACGCTTGGAAGTCAAATGGTATATCTAGCTGGACAAGCTTCTTCTTTAGAAGATGCGCGTGAAAAGCTAATCGAAGTTATGAACAACGGAAAAGCACTAGAATCATTTAAAACGTTCTTAGCAGCACAAGGCGGTGACGCTTCAGTTGTAGATGATCCTTCTAAATTGCCGCAAGCACAATATAAGATTGAAGTAGAGGCAAAAGAAGATGGATTTGTATCTGAAATTGTTGCAGATGAAATTGGTACAGCAGCAATGCTTTTAGGAGCAGGCCGTGCAACGAAAGAATCTGAAATCGATTTAGCAGTTGGACTTATGCTTCGTAAAAAAGTGGGCGATAGTGTGAAAAAAGGTGAATCACTTGTCACAATTTACGCAAACCGTGAAAATGTAGAAGATGTAAAACAAAAAATTTACGAAAACATGAAGGTATCTGCAGAACACGTAGATGAACCAAAGTTAGTACATGGCATCGTAGAGAAATAAGATAAAGTGACAATTTGTACACGAATTGTGAGATAAAAAAGCTGAGGAGTTTTCTCCTTAGCTTTTTTTGCTTATAATAATAATGGGTGAAACTATGATAAGAATTTGTGCAGTAACAAAAGAAAATGAAATATTATATGATTTGTCATTAGAAGAAACAAAGCGAGAAGATATTGTGTGGTTTTGGCTAGATTTATGTAAACCGACAAAAGAAGAGTATACATATATTTTACAAGACTATTTCAAATTCCATCCTCTTGCGATTGAAGATTGTCTAGAATATGTACAGAGGCCGAAAGTTGACTTTTATGAAGGGTATAATTTTTTAGTTCTTCATGCTTTTAGTGAAGAGGGATTAGAGCCACATGAAATTGATTTATTCGTTAGTGATCATTTTGTTGTATCCTTTCACTTTTCGCATAATAAGGCAATTGAACGGGCGTGGGATAAACTTGGGGAAAGACAGCGAATAAAGAGAAGTACTCTTCATGTGACCCATATGATTATTGACCAAATTGTCGATGATTATTTTGCTCCAGTATATTATATTGAAGATCATTTGAATGCAATTGATGATAATTTAACAGGAAATATAACAAGTACTGTATTAGAAGAGGTATTTGATATTCGTACTGATTTATCAAAATTGCGAAGAACAATTGTACCAATGCGTGATTTATTGTATCGTATTTTAAATTCAACACGTTTTTATGGTGGGAATGATCATGAAATTTATTTTAAAGATATTTATGATCACCTGTTAAAGCTGTCTGAGATGATTGAAACAAACCGAGAGCTAACAGCGGATATCCGGGATAGTTACTTTTCACTAAACTCTCATCATATGAATAACATTATGAAAACATTAACCGTTTTTTCAACCATTTTCATGCCATTAACATTTATTGTTGGTGTATATGGAATGAATTTTGACAATATGCCAGAGTTAAAATGGGTGAATGGTTATTATGTTTGTTTAGCCATAATGGCTCTTATTGGTGGTGGAATGATGGTATGGTTTTATAAAAAAGGTTGGTTTAAATAAAAAGACGCCGGGAATTCCCGGCGTCTTTTTATTAGCCAATGGCAGGTAACACAAACATGAGTAAGAAGAGACATGTGATAATATAAAGAGGTTTTGCAACTTCTTTATGCTTACCGAGTGCTACTTTTAAGATTGGATATGCAATGAATCCAAAAGCGATACCATCAGCGATGCTATATGTGAGCGGAATCATAACGATAATTAAAAACGCTGGAAATCCTTCTGAAAAATCGTTCAGAGGAATTTGTTGAATGTTTGTAATCATTAAACCGCCAATAATAATTAAGATTGGAGCGATGGCACTATCTGGAATCAGCTTTACAAACGGCAAAGCAAATAATGAGGCAAAGAATAATCCACCAGTGACGATAGACGTCAGACCTGTCTTGCCGCCCGCTGTAATACCAGCAGCACTTTCTATTGTAGAAACAGTTGGACTTGTGCCAAATAGACCGCATGTCATCGCTGAAATTGCATTTGCCTGATAAGCACGAGAGAATTTACGCTGATCTTCTAACAAACCATGCAACAGTCCCATGTTTTCAAAAATGAGTACCATACTCAATGAGAACGTTGCAATTAAAAATGGTAAAGAAGCGAGTTTCCCGAATGACATTGCACCAAACACATCACCATAGTTAGCAAATGAAAATGAGCTATTGCCAACTTGACTTGTATCAACAAGACCAAATAACCAAGCAATTCCTGTTCCGATTGCGATTGTCCATAAAAAGTTTCCACGTACGTTACGAATAAATAAAACTAATGCAACAATAAGGGTAAGCAGTGTTGCTAAAACAACTGGACTACTTAATTTTCCTAATGCAACAGCAGTATTCGAATTCGCAACGACAAGACCACCTTTTTGCAAACCGATAAATGCTAAAAATAGTCCGATACCGACAGTAATAGCTTCTTTTAACGACTTTGGAATTGCGGCAGAAAGCGTGCGAGCAATAGGTGTAAACGCAGCAATTGTAAAAATAATACCAGCGATAAAGACAGCTGCTAATGCTTCTTGCCAAGTTAAACCAAGCGTATGCACAGCTGTGTACGTGAAAAACGCATTTACTCCCATGCCTGGCACAAGAATCACTGGTGCATTTGCCCAAAATGCCATCAATAGACATCCGACAAATGAACTGAAGACAGTTGCTAAAATTCCTGCTTCAAGAGGAATACCAGCATCTGATAAAATCGATGCATTCACAATCATAATATAAACAATCGTGAAAAATGATGTTACACCAGCGAGTACTTCCTGTTTTGGCGATGTGTGATGTAGGTCTAATTTAAATGTTTTTTCAAGAATTCCTTTCATGTTAAACCTTCTTTTTTATATCCCTCTCCCGCCCGTGATATCCCTATGCAGGACTCACCATTGTTTATTATAACAAAACGAAAGGTTTTTTCAATAACTAAAATGAGAACGTTTACTTCTTTTTATTGGATATAATTAAATATAGGTAAAAACAGCGCGTACCGTTGAAATGATTTCCAATTCTCCTGATTGAATAGGAGGAGCACCACTATGGACAGCGGAATAAGCAACAAATTCCCGCGGCATTTGAGAGGACTCTTCAACGAGAGAAATGGGAATGGGATTTATATTTAGACTATATGTACTAGCAATCGTTCTTGCTTTTTCTTGGGCATTTTGCACAGCGAGTACTAATGCTTGTTTGTAGTAAGCGTTAGGATCTGAAACGCGAAATACAAGTCCTTTGGCGACGTTTGCGCCGTTTGCTACAGCTGCTTCATATACTTCTCCTGCTTTTTGTACATTCAATACAATAATTTCATATAAATGTTCAACTTGATAACCGCGTAAAATAGCCTTTTCGTTCACATGTTCATATTGCGGTGTAATGGTGTAAGAAAGTGTTTTGATATTTTGCTCTGTAATTCCAAGCTGTTTTAAGGATGCAAGCAACTGAGTAGAAAGAGCAGCGTTTTCTTCTTGTGCTTGCTTTACATTTGTACCTTCAGTACGAACACCAATTGTTAACACGACAACATCAGGTTTTGCTTTTACGACACCTTCACCTTGTACAGTAACAGTTGCTTCTTTACCATTACGTAAATCATGTATATATGGGGGCATTCCGATTTGCATAACTGTTCACCTTCCTTTTTCCATTTATATGAAAGAAATCAGTCCATTTTTTCTTTAAATTTAGAAATATATTGGAAAATCTAAGTAGAAAGAAAATATATACAATTAAGGTATTCATGCATTATAATATGTGTAAATATTATAAAAAAGGATCGAGAACAGTGAACGAAAAACGAGAAGCACTTATTTTAGACTTATCTATTTCCTTTCGAAAAATGATTCGTTTATTACAAAATGATATTAATGAACTCTTTTCTGAGTATATGCCATGGAATGAGTTTTCTGTACTGCGTGCATTATATTGGAAAAGCCCACAAATGGCATCGCAAATTGCAAGTGAAGTGAACGTTACATCGAGTCATATTACAGCGGTTACAGATCGTCTTGTTCGTAAGGGACTTGTAATGAGAAAGCGCTCTGATTCAGACAGACGTATTGTTTATTTAGAAATTACGGATAGCGGGAAAGAAGTTGCCGAAAAGCTTGAAAATGTTCGAAAAGAATATTATAGAGAGAAGTTCCAGGACTGGAGCGATCAAGAAATTGAAATGGTATTGGAACTCTTTGGAAGAGTTCTATAAAAAATAGAAAAGCAATTTTGCTTTTCTATTTTTTGTGGCTTCATCATCCTATGGAACAGATACGTTGCATAAAAATTAACCTAAATTCCTATACTTTACCTATATGGAATAGGAGGTAGACTATGAAACGTATCGTTTCTTTTGGAATTATCGGTATATGTTTATTATGTTACAGTATACAAATAAGTGCGGCATCTCCGAAACAAATTGTACAAAAGGAACTGCAATATATTTCGAATAATGAATCTGTTTTATATGCGCAATTATGGGTACGTTCCATGCAAAATTCCGTTTTATTTTACCATAGTGATCAGATTCGTCATCAAGATACTTTACATAATGTGAAACGTTCTTCTCTTGTCAACGTAAAACAAATATCATTGACCAAAGCTTCAGTGTATATTCCGCGAGTCCCTCAGTATGTGGCTAAATTTGGAAAAGAAAACGTACAAGTGTATTATTTGGCTGCGCGGTATGATGTGAAAAAAGAAAATCCGTATCAGCTAAATGGAATGAACTATTTCTTACAAGTGTTTGTACAAGAGCACGGAGACTGGAAAGTTGCTGAAAGTGTCGTCGCACCGACAGATCAAATCGTGACAAATGGGGATGGATTTGGGACGGATGAAGAGAAGAACTATAGTGGAAGACGAAACAACGTGAAAAAAGCCTCCTGACTAGAAGGCTTTTTTCACGTTGTTCATTCTGCTATTCGCGGGCAGTAAGACTCCCGCTGATGGAAGTTTCACTTTATCTGACAAAATAGTCACTCTTTACTGTCTTAACCGGAGACACAACTGCATTCTCTTTAATAGAATATACTCCTTCAGCTGTTAAGCGTATAGCTGGTAGATGGGTCGATGTTAAAAAGAACATTGTATATAATGGATCGATATGCTGATGCCCTCTCTCCTTCAGGAGTTGCACAAGCTCCGTCGTTTTTACAATCAGTTCATGCATGGGCAACTTGCTCATTTTCCCTCCAAGCGGCAATTCCAAATTGAATAAGGTTTCCTCGCCTCTCATTAATATGGTACCGCCCCCTTGATCGAGCAGTTGGTTTACGGCTTTCACCATAATATCTTTCTTTTGTCCTATAACAACGATATCTTGAGATGCTGTGTAGGTTGTCGCTATAGCATCTAGGTGATTGGCAAACCCTTTTAGTATGCCATTAGTAACCCATTTTCCTTTTTGATCAATAAGACTGACATAACAATATCCTTCTCTAGCTTCTAACTCAATAATGCCTTGTTTTAGCGGCAGTGTTTCTGGACTGGATTTTGTAATAACCGCATTAAGCATTTCTATCACAGGGACTTCCGGGTTTTCAGTAGTCATATCTAGCCACTCCGGCTGAACACGCCACTCTATGTGCATAGGTTCAAATTGCAATTGTCGCCAATCACATACAGGAAACGGCTTCAAGAGCTGCCTGTTTGTCACAACCAGCTGTCCGTTTGCTATAACCTTGACCGGGGAAGGTTTGCTTATATCTTCGAGAAATAGAATATCTGCGACTCGTCCTGGAGCGATTCCACCGATTTCTTGATCCAATCCATAATACGTTGCAGGATTTAAAGTGGCCATCCGATAAGCAGCATGGAAAGGGACACCATTATCGAGAGAAATCTTAATAAGATAGTCCATTAATCCGTGCTGAAGAAACGGGGGCATGGAGCCATCTGTTGTTAACATAAGCCTTGAAGCGGAAGGAAAATCAAAGTCGAGCTCTTGTAAATCTTTGATTAGGCCTGGCAAATCAGGACGTATGGAGGAGTGACGCAAAGTTGCATACATACCTAAACGAAGTCTTCTAATTACTTCCTCTCCATTTATGGCTTCATGACAAGCTGTAACACCGAGTGCTGCCAAAGCATTTAAGGTTTCACTGGAAGCTCCTGGGTTATGCCCTTCAATTCTTTTGCCCAGCCTCCGTGCTTCTGCAATTCCTTCAAGTATTGTTTCATCACCAGCCAAGGCAGCAGGCCAAGCTGTCAATTCACCGGCTTGTATAACCCGCTTATGACCAAGTAAACTGACCAAGCGCTCAGTCGTGAATTTCGCTAACATATCCGGTTGGTTGCTTTGCGGATCCATCCTTGCCCACCAATAATTTTTAACAGGTAAATGACTGCTGTAGTCTATTAAATATTCGAAATCTTTCTGATCTGTATTTAAATAAAATATTAGATTATCATTCACTAAAGTAGTTGTACCTAAGCTTAAAGCGAATTCTCCAAATGATGTAAGATTATAATACTGATACGGATGTGCATGAGGTTCGATGTATCCTGGAACTAATGTAAAACTGGATGCATCTATAATTTGCGTGTTCTCATCAATTTGCGGTTCACGCATTCCTACATAAGCAATACGATCTTCATACAAAACGATATCTTTTCTTTCCAGCTCTCCTGTGTATATATTAAGCACAATTCCTCCTGTAATCCAAGCTGTTGCTGGGTGCTTCCCTCTTGATACTTCTATAAGCTTCCACAATGTATCCTTTTCAATGGATCTCATGTAAGTCTCTCCCTTATCTGCTTTTTCCACGCTCAGAACTATTTTAGTCCATATCAAGTGTCTGAAAATTCGGTCTTATAC
This sequence comes from Bacillus yunxiaonensis, assembly GCF_037104695.1. Classification (NCBI taxonomy): domain Bacteria; kingdom Bacillati; phylum Bacillota; class Bacilli; order Caryophanales; family Bacillaceae; genus Bacillus; species Bacillus yunxiaonensis. The sequence goes on along the minus strand of NZ_JBAWSV010000002.1, from coordinate 109,450 downwards.
ACTTTTATATTTTACTATAAAGGGCAATCGCATTGTAGATTATCTTTACTTCTTCTATTTTTTTGTAAGTTAAATCTATGACAGACTTGCGCAGCAAACGCAGTACGGTTCATTTTTCAAGTTCTGTTCTACATAGTACATAAAAAAATCCTCCTCTTTCTATCGTAAAGAGGAGGGGGGAAAGGCGAGTGTATATGGATAAGTTTGTTTTTCAACACTCTGAAAATAGCCTTCTGACTAGGGGGCTATTTTGCATATAAAGAAAGTTTATGCTTTAACATTCGTTGTAAAATGACGTATGTCAAAATGCTAAACCCTATAACATACATATAGTGAAGCGGGATAGATTTACTGCCATTAGTGAAAATTTCGCTGCCAAGAAGTCCGAAACAAATGGAAGTACATATTGAGAAATAGACATGAAGTCTTTGATATAGCAATATCTTTCCATTATGTTCATTAGGTGAGCGTGCATATAAATAGGCTCCTAGTGGAAGACAGATAAGTATATAAATTGCAGGACTTAGTATTGTCCAAGCAGATGGAATATGGTGATAAGCAGGTCCTGCATGTAGGTCTCCGTATTCATCTTTTGTAGCTTCTTTTCGCGGATGATAGTCATAGTTAATTTTAAAATGCGTAAGAGGAGCTAATGTACTTGTATTTTCTATATACATGGAACTTTTACCATAGACATTGTTATATTCTTTTTCTGATAAATCAACATGTAATGCAAAGAAAGGAAACACAAGCTGAAAAATGTAAATAGGTAAAATCATTAAGATATAACTTAGCGCACCTTGTGAAACAATATTTCCGGTAATGGTTCCGATAAAAAGAGCTAGTGTATAAACTGCAATTAATGTCATGATTGTATAGGCAAAGTATAGATGAAATGGTGTAAATGATTGATATTCGGCATGTATCGTAGTTTTATAGACGATATACATAAGGAACCAGCTTACGCTAAGTGCACTTACGATATGAGCCATACCGAATAACCACTTTGATAAAAATAAGTGTGACCGTTTAAATGGCATAGCCCAAAGAAAATCGACCGATTGATTATTTCGTTCCCACCCTATTAATAGGGTAGCTAATGCAATTAAAATGAGAGCAGGAAATATGATAGGATCACTGCCTCCAAAATAATAAAAATAATAACTATCTTTAATATTCATCTGAAAGTAATGAACCGTATTTTGAGCCTCTACATAATATTTATAAGGTAAAGCGTATAGTGTAATGAACCAAAAGAGCAAAATGACATATTTCCCTTGCTTCCAGTTTCGCATCCATAATGCTTTATGGAACATGTAATTCACCTCAATTTAAATGTATATTTTTCTTGGCTAAACAAATCGTTATCTTCCTATGAAAGAGAATTTCCGTTTTAGTAGACGAGATAAAATAAGATAACAGATAGATCCTGTACCTAGAAAACCGATATAATAGCTCGCCAACGAATTGATTCCTCCTAGTAAACGAGCACCAAGCAAGGCAAAGCACGTTACCGTACAAACGATAAAGAGCTTTTGCAGCTTTGGAAAAAGTAGTATTTTTCCGTTCTGTTCGTTAGGTGACCGAGTATATAAGTACGTGCTTAATGGTAATAAAATCAGTGTATATAGAATAGGGCTTATTAATATCCAGGGAGACGGAATTGAGCTAAAGTTAGGCTCATTGATTCGTTTTCCTGTTTTATCTTTATAGGCAGACTGCGGATCGTAATTAAAATAAATTTGAAAATGTATCATAGGTGAAAAGGTAGTAAGTTTTTCAACTTTATTCATATATGCATTTTCTTGTTCGTAAGTGTTAGAATACGATTTATTCGTATGAACAGAAATGAATCCAGCAATCAAAAGAGACAATACAAAAGGTAAAATAAGAACAATTGTAGTTAACAAACCTTGTGAAACAACATTTCCAGCAATTGTTCCGATACATAGTGTTAACGTATAGATTGCAATAAGTACAATGGCTGCGTATAAAAAGTAATAGTGAAAAGGTGAAAATATTTGATACTTATTATGAAAAGTTGTTTTCTTCAAAATAGCGAAAATCCCCCAGTTCAATACTAGAACGCCAATAATATTACAAACACCGAAAAGCCACTTTGTAAGAAAGATATGTGTGCGCTTAAATGGCATCGACCAAAGTAAATCGATAGATTGATTGTGACGATCCCATCCAATGAGTACACAACCTAAAACAATAACAAGTGCACCTTGTATTACTATAGTTTCTTCAGGAAAACTATAGTTGTAATGAAAACGATATTTCCATTTCATACTATCATGCAAAAAGTTTAGTTGTTCTGCAGCTGCCAAATAATATCTGCACGATAGTAGATAGAAGTTAATGAGCCAAAATAACCATATGATATATTTACTTTGCTTGTATGTTTGCAGCCACAATGCTTTCTGAAACATAGGATCGCTCCTTTAAAAAATTTTATATTTGCTAGCACGAGATAGTATGAAATAGGTGATGCTCCCAACTAAAAAGAAACCGACGTAGTAATTCAATAATAAGCCAAAAGGATTTGAAAACCGCCCACCTATTAAAGCAAAGTAAAGTGTAGTCCCCGATATCCATAGCAAGCGGTGTTTTTGAAAAAGAAAGATTTTCATATGATTTTCATTTCGTGTCCGTGTAAAAAGAAATGTGCCAAGTAGTAAGCAACAAATTGTATAAAAGACAGGAACCAGCATTGCTTTGGCAGAATAATATTGGTGAAATGCAGGACCTTTTAGAGTATTTTTAGTATCATCGGTACGACGATTTTTTGGATCATAATTGTAACCGATAGTAAACTTGTTTATAGGAGCTGAAATACTTGTTTTTTCATTGAATTCATAAAGTGATTCAGATGTTTTCCAATGATTTTCATTGTCTACTGCGTTCCAATGAGTAATTAGAAAAGAGAGTCCTAGTGAAAATACGCCACACCCCATAACTAAAAAAGTAATGCTAAAGATACTTTGTGAAATAACGCTCCCTGTAAATGTTCCAATACATAAGGTAGCTGTATAGATTGCAACATACGAAATAATTGCATAGAGAAAGTATCGGTGAAATGGATAAAATGATTGATATTCAAAGTGAATTGTTGACTTATAAACGAGATACATAAGTATCCAACTTATAAAAAAAGAACCTACAATGTGAACAAATCCAAAGAGCCATTTTGATAAGAAAATATCACGTCGCTTAAACGGCATTGCCATAAGCATATCCTCAGATTGATTTCTACGTTCCCATCCTATTAAGATACATCCTAAAATAATTGCAATAAAGGCTATCCAAAAACTATTAGAGGCAAAAAAAGTATATTCATAATAAAATTTTCCTTCTGTGTGAAGTTTATGATAAAAATCGAGTTGTTGTTGTGCTGCTTGATAATATTTATATGGAAAAAAGTAGAGACAACTAAAGAAAAATAGTAATATAATATATTTCCCTTGCTTCCAGTTTCGCATCCATAACGCCCTATGAAACATGTGACCCCTCCTCAAAAGCCGTAACAAATACATCCTCAAGTGACATTGGCAACTCTTCTAATAAGAGTGGCTGCTCTTTATGAAATTTTTCTAACGTAGCAGCTACATTGCCTTCGATTAAGACGGTATATACTTTTCCTGTTTGGTTTAATACTTTCACATTACATAAATTCATCAGCTTTTGTGGTAGGGAGCGCTCGTAAGCTACTTGAATTTTTGCATAGCGCAATTTTGTATCTTCTAAAGCTGTGATTGATGCGATTGTATGATCTTTTAAAATGATGACTGTGTCTGCGATTTTTTCCACTTCATCTAGATGATGCGTAGAAATGAGAACTGTGATTTCGCGCTCTGCTACTTCTTCAATTAAAAATTGAAGGATTTGTCTTTTCACGATTGGATCTAGTCCATTTGTTGGTTCATCTAAAATAATGTATTCTACGCCAGTAGAAAAAGCTAGGATCATCGCTAGCAATGCTTTCATTCCGCGGGAGTAACTGCGAATTCGTTTCTCTGGTAAGTTAAAGCGCTCTAGTAGCTTATAAAAATAGTCTGCATTGAAATTTTGATAGACTGCTTTATAAAATTTTACGATTTCTTTTACTGTATATCCGCTAAGTACATTTGTAGAGTCTGGAACATATACGACCGTTTGTTTTACTTCAGGATGTTTGTGCACGTCAATCTCGTTATATGTAACCGTTCCTTCATCTGGATTTAAGATTCCAACGAGTGTGCGTAATAATGTTGTTTTTCCAGCTCCGTTTCTTCCGAGTAATCCGACGATGCTTCCTTTTTTTAAAGTAAATGAAATATCTTCTAATATTGTTTGGTTATCAATTGTTTTCTTTACGTTCGTCACCTTCAGCATGAGTATTTCCTCCTAATTCTTTATAGTATGAATCAATCCAATCATGAATTTTTTCTTTTGAAATACCGAGATAAGAAGCTTCTAGTAATAGCTGATGAAATTGTTTTTCCACCATAGCAATTTTCCTTTCATCTTGTGTTGGGATAATCGATTGGGATACAAATGTTCCTTTGCCGCGCAGTGTTTCAATAATTCCTTGTCGCTCTAATTCTTGATACGCTTTACTTACTGTATTTGGATTAATTACGAGTGAAGAGGCAAGTTCCCGAACAGAAGGGAGTTTATCGTTTGGTGCGAGTATCGCTTTTAAAACTAGTTCCTTTACGTTGTGAACAATTTGTTCCCATATCGGAGTGTTGCTTCTTGGATCAAGTTGAATGTGCAAGAGCAATGTCTCCTTCCTGATGAAATTTTAAGTGTACTATTAGGTATAATACACTTAATACAATATATAATACACTTTTGTTTGTCAATTCTATTTTTAGAAAAAGATGGTATAAAAACCCTTCATTTGGAAAAGATAGGTGTGATATAGAATGGAGGGTTAGTCATGAAGCGATTGATTGGAATACTTGTTTGTTTCATGTTAGTGCTTTCCGCTGTTCCAATTGGTTTTGCGCAGTCTGAGAAAAAAGAAGCAGAAGCAGAAACAAAACCAAAACTAGCGGAACAAGCATCGTCAGCGATTGTTATTGAACAGGATACGGGAAAAGTTTTATTTGAAAAAAGCCCAAATGAAAAGTTGCCGCCTGCTAGTATGACAAAAATTATGACCATGCTACTCATTATGGAGCAAATTGAAAAAGGAAAACTAAAATTGCAAGATAAAGTGAGAACGAGTGAACATGCAGCTTCTATGGGCGGATCGCAAATTTTCCTTGAGCCTGGTGAAGAAATGACAGTGAATGAAATGCTAAAAGGTATTGCAATTGCATCTGGAAATGATGCATCAGTTGCAGTTGCTGAACATATTGCTGGGTCAGAAGAAGGATTTGTAGACATGATGAATAAAAAAGCAAAAGATTTAGGACTTAAAAATACTCATTTTCAGAATCCAACGGGCCTTCCAGCCAAGAACCATTATTCAACAGCATATGATATGGCAGTTATGGCAAAGGAATTAATGAAATACCCGTTAATTCGTAAATATACAGGTAAATATGAAGATTATTTACGAGAAGATACGGATAAGAAATTTTGGCTTGTCAATACAAACAAGCTTGTTCGTTTCTATCCAGGTGTTGATGGCGTGAAAACAGGCTTTACAACAGAGGCAAAATATTGCTTAACAGCATCTGCAGAACGAAATGGCATGCGTGTCATTTCTGTTATTATGGGGTCTCCGACATCAAAAGAACGGAATGCGGAAGTAACGAAGCTTCTTGATTATGCATTTAGTCAATATATGACGAAAAAAATGTATACAAGAGGCGAAAAAATTCAGACAGTAAAAGTTGGAAAAGGAAAAAAAGAAACTGTCGACTTAGTTGCATCTGACAATGTTTCTCTACTAATGAAAAAGGGAGAAACGATGAAAAATATCAAAAAAGAAGTAGTTACTGAGGAAAAAGTGAAAGCTCCAATTAAAAAAGGAGATGCTTTAGGTACACTTGTCATAAAAAAAGATAATCAAGTTTTACTTAAACAGACAATTGTTGCGAAAGAGGATGTCGCAGCAGCGAGCTGGTGGGAGTTATTTAAACGAAGTTTTGGGATGTTTTCGACATCGAAATAGCGGCAATTTTGTTGCCGCTTTCTCTTTTGTTGTTGAGTCTGTTGTTATCTTAATGGTAAGAGATACCGCTAAAAGGTTCATTTTATGACGAAATAATACTTCTTTTGTCAGGTGGAAGGATTCTGCATTTATTTTAGAGAAAAACTTCTTATATGTTTTGCGTGTATACGCGAATTTTGAATGTAAGGAGGAAATAAAGTGAGTCTTTCCATTCATTTAGAAGTAAAGCGTGACGTCTTATGTGTTCGTTTAGCAGGCGAACTGGATCATCATACTGCCGAAGAGTTGCGAGCGAAAGTCACTGATATGATTGAGACGCATCATGTTCATCATATTATTTTAAACTTAGAGCAATTAGCATTTATGGATAGTTCTGGTCTTGGTGTTGTGTTAGGAAGATATAAACATGTCAAAAGCTTAGGCGGCGAAATGGTTGTATGTGCAATTTCTCCTGCTGTAAAACGCTTGTTTGAGATGTCAGGGCTATTTAAAATTATTCGTTTAGAAGAAAATGAAGCACATGCGCTCGCGACATTGGGGGTGGCGTAGATGAGAAATGAAATGAACCTTCAATTTTCAGCATTAAGTCAAAATGAATCGTTTGCTCGGGTTACAGTTGCGGCTTTTATTGCGCAGCTTGATCCAACGATGGAAGAGTTAACTGAAGTGAAAACAGTTGTGTCTGAAGCGGTAACGAATGCCATTATTCATGGGTATGAAGGGCATGCAAATGGCATTGTGTATATTACAGTTATTTTGGAAGATGACATGGTAAAGTTAACGATTCGTGATGAAGGGATTGGAATCCTAGATTTAGATGAAGCAAGGCAACCCCTTTTCACAACAAAACCCGAATTAGAGCGTTCCGGAATGGGATTTACCATTATGGAAAATTTTATGGACGAAGTAGAGGTTATTTCTAATGAATCTTTCGGGACAACGATCCATTTGACGAAGTATCTATCAAAAAGTAACGCTCTATGCAATTAAGGAGAATTGCCTATGGACATAGAGGTCAAAAGTGAAAAAGGAAAAGGCCAGTTAAAGGATCACGAGTTAAAAGAATTAATTAAAAGAAGTCAAGATGGTGATCAAGGAGCGAGAGATTTAATTGTACAAAATAATATGAGACTTGTTTGGTCGGTTGTACAACGTTTTTTAAATCGCGGTTATGAACCGGAAGACTTGTTTCAAATTGGTTGTATTGGTTTGTTAAAATCTGTCGACAAATTTGATTTATCTTTTGATGTAAAGTTTTCGACATATGCAGTCCCAATGATCATTGGAGAAATTCAACGTTTTTTACGTGATGATGGGACAGTGAAGGTAAGTCGTTCTTTAAAGGAAACTGGAAATAAGATTCGCAAAATGAAAGATGAATTATCAAAAGAGTATGGCCGTGCACCGACAGTTACCGAGATAGCTGAGGCATTAGAATTAACGCCAGAAGAAGTTGTAATGGCGCAAGAAGCAAGTCGGACACCGTCATCTATACATGAAACGGTGTATGAAAATGATGGTGACCCTATTACCATTTTAGATCAAATTGCGGATCGTTCTGAAACGAAGTGGTTTGATAAGATTGCTTTAAAAGAAGCGATTCGTGAATTAGATGAACGTGAACGACTGATTGTATATTTGCGATATTATAAAGACCAAACGCAATCAGAAGTAGCGGATCGTTTAGGGATTTCTCAAGTACAAGTGTCACGACTAGAAAAGAAAATATTAAAGCAAATGAAGGAACGAATAGGCGAATAGTCTATTCGTTTTTTTTATTTCAAAAAAGTTGTATTAGAAAATTTTCCAATATCCATACTACAACTACGAGGAATAGTTAAGAGGTGATTGGAGTGGAGCAAACGATATATGTAAAGATGAGAAGTCGTCTTCAAGTGTCGCCTGCTTATGAGATTACAGTTGGTGATGTTGCACAAGTAGTTGGAGATTCACATATTGTCGACGAAATAAAACGACAGGCTGTATACAAAATTACAAAGAAAGATAAAACGCATGTGGTAATTGATGTGATGAAAGTTATTCAGCGCATTCAACAGTATTCTAGCAATTTACAAGTTAATTTGCTTGGTTCAGCACAAACTATTGTTGAAATCGTATATGAGAAAAAACGAGTAAATCCCTTTTTCTTTGGAATGGTTTGGCTATTACTATTTGTGGGAGCTGCCCTTGCTATTATTTATTTTCATGAAGATGTTAGTATGCAGCAAGTACATCAACGCTTGTATTACATGATTACAGGAGAAAACAACAAAAAGCCACTTTTATTTCAAATCCCATATTCGTTAGGACTTGGGCTTGGAATGATTCTTTTTTTTAATCATGTTTTTCAAAAGCGCATTAATGAGGAGCCGAGTCCATTAGAAGTTGAAATGTTCCAATACCAGCAATCTCTCGATCAATATGTAATGATGAACGAAAATAAAGAAATGATAAAGAAAATCCCAAATGATTGAATATATCGGGGTAATCTTTATTGGATTTGCTGGTGGAATTGCCGTTGGAGGAGGATACGTTGCATTTTTAACTGTATTAGGCGTGATTCCAAGGCTTGCTCAGTTAACGAAAAGTGGTCATCGTGTTCAATATTATGAATGGGCTGTTGTGAGTGGCGCATTAAGCGGCGTATGGTGCAGTTTACGGGATATCACATTGGTGGCTTCACCGTATTGGCTTTTGCTCCTTGGATTGTTGTGTGGCACATTTATTGGAATGCTTGCCGCTGCCTTAACAGAAGTGCTGAATGTACTTCCGATATTGGCAAAACGTGTTGGGGTTGATGGAAAAATTGTTATTCTTCTTATCGCACTTGTTCTTGGTAAGGTGGTAGGTTCTTTATTTCATTGGATTTATTTTGTGAAATAGGAGGTATGTAAATGACACCGCGAAAATTGAAAGATGATTATACAAATAACGTGAAAAAGTATCAACCAAAACCTAACTATGTTATGAATTGCGTCAAGGCCTTTGTTGTGGGAGGACTTATTTGTACATTAGGTGAAGCCTTGATGAAGATGTATATACACTATTTTGATTTTACGGAGAAAAATGCGGGAAATCCAGTAATCACAACATTAATACTATTGTCAGCCATTTTAACGGGGGTTGGTGTTTATGATAAACTTGGACAATTTGCAGGGGCAGGATCAGCCATCCCGGTTACTGGATTTGCAAATTCAATGGTGAGTGCAGCAATGGAACACCGCAGTGAAGGGGTTGTTCTTGGGATTGCCACCAATATGTTCAAGATTGCTGGAAGTGTAATTGTATTTGGTGTTGTTGGAGCGTATGTTGTCGGTCTCATTCGGTATACATGGAAGCTGTTTATCTCACCCTAATAGCAGTAATTTCTCACCTTAAGATTCAGAGAAACCGAAGAGGACAGGTGGGGAAAATCACTAAGGGAAGTTTCACTTTATGTAAGTAAAGGAGAAGGCAGATGAGATTAACAGGGAAACAAACGTGGGTATTTCAAAACGATGTATATGTGAATGCGACAGGAACGGCTGTTGGACCGGAAGAAGCGGAGGGGCCGCTTGGAGAAAGTTTTGATATTACATATGATGATTTGCATTGCGGAGAAGAGAGTTGGGAGCTAGCAGAAAGACGATTAATGAGAGATTCAATTCAACAAGTATTGCGAAAAGAAAAGCTGCAAGCATCTGATATCGATTTTTTTTTAGCTGGAGATTTATTAAATCAAACGGTTACAGCAAATTATGTTGCTAGAGAACTTTCGATTCCATTTTTAGGAATGTTTGGAGCATGTTCAACTTCTATGGAGACACTCGCTATTGGTGCTGCATTTATTGATGGTGGATTTGCAAATCGCGTATTAGCAACAGTTAGTAGTCATAATGCCACTGCTGAAAGGCAATTTCGTTATCCAACAGAGTATGGAGGGCAAAAACCAACTACAGCGACATTCACTGTTACAGGAGCTGGTACAGCTTTAATTAGTCGTGAAAGAAGTTCAATTAAAGTAACATCAGCAACCATTGGAAAAGTTCAAGATTTAGGCATAACAGATCCGTTTGATATGGGATCTGCTATGGCGCCTGCTGCAGCCCATACAATTCAACAGCATTTTGAAGATTTAAAAAGAAGTGCTGCAGATTATGACTTAATTGTGACGGGTGATTTATCTGCAGTTGGAACACCAATTACGCGGCAACTTTTGTTAGATGAAGGCTATGACATAGGTAATGTCTATAATGATTGCGGTTTAATGATTTACAGAGATGACCAGCAAGTATTTGCAGGGGGGAGTGGCTGTGCCTGCTCTGCAGTTGTGACATATGGACATTTAATGAAAGAAATGAGAAAGGGAAATTTACAACGGATTTTTGTTGTAGCAACAGGTGCTTTGTTAAATCCGATTATGATACAACAAAAAGAAACGATTCCAACGATTGCACACGGTATCGTATTTGAAAGAATAAAAGGGGTGTAATATGTGGAATTTATATATGCGTTTGTAGTTGGAGGGGCGATCTGTGTTATTGGACAACTACTGTTAGATTTTACAAAATTAACACCTGCACATGTTATGGCAATCTTCGTAGTAGCTGGCGCTATTTTAGATGGATTTGGAATTTATGATAAGTTGATTCAGTTTGCAGGAGCAGGAGCGACTGTTCCTATTACAAGTTTTGGTCATTCTTTATTGCATGGTGCGATGGAAGCCGCAGAAAAGCATGGTTATCTTGGGATTGGAATGGGAATGTTTAAGTTAACATCTGTTGGAATTTCAGCATCAATTTTATTTGCATTTTTAACAGCACTTATTTTTAAACCGAAAGGATAAACAAGATGAGAAGACGGGTTATTTTGGTGACAGACGGAGATGAATATGCACAGCGAACAATCGAGTTACTGACAAAGGAGTTTGGGGGACGATGTATTTCGGCATCACAAAGTAATCCAACGAAATTAACAGGGAGAAAGATTGTTGAGCTTATCATGCAAACACCACATGACCCAGTTTTTGTTATGTTTGACGATAGTGGATATATTGGAGAAGGTTCAGGAGAAAAGGCACTAAAATATGTAGCAACAAATAAACAAATTGATGTGCTTGGCGTGTTAGCTGTCGCCTCTAATACACATCATTGGGAATGGGCCCGCGTTGATGTAAGCATTGATCGAGAAGGACGGTTAACTGAATATGGTGTTGATAAGTTTGGGTTAGCAGATGTTGAAATAGGAAGGATTAACGGTGATACCGTTTACTGTTTAGATGAATTACATGTTCCCATTATTGTTGGAATTGGGGATATTGGAAAAATGCGCGGAAATGATGACTGCAAGCGTGGATCACCGATTACAAAAAAAGCAATTCAAGTAATTTTAGAAAGGAGTGGTTTTTATGACCAACAAAAAAAAGACTAGCATACCAATTTCTTCGTTTTTAAGCGATAATGAAAATTATTTAAAACAAACAGTTGGACTTGGTGTTACGTTTGATGTGGGAATTCGTAAATTTCAAATTTTAGATAAAGAAATTGGTGTTTTTTTTGTGAACGGTTTAAGTGATTCGAACTTCATTATACACATTTTGGATGAAGTTGTTGATACGAATGAAATACAAAGGTATGAAGACAATACTGTAAAGCTGTTAGAGAATCGTCTTATTCATCAGCAAGTAAGTAAAATAAAGACGATGGAAGATGTTATATTTCAAGTTTTGTCAGGTTTAATCGTTATTTTTGTTGAGGGAGAAACAGAAGCATTTGTAATAGATGTTCGTAGTTATCCAGGACGAACTCCGACAGAGCCGGATACAGAGAAAGTTGTTAGAGGGGCCCGCGATGGATTTGTTGAAAATATTATTGTGAATACAGGTCTTATTCGGCGGCGTATTCGTGATCCTCGCTTGCGATATGAGATGATACGGGTAGGTGACCGATCAAAAACTGATACTTGTATCGCATATGTGCAAGATATTGCGAATCCAGACTTAGTGAAAATAATAAAGCAAGAGTTAGAAAATATTCAAATCGATGGTATAACAATGGCTGATAAAACCCTTGAGGAGTTTCTTGTCAAACAAGGGTACAATCCTTTTCCGCTTATTCGATATACGGAAAGACCAGACGTCGCTGCGAACCATTTGCTAGAAGGACATGTTTTACTATTGACAGATACTTCCCCTAGCGTAATTATTACACCAACAACATATTTTCATCATGTACAGCATGCTGAGGAATTTCGGCAAAATCCAGCTGTCGGAACGTTTTTACGTTGGACTCGATTTATTGGAATAGTATTTTCACTGTTTTTATTACCACTTTGGCTTACGTTTGTACTTGATCCTACTTTATTGCCAGAAAAACTTGCGTTTATTGGACCAAATAAAACGACAAATTTACCGATTTTCTTGCAAATTATTTTAGCGGAAGTAGGATTGGAATTTTTACGAATGTCAGCTATCCATACACCAACACCACTGTCATCAGCAGCCGGATTAATTTCAGCTATATTAATTGGTCAAATAGCAATTGATGTCGGTCTATTTGTACCAGAAGTTATTTTATATATTGCCATTTCTATGATCGGAACATTTGCAACGCCAAGCTATGAATTAGGATTAGGGAATAAAATTGGTAAATTATTCTTAATTATATGTACAGCTGTATTTCGAGATGTAGGATTTGTTGTTGGAATGACAGTGTTAATTTTATTTTTAGCATCGATTAAGAGTTTGCAAACACCGTACCTTTGGCCATTCCTTCCATTTGATTTGGGAGCATTCATGAAAATTTTCATTCGGCCGTCTATTCCTAGTTTGAAAATGCGTCCAAGTATAGTTCATCCACAGGATAAAAGACGACAAAAATGAGCAGAAGGAAACTTCTGCTCATTTTTATTATAAATTTATATGTTTTTAACAAAAACATAACATTTCTTTTGTACACTAGAAGTACATATGTTGTATGGAAGGGGAGATTACATGATTAAGTTATTTGTGAGTGATTTAGATGATACACTCGTTTATAATGTGAACCGGATTCATCGAGAGGATGAAAAAGCATTATGCTGGCTAGCAGAGAAAGGAACGGATATTTGTTTTGCTTCTGGCCGTTTTACTCATCGTATTCATGATGCTGTGAAGCAATTCGCTTTCCCTTATTATACAACAGGGTTAAATGGTGCGGTCTTATTAACGAAAGAAGGAGAAATGCTCCACGAATCGACTTTTAATGGTGCAATTGCCCGGGAAATATATAAATATATACATGAAAAAGAGATGGCGGATATTGTATGTGCGAAGGAGCATCGATATACGAAAAAGAAAAATGAGCATCATCGTATGTTTGAAGAATCTATTCAAGTGAAAATCGCAGAAGTGGAGACATTAGAGGAAGAGTTTGGACAAACTATTCATCCCTCAAAACTATTTGTATATGGAGAAGAAGCAAAAGTTACAATGTTAGATGAAGAGCTGCGAAACAAGTTTCGAGGCAAAGCAGAAGTAGTGATTTCGGGAAAGAGATACGTGGATATTATGCCAGTTGGGATTAGTAAAGGAAGTGCGCTGCAACTTTTAATGGAACACTTACAAGTAGAAGCACATGAAGTGGCGTGCATTGGGGATTCCTTTAATGATGTTTCAATGTTTTCTGTGACGCCGCATTCTTTTACGTTGCATCATGCTCATCCATATGTGAAAGAAAAAGCGAATCATGTTGTTCGTTCTGTAGAAGAAGCAATTATGAAACTTCCATTGTTAGCATAAAAAAAGCTCGTCAATGACGAGCTTTTTTTAGTTAAATAGTGATTTAATAAAGTCAATAAAGCTGGAGAATACACCTTTTAGCTTTTCTAAAAAGCCTTGACCTTGTTCAGAACCTAGAAACGCAGAAACATGATCTTTCGCTTTGTTTAATTGGTTACTAACTTGATTCCAATCAATATTTAAGTTTTTCATTTTTTCAAAGAGTGATACTAAACTATTGAGTTGTTCATCAGTTAATGTAATTCCAAGTTGATCTGCAACCTTTTTAATTAGTGAACGTAAATCTTCTGTTGTTTTTGGCTGCTCTTTTGCTATTTCTTGTTTAACGTTTGCAACAAGTTGTACAGCTTTATCATTCCCGATTTGGTCACCAAGTTTTGCGGTTTGAACCATTTCTTCGTTTGCCACTTTTTTTACTTCGTCTGGAATTTCTTTTTTCGATGTTGTTTCGTAAGCTTTCATTAAACCTGTTAAAGCTGCAGTTCCTGATACTTTAAAAGGTGCTGTAATGTAGATATTCGCATCTTTTACACCTGCTGTAATTAATGCGTTTGTATACATTGCATCTGTTACCCAATTAATATTATGTGCTTGTACAACAAGACCAGATCCTTTTTTAGTATACGTAATCATAGAAGAAGAAATTGCTTTTGTGCCGATTTGTGCGTTTGGTACAATCCCATCTAAATATTTATGTTCTTCCGCATTTGATACCGTAATAATTTGCGCATCTTTTGGCGCTTTCATTTCTTCAAGAAGTTGTTGTTTTTGCTGTTCTGTTAAATTTTCTCCTAATGTAACAATAGACTCTCCCTCAATCACGTCTGCATATGAAGCTGTTGGAATTAAAAAGACCATGACAGCTAATAGCAGTGCTAATAGTTTCGTTTTCACGAAAAATCGCTCCCTTTCTCTTTCTGGAATTTTCGGGCAACAAAGTAATTATAGTATATTTTTTGTATTTGTCATCCGTCTTCAGATTGATTTGTTAAAGAAACAGCAGGATTGTCGGATTTTATAAAGGTTTTCGCAATAATATTTTTGTTTATTGCAGTGATTGTGGTAATATAAGGCTGAGATTGTTGAAAGGAGCTAATTATACATGAAAACTTTAGGATACATATTAATGGAAAACGGTGAAAAAATCGAACTAGAATTTTTCCCAGAAGAAGCACCAAAAACAGTAGATAACTTTAAAAAACTAGCAAACGAAGGCTTTTATAATGGGGTTACGTTCCACAGAGTAATTCCTGGATTTGTAAGCCAAGGTGGCGATCCAACAGGAACAGGAGCAGGCGGTCCTGGCTACTCCATTCCTTGTGAAACTGAGGGTAACCCTCATAAACATACAGTAGGCGCACTTTCTATGGCGCATGCTGGTAGAAATACTGGAGGAAGTCAGTTCTTTGTTGTGCATGAGCCACAGCCGCATCTAGATGGTGTTCATACTGTATTTGGAAAGGCAACAAGTGGTATTGAGACAGTATTAAATATGCGTCAAGGCGATGTTATGAAAGAAGTTAAAGTTTGGGAAGAGTAAAATGTGAGGAGGGAGCAAAATGCTCTCTCTTTTTTTGTAAAAAAGGAATGTGTAAGTTAAGAGCGGTAAAAGATACGTATAGGAGAATTTATGTTTTGATGTACCATTTAAGCTAGATGCGGACAATATTATGATATGAGCATAATATAAATAGAATATCTATATTTGACTTCCTCTTTCCCTCTTTGTATGATTATAAAGTTGTTTTTGGGCAACCCTTCTCAGCTAATTAGAAATATTGTAAAATAGACATGATGTAAGATTTAAATTGCTGGTTGAGGGGATATATGATTTGTAACTTTTGTAAGAAGGGATAAATTTCATGTTAATTCGTTTTAAAAAAAGTTATGAAAAAATTGCAATGGGACTTCTTTCTTTTATGCCAATGGAAAAAGATATAAAACGTTTACAAGCAACGATGAAGGATTATGAAAAAAATGATAATTGGCAGCTCTATTTATGGAAAGAGGACGATGCTATTGTTGGGATTATTGGTACGGTAAAACAAGATGAAGGTGTATTAGAAATTCAGCATATTAGTGTGAACCCTTCGCATCGTCACGTGGGAATTGGAACAAAAATGGTACAAGAATTACAAACAATGCTGCCGAATGTTACAATATGCGGCAATGAACAAACTTCTGGCTTTTGTGAGAAATGCAAAGAAGTCGAACATAATGTGCATTAATAAAGTGAAACTTTCTTCAGTGGGAATTTTTTTCATCCATCACTGAGGGAAAGCTCTCACCAATTGGGTGCATGCCAACAGTTATCTCTACCCTATCTTTTTTCTGAATTTTGAGGTTGGGATTTTACTGTTCAGAAGTGGCGGAATAAAAGCAGAGATAATGTTATCTCTGCTTTCTTTTTTGTAATTGCACATTTCGTTCAGCAATCACATCTTCACGATTGCGGCGAGAATGTTTATGAATAATATCGTCATTTGGAGTAGAAGAAGTCTCTTTCCAAGAAAGTCCTTTGTTTTTACATAATTGTATGCATATGTTTTCTAGATTCGGATTAGAAAAAGGAAGAAATAGTGCTGTATAAGGCTTATGATTTTGAATGATGTGCAGTCGTTCCTCAAGGAGCAATAATAGGTTGGGATAGTCTAAATCTAACGCTTCTATGTGTTGTTTTTCATTTTGTAAAATGGAGAGCGCACTCTTCATCATTCGCTGAGCGCCATTCCAATTACAACGTCTATGATGATATAAAGCGACAGCGATTTGAATGAGACCTACCCAATGTTGCTCACGTTCTCCGCGTGGTTTTGTTTTCCAATGTTCTTCTAAAATTTCGTGACATTCAAAGTAGTCGTAATCACTATGAAAATGAATTAAAAACTGTATGTATGCTTCATGATACATGCTTTTCACTCCTATTCTAAGCAACGTACATATATAGTGTATCATAAAGTGAAACTTCCATCAGTGGGGGATAAATATAAAGCGACTAGAGATTGTTCTAGTCGCTTTATGTCAGTTAGCAGAAGCAAGCTGCACCGACAATAATTAATAAAATAAACAAGACAACCAGTAGAGCGAATCCACCGTGGAAACCTCCAATATGTCCTCCCATAGTTTGTAACCTCCTACAATGTACTCATTACACTGTTATCATATGAACACGATGGGCATTGTGGCATAGGTATACGTCTATTTTTGATTAAATTTCTGAAAAAGGTTGGATAGTGTATGCGTATGCTCTATACTTATGGAGTGACAGAAAAAATGTGGTGGGATGATTTGTGCAATATAATTTTAAAGTTGAGGCATTTGAGGGCCCTTTAGATTTGTTATTACATTTAATTAATCGTTATGAAATTGATATATATAACATTCCTGTAGCGGGAATTACAGAACAATATTTATCATATATCCATGCGATGAAAGAATTGCAGCTTGATGTTGCAAGTGAATATTTAGTTATGGCCGCGACGCTATTACAAATTAAAAGTAAAATGTTACTTCCAAAGCATGAAGAAGATGAACAGGATAGCAGTGAAGAATTTATAGAAGATCCTCGGCAAGAGTTAATGGAACGTCTGATTGAGTATAAGAAATATAAGCAAGTCGCTACCCAATTAAAAGAAAAAGAACAAGAACGAGCACAGTTATATACACGTCCTCCTCTTGATTTTATGATGTTTCAAAAAGAGGATGATGAAAAGCTGCCGATTGATGTTACGCTATATGATATGCTGGCAGCATTTCAAAAGCTAATGCGTCGAAAGAAAATACAACGTCCGGTGACAGCTACAGTTGCTCGGCAAGAGATTCCGATTGAACAACGAATGGGTGATGTTTTAAAACAATTAGAAATGGCAGGAGGTCGTCAAAGTTTTTATGATTTATTTGCAGATGACGACCGAGAAATGGTTGTTGTTACATTTTTAGCAATTTTAGAGCTTATGAAACATCAGCAAATTGTCATTGAGCAAGAGCATAATTTTGATGAAATTTTCTTATTGAAATCATAGTTGTACAGTTTGGCCGAACGCAATATATTGTTGTTCGGTCTTTATGATGTATATGGATACAAGGAATGTGAGAAAGGAGCTTTTATCGTTGGATAGACAAGAACAAAAGGCAGTTATAGAAGGACTGCTGTTTGTAGCAGGTGATGAAGGGATTTATCCGGAACAAATCGCAAAAGTGTTAGAAATAGAAGTGAAAACTGTAATAGGGCTTGTAGAGGAATTACAGACGGAATATGAGCAGTTGCACCGAGGTTTGCAAATTGTTCAATTTGCAAAGGTGTATCGTTTTACAACGAAGAAAGAACATGCCTCGTATTATCAAAAATTGATGGATGCACCAACAGCTGCATCTTTATCGCAAGCGGCATTAGAAACATTAGCAATTGTTGCCTATCGCCAGCCAATTACGAGAACAGAAATCGAAGAGATTCGCGGTGTAAAAACGGATCGCGCTTTGCAAACACTTGTGTCTCATTTGTTAATTAAAGAAGTAGGGCGTGCAGAAGGACCAGGACGTCCCATTTTATACGGCACAACAAAAGAATTTTTAGATACATTTGCATTACAAACATTAGATGAATTACCTGCTTTGTCAGAAGAGGGCGAAGGAATGAATGAAGCGGATTTATTCTTTGGTTCTTTACAAGAAATTTCGAAGTGAAAGCTTGGCATTTTGCCAAGCTTTTTTGTATATGAAATGAAAGCTGCGTCATACTAAATAGAAAAAGGAGAAGGTGTATGAAAGATGTGCGTATCGCTCTTTTTCTATTTTCAATTGTATTATGTATAACTTTAAATAGTGCATCCCCTATACGTCAGCATACTTCTATACATACGGCTTCTTCCTTTTCAAGTCAGCGTACGCATTTAGGTAAGATGACTGTAAACTTTTTAAAAGTTGGGCAAGGGGATGCAACAATTATTTCTTTACCGAACGGGAAAACAATTTTAATTGATGGTGGACCGTATGAAGCAGGAGAGCCTATTATTGATACATTAATTAAAAAAGGGATTAAACGTTTAGATGTTGTCATTGGTACGCATCCTGACATGGATCATATAGGGGGATTAATTCCAATTATTGAACAAATGCCAGTTTCACTTGTGTTAGATAGTGGAAAACTATATAGTTCATTTACATATCATACGTACATAAGAAGTATTAAAAAAAGAGGTGTACCATTTTTACGAGTAAAAGAAGAACAATATATCCCTCTAGATCCTCATATTTCTATTCAAGTGTTAAATGATGGGAAAGCGAAGCGAGAAAATAATGAATCCTCTATTGTATTGAAAATTCGTTATGGTAAGGCTGATTTTTTGTTTATGGGAGATGCAGATACAAATACAGAGGAAGAAATGATAAAACGATATGATGTACATGCGGATGTATTGAAAGTTGGTCATCACGGCTCGTATACATCAACGAGTGAAAAGTTTATAACGGCTGTTGCACCGCAGTTTGCTGTTATTTCATATGATAAAAAGAATCCGTATGGTCATCCACATCGAAGTGTGATGAAACGACTATATCGGCATGGCATTACTGTATATACTACAGTAAAACATGATGTTGAAATTGAAACAGATGGAGAGCGTATTGTTATTCAGCATCAGTTACCTTTACCGTTGTTAAAATAGTGTATGTATAAGCTAACTTCAGCAGCGGGTATATAAGCTGCTGAAGTTACAAATATAATTAATTACGTTTATATACAGTCACGTTCCAAAGCTTTTCTTGATATCCGTTTAATAAAATATCTAAGTCATGCATAACACGATGTATTTCTACAAGTGTAGTTGCTTTTTTCTCTTTACGGGCTTGTTTCGTGTAAGAAACAATATTTTGAAAGTCTTTTTGCAAATCTCCTTCAACTGACGGTGTGTATTGTAAGAATTGTTCTTCAATTTGTTTTAAGGCGGCATCATGCTCAGCCCATAAAGAAGAGGAAGGGGTCCAGTTTTTATATTGGTCATAACAGACCAATTTGTTTAGTAATTCATGCTTTTCATGAATTGATTTGTAAATAGCTGCAGTTTGAGCATCTTTTGGAGGCTCTGGAGGTGTTGAGACTTGTTTAGATATATTCATTTTCGTCATAATATAATACGTTCCACAGCCAATAAGAACTACTGTTATAAAGATAGTGAATGAAATAATTGCGGATTTCTTCATGAGATTGTTAATCTCCCCTTTTGAATAAAATGAATGTTATATATTATAATTAGAGAAGAAAAGTGAATTACCTGTTTCTTTTATCAAAAATTTATCTGTATTGTATAGACAACTACTCGTGTATATATTATGATGAAAATAGGTAAATAGGTAATAATACAAGTAGTATTATATGGGAAAGGATCGATGGAAATGAAAACGCAAGTTGTCATCAATGCCAAAATTTATACAGGTCATGAAGTGTTAGAAAACGGTTTTATTCGTTATACAGATCAAATTCAAGAACTGGGATTGATGGCTCAGTATGTACCACAAGAAAATGAAGAGATTCATGATATAAAAGGGAATATTGTAATTCCAGGAATGATTGATGTTCATATTCACGGTGGATACGATATTGATGCAATGGATGCAAATAGCGATGGATTAGTAACTCTAGGTAAACAGATGTTACAAGAAGGAGTTACAACTTTCTTCCCAACAACAATGACGCAGTCTCCCGAAGCAATTGAAGCAGCTCTAAATGCTGCAAAAGAAGCAAAGGGAAAAGGTGCACATATTGAATATATTCATTTAGAAGGCCCGTACGTTTCAAAAAAACGTGCAGGTGCACAGCCACTTGAATACATTGTTCCTGCAAATATTAAACAATTTAAACAATGGCAAGAAACAAGCGGAAATTTAATTAAACTGGTAACATATGCTCCTGAAGAAGAAGGGGCGCGTGAGTTTGAACAATACCTCGCAGAAACTGGTGTTATCGGTACAATCGGACATACAGATGCAACTGATAATCAATTAACAGATAGAAATATTACACATGCAACACACCTTTATAATCAAATGCGTGGTTTGCATCATCGGGAGCCGGGTGTAGTTGGTCATGTGTTATTAAACCCAGACGTAATGGTTGAAGTGATTACAGATGGTATTCATATTCATCCAGATATGGTGAAATTGGCATATAAATTAAAAGGTCCTAAAAAAGTAAGTGTTATTACTGACGCAATGCGTGCAAAGGGTCTAGAAGATGGATTATATGAACTTGGCGGACAGCCTGTACATGTAAAAGATGGTAGTGCTCGATTAGAAGATGGAACATTAGCTGGTAGTATTTTAAAAATGGACCAAGCGTTCCGAAATGTAATTGAATTTACAGGATGTTCAATTGAGGATGCTGTACTTATGACATCAGTTAACCAAGCGGAAGAATTTGGATTAAATAGCAAAGGTGCATTAGCGGTAGGTAAAGATGCAGATTTTGTTGTCATGACAGAAGATTTACATGTATATGATACTGTTCGATTAGGAATCCATATGAAAGAAGGGAAGTAAATAGATGAATATCCTTGTTGTGAAAACTCCAGAAGAATTAGCAGAAGCAGGCTATAAAATAATTGAAAAAATTGTAAAATCAAAAGAAAATCCAGTGCTAGGAATGGCTACAGGAAGCTCTCCATTAGGGATTTATGCATTAATGAGAAAAAATAAACTTGATACAAGCCGTGTAACCACTGTAAACTTAGATGAGTACGTAAATTTACCATACGAAGACAAAAACAGCTATCATTACTTTATGCAAGAACAGTTGTTTAATCATCTTCCATTTAAAAAAACTTATGTACCAAATGGAATGGCAGGCGATTTACAAGAGGAATGTAAACGTTATGAAAGCATTATTGATACCAATCCAGTTGATTTGCAAATTCTTGGAATCGGTGAAAACGGTCACATCGGATTTAATGAGCCGGGAACACCACTTGATTCTGCAACTCACATTGTTGAGTTAACAGAATCTACTCGTCAAGCAAACCGTCGTTTCTTCGAAAAAGAAGAAGATGTGCCAACTCATGCCATTACAATGGGAATTGGTAGCATTATGAAAGCAAAGCAAATTTTACTTGTTGTTTCTGGCTTAAAAAAAGCAGAAGCGATTAAGGAAATGCTACAAGGGAACGTAAACGAAGGTTGTCCGGCTACAGTTTTACAACGTCATCCAAATGTAACCGTAATCGCAGATCAAGAAGCTCTATCTTTATGCAGTGAGGCGATTGCTGATGAACATCGACAAGTATTCACCATTTCCGATCTATTATCAGATTCAAGAGTGGGTGAAACAACTAATTGAAGACGGTGAATGGAAGCCGGGAGATAAAATTCCATCTGAAAATGAATTATGTGATAAGTTTGAAGTAAGTCGAATGACAATCAGACAGGCAATTAATAACTTAGTTGAACAAGGATATTTATACCGAAAGCGTGGAATTGGAACTTTTGTACAACTTCCGAAAGTTGAACAAAAGCTGCAAGGCATGACTGGATTTACAGAGGATATGCTCTCTCGTGGAATGGAACCTAGTAGTGAGTTATTAAGCTTTCGCCTTGTTCCGGCTACTGCTAAAGTAGCAGACAGACTTAGAATTCAAGAGGGAGAATCAGTTTATGAAGTGAGACGTATTCGCTTAGCTGATGAAGAACCAATTGCGTTTGAGACAACGTATTTGTCACCATCTCTTGTAAAAGATATTAACGAAGAAATTTTGCAGCAATCATTGTATGAGCATTTAGAAAAAAAACTAGGTTTTAAGCTAGTTCGTGCTATGCAATCTATTGAAGCATCTATTGCAACGGATGAAGAGGCTGAGCATCTTCATATTCCAAAGAAAGCACCTGTGCTTGTAATGAGACAATGGTCGTATGCAGAAGGTGAGTTACCACTGGAATACGTAAAATGTATTTACAGAGGAGATCGCTATAAGTTTATTACAAATATTTCACGCAATAAATAGGAAAATAATGTTTTATGGAGTGAAATAAAGTGAAACTTCCATCAGTGGGGGTGAAGAAAACCCCACTGATGGAAAGCTCTCACCAATCGGCTTTTTACTCCTCGCGAATAGCGGGATAAAAATACGACTCATCCTTATAGGGAGTGAGTCGTATTTTTATGTTCTTCATTATAATGAAGAACATATTCAATCGCATCTTTAACAGAAGAAACTGTATGAGTTGCGTGTTGTCTGACTTCATCATCTGCGCCCGCCATCGCAAAGCTATGAGGTGTTAAAGCAAACATTGGGATATCATTGTAAGAATCACCGATACAAGCTATTTCGTTAGGCTGAATGTTAAATTCATCTAATAAGACAGAAATAGCAGAACCTTTACTAATGTTAGGTGGCATCACATCTAAACACTGCTCGGCAGAAATAAAGGTGCTTACTTTTCCTTTGAAAGTTTCATCAATTTGTTTTTGAAGAGTAATTAAATCTTCTTTGGTACCCCCAACTGAAATTTTATTAGGGAAAAGTGTCTTATCGATTTTTTCGAGCAAATTTGGTTCTGCAACGGAAGTCATTTTTATTTGCTTTTCGAGCTCATGAATAAACGGTGTTTTTTCCTCAATATAATAATTATATTCATCACTTACATAGCGAAAGAATGGTTCTTTATTTGTTATAGACAATAGCTCTGGTAAAATAGTAGAATCAAATGTTGCTGATAGCAATTGTTTATTTTCGTGTGTATATACAAATACACCATTTACACTAATACGATGAAAGTTTATGTCAACTTTGTTCATTAACTCGGCAATTTCGTTATCAAGTCTTCCAGAAGCGAAACAAAGGATTATATTTTGGTCAGCAAGGCTACGCAGTGCATCTATATCTTGTTCATCGATTACACCTCCGTGTTGCATCATTGTGCCATCAATATCGCTTATGAACATTTTAATCATGTTGTTGCTCCTTTCTACTAGGCGTATATCTTTACATTATACGCATCTCATGCAATCATGTCTAAAAAACGACATTTTCGAAATGGTAGATGTTTTACATTGACGAAAAATAAGATTGTTCTGTAACATGAAAGCAGACGTTTTTATGAGCAAGGGTGGTGTTGAATGAATAATTGTCTCGAAATTAAAAAAGTTTTAAATAATAATGTTATTATTGCTGCACATCCAGAACATGAAGAAGTAGTCGTCATTGGAAAAGGAATTGGGTTTGGCAAAAAAGCAAAAGAAATGTTACAAGTAGACCAGATTGAAAAGATGTTTGTATTAACAAATGAACGTGACCGTGAACAATATAAACTTCTTGTTCCGCATGTGAGCGAGAAGTTAATTGAATTAATGAATGATCTTATGTTTTATATTCAAGATCGTGTAGATAAACCGTTAAATGAACATATTCACATAGCTTTAACGGACCATATTGCTTTTGCTATTAAGCGATTAAAGCAAGGATTTACAGTAGACAATCCATTTTTAGTAGAAACAAAAGTACTGTATCCAAACGAATATAAAATTGCAGAGGAAGTTGTAGAATTAATTAACTCTCGTTTAAATATTCATCTTCCAGAAGGGGAGATTGGATTTATTGCATTGCATATTTATAGCTCTATTACAAACTCTGAAGTGTCTTCTATTAATCAAAATTCTAAATTGATTGCTCATCTCGTCTCTTTAATTGAAGCAAATTTACAGATCGTGTTAGATAAAGAGAGCATTCATTATTTACGTCTTGTTCGGCATTTGCAATACGCAATTGAACGTGTGAAAAATGGTGAACAAGTGGAAGAATCACAAAATTTTGCAGCTCTATTAAAAGCTGAATTTCCAGAGTGCTATAATTTGGCATGGAAACTTGTTAAAGTAATGCAAAAACAATTGCAATTGCCTGTGTATGAAGCGGAAACGATTTATTTAACGATGCATTTACAGCGCCTTGTGAAGGTAGAACAAGTATAGGAATTGTTTGATTTTGTCGAAAATGTAAACGTTAAAAAAAGTTGTTGAATCGCTTACATGACTTATGTATAATAAACTTACAGAAAGTTATTACTTTCGACAAATTTTGCACATCGATAAACGGAAACGTTTGCGTGAACTGAATATCGCACTTATTTCATTACGATTCGACACGTGTTACTGATTCGATCAGGCATGAGTGAAGAAGAGGTTGGAATGGTAGCTATTGAAAGGGACATACTACTCCTTGATAGCTATTTTCTACCTTTTTTTAACTCATGCCTTTTTGCATTTGCCGAAAGTAAAAATAAAAAAGAAAGGGAGGAAGAATCCAAATGTTTAAAAAGATTTTTGGTGTTCTTCAAAAAGTCGGAAAAGCGTTAATGCTTCCAGTTGCTATCCTTCCGGCGGCAGGTATTTTACTTGGATTTGGTAATGCATTTCAAAACCCACAGTTAACAAATCTAATCCCTGCTTTAAAAGCAGACTGGTTTGTTCTAGTTGCAAAAATTATGGAACAATCTGGTGATATTATTTTCGCAAACCTTGCATTATTATTCGCAGTAGGGGTTGCCATCGGGTTATCAAACGGAGACGGAGTAGCTGGATTAGCGGCCTTCGTTGGATATTTAATTATGAATAAAACGATGAGCGTATTCTTAGGAGTAGACAAGCTAGTTCAAGTAACAAGCAAAGCTGGAGATCCAATTAAAACTGGTTTTGCAGATCCATCTTATGCAAATGTATTAGGCATTCCAACACTTCAAACGGGAGTGTTTGGTGGTATTATTGTAGGGATATTAGCAGCATATTGCTATAACAAATACTTCAACATCGAATTGCCATCATATTTAGGATTCTTTGCTGGCAAGCGTTTCGTGCCAATTGCAACAGCAACATTCGCTTTAATTTTAGGGATTGTAATGTGCTTTGTTTGGCCACCAATCCAAAGCGGTTTGAATGCATTTTCGCATCAAATGATTGATGCAAATAAAACGTTAGCAGCATTTGTGTTCGGGTTGATTGAGCGGTCTTTAATTCCGTTCGGGCTACATCATATTTTCTATGCGCCGTTCTGGTTTGAGTTCGGTTCATATACAAATGCAGCAGGTGAAGTTATCCACGGTGACCAAAAGATTTTCATGGCACAATTAAAAGATGGTGTCACATTAACAGCTGGTACATTTACAACAGGTAAATATCCGTTTATGATGTTCGGTCTTCCAGCAGCAGCATTAGCAATGTATCATGAAGCACGTCCGGAAAATAAAAAAATGGCAGCTGGTATTTTAGGATCTGCTGCGTTAACATCTTTCTTAACAGGTATTACAGAACCAATTGAGTTCTCATTCTTATTCGTAGCACCTGTACTATTTGGAATACATGCAGTATTTGCTGGTTTATCATTTATGACTATGCAACTTTTAAACGTTAAAATCGGGATGACATTCTCCGGTGGCTTAATTGACTTTATGCTATTTGGTGTCTTACCAGGCCGTACGGCATGGTGGTGGGTAATTATTGTTGGTCTTGTACTAGCAGTGATTTACTACTTCGGATTCCGCTTTGCAATTCGCAAATGGGATTTAAAAACACCAGGTCGTGAAGTAGTAGAAGAGGTCGAAGGAGCAGAAAAAGTAGAAGCAGGCGAGCTTCCAGGTGAAATTTTAGTAGCATTTGGCGGAAAAGAAAACATTGCTTCTTTAGATGCTTGTATTACACGTTTACGCGTTCAAGTAAAGGATCAAAAAGATGTAAATAAAGGTCGTTTAAAAGAGCTTGGAGCAGCAGGTGTTCTTGAGGTTGGTAACAATATTCAAGCGATCTTTGGTCCAAAATCTGATACGTTAAAATCACAAATTCAAGATATTATGGCAGGTCGTGCAGTGCATGTTCCAAAAGAAGCGCCTGCAAAAGTAGAAGAGCCTGTACAAAAAGCAGATGTAAATGAAGTAATTGCGATTCCGATTGAAGGTAAAATTTTACCGATTACAGAAGTGCCAGATCAAGTGTTTTCCGGAAAAATGATGGGGGATGGATTTGCGATTGAACCGGCGGAAGGAACTGTAGTTTCTCCGGTAAATGGTGAAATTGTGAACGTATTCCCAACGAAACATGCGATCGGTATTCAATCTGAAGGCGGAAAAGAAATTTTAATTCACTTCGGTATTGATACAGTGAAATTGAATGGAGAAGGCTTTGAAGCACTAGTTTCTCAAGGTGATAAGGTAACGCAAGGCCAGCCTTTATTAAAAGTAGATATAGCATTTGTAAAAGAAAATGCGCCTTCTATTATTACGCCGATTGTTTTCACAAACTTACAAGAAGGCCAGAAGGTTGAAATCAAAAAGCAAGGTAATATTAAAAAAGGTGAAACAAACGTTATTGACATTCAGTAAAATTTAGACGCAAAATGTTTATAATTATAATAGGCGATGTAGTTGACCGAACATCGCCTATTATATACAATAGAATGTGTAGTACTCACGTCTATACAACCTAAAATATACTGTAGTTTAAAGGAGATAGATTATTATGGAAAAAATCTTTAAAGTAACTAGTGACTCAGGAATTCATGCTCGTCCAGCAACTTTACTTGTAAATACTGCAAGCAAATTTGGTGCTGATATTAACTTAGAGTATAATGGAAAAACTGTAAACTTAAAATCAATCATGGGTGTTATGTCTTTAGGTATTCAACAAGGCGCAGAAATCAAAATCACTGCAAACGGTGATGATGCAGCTCAAGCAGTAGCAGCTATCGAAGAAACTATGAAAAACGAAGGATTAGGAGAATAATGACTCTTAATATTAAAGGAATCGCCGCGTCAAGTGGTATTGCAATTGCAAAGGCGTTCCGTCTAGAAAATCCTGAATTTAACATTGAAAAGAAAACGATTACGGATGAAGCTGCGGAAATCGCACGCTTAGAAGCTGCGCTTGAGAAATCAAAATCTGAATTAGAAGCAATTAAAAATCACGCTTTTGCTGAGCTTGGTGCTGATAAAGCGGCTATCTTTGAAGCACATTTACTAGTATTAAATGATCCAGAACTAGTAAACCCAGTAAAAGATAAAGTGAAAAACGAAAAAGTAAACGCTGAATTTGCGATGGATGAAGTTGCATCAATGTTCATTACTATGTTTGAGAGCATGGATAATGAGTATATGAAAGAACGTGCAGCGGATATTCGTGACGTGACAAAGCGTGTTATTGCACACTTACTTGGAATTAATTTCTCAAACCCAAGTACAATCTCCGAAGAAGTAATCATCATTGCAGAAGATTTAACACCGTCTGATACAGCACAGTTAAATCGTAAATATGCAAAAGGTTTCACAACTGATATTGGCGGACGTACATCTCACTCTGCAATTATGGCTCGTTCAATGGAAATCCCAGCTGTTGTTGGTACAAAAGTTGTTATGGAGCAAATCCAAAACGGCGATATCGTAATCATCGACGGCTTAGATGGAGAAGTAATTGTAAACCCATCTGAAGAGACTCTTCGTGTTTATGAAGAAAAGAAAGCACAATTTGAAGAGCAAAAAGCAGAATGGGCAAAATTAAAGAATGAAGCAACAGTTACGGCAGATGGTCACCATGTTGAGCTTGTAGCAAACATCGGTACACCAAAAGATGTAAAAGGTATTATTGATAACGGTGGTGAAGGCGTTGGTCTATATCGTACAGAATTCTTGTACATGGGCCGTGACAACCTTCCAACAGAAGAAGAGCAATTTGAAGCATACAAAGCTGTTCTTGAAGGTGTAGGAGAAGGTCAGCCGGTTGTTGTTCGTACACTTGACATTGGTGGCGATAAAGAGCTTCCATACTTACATTTACCAAAAGAAATGAACCCGTTCTTAGGCTACCGTGCAATTCGCTTATGCTTAGAAGAACAAGATATCTTCCGTACACAACTTCGTGCATTACTTCGTGCGAGTGTATACGGTAATTTGAAAATTATGTTCCCGATGATTGCAACTCTTGATGAATTCCGTCAAGCAAAAGCAATTTTATTAGAAGAAAAAGAAAAACTTGTGCAGGCTGGTACAGTTGTGTCTGATAGCATTGAAGTTGGTATGATGGTAGAAATCCCCGCTTCTGCGGTGTTAGCTGATCAGTTTGCAAAAGAAGTAGATTTCTTCTCTATCGGAACAAATGATTTAATCCAATACACAATGGCAGCGGATCGTATGAATGAACGCGTATCTTACCTATACCAACCATATAACCCAGCAATTTTACGTCTTGTAAAAATGGTTATTGATGCAGCTCATAAAGAAGGAAAATGGGCTGGTATGTGCGGTGAAATGGCAGGAGATGCTCTAGCAATTCCGCTATTAGTTGGATTAGGATTAGATGAATTTAGTATGAGTGCAACATCTATTCTTCCAGCGAGAACGCAAATTTGCAAGCTTTCAAAAGCACAAATGGAAGAGTTAGCACAAAAAGCTTTAAACATGTCAACTGCTGAAGAAGTAGTAGAACTTGTAAAAAGCATTTAATGAAAAAAACCTGAGCTGAGTGAAATCGGTCTCAGGTTTTTTTATAACGTAAAAAATTTTCTAGGTAGGTATTTTTTCTCGCAAGTAACAAAATAAATAAAACCAGGAAAGCAATAGCTTTCCTGGAAGGTAATGACTTCTATTAGAAAACGATAGCTACAACGTCATGTGGGCAAACACGTAGTAAACCTGTTGTTGTTGTTCCTACACTTACACTTGTAGAGACTCCAGAGAAAAGTGCTACCCCATTTGAGAAGCCCTCAAATACAACGTTATTAAAAGAACCGTTATCTCTAATTGTTAATAGAGCGATTGGAGTACCGATTGAAATATTTCTAAGAACGCTGCAAAAACGATTTCTATGACCAGTACGATGCTCGCTACGGCGGTCGCTACGTACACGGCGCTCGCTGCGGCGGTCGCAGCCATCAAATCCGAAACATCCGAACATAATTCTCACCCCCTTCACATTAATAAGATATGCTCAAGGTACATGCTTTGTTTGGACACAGTGCAGATTTTTTAAAAAGATTTTTTCCTATTTTGTAGGAAAAGAATAAATGTTTTAGGTAGACTGTTGCGATTCTTCTTATAACATATGAGAAGAGGGAAATGAGAGTTTGGACAAAAATCTGATATGGAAATAAAAAAGACTGCCTCTTTTTTAAAGGCAGTCTTTATATTTTTTTGCTTTTATATAAAACAATGATATACACAGGAAGTGCTAATAGTAGTGGTGCAACAGATCGAGAAGCATGTTGACCAATTTCGGACTGAAGCGCTGTTTCTTTTGAAAACTGTAGCATCGCAATATTTGTCATATCTCCAACGAAGTACAGAAGCAGTACTGTGACTAGGTAGCACAATATCGCGATAAAGCTTCCATATAAATTCAACGAAAATCCCTCACTTGTTATCAATTTGTTACTATTGTATCATAATTGTAACAAAAAAGCATCTTTAGATTCTATCCTTCCTAAATAAAGTAGTGATAATTACTGGCTTGCTAAAGATATGGATTAAAAAAGACGAAGGAAAATCCCTTCGTCTCTTATCCTGCTATTCGCGGGCAGTAAGTCCCCACCTCAAGATTTAGAGCGAAACAAAGAAGATAGGTGGGAGATAACTGCTGGCAGTTTTACTTTATTTTGCCCATTCTGTTACTTGTTCTACGCTCATGCGTGGTGCTGGGTGCCCCTCTAATGTAGATTCACCAATTGTAATTAACATAATTGGAAGGTAACGAGAAGACACATTAAACTCTTCCATTAATGCTTGCGGGTTAAAACCGCCAATTGCACATGTGTCCCAACCAGTTGCTTTTGCTGCAAGCATAAGTTGCATTGCTGCTAAAGATGCATTAGAGAATGCAGCATCACGTGGGTATTGTTCACGTTGATATGCACCTTCAATGTTTTGTGCCAAACGATTTTTTGCTTCTTCTTGCATAAGTCCTTGTTCTACAAGTGGACCGTATACAGCATCAACATTTTTATTTGCTTCTAAGTCACCTAATATAGCGACAACTGCAGATGCATCAAGAATTTGTTGCTGGTTATATGCAATTGGATGTAAGCGGCGTTGTACTTCTTCACCTTGGAATACAAGGAATTTCCAGTGTTGTAAATTCCAAGCTGATGGTGCTTGACCAGCAGCTTTTAAAATATTATATAGTTCCTCTTTTGAAATTTCTTTTTCAGGATTGAAAGCACGATTAGATGTACGTTCGTATAAAACAGTAAAGAAATCTTGCTGTGTCATTATAATTCCTCCAAGCTTTGTTTCTATTTATAAATGAGACGAATATAAAAATGTTCTTAACTTACATTTTGTAAGTATGTACTGTAAAAGAATATAATATATGTAGTTATATTGTCAAGTGTTTTAAAAAAGATAGGAATAAAAGAAGATATTCGCACAAACGTCTCACTTATTGTTGTCATACAATAAAAAGATGATACAGGACTTCAAGCGGTTTATATAACGTGAAACTGCCATGTGATGGTTTGTTGAACAAATCAAGTTCTTATAAGTGACGAACTCTATCGTAAGGGGGTTCTTAAGCTTGTAAGAATGAGATAAATGAAGTGAGTGAAAGCCTAGTGGTGAACATTCTGCATTTTTTATTAGAACATACAGTTTTTCAAAATGTATTACAGGATCTCGATATGAATGTATTGTATATTGAAGAAGGTCATAATCAAGAACATACAGTTGCAGCGTTAAAGCCAAAGTGCTTGTTTTTAGCACATAATTTTAAGGAAGGGAAAATATTGTTTGAAAAAGTTCAACCACAAATCGTAATTATATATATTTCTCATTCTTCTCAAGTCGAATTTGTAAAAGAATTATTTACTTCAGATATTTCTTTTATCATTGTATGGAGTGAACAAGTTACATCTCAATTTGTTGACCTTATTAAACTTGGGGTGCGAAATATTGTATTACCTCCAATTACGCCTCAATCTATACTTGCTGAAGTGCAAAAGAGTGTGTATGAGTTGTCACTATTAAAACAAGTTATATTACAACAAGAGCTACTTCAAATGATATTTGATTTTCAGAATGATTTGTTTTTTATTCTAGAAGATGATGAAATTATAGATTGCAATACAAATTTTTTACGTTTCTTCGGATATGAAGATCTTATGTCATATCATGAGGATCACATGACATTTGCTGAACATTTTGCAAGGGAGAACGGGTATTATATTGCAGAAAATGATATGATGTGGATTGATGATTGCTTAACGCAATCAAGAAAAATCAAAATGTATAACGACGCTGAAGAAGCAACTGTATTCTTGTTACGTATTGTTCCTTTGCCGGATGATGTATCGAGATTCATCGTTACATGTACAGATATTACAGAATTAGAAGACGAATATAAAGAGCAAGAGCGTTTAGCAACCATTGATTCCTTAACAAATATTTATAATCAGTTGAAGTTTCAAAGACTATTTTCACAAGGTTGGGAAACTGCTATACGAATGAGTCAATCATTTGCTCTTATTTTATTTGATCTTGATGATTTCAAAAAAGTAAATGACACATATGGTCATGATTTTGGAGACTTAGCATTGTCACAACTAGCAGAACTTGTGACAGCAAAATTACAGCCGCATCATGTTTTTGCACGGTGGGACGGAGAAGAATTTATTATTTTTTTGTCTCATACAACAGAAAAAGAAGCATTTCAAATTGCAGAATCACTTCGTTTTTTTATCGAAACAAAAAAATTTTCTGGAATTTCAAAGATCACAGCAAGCTTTGGTGTTGCTGCATACGAAAATGGAATTACGAAAGAAATATTGATGCATCGAGCAGGTATTGCATTATATGAAGCGAAAAACAAGGGGAAAAATCAAGTGTGCTTATATAGAAAAGAAAAAATGTAACATTTTTCGCAACAAATTGTTGCGATTTTTTTTTATTGTCGGATAATGGTGAAGAGGGGAATAATTATTTAAGATGCGACGGAGGATTTTTAGTAATGAAGACGTTATGGAGTACCATTATTTTTTTGCTTTCTATTTTATTAGTTGGGAGCTATTTCTTTTTTAAAGTACCTGCTAAAAAAGAAGCAAAGTCAACAAAAACAATACCCTCTACTGAAACAATAAAAGAAAGAGAAAAAGAAAAAGAAAAAGAAAAAGAAATTGATTATACGGCTGTTACGCAAAAACTAGAACAATATTTAAAAGATAAACAATTTAACGGCTCGGTTCTCGTTTCATATCAAGGCCGTACAATATTCAATAAAGGGTATGGCTTCGCGGATGTACAAAAACAAACTGAAAATACGCCGCAAACAAAATATCGAATTGGTTCTATTACAAAAACGACCATTGCGGTATCAATTCTACAGTTGCAAGAACAAGGGAAGGTAAATATACAGGATAATGTGAATAAATATATTCCTTCTTTTCCTGCTAGTAAAAATATTACGTTGTATCATTTATTAACGCATACATCGGGACTCCCTGAACATGGAAAAGGGAAAGTCAATGCATCATCTCGCCTTAATTTAGTGACATGGCTGGGACAACAACCAACCGCCTTTCAACCTGGAAGTGGCTGGTTATATTCGGATTATAATTATATGGTGCTAGCTTATATTGTAGAAAAACTCTCGGGTCAATCCGTAGCACAATATGTTACAAATCATATCTTTATTCCCGCAGGAATGACGGAGTCAGGTATGGGAGAGGCACCAACAAGAGATGCAAATTTTTCAAAAGGATATAAAAGGAAAGAGAATGAGCTTGTGTTAGCGCCTAAATTAGCAATGAATTGGTTATATGGATGCGGAGAGATGTATACAACGGTGCAGGATATGAAAAAACTAGATGAAGCAATTATGACAAATAAGCTTATTTCTGCTGAAAGTTTAAAATTAATGCTAACACCATCCTCCGAAAAAAAATATGCATTTAGTTTATATATATATCCTGATTATTATCATAATCATGGTGTACTTTCGGGATGGAATACATTTAACAATTTTAATTGGAATAAACAATTATTTGTGATTGTATTTTCAAATGTGCAAAATGGAATTGATGATGGGTTTAATAATGAGTTTCGTAAACTTGTGAGTGATTTATTAGAGAAAAGGGGATAAGAAGATGAAACAGATATTGCCACCGGCTTCTATTGGTTTTGTTGGTACAGGTGTTATGGGAAAAAGTATGGTGCGTCATTTAATAAAAGCTGGTTATATTGTTTATGTATATAATCGTACAAAAGAAAAAACAGCAACTCTGATTGAAGAAGGTGCACACTGGTGTGATTCTCCTAAGGAAATTGCAAAAAAAGTAGATGTTGTCATGACTATGGTTGGTTATCCGCATGACGTGGAAGAAGTATATTTCGGTGCAGAGGGGATTCTTACTCATGCCAAGCGAGGAACGATTACGATTGACTTTACAACATCAACACCAACTCTTGCGAAACGTATT
This sequence comes from Bacillus yunxiaonensis, assembly GCF_037104695.1. Classification (NCBI taxonomy): domain Bacteria; kingdom Bacillati; phylum Bacillota; class Bacilli; order Caryophanales; family Bacillaceae; genus Bacillus; species Bacillus yunxiaonensis. The sequence continues at coordinate 75,159 of NZ_JBAWSV010000002.1, read as the reverse complement.
TATGAAGAAGGGAAGAGCAAAGGAATTCATGTATTAGATGCCCCGGTATCAGGCGGCGATATTGGAGCAAAAGAAGGGCGCCTTGCGATTATGATTGGTGGGGATGAAGAAGTATATGAAGCATGCTTACCTTTATTTGAATTGTTAGGTAAAAACATTATGTTGCAAGGAAATGCAGGTAGTGGTCAACATACAAAAATGTGCAACCAAATTGCAATTGCATCTAATATGCTTGGTGTATGTGAAGCACTTGCTTATGCAAAAAAGGCAGGTTTACATCCAGAAAAAGTGTTACAAAGTATTTCTACTGGTGCAGCAGGTAGCTGGTCATTAAGTAATTTAGCACCGCGTATGTTACAAGGTGACTTTGAACCAGGATTTTATGTAAAACATTTTATTAAGGATATGAAAATTGCGTTAGCAGAAGCAGAACAGCTTGGATTATCTGCACCTGGCTTAGCTCTTGCGCGAGAATTATATGAACAATTGATGCAAGACGGTGAAGAAAATAGTGGAACACAGGCATTGTATAAACGATACATAAAGGAGTGAGTGCATGGGCTTGGAGAAATTTGATAATATCATTGATACGGTACAGCGCGCAGAAACAATTCATATTAATGATAAGCAACTGGCTGCATTTAAAAAGAAGTATAATTTTGAACCGGTATTTGAATATGGCAGAGATGAAACAGGTCGTTATGTCATTCGCACAACGAAAGAAATGCTAGAAGAGATGGAATTTTATTTAGCGTTAAAGTACGAACGTGATCTCATTGATGTATATATGAATGCAGAAGTAGCTGGGAAATTTTATGTTTCGGTTAGTTATGGAGAGGATGCACTTCATTTACAGGAGCTATTTCAATTCTTAGAAGAAAATAAATAAAAAAGTCCTCATATGAGGACTTTTTTATTTAAGAAAGGCCTGTTGCGCGGCGTGCTTTTTCAATTGGAAAGGGAATGACTTCACCCATTCTAGTTCGAGTAAATCGTTTTGTGCGAGAATGACGTAATATATATAGTGCAAACAGTGTACAAACAGGAATTGCACCATATAAACCAAAAAATAAAGCGCTTACAGAAGATGCGACAAAACCGATCATACCGACTTCTAATTCCTCCATAATAGCTCCCACAACAGCAGGTATAGACCCGCAAACGACACCGAAAAGAATGGCTAAAATTAACTCCATGTATTCCCTTCCTCCTTTTTACAATTTCACTTGTTTTTTCTATTATTTGTATTATAACACATTTTAAACAGAATATTCAGAAAAAATTCACAAAATGTTCATAAAATTGTAAAAAATTATTCAACAAAAAATGCAGGTTTATCTCCTGTATAGAGATAAACCTGCCCATAGGAGGATGTATATATGTAGAGTGAATAAAAGGAAGAAAAAGGGGAATCCATTCCTTTTATTCAACGTACTACCTTAGTAAATAGGAACCCAACCTTCAGTTGTCACAAAAATACGAATTGCGACAACTTGACGATCATCTTGAAGTGTAAAGTAATGTCTCGTGTTTTCAGGAACCGAAATTAAATCGCCTGGTTCAAGTTCAACATCAAAGAAACGACCATCTTTTCCTTGAATGGCAAAAATGCCATGTCCGCTAACAATAAAGCGAACTTCATCATCAGTATGATGGTGTTCTTGTTTAAAGTTTACTAATAATTCATCTAAATTCGGTGTTGCGTTAGAAAGTGAGATAACATCGCTTGCTTGATAGCCGCGGCGCTTAGAAACATCAGCGACCTCTTCTGCGAACACTGCTAAAATTTCTTTCTTACTTTCATCAGTTAATGCATAGTTTTCTTGTAAATGAGCAGGAAGTTTTATGATATCCCATTTCTCATACAAAACACCTTCATTTTGTAAAAATTGTTGTACTTCTATTTCTTTTTCAATACGAGTGTTAACTTCATGAATACGAATTTGCGCCATGTTGAACGCCTCCTTTAATTGATAAAAGTTTAATATGGAACTGGAATAGAAACTCATATGCTTCTAATCTTTTTTTTGTATCAAAGCTATCTTTTCCCCATACTGTAATACCGTGATTTCGGATTAAAACTGCTCCTGCATCTTCATAAATATGATTACGGAAATTCTCACCTAACGTTGGAATATGAGCGTAATTTTCAATGATTGGAATTCGAATAGAGGCTCCTTCTTCCCAAATGTTGAGAGCTTTAATAATTTCTTGATTGCAGAGTACAACTTCTTTGTCATATACGTTTGTAATGACATTGTTATCGGTTGTATGGACATGCAAGACGCATGCAGCGTTTGTATTGTTATAAATGTGAGTATGTAACAATGTTTCTGCAGAAGGGCGTAAATCTGTTTCTAAAACAGGATCCCCATTTTGATTGACTAACAGAAAGTCATCTGGCGTTGTTTTTGTTTTATCTCTTCCACTTGCTGTAATGAGAAAGGTAAGTGGATTGTCGCTCACTTTTATGGAAATATTTCCGCTTGTTGCTGGAAACCAATTTCGGTCGGTTAATTCTTTTTTCAGGTCACTTAGCTCTTGCCATTGACGAAATAACTGTTTCACTTTATCACCTCCAACAATTTCCCTACTTCGTTTTGGATATCATGAAATGTTTCAAAAGGTGTATAAGAAATGTGATGTTCTTTGCATTTTGTAATAAGAAAGTCACGAGCAAACACTTTATCAGCAAGTTTTGCGGCTTGTAAATCTGTAATAGAATCCCCAATTACAATTTTAAAATTATTCCGTGAACTTAAATTGCGAATAAGCGTTGATTTACAAAGACCACATTCATTTTCACAATGTTCATCACACAAATGTGGCCAATTTACTTGAATTGTTTCATTAGAAAAATCAGTTGTATTACAATAAATTTGCTTAAAATCAACAAGTCCTTCGAGAAGAGGATAAACAAAAAAGTCCATTCCTCCTGATATGATATAAAGTGAGATATTGTTATCTCGTAAAAACTGTACAAATTCTATAAAGCCAGTACGAATGACTGCGGTTTCTTTAATGAAAGCTGTAATCTCATTTTGTAGACTTGTAGGTAATAGAGAAAAAAGTTTTCCAACACCTTCTTGAATAGAAAGTTCTTGTGATAAAATTTGTTGTTTAATTGTTTCCGCTTCTGGCGGTGCAAACTTTTCCATAATGGCAACAATATTATCGTTATTTGTAATTGTGCCATCGAAATCGCAAAAAATTTGAATACTCATGCCTTCACCTCTCCAGAAGGATTGCCCCATAAACGCAAGGCGGCTTGTAAATTAGGATCATTAACCTCATGAAGAGGTATGTTTGTTAGCGTTGCATCGATAGCAGATCGAAATGCTTTTCCGCCTCCCTGTGCGCCAGATGGGTGTCCGTGAATACCGCCACCAGCATTAATGACACATTGCTGACCAAAATCACGAATAAGAAGCGGAACAAGTCCTGGGTGAATGCCAGCAGATGGAACAGGAAAACTTCGTTTAAATGGCTCATTTTCATCTGTAAGTGATTTTGCTAAAGAAAGTGCTTCTTCTTGTTTTAAAGCGACAGTTCCATAAGGTGATGGAAATAATGAAAAATCTGCGCCTGCATAGCGAAGGAGCTTGCCGAGTAATAAGGAAGATGAAAATCCATATAAATCAGATGCTATGTAAGTCCCGCTTACTGCTGGGTGTGCCATGATTGGAATAGAAATATCATCGTCCTCCGCTAAAGCTTGTAAAACATCAAGTCCATAAGCAAATGCATTGAAGAGTAATAGATCAGCTCCAGCTGCAACGGCTTGTTTCGCCTTCTCTTTTAAATCATAAGTGCGTCCTGAAAGATTAACAGCATATAACGTCTTATGACCATATGTTTCGTAAACGGACTGCAATACTTCTTTTCCAGCTCGGATCCGTTCAGACAGTGGTGTTAACGGATTATCAAATAAAATTTCGTCATCTTTTACAATGTCTACACCTCCGCTTGCTTGATCGCGAAGCTGTGTTTTCAAATAGCCGATATTTCGGCCAATCATTCCTTTGAAAATACTCATGAGAAGAGGGCGGTCGTGAACTTTCAATGTGTTTCGTATCCCATTAATACCAAATTTAGGACCTGGAAAAAGCTTTTTTATATCATCAGAAAATGTTAAATCAATTAATTTAATTTCTCCGTCTAGTGACAATTTTCCGAAAACAGTGGTGAAAATTGCTGGTAAGTCGGTACTGAAGTTAGCAGATGGATAATGAATTTTAATAAGGCCTCGCTTTACTTTTTTATCAAGGTATATATTTGTTTTTTCGTTGTTTTCTAATTCTTCCACGCTAATGACGGAGCCTTTATGTTGTTTTAATTGTTCTTGTAGTAAGTGAGGTAAGTGTGTCCACGAACCAACTGTTAAACCGAGAGCGATTTGCTCTGCTTTGTGAATTAAATTGTGAGAATCATCATGAATTAAGTATGTTGCTATTATTCCGCTCATTTTCATAACCTCCTAGTTGAATAAAAAAAACCTCTCAGCTAAGGAGAGGTTTTTTACAACCAGCTCCTTATCTGTCAGCGTAATGCTGCGAGAATTAGCACCGTGCCTACATAAAGTAGATCGGTTGCCGGGTTTCATCGGGCTCGTCCCTCCACCTGCTCTTGATAAGAAGTATTTGGAAATGCTTTAATTTTTTTTGATAACTGAATTTTGACAGAGAATTTTTATGTTGTCAATATTTTTTTGAAAATTTTTAATTGATCAATTCTATGAACTGCTTCTCGAAGGCGTTCTTCTGTATGTAATAAACCAACGCGAATATAACCTTCTCCGTGTTCACCAAATCCGATACCTGGTGCGACGGCAACGTGTGCTTGCGTTAATAGTACATCAGCAAATTGCTCTGACGTATATCCATCTGGAACAGGAAGCCATGCGAAAAAAGATCCTTTTGGTGCAACAACATTCCAGCCGATAGAACGACAAGCGGCAATTAAAGCATTTCTTCGAGATTCATAGCGTTCTACTAGTTCATCTACGCAAGTTTGCGGACTTAATAAAGCTTCGCAAGCAGCTTCTTGCACGGCACCAAAAATACTGACGTACATATGATCTTGTAATAAGTTGATCGTTTCGATGACACTTTCATTCCCAACGGCAAATGCAATGCGCCATCCTGCCATATTATATGTTTTTGATAACGTATAAATTTCAATGCCAACATCTTTTGCTCCATCCACTTGTAAGAAACTAATTGGTTTTTTGGTATCAAAACCGATAGCACCATATGCGAAATCATGACAAACTAAAATGTCATGTTTGTTTGCATATGATACAGTTTCCTCAAAGAATTCTGTTGTTGCAACAGCTCCGGTTGGATTATTTGGATAGTTTAAAAACATTAATTTTGCTTGTTCAGCAGTTTGTTTATCAATCTTTGTATAATCAGGTAAAAATCGATTTTCTGCTAATAATGGCATTGTTGAAAACTTTGTTTTCGCTAAGGCAACACCTGATAAATAATCTGGATAACCAGGATCAGGAACGAGAATTGTATCGCCTGGATTTGTAAAACAAAGCGGTAGCTCAACTAATCCGGCTTTCCCGCCAAATAAAACAGCTACTTCGGTTTTGGGATTTAACTGTACACCGTATTCACGCTCATAAAACGTAGCGACAGCTTCTTTTAAGCTTTCATGTCCGCGAAATGGCGGATATTTATGATGAATTGGCTGTTCTGCTGCACGCTGTAGTGCCGTTACGATATGCGTTGGTGTTGGCTGATCTGGATTTCCTTGTCCTAAGTTAATAACATCATGCCCAGCTTGCACGGCTTTGTTGACTTTTGTGACAAGCGTAGCAAAAAATTGTGTTGGTAGTGATGTTAATACCTCAGAAGGTTGAAAATGTTTCATACTTTCCACCTCTTTTGAAAATTGTTGCAATTATAGTGACAAATGATATAATCTTTTCAACTTTTTGTAAAGGAAAAAAATAAAAGGGAGTAGGGAGAAATCTATGAAAATTGCTTGTATTCAAATGGATATCACTTTTGGTGATGTAGAGAAAAATATAGAACACGCTGAGAAAAAAATAAACGAAGCAATGAAGGAAAAGCCAGATGTTATTGTATTACCAGAGCTATGGACAACAGGTTATGACTTAGATCGGCTTGCTGAAATTGCTGATCCAGATGGGGAATACACGAAACAACTATTATCGAAGTGGAGTAAGCAAAATTGTGTAAATATTGTTGGAGGATCGATTGCTAAGCAAACAGAGAAAGGTGTTACAAATACAATGTATATTAGTAATCGAAGCGGAGAAATTGTGGCTGAGTATAGTAAAGTTCATTTGTTTCAACTGATGGATGAGCATAAATATTTAATTGCTGGAAATGAAACTGGGCATTTTCTATTAGAGGATATACCGTGCGCAGGAACAATTTGCTATGATATTCGTTTTCCAGAATGGATACGTGTTCATGCTGCACATGGGGCAACAGTATTATTCGTTGTAGCAGAGTGGCCACTTGTTCGCCTAGCACATTGGCGGTTATTACTTCAAGCAAGGGCAATTGAAAATCAATGTTATGTTGTAGCGTGCAATCGTGCCGGACGTGATCTAAATAATGTATTTGCAGGGCATTCGCTTATTATTGATCCTTGGGGAGAAGTCGTCAATGAGGCAGATGAAACAGAAATGATCTTGCATGGAACGTTAGATGTAAAGAAGGTTGCTGAAGTGCGTAAAGGGATTCCTGTTTTTTTTGATCGCCGTTCAGAATTGTATAAGTAAAAAAGTATTGACAAGTAATTTTTATTCTTGGTATAGTCAACAACAGAAACTGAAAAATTTAGACAACTATATACTCTTATCAAGAGCAGGTGGAGGGATTTGGCCCGATGAAACCCAGCAACCGACCGTAATACCATTGTGAAATGGGGCGCACAGTTCGCGCCTAGTAAGGCACGGTGCTAATTCCAACAGAAAGAGAGACTTTCTGATAGATAAGAGGGGAGAAGTGAATCTTCAAACCTCTTTCGTCATCGAAAGGGGTTTTTTATGATGAAAAACCCCAATATATTTAGGGGGAATCAAAATGGGATACAAACAATTAACAGAAGAAACAGCCGTTACATATGCGAAAGAAAATGGTTATTTTTCAGAAAAGGCAGTTGTCACTTGTGAAGAAATTGGTGATGGGAATTTAAATTATGTGTTTCGTTTACGTGATGGGAAGAAGGGATTGATTCTTAAGCAAGCTCTTCCATACGCAAAGGTAGTAGGAGAAAGTTGGCCGCTATCTTTACGCCGTGCAACCATTGAAAGTGATGCATTGCAAATTTTTGCAAAATACGTACCAGAGTATGTACCGAAAGTATATGGGCACGATGAAACATTAGCGATTAGTGCTATAGAAGATTTATCAGCTTTAACGATAACGAGAAAAGGATTGATAAACGGGGAAGACTATCCCCTATTATCCAAACATATCGGGCGTTTTTTAGCTCATGTTCTTTTTTACACATCCGATTTTGGAATACAAGCAGAAGAAAAGAGAGTGCTAGATAGTCAGTTTGTAAACCCTGATTTATGTAAGATTACAGAGGACCTTGTATTTACTGATCCATTTGCAAACTATGAAACAAATGAGTATGAAGAAGAATTACAGGGTGTTGTTGACGAACTTTGGTGTGATAAAAACTTGAAGCTACAAGTAGCGCAGTGTAAGTATAAGTTTTTGACGCGAAAAGAATCATTAATTCACGGTGATTTACATACGGGAAGTATATTTTCATCATCTTCAGAAACGAAAGTGATTGATCCAGAATTTGCGACATTTGGTCCGTTAGGGTTTGATCTAGGTCAATTTATTGCGAATTTATTATTAAATGCACTGTCGCGTGAAGAAAACAAACGCAGCGTATTATTTTATCATATTGAGCAAACATGGAGTGTTTTCGTAGAAACATTTACAAGGTTATGGATGCTCGAAGGCGTAGAACCGTATACGAGAGAAAAGCAATGGCTACCAATTGTACTGAACAATATTTTCACTGATGCAGTTGGATTTGCAGGATGTGAGGTCATTCGCCGTACAATTGGATTAGCGCATGTTGCAGATTTAGATGAGATTTCTCATAAAGAAACACGATTACAAGCAAAAAGGCATGCATTACAGTTAGGAAGAAAATTACTTCTACATAAAACAGAAAATGCAGATGCTCGTTTGTTCCATATCTTATTTGATTCTATTGTTTTGGGGAAGGAAGTAAAAGCGTGAGTATAAGCATAGCAGTACCTCGTTCTATTAGTTGGAAGGGAGATTCCATCGCTCTTTTGAATGAAACGAAGTTGTCGACTATTGTTGAATATAAGGCATTAACTACAATTGAAGATATTCGGAAAAATAAGCTGAAATGATTTGTCTTGTTTTTATTTACCACTTTTTTGGAGTCTCACTTACCTATAATAAGAAGGGAGGAGAGACTATGGAGGAATGGATATCGGTTATTGGCAATGTTGGCTTTCCGATTGTCGTTACGCTATACTTACTGCATAGAATTGAAAGTAAGTTAGATGGCGTTATTGTCGCGATTGAGAAGTTACCAAAGCAGATGCAAAGATATGAAGCTCCAAAATAAAGTGAAACTTCCATCAGTGGGGGTCTTACTGTCCAAAAGTAGCGGGATAAAATATGTGATGAAAACGGATTGTGTGGTAAAGGCACAATCCGTTTTTGTATATATAATAGAAGAAAAAGATGCTGAATTTTATTGTGCGGTATAACCACCATCAATGACAACAGCTTGTCCTGTAATGCCTTTCGCTTTTTCACTTGCCAAAAATAAGGCGTAGTCTGAAATTTCTTCCACGCTGAGCAATCGCCTTTGTGGTACAAGCGGGTAAATTACATCTTCTAATACATGTTCAAGCGGGACATCTCTTGTTATCGCTAAATCTTGAAGTTGATTGCGAACAAGAGGTGTATCAACGTAACCAGGACAAAGTGCATTTACTGTAATATTATGTTCGGCACCTTCTAATGCTGCTACTTTTGTGAGCCCAATTACTCCGTGTTTGGCACTATTATATGCAGATTTGCCAGCAAAGCCAACAAGACCATTAATAGAAGCTATATTAATGATGCGTCCGTATTTTTGTTTTTTCATAATAGGAAAGGCATGTTTTATCGCAATAAACGGTGCAATTTGCATAATCTTAATAAGCATTTCAAACTTTTCAGTTGGAAAATCTTCAATTTGGGAAACGTATTGCATGCCTGCGTTATTAATTAATATATCAAGTGAACCAAAACGTGTAACTGTTTCAGAAATAGCTTGTACAATCTCTTGTTCTACTGTTACATCACATTGCATTCCAAACACTTTATATCCTTCATTTTGTAATTGTTTCGCTGCCTTTTGTGCCTTGTCTTCTAAACGATCTGTAATCATTACAGTTGCGCCTTCTTTTGCAAAGGCTTTTCCCATTTCGTATCCAATTCCGCTTGCAGCACCTGTTAAAAATACAACGCGATTTATAAACATTTTCGATTCCATCTCCTTCATAAATATAGTTAGCTCTAGTGCTCTATTTAGAGAAATAAGGATGGAAATCCTGCAATCTTTTGGAAAAAATGCTCAAGCTATCTTGTAAAGCAAAATACTGTTTGCTATACTACTTGGTAAAGCAAGATACTTACACTTATCTATCTTGTAAAACAAGATAGAAGGGGGATTTGAATAATGTCGACGAGTCAAATGCTAAAAGGTATTTTAGAAGGATGCTTGCTTGCTATTATTTCTGAAGGAGAAATATACGGATACGAAATGAGTGAAAAACTGGCACAGTACGGTTTTACAATGGCAAGTGAAGGAAGTATTTATCCGTTACTAATTCGCATGCAAAAAGAAGGATTGATTACAAGTACGATGAAGGAGTCGCCATCTGGCCCAAAACGAAAATATTATACATTAACAGAAAAAGGTGAAGATGCATTAGATGATTTCATGGAAAGATGGGAAGCGATGCAAAGTAGTGTGCAGCGGTTGTTAGAGGGAAAGGAAAGCAGACGGTGAATTTTGTATTTCTAACGCCGAAACAATGAAAGTAAAGCAAAAATAAGTAATCTAGACGAGGAGGTTACATATGAACGTTTCTAAAGAGGGCGAAAAGTTTTTGATTGATATGAAAGTATATTTATTAACAAAAGGAATAAAAGAAAATGATATAAATAATTTTATAGAGGACGCTGAGCTTCATTTAATAGACGGAGAAAAAGAAGGAAAGACGGTAACGGATATTTTTGGAGACTCGCCGAAAGAATATGCAGAAGAATTGGCTGAAGAGATGGAAGTTGATAAGAAAGAAAATTGGAATTTACTTATTTCTTTAGCAATTGGAACAGTGGCTTATTGGATGATTCCGGCTCTCGTATTTCGAAATGCAGAGAAGCCATTCACTGTATCGCTTATTAGTTTAATTGGGTATCCTATCATTTTATTTTTGATGATAGCAGGTATGATTTTTACTTTTCGAAGCTCCAGTTTTCAAAGTAAATTGAGAGAGTTTTCCATTATATATGTGGTAATGGCCATCATTCCAATGGTGTTACTTGTTGGATTAATGCTATTAGATAAAAAGTATGGTACACCATTTTTCTCTTTATCTTCGGCTCAAAGCTATGTTCTTGGTTTTTTATTATTTGCAGCAGCTATAATCATTAATTTTCGTTTAAATAGCTGGATGGGGATATTAACATTATTTGTTGTGCTTTCTATTATGTTTATATTTGAGTATTTTAAAATTAATAATACGGCTTGGGGATCTTTAGAACCAGTTTTGTTGTATGGAAGTTTAGTACTGCTTATGATGTGGGATTCCAAACGACAAAATATTGTACAGAGATAGTTAAGATAGGAGAGAGTTAGATGCTTTCAAAACAATCAAAGTAATTTCTAGAAGATAAAGGAGCGTATTTAACGGTAAAAGGAATAAAAGAAGATATAAAATCTTTTGGGGTAGAAGAGAGGAAGTACTCATATAAATTCATGATGATTTTTCAACATATAGGTCGCTGCTATGCAGAATACAACATGACCTGTACTCGTTTTCTCCTTTTGTTTTAAACCTTGTATGTGGTAGGAAAAGGCCCTGACCGTTTCTATGTGCGGCCAGATGCTCTCGTCCTCCTAAAAATAGTTTTTTAAATTTATATATATAGAAGTAACTGTAACGGTTACTTTTTTTCTTTGCGCAATAAGGGGCTTTTTAAAGATAATTCTCTTTGGGTATTTGTTAATAAGGAATCTATTTGTGATTTATAAGGAGTAGGAATGATGTAATACATAAGGTTTGTGGGAGAAGGATGGTGCTCGGAACCGTTTGGGCATTCGGGATCTGCATTTGTAAGCTTGTCCTGTACACGGCGCGTGAATAAAATGTGACCAATTTCATGTGCAAGTGTGTACATGTTCTTCCAAGCTGAAGCGGAGTTTGTTAATATAATGTAACCTTTAATTTGTTTATTAGTTGATAAAGAATAGGCACAAGCGATAACAGAGTGTTCTTGAAAATAATCACTACCGATATAACAAATATAAATATCACTTTGCGATGCACGTTCGGTACATTCAGCAAATAAGGAAGTCAACTTTGGTTGTGATTTTAGTGAAGACATGTAACTAATTTCGCCGTCATTAAAACGATATGCTTCATCTAACGTGCTGATATCTTCAATTTGAAATACAATAGGATGCCAAATATATTCAGCAATTGTAATATCCCTAGCAATCCGGTCTTCATCAATATTCGCTCCAGGGGCAATGCAAATACATATGTTAACATAAGGATACATATGGGACACCTCAAATATAGTGAATTTTTAGGAAGAGATAAAAAGAAATTATATTTATCGATTGAAAAAAGGAGGGATAAATGTTTTTAATGTATCTACAGTATTTTGTGAGCGCATCTTGTATGGGGAATATTCTTTATTTGATAAAAGGTGCGGTAACATATCATCATCTTTGTTGAGCAAATTGCTGAAATTTGTCAGGATATGAGTAAATTGTTCATCCGTAATCATACCGCTCGTGTGCCAATAGCACATCATCGCATAGGCAATGGAGCTTGTATCGACGTTTACGTTTACATTAACATGAGAGTTTCCGCTGTTTGAAATATTTGAGCCGTTTTTTGGTAACATGATAAAACCTCCTTACAAAAATAGGCTACGTTTTAGTAGCCTAATCGTATATGTCTCGATTATTGTAATTTTGATTTTGATAATTTTGATTTGGATAATTCTGATTTTGATGATTTTGATTTTGATGATTTTGATTTGGATAATTTTGATTTGGATAATTTTGATTTTGGTAATTTTGATTTTGGTAATTTTGATTTTGGTAATTTTGATTTGGGTAATTCTGATTTGGGTAATTCTGATTTTGGTAATTCTGATTTTGGTAATTTTGATTTGGGTAATTCTGATTTGGGTAATTCTGATTTTGGTAATTTTGATCTGGGTAATTCTGATTCGGATAATTTTGATTTGCGTAATTTTGTGGGGGTTGAGCGGCATTACTTAATGCATTTGTTAAAAATGGTAGCAAAGCCGCTAATAGTTGGTTTGTAACATCTGTATTCAACTGTCCTTGTCCTTGTGATTGTCCTTGCCCTTGTGGTTGCCCTTGTCCTTGTGGTTGCCCTTGTCCTTGTGGTTGTCCTTGTCCTTGTGATTGTTCTTGTGATTGACCCTGACCCTGCTCCAGTTCTACATCAGTAGACTGCTGATTCGAAGAAGCTGTTTCAGAATCCAAATCAGAGTCTACATTTAAACTTACGCGGGAATTTCCACTATCTGAAATCTGAGCAACATTGTGATTGTGTGTATGTTTTTTTGTAATTTCTTCTTGTGAGTCAGATCCAGATCCATATCCAGATCCATCAGATCCACCAGATCCAGATTCAGATCGGTTCTCAGATCGGCTCTCAGATCGGTTTTCAGTATACTGGGATTTTCTTCGATAACGATCATAATAATAAAAACACAACAATACCCTCTCCTTTATAAACTATAGAAAATGTCTATATCAATACTTTATGTAAAAATAGAGAATGTGCATGGACAAATGAACTATCATTTAGTATAGTTTTTTATCGTGTCACAACATAAGTTGATAAGAAATTATTATATTTGCATTAGGGTGATTTGTGGGAAATTACAGTACCAAGGTATGTATATGTAGTGTTCAGGTTGCCGGATTTTTTTAGCAATGTGATTGTATGTAATAAGATGATTAGAAGCGCAGCAATTATGAGTACTTCCTTTGAAGTCATTTGTTCACCTCTTCACTGATGGGATTCATTTTATCCCGCTATTCGTTGGCAGTAAGAACCCCATCTCAAGATTCGGAGAAAAGCAAAGAAGATAGGTAGGGGATGAGGAAAACCCCATGATGGAAGTTTCACTTTATCCCGCTATTCATGAGCAGTAAGCCTCCCGCTGATGGATTATTAGCAGCTGTGTGTTAGCCGAGAAAAAAATTATTTAAAAGAAGTCAGAAAATAGTCACACTTCGACACGTTTATATATTCATTTTTTGTTATAGTAAAAAGAAAAGGGGGAAAAAACATGTATACATTTAAAATTGTTTCAGATCGTGAAGCTATTTATCAATTTGCAAGTTATGCTCAAGTTGTACAAGGGGTAGAAAATGTATATGTGGAAGTAGGTGAACCTTTGTATGAGCGTCCACTTATGAAGTTTTATGTTCATATCTCCATAAAACAAGAGTATGAACAAGCAAAAGCATTGCGTGAAATCGCACGTTTAATAGAATTAGGACGTTTTACATACGTACATTACCGAGATGAAGAAATTGAAAGAGCATTTGAAGAAGTAAAATATGAGAGCCGCGTGGGCTAAATAATAAATAAGGAAGGAGCTAATGTGAATTAGCTTCTTTTTTTGTTTATGAAATATTTTTATATGCATCAAACAAATAAAGAAGGAATTTTGCTATGATAGGAGAGGAAAAGAAAGGGGAGTTATATAATGGGGTATATACAGGAACTAAGGGAATTAGTTGGAACAAAACCACTTATTATAGTAGGATCAGCAATTATTGTTTTAAATGAAAAGAATGAAGTATTATTACAACTTCGTTCTGATACATATGATTGGGGATTGCCAGGGGGAGCAATGGAGCTAGGAGAAACAATTGAAGAAACAGCAGAGAGAGAATTAAGAGAAGAAACAGGTTTAAAAGCAGATTTCTTACAATTTCTTGGTGTGCTCTCTGGACAGGAATTATATTATCGTTATCCGCATGGAGACGAAATTTATAATGTAATCAATGTATTTCAAGCACATCACGTATATGGTGAAATAGAATGCGATGAAGAAGGGTTGGACATTCAATATTTTCCAATTGATAAATTACCAAAATTAAATACAACAACAGAAAAAATCCTTCAAAAATTTTTATTGGCATTAACAGAGTAGAGAGAAGAATGAACCTTCTTTCTATTTTTATTATATTAAATATTTTGATTTTTTAGTTACTTAATAATATAATAGATATAGACATACATCTTATGGTATTCCATCCAAAAACTTATCAGGGTACATAAGAGAGGGGAAAGTACACGATGCGCAATGTAGTCATTACAGCTGCAGTTCGTTCACCAATTGGAACATTTGGAGGAGCTTTCAAAACTGTAAAACCGACTGAACTAATGGTTCCTGTATTGCAGGAAGCTGTAAAAAGAGGCGGTGTTTTACCGCATGAAGTAGATGAAGTGATTTTAGGTCACTGTATTCAACGAACAGATGAGGCAAATACAGCAAGAACAGCAGCGCTTATGGCGGGATTTCCTGATACAGTTACAGGTTACACAATTCAGCGTCAATGTGCTTCAGGTATGCAGGCGTTAATTTCAGCAGCGATGCAAATTCAATTAGGTGTAAGTGATGTTGTTGTTGCAGGAGGAGTAGAAGCGATGAGCTCTAGTCCATATGTATTAAAGGAGAACCGCTGGGGACAACGAATACAACACGGAGAAATTCGTGATATGGTATGGGAGGTACTAGAAGATCCAATTCATCATATTATGATGGGTGAAACTGCAGAAAACCTCGCTGAGCAATATGAAATTACTCGTGAAGAACAGGATGAAGTAGCGGTGTTAAGCCATCAACGTGCTCTTCATGCAATCGAAGCGGGCTATTTTGACGAGCAAATTGTACCGATTACGATAAAAGAACGTAGAAAAGAAATTGTTGTTTCTAAAGATGAACACCCTCGTGCAGATATTACGTTAGAAAAACTTTCAGGTTTAAAAGCAGCTTTTCGTAAGGGTGGAACAGTAACTGCAGGAAATGCATCGGGTATTAATGACGGAAGTGCAGCGTTAGTATTAATGAGCGAAGAAAAAGCGAAGGAAAAAGGACTGCAACCGTTAGCGAGAATCGTTGGATACTCTATGGCCGGGGTAGATCCTAAAATTATGGGAATCGGTCCAGCTCCAGCGATTCGAAAAGGACTGGAAAATATAAATTGGTCAGTAAATGATGCGGATTTGTTTGAAATTAATGAAGCATTTGCTGCGCAATATTTAGCAGTAGAAAAAGAGTTAGGCTTAAATCGTGAAAAAGTGAATGTAAATGGTAGTGGAATCAGTCTTGGACATCCAATTGGATGTACAGGAGCACGCATTACGGTAAGCTTGATTCATGAATTAAGAAGACAAGGACTAGAAAAGGGTATTGCTTCTCTTTGCGTCGGCGGCGGCATGGGAGCAGCGTTATTTATAGAAGCATTATAAGAAACAAAACCAGCCAGTGTACTCACTGGCTGGTTTTGTTTATGGACGGAATAGATGATGGAATAGCCTTTCACGATCTTCAAAGAAGAGTTTCATTGTTTGATAATGTTCTGTTTCTTCTAACGTAATTTCTTGTATCTTTTCCTGATGTAAGGAATACATAGTTGCATCTGGATATCCCATTAAAATCGGAGAATGCGTAGCTATAATGAACTGTGCCCCTTCATCAATGAGTTCGTGCATTCGAATTAACATAGAAAGTTGGCGCATCGGTGATAGGGCGGCTTCAGGTTCATCTAAAATATATAGTCCGTTACCAGAAAAGCGGTTCATAAATACAGAGAAGAATGATTCACCGTGGGACTGTTCGTGCAGGGAAGTACCCCCATAAGAGCGAATAGCATCAATTTCATCAATATAAGATGCAACATTATAAAAAGATTCTGCACGAAGAAAAAATCCATCTATTGGTTTTTGTAAACCTTTTACAAGTGTGAGGTATTTATGTAAGTCTGAATGAGAAGCGTTTGTAGAAAAACGAAAATTTTTCGTCCCTCCCTCTGGATTGAATCCCCATGCAGTGGCAATTGCTTCTAATAATGTGGATTTCCCTGTTCCGTTTTCTCCTATAATATAGGTAACCTTTGGATGAAAGGATAAAGCTTGTAGTGAACGAACAATAGGTAAGGAAAAGGGATACATAGAAAATGATGGGACTTTATCTTTTTTTAATAAAATTGTTTGTAAAAAGGATCGTTTCTCTTTCAATATAAGAACCTCGCTTCAAAATATATAAATCCATTTTGATTTTTCAACATATAAGTCGCTACTGTGCAGATTAAAACATGGTATGTACTCACTTTCCTCTTTCTTGCATATGACAGGAAACTTTCTAAGCATGGCTAAATGCTCTCATCTATTTAAAAAGAAAGGGTTATCTATGTTGTTTTTTTATTTGTATTTATATATTAACAAAAATTGAAAGAAACTTTACTTTATATTCATAGAAAAAATAATTAATATAAAAGTAATTCAATCGTTGTTTTAAAGTATAGAAGGAGAAAGATAATGAAAATATGGAACGTATTTTGTATTTTGTGTAGTTTTGTTATTGTTTTAAGTGGTTGTACTCACCAAGAAAAAGTGAAACAGCCGAAGAAACAGGCCATTCCAGAAACGAATGAGTACGGCGGTATACAATTAACAAAAGTTGGGCAAGAAATCAAAGAAAAAAATTGGGGTACTCTAAAATTAGAACAAATCAAACATGTAAATGAAACATTTACAGTTGGAACGATGAAAATCTATGTAGAAAATGTGAGAGTTATTACACTATCGAATATGGAAGATGAAACAAAAGAGACGCTGAAAATGTATACAAAATTAAGTCCAGAAGAAGTACAAAGTCGTTTAGGTAAGACAATGGACCAAGCAGAGGCAGAATGGTATGCTTCATTAAGTGGACAAGATATTGGTGATACTGCTAAATATGTTGAAATTACATATAAGGTTGAAAATACTGGCGATAAAGAAATGCAGTTCTTTTCTATGAATGATGTAACTGTAAATGAAACACAACAATTTCATGTGCCAACGAAAAACTTCTTATATGCAGAAGATACGCTTGTTGGTACAAAAAGTGTATCGAGAGAGGATTATAGTTCTGGAGAAACAAGAGAAGGATTAATTGGACTTTTACTAAGTGATAATCATGAAAAAGTAAATACAGTTTCTTTTATAACAGATGTACTTGCAATAGGCGGTACCCATGAGAAAATAGCAGAACCACAAACGTTTACCATTTCACTATAATAGTGAAATGGTTTTTTCTTCATTGCTAGTAGGACAGGAAATATGTCGTTTTGTAGAGAATTTATACATATATAGCGTTTAGGAGGGAAATGAAAATGAAGAAGGGATGCTACATATGTGGTAATAAAGAAGTAGAAAAAGGCACTATGTCACCTTATATAGAAAGTAATGTTGGAAGTTATATTGTTCCGCTTGCAGAAATGACAGCAGAAGTGGAAGTATGTAAGAATTGCGGGGCTGTTATAACGATGAAAAAAGAACATATAGAGTATAATCAAAGGAGAGAGAAGTAAACGTCATGTATATTGTCAAAGCAAATCTACATGACGCAAAAGAAATTGCACGTGTTCATGTTGATAGTTGGAGAGAAACATATGAAGGCATTATGCCAAAAGAAGTGTTAGATAAAAAATCGTATGAGAAACGAGAAGTGTTGTGGAAACAAATATTACAGAAGCAGCAGTCACATGTTTATGTCGCCAAGACAATTGACGGGAAAATAGTTGGTTTTGCAGATGGCGGGAAAGAGCGAACTGGTATATATGAGTATGACGGAGAGTTATATGCGATATATATTTTACGGGCATATCAGCGTAACCAACTTGGGAAAAGATTGATAAAAGCAGTGGCAGCAGATTTATATAAGAACGGATACTGTTCTATGCTTGTTTGGGTAGTAGCAAACAATCCGTCTAAATATTTTTATGAAGCGTTACAAGCTTCTTTTTTAAATGAGAAAGAAATTGAAGAATTACGCGTAAAAGAAATTGCGTACGGTTGGAAAGATATACAAACTCTTTTCATGTAATAGCAATTCCCGGCAATGGCCTGCTCGTTTTATCACTTCGTGAATATAATATAATGAAGTGAATAGAATGAAAGGAGAGACAATCCGTGAGAGTGTTCACGGTTTTGGTCGGGTTTGTTATAGCTGTTTGCTTTCAAATAGGATTATTATATATGTTACAACGAATCGAGCAACTATCACTTATTCATCTTCTATATGAAATTATATATATAGGAGTACTATTTGGATTTGGAATGGGTATTGCACATTATTTCTATAAATATAAAATCTATATACTTATAGTCGTATTCGTCTTTTTATATGGATGGGGATACTATAACTATCATGATAATGTTCAAACCATTTTACAACTGCATCTTGTATTAATTCAACAGGCATTACTGTTGTTATTTTGTATTATGTTTGGAACCATTGTTTATAGAATGTTGTTTTATAAAGAAAATACAGAGGAAAAGGTCAGATGAAATGTTTCATTTGACCTTTTTTTAAGATGGTTGCTTTTCTTTTGTAAAGTAAGTTTTTACATTTTGTAATTGAACTTGTTTAGGGATACGAAATTCTTGTTTTTGTTCTTCGAATTGTTTTTTTGTATAGGGACCAAATCTGCGGTTATTTTTTAAATCGATAATCCAATAATTTTCTGTCGTTTCATTCGTAACAGAAGCATCAGGGTTATTAGGATCATCTATTTTTTCTATCTGCTTTGCTAAAATATAGGTGTCGTTCCAGGCAATTTCCGCAATTTCTGGTGGGATATATTGGGAGGCGTATAAAGCGTCTGCTTTAGGAAAAAGTTCTAGTGCATTGCCTGAAACATTAATGAGCTCATATTCATCTCCAACGCTGTAATGAGATGGATTAAAATTTGTTGAACAACTAGTTAAAAATATGAGAGAACAAATGATGATGAAGCGTTTCAATATGAGCTCCTCCTTCCGGAATATGATTGATACATATTTTACAGGAAAAGAAAATAAAACACCAATTTATGAGTTGTTTACAACTGTTTTTAGACATGATACGATGAAACAGTTAATAAAGGATAGAAAAAAGGAGTCGACACAACATGAAGTTGAAAATACATCAACCAGCGATTGTTATGAATCGTCTAGGGGCTGCAATGATCGATATGTTTTTCATTTCTGTTTTGTATGGTGCTGTTGTTGCAATTACAACAGGAAACTATAAAGCGATTTTGAATCGTTTTAATGTGAGTTCAGGAGACATCCGTTATGATCTTGGGCTTGCATTTTTATTAATGGCGCTTTATTTTATTATTCTACCATTTATTTGGAATGGATATACGCCAGGGAAAAAAATTACACGTACAAAAATTATATCGCTTACAAGTGAAAAGTTAACGTTAGGAATATTAATAATGAGGTTTATTGTATTGCTAGTACCAAACATATTACTACTTGGAATTCCAGCAATATGTAATATATACATGATGTTGTTTAGAAGTGATAATAGTGGTTTCCATGATCTTATAGTAAAAACTAAAGTTATGAGTATTGTGTAGGGAGAGAGGGAAGAGATTGCCTCTCTCTTTTTAATTCGAAAAAATTTTTGTGTAATTTGGTAAAGATGAAATGTTTCAATCTTATAGAGATACAAGTAATATCTCAAGTGAAATAACTGATTATACTATTATCAGAGATTTTTGTTAGTATAATGAAGGACACTATGGACTTTTTATTGAATAGGAAATATATGTTATAAAAATTAACATTTTGTAAAAATATTTTTATTAAGTCTAAATTTTTACAAAATTCGATATCTTCAATTGGTATAATAGAATTTATATAGGACAGGCATCTCCTATATAGTACCCTCCATATTGATGGCGCGTCACGGAAAGACGCGCTTTTTTTATGAAAAATAGACTGAAAATTAAGGTAATTATAGTATTTACAATACAGAGTTTATGTTTTTTATATGGGAAGGAAGCGAAATGACAGGAGAAAGTTTATTGTTTTGGGGGATTCTTATTTTTGTTGGTTTAGTTTTTGATCAGTATAATAGTAAGAAAAAAGAGGGATCTTGAAAGTAAGCGATTATATTATATATATCTATCTTTTCCTGCTTGCGGATGCTTAAAAAAAAAGAGTATACTGTATGACGTTGAGACTAACCAGAAGGGGTAATGACGATGAAGCTAGCAGGAAAAGTTGCCGTTGTAACAGGTGGAGGCATCGGCATTGGCCGTAATACGGCTCTTTTGTTGGCAGGGCAAGGTGCAAAGGTAATTGTGACCGATATTGATGAGGAAAACGGACAAGCAACAGTGGAGAAAATTGTAGATTTAGGTGGAGCTGCACTTTTTGTTACTCACGATATGAGTAAGCAAAGTGATTGGCAACATGTTTTAGAAGTTGCAATTGAAACCTATAGCAGAATAGATATGTTGTTTAATAATGCGGGATTATATAAAATAGCTCCAACTTTTTCTCATGAAAAAGAGAACGATTCCAATGTACTTTGCATAAATGACGTCTGGATAGAAATAAAACAATTGAGGTCATCTTTTATAGGGCAGCAAGAAGAAGTGAGGTTGAGTGATCTACCTATTTTTGGTGTTATCAGTACAAAGAAACAGTCACTTCATACAGTAGAATCTTTAGTATAATAAGTTGAAAACCGTCCTCAATTTATATGTGGACGGTTTTTTTTCGCTATTCGCAAGCTGTAAGATCCCTACCTCAAGATTCAGAGAAAAGCATTGTCCAGCTCTAGCGGCTAGAATCTGCCCCCTCGGACGAGGCAAAAAGCGCCTCTCTGCCTTGAGCGCGGGCGTCCTGCGATTCTGCGCGAGCCGCTTCCGCTTTTCTTAAGAAGATAGATGGGGGATAACTGCTGGCATGCGCCCGATTGATGAGAGCTTTCCAACAGTAGTGAATGAAGCCTCCACTGTTGGAAGTTTCACTTTATTTAGCGAATACGTTTTTCAGTTATTACATCAAAGAAGTGCGCTTTGTTCATATCAAAAGCAAGCTTAATCTGATCACCATGTGTAAAAGTATGTCTTGCATCAACACGTGCTGCAAAATCTTGATCTCCAAGTTTCATATATAAAATAGATTCTGCACCTAATAGTTCAGCAACATCAATTTTTGTTGTAAATGTTGTATCTTGTGAAGCTTCTAAAAATAAGAGTTCATCATGAATATCTTCTGGGCGAATTCCTAAAATAATTTCTTGGCCGATGTAGCCTTGTTCACTTAGTAGTTTCATTTTTCCTTCAGATACTTTAATTTTTATCTTATTGTCAATTACAAAGTGATTTTCTGTTAACTGACCACGGAAAAAGTTCATCGCAGGAGAGCCAATAAATCCGCCAACGAAAACATTTTCTGGTGTTTCATATACTTCTTTTGGTGTTCCAATCTGTTGTATCTTTCCGTCTTTCATAACAACAAGGCGTGATGCCATCGTCATAGCTTCTGTTTGGTCATGTGTTACATAAATAGTTGTTGTTCCTAGTTTTTGATGAAGCTTAGAAATCTCTGATCGCATTGTTACGCGTAATTTTGCATCTAGGTTTGATAATGGTTCGTCCATTAAGAAGACTTTTGCATCACGAACAATGGCACGGCCTAATGCAACACGTTGCCGTTGACCTCCAGATAATGCTTTTGGTTTTCGATTTAAATATTCTTCTAGTCCTAAAATACGGGCTGCATCTTTCACACGGCGATCAATTTCGTCTTTTGAAATTTTACGAAGCTTTAAGCCGAATGCCATGTTATCATAAACACTCATATGCGGATAGAGTGCATAGTTTTGAAAGACCATTGCAATATCACGATCTTTTGGAGGAACATCATTCATTATCTTGCCATCAATTGAGAATTCACCTTTTGAAATATCTTCTAAACCAGCGACCATTCGTAATGTCGTTGATTTCCCGCACCCAGATGGACCAACAAACACGATAAATTCTTTATCTTGTATGTGCAAATTAAAGTCTGTTACTGCTGTTACATTGTTATCGTATATTTTGTAAATATTTTCTAATTTTAGTTCTGCCATGACTTTTCCTCCCTAGCAAAAGTGTGCAAACGTTTTCTTTGGTTTTATTATAAATTAATGCATAAAAAAAAGAAATAAAAAATTAAAACGTTTTCAAAAATTTAAGGAAGTGTACACATAAATAGTGTGTTTTTATATTAAAGGAGCTTTAATTTTATTTTTTAACCAATACAAAAAATGTAAGGGTTGTTTTCATTTTATTTCAAATCTGTTATCATTCACTAATGAAAACGTTTGCGCCTGTTTTGCGATTAAATAATGAAATGGGGTAGCATGATGGAGAAACAATGGTGGAAAGAAAGTGTTGTATATCAAATTTATCCACGTAGTTTTATGGATAGTAATGGTGATGGAGTTGGTGATCTTCGCGGAATTATTTCAAAGCTTGATTATTTACAAGAACTAGGAATAGATGTAATTTGGTTATCGCCAGTTTATGAATCTCCAAACGATGATAACGGTTATGATATTAGTAATTATCGTAAGATTATGGATGAGTTTGGGACGATGAATGATTGGGATCAATTGTTAGATGAAATGCATAAACGTAATATGAAGTTAATGATGGACTTAGTTGTCAATCATACTTCAGATGAACATAATTGGTTTGTTGAATCCCGAAAGTCAAAGGATAATCCATATCGAGATTACTATATTTGGCGTAAAGGAAAAAACGGAAAAGAACCAAATAATTGGGGAGCTGCTTTTAGTGGGTCTGCTTGGCAGTATGATGAAACAACTGATGAATATTACTTACATTTATTTTCAAAAAAGCAACCAGATTTAAATTGGGATAATGAACATGTACGAAAAGAGATTTATGAGATGATGAAATTTTGGCTGGAAAAAGGCATTGACGGTTTCCGCATGGATGTCATTAACTTTATTTCAAAAGTAGAGGGACTACCAGCTGTGAATACAGAAGCAGAAGGGTATGTATCGGGTCATCAATATTTTATGAATGGACCTAATATTCATACGTATTTACATGAAATGAATCAAGAAGTGTTATCTCAATATGATATTATGACAGTTGGTGAAATGCCTGGTGTAACAACGGAAGAGGCGAAGCTTTACACAGCTGAAGATCGTCAGGAATTACAAATGGTTTTTCAGTTTGAGCATATGGATTTAGATTCTGGAGAAAGTGGTAAATGGGATGTAAAGCCATGTTCGCTTGTTACATTAAAGGAGAATTTAACAAAGTGGCAAAAAGCATTAGAACATACAGGATGGAATAGTTTGTATTGGAACAATCATGATCAACCTCGAGTTGTCTCTCGCTTTGGTAATGATAAAACTTATCGTATTCTATCAGCGAAAATGTTAGCGACGGTACTTCATATGATGAAGGGAACCCCTTATATTTATCAAGGTGAAGAGATTGGAATGACAAATGTCCGATTTACTTCAATTGATGAGTACCGCGATATTGAGACACTGAATATGTATCGTGAAAAAGTAAGTGAACGTGGTGAGAATCATGAAATAGTGATGCAATCTATTTATGCTAAAGGACGCGATAATGCTCGGACGCCAATGCAATGGGAAGACAGTGAACATGCTGGGTTTACAGCAGGTAAGCCGTGGATTCAAGTAAATCCTAATTATAAAGAAATTAATGCGAAACAGGCATTACATGATCCAAATTCTATTTTTCATTATTATAAGAAATTAATTGCACTTCGTAAAAAGTACGAAATAATTGTGTATGGTACATATGATTTAATTCTAAAAGACCATCCATCTATTTTTGCTTACGTAAGAACATGGAAAGGTGAGAAATTACTTGTCATTGCAAACTTTACGGAAGATTCATGTGTATTTGAATTACCGGAAGAGATAGCGTACAGTAATTTAGATTTATTGATACACAATTATGCTGTACAGGATGAATCAATTGAAAATATTATTTTGCAGCCTTATGAAACGAGGGTGTATAAATTGAAATGAGAAATATGTAAGTAGACAATAGAGAGACCCAGAGACGGGTCTCTCTTGTTTCTCGATTAGAATGGTTGGTATTGGTACATAAAACGATGCATTGGATTGTAAATTATAGTATACAACATATACCGGTTTCTAGAGAGTGGTTGCTGACCATGATAGATTCGTTAAAATGCTTGCTGCTTTGTCTTGGATAAATATAGTAAAAGCCTTGTGTAATTTTTTTGCACAAGGCTTGTTAATTTCAATATTTTAAAATGGAAAATCCATATGGAGGAATTGTAACTAGTAATAAGTTTGTTTCAGCGGAAAACTCTTCTTTTGTATACAGATTTACAATTTTTTTGCCAGCCATATCAAAAGGGATAGGAGCTGTAATTTTATTATTTGTTGGATTTAAAACGAATAATATCGTTTCTTTTCCGTATGTTTTTGTATAAGAAATATAATTGTGTTTGTTATTAGCTTCAATCCATTGAAAGGAACCGTGTCCACCAAAGGCTTTATATTGTTTCCGAAGTGAAATTAATGTCTGTATATGTTGAAATAATTCTTTATCCTGTTTATCTTCATCCCAGATCATACATTTTCGACACCCTGGGTCTATTTCTCCTTCCATTCCAATTTCATCACCGTAATAAATGCAGGGTGAACCGATAAAAGAGAGTTGGAATACATAGAGTAATTTTACTTTTTCTTTATTGCCTTTACAGGTTGTTAAAATTCGTGGTGTATCATGGCTATCTAATAGGTGAAAAGCAACTTCGTTTACATTCATAGAATATGAATGTAAAGATTCGTTAATTTGGTGCATAAATTCATTCGCCCCAATGGTTTCATTTGCAAAATAAGAAAGAAGAGCGTTTGTAACTGGATAACTCATAACGGCATCAAATTGATCGCCTTGTAACCATGGAAGAGCATCATGCCAAATTTCGCCTAAAATGTAGACATCAGGATTGATCGCCTTTATTTCACTGCGGAATTCACGCCAAAAGCTATGATCCACTTCATTTGCTACATCAAGTCGCCAGCCGTCAATGTGAAACTCTCGTACCCAATAACGTCCCACTTCTAGTAAGTATTCTTTTACGGCTGGATGAGTGGTATTTAATTTTGGCATATGCGGTGTAAAAGCAAATGTATCATAATTAGGTAAAGGTTTTGTTATAATTGGAAACTCATGAATGTGAAACCAATCTTTGTAGGGAGAGTTTTCTCCTTTTTCAAGAACATCTTGAAATTTATCAAAAAAGTATCCACTATGATTAAAAACGGCATCTAGCATTATTTTTATCCCGCGTTGATGACATGCTTCCACAAGCTTATGAAATGTTTCTTTCGTCCCGAATTGAGGATCAATTTCCATATAGTCAATCGTGTCATATTTATGATTAGAATGTGCTGTAAAGATTGGAGTAAAGTAAATGCCGGAAATGCCAAGTTCTACAAGGTAATCAAGGTGATTCATAATGCCGACGAAATCCCCGCCAAAAAAATTTGTTGCAGTTGGATCTGTACTGTCCCAAGGAAGAGTGTTTGCTGGATTACATGTACAATCTCCATTAGCAAATCGTTCTGGAAAAATTTGATACCATACTGTATTCTTCACCCATGGGGGAGCCGTAAAAACATCCTTTTTATGTATAAATGGGAAGCAAAAGTAATAGCCAACGTCATTAGTAGGTGCTTCAGAGAAAAGGCCTCTTTCTGTATAAACGATAGTTTCGGTACTACTTTTCAGTTCGAATCCGTATCGTAAACGCTTAAATTTCGGTTCAATTGATACAAACCAATAATCAAATAAATCCGTCGATCCGCTCTTTTTCATTGGTATTTTTTTTGTTAACCATTTCCCATCTTGCCATTCATATGGATCACCATAAATGAAGGATACTACATCTGCGTCGTTTTTTTTCGTACGTAGCCGAATGTGAAGTGTTTTTTCATTATAAGCGTATGCGTAATTATCTTTTGGTCTGTGGTATATTGCTTCTTTAATCATATAAAATATTCTCCTTTACTAGTTCTTTAAATAAGAATATATTGCAAACGATTGCTTTTTATATAATTTTAATATTGCTTATAAGGGTAGTACGCATTCCATATAAAGTCAATGAATATAAAGAATAACTGCGTAAATTTTTTGAAAAATAATATTTGCAAAACATATAAATGTATGTATAATAATAGACAAATAGCGCAAACGTTTTCATAGATTAGAAAGTTGTTTGTGCTTCTATAAAACTATTAGTTGCAAACGTTTTCATTAATTAGAGTAACATATACATAATTTGGGGAGGTATTTAGGGATGAAGAAAAAAGCGTTATCTTTATTAACAGTTTCAGCTTTGGCAATCGGTATGTTATCGGCATGCGGACCGAAAGATTCAGGGAAAAAAGAAGCGAGCAAGGAGAAGAAAGATTATGATCTTCTTGTTTGGGAAGATCAGAAAAAAGGTGTTGGTTTAGATCCAGCCGTAAAAAGTTTTGAGAAGAAATATAATGTAAAAGTAAAAGTTGTCGAGATTCAGATGACAGAACAAGTAAAAAAACTTCGTCTTGATGGTCCAGCTGGTACAGGACCGGATGTTGTAACATTACCGCATGATCAAATCGGGGATGCAGCAACAGAGGGGTTACTTTCTGAGATAAAAGTGGATGATTCTGTTAAAAATAGGTTTACTGATTTGTCACTAAAAGCGCAAACATATGATGGGAAATTATATGGTTTACCGAAAGCGATTGAAACACCTGTATTCATTTACAATAAAAAATTAATGCCAAAAGCACCAGAAACGATGGATGAACTATTTAATTTTTCAAAAGGATTTACGAAGGACGGGAAATATGGATTTTTAGCATTAGGAGATAACTTATATTTTGCGAATGCATTTATGGCTGGTATGGGCGGTTATGTATTTGGTGAGAAAGACGGACAACCAAATGTAGCTGATATTGGATTAAATAATAGCGGTGCAGTACAAGGTGCAGAATATATTCAAAAATGGTATAAAGAAAAACTATTTCCAGAAGGAATTATCGGTGAGTCTGGCGGACCAGCTGCAGATGGATTATTTAATGAAGGAAAAGCTGCTTCTATTATGAATGGTCCATGGGCATTCCAGGCGATGGAAAAAGCAGGAATTGATTATGGTGTAGCTCCAATGCCAAAATTACCAAATGGTCAGCCGATGAAAACATTTGTTGGTGTAAAAGGATGGCATGTAACAAGCTTCTCAAAAAATAAAGATTTAGCAACAAAATTCACTGATTGGGTAACAAATGAAGAAAATGCAAAAATTCGTTTTGAAAAAACAAAAGAAATTCCACCAGTGAAATCAGTTATGGAAGATCCGGTTATTAAAAATAACGAAGCTGCAAAAGCAGTAGTGACACAAGCCGAAAATGGTGTTCCAATGCCGAATATTCCAGAAATGCAAGAAGTTTGGAAACCAGCTGGTGATGCGCTGCAATTAGTTGTAACAGGTAAACAAGAACCAAAAGCGGCACTTGATGAGGCTGTGAAACAAATTAAAGGAAATATTGAAGCAAATCATAGTAAGAAAAAATAATATAGAATTCGTGTCTTTTGTAAACAAGAGGCACGAATTCTCCTCCTTCCAAGGGGAAGAAAAAAGGGGGAAGAACTATGCAAACATCCTTTGAACCAACACATGCAGTAAACGGTTCAAAACACCGGAAAACAGCGATAGCGTTGTCTATTATTCCAGGTATTGGTCAACTGTACAATAAACAATATGTAAAAGGTATCATTTTTTTAGTATTAACTTGTTCGTTTTTTGTAGCATTTGCTGATTTGTTAAATATCGGGTTGTGGGGAATTGTAACGCTCGGTACAGAAGTTCCTCGTGATCACTCTATTTTTCTATTAGTAAAAGGTATTTTAGCGCTTATTGTTATTGCATTTGGACTAGGTGTATACACCTTTAATTTATATGATGCGTATCAAAACGGGAAAAAGCGTGATGTAGGAATACCACTAAACTCTGTGAAAGAACAATATCATCATTTATTAGATCAAGGTTTTCCATATTTGATGGTTTCACCAGGTTTTCTTCTATTAATTTTTGTTGTTGTACTTCCAATTATTTTCGTCCTATTAATTGGATTTACCAATTATGATTTATATCATTCTCCTCCTGCAAAACTTGTAGAGTGGGTTGGGTTTAAAAACTTTGTTGATATTTTTACATTGCCAATGTGGCGAGACACATTTGTAAGTGTATTTTCTTGGACTGTGATTTGGACCTTTGTCGCAACGACATTACAAGTTGCACTTGGTATTTTCTTAGCCATTTTAGTTAATCAACCGAGTATTAAAGGAAAAGCAGTAATTCGTACAATTTTCATTTTACCTTGGGCTGTTCCGGCATTTGTATCTATTCTCGTATTTGCTGGTATGTTTAACGAATCATTTGGAGCAATTAATAATCAAGTGTTAGCTCTATTTGGAATCGAAAACATTGCTTGGATGACAGATCCATTTTGGTCGAAAATCGCTTTAATTTTTATTCAAACATGGCTCGGATTTCCTTTTATTTTTGCGATGACGACAGGTATACTGCAATCGATTCCAGGCGAATTGTATGAAGCTGCTACGGTAGACGGTGCGACAGCTTGGCAACAATTTCGTAAAATTACATTGCCGCTCGTTTTATATGCGACTGCTCCTATTTTAATTACACAATACACATTCAACTTTAATAATTTCAGTATTATTTATCTGTTTAATGGTGGTGGTCCAGCTGTAGCGGGACAAAATGCAGGTGGAACGGATATTTTAATTTCCTGGATTTATAAGTTAACGATGACATCAGCTCAATATGGAAAAGCAGCAGCATTAACGATGATATTATCGGTAATCGTTATTTCAGTTGCTTTATGGCAATTTAAAAGAACAAAATCATTCCAAGAAGAGGATATGATGTAAATGAATATAAAACGACAGAAGATGTTACGCCTTTCATTAAGTTATTTCGTAATTTTCGTGATGTGTGTTATTATTTTCTATCCATTATTATGGATTATAGGCTCCTCGTTTAACCCAGGAGATAGTTTGTCGGGATCAAGCATAATTCCTAAAAATGCAACGCTGGATCATTACAGAAAACTATTAGATCTTTCACAAAGTAACTATGTACTTTGGTATAAAAATACATTGAAAGTTAGTATTTTGACAATGATTTTCTCTGTATTGTCAATTAGTTTTACAGCATATGCGTTTTCGAGATACCGTTTTGTTGGGAGAAAGAATGGTTTGCTAACTTTTTTAATTCTTCAAATGGTTCCAAACTTTTCAGCATTAATTGCATTGTATATATTAGCGCAGCTGACAGGGTTAATTGATACACATCTAGCATTGATTTTAATTTATGTCGGCGGTGCAATTCCAATGAATACGTGGCTCATGAAAGGGTACTTTGATACAATTCCAAAAGAATTAGACGAGTCAGCCCGTATGGACGGGGCAGGACATTTTCGGATTTTTTGGCAAATTATTATGCCTTTGGCAAAGCCAATTATTGCGGTTGTAGCGTTGTTTACCTTTATTGGTCCATTTACTGATTTTATTTTAGCAAGTGTTATTTTGCGTACACCAGAAAATTATACGTTAGCCGTTGGATTATACGAAATGGTAGCGAAAAAATTCGGTAATGAGTTTACAACATTTGCAGCGGGATCGGTATTAATTGCAATACCAATTTCAATTTTATTTTTATCATTGCAAAAATACTTTATTTCTGGTTTAACAGCTGGGGGAACGAAGGGATAAATGGGACATTATGTTCCATTTATCTTTTTTAATAGGAATATTGGTTTAGATGACATAAGAACAGGGTAATTTTAAAAAAAATAGTATATAGTATAGGAAAATAAGGTTCTATCCCTTACAATACATGAAGAGGGAAAATATAGATATAGATTTACATTAATAGAAGTTTTTATGAATGGAATAAGGTGTAACGTCCATCAGTGGGGAGTTACTGTCCGCCAATAGCAGGATAAAAATAGAGATAACTTGTATAAATAATGTAGATAAAAAAGAAAGGAGGAACAAATTTATGACAGTTACAATTAAAGATGTGGCAAAAAAAGCAAATGTTGCTCCTTCTACGGTTTCACGTGTTATTGCTGATAATCCGAGCATTAGTGAGAAAACAAAACGACGCGTTCGTAAAGTGATGGCTGAATTAGGATATCACCCGAATTTAAATGCGAGAAGTCTTGCAAATCAAACAACAAAAACGATTGGACTTGTTATGCCAAGCTCTGCGAGTAAAGCATTTCAAAATCCATTTTTCCCAGAGGTTATTCGAGGAATTAGTTCATTTGCACATGGAGAAGAATATTCATTGTATATGTCAACGGGAGAAACGGAAGAAGAAATTTTTAATGGTGTTGTGAAAATGGTGCAAGGAAGGCAAATCGGTGGCATTATTCTTTTATATTCCCGTATGAATGACCGTATTTTAGAATATTTACACAGGCAAAATTTTCCGTTTGTTCTCATTGGAAAACCATATGAACGAAAAGAAGAGATTACATATATTGATAATGATAACTATGTAGCTGCACGAGAAGTAACGGAATATTTAATTTCACTTGGCCATAAACGAATTGCTTTTATCGGTGGTGATTCGGATTTACTCGTTACGAAAGATCGCCTCGCTGGAATGGCAGATGCATTAAAACTAGCTGATATATCTTTGCCAGCTGAGTATGTTTTAAATCTTGGATTTTTACGAGAAAGTGGTCAAAAAGCGGTAGAAGAACTTATGACACTTGATGCACAGCCAACAGCTATTATAGCAACGGATGATTTAATTGGATTAGGTGTACTAAGTGCTTTATCAGAAAAGGGAATTTCTGTGCCGGAAGATATTTCTATTGTTAGCTTTAATAACGTATTATTGTCTGAAATAGCAAATCCACCATTAACAACAGTCGATGTAAATATTTATCAGCTAGGTTACGAAGCAGCGAAATATTTAGTTGATAAAATTGAACATTGTGAAACTTCACCGAAGTGTATTATTATCCCACATAAATTGGTGAAACGCCAAACATGTAATGAAATATTGAAATAGAATCTAAGGTGGTATCGTATAGATAAGATTAATTTAAACAAATTGTAAAATGAAATATTTATAGACGTAGTCTTCTCACCTAGAGCTAAGTTGTATGGTAAACATACAATAATAGACAGGAGGTGAAGAAGATGGATAAATCAATGAAGTATTTCTTAGTAGTAGTTGTTGGTTGGTTATGGACAGTACTTGCTGGAGTAATGGACCAATCATTAACAACAGGTTTTCATTATTTTTCTATTTATGCATTAGATGGACTAATCCATTTCATTCAATATGTAGTGACATTAGTTGGCTGGATAACAGTTGGATTATTTGGTTTTTTTATCATAAAAGATGGTTGGAAAGAGAAGAAAAGATAGTATAAATGCAAAAAAAACTAAGGGGAAAGGATATTCCTCTTAGTTTTTTTGTTGTATAAACGTTTCTAAACGGTCACAGCCTTCTTTTAGCATTTCCATACTATAAGCATAAGAAATACGAATGTACCCTTCACCGTACTCAGAAAATGCTGAGCCTGGAACAACTGCAAGTTTAGCTTCTTTCACAAGCTCCATTGCGAAATCAAAAGAAGAGGAGTTTAGATTACCGATATAAGGGAATAAATAAAACGCTCCTGTTGGCTTTTCAACAGTTAATCCCATTTGTACAAGACGGTTGTATACATAATCACGACGCTTTTTGTATTGATGACGCATCATACGGGGTGCGTCCTTTGCTGCTGTTAATGCTTCAATTGCTGCATACTGAGCAATTGAGGTTGCACATGTAACGTTGTATTGATGGACTTTTAAAATTTGACTAGCTAAAAAGTTTGGTGCAAATAAAAAACCAATACGCCACCCTGTCATAGAATGAGATTTTGATAAACCATTAATTACAATCGTTTTATTTCGCATTTCTGGGAAATTTGCAATAGATATATGTTTATTCTCGTATACAAGTTCGCTGTAAATTTCGTCGGAAAGAACAAAAATGTTTTTATCCTTTAATACTGTAACAATCTCTTTGAGTTCTTCTTCTGATAACGTTACACCAGTTGGATTTGATGGATATGGTAATACGATGCAACGGGTTTTGTTTGTAATTGCTTTTTCGAGTGCTTTTGCTGTTAAGCGGAATCCTGTGTCACGGACGTCTACAAAAACAGGTTTTGCACCGCATAGACGAATAATAGGTTCATAACCCGGATAAACAGGAGCTGGTAAGATTACTTCAGTTCCTTCTTCCAAAATCGTACGAAGGGCGATATCGATTGCTTCACTTGCCCCGATCGTTACAATTGTTTCATCTTCCGGGGAATATACTAAATCATAGCGTTCTTTTAAAAAATCACAAGCAGCTTGTCGAAGCTGTAATAGCCCCGCATTATGCGTATAACTTGTAAAGTTTTCTGTAATAGCCCGCTTAGCAGCTTCTTTCACTAAAGAAGGAGTTGGGAAATCAGGTTGTCCAATAGTTAATGAAATAAGGTCATCATAATTTTGAATCATGTTAGAAAATTGGCGGATTCCGGAAATTTGAATATCCTTTACACGAGGGTTAATAAATTGTTCCATTTTGTCTCCCTTTCTTCCGTTGCAAAATTTCTTTTTATTGTATCATATTTATCATACAATCGCTTTGAAAAGCTACAAATAAAAAAGATCGCCAAGGCGACCTTTTGTTTAATACCCGTATTCCCAATCGATTTCGTCTTCACTCCAAAGGACGGAAGAAACTTTTCCTAGATGTATTACTGAGTTGTTTATAGAGCATGCACAATCGTTTGTACCTGTTTGCTCTTGTAATTTTTTATACACCGATTTCTCAACATTTTCTAGTACAACAAGATTTTCCTCGTTTAAGACGAGCGCAGTTCCTGTCATTTTATTTTCCTCCAATCGATTTCTTAACCTGTATTTATTGTATCTTGTGCAAGGACAATTTGATACATAGTTTACAATCATTTTGAAAAGTTGTAACATTTGTGAATTAATTTCCACAAATTGTTTACAGTAATATTGAGAATAGTCTAAAAAATAAAACAAATTTGTCAATAAAATGGTATAATCATATCAAAATGAATATAGGGGATGAGGGGATGGTACTTATCCATGATTTAATGATTCAAGTCGCTATCATCATTTTGCCGGTATTTTTGTATGAAGCAATTCGTTTAAATCGCTATCAAAGCATGCTTCAAAAGCGCAATCGCTATTTTATTGTATTATTATCAACAACTACGCTTATCCTTTCGATGACATATCCGATTTGTGCTTGGGAAACCTGCAATTATAATTTTCACCAAATTCCAATAATTAGTGCATTTTTATATGGTGGCGCAGTTGGTATGATTCCAGCTGCGATGGCTATTTTATATGATGGATTTCTTCATGGTTTAAACTGGTTGCGGCTACTGGAAATTATTTGT
This sequence comes from Bacillus yunxiaonensis, assembly GCF_037104695.1. Lineage (NCBI taxonomy): Bacteria > Bacillati > Bacillota > Bacilli > Caryophanales > Bacillaceae > Bacillus > Bacillus yunxiaonensis. The sequence goes on along the minus strand of NZ_JBAWSV010000002.1, from coordinate 41,233 downwards.
ATCTCTATAATCCCTTTGTTATTATCTAAAAAGTGGAGTGCATTTCCAAGAAATAAAAAAATTATTTTATCTTTTATGTTGATATCTTTTTATACACTCATTTCTTTAGGGGTTAAAATAGTTAGTTTGTTGTTAGAGAAGGGCTTTACGCCAATGGTATCTTATTTGTACAGCGAATACATATTTGCCTCTTTTATTATGATTATGACGATGACATTCCAAGTGTATTTAACAGAGTATTTATATGAAAATGCAATGTTACGAACTGAAATGCAAAAGTCTGAGAAATTAAATATTGTCAGCGAGTTAGCAGCAAGCGTGGCCCATGAAGTTCGTAATCCACTTACAGTTGTGCGTGGATTTATTCAATTGTTAGAAAGTACAGAAGATGTTAAGAATAAAGAATACATGCGCCTTGTTTTGGCCGAATTAGATCGGGCGGAACAAATTATTTCAGACTATTTAAATTTAGCTCGGCCGCAAATCGATAAGAAAGAACATATTTGTTTATCCGCACAGCTTATTGAAATGACGACGTTAATGTCTTCCTTTGCTGCAATGCGAGGTGTATATTTACAGGTTGAAATTGCAGAGAATTTATATACGATAGGTGACAAAACAAAATTAAAACAAGCGATTATGAATGTTGTAAAAAATGGTATTGAAGCAATTCAAGAAAATAAAGGGTATTTAAAAGTGACTGCATTGCAAGAGGATGAATCTATTGTTATTCGTGTTAAAGACAGCGGTGTTGGAATGACAAAAGAGCAACTAGCGAGACTTGGACAACCATACTATTCATTGAAAGAAAAGGGAACAGGGCTTGGATTAATGGTTACATTTAGTATCTTACAAGCTCATAATGGTACACTTGTATATAAAAGTGAAATTGGACAAGGAACAGCAGCGATTATTACCTTACCGGCCGCGAGGCAAAACATAGTATATAAAGAATAAAAGTTACCGAGGTACGGTAACTTTTATTTATTTACTTCTCCTGTTTTTTCAGATTTAAATCGAATGAATAAACTTTTAAATGATTTAAATAAACTTTGTTCTTGTGAAGCAGCAACTAATCGTTTTGTTTCTTGAATTTCTCGAATGACTTGCATAAGTTGAGCATCCCGATTGTTTTCCTTATGATAAACTTGATTCATAAGTTTGTTCATTTTTTCTTCTTGTTTGGATTCGCGTTTATACATATGATTCATGAGTAAATCCATTTTTTCTTTTTGCAGCGCATCAGTTTCTGCTGCGTGATCTACAAGATTTTGTAACATTTCCTCTTGCTTTGATTCTTTTACATATACTTGGTGCATTAATTCGTTTAGCTTTTCATCTTTTAAACGATTCTGCGTAATAAGGGTAGAATTTTGATGAATAATTGCTTCGTTTAATTGAGCAAGCATATCTAACTTGTGCATAAATTCTTCAAACTTGTGGTCTTGCTCTTTTAATTGTAGGTCTGTATTTTCCTCTACAATAGCAGGGGAAGCTGGTGGAGATTCCTCTTCTTTCAGTATAAATGCAATCGTTCCCATAATATCTTCTTCCAATGTAGCGGCTCGCTCGTGAATCAGTTTTAGTAGTCGTAAATCATCCATTTTATACGTGCGAGATTCAGCAGTTTTATCAATTAAATAGCCATGTTGTTCTAAAAGTTGGCTATATTTACGAACCATATTTTTGGGAATTCCCGTTTTATTTGTGACATCTTTCGTTTTATATGTTCCGCTCATGACATTTCCTCCCTAAAAAGTATCATGTATACCAATTCCATTTCTTGTTTTGGACTTCCTTTGAAAAAAAATGTCGTAAGGTAGAAAGTTTTCTACATGTTTAGTGGAAAGTTGCACAAAATGGCATGTTATTGATGGAAAAGAAGATAGGAATATAGAATAATGTCTGAAAACATAAGAATATGAAGTTTGTTATAATGAAAGAGAAAGAGGAAGAAAAATGGAGGATGTAAGCTGGATGAAACAAGTAAAAGGTATTTTGATTACAATTATTGCAATTCTGTCCTTATTAATTGGGGTATACAAGGTTCTGATAACGCCAGCATCAGAAAACAAGAAAGAGGTAGCGTACGACCGCATTCTTGAGTTTCCGAAAGAACGATATCCGGAAACAGGTAAACATATTGCAAACGCAATACAGGAAGGGCATTCTAATATTTGTACCATTGATCGAAATGGTGCTGCAGATAGAAGGAAACAATCGCTAGCTCCATACCCGCCAAAGAAAGGCTATGACCGTGATGAATGGCCGATGGCGATGTGTAAAGAAGGTGGAAAAGGAGCGCACATTGAATATATTAATCCCACAGATAACCGAGGTGCTGGCTCATGGGTTGGTAATAAATTAGATCAATATCCAGATGGAACACGGGTGAAATTTGTTGTGAAATAATATATTGCTTCACATCACTTAATAGAAAAAGGAGTGAAAAGAGTGGAGTTAACAATTTCTTATGCACAATTGATAGTAATGAATCAAGATAGGACATCTCCGTATGTAGATTGGACGGATACAGATTTTGAAAGAGGCTATGCTAGGGTGGAAGGAACGATTATATTTGAAGCCTTATCTGATTATACGTGTGAAGTAATGGTATTTACTCAGAAATTTGTAGAAAAGAAAGAAGCAATACGAACAGTATCAGTTCCGTTTACAGTGTTACAAGAAGGAGTGTTTATAAGCAGTGTACTAGCAAATCGACTTCATTTTCTTGTTCCATCAGGAGAGTATATAGTGACTATGCAAGCAATTCTCCTAGAAGAACCTTCAGCAGATGGCTTGTATAAGGTAAGATATGAATTGTTTTTTGAAGAGAACCTACATTGGTAACGTGGCTTTTCAAGGGCGCAAGTATATTGTTAATTATGAATGCAGGGTAAACCTTTCGTTGTTTTGTTAAGTAGTATAGCGTTCTTTTAATAAGGTGAAACTTCCATCAGTAGGGGGCTTCATCCCCCACAGATGGAAAGCTCTCACCAATCGGACTTTTACTGCCAACAAGTAGCGGAATAAAATTAGAAACCTACTGTCCCTTGGACAGTAGGTTTCTAATTTTGATTATCATACATTTGCTTGCAAAAGCTGGCGAGCTTTTACAGCCGCCTTTACCATATGTTCTAATGCAGGAATAACTTCTTCTGTTTTTCTTGTTTTTAATCCGCAATCTGGATTAATCCAGAAATATTTTGGATCGCATACCTTTAATGATTGTTCTGCAATTGCATACATTTCATCTATACTTGGAATACGTGGGCTATGAATGTCATATACACCAAGTCCAATTCCCTTTTCATACGGATGTTCTTTTAATGTATCAATAAACTCCCCGTGGCTTCTTGATGTTTCAATAGAGATAACATCTGCATCAAGCTGACGGATCGCTTCCACAATATCTTCGAAGTTACAATAACACATATGCGTATGAATTTGTGTTTCGTTTTCCACTGAAGAAGTAGAAAGGAGGAATGCTTGAACAGCCCATGTTAAATATGTGTCCCAATCTTTCTCTTTTAACGGCAGTCCTTCACGCAGTGCAGGTTCATCAACTTGAATAACACGAATACCAGATGATTCAAGTAATTTAATTTCATGTCGAAGTGCCAGTGCAATTTGGTAAGCAACTTCCTTTCTTGGAATATCGTTACGAACGAAAGACCAATTTAAAATTGTCACAGGACCAGTTAGCATGCCTTTGACAACTTTATTAGTACAACTTTGTGCAAATACTGTTTCTTTTACTGTCATACCATTAATAAACGCAACGTCACCATAAATAACAGGAGGTTTCACACAGCGAGAACCGTACGATTGCACCCATCCATTTTTCGTAAAGGAGAAACCAGCAAGTTTTTCACCGAAATATTCTACCATATCTGTTCGCTCAAATTCGCCATGAACGAGAACATCAAGACCAATTTCTTCTTGATATTGAATCCATTTTTTTGTTTCTTCTTCAATAAATCGTTCATACTGTTCATTTGAGATGTCACCACTACGCCATTGTTTTCTAGTTTGACGAACTTCTTGTGTTTGCGGAAAGCTACCAATTGTTGTTGTTGGAAGCAACGGTAAATTCAGTGCTTTTTGCTGTAAGTCATAGCGATCTTTAAATGAAAGAGGACGAGAAAAGTCTTCTTCTTGTAATGCTGATAGTGTAGATTGTACATCTTTACGATTACGAACTGCAGAAGTCTGAATTGCTTCGTGAGCATTTCGATATGTTTGTAATTCATCAGAAATATTTTCTATTCCATGAACGAGAGCTGTTTTTAAAATAGTAAGCTCTTCTAATTTTTGATTTGCAAAAGCAAGCACATCGTATAATTCGTTTTCAAGGTGTGTTTCAATTGTCTTATCAACAGGAGTATGAAGTAAACTACAAGACGGCTGTACAATCCATTCTTTTGGTTGGATAGTTTCTTGTAATGTATTGATAAGAGAAAGGGTTTCATCCAGGTTTGCTCTCCAAATGTTACGACCATCTATACAGCCAAAACCTAATACTTTATCGGATGGGAATCCATGTTGTAGTAGGGCGCGCAAATTACCTTCTTTACCGTGTACAAAATCAAGTCCAATACCAGTAACCGGGAATGAAATAATCTCTTCATAGTTTTCTTCTATACTATCAAAATACGTTTGCAGCATAATAGATATATTTGGAACAGCATTACGAATCGTTTCATATAATTCTTTCGCTATACCAATTTCTTGTTTTGATAAGGATGTAAAGATTGGTTCATCAATTTGAACCCAGCGTACGCCAGCATCTTGTAATTCTTGTAGCAATTGAATGTATGGCTGTATTAATTTTTGTAAAATGTTTGAGAAGTGTTCTTTTTTATAACCTTTTGCTAAGCTTAAAAACGTATACGGTCCTAATATAACTGGTTTACCATCAACGCCAAGTTCTTGTTTTGCTTCTTCATATAAACGAAGTGGACGATTGTCTTTAAGAGAAATATGTAAGCCTTCCTCATATTCTGGAACGATATAATGATAATTTGTATTAAACCATTTCGTCATTTCAGAAGCAACGTGATCTTTTGAACCGCGTGCCATACCAAAGTATACGTCAAGCTCTGATGTATACTTTGAAAAACGAGAGGGGATAAACCCAAGCATACATGCTGTATCAAGGACATGGTCATAATATGTAAAGTCACCAATTGGGATGAGATCGATTCCTTTTTCTTGTTGTACTTTTACATGTTGAAGGCGAATCTCTTTCATTTGTTTCACAAATTGTTGTTCATCCACTTTGTTTGCCCAAAAGGCTTCTAAAGCTTTTTTCCATTCACGATGTAATCCAATTCGCGGATACCCTAAGTTACTTGTTTGAATTGTCATTTTGATTTCCTCCCCTAAATATAAGTAAGCATTTCCGTTTACTCGGAAATGCATTTAACGAAAAGTAGACATAGAGGCAGAAAATGCTCCTCTTTCGTTAAAAACACTTCCTCATCATCCGTGAGTCTATCAGTGCCGTTAAAATAGGCAGGTCTCCTGGCTCATGCATCAGCGATTTCTATCACCTTCCCGTTTTCACAGTGGTATATCGAAAGAAATCTTTGCACTTACAGTGGCGGGACCGCGTTGGATTTTCACCAAACTTCCCTTTTAAACACGAAATAAATCTTTTCGTGTACCTATCTCCTTTTGGAAAGGAATTAGCGTATTTGATATTGAAACAAATTCTAACATAATATTTTAAATTTTGTCTACCATTTTAAATATGAATATTATAAATTTTTTGAAAAATATTTAATTACATTAACATTTTTCTAAATGCCACCACCAATGTGACGATGGGTATGTATGGGAGATATTATAGTAATAAGACTGTATACGTTTATATATATCGTGAGCATGATGAAAGAGTAAGCGGTCATAGGAGAGTAGTTCTAGTTGTTCATTTGGATGTAATGTATGAGATTGAAAGGCAATTTCACTGCGAAGAATTAGGATGTATAAGATTTGTTTTTGTAAATAAGAATGGTAGTATACAGAGAATCCATATTGTTTAATTAAATTATTCTTCATAAGATGCCACCTCCTTTATTCCGCTATACGCGGGCAGTATCAACTAACCATCAGTGGGGGATGAAGAACTCTCCACTTATGAAAGTTTCACTTTATATATTCGTATTGTAATGAAAAAGGGAAGAGGTTACAAAAAAGAAAAAAGGAAAAAAACGCTTAGGAAAATCCGTTTTTATGAATACAAAAAACAGTCACTCCTTGGTGACTGTTTCGATGTTTAATTATCTAATTCTGTATTGATTTCTGAAAGTTGTCCCTCTAGTGCGTCTTTATACAGTTTTTTCAGCCAACGAAATTCAACAGAAGCATGATCAATAACATTTTCCAAAATATAAAGCTGTGTACGGGGAATGCTAGTCTTATTATTTGTATATATGTTTTGCATCGTTGTTATAAATGTCTGTGTTTCTTCAATTTTCTTTTTAAGAATCGGAACAATGCGTTGATTGTCACTGAAATGACTAAAAGAAAGACCTGCGTAGATTGGTTTATATATATGATTTTTTGCTTGAATTTGCTCGAGTACAAGAGTATGAAAGAGCTCTTTTCCTTTTTCTGTAATATGATAAATTGTTTTATCAGGACGGCTTGTATCACGTACGATATGTGTAACAGCGATAGCGTCCTGTTTTTCTAGCTGCTCGAAGGCGTAATATAACGACCCTTTTGCATATTTAATATAGCAATTCATTTGCCTTTCTTTCATAATATGCTGCACTTCGTAAGGGTGTTTCTCTCCTTCGAGAAGTAAACCAAGAATGACTAATTTCATGCTCATCTTGTTTCAACTCCAATAACATCAAACTACTAAATTTAATATAACCTCCTCTCTATTCAGAAGAGGAGGCTCATATTAACTAACTTGTTTTTGTTTCTTGCTTCCTGGTACAATCAGTCGCTCTTTTCCCATTAATAAGATGCATATAATACTAAGTGCTGCAGGAATAAGCGCCCATAAAAATGTATCAGCGATAGAGGTTGCTAGTGCCTCTTTAATGCCATGTAAAATTTGTGGTGGCATTTTTTCAGTCGCATTTGGAGATAATAAGAAACTTGTATCGCCGCCTTTTGGAGCCATCTTTGCTAGTTCTGGTGGGAAAACAGATTTTAGTTTATCTGTAAATGCATGATTTTGAATCGTACCAAAAATTGTTACACCAAGTGTCATACCAAGTGAACGGAAGAAAGAGTTTGTTGATGTCGCCGAACCTCGTTCTCTCATACTTAAATTATGAATAGAAGCCATACTTAAGACAGAGAAGGAAAACCCGACGCCAAATCCAGCTAAAATCATAAAGACTGTAACCATTGTACGTGACGTATCGACTGTTAACGTACTTAATAGATACATACCAAGAATAAAGAAAAGACCAGAGATCATCATAATGTTACGGTAACTTGTACGCGTTGATAACTGTCCACCTATTTGGCTTCCAATAACAGACCCTACCATCATCGGTGTTAAAATTAATCCAGCATTTGCTGCGGATCCACCAAGAACACCTTGGATGAAAATGGGAATATACATTGTACAAATAATAAATGTTGCACCGTATAAGAAGGCAACGCCTTGACTTGCTGCAAATAAACGTTTTTTGAATAAATGGAAAGAAATAATCGGTTCTTCCACTTTTCGTTCAATAAAGAAAAAGATAATAAGCATAATAGCAAATGTGGCAAATAAGCTCACAATTACGCTTGAATCCCAAGCATACTGTTTACCTCCGAGTTCTAAAGCAAACATGAGACAAACAATACCGATAATTAAAGTAACAGCGCCTGCCCAATCAATTTTTTGTTTACTATATTGTAAAGATTCTTTATAGTATTTTGTAATTAAAAAGAGCGAGATAATCCCTAATGGAATATTAATATAAAATACCCAGTGCCAGCTAATATAGTCAGTAATATAAGCACCTAGAAGCGGTCCAAACACACTTGACGTTCCAAAAACAGCTCCAAATAGTCCTGTCATTTTACCACGTTTTTCTGCTGGGAAAATATCATACATAATGGTAAATGCGATTGGCATAAGAGCACCACCGCCAATTCCTTGAATTGCACGGTATACACTTAATTGTTCAATGCTAGATGCAGTGCCGCAAAGTATTGACCCAACTAGAAAGAGAAGTAATCCTCCTATGTAAAAACGTTTACGTCCGTACATATCTGATAGTTTTCCGAAGATAGGCATTCCGGCCATTGTAGCTACCATATAGGCAGAAGTGACCCATACAAATTTATCAAAACCGCCTAAATCACCTACAATAGTAGGCATTGCAGTAGCAACAATTGTGTTATCCATTGCTGCTAGTAGGATTCCCAGCAACAATCCTGTTACAACGAACTTTGTATTACTTGCTTGCTTTTGAGTTATTTGTTCCTCCAAGCATAACCCTCCTTTGTATATCAACAATAAATTATATTATAGTCAAATTTGACTAAATGACAAATAATTTTTTTTCGGCAAAATTATTTTGTCGTACATATGTATCTTTTAGTCAAAGAATATAAACATATTTCCTGATTAAATAATATACATACAACTTATTTAATCAGGAAATATGTAGAAAATATACTATCGGTTACTTATTTATAAAAAGTGTAGAAATGAAGAAATATAAAATGTCTTAAACAAAACATATTATTGAAAATGATTCATAATATAGGAAGTGACAAAAGGAAATGGTGCGTACTTATAAGAATTAGAGAGGACAGGAAACTGTCTATGTATCGTCATGAAATATAGAGGAAATTGAAAAAATAATAGAATGAGAAACAATATATAAAGTGAAGGTTTTATCAGTAGGAAAGTTTTTCATATGCCACTTATGGTTAGTATAAGATAAAAGAATACATGGGATCTTATCAGCAAAGCTGTACATGATGTACAGCTTTTTTAGAATGATTTTTTCTTTCGCTTATCGAATACTATATAAAGTAGAGGATAGAAAAAGGTTAAGTTTTTGTCGAAGGCCGCGAAGAAAAAAGTAGAGAGTATGAAATTTATATATTTAATATTAGAGTGGGGTGAATTTGTATGGTGGAATATTGGGGGGAGTTAGAAAATCGTGAAAAGTTTTCTTTGTGCATACAACCTTCTGTATGGTCAGGAAGTAATGATAAGGATTTAGCTCATAAGCAATATGCTCCTCATATAGATGTAACGCTTACGGTGTGTAATATGGAACAACAGTCTTCGTTTTCAGACACTATTTATTATGAACTGCAAGATATAATTGCGATTCAAATTGAAGTGGATAATAAAGGGGAAGAGGCTGTTTCTCGTATATGCGTAAGTCATATGATTAGAGATCAATTATCGTATATACCAAATACATTAACGTCCAATAATGGAGAATACGAATTTCTTTTTCAACTTGTTCGTTGGCGTATTGATAACTTATCGCCCAAAGAAAAAGCATGTTTAGTATTGCAAGTAAAAGCTAAGCGAAACAATATATCACCTTCTTTACCTCTTCGTGCTACGTATACATTCCAACATAACCAACAAATGTATGGACCATTGCAAACAAAACAGGCCCTGCTGATAAAACGATAAAAACGAATTTATTTTAAGTAATTGAATATCGCCCTATATGAGTACAAATAAAAAAGAAGGAAACTATCCATATGCAATAGATGATTTCCTTCTTTTTTGTTGAAATAAACTTTTTAAATATTATCTCGCATTAACTGGCATTAAGATCCCCACCTCAAGATTGAGAGGAACTAAAGATTAGTATTTTAGAACCAAACCTAGAGCGAATGGTTCTAAAAGTAGAACAAACATTGGTGCAGACAGTTCGAGAAAGAGATGTTATAACATGCTGGAAAGAAAATGAATATGTAATGATTGCAGCAGATAAGGGGCACGAACAATCAACATTAATGAATCGAATTACTAAAAAATTTAACAAAAATGTTGCAAGATGATATTGTACACATCACATTTATATTTGGTGGAGCAACATATCCAATAGAGGGAGAATCATTTGAAGTGCTATTAGAGCTAGCAAAAATACGATTATATCAAAATAGAGTCATGTAACAAGTAAAATTACAACATTATTATTTCGAAACATTTTTTTCATTTTTGTTACAACATATTGTGTGTTTTGTAACAAATCCCTTTAAAAATATGGTTAATCATCATATAATTAACGATGGATGTGTCAGTACATTTTGCACAATGATTTCTCATTAAAAGTGTAGAGCAGGAAAAATCTCTACACTTTTCCTTTTGAGGACAATTGTAAAATAATCGGAAAATATTGCATCGATTCCTTTGTACTGTGTAAAATGAAACAAGTAGAGATAGAAAGATAGAAAGGGAATGATAGAATGGTAGACGTTACGAACCGCCGCTCTACAGTAATTAAGCGGTTGGTTATTGTTGTTATTGCAATTTGTGCTGTAGCAGCAGGGTTTTTTATGTTTCAATCAATTACTTCTCCTGCAAAAGCAGTTGCGAATCAAAAAAATTCTGTTCAGTTCGCAAGTGAACAGCCCAAAGTAGAAATGAAAAAAGTAGCGCCCGAAAAATATAACGGTCAAGTACGTAAAGTAGTATATTTAACATTTGATGATGGACCAAGTGAATTTCAAAAAGAAATTTTAGATATTTTAAAGAAAAATGATATAAAAGGAACATTCTTTATGATAGGTGGGAATATTCCAGCCTATAAAGAGAGTGTGAAGCGCTTAGTAAAAGAGGGAAATTATCCGGGTGTTCATAGTATGACACATAATTATACAAAGCTGTATAAAGAAGGTAAATTTGTTGAAGAAATGAAACAGGCACAAGATATTATGAAAGAGGTAACAGGCATTCACCCAAACCTTGTTCGCTGTCCATATGGAAGTATGCCTGGACTTACTCAGGCGCTGCGTGATCAAATGGCATCTGCTGGTATGAAAGAATGGGATTGGACTGTTGATTCTTTAGACTGGAAATTACCGGGGAATCCAAACGGAGTTACCCAAAATGTTGTCTCACACGTTAATAAAGAACGAGAAGTTGTTTTAATGCATGAGAAAAAGCAAACAGTGCAAGCTTTACAAACAATCATTGATGATCTTCGTAAAAAAGGGTATGAATTCGAAGTATACGATGAAGCAGATCATTTTCCATTAAATTTCTGGCATGATAATCGCATATAAAATAGGAGGAATTGAAGTTGAAATATAAAAAGGTAGCACTAGTAGCAGTTATATCAATGAGTTTACTTGCAGGTTGCTTTGGACCTAAACCAGAAGAAGAGCTATACGTAGCATTTGAGAATGCTGCAAAACAAGAAAAAACAATGTTTGAAGATGCGAAAACATTGGAAACATTAGAAAAGCAAGGACAAGAATTGTACAACCAGATTGTAAAGGACGGAAAAGATAGCAATCAAGTGGTAAAAGAGAAATTGGATCAAGCTATAAAAATCGATGCAGATCGTGAAAAAGTATTAGATAAAGAGAAAGAAACGTTAGATAAAGCACAAAAAGAAGTAAAAGATGTGGATACAAATATAAAGAAACTGGAAGATAAAAAACTGCAAGAACAAGCAAAGAAAGTACAAGATGCGTATAAAGGCCGTTATGATGCTTTTAACAAAATGTATGATAGCTATAAAAAATCATTAAAATTAGAAAAAGAATTGTATACGATGCTGCAAGCACAAGATGAAAAATTAAAAGCGATTAGTGAGAAAGTAAAAGCTGTAAATCAATCTTATCAAGATATCGATTCTCCAAAAAATAAATTTAATGAATACACAAAACAATATAATCAAGAAAAATTGTCCTTTTATAAGCAAGCAAACATTAAAATAAAAGAAGATAAAAAATAAAGAAGCTTTGGCCAAAACGGCCAAAGCTTCTTTATTTTTTTGTGTAAGTACGACGATACCAAGGAATGGATTCGTTTAATTTTTTTTCTTGTTGAAATGCTTCTTCCCCAATATACTGCTGGAGCATTTTTTTAGCAGATGTTAAGGATAGATGTGTTTTTGGATTTCGATATGCACAATCAAGGCTACCGAGATGTGGAAGGTTACGAAAATCATCTTTCGTAGGAGGAATATGGAAGTAATAATTACCTGCTCGGACAAGAACGTCAGATTGTTGCTGGCTAAAGCGTGGGTTTTTGGAAAAGTGTAAACCTTCTTTCGTAGCTTGTTTTTCTGAAATTAACCGTTCTAAAGCTGTCTTTTTTAACCAATATAAATATTTCGGATTTGTAGCTGATTTTGCATGTCGGTTGACACTGAAAATTGCTTCAGCAAGTTGATGGACCGAAAATTGATTGTAGGAACGAGACTGGGATTGTGAAGACTTCATCTTAGCACTCCTTTCCTGTCTACAGTATCATAATTTAATAAAAGCTAGCAATTCTTCTATATAGAAAGCTATTATATGTATTTTCAATATTAAAGCAATGTTGTGAAAAAAAACAACTATTTTGTATAATAGTTATATCTTTCTTTGAAGTAAGGTAATACTTTATTTAATATCTAGAAGAATCTCTTATTCATGAACTTAAGTGCGCTTACGCTATGTTGGACAGGCTTTTAAAACTTTAAATAATGATATAATGATACAAAGAAAAGGATGACGAGAGTGTTGAAACAACAATATGGGATTATTGATATTGGATCAAATACGATGAGATTAGTTATTTATGAAAAACAAAATGGTGGCTTTTACAAAGAAATTGAAAATACGAAGGTAGTTGCTCGCTTACGCAACTATTTAGTAGAGGGTGTTCTAACTGAAGAAGGAATCCATATATTGTTACATACTTTGCTGCAGTTTCAAGAAAGCACGCGGTTTCACCAGTTACATAAAGTATTGTGCGTAGCAACCGCAACAGTTCGGCAAGCTAAAAATCAAATGGAAATTAAACGTCTTGTTGAAGAACACACTGATTTTCAGATTCGGGTATTGTCTGAGTATGAAGAAGCACGTTATGGATATATAGCAGTTATGAACTCCACCTCTTTCACAGAAGGAATTACTGTTGATATTGGAGGCGGAAGTACAGAAGTTACTTATTTCCAAAATCGAGAAATTATCGAATATTATAGTTTTCCATTTGGAGCTTTGTCATTAAAGCAACAATTCATTCGTCATGATACACCAACTTCAGAGGAACTTGAGGAATTAAGAAATTATTTATGGTATGAGTTTCAATCGCTTCCATGGCTCAAAGGTAAGAAATTACCGTTAATTGCAATTGGAGGTAGTGCACGGAATATGGTGAACATTCACCAGAATCTAATTTCTTATCCGATTTCTGGATTACATTTATATAAGATGAAGCCAGCTGATATTGAACATGTGCACGAACATTTACTAAGGCTTTCATTTACAGAACTGCAAAAGTTAGAGGGTCTTGCTAAAGATCGAGCTGATACCATTATTTCAGCAGTAGAAGTGTTTAGGATGTTAACAACTATTATAGAAGCGCCATCTTTTGTGTTGAGTAGAAAAGGACTGCGAGAAGGTGTTTTTTATGAAGAGTTAACAAATTCACTTGGGATTACTTATTATCCCAATGTTGTGGAAGAAAGCTTACATTTACTTTCTTATGAATATGAGATGGATATGAATGTTGTGATGCAACTTATGAAAAATGCCATGACTATTTGTAAAGAATTAGGAAAAAAAGGGGTTATTTCCTTTACGCAAGAAGATTGGACTCTGCTTCATAGGGCAGCAAAAGTATTTAATATTGGAAAATATATTGATGAAGAGTCAAGCAGCCAGCATACGTTTTATTTGTTAGCAAATAAAACGATAGATGGCATGATGCATAAAGAAAGAATTAAATTAGCATTAATTGCTTCATATAAATCGAAATTGTTGTTTAAACAATGTATCGAACCATTTACAGATTGGTTTGAAAAAGACGAACAAAGAAAAATACGATTATTAGGGTCTATTTTACAATTTTCTGCAGCATTAAATGTGACAAATCGTAATCTTGTCGAATCCATTCATATTGTAAATAACGAAGATGGTCTTGCTTTTTATATTTGCTGTAAGCAATCAGCATTATCCGAAAAAGTACAGGCGGAAAAACAGAAAAAACAGCTGGAAAAAGCTTTAAAAGCAAACATTGAACTATATTTTCACGAAAAATGTTAATTTGTACGAACTTCTTTACGAAAAATTTACATTTCTTTCAAAGGATATTTGGTAAAATGAATATAATAAAATTATATTGATAAAGCTTTAGAGGGAAGTGTGATGGGGAGATGGAAACGGTGAAGAATAGTCTTATAAACTTCAATGATACGGCTTATTATAACAATCGTGAATTAAGTTGGCTTGCCTTTAATGAGCGAGTATTACAAGAAGCGCAAGGTGACTGTAATCCATTATTAGAGAGATTAAAGTTTATCAGTATTTTCAGCTCAAATTTAGATGAGTTTTTTATGGTGCGTGTTGCAGGATTGAAAGATCAAGTAAGAGCTGGATTTAATCAGCCAGAAAATAAAGCTGGATTAACGCCGAAACAACAGTTGAAAAAGATTTCAACTAAGGCACATGAATTAATGAAAGTACAGTATGATACCTATCAAAATATTGTATTTCCTGCGTTGAAGGAAGAAGGAATAGAATTATTATCTTTTCACGATTTAACGAAAGAACAACGAGAATTTATTGAAGAATATTTTGATGAGCAAATTTTTCCGGTGTTAACACCTGTGGCAATTGATGCGTACCGACCGTTTCCTATGTTATTGAATAAAAGCTTAAATTTAGCTGCTATTTTATATGATGAAAGACAAACAGTAGAAGAAAATCGGACCAAGCTTGGTATTGTTCAAGTTCCATCATTATTAGAGCGCTTTATTTTTTTACCAAATGAAGATAATAGGCAAAAATTCATTTCTTTAGAAGATGTGATTAGTAACTTTACTCATAAATTATTTACAGGATATATGGTATCTTCT
Source organism: Bacillus yunxiaonensis (assembly GCF_037104695.1). NCBI lineage: Bacteria > Bacillati > Bacillota > Bacilli > Caryophanales > Bacillaceae > Bacillus > Bacillus yunxiaonensis. The sequence goes on along the minus strand of NZ_JBAWSV010000002.1, from coordinate 26,219 downwards.
GTTACGCGTTTTCGCATTACACGTAATGCGGATTTGACTATTCATGAAGAAGGCGCACGTGATTTATTAAAAGTAATTGAGAAAGAATTAAAAAAACGAAAATGGGGCGCAGCGGTTCGTTTAGAGGTAGGAACAGATAACTTAGATGAACGAGTATTATCTTTATTATACGAAGCGTTAGAAGTAAAAGATGAAGATGTATATATGATTGATGGCCCACTTGATTTAACATGTTTATTTGCGCTTTATAAGAAGTTAGCATCTACATATGACAATTTGATCTATCCAGCACTTATTCCACAGCCACCTCAAGATTTAGGTGATGAAGAAGATGTGTTTGAAAAAGCTCTAGAACAAGATATTCTATTGCATCATCCATTTGAATCATTTCAACCTGTCATTGATTTTGTAGCAGATGCAGCAGAAGATCCTGATGTGTTAGCAATTAAACAAACGCTGTATCGTGTAAGTGGAGATTCCCCCGTTATTAAAGCTTTAAAAACAGCGGCAGAAAATGGGAAGCAAGTGACAGTACTTGTGGAATTAAAGGCTCGTTTTGATGAAGAAAATAACGTTCACTGGGCAAAAGAATTAGAAAAAGCAGGTTGTCATGTTATTTATGGTGTTAGCCATTTAAAAACACATAGTAAAATTACGCTTGTTGTAAGACGGAAATATGGGAAAATTGAACGCTTTGTCCATTTAGGTACAGGTAATTATAATGATGCAACAGCGAAATTATATACTGATTTTGGATACATTACATCACGTAAAGATTTCGGTATTGATGCGACAAACTTTTTTAATTATTTAAGTGGGTATACCATGAAACCTCATTTTCATCAATTATCCGTTGCACCGTTTGATATTCGTCAGCAATTTATTGAACTCATTGATGAAGAGATTCGTTATCATAAGCAATATGGAAATGGTTATATTATTGCGAAAATGAATTCGTTAACAGATAAGCCGCTTATTCAAAAGCTATATGAAGCATCACAAGCTGGCGTGAAAGTTGACCTCATTGTAAGGGGAACTTGTTGTTTACGTCCCCAAATTCCAGGTGTAAGTGAAAATATTCGTGTCATTAGTGTAGTAGGCCGCTATTTAGAGCATAGTCGCATTTATTATTTTCATCATAATGGAGAAGAAAAGTTATTTTTATCGTCAGCCGACTGGATGACGCGTAATATGGAAAAACGTGTAGAAATTTCATTTCCAATTTTAGAGTTTGATATGAAAGCGCGAATTAAAGATATTTTACAACTCATTTTAGATGATAATGTAAAAGCACGTGAACAAAATGAGCATGGAGAATATTACTATGTAGTAAATGATGATGCGCAAGAAGTTGAAAGTCAAATGAGACTCTTTCAAATGGCATATACACACACAGAGGAAGAATAAAGTGAAACTTCCGTCAGTGGGGGCTTCATCCCCACTGATGGAAAGCTCTCACCAATCGGGCGCATGCCAGTAGTTATCCTCCACTTATTTTCTCGGATTTCTTAAAATCTCGAGATGGGAGTTTTACTATCCAAAAGTAGTGGGACAAGAGATAGGTATTCTTATATTCTAATGTTTTACAGTTATTTATATAATATAGAGAAAAGGCCTCGATATGGGGCCTTTTTCCATAGTTGTTTCTATTTACATTAGTAGTAATATGGTGTTGGAAAAGGACCGTAGCAAGGATATGGTGGATAACATGGTCTAGGGCCAAATAGTAATGCTCCGCCGAGTACACCCCCTGCAAGACCAGCTAAAAAGGGGAATCCGATAAATGGTAGAAATCGTGAGTCTCCGATTGGACCAACTGGTGCTGAGCGAAACGGAATCGGCTGGTATTGTGGATACATGTTAAAACCTCCTTCATTGAACTCATTGTTATCATATGGAAAAGATAACGTGGATGAGCGAGTACAAGAGAGAATGGTGCGGAAAATAGGCGAAATAAGTTCGGATATTATGTCGATTGTAATGTAAAGAGCGTAATTTCCGGTTTTGCTAAAAATCGAAATGGTACACGGGTTGTTCCAAGACCACGATTAACATACAATAACAAGTCATAGTTTTGCTTAATATGATAAAAACCTTCAATATAATGTTTTGCAAATGTAGGGGTAATAATGGCGCCAAAGAAAGGGAGTTGTACTTGTCCACCATGACTATGTCCAGAGAGTAGTAAATTGACAGGGAAATTTGCAATATGCGGTGCGATATCAGGTTCATGCACGAGAGCAATTGTATACAGATTATTTTGTGCTTGTTGTAAGGTTCCGTGTATGTCAGGTTTTCCAAGCATGATATCGTCAATACCAAAAATGGAAATTTCACTTCCATCTAATAGGCGAATACGTTTTTCGATATTTTGTAATATTTCAAAACCAGATTGTGTCATGATGTGATTATAGTAATCTGTCCCATATCCACCATGATCATGATTGCCGAAAATTGCAAATTTACCAAGCGGAGCAATGATATTTTGTAAAATTGATGCAACAAGCGGAGTATATTCATATGTTTGATAATTATCGATTAAATCTCCAGTAAAAAACACGATGTCAGGCTTTTTTTCATTTATTTTTGTTACTACTTTAGAAAGTTGTTGAAGCGAGTAGTAATATCCTAAATGTAAATCACTAAATTGAACCATTTTAACACCGTTAAATCCACGTGGGATGAGTGGAGAACGAATTGTATGATACGTAAAAGAGAGAAGGCGGGGTTCTATGTATTTTGCATAATAGTAACCCGTTCCGGTTGTTATACAAGTATATAATAGTGTGTGAATGCCTTTTTTGATAAAGTTTCTTCTTGTTATATGATTCATGTTTATATGAGCGAGATGATAGGAAATAATCGTAGTAGGAAGGTGTGGTTTGTTAGAATGAGTCGCTACTTATCTTCTCTCCTTTCATTGTTAACGATAGAATAGTATATTTTATTAAAAGATATCAGAAAAATTAAAATTTATAAAGAATTCTAATGAATAAAGTGATAAAATGAATATGTATTCATTTTTGGGAGGGGATATTGTGAAAGAAAAAGTAGTTGTAATTACAGGTGGTTCAAGTGGAATGGGCAAAGGAATGGCGACTCGTTTTGCCAAAGAAGGAGCGCGTGTTGTTATTACAGGACGCACAATAGAACGATTAGAAGAGGCAAAGAAAGAAATTGAACAATTTGAAGGACAAGTATTACCTGTACAAATGGATGTGCGTAATACTGAGGATATAAAAAGAATGATTGAAAAAATCGATGAAGAATTTGGACGCATCGATGTACTCGTAAATAATGCAGCGGGAAATTTTCTTTGTCCGGCTGAAGATTTATCGCCAAATGGTTGGAATGCTGTTATTGATATTGTGTTAAATGGTACATTTTATTGTAGTCAAGCAATCGGGAAGTATTGGATTGAAAAAGGGATAAAAGGAACAATTATTAATATGGTTGCAACTTACGCATGGGATGCAGGTCCTGGTGTTATTCATTCTGCATCAGCTAAAGCAGGTGTATTAGCGATGACAAGAACGCTTGCTGTTGAGTGGGGACGTAAATATGGTATTCGTGTTAATGCAATTGCTCCAGGGCCAATTGAGCGTACAGGTGGGGCTGAAAAGCTGTGGATATCTGAAGAAGCAGCAAAGCGAACATTGCAAAGTGTGCCGCTAGGAAGACTTGGAACACCAGAAGAAATTGCTGGTCTGGCTTTTTATTTATGCTCTGAAGAAGCTGCGTACATAAATGGAGCTTGCATCACAATGGATGGTGGCCAACATTTACATCAATATCCGTTTTAAGGGATGGGATGTTTGTGACAAATTTGTGACATATAGAAAGAGGACCTTTACAAGGAACTTGTTTATGGGGTATATTTAAGACCTCTTTTTTCTTCATAGTAGAATTGCTAATTCCCCTTAGCATTTTACCCCTCTAATCCCTTCAGGAAAACTGAAGGGATTTTTTTATTATTTTTTCTGCATAACGTGTTATAATTTTTGAAAAGTAAAAGGGGGGAGTACTATGGTAGATGCATTAGATGTGATGAGTAATTTGGATCAAGTCCTTCCTTATTATCAAGCAATTTTTAGTGCAGATGAACATACTGTAATTGGATATGAAGTAGTAGGACGCATACAAACAGAAGAAGGAATTCACAGTCTTGCCTCATTCTTTCATGATGATTCGATTCCAGATGAGTTTCAACTTGAAGTAGATAATATTATTTCAGGAAAAGCATTAGATCGATATTTAGAAACGGATCAATCGTTTTTATTATTTTTGCATCGTAATGCAAATATACTGATGAACGATGAAAGTGAAAGTTTACTACACTTATTATTAACGTATGAAAAGAAAGGATTACGTTTAAACCATATCGTACTAGAAATAACAGAACATGACTTTAAAGAAGATATTGAACAATTTAATCATTTACTTATGTATTATCGTACATATGGCATTCAGGTTGCAATTAACAAAGTAGGAACAGGAACAAGTAACCTTGAAAGAATTAGTGTGCTAGCTCCTGATATTTTAAAAGTAGATTTAACAAATTTACGTCAAACGGCACTGTTACAATCGTATCAGGATATTTTATATTCATTATCACTCCTAGCGAGACGTATTGGTGCAACATTATTGTATGAAGATATTGATGCGTTCTATCAGTTGCAATATGCTTGGAAAAATGGTGGGAGATACTATCAAGGGGATTATTTAAAGGAATTTTCCGAAAATTTAATCGATAAAGACACCTTGAAAGAGCGTCTTGGCAATGAGTGTCATCAATTTATTCAGCATGAAAAACGAAAATTGCAAAAAGTTTATAAACTGACTGAAACGCTTCGAGAATATGTTGGAAATGTATTAGCAAAACAAAGAAAAATAGAAGATTTTAATAAATGGCTAGTGAATTTTAGTCAACTAGTAACACACTGTAGCTTCCGTATCTATATTTGTAATGAAGATGGCTTTCAACAATCAGGAAACGTCATGAAAAAAGACGGAGAATGGGTGTTAATGCCAGAATATTATATGAAGAATTGGAGTTGGCGTCCATACTTTTTAGAAAACATTATGAAACTGCGCTTTGAACAAAAAGGAAGATTGTCTGATTTATATGGGGATCTTGAAACGGGTGAATTGGTTCGAACAATCTCGTTTCCTATTGATGATGAGCATTATTTATTTATTGATTTGTCTTATGAATTTTTATATGAAGAAGATGTTTTACTATAATGCACGAAATATTTCGTGCATTTTTTTGTTTGTTTTTATCATAAATTGGTAATAGTGACAACTATGATAAGAATGATGTCTATCGTTGTAAAGATTTTACGAACGAAAGATACCCTGTCATTATATAATCATTGCTACAATGAATACTAGAAGGACAAGCTCTTTTTACAAGGAGGGTGCGAGAATGAGAAAGTATGGAATTTGGATTGTGCTATTTCTTTTTGTTGCATTTGTAATTGGACAAAGTGTAACAACTGTTCTTGGAAAAGAAGAAACAAAATTTGATCAAAATGAAATATTTGAAACGATTCGAAAGGGATATGAAGCACAATTTTCTATTCGTGGTAAGCGACTATCAATGGATAAAATGATTGATACATTATCCCCTTATTTCACAGAAAATTTCCTTCAAGTTTTTACGGATGAAAATAGTCAGGATGAAAAACGAAGTGCTCAATATTTATTGCCCACAAAAGTGGCGCCATTTACTTTTTCATCCAAAACAAAAATCGTATACAATCAAGAACATGATTTGTTATATGTGTATGAACATGATATAACAAATGATCAATATCAAATTATCACACTGCAAAAAGATGGTGATAAATGGAAGTTAGCGGGGTATCACGAAAATAAACAGCTTTTATCTGAGATTAGACAATTTGAAAAATAATAAAGTAAAAGGGTCTTATTGTTCGTTTATCCTGTATTAACGGCAGTAAGATCCCGATTGGTTCACCTAACGATCAGTGAAGAAAATCTTCACTGATCGTTAGGTGAACTTTATTGTTCTAGTTCTAAAAGCTGTTGTAATTTTTCAATTTGAAAGCCTGCTACAACTTCTCCATCTACAACAACAGTAGGGGTAGAATAGGAATCGTAATCATAGAGAAGGCGATTGCGAGCAGCAGTATCTTTTTTGACGTCATATTCTGTAAATGTAATATGATTATGTTTTAAAAATTCTTTTATAATTTGACATGGTGGACAATCTGGTTGTGTATATACATCTACTTTCTTCATGTAAATCCTCCTCTTCAACTCATTTCTATTATATTCTCGTGTGTAAAAAACTTCAATAAAGTGAAATTTCCTTAAGTAGAAGAGCATTGAGATAAAGTTTTTTTGGCTGTTAAGTGTGGGAGAAACGGAATAAAGGTGTTTATTTCGGCCTTTTGTACGTTTTTTCGACAAATTTTAGTTGAGTTTCTTGCTCATAACCATTATCCTAGGGTGTGGGACATTTTTTCAGTTATGACGGATAGAATGAGTATTGCTGCAAAACCTATTCGTAGGAAGATTAGAGAAAGGGGAGATTTCATGTCTCTGCTCCAAGGAATTTTAACTCGTCTTGTTAGTCTAAAAGAACAAGCTGAAAGCGGCGAAGTAGCACAACGCTATTTTGAAGTGAACGGTGAACGCAAATGTAGCGTTAAATATTTTGATAAAAGCGATATGTACGAGCTAGAAGTGTATCAACAAGGAGAAAAACCACAAGTATATCAATTTGATAATATTGATATGGTTGCAATCGAGATTTACGATATTCTTTCTTGATACATAAAAAGAAGGTGCCTGAGAATAAAGGCATCTTCTTTTTTTATGTAAGCTGAATAATATTAGCTCTCTGTTCCTACACTGATAATGCATTCTAGAAAATGAAACTTTTATCAATTGGACTCTTATTGTTCACGATTAGCGAGATAAAGAGGTGAGAAAAGTGAAGAAAATACCTGTTGTTGTGTGTCCGGAATGCCATGGGCAGTCAGAAATTACACATGTATTAACAGCGCAATCCAATCAAAATGTTATTTTCAAATGTCCATTTTGTACATATTTGATCCGGAATATTGAAACGAGTAAAGGATAAGTAAGACATATTTTGTTATTCTGTCCCATACAATGAGAATGCGAAAGTCTGTCTATGAGAAGGGACGTGACTGTATGGACGGAAAATATCAATTTTACAATTTATCAGAGCGCCATATGAACTTTGAGACCGTATTCTCACGAATTTGTCATTTTATTCAAAGTGCACCGCGTAATATGTATCGATTGTCAATTGGAACAGATTCACAAGTGCATCAAAATGATACTCGTTTTATTACAGCAATTCATCTGCACCGTGTCGGAAAAGGAGCGTGGGGTTGTTTATACCATCAGACAATCCGGAGAAAGCCCCCTAGTTTGCGAGAAAAAATCTATTTAGAAACACAGTTTAGTCAAGAGATTGCCTGTTTATTTACACCTGAGCGAATACAACAGTTGTGGGAACTTCTTTATCCGTACCGCGGAGAAGGTGCTGAATTTGTTATGGAAATTCATTTAGATATTGGGAAAGACGGTTTGACGAGAGAGTTTATTTTAGATATGACAAATAAAATTACAGCGATGGGGTTAACGCCTAAAATTAAGCCTGATGCATATGCGGCGTCTAGCTATGCAAATCGGTACACGAAATAATTTTCGTACTGAATTTTCAATCTATTAAATAGGGGAAATATTTTATATAATAAAGAATAAGGACAGTTGAATAAGGAGAGGAGAAAATGAGTAGAGAAATTGATTTAACAAAAGAGGAACAAAGCTTATTGCTAGATGTTTTGTTTCGGCAAAATTATGCGAGTGAAATACTTGCCGTTGAACTTTCTGATATCGAAACTGGGCGAAAGAAAACAGATATATCTCATTACAAACAAATCACAAACTTATTTGCTCGTCTGAAAAATGAAGGATATTAAGGCTGCCAGAATGGTAGTCTTTTCTTTTGTTTCTATGGTAAAATGAACTGTGGTTATTTATTTTATATGAGAAGCAAAAGGACAAATAATAATATGTAAACGTTGTCATAAACTGAAAATAGAAGTGAGAAAATAGAGGATTACTTGAACGAATTGGTTTTTTACGATTAGTTTACAATTGCTACTTGTTAGAATGGAATAAAGTGGGGGATAACAATATGATTAGTATTCCGAAAGAAGAGTTTCAGCAAGTTTTTGTAAAAGACTTAATGATTTCATCTGAAAAAGTAGCACATGTTCAAATTGGAAATAATCTTGAGCATGCTTTGCTTGTCTTGGTGAAATCTGGTTATTCTGCTATTCCAGTACTAGATCCGATGTACAAATTGCATGGATTAGTGAGTACGGCAATGATTTTAGATGGTATTTTAGGACTAGAGCGTATTGAATTTGAAAAGTTAGAGGACATGAAAGTAGAAAGTGTGATGAATGGTGATATTCCACGCCTAAAATTACAGGATTCATTTGCAAAAGCATTAGAGATTACGATTGATCATCCGTTTGTATGTGTTGAAAATGAGGAAGGATATTTTGAAGGAATTTTGACGCGACGTGCAATCTTAAAATTATTAAATAAAATGGTAAGACGGTTTAATCGATAACTTTGAAAAAGGCGACTTCAAATGAAAGAAGAAGTCGCTTTTATCGTTCGGTTGTAACGAAGGAAGGAGAAAACATTGCAAATTGATGATTTTCAAATGATGGTTATCTTAGCACAAGAGTTAAATATGCGAAAAGCTTCTGAGCGCTTATTTGTGTCACAACCAGCGCTTAGTCAAAGACTCCAATCGATGGAAAAACAATGGGGGATGAAATTTTTTATTCGCTCGCAAAAAGGCTTAACGATTACACCAGAAGGCGAGAAAGTAGCGAATTATGCTAAAGATATGTTACAGAGAGAAGAAGCAATTAAAAGTGAATTAGCAACATTTCAGACGGAAACATATGGTACTTTAAAGCTTGCTGTGGCTTCTGTTATTGGACAATATTGGTTACCACCAGTTTTAAAGATGTTTGTACAAAGGTATCCATTTGTGAAAATTTCTCTTTTTACTGGTTGGAGTAGTGAGGTACAAAATCATTTTTACGAAGGTGACGTTCACGTTGCAATTTTACGAGGAACACAAGAATATAAAGGATATAAACAACAATTATTTGAAGATGAGTTATATTTAGTTGATACGGAGATTAAGGATATTTCCATGTTAAAAGACACGAATAGACCGTTCATTCAATTTAAAAGTGATTCGACATATTATGGACAAATACAGAATTGGTGGTATGGTTTATTTTCTAATCCGCCTAAACGTACAATTGTTGTCGATCAAATTGAAACGTGTAAGCAGCTTGTTTTAAATGGAATTGGTTATGCACTTTTGCCTTCTACTGTTTTAAAAGAAGTAAAGCAAAAAACATATAAAACTCCAGTACAACTGACGAGAGAAACATGGCTATTAACAAGTGAATCGGCTAGACAGTTAAAACAAGTGCAGGCATTTTTAGAAATTATTGAAGAAATTCAAGAGGGAAAATAAGATTATTATCTTGCGAGGAGCCTTTTCGTTTGGTAGAGTAACATTATAAATGGATTTAGGAGGCAACAAGCATGAAAATGATGGATGCAAACGAGATTATTTCGTTTATTCAAAAAAGTGAGAAGAAAACTCCTGTAAAGGTATACATAAAAGGGGATTTAAAAGAAATTACATTCCCAGAAACAGTACAAGCATTTGTAAATAAAAAATCAGGTGTATTATTTGGAGAATGGTCTGACATTAAGGCAATTCTTGATGAAAATAAAAAGCATGTTGTAGATTATGTTGTAGAAAATGATCGTCGTAACTCTGCAATTCCAATGCTTGACTTAAAAGGCATTAAAGCACGTATTGAACCAGGTGCAATTATTCGTGACCATGTTGAAATTGGTGATAATGCAGTTATTATGATGAATGCAACAATCAACATTGGTGCTGTAATTGGTGAAGGTTCAATGATTGATATGAATGCAGTACTTGGTGGACGTGCAACAGTGGGTAAAAATTGTCACGTCGGAGCTGGAGCTGTACTTGCAGGCGTTATCGAGCCGCCTTCTGCAAAACCGGTTATCGTTGAAGATGATGTTGTAATTGGTGCAAATGTAGTGGTTCTAGAAGGTGTTACAGTAGGTAAAGGTGCAGTTGTTGCAGCGGGTGCAGTTGTAACAGAAGATGTACCGCCATACACAGTTGTTGCAGGAACACCAGCACGCGTTATTAAAGAAATTGACGAAAAAACAAAAGCGAAAACAGAAATTAAACAAGAGCTTCGTCAACTGAATCCAGAAAAATAAGGAAGAAAGCGTAAGGGCTTGTAGGCCCTTACGCTTTTTATCAATGGTGGTGAAAAGATGATGATAAACAAATTTATACAAATGCGCAGAGATTTACACCAAATTCCAGAGATTGGTTTTCAAGAATGGAAAACACAGCAATATATTTTAAATTATATAAATACTCTTCCAAGTGAACATATGGAAGTAAAAACGTGGAAAACGGGTGTCATTGTAAAAGTACATGGTCGGAATCCGGAAAAAACAATTGGCTACCGTGCTGATATTGATGGGCTTCCGATTACGGAAGAGACAGGATATGAATTTGCTTCATTACATGAAGGTATGATGCACGCATGCGGCCACGATATTCATACAACAATCGGTCTTGGATTATTAACAGCTTTTGTAACAGAGCGAATTGACGATCATCTCGTTTTTATTTTTCAACCAGCTGAGGAAGGGCCGGGAGGTGCTCTTCCGTTATTACAAAGTGAAGAATTTCAAGCATGGAAGCCGGATATGATTCTTGGGCTTCATATTGCACCTGAATATCCAATTGGATCAATTGCAACAAAAGAAGGGTTGCTTTTTGCAAATACATCGGAGTTATACATTGATTTGAAAGGTAAAGGCGGGCATGCAGCATATCCACATACAGCTAATGATATGATTGTTGCGGCAAGCCACCTTGTTACACAGCTGCAATCTGTTATTAGTCGAAATGTGAATCCGCTAGATAGCGCAGTTATTACAATTGGGAAAATTACAGGTGGAACAGTACAAAATATTATTGCAGAAAAGGCTCGTTTAGAAGGAACGATTCGTACATTATCTGTTGAGTCTATGAAACGAGTGAAGGAACGCATTGAAGCGATTGTTGGAGGGATTGAAGCGTCTTTTCAGTGTACAGCGCATATTGATTATGGAGCGATGTATCACCAAGTATATAATCATGAAATGTTAACGCAGGAATTTATGAAATTTACGTCCGAACATACAGATATGGATGTTATTACCTGTACGGAAGCAATGACAGGAGAGGATTTTGGATACCTGATTCGTGATATTCCAGGTTTTATGTTTTGGCTGGGAGTAGAATCTGAATATGGTCTACATCATGCGAAATTACAGCCGAATGAGTTGGCAATTGAAAAAGCGATTACTTTTTTAACAACATACGTAAAATGGAAAGGGAACAGAGCGTAATGCTTGTTCCCTTTTCGTATAAGAAAATTTTTATGATCTATCGTGCATTTTTTTTGTAATTCTAGCACAATACTTTATAATGGTAGGTAGAGGAAAAAAGTTAATAGTTAGTTATTTTATAATAATTATTAAATAATATTGACTAAAAACTAATTCTTCTTATATAATACAAGAGTAGATAACATATGACAAAAAATTTAACGGAGGTTGATACATATGGCAGAACGTATGGTAGCAAAACAGGCTCCACGCTTTGAGATGGACGCTGTTATGCCAAACAAAGAATTTGGTAAAGTAAGCCTTGAAGAGGTTATGAAACAAGATAAATGGACAGTGCTTTTCTTCTATCCAATGGACTTCACTTTCGTATGTCCAACAGAAATCATCGCACTTTCTGATCGTTATGATGAGTTTGAAGACTTAGATGCAGAAGTAATTGGTGTATCAACTGATACAATCCATACTCATTTAGCATGGATTAACACTGATCGTACGAAAAACGGCTTAGGTGAATTAAAATATCCATTAGCTGCTGATACAAATCATGTAGTATCTCGTGAATATGGCGTATTACTTGAAGAAGAGGGTATCGCACTTCGCGGTCTATTCATCATTAGCCCAGAAGGCGAATTAATGTATCAAGTTGTACATCATAATAACATTGGACGTGAAGTTGACGAAGTAATCCGCGTTCTTCAAGCTCTTCAAACTGGTGGACTTTGCCCAGCAAACTGGAAACCAGGTCAAGCAACTTTAAACGTTTAATTTTTTGACTGAGTGAAAAAAAGGTCTAACAAATCGTTGTTAGGCCTTTCTCTACATACATAAGGAGGAAATGTTATGAAGTTACGTGAACCAATGCCTTCCTTAGAAGGAGCAACAACTGTACTAAATGGAGAAGTAGTAAGGGAAGCGCTAATTGGCGATAAACCAACATTGATTCATTTTTGGTCTGTTAGTTGTCATTTATGTAAAGAAGCGATGCCGAGCATTAACGAATTCCGTGATGATTATAAAGACAAATTAAATGTAATTGCTGTACATATGCCGCGTTCAGAAGAAGATTTAGATCTTGAAAAAGTGAAAGAAGTGGCAGAGGAGCACGGTATTGTACAGCCGATTTTAGTAGACAATAAGCATGCAATTACAGATTCCTTTGAAAATCAATATGTGCCAGCATATTATGTTTTTGATAAAAATGGTGTGCTGCGTCATTTCCAAGCTGGTGGTAGCGGCATGCAAATGCTAACGAAACGAGTTAATCGTGTTCTTGATGAAGCTGAAAAAACAGCTGAATAATAGAAAACCTCCCTCGTGATAGGGAGGTTTTTAGTTTACATTTTATATACAAAATGTGTAAAATCAATTTGTTATATAGAGAAAAAGGGTAGGGGATAGTGTGCAAATCGGAAGTACTATACTATGTTTCTTTTTATATACATATGTAATCATAGCTGCGATATATTTCGGTGTTAGTTTCTATACATATTGTTTAGCAAAAAAAGAAAGCTATGCGAACACATATGAGTGGATGAGATTGTATTTATCACCTGTTGTAGAAATTATGAATGCGTTTGTACTATTCTTATTTGTTGGATTGATTGCTTTTTCAACGAGCTTAGTTGGAAATAAAATGACTTTATTTATCCTTGGTGCCATTATTTTTATGTTATTAGGAATTCGAATTGGTAATATGGTGTTTTGGAACAAAGCTCTAGTTGAAGGATATACTGGTATATGTATTCCAGGTTTGATAGCTGCAATTGTTACAAATATAGAAAATGAGTATTATCAGCTTCATTTTTGGTTAATTATTGTTCTGACAATTGTATCACTTTTATATATAAGTGCGGCTTTTTTAACGTATTGCGCGTATAAACGAGAAGACAGGCAAGCAGTATTACTCTTTCGAAAGTGGGCGTTGTTTTGGAGTGTTCCAACAATGTTTGTTATAGGAGCAATTGCTATTATTGTGAACGGATATGAGCTAACAGGATGGCAAAAAATGATTGAAGTATGGTGGATATTTATTGTTTCTTTTATTGGTTTTTTAGGAGCTACTCATTATTTATTTCATAAGCAGCACTATCAATTTGCATTGTTATTTGCTTTTATACAGTTACTATTTGCTTTTTTTGGACAAGAAACTTTAGTGTTTGTATTTCAGACGTTTAGTTCATTTGGAAATGTATTTATTTTCGGTATGTTAATATGTATGCTTGCGTTTTATTTACAACAATTTTTCTATATTCAAAAACAAAAATAAAGATAGAAAGGAAATTATTGTAACGTTTATAAAGTATGCTACAATGATAGTTGATCCTAATTAAACGGCAGTAAAGCCTTTGCATCTAGTTTTTGAAGAGAAAAGAATTAATAAGAGAATAACTGCTTATAAGAGCTTGATTCGTTCAATTAACCATGAGTGGGAGAGGAAAAACACTGATGGAGGATTCACTTTATACGATTCGATATTATTGGAGGAATTTGTGTGAGTACGAAGGAAAAAGAGTTTGCTGTTATTGGTCTTGGCCGATTTGGCGGCAGCATTTGCCGGGAATTAGCACAGCTAGGAATAGAAGTTATGGCGATTGATATGAATGAAGACCGTGTAAATGAATTTGCAAATATTGCATCCCATGCTGTAATTGCTGATTCTACAGATGAAATGGTATTAAAAAGTTTAGGGATCCGTAATTTTGATCATGTTGTGGTAGCGATTGGTGATAATCTGAATGCAAGTATTTTAACGACTCTTATTTTAAAAGAATTAGGCGTGAAAAATATTACTGTGAAAGCACAAAACGATTATCATGAAAAAGTTTTAACTAAAATTGGTGCCGATCATATTGTTCATCCTGAGCGTGATATGGGGAAACGAATTGCGAATAATATTGCCTCAAGTAGTGTCTTAGACTATTTAGAACTCTCAGATGAACATAGCATCGTTGAGATTATTGCGAATGAAAAGATTGACGGCCATTCGTTAATTGAATTAGATATACGTGCGAAGTTTGGATTAAACATTGTGGCAATTAAACGTGGAAAGGAAGTTCTTGTTTCACCGCGTGCGACAGAAAATATTCAAATCGGAGATATTTTGATAGTTATTGGTCATGATAATGATGTGGATCGCTTTGAAATGTTTTTAGCAAAATAATAAAAAGGACAATGCAGCTTAGCATTGTCCTTTTTATTTAAATTTCCATAATGATTGGTAAGATCATTGGACGACGTTTTGTTTTTTCGTATAAGAATGGAGCTAACGTATCTGTAATCTCATTTTTGATTTCAGACCATTGTGTCGTTTTGCGCTCCATTACTTTTTCTAAATGATTTGTAATCAATGTCTGTGCATCGTTAATTAAATCACTGCTTTCACGCATATAAACGAATCCACGAGAAATAATATCTGGTCCAGCTGCCACTTTGAATTCCTTCATATCGATGCTAACAACAACGATAACAAGTCCTTCTTCTGAAAGAATACGGCGGTCCCGAAGTACGATATTACCAATATCACCAATGCCGTTTCCGTCGATATAAACAGAACCAGAAGGGATCTTTCCTGCGATTGTTGCTTCATCTTCACGAAGCGCAAGTACATCACCGTTATCAATTATGAAGCAATTTTCTTCAGGAATACCACAATCATTCGCTAACTTTGCATGCATACGTTGCATACGATATTCACCGTGAATTGGCATGAAATATTTTGGTTTAATGAGACGCAGCATTAATTTCTGTTCTTCTTGTCCACCATGTCCGCTTGTATGAATGTCAGTCAGTGGTCCGTGAATTACATCAGCACCTGCACGATACAACATGTTGATTGTACGGCTTACACTTATCGTGTTCCCAGGAATTGGAGAGGACGAGAATACGACGGTATCACCAGGGATAATTTGAATTTGACGGTGTGTACCATTGGCAATGCGAGATAATGCAGCCATTGGTTCACCTTGACTTCCTGTACATAAAATCACAACTTTGTTTGCTGGTATACGATTTAGTTGTGATGGTTCAATAATTGTATCTTTTGGACAGCGAATGTAGCCAAGGTTTTGCCCGATTTCCATTGCTGCTTCCATGCTTCGACCAAAAACAGCAATCTTTCGATTGTTTGCTACTGCAGCTTCTACCACTTGTTGCAGTCGATGGATATTAGAAGCAAACGTTGCGAATATAATGCGGCCTTCTACTTTACGGAAAATATCCTGAATGCTATCACCTACGCGGCGTTCAGACATTGTAAAGTGAGGGACTTCACTATTCGTACTATCAGATAGCAAGCAAAGGACACCGTCTTTTCCGATTTCAGCCATTTTTGTTAAGTTTGCTGGTTCACCAACTGGTGTGAAATCAAATTTAAAGTCTCCTGTATGAACAACCTGTCCCTGTGGTGTTTTCACGACGATACCGTACGAATCTGGGATGCTATGCGTCGTGCGGAAGAAGGAAACGGCTGTTTTTTTGAATTTAATTACATCGTCTTCTTTAATCTCATACAGTTGTGCTTTTCGCAGTAATCCGTGCTCTTCTAGTTTATTTTTAATCAGTCCGAGCGCAAGTTTTCCACCATAAATTGGAATGTTTACTTGACGCAATAAATAAGGGATTCCACCGATATGATCTTCGTGACCATGTGTAATAAAGAGTCCTTTAATTTTTTCTTCGTTACGTACCAAATACGTGTAGTCAGGGATGACATAATCAATCCCGAGAAGTTCGTCTTCTGGGAATTTAATCCCAGCGTCAATAATAATAATTTCATCTTGAAATTGGACAGCATATGTATTTTTGCCGATTTCACCGAGTCCGCCAAGCGCGAAAACAGCAGTTTGATCATTTTTTAAGAATTTCATAAATTAGACGTTCTCCGCTAATTTGAAATCTGCATATTGCTTTTCATATTCAAGATGAGCACCAGTTACAGACTGGATAAACTCGATATTATATGCGAACTTGTGTAACTTTGTGCGAACTTCTCTTTCGGACTGAGCTTCTAGATAAAGTACCTTAGTATTTTCACGTACAGGTACCTCTAGCATTTTTTCTTGATAAAATACTTTAAAAATCATTAAAACAATCTCTCCTTGTTTATGTTTTAGGCTATCTTTTACCTATTATAAAGCAAACGGTTATGATTTTCATGTTTTTTCGAATAAGAATGAAGAAAAAAGCCCGAAATGGGCACGATTTAAGCAATTGTTTTTTTACGAAGTAAATCGTTCCAATATACTTTTAACTTTTTCTTCAGTTTCTTCAGCACGATTGTCCCTTCCTTTCTTCGTTCAAAACATGCATGTAATCTTATTCTAATGTGCAATAAGAAGTAAATTTTAGAAAATGAACTACTATTAAGAAGATATTTCGTTCAAATTATAGTATGAGATAGAATAGAAAAGAAAATTCATGTGTTGAATTGCAGTGCCGTTTTTATTTCAGTATATGTATAGTTAGGTAAGATGGTTAGATGCTGAGCGCTTTCTTCATAGATGTCTTATATGTTATACTTTTTTAGTATTTGAGAAGAGATTTAAACGATGAAGTGAGATGTTTAACTTGATGAAGTAGAAAGGATTATATAAATGAATGATAAAATTGTCTTTTTTGATATTGACGGAACATTACTAGATCATAACAAAGAGATACCGCAATCTACAAAAGAAGCTGTGCGTCGCCTTCAAGAAAATGGGGTACATGTAGCAATTGCAACAGGACGTGCACCATTTATGTTTGAAGATATTCGTAAAGAGCTAAATATTCATAATTATGTAAGTTTTAATGGACAGTATGTTGTATTTGAAGATGAAGTTGTATATAAAAATCCTTTACACCCAGATACATTACATGCCTTCACAAAATTTTCAGAAGAGGAAGGCTATCCTCTTGTTTATTTGGATCATAAAGATATGAAAGCAACAGTGGCATCACATAATTATGTAGCAGAAAGCTTTGCTAGTCTTCGCATGAGTCATCCTGTGTTTGAACCTAGTTTTTATGAAAAGCGTGACATCTATCAAACGCTTCTATTTTGTAAAGCAGGGGAAGAAGAAAAGTTTATCAACGACTATCCGCAATTTCATTTTATTCGCTGGCATGCTTATTCTATGGACATTATTCCAATGGGGGGATCGAAAGCGAAAGGAATTGAAAAATTTATTGAAAAGCTTGGATTCACTCGAGAACAAGTTTATGCATTTGGGGACGGGTTAAATGATTTAGAAATGATTGAAACTGTAGGGACAGGAATTGCTATGGGAAATGGACATGAAGATTTGAAGAAACTTGCTAATTATGTAACGAAAGATGTTGCAGAAGATGGTATCCTTCATGGATTGCAGTGGGCAGGATTATTGTAAAGAACTAGTATGAAAACCATTTCATGTAAAAAATAGTCTGTTTTCATTAACTTTAGTGAAAACAGACTATTTTTTTTATCCTGCTATTGGCGGACAGCAAAGGCCCTTACTGATAGGAGTTTCATTTTATCTTTCTAAAGGTGTTGTATTTTCTGGAATTAAAAATGGATTGTCTTTATTAATATGGTCATAAAACATAACACCGTTTAAGTGATCAATTTCATGTTGGAAGACAATTGCTGGTAAACCTTTTAAACGTAGTTTCACTTCTTCACCGTCTATTGTTGTTCCTTTTACAGTAATGCGAGTGTAACGAGGCACATAGCCAGGAACTTCGCGATCTACCGATAGACAACCTTCGCCACCTGATAGGTACGTACGTTCTACAGAGTGACTGATAATTTTCGGATTAAATAAAGCGTAGCTATATAACGTTCCATCTCTATCGGTTACATGAACAGCAATCATTTTTTTAGAAACACCAATTTGAGGAGCTGCTAAACCAATTCCAGGACGTAAATTATATTTTTCAACCATTTCGGGGTTTTGACTGTTAATAACAAATTCGATCATTTTTCGTAATATATGTACATCTTCTTCGCTGGCTGGTAGAGCTATCTCCTCAGCCACTGCTCGTAAAATTGGATTTCCTTCACGAATCACATCATTCATTGTAAGCATATGCAATCTCTCCTTTCATCTTTAGTCTACCAAAGGTCGTGGAAAAAGTCATGACAAAGAACAAGGTAGTCAAACCGCCTTGTTCTTTTATAATTGTTTCATTTTACATTAACAGATGCAAGAAGCACCGATGATAATTAAAAGAATAAACAATACAACGATTATAGCAAATCCGTGTCCGAATCCGCCGCAACCACCATATCCACCATATCCACCATATCCATACGTAGGACATGCGGAAGCAGTTGGGTAATAACACTGAGTGTATCCGTACATGGTGTAACCTCCTTTACCATTTCCGCGAATGCTGCGGTTAGTATAATGTATGGAAGAAAGAAGAAAAATGTTATAGTTATTTGCCTAAAAGGTGATAAGGGCTGCATATTTTTATTAAAATGGGACAAAAGATAAGAGTGAAATAAATCGTTTACATATTATTCTATGATCAAAATATGTGTGAAAAGGGAATAATATAACAGGTGAGGTTCACTCACTAATACAGATAGTATTTTGAAAATGTGTATTTGTTAAGAAAACCTCGTTAAATTCCGAAAAAAATTTCGAAATCAAAGTGATTGACAGGGTGATTAGAATAGTTGTAAACTTAAAAACGTGATCAAGATTGTATTAATTTGTTTAAATAAAAACATTAGTACAGATTGTTAGGTGCACAAATTATTCAATAACTGACGAATGGTGCGTCAGTTTTCGCGCTTATGCTTTTATTTTAGCAAGATGCTAGTGAAAGCGTTTAAGAATATGGTTCAAGAGAGGAAGAGGTGAACGGAATGGGTACTAAAACAAAAAAGGCCCTATTTAATGTTGATGAGCAAATGAAAGCTATCGCAGCTCAATTTGAAACATTACAAATCTTAAATGAAAAAGGCGAAGTTGTGAATGAAGCAGCTATGCCAGAATTAACTGATGATCAATTAAAAGAATTAATGCGTCGTATGGTGTATACTCGCGTATTAGACCAACGTTCTACTTCTTTAAACCGTCAAGGTCGCTTAGGTTTCTATGCGCCAACAGCTGGACAAGAAGCTTCTCAATTAGCAAGTCATTTTGCTCTTGAAAAAGAAGATTTCATCTTACCAGGATATCGTGATGTTCCACAATTAGTATGGCACGGTTTACCACTATACCAAGCATTCTTATTCTCTCGCGGACATTTCATGGGTAACCAAATGCCTGCAGATTTAAATGCACTTTCTCCACAAATTATTATCGGTGCGCAAATCATCCAAACTGCTGGTGTTGCGTTAGGTATGAAATTACGTGGTAAAAAATCTGTTGCAATTACTTACACTGGTGACGGCGGAGCGTCTCAAGGCGACTTCTACGAAGGTATGAACTTTGCGGGTGCATTCAAAGCTCCAGCAATCTTCGTTGTTCAAAACAACCGTTATGCAATCTCTACTCCAGTAGAAAAACAATCTGCAGCAAAAACTGTAGCACAAAAAGCAGTTGCAGCAGGTATTTACGGAATCCAAGTAGACGGTATGGACCCATTAGCTGTATACGCAGCAACTGCTTTTGCTCGTGAGCGTGCAGTAAATGGTGAAGGCCCTACTTTAATCGAGACTTTAACATTCCGTTACGGTCCACATACATTGGCTGGTGATGACCCAACTCGTTACCGTACAAAAGATATCGAAAACGAATGGGAACAAAAAGACCCAATCGTACGTTTCCGTGCGTTCTTAGAAAACAAAGGCATCTGGTCTCAAGAAGAAGAAGAAAAAGTAATCGAACAAGCTAAAGAAGATATTAAAGAAGCGATTGCTAAAGCGGACCAAGCTCCAAAACAAAAAGTTACTGATTTAATGGAAATCATGTACGAAACAATGCCTTACAATTTAGCTGAACAGTATGAAATTTACAAAGAAAAGGAGTCGAAGTAAGCCATGGCTCAAATGACAATGATTCAAGCAATCACTGATGCTTTACGCGTTGAAATGAAAAACGATCCTAACGTACTTGTGTTTGGTGAAGACGTTGGTGTAAACGGCGGTGTATTCCGTGCTACTGAAGGGTTACAAGCTGAGTTCGGTGAAGACCGTGTAATGGATACTCCACTTGCAGAGTCTGGTATCGGCGGACTTGCAATTGGTTTAGCACTTGAAGGCTTCCGTCCAGTTCCTGAAATTCAATTCTTCGGTTTCGTTTTCGAAGTAATGGATTCAATTTCTGGTCAAATGGCTCGTATGCGTTACCGTTCTGGTGGACGTTGGACTGCTCCAATTACAGTTCGTTCTCCATTTGGTGGTGGTGTTCATACACCAGAATTACACGCTGATAGCTTAGAAGGATTAGTTGCACAACAACCTGGTCTAAAAGTTGTTATTCCATCTACTCCATACGATGCAAAAGGCCTTTTAATTTCTGCAATTCGTGATAACGATCCAGTTATTTACTTAGAGCACATGAAATTATACCGTTCTTTCCGTCAAGAAGTACCAGAAGGTGAATACACAATTGAACTTGGTAAAGCTGATGTAAAACGTGAAGGTACAGATGTATCTGTTATCACGTACGGTGCTATGGTACATGCTGCATTAAAAGCTGCTGAAGAACTAGAAAAAGAAGGCATTTCTTTAGAGGTTGTTGACTTACGTACAGTTCAACCATTAGATATCGAAACAATTATTGCTTCTGTTGAAAAAACAGGCCGCGTAGTTGTTGTTCAAGAAGCTCAAAAACAAGCTGGTATTGCAGCAAACGTTGTAGCGGAAATTAACGACCGTGCAATCTTAAACTTAGAAGCTCCAGTTGTACGTGTTGCAGCTGCTGATACAGTATTCCCATTCTCTGAAGCAGAGAGTGTATGGTTACCAAACCACAAGGATATTGTAGAAGCTGTTAACAAAGTAATGAACTTCTAATTTTAATTTGACTTTTACTTTTATGTGCAAAAGAGGTCAGCGCATGCTGATTTCTTTTGCGATACTTAATAATAATGATATGAATCAGGGGGCTGAATTCCGTGGCATTTGAATTTAAACTACCAGATATCGGTGAAGGTATCCACGAAGGTGAAATCGTAAAATGGTTTATTAAACCAGGCGATGAAGTAAACGAAGACGATGTACTTCTTGAAGTACAAAATGATAAAGCTGTTGTAGAAATCCCTTCTCCAGTTAAAGGTAAAGTACTTGACATTCTTGTAGAAGAAGGTACAGTAGCAGTAGTAGGAGATGTTCTTGTTAAATTTGACGCTCCTGGTTATGAAAACCTTAAATTTAAAGGTGACGATCATGCCGAAGCTCCAAAAGCTGAAGAAGTAAAAGAAGAAGCTCCAGCAGCAGCTACTCCAGCAGCAACTGCAGAAGTAGTTAATGAGCGCGTAATTGCTATGCCATCTGTTCGTAAATATGCACGCGAAAAAGGTGTAGACATTCGTCTAGTAGCTGGTACTGGTAAAAACGGCCGTGTTGTAACAGCTGACATCGATGCATTTGCAAATGGTGGACAAGTAGTAGCAACTGAAGCTCCAGTAGCGGCAGCAGCTCCAGCAGCAGCTGCGAAAGAAGAAGCTCCAAAAGCACAACCAATTCCAGCTGGTGAATACCCAGAAACTCGTGAGAAAATGAGCGGTATCCGTAAAGCAATTGCAAAAGCAATGGTTAACTCTAAACATACAGCTCCTCACGTAACATTAATGGACGAAGTAGATGTAACTGAACTTGTTGCTCATCGCAAGAAATTCAAAGCTGTTGCAGCTGAAAAAGGTATTAAATTAACTTACCTTCCATACGTTGTAAAAGCATTAACATCTGCATTACGTGAATACCCAATGATGAACACTTCTTTAGATGATGCATCTTCAGAAATCGTTCATAAACATTACTTCAACATCGGTATCGCAGCTGATACAGACAAAGGTCTATTAGTACCAGTTGTTAAAGATACAGATCGCAAATCTATCTTCACAATCTCTAACGAGATCAATGAACTTGCTGGTAAAGCCCGTGATGGTCGCTTAGCTCCAGCTGAAATGAAAGGTGCTTCTTGCACAATTACAAACATTGGTTCTGCAGGTGGACAATGGTTCACTCCAGTTATCAACCACCCAGAAGTAGCAATCCTTGGTATTGGCCGTATCGCTGAGAAACCAGTTGTGAAAAACGGTGAAATCGTTGCAGCTCCAGTATTAGCATTATCTTTAAGCTTTGACCATCGCTTAATCGACGGTGCAACTGCTCAGAAAGCATTAAACCAAATTAAACGTCTATTAAACGACCCACAATTATTAGTAATGGAGGCGTAATAAACAATGGTAGTAGGAGATTTCCCAATTGAATTAGATACAGTCGTTGTTGGTGCAGGTCCTGGTGGATATGTTGCAGCAATTCGTGCAGCACAATTAGGACAAAAAGTAGCTATTATTGAAAAAGCTAACCTTGGTGGTGTATGCTTAAACGTTGGATGTATTCCTTCTAAAGCATTAATCAATGCAGGACATCGTTATGAGAATGCAAAACATTCTGATGACATGGGTATTACTGCAGAAAACGTAACAGTTGACTTCACAAAAGTTCAAGAATGGAAAAACGGCGTAGTTAAGAAATTAACTGGCGGTGTAGAAGGCCTTCTAAAAGGTAACAAAGTTGAAATCATTCGCGGTGAAGCTTACTTCGTAGATGCAAACACATTACGTGTAATGACTGAAGAAGCAGCTCAAACGTATACGTTTAAAAATGCTGTTCTTGCAACTGGTTCTACACCAATCGAAATTCCTGGATTCAAATATTCTAAACGTGTTATCAACTCTACAGGTGCATTAAGCTTACCTGAAATTCCTAAGAAACTTGTTGTAATCGGCGGAGGTTACATCGGTATGGAATTAGGAACTGCATATGCTAACTTCGGTACAGAAGTTACTGTAGTAGAAGCTGGCGATGAAATCTTAGCTGGTTTCGAAAAAGCAATGAGCACAGTTGTAAAACGCGCTCTTCAGAAAAAAGGCAACGTAACAATCCATACAAAAGCTATGGCTAAAGGCGTTGAAGAAACTGAAACTGGCGTAAAAGTTAGCTTCGAAGTTAAAGGCGAAGTACAAACTGTAGAAGCAGATTACGTATTAGTAACTGTAGGTCGTCGTCCAAATACTCAAGAAATTGGTCTTGAGCAAGTTGGAATTAAAATGACTGATCGCGGTCTAATCGAAATCGATGAGCAATGCCGTACAAGCGTATCGAATATCTATGCAATTGGTGATATCGTTCCTGGACCACCATTAGCTCACAAAGCTTCTTACGAAGGTAAAGTAGCTGTTGAAGCAATTAGCGGTCACGCAGCGGCAATCGATTACATCGGAATTCCAGCAGTATGCTTCACTGATCCAGAATTAGCATCTGTTGGTTACACTAAGAAACAAGCTGAAGAAGCTGGAATGAGCGTAGCAGTGTCTAAATTCCCATTCGCTGCAAACGGTCGTGCATTATCATTAAACAGCACAGACGGTTTCGTACAACTTGTAACACGTAAAGAAGATGGTCTTCTTGTAGGTGCACAAGTTGCTGGCGCAGGCGCTTCTGATATTATTTCTGAGATTGGTTTAGCTATCGAAGCTGGAATGACAGCTGAAGATATCGCTCAAACAATCCACGCTCACCCAACATTAGGTG
Source organism: Bacillus yunxiaonensis (assembly GCF_037104695.1). NCBI lineage: Bacteria > Bacillati > Bacillota > Bacilli > Caryophanales > Bacillaceae > Bacillus > Bacillus yunxiaonensis. The sequence goes on along the minus strand of NZ_JBAWSV010000002.1, from coordinate 1,981 downwards.
AAATCACAATGGAAGCAGCTGAAGTTGCTCTTGGAATGCCAATTCACATTGTAAAATAATATAAGTTAAATAAAAACAGCCGACTCCTAGATACAGGAGTCGGCTGTTTTTATTTCTAAATTTCTTTTTATTAATCCTAATAGATAAAAGGAAAGGGAGCGATGTTCCATGATAGAAGCACTAAAAAACCATCATGATGAACTTGTAACAGTTCTTTTGGAAAAGTTAGTTCCGCAAAATCATTTTCTTCGTGATTGATTTTTATCCCGCTATTTTGGGGCAGTAAGACCCTCACCTCAAGATTGAGAGGAAGCGGAGAAGATAGATGAGGGATAACTGCTGGTATACGCCTGATTGGGCAGCTTCCGTCAGTGGAGGGGAAGAAAACCCCTACGGATGGAAGTTTCACTTTATATTTTTTTACAGAAGAAATAGGCCTAAATCTAAATTTAGATTTAGGCCTTAATATTTTTCTATAAATGGGGTTCTATATTTTATTTATTTAATGGTTTGAAATTTGAACATATCACCAAAAACATTTGTATCGTTGTATAAAAACATTACTATATCAGCATTTTGCTCAGCTAACTGTTGTTGAACACTTTTTCCTGTTGGATAACGTGGATCAATAAATGTTGTTTGGGCAAAATTATGTGCAAATAATGGATAAGTTGCATCAGCATAGGAATCTTTTAGAATAACTACATGCAAGTTATTTTGTGCTTTTGGGTTTATAATATTAATTTCGTCGTAATCACCTTGATATACACTCCCATACCCTGGATCTGGAATGTTTTTATCTTTCCCAAAAAACTCTTTCATAGTTTCTTTAGGCGTATCCTCTTTTTTTGGACCAAGATAGACTGTATAATCATCCCATGATTCGTCTGATTTGAAATATACATAAGGAATTTTTACAGATGATGTATCTATAAGGCGATATAACTGATTGTTCCAGCTACCAACAAATTTTCCTGTTGGCTTTTCCCAAGTAATTTCATAATCGTTTTTGTTAACTGGAGCACCTTTATACTTCTTAGAATGTGAAGCTAAATAGTTCATTGTATAGTCATAGGCATAAAATGCGCCTTCCATATTCCAATGATGATCAGTAGTAAGATACATTCGTTCTAGATCTTTCTTTGTAAAATTTTGTTGAAATGAAGGTAATAAATCAATTATAGGAAAATCAGTTTTACTCATCTTCTGCACAAAATGATCTCTATGTTTTTGTTGATAGCCGCGATTGACATAGGACGGGAATTTATACTCTAGTGCAGTCTGTTTACTTGGTACTAGAGCGAAATAAAATTCTGTATTGGCAAAAGAATTCTTAAGATGCGTTAACTCATCAATTCCCTTATCAACTTCATTCATATGATTTGATTGAAGCGGTTGATACAAAAGGAACTTGTCATTTGTAACGTGTATACCATTAATAAATGTATGTCTAGAAGCTATTTGTAATTTTGTATAGGTTTTAATAAATAGATCACGAGCACCAATATGATCTGTAAAATAAAGTTCAGTATCTTTAAAGTATTTACCTGATTTTAAACCATCCAAAGTCATAACGGGATCGATTGCTAAATTTCTATTTTCGAAACTAGAAAAGGTTTTTTTATCTAAATACATAACTTTTCCAGTCCATAGGCACATTCCGAAAATAACAAGTAAAAATCCGGTAATTAACATATAATTGTTGCATTTTTTCATAGCTATCCCTCCTTTAAAAACGGAAGTAAATAAATGGATTATAAGTTGCGTTTGTTAAATACATCATGACAATAATTAGTACACTAACATAATAAAGTGGGGATAGAATAGCCACTTTTTTTGTTGCAAGCATATTCTTCAGTACAAGGAAGATTGGGGCAGATGTAACAATTGCCAGTAAAAAGACTCCCCAGTAGTTCATGACATAGAAATAACTATCAATATCGGTAAGCGGTCCGTTTAGTCCAAACATAGTCTGTAAAAA
>NZ_JBAWSV010000019.1:0-11274 GCF_037104695.1 Bacillus yunxiaonensis | reverse complement strand
TATCAGAATGTAAGTGAACCAAGACAAGTGATGTTAAAGGGAAGAGCTATTGAATTTAATGAAATAGATCTTTCTCAGTCAAAAAATCAAGAAAAGGAAAAGGAAGCCTTCTTAAAAGAGGATGTTCAAAGAGGTTTTGATTTAGGAAACGATAGTTTAATTCGTGTAGCTTTCATTCACTTAGAAAATGAACCGTCTCAATTGGTAATTAGCTTCCATCATATTATAATGGACGGCTGGTGTACTTCAATTTTGATGAATGATCTGATTCAGTTCTATTCTCAATTGGAGTCAGGGGTACAAAAAAATAAAATTAATGAGAATTTATCATCTAGATATGATTATGAGAGTTATATTCGATTAACACAAAAAAACGACAAGAAAGCCGCGCGAAACTATTGGACAGAATTATTAGAGAACTATGACAATGAGTCTGTAATCAAAGGATCTATAGAAAACAATTCAATTGATGGAGAAATTCAAGTACATGAAGTTCATTTAAGTATAGAAGACACCCAAAAAATTGAAGAATTATGTCAACTTGAAAGTTTAACATTAAATACTTTTGTAGAAGCTGCATGGGGGATATTATTGCAACATTACACAAATCAAAATGATGTTGTATATGGGAAAATTGTATCAGGTAGAAATATTGATATACCTGGTATCGAAGATATGGTTGGGTTGTTTATTAACACAATTCCAATTAGAGTTGAAACAAAAAACAAAGAGACCTTTTTAAGTATGCTATCAAGGCTACAAAAACAAGCCATTAAAAGTAGTGAATTTGATTATTGTTCGTTAGCAGAAATACAATCACAATGTACAAATTTAGAGAATGATTTAGTTCACACAGTAATTGCTTTCGAAAATTATTACACTCAAGAAGGTCCACAAGAAACATCGCTTAAATTGGAATTATTAAGCGGTAGAGAAGAGACTAATTATCCTTTAACTGTAGCAGCTTATAAAGATGAAGCCTTAAAGTTTGGTTTCATGTACCAAACAGACAAGTTCACAGAAAATGATATTATTTCAATTTCTAATCATTTCGTAACAATTATCAAAGAAGCAATCACTAAAAATGATATTTTAATTGATGAAATTAATATTATTGATGAAGAAGAAAAAAATCTGGTGATCAATAGCTTTAATAATACTACGATGAATTTTGCTAATTCTAAATTAATTGTAGAAGTATTTGAAGATGTAGTGAAGAATAATCCCGATAAAGTAGCTTTAAAATTTAAAAACCAACTCGTTACTTATAAAGAGTTGAATAATTGGGCTAATTGTATTGGCTATAGTTTAAGAAATTCCGGGGTAGGTAAAAATGATGTAGTGGCATTTGTGACAGAAAAATGTAATGCAATGGTAGCTGGTATATTAGGAATATTGAAATCGGGGGCAACATATTTACCTATTGATGCATCTCATCCAAATGAACGTGTGAATTATATGCTTGATAATGCGTCAGTTAATGTAATATTGCAAGGTTCTGGAAAAATGTTGAGTTCAGAAATTTTAAATAAATATAGATCGATTACTATAGATAATACTAGTGTTGAAAGTATCCCAAACTTACAACATATAAATGATATAGAAGATTTAGCTTATATCATTTATACTTCCGGGACAACTGGGAATCCTAAAGGTGTAAAAATTAATAATAGGAATGTACTAAATTTAGTAGAATGGCAGAAAAATAATGCGGAGTTCAATAATAAAACGGTTGTCTTACAGTATTTTAACTATATATTTGATGGATCTGTTTGGGAAATATTCCCGGCCTTATTATCAGGTGTTACCTTAGAAATTGTGCCCGAAGAGTGCAGAAATGAACCTTCATCTCTAATTAATATGTTCAAAGATCGCCAATTGACAATAGTGCCGTCTCTTTTTATAGCATTAATGGATTATGCAATTGAAAATAATATGATAGAACAATTTAATTCATTCGATAAATTATTTTTAGCAGGCGAAAGTCTTCCTTTAGATGTGATAAGAAAATATCAAAATATTTCTAATGGAAAGATTGATGATGTATTTAACGTATACGGTCCAACAGAAACAACAGTTTGTTCAACTTACTATAGATTTAATTCAAAAGAAAAAATCAAAGAAGTATTAATTGGTAAGCCTATCGGTAACACAAAGTTATATATTTTGAAAGGGAATAAACTATGTGGTGTTGGGATTGAAGGAGAGCTTTGTATTGCAGGTGAAGGTGTTAGTGAAGGATATGTCAATCAACCTGAACTTACAAAAGAAAAGTTTGTTGAAAATCCATATAACCCTGGAGAACGTATTTATAGAACCGGAGATTTAGCGAGATGGACTTCAGATGGAAATATTGAGTATCTCGGTCGAATTGATGAGCAAGTAAAAATTCGGGGTTATCGAATTGAGCTTAGCGAAATTGAAGGAAAGCTCAGATTAATTAATGGTGTGAAAGATGCAATTGTGATACCTAAGATGATTAATAACAATCATGAATTATGCGCTTATATTTTAAGTGAACAAACAATTGATTTTGATTACATTCATAAAAGTTTAGAAAGAGACTTGCCCGACTATATGGTTCCGCACTATATGATGGTAGTAACAGAATTCTCGAAAACCAAGTCAGGGAAGATTGATAAAAAAGCATTGCCAGTTCCTAAATTAATCGTACAGAACAAGTATGAAGAACCTAGAAATAATATCGAACAGGTAGTGGTTGATATATTCAAAGAAGTTCTAGAGGTTTCTGAAAGAATAAGCGTTACTGATAGTTTCTTTGATTATGGTGGTGACTCATTAAAAGCTATTAAAGTCATTTCAATGCTTAGGAAAAAAGGTTATGACTGCAACATTAGAGAGATAATGGATAGGAAATCAGCGCGGAAAATCAGTGAATTCTTTGAAAATGAAAAATCATTACTTACAAAAGAAACAAAAGTAAATGTAAATTTCAATTTAGATGAATATATCTCAAAAAATTATGGAACATATATTCATAGTAAAGAAAAAGTCGTTTTGGTTGATAAAATTAAATACCGTATTCTGTTTGTGGAAAATATCACCTTAAATTTAAAGAACAGAATTTTAGAGGCGATAAACCTGAATATGGAGCCGGAGGTTTTTCCTAATTATATGCTAGATATGAAAGACTATGAAAAATTTAAGGACAATATGTTAGGGTCGGAATTTAAAATGACTCTTTCTGATAATGAGATTAGCGAAAATATTATTAGGTATAAGAAATTTGATAGAGACAGCTTACAAAAACTAATTGAAATGGATAAAATTGATTTTTATTCGCCATCTCCAATACAAGAGTATCTTTTAACATTTCCTTATTCAATTATTCAAGACGAATTTACTATTCGAGGAGCTTATCATGCTGAAGATTTCATTAAAGCTACAAAGTATTTAATCAAAGAGCATGGTTCATTAAGAAGTATATTGCTGAAAGCTAATGGATTAAATCTAATAGGTGAAATTTCAAGTGATGAAGTCCAAGGTATTGAATATGTTGATTTGAGATATAGCTCTTTAGAAACTTATGATCAAACAATGAAAAAAATTAAGTCTATTGATCATTATAAAAATATGAATGAATGGGATGTATTAAGTAATATTTTTATTGTTCATGAAGATGAAGTTACATTTAGTATTCACATATCATCACATCATAGTGTTTGGGACAAGGTAAGTTCACTGATCTTAAAAAATGAACTTATTGAAATACTCGAGAATGGACTAAAACCTAATATTTCTAGAAGTAGGTATGCTGATTATGCACAACTTTCTAACCAATTAGTAGAAAATGAGGATCAAGAACTAACTAAATTTATTTCAGAGTATGAGAATTCATTGATAACTTATTCTCGTTCAAATTATCAAAATAAAATTATCCGCGCAGAACTTGCTGTTGTAAAAATTCCAGAAGAGATATTAACCAATTTTGATGAAGAAATATGGGGTCTAATAGAAAGGATATTAGATGTAATAGTCTTTGAAAATAAACTTACTAATGGAAGTGATGTAGTTCCATTGCAATTCGTGCAAGAAGAACGAAGCAGTATTGACCATAAGTTTATGAATCAAACTGGACCTATAATTGATATGCTTCCATTAATGAAAAAATCAGATTTCTCAATACTAGATCAAATTAATCAAGTTAATGTAATGAAAAAAGTTTTTGGTTTAAATTGGCTAAATATCTTTAGAGAAAACTTTAAATTGATGGACGAAGTTTTGTTAGTTAATTATTTAGGTCTCTATGAAATGAATTACAAAGAATATATTGAAGATATAAGTTCTGATAATTATGAAGCAGCAAGAGAAATAACTTTCAGTAAATATGAAGATAAATTAATAGTTCGTTACCCAATATTTGAGAACTGTAATAAAAATATCAAAGATCTTTTACAGGAAAAAGTTAACCCATATTTACAAATTAACTAAACTGAAGGTAGTGAAAAAAATGTCCGAGAAAACATTAAATATACAAAATCCTGAAGTATTTGATAGTCAAGAAAGTTCTACTATTTTCCAAAATAATTTAATAACTTTATTCGAAAGAGAAGTAAAAAAGCATCCAGGAAAAATTGCTGTTTCTGATAAAAATACTGAGGTTTCATATCAAGAATTAGATATGAAATCAGAAATTGTTGCCAATAAAATCAGAAATGAAATTACTGGGGATGGAAAATACATTGGAATAGTAGCTGAAAGAACAGCAGAAACTATCATTGGAATATTAGGCATTATTAAAGCTGGTTTTGCCTATATGCCGATAGATGAATCATATCCAGACAATAGAATTAAGTATTTGTTGAAAGATAGTGGAACCAATTATATTTTGACGCAGCATGAAGAGAGTTTGAAGCATTTAATGCTTCAAACTCCAATATTAAACTTAAACAAAGTTGATTATTCTGATGATTCAATTAATGAAAAAGATTCTACTTTTGTGAGACCAGAAGATTTGGCATATCTAATTTATACATCTGGAACAACAGGAACTCCAAAAGGAGTAATGGTTGAACATAGGAATATTATTAGATTAGTAAAAGAGACTAATTATTGTAATTTTGAGGATGTTTCTATTTTACAAACAGGATCTTTATCTTTTGATGCATCTACTTTTGAAATCTGGGGTGCTTTACTAAATGGCGGTCATGTTCATATAGCTGAAAAAGAGTTGTTAGGTGATATAAATTTATTCAAAGATGTAATTAGAAACTTAAAAATAAATACTATGTTTATTACAACGGCTCTATTTAATCAGTTTGTCAGTTTAGATCCGGAAGTATTCAATTTATTAAAACAGTTATACTTTGGTGGGGAAGCTACGTCAGAAGAACATGTTAAGCTATTTTTAAAACATAAAAGTGATGATTTGACTTTTTACAATATATACGGACCGACTGAAGCAACTACTTTTTCATTATTTCATCCAATAAAAAAATTGGAGAAAACCAGTAATAAAACTCCTATTGGACAACCGATTAGCCATACAACTGCGTATATCTTTCAAGAAGGAGTTGAATGTGAAGTCGGTGAAGTTGGTGAATTGTATCTAGGTGGGATAGGAATTTCTAGAGGTTATTTAAATCAAGACATTTTAACTCAAGAAAAATTTGTTTTTCATCCCCAAAATCATTTAGAGCGCTTATATCGTACTGGAGATTTAGTCAAAAAATTGCCTGATGGCAATATTGAATATGTAGGTAGAATTGATGATCAAGTAAAACTTAGAGGATTTAGAATTGAACTCGGGGAGATTGAAAGTCGATTAAAAGAGATTGCACAGGTGAAAAATGCAATTGTACTTTTGACTGAGGATGCAGGAGAGAAATATCTATGTGCATACATTATTGAAGACTCAGAGATTGCTATTACTGATTTGAAAGATAAATTAAGTAATAATTTACCGGATTATATGATTCCTGCACACTTTATAAAACTAGATAAATTCCCTCTTACATTAAATGGTAAAGTAGATAAAAAAGCATTACCAAAACCAATATTTGAATATAGTGAAGAGTATATTCAACCAGACTCTGTTGAAAGTATATGTGTAGCAAATGCTTTTTCAGAAGTTCTTGGGGTTGAAAAAGTGAGCCTAAATTCAAATTTCTTTGATTACGGTGGTGATTCAATAAAAGCGATTCGCATGGTATCCAGCCTAAGAGAAAAAGGTTTTAACTTATCCATGGAGTCCGTAATTAAAGAAAAAACGGTTGGGAATATTGCTAAGACTATCGAAAAGATTCAAAAATATACAATTAATCAATCTGAAATTACGGGGATTGTTAAACTGACTCCTATTCAAAGTCAATTTTTTGAATCCAACATGGAAGAGCAAAATCACTTTAATCAGTCTGTCTTATTTGAGAGCGAAGAACAAGTTGATTCAGATATTTTAAGTCAAACTATTTTTTGCTTAGTTAAACATCACGATATGTTAAGAGCAAAGTATAGTAAAGACGGTAATCAGATTATAAAGCCTATTTCTGATTATAAAGAAAATGACTTTAATTTTCTTTTGTTTGACCTTATTCATTTAAATGAACAAAATAATATAAATGAAATGATATTAAGTGAAGGAAATAAGATTCAAAAATTATTAGATCTAGAAGAAGGACCGATAATAAAAGGGGCTATTTTTAGAACTAAAGATAAAGACTATGTACTTATCTGTGTTCATCATTTAGTAATAGACGGTATTTCCTGGAGAATTATTGCTGAGGATTTAAACTATGGTTATCAAAAAAATAGAAATGGCGAAAAAATTGAATTTCCTAATAAGACTGTTTCCTTTCAAGAGTGGAGTGAAGAATTACATAAATACAGAAATTCAGATAAATTATCTTCAGAAATCCCTTATTGGTTAGAAGTGGAAAAAAACATTCCGAACAGTCATTTTGATAATAAAGCAGTTACCGAAAAAGTTGGAACTGAGCATGAAGTATTTCAAATATCTGAAGAGACTACAAATAACCTTTTGTACAATTCACATAAAGCATATAATACAGAAATCAATGATTTATTGTTAACTGCTCTTTTCCGTACAATTAACAAGTTGACAGGTCAAACAGACATTTCTATCTTGATGGAGGGCCATGGAAGGGAATCGATTGGAAAATACGTACCAATTGATAGAACGGTTGGTTGGTTCACTACAATTTATCCTGTTTCTATAAAAGATATAGGTAAGGGCATATCAGATGATCTTTGCAATACGAAAGAAAATTTCAGGAAAATTCCAAATCATGGTTTCGGTTATTCGGTACTTAAATATTGTGGCGATAAAGTATTAAAAGATGAAATTCCGGATATTACGTTTAATTATTTAGGGAATTTTTCTCAAGAAAATAATGGGTTAGTTCTTAAAATTAAAGATACTGACCATGGTGAGCAAGTTTCAAAGTTTAATCGATTTGGAAGCCCTATAGTAGTAGATTGTGTAGTCATCGAAAAGGAATTGAATGTTACATTAATATATGATTCTGGACTATTTGAAGAGAGCTTCATTCATAAGTTGAAAGATTATTATATGAATGAATTAGATGAAGTTGTTTCTCATTGTATGTCCTCTGATGTACATTCTACACCTTCAGATAAAGGTGAATTATCTTGGTCACTATCTGAGTATAAAAATGTTGAAAGAAAATTGAAAAGCAAAAATCAAGGATTAAATCGTATTTATCCACTCACTTCTTTACAAGAAGGAATGCTTTTCCATAAATTAGAGAATCCTGATTCATCTGTTTATTTTGTTCAAAATATATTTAGACTAGAAGGAAAAGTAAATAAAGAATACCTAAGTAGAAGTTTAAATTTATTGCAAGAAAAATATCCTGCACTATCAGTTAGTATTATTCATAAAGAAGTAAGTGAGTATAGACAAGCGGTAATTACAGGAAGATCTGTAGAATTAAATGAAATTGATTTAAGTACATCTGTAAATATAAATAGTGATTTTGATAAGGTTTGCCGTTTTGATATGGAAAAAGGATTTGATTTAGAAGATGATAATTTAATTAGAGCTATTTTGGTGAAATATAGTGAGGAAGAGTATCGTTTGATTCTTAGTTTCCATCATATAATAATGGATGGATGGTGCACATCAATTATTATTAATGACTTGCTTAATTTCTATACTGAAATTAGTGCAGGGAAAGAAATTTGCCAAATCAATAATTTAGAGAAAATTGGTTCAACTTATGAAGATTTTGTGTATCTAATGCGAGAAAAAAACATTCGCAAAGGAATTGAGTATTGGAAAGAGTTATTAGAGGATTATGATAACCAAGCAATGATTTTACCATGTGGGGAAGTTGAACAAAATAATGATGAAACTGGATTGGCCAGTATCCATCTTAGAAAAGATGAAAAAGAAAAATTAGAAGAATTGAGTCGTAAACATGGAGTTACTTTAAATACGATTATTGAAGCTGTCTGGGGAATCTTATTGCAACGATATACCAATCAAGATGATATTGTCTTTGGAAAAGTCGTATCCGGTAGGAATGTGGAGCTAAAAGATATTGATAAAATGGTCGGTTTATTTATTAATACAATACCAGTAAGGGTAAAAGCAGATCGTAATGACACTTTCCTTGAATTATTGACAAGCCTACAAAATCAAGCACTTGAAAGTGGGAATTTTGATTACTGTCCTTTAAATAAAATTCAAAGCCAATGTACTGATAATGATAGCTTAATCACTACCATAGTTGGTTTCGAGAATTATTATGAGACTAATATTGAGCAGACTAAGGATTTCTCCCTTTATTTTGAGAAACTAAGAGAGCAAACAAACTATCCACTTAGTCTAGATGTATTGAATGAAGAGAATCTTACATTGAAGTTAATGTATGACGCTCAAATATATAATAGTGCTTTCTTAGCTAGGATATTAGAAAATTTACATTCGATAATTTTGAGTATTATAGAGAAACCGAATATACAGATAAAAAATATTGAAATGATTGGGGAACAAGAAAAACAGATTGTACTTTCAGAATTTAATAATACTCAGATGACATATTTGAATGATCGAAATATTATTGAAGTATTTGAAGCGACAGTTGCTAATTACCCTGACTCAATTGCACTAAGATACAAGGAAGAAACATTAACCTATAAGGAACTTAATCATTGGGCAAATTCAATTGGAGAAGAAATTAGAAATAGAGGAATAAGTAAGAACGATTTTGTAGGGATTATTTCTGAAAAATCATTCGAAATGTTTGCTGGAATTTTGGGTATCTTAAAATCTGGTGCTGGCTATTTACCTTTAGATCCAGGATATCCAATGGATAGAATTAACTTTATGCTAAGTGATAGTAATACAAAACTAGTTATAACAAGTTCTCATATTAAAGGTTTAAAAGAAAAATTTGAAAATATAAGTTTCTTAGATATAGAGGAATGCTATTCAAGTAATAAAAATAACTTATCTATTATATCAAGCACAGATGACGCTGCTTATATGATTTATACGTCAGGAACTACAGGAACGCCAAAAGGAGTTATTGTAGAACATAAAAATGTTATAAATTTAGTTGAGTGGCAAAAGAATACAGGTGAATATAGGGAAACTACGGAGGTCCTGCAATTCTTTAATTACATTTTTGATGGATCTGTTATGGAAATTTTCCCTACCTTATTAACTGGAGCAACATTGGTTATAGTTCCAGAAGAAGATAGAAATAATCCGGAAAAATTATTAGAATTGATGAGAAATAGACAAGTTATAATGGTTCAGTCAATATTTAAAATTATAGTAGATTATACAAAATCAAGCAAAAAAGAACTCTTATTTGAAAAGGTTTATCTTGGAGGAGAATGTGTGCCAATCGATTTTGTACGTCAACTCAAAGAACTGATTGGAGAAAAAATAGAGGATGTATATAATTTGTATGGCCCTACTGAAAGCACAGTTTGTTCTACTGGTTATAACTTTAATAGTAAAGAGGATCTTTCAATTGTTTTAATTGGTAGGCCAATTGGAAATACGCAACTATTCATTTTAAATGAGAATCAGCTTTGCGGAATTGGGGTTCCTGGAGAGTTGTGTATTAGTGGTGATGGGGTAGCTCGGGGATATTTAAATAGACCAGAGTTAACAGAAGAAAAGTTTGTAGAAAATCCATATCTTCCTGGCCAAAAGATGTATCGAACAGGTGATTTAGCGAGATGGACGCCAGATGGAAATATTGATTATCTTGGTCGAATAGACGAACAAGTAAAAATTCGAGGTTTCCGTATTGAATTGGGTGAAATTGAAAGTAAGCTAAGAGCACTACCTGAAGTGTCAGACGCTGTAGTGTTGGTGAAAGAAAATAATGGATCGAAGATCATTTGCGGATATATTATTACAGAGTCTTCTGTAGAGCCTGCTTATTTAAAAGAAGAACTAAGTCAAAACTTACCAGAATATATGATACCTGCATGCTTTGTTCAATTGGAAGAATTTCCGCGAACTCGAACAGGTAAATTAGATCGTAAAGCTTTACCAGACCCTAGTTTTACAGATCTAGAAGAATATATTGAACCTAGAAATGAGAGAGAAGAAGCTATAGTACAAGTTTTTCAAGATGTGTTAAATATTGATGGATTAATCGGAATTGATGCGAATTTCTTTTCATTAGGTGGAGACTCTATTAAGGCCATCCGAATTATTTCTAAGTTAAGAGAAAAAGGATATAGCTTAAAAGTTCCAGATATTATGGACAAAAAAACACCTCGAAGAATCGCACAATGCGTTCAAGTGAAAGAGGAAGTGCTAGAGATTGACCAATCGGAAGTTATAGGAGAAGTTCCACTGATTCCAATTCAAAAAGCGTTTATGGCTCATAAAGGAATGGACAAGCATCATTTTAACCAATCCGTGTTCTTACAAATCCCTACGGGATTAGCGCTTCTACCTTTGAAGCAAGCGTTAAGATCGCTAATCATTCATCATGATATGTTAAGAGCTACTTATAGAGATGGGAAACAAATCGTTCTATCTGTAGCGGATAGTGAATTTGTAGCGGTAGAAAGCTATGATTACACCGCATTCCCATTAGAAAAAGCGTATGCCATGGTTGATGAACAGTCTACTAAAATTCAAGCTAGTATGGATTTGGAAAACGGTCCGCTTTTAAGAGCTGGAGTCTTTCAGCTGCAAGATGGTGATTATCTTCTTTTAAGTATTCATCATTTAGTGGTAGATGGAGTTTCTTGGAGAATCTTGATAGAGGATCTTAAGGTAGCCTATGAAGCTGCTAA
>NZ_JBAWSV010000018.1:0-14085 GCF_037104695.1 Bacillus yunxiaonensis | reverse complement strand
TACGTGTTACTCACCCGTCCGCCGCTAACTTCTTAAGAGCAAGCTCTTAATCGGTTCGCTCGACTTGCATGTATTAGGCACGCCGCCAGCGTTCATCCTGAGCCAGGATCAAACTCTCCAATAAAGTGTTTGTCTAGCATCATAAATAAAAATTGACGTTTCACGTTGTTTGTTTCGTTCAGTTTTCAAAGAACTTGTTTGCCGCTCAATCGCGACTTCCTTATGTTAACATCTCTGTGTTTCAATGTCAACTAAGTTTTTCATTTCGTTTTCGCTTTCTGCTTTGTTGCATCAGCGACTCCTAGAATATTACACCCTTTTATATTAAACGTCAATATGTTTTTCTAAGAAAATATAAAAAGGTTTATTTATTACAATAAACCTTTTTAACATGAGGCTGTATCAATTTCCCCCGCTACTTGCGGGCAATAAGATTCCGATTGGTTCAATTAGCCATCATTGAGGGGTAAAGCTCTCTACTACTGATGGAAGTTTTGATTTATTTTTCTTATATAACTGTTAAAGAAACTATGAATCGAATAATCACGCAGTAAATCCCCCAAAAATAAACGTAAGCGGTGCCCGGAACTCATACAACCTATTTTTCTCTTTTTCTATACTTTTATTATAAAAACTCCTAAAGATGCAAAAAAGGACTAGGCATCCCCTCCTAGTCCTTTCAAAAAACCCCTTTTATTTACGAACGTAGACAAAATAAAGTACGAATAAAACTCCCATCACATACATAATTGGATGAATCTCTTTACGACGACCACTTACAACCATTGTAATTGGATAAAAGATAAACCCAATCGCAATTCCCGTTGCGATACTGTATGTGAGCGGCATTGCAATAATTGTGAAAAATGATGGTACTGCCGTTTCGAATTTCTTCCAATCAATTTCCCCTAATGATGAGACCATCAAAACCCCTACAATAATTAAAGCCGGTGCTGTTACAGATGGTGTTACTACACTTAATAATGGTGAAAAGAAAAGTGCTAATAAGAAAAATCCTGCTGTTACAACTGCTGTAAAGCCAGAACGTCCTCCTGCTGCTACCCCTGCAGAGGATTCAATATAAGACGTCGTTGTAGATGTACCAAGTATTGCTCCGATTACAGTTGCAATCGCATCAGAGAATAATGCTTTTCCTGCACGTGGTAATTTATTATCTTTCATTAAGCCTGCTTGATTCGCAACTGCAACAAGTGTTCCTGCTGTATCAAAGAAATCGATAAAGAAGAAAGTTAAAATAACAACAAGCATTTTAGGAGTGAAAATATCACCAATATGTTGAAGAGCAACTCCAAACGTTGGCTTCAAGCTTGGAACTGCACCAACAATCTCCTTTGGTGCGTCAATTAACCCTGTCGCCACACCAACGATTGCCGTAAGCACCATCCCATAAAACACTGCTCCATTAACTTTTCTTGTCATTAAAATAACAATTGCAACTACACCAAAAATAGCGAGTAATGTTGTTCCTTTTGTTAAATCACCTAAACCAACAAGTACAGCATCATTATTTACAATAATCCCTGCATTTTGAAAACCAAGAAATGCGATGAATAATCCAATTCCAGCTGCTACTGCAAACTTTAATTCTGATGGAATTGCGTTAATAATTTTTTCACGAATGCCGGAAGCTGTAAGAATGATAAAAAGAATACCTGATACTAGCGTCCCAGCAATCGCTGTTTGCCATGGAATCCCCATTGTTAATACAGCTGTATAAGCAAAGAAAGCATTAATCCCCATTCCCGGTGCTAACGCGATTGGATATTTTGCAAAAATCCCCATAATTAGTGATCCAATTGCTGCTGCTAAAGCAGTTGCAACAAACACTGCACCTGGGTCCATTCCTGTTCCTGCCGGTAGTCCCTTAATGTGCCCTAACGACAACGTAGCCGGATTGACAAATAACACATATGCCATAGATAAAAATGTTGTTAACCCTGCAATGAACTCTGTTTTATAATTTGTTCCGAGCTCATCGAACTGAAAGTAACGTTTCATTCTATGTTTCCCCCGTTATATGATTGCTCATCGTAACTCTTCCTAGCCCCTCTTTTATCCACAAAAAATAAAAAAGGCTTCCATTGCATATACATGGAAGCGTCTGTAAACAAAGATAATTATCCCTTATCTTTATATTAAAACGCCTCGTAGTCAAGCCATTTACGGTAGCTAGGTAGAAACTTTCGGGCCATATTCCCGATATTATACGACGGCTGTAATATTCACTTTTATTATTAATTACATACTCATATTAACTCATACGTAGCTAAGTGTCAATTTAAAAACGAACATTTTTTATTAAAAATCAAATTTCGTTCGTGTAAAAACAAAAAGACGATCCATCTACACATAAAAGTATAGATGGATCGTCTTCTATAGCATGAAATTCACTTTATTCCCACTCAATTGTTGCTGGTGGCTTAGAAGTAATATCATACACAATACGGTTTACGTGTTTTACTTCGTTTACGATACGTACAGAGATTTTCTCTAATACGTCCCAAGGAATACGTGCCCAGTCTGCTGTCATACCATCGATAGATGTTACAGCACGAATACCTACTGTGTAATCATACGTACGCTCGTCACCCATAACACCTACGCTGCGCATGCCAGGAAGTGCAGTGAAATATTGCCAAACTTCACGGTCTAAACCAGCTTTTTTGATTTCTTCGCGTAAAATTGCATCAGACTCACGAACGATTTCTAGTTTTTCTTCTGTAATTTCACCTAATACACGAATACCAAGTCCTGGACCTGGGAATGGTTGACGCCATACAATTTCATCAGGAATTCCTAGTTCTGATCCTAATTCACGTACTTCGTCTTTAAATAACGTATTTAAAGGCTCGATTAATTTAAACTGCATATCTTCTGGAAGTCCACCAACGTTATGGTGAGACTTAATTGTTTGTGCAGTTGCTGTACCACTTTCAATAATATCTGTGTACAGTGTACCTTGTGCTAAGAAGTCCATTCCTTCTAATTTAGATGCTTCATCATCAAATACATAAATAAATTCGTTACCGATGATTTTGCGTTTTTGTTCTGGATCTTCAACACCTGCTAATTTGCTCATGAAGCGTTCTTGCGCATCCACTTTAATAACGTTCATGTGGAAGCCTTCGCTAAATGTTTTCATAACCCCTTCAGCTTCTCCTTTACGAAGTAAGCCGTGGTCAACGAAAATACATGTTAATTGATCACCAATTGCTTTATGAATTAATACAGCTACAACAGAAGAGTCTACACCGCCGCTAAGTGCGCATAATACTTTTTTGTCGCCAACTGTTTCACGAATTTTTTCTAATTCTACTTCAATGAAGTTCTCCATGTTCCAGCCTTCAGTACAACCACAAACACCGAATACAAAGTTCTTAATTAAATCATTACCGTGCTCAGAGTGACGTACTTCTGGGTGGAATTGTACACCATATAAGTTTTGTGCTTCATTGCTCATACCAGCAATTGGGCAAGATTCACTTGTTGCATCTACTACGAAACCTTCTGGTAAGCCCGTTACTAAGTCACCATGGCTCATCCAAACAACTTGTTCTTCTGGAAGGTTTGTATATAATTTTGATTGATTCTCTACTTTTAATACAGCTTTTCCGTACTCACGATGGTTTGCACGTTCTACTTTTCCACCAAAGTGTTTTGTCATTAACTGCATGCCGTAGCAAATACCGAAGATCGGTAAGCCTAAGTCAAAGATTTTTTCGTCACAGTGGAATGCACTTTCGCCATATACACTGTTCGGTCCACCAGAGAAGATAATTCCTTTTGGATTCATCGCTTTAATTTCTTCTGCTGTAATTGTATGTGGATGAAGTTCACTATACACGCCAAATTCACGAATGCGACGCGCAATTAACTGGTTGTACTGACTTCCAAAATCTAAAACGATAATCGTATCGTGCTGTTTCTTCAAAATAATCACCCCATAGTTCTGTATATAAACATTTTCACCAATTTGGTAAAAACAATTACCAATATAATAAAAAAAGCCAGTCCCCTGCCCTCAGTCTCATAACAAAGAAAAGGCAGGAGCCTAGCTTTATAAAGGAGGTTCCTCCTTATAAACATAGACACACTGCCTTCATAGTCAGGTTGTTTACGGTAACCCGGTAGAGACTCTCAATCCATATTATTGAGGATATATGAAGGAATACTTTATATTATCTTCCTAGATTCTAACAATGAAGTATGAATACGGTCAAGAGAGAAAGCGACAAAATTCTACAGAAATTATTTTCCTGTATAGAGAAACTTCCTTCATTTCCAGCTTCACTAACAAGTTATTCGAACCAGTCAGCATCTTATAGACAATTTCTCGAAATACCTATCTTCTTTATATTTCACTACTTATAGAACAAAAAAACATCCACCTCTATAAAGAGATGGATGTTTCGCGGCGCATGAAATTACATCATGCCGCCCATACCGCCCATGCCCATGCCGCCCATGTCAGGCATTCCAGCAGCACCAGCTGGTTCTGGCTTGTCAGCAACAACTGCTTCAGTTGTTAAGAACATTGCTGCAACAGATGCTGCGTTTTGAAGCGCAGAACGAGTTACTTTCGTTGGATCTACGATACCAGACTCAAGCATGTTTACCCACTCGCCTGTTGCTGCGTTGAAACCAACGCCTACCTTTTCGCCTTTTAAGCGTTCTACAACAACAGAACCTTCTAAACCAGCGTTGATTGCGATTTGACGAACTGGCTCTTCTAATGCACGAAGTACGATGTTGATACCTGTTGCTACGTCGCCTTCAGCTGCAAGACCAGCTACTTTAGTATATACGTTCATAAGTGAAGTACCACCACCTGCAACAATACCTTCTTCTACTGCTGCACGAGTTGAGTTAAGTGCATCTTCAATGCGAAGTTTGCGCTCTTTCAATTCAGTTTCAGTTGCTGCACCTACTTTAATTACAGCTACGCCACCTGCTAGTTTAGCAAGACGCTCTTGTAATTTTTCACGATCGAATTCAGAAGTTGTTTCTTCTAACTGCGCACGGATTTGACCGATGCGAGCTTCGATTTGTGCTGTATTTCCTATACCTTCAACAATTGTTGTATTTTCTTTCGTTACAACAACTTTGCTAGCGCGCCCTAAAGATGCGATAGTTGCAGATTTTAAGTCGCGTCCTAATTCTTCTGTAATCACTTCACCGCCAGTTAAAATCGCAATATCTTCTAACATAGCTTTACGACGATCACCGAAGCCAGGAGCTTTAACAGCTACTACGTTGAACGTACCACGAAGTTTATTTACTACTAATGTAGCTAACGCTTCGCCTTCTACATCTTCAGAGATAATAAGAAGTGGTTTACCTTGTTGTACCACTTGCTCTAATACTGGTAAGATTTCTTGAATACTAGAAACCTTTTTATCAGTAATTAAGATAAATGGGTTATCAAGAACTGCTTCCATTTTATCAGAATCAGTAATCATGTAAGGAGAAGCATATCCACGATCGAACTGCATACCTTCTACTACATCTAATTCTGTTGTGAAACCTTTAGATTCTTCTAATGTAATAACGCCGTCGTTACCAACACGCTCCATTGCTTCTGCAATTAATTGTCCTACTTCTTCATCAGCAGCAGAAATAGCAGCTACTTGTGCGATAGAAGATTTACCTTCGATTGGTTTAGAAATCGTTTTTAATTCTTCTACTGCTGCAACAACAGCTTTTTCGATACCTTTACGAAGACCCATTGGGTTTGCACCAGCTGTTACGTTTTTTAAACCTTCACGAATCATTGCTTGTGCTAATACAGTTGCAGTTGTCGTTCCGTCACCAGCTACATCATTTGTTTTGCTAGCAACTTCTGCTACTAATTTTGCACCCATATTTTCAAATGCATCTTCTAATTCGATTTCTTTTGCAATTGTTACACCGTCATTTGTAATAAGCGGAGAACCGAATTTTTTCTCAAGTACAACATTGCGACCTTTTGGTCCAAGCGTAACTTTTACTGCGTTTGCAAGAGTGTCGACACCGCGAAGCATCGAACGACGTGCTTCTTCACTAAATTTAATATCTTTTGCCATAATATTTGACCCCCTTGAATTTTTAAAGATTTATATAATTAACCGATAACTGCTAAAATGTCGCTTTCACGTAAAATTAAGTATTCTGCACCTTCGTATTTCACTTCAGTACCTGCATATTTTGAGAAGATAATACGATCGCCTGCAGCTAACTCTAAAGCAACACGCTCACCATTTTCAAGCACACGACCAGTACCAACCGCCACTACTTTACCTTCTTGTGGTTTTTCTTTTGCAGTGTCTGGTAATACAATACCACTTGCTGTTTTTTCTTCTGCTTGAACAAGTTCAATTACAACGCGATCACCTAATGGCTTTAGCATGAACAATAACCTCCTCAATTTACTATGTAAATTTTATGTTTATTAGCACTCAAACACTTCGAGTGCTAACACACTTATTATAATAAAGAATCTTATTTTCTTTTGCAAGTGAAAAAATCGTAATTTTTCGGAAAACTATTTTACATCCTCTTCATATGCTTTACCGGATGGGTAGCGTAATAATGTAATACCAAAATCCTTGGCTCACAAAAGATCGGCACTGATAGAAGATTCAATTTTATATTCCATCGTTTTCCCTTCTTCTCCTATGTTACAATAAGAAGATGCCATAAGTTGTTTTCTCTATGGATAGAGCATTTTCCTTTTTCATTACAAAAAATTTAAAAAGGAGTTACGAAATTGAAGAGACAATATTGGTGGGTTGTTGTTACATATATTTTGATGCAATTATCAGGTGTAATTGGAGGATGGATCCTTTTAAAAAGCGGGATATACAACAATGGAAACAGAACTTTCGAAGAAAAGGTACAATTAGCAACTGCACATTGGGGACTAATTAGCTTTTTTATCGCTCTTATTATTATCCTTCTGTTATTACGTAATGATACACAATCAGAAAAATGGGATCGGGAAAAGACAAACATTCCTGCTACAATAGGATGGATTATTTTAGGGGTTTTTCTTGCTTTATTTGCCCAAGTAATTGCCGGCACCATCGAAACACAAATTTTTAAAGTTAAAGCTGAATCTGAAAATACACAAAACATTATCGATATTATAAAAGCTGCTCCATTATTTATAATTGTTTCGTCTATATTTGCTCCTATTCTTGAAGAAATTGTATTTAGAAAGATTCTATTTGGAACACTATATAAACGATATAACTTCTTTATCGCAGCAATTGTGAGTTCACTTATATTTGCTTTAATTCATTTTGACCCTACACATTTATTAGTGTATATTTCCATGGGGCTTGTTTTTTCATTTTTATACGTAAAAACGAAACGGATTATTGTACCCATTATGGCTCATGTTATGATGAATACAAATGTTATGTTAATTACATTTGTACTACATCCCTATCTAGAAAAGGCTGAAAAATTGCAAGGATTTATCGGAGGATTTTAAACATGCGAAATTCACCATTTGTTATGGCAACTTTGTATTTTCTTCTCGGGTGTATTTTTACATACTTAGCAATTACAAGTGTTGAGGATACAATTTGGAACTTTTACACACTATTACTTTCTGTAATGGCAACGGTTGATTTTAGTTTGGCACTTCGCCTTATTTTTTCTAAACCGAAAAAAGGTAGTATGAAGAAATAATAAAAACGCAGGGAATTCCTGCGTTTTTATTGTGGATAATTTTTCAAAAAGTATACAAGCGTTTGTAATTCTACCGCTAAATCGATATGATGAATTCGAATGTGTTCTACTATATTTAACCTAGCAGGTGTAAAGTTTAAAACTCCTTGTATACTCGTGTGCGATAAGCGATCTGCTACAGCTTGTGCAACAGAAGCAGGTACTGTTAATATTGCCACTTTTATATCATCTGATAATTTTTCTTCTAATTCATCCAGGTGATATACTGGAATTCCTCCGATTTCTTTTCCAACTTTCTCTTCATCAACGTCAAATGCCATCTCAATTTTTGTGTTATTATTTTTCGTAAAATTGTAATGTAAGAAAGCTGTCCCTAAATTACCTACCCCTATTAGGGCTACACGCGTTACATCATCTTGGTCAAGTGTTTCGCGGAAAAACGACAATAAATAATTTACGTTATAGCCGTATCCCTTTTTCCCTAATGCCCCAAAGTATGAAAAATCTCTTCGAATTGTCGCAGAATCTACTTTCACCGCTTCACTTAATTCTGCAGATGATACGCGTTGCTTACCAGATAACGATAAGTTTTGGATAAATCGATAGTATAGAGGCAATCTTTTGGCAGTCGCCTGCGGAATTTTAGGCTGCTCCATGCAACCCCCTCCTCTCTTCCTATCTGTTCAAGTGATTGAAACATGTACGGAAGTTTAGCATTGAAAGTTTTCCTTGTATAATAGAGAGAGAACTTCTCTATTTATGTTCAACTATACACTATTTTTAGTATGATTGAGAAATATAATCATGGCAAAGTTAAGAAATTATTTGAGGTGAAAACATTGATTTTACTACAAGTGAATAACCTTTCCAAGTTGTACGCCGCTGAAGTGATTCTTTCAAACATTAAGTTAGAGGTACAGACGCGTGATCGCATTGCACTTGTCGGCCGTAACGGCGCTGGAAAGTCTACATTATTAAAGATTATTGCAGGAGAACTATCCCATGACAGTGGAGAAATTATCAAACCGAAAGATGTATCTATCGGTTACTTAGCACAGCACACTGGTCTTGAAACGTCATTAACCATTTGGGATGAAATGTTAACGGTATTTCTAGATTTGCAACACATGGAGAAAGAACTCCGAAGGCTAGAACAAGAAATGGGGAAAGAAGAAAATTTCACAAATGTCACTGCACATGAAAGATTGTTAGCAGAGTATGATCGTCTGCAATTAGATTATAAAAATAAAGGCGGCTACCAATACGAAGCTGATATTCGCTCTGTTTTAAGCGGACTCGGCTTTCCTCCTGAGACACACGGAGCAACAATCTCCACATTAAGCGGTGGACAAAAAACTCGTTTAGCTCTTGGCAAATTATTATTAACAAAACCAGATTTGCTTATTTTGGATGAGCCCACCAACCATTTAGATATCGATACATTAACATGGCTGGAACAATATTTACAAGGCTATCCTGGTGCTATTTTAATCGTTTCACACGATCGATACTTTCTAGATAAGCTCGTAACACAGGTGTATGAAATCTCTAATAAACAAAGTCGAAAATACACAGGGAACTACAGTAAGTATTTAGAACTTAAAGCAGCACTATACGAACAAGAGATAAAGCGTTACGAAAAACAGCAAGAAGAAGTCACAAAGTTACAAGACTTCATTCAAAAAAATATCGCCCGTGCATCCACAACAAAACGGGCACAAAGTCGCCAAAAACAATTAGATCGTATGGAGCTTATGACAAAACCACTCGGTGATGCAAAATCTGCTTCTTTCCATTTTGATATCGATAGGCAAAGCGGCAATGATGTACTACAAGTAAAAAATGTCACAATTGGTTATAATAATGAGCCAATCATTGAGCACATTCATTTCCAATTAACAAGAGGTGATAGTGTTGCCCTTGTCGGTCCAAATGGAATCGGAAAATCCACCTTATTAAAATCTCTTGTGGATAAACTTCATCCTTTAAACGGCAGTATTTCATTCGGCTCAAACGTTTCTATTGGATATTATGACCAAGAACAAGCAAACTTAACATCATCGAAACGTGTATTGGATGAGCTTTGGGATGATTACCCGCTGCAACCAGAAAAAGAAATCCGCACAGTACTTGGAAACTTTTTATTTTCTGGTGATGATGTTTTAAAGCCAGTCTCTTCTTTAAGTGGTGGACAAAAAGCACGTTTAGCCCTTGCGAAACTTATGATGCAAAAATCAAATGTACTTATTTTAGATGAACCGACAAACCATTTAGACTTAAGTAGCAAGGAAATCTTAGAAAATGCTCTTATTGATTTTCCGGGAACTATTTTATTTGTTTCCCATGACCGCTATTTCATTAATCGCATCACCACAAAAGTTATTGAGTTATCAACAGACGGGGCAGTGGAATATCTAGGCGATTACGATTATTATGTAGAAAAGAAAAATGAAATGTTAGAACGGGCGGAACTTGAAGAACAAGAAACAAACAAACCTGTACAAAAACAAGTGGCGCAAGAAAAATTAAATTATATTGAAGAAAAAGAACGTAAAAAGCAAGAGCGTCAACGTATGCGTAGAATTGAAGAATTAGAAGAAAACATTGCTGCAATGGAAGAGCAAATTGCTACACTAGAAGAACAACTTTGTCTGCCTGAAGTATATGCTGATTATGAAAAAGCAAGTAATATTACAGCAGAAAAACAAACACTACAAGAACAATTAGAAGCATGTATGGAAGAATGGGAAGAATTACAAATATAAAGTGAAACTTCTATCATTGGGGTTTTTTCATCCCCCACCTATCTTCTGTAGAAAAGCGGAAGCGGCTCGTCCAAAATCGCAGGACGCCCACGCCCAAGGCAGAGAGGCGCTTTTTGCCTCGTCCGAGGGGGCGAAACGACCGGAGATTCTAGCCGCTAGAGCTGGACAACGATTCTCTCTCCATCTTGAGGTGGGAATCTTACTGCCCGCGAATAGCGGGATAAAAAGGTTAGCATTTACGCTAACCTTTTTATTTATCCACAACATTATTCACATATTCATTTTCATATTATCAAGCTAAACATAAGTTTTCCACATTATCCACAAACACAATAATATTTATCCACACTTTATACTCACAAAAAAACCTATATTATCAACAGATAATATAGGTTTTATCCACAGGTTGTGGTTAATTATGTGTATAAAGTAAAACTTCCATTTGTGGTCCCACTAACATTTAACTAAACTTATCTTCTTTAACGAGAGTGGAAAATTTACTGTCTCATTAAACGCGGAATAACTAGGATTCAATATCCAAGCCCGGGTTTGCATTTAATGCTAATGTTGCCCTCTTTCCTTGCTCATATGCAATTGTACCAGCTGCAGCAATCATAGCAGCGTTATCTGTGCATAAAGATAACGGTGGAATAATTAGCTTCATATCGTTTTTATTTGCAAACTCCACTTCCAATCGAGCTCGCAATCCTTTATTTGCCGCAACTCCTCCAGCAAGAAGTACTTGCTTCACGCCATACTCCTCTGCTGCTCGTACTGTTTTTGTTACTAACACATCAATTACACTTGCTTGAAAACTTGCAGCTAAATCTTCAGGCTTTAGTTCTTCTCCACGCTGATTTGCGTTATGCACAGTGTTAATAACTGCGGATTTTAAACCACTAAAGCTAAAATCATAAGAATCTGGTTCAAGCCATGCACGAGGTAGATCGATTGTCGGCTCTCCTTCATGAGCAAGACGATCAATGTGCGGCCCCCCTGGATATGGCATTGATAACGTACGTGCCACCTTGTCATATGCTTCTCCCGCAGCATCGTCTCTTGTTTCACCAATTACTTCAAATGAACCATGCTCTTTCATATAAACAAGCTCTGTATGTCCACCAGATACAACGAGAGACAATAATGGAAACTGCAGTTCTTGTACTAAACGATTCGCATAAATATGCCCAGCAATATGATGTACCCCAACTAACGGGATATTATGTGCAAAAGCTACTGCTTTTGCTGCATTCACACCAATTAACAGTGCCCCAACAAGACCTGGCCCTTCTGTAACAGCAATTGCATCAATATCTTCAAATGTAACTTGTGCTTCTTTTAACGCTTCTTCTAATACAACTGTTATTTGTTCCACATGGTGGCGAGATGCAATTTCCGGAACAACCCCGCCAAAACGTTTATGGCTTTCAATTTGCGAAGCTACAATGTTCGCTAAAATTTCTCGTCCATTTTTCACAACTGCCACAGCAGTTTCATCACAACTTGTTTCAATACCCAGTATAATTGTATCTTTTTTCATCATAAGTTCACCCACATTACAAGACCATCTTCATAATTGTCTGTATAGTATCTTTTGCGAATTCCGCCATTTTGAAAACCATGTCTTCGATATAACTTTTTTGCAACTTCATTTGAAACACGAACTTCAAGTGTCATCGTATTTGCTCCAAGATCTCTCGCTTTGTTTATTACTTCTTGTAATAACGCTTCTCCAAGCCTTTGACCACGGTATTGTGGTAATACCGCAATGTTCGTAATATGTGATTCATCAAGAATAATCCAAAGTCCACAATAACCTAGAATTCCTTCCTCTGTTTCCATTACAACGTAGTGTGCATACTCATTCATGTTTATTTCTCGCTCAAATGCTTCAGCAGTCCAAGGAGTCGCAAATGAAGCTTCTTCAATCGCAACAATTTGTGGAATATCCTCTTCCTTCATATTTCTAAATGTAATGTTCATTCATGAGACCCCTATTTCTTTTGACTTTCTAGCCATTTTGCCTCCGCTTCTGCCAAACGAAGGTAACTTGGAACGAATGTATGCACAGATTGCTCTTCTTTCTGTAAACCTAAGAAAGCTAACTCACTTGGGCGTGGATTATGTTTCGTCAGCAGGGCAAATACCGCTTGATTCCCTAAGTGTTCTACAATTGTATCTTTATGTTGTTCTACATCATTTCCAATAAATAAAATAGGTTGTCCCAACTCTTTTAACATTTGTAACCAATCGGCAATAAGAATAATACGATCCTCTTTCACAGATTGTAACTCTTGTTCTCTATATGTATACAAACCAGTATAAATTTGCTGACGACGACCATCAAATAACGGACAAATATACCCCGGGAAATTCATTCCGTTTGCTGCCAGTACTTCTAAACTTGATACACCAACAATCGGAATTTGCAATGACCAAGCTAATGTTTTGGCAACTGTTACACCAATACGAACACCTGTATAAGAGCCTGGCCCAGCTGCTACAACGATTTTATTCAATTCCTTTGGTTTCACACTACATTCTTGTAAAAGCTGCTCTACTGCTGGCATCAGACGCACAGAATGATTTTTTGTTAAGTTTGTAATGATTTCTCCAACAACCGTATTTCCATCAATAAGAGAAACTCCCATTACATAGTTAGAAGTATCAATTGCTAGTACTTTCATTTTGTAATAGCTCCTCACATAATCTAATATAACGTTCTCCGCTCGGCTCTAATACAATTTTTCTTGTACTATCCCCCGTGTGGAATAAACTGATTTTTAAAAGTGAAGATGGTAAAAAAGCCTCTATTAAATGTGCCCATTCCACCACTGTTACACCTTCACCATAAAAATATTCATCAAACCCTAAATCTTCTTCGCTCTCCGCTAGGCGGTATACATCCATATGATACAGAGGTAATCGTCCTTTATATTCTTTAATAATATTGAACGTTGGACTATTCACAACACGTTTCACACCAAGACCTTTTGCAAGACCTTTTGTAAATGTTGTCTTACCTGCACCTAAGTCCCCTTCTAAAATTAAAACATCCTGCGCCTGAACTAATTGTCCAAGCCTTTCTGATAAATTCTGTGTTTCTTCTGAGGACATTGTTGTTATTTCATATTCATTCAAAGGTTTCACCTACCTTACTGTTAGTATTCCCTGCTCTTTATTATACAGATTTTTTATTTTTGTTTCAGTTTCGAATATATAAAAAAGACCTTAGGAGTTGTCCTAAGGATAAGATTGACTGTCTTATAAGTTGAATTAAAGTAAATAAAAAAATACGAAACATATTGTTTCGTTCTTTAATTTATATAAATGGCGGTCCCGACCGGGGTCGAACCGGCGATCTCCTGCGTGACAGGCAGGCATGTTAACCACTACACCACGGGACCATTTGGTTGCGGGGACAGGATTTGAACCTGCGACCTTCGGGTTATGAGCCCGACGAGCTACCAGACTGCTCCACCCCGCGATGATAATAAAGCCTGGCAACGTCCTACTCTCACAGGGACAAAGTCCCAACTACCATCGGCGCTAGAGAGCTTAACTTCCGTGTTCGGTATGGGAACGGGTGTGACCTCTCTGCCATCATTACCAGACTTATGAAGGT
>NZ_JBAWSV010000017.1:0-15147 GCF_037104695.1 Bacillus yunxiaonensis | reverse complement strand
TACGTGTTACTCACCCGTCCGCCGCTAACTTCTTAAGAGCAAGCTCTTAATCGGTTCGCTCGACTTGCATGTATTAGGCACGCCGCCAGCGTTCATCCTGAGCCAGGATCAAACTCTCCAATAAAGTGTTTGTCTAGCATCATAAATAAAAATTGACGTTTCACGTTGTTTGTTTCGTTTAGTTTTCAAAGTTCAACATCGCGTTTCAGCGACTTTTATAATGTATCACATCTAATTCTAAGTGTCAACTTCTTTTTTCTTTTGTCGTTGACGACGTTTATTAATTTACCATATTAATAGTTTGTACGTCAATACTTTTTCAAAAAAAGAATACCAGGCTAGAAAACATAACGTTTCTTCTAGCCTGGTAAAACATATAATTTAATAACTATAAGTGCACCGACACCTGGTAAACCTAAAAAACCCGAAATAAATGTAGTACCGACATTAATAGGCAGATGAAAGTTAAATTGCGTCCCCACTACATTGACAGCAAACAGCAACAAAGCTCCTATTACAATTTTGACGAGCGGCCTTCCTATAAAACGAAAAGACTTCATAGGAGCACCTAAAATTAATAAAAGAAAGATTAACGTTAATATACCACCAATAATCAAACGTTGTTCCATACTGTCCTCTCCCTTATACCTTGTACACTATATTTGTATGGAAAAAAGAAAAAAAAAGACCGTTAAAATTTTTTCTTTAAAATAAAAAGTCGAGCGGAACATGCATGTTCCGCTCGACTTCTCCTTTACAACCGTTCCATTTTCACAGGACGTCTTTTCGCTTCCTTCAATAGATAAAAATATTTCGCTTCCGCTAATTTCAAATGACACAGTACATCTTCTGAAGGCTCAATACTTTGTGCTACAATTCTTCTTTGACGCATCCATTCTACCTTCACTTGTTCTAGCAACGCGATTAACTTTTCGTCATATTCTTTGCGCAAATTCCCTTTTTTCTGAAAAAGCATCTCTATTTCTCCTACTTATTATAATTCCCTGCGGCCCTCTAACGCCTTTGATAACGTTACTTCATCCGCGTATTCTAAATCACCGCCAACCGGTAGCCCATGTGCAATACGCGTCACTTTAATACCAGTCGGCTTTAACAGGCGAGAAATGTACATCGCTGTCGCTTCTCCTTCAATGTTCGGGTTTGTCGCCAAAATAACTTCTTGTACTGTTTCATCGTGCAGTCGCTTTAACAACTGAGGGATATTGATATCTTCCGGGCCAATTCCTTCCATTGGGGAAATGGCACCATTTAATACATGATATACTCCCTGATATTCTTTCATCTTCTCCATTGCAATGACATCTTTCGGCTCTTGCACAACGCAAACAATCGATTGATCACGATGAGAGTCATCACAAATATAACAAGGATCTTTATCTGTTATATGGCCGCAAATAGAGCAATATGTTAAGTTTCGCTTTGCATTTACAAGCGACTTCGCAAAATCTAATACATCATCTTCTTTCATATCCAATACGAAAAAGGCCAGGCGAACAGCTGTTTTCGGTCCGATTCCTGGCAATTTCATAAAGCTATCAATCAGCTTTGAGATTGGTTCTGGGTAGTGCATCTATGACCAGCCTCCTAGAACATACCGCCCGGTAAATTCAATCCTTTTGTAAATTGTCCCATTGTAGAAGCTGATAGCTCTTCTGCTTTCTTTAATGCATCATTCGTTGCAGCTAATACAAGGTCTTGTAACATTTCAATATCTTCTGGATCTACAACTTCTTCTTTAATTTGCACTTCTAAAATTTGCTTATGTCCATTTGCGATAACTGTTACCATGCCACCGCCAGCTGTTCCCTCAACTGTTTTTTCACCAAGTTCCTCTTGCGCTTTCGCCATTTGTTTTTGCATTTTCTGCATTTGTTTCATCATGTTATTCATATTTCCCATTCCACCACGCATCATAATAATTCCTCCTAATTGTTTCTTAATGAATGTTTATCGTTTAATAAAGAAAAATCCATTTAAGACGTGTTTTACTCTCTTATTTCAATTAATTGTTCTCCCACAATCTTTACAGCTTCTTCGATAAGAGGGTCTTTCGGCTTTTCAGCTTCCTCCGAAGGACTACCTTCATGCTGTAAGAAACCCTCACGAATTTTTCCCCATTCACTTTTTGGGATTGCAATCATTTGCAACCTCTTTCCAAACAGTTCAAAGAGAATTTGCTCTACCGTATCTGTTGCCTCACGATTTTCACTCGCCATTTTACAATGTATTTCATACTTAAAAGCAAGAACATAAGAAGTAGTAGAAGCTGCGACCGGCTCACTGTTTTCTAATAAAACCGCATAAGCAACTTTATTAGAATTTTTCAATCGCTCTAACAGTTCACCCCACGCACTCTTTAGTTGCTCTAAATCTTTACGAGTCGCTTGTTTTAACACTTCATGAACACGCCCAACTGGTATTTTCATGCTACCAGAACGAGTCGGCTTCGGTGTAACCTTTGTTTCTTTCACTTCTTGTTGCATAGGTACACCATGCTGCTTCATATTTTCTAATTCCTGTTCTAGTTGCTGCATTCTTTGTAAAACAGCTTGCAAACGATCCGCTCCATTTGCTTTCATCGCAAATTGCTGACACAGTTGCACCATAACCACCTCTAAAAAAATACGAGGATGGTTTGTCCATTTCATTTCTTGTTGGCTTTTACTAAGCGTATGAATAATTTCATAAATCATTTCAGGCTGCATATCCTGACTTAACTTACGAAATGAATCATCAACAATAACTCTCTCTAGCATGTCCTCTAACTGAGGCGAAGTTTGATATAAAAGCATATCTCGATAATAGTAAATGAAGTCTTCCATGAAGCGAAGCGGATCTTTCCCTTGATTCATAATATCATCAACAATACGCAGCGCTTTGGATACATCATTTTCATAGATGCACCCTACAAGGTTTGCTAAATATCGCTGTGAAACAGAACCTGTAACCGCTAATACATCTTCTACTGTTACCACTTCATCACTATAAGAAATAGCTTGATCAATTAAACTTAATGCATCACGCATACCACCTTCTGCGGCACGCGCTACAATTTGAAGAGCTTCTTCGTCCACTTTCGTTCCTTCGTTGTTTACAACAGTTGTTAATCGTTCGACAATATCATGCACTGATATTTTTCGAAATTCAAAACGCTGACAACGAGAAATAATTGTTGGTGGAATTTTATGCGGTTCTGTCGTTGCTAAAATAAAGATAACATGCTGCGGAGGTTCTTCTAATGTTTTTAATAACGCATTAAAAGCACCCATAGAGAGCATGTGAACTTCATCAATAATATATACTTTATAGCTAACTTCGCTTGGAGCATACTTTACTTTATCTCTTATATCTCGAATTTCATCTACACCGTTATTCGAAGCCGCGTCAATTTCTAATACATCTGAAATAGCCCCCTGCGTAATTCCTAAGCATGCAGGACATTCATTACAAGGTTCAGCTGTAGGAGCATGCTCACAGTTGATTGCTTTGGCAAATACCTTTGCAATTGTTGTTTTCCCTGTTCCTCTCGGTCCGGAAAACACATAGGCATGTGATGCTTTCTCTTGAAGAAGAGCATTTTGCAACGTTTTCGTTACGTGCTTTTGACCGACTACATCTTCAAATTTTTGCGGCCTCCATGTTCGGTATAACGCCTGGTATGACACGAAAATACGGCCTCCCCCAAAGGTTATTATCTCAGTTATCTCGCTATTTTTGAACAGCAATCCCCGGCTCAAACTAAAGAAATTAGATGGGAGATAGACTGCCCGTAAAAGCCCGATTCGTTCGACTGATAATTAGTAAAGTATAAAAAATCACCCACTAATTAAAGTTTCATCTTATTATAACCCATTCTGATTATAGATTCCAAAAGTTATTTTCTATACAAAAAACCCACCCTATTCATATAGGATGAGCTTTATATGCATATATAACTGCCGTGCACCTTCTGTCGATTACGTACCATAAGCGTTACTTAAGCAGTTAGCTCGGTTCAGGCACTCCTGCGGCACACGAGAAGACCCGCTTATTGCTGCTTCCTTCCGGACCTGACAAGGTTCACGGGGTCCCGTTGCGCAGGACCCAAACGTCAACACCACTTACTTAAGGCAGACCCTACAGTAGCATAACCTCGAGAAGGGATTCGGCCTCGCTAGAGCGGATTGCGAGTACAGGGCACCGCTACCTCCCCGCTTAGCACGGCAAAGTTAAAACCATATTTAGTTGCCTTATCTGAAGGCAATATCAGTATAACTTGTTTCCTAAAAAATTGCAACGTGTTAACAAAGACTATTTTTATCCAGATTTTCCTTCTCTTTCTTCCTCTTTTTGCGTAGTTCTCGGAAAAAGGTTGTTAATAAGGCTCCACACTCTTCTTCTAATACACCAACCACAACTTCAGATTGATGATTAAACCTTTCCTCTGTTAATAAATTCATTAATGTACCAGCACATCCACCTTTTGGGTCACTCGCTCCATATACAACACGTTTTACACGCGATAACACAATTGCACCAGCACACATTGGACACGGCTCTAATGTGACATATAGGGTTGCATTTTCCAAACGCCACGTCCCTAACTTTTTGCACGCATCATCAATCGCTAACAATTCAGCGTGCGCAATTGACCGTTGCTCTGTTTCACGCAAGTTATGCGCACGACTTACTACCTCACCGTCCACTACAACAACTGCACCAATTGGTACTTCTTGTATTTCTTCAGCCTTTTTTGCTTCCTCTATCGCGAGCTTCATAAAATAAATATCTTCTTCCATAACAAAATCCTTTCATCACAAATAACTTTTCTATATTCAATCCAATCTAAGGAGAAAGGAAAGGAGATTACATATGAAAAATACAGCACTTCTTATCATCGATATGATTAATGATTTTCAATTTTCACATGGACCTATCTTAGCACGAAAATGCAAAAATATTACAGAATCTATTTTAGAACTCAAACAAAAAATGAAAAACTCTGGCTGTCCAATTATTTATGTAAATGATCATTATCATTTATGGAGAGCTGACATCAATGAACTTATTACCTATTGCACAAATGAATATAGCCAAGAAATTATAAAAAAAATAGCACCCTCAAACGATGATTATATTTTTATTAAACCACATTATTCTGCTTTTTATGAAACCCCCTTAAATTCATTGTTGGGTCATTTAAAGATAGAAAACCTTATTTTAACAGGGGTAGCTGGAAATATATGCATTCTTTTTACCGCGAATGACGCTCATATGAGAAATTATCAATTATATGTACCTGAAGATTGCATTGCATCCAATTGCGACCAAGATAATAAACACGCCCTGCACATCATGCAAGCAACTTTAAAAGCAAATACTTCTCCATCAATTCATTTAAAGGTGTAATACCATAAATTGATTTTCTAACTTTTTATGAAAACTAGCCCTTTCTGCCTCCTCTTATGCTACAATAATTCTGTTTTGTGCTTTTTATTAGTGCTAAATTATGTTTTGGAAGGAGGCAACAGCGTGACCGGAGTACCATTTATTACGGTCGAAGGACCAATTGGTGTCGGAAAAACTTCACTCGCGAAAGCGATATCGACTCACATGCAACTCCATTTATTGAAAGAAATCGTTGATGAGAATCCTTTCTTAGGCAAGTTCTACGAAGACATCCAAGAATGGAGTTTTCAAACAGAAATGTTTTTCCTCTGCAACCGTTACAAGCAACTAGAAGACATCGATACAAAATATTTAAAACAACATATGCCTGTTGTAGCAGATTACCATATATTCAAAAATTTAATTTTTGCATCTCGAACATTACAGGGTTCCCAGTATGAGAAATACATGCAAATTTATCGTATTTTAACACAAGATATGCCCGTTCCAAACGTCATCGTGTATATAACAGCAAGCTTAGAAACACTACAAAAACGAATTGCCCTGCGCGGACGGGAATTCGAAAAAAATATAGATCCGAATTATTTATTACAACTCATTGAAGATTACGAAGCGGCAATGGAAGCTTTCAAACAAGATCATCCGAGCATCCCCGTACTAAAATTCAACGGAGATAATATGGATTTTGTGAAAAACGAATCGGACTTAAACGTAATCTTATCAGCATTACAAAATACACTGACGAAGGAGATTAACTAGTAATGAATTTGAGACAAAAATATGATATTCCAAATGACGCTGTTATTACGATTGCAGGAACAGTTGGTGTCGGAAAATCTACAATGACAAATGCACTAGCAAACGCGCTTGGTTACCGTACATCATTTGAAAAAGTAGACTCCAATCCATATCTAGACAAATTTTATGGTGATTTCACACGTTGGAGCTTCCACTTACAAGTTTATTTCTTAGCTGAACGCTTTAAAGAACAAAAAAGAATTTTCGAATATGGCGGAGGATTTATTCAAGACCGTTCTATTTATGAAGACACAGGAATTTTTGCAAAAATGCATTATGAAAAAGGAACAATGACCACTACGGATTATGAAACATATAAAAGCTTATTCGATGCAATGGTTATGACACCCTACTTCCCACACCCTAATTTACTCATTTATTTAGAAGGGTCGTTCGAAGATATCGTAGATCGTATTAAAGAACGCGGAAGACCTATGGAACAGCAAACACCGATTGAGTATTGGGAAGAAATGCATGCACGCTATGAAAATTGGATTAATGATTTTAATGCTTGCCCTGTGCTGCGTCTTAATATTAATGAATATGATATTTTACAAAATGAAAATTCAATTGAACCTATCATTAAGAAAATTGGTCACTTCTTACAACAAACACGTAAACTTGTAAAATAAAAAACCCGTGCAATCGCACGGGTTTTTCCTATGAACTTAGTTTTTCTTTTTGGTCGGAGCAATAATCTCACTCTCTGATTTTCCGGCGTTAATGCGCTGACGTACAGTACTTACACTAAGATCATACGCTTCAGCAATTTCCTTTACCGTCATTTCTGTCCCGTTAATAACAGCAGTAATTACTTTACGTTTTGCAGCTGCTTGTTTTTCGATTTGTTTTGGTGCTTCTACTTTCTTCACTTCTTGTTTCACATCACAGATGCAACCACTAAGTTTACGAAATGTTTCATCACTTACAATACGAGATACGTTTGCAGCACTGTTTAAAATCTTATTTTTCTTGCAAACGGGGCATTGTACATAGTATAGTGTTTTTCCGTCAAGCGGAAACGTTTGTATAATAATATCCATGGTAGCTCCTTTCATATCTATGAAGATAATCATCGGAATATGAGTGTTTCTATAAGAGATGAAATCCTCTATATGCTACTTCCTGAGTGGTTAAAATAAAAACTCGTTACGTGTTGGTAACGAGTTCTCCAATCTCCACTTATATGCGCTGTTGTCAATTATATATGGCGGAGGAAGAGGGATTCGAACCCCCGCGCGGCTCGCACCGCCTGTCGGTTTTCAAGACCGATCCCTTCAGCCAGACTTGGGTATTCCTCCGTATTCACATGACATGAAATATAATATCAAAAGAAAAACAGTTCGTCAACCCTACTATAATAGAAAAGGAAAGAGATTTTTTCTCTATCCTTTTCCCATTCTCATACAATCTATCCTAATCTTCTAATTAACAGTAAGATCATTAGTGTTAAATATATCTCTTCTCTTGTTAAAAATTCCACTTTATTCTTACTGGATAACAAGAGATGTATATGAATAAAACTTTATTTAATTACTGTTTTCCCTCCCATATAAGGACGAAGAACTTCTGGAATGATAATAGAACCATCTTCTTGTTGGTAGTTTTCTAAAATTGCTGCAACTGTACGTCCAATTGCAAGCCCAGATCCATTTAGTGTATGAACAGGTTCTGGTTTAGCATTCGGCTCACGACGGAAACGAATGTTTGCACGTCTTGCTTGGAAAGCTTCAAAGTTACTACAAGAAGAAATTTCACGATATGTACCGTAGCTAGGAATCCATACTTCGATATCGTATTTCTTCGCTGCTGTAAATCCTAAATCTCCTGTACACATGCTCATAACACGATATGGTAGACCTAATAATTGTAATACGCGTTCTGCATCATTTGTTAATTTTTCTAATTCTTCATAAGAATCTTCTGGTTTCACAAATTTTACAAGCTCAACTTTATTAAATTGATGCTGACGAATTAAACCACGTGTATCACGACCAGCTGAACCTGCTTCAGAACGGAAGCACGCACTAAATGCTGCATAACGAATTGGCAATTGGTCTGCACTTAAAATCTCATCACGATGCATATTTGTTACAGGTACTTCAGCTGTAGGAATCAAGAAATAGTCTTCACTTTCAATACGGAATGCATCTTCTTCAAATTTTGGAAGCTGTCCTGTCCCTGTCATACTTGCACGATTTACCATATATGGAGGTAACACTTCTTCATAGCCGTGTTCTTCTGTATGGAGATCAAGCATAAAACTAATTAAAGCACGTTCTAACTTTGCACCTGCACCTTTAGAAAATACAAAACGGCTTCCCGTTACTTTAGCAGCACGCTCGAAATCTAAAATTCCTAGGTCAGTTGCAAGATCCCAGTGAGGTTTTGGTTCAAAATTAAACTCTTTTACCTCTCCCCAAGTACGTGCTACCACGTTATCATCCTCTGTTTCACCAATTGGTGCAGATTCATGTGGGATATTTGGAATAGAAAGCATTAATCTTTCTAAATCTTCTTCAACTGTACGAAGCTCATTATCAAGATCCTTTACTTTTTCTCCTACTTCACGCATCTCTAAAATTAGTGCCTCAGCATCTTTCTTTTCACGTTTTAACACAGAGATCTGTTGAGATACTTCATTACGTTTACTTTTCAATTCCTCTGTTTGAACAAGTAACTCTCTTCTTCTTGTATCTAATTCTTCAAAACGACCGAAATCAGTTAAATCTTCCCCTCTATGCTGTAATTTTGCTTTTACTTCTTCAAAATTCGCACGTAAAAATTTAATATCAAGCATTATATATTCCTCCTTTTGTTTTATAAAACACAAAAAACTCCCGTCCCTGTAAAAAAGGGACGGGAGTTAACCCGCGTTGCCACCCTAGTTGAAAGCACCATTGCTTTCCTCTCAAGTAGAAATAACGGCTCTTCACCGGAAATGCTTACTAATCATAAAGATATTCCACATTCCATTCCAGGATGGATTCACAAACTGTTTCTATCGGTTTCCACCAACCACCGACTCTCTATAAGAAACAACATTTGTTACTACTTCCTATCAACACGCTGATTTTATAAAATTATTATCATCAATTTACTATAATCTTACACAAGTTGCAAGTTACTTATACAACTTTTTTCATTTTTGCTTCTTTCACCATCTCTACGAAATAAGCTGTAACACGATGATCATCTGTTAGCTCTGGATGGAACGAAGCTGCTAATAAATGATTTTGTCGAACCGCTACCATGCGGTCTTCATGTGTACATAATACTTCTACATGATCTTCTACATCTACAACATATGGCGCACGAATAAATACACCGATAAAGTCTTCGCCTACACCTTTCATAGAAAGGGCAGCCTCAAAGCTATCTTTTTGACGACCAAATGCATTTCGTTCTACGGTAATATCCATTGCACCAATATGTGATTCTTCATATCCAATAAGGTTCTTTGCAAGTAAAATCATACCTGCACATGTACCAAACATCGGTTTTCCTGTTTTAGAAAATTCACGAAGAGGTTCCATGAAACCATATTTATCAATAAGACGGCGCATTGTTGTGCTTTCACCGCCTGGTAAAATAAGTCCATCTACTTCCTCTAGCTGCTCTGTACGTTTCACAATAACAGCTTGTGCACCACTCGCTTCTATTGCACGTACATGTTCACGAACAGCCCCTTGAAGTCCCAATACACCGATTGTAATCATTTTAAAAACTCCTTTAATTACCAACCGCGCTCTTGCATGCGTTGTTCTGGTAATAATGTTGAAATTTCAACACCTTTCATTGCATTACCTAGCCCTTTAGAAAGGCGAGCAATTAATTCATAATCTTCATAATGTGTTGTCGCTTCAACAATTGCGCGTGCAAATTTTTCTGGATTTTCTGATTTGAAAATACCAGAACCTACGAATACCCCATCTGCACCAAGTTGCATCATTAATGCAGCATCAGCTGGAGTTGCAACGCCGCCTGCTGCAAAGTTTACAACTGGTAAACGACCAAGGCGTTTAATTTCAAGTAATACTTCATAAGGAGCACCAGTGTTTTTTGCGTATGTCATTAATTCATCTTCGCGCAGATTCGCAACTTGACGAATTTCTGCGTTTACTTGACGCATATGACGTACAGCTTCTACAATATTCCCTGTGCCAGGCTCACCTTTTGTACGAAGCATAGATGCACCTTCAGCAATACGACGTGCTGCTTCGCCAATATCACGACATCCACATACAAACGGAACAGTGTAATCACGTTTATTTAAATGGTACACTTCATCAGCCGGAGTTAATACTTCACTCTCATCAATATAGTCTACCCCTAATGATTCAAGTACACGTGCTTCCACAAGATGGCCAATACGACATTTTGCCATAACTGGAATTGATACAGCACCCATTACTTCTTCTACAATTGTTGGATCTGCCATACGCGAAACGCCACCTGCTGCACGAATATCAGCTGGAACACGTTCTAGTGCCATAACAGCAACCGCACCTGCTGCTTCTGCAATTTTTGCTTGCTCAGCGTTGACTACGTCCATAATGACGCCGCCTTTTTGCATTTCTGCCATTCCACGTTTTACACGCTCTGTCCCTGTTACATTGATCATGTACAAAAACCCCCCTAGGTGAATTGCTTTTCCCCGTTCACGACGAAAAGTAAGAATACTCTTACATTCTACCATTACTTATTAGAGGCTTGTCTACTATTTTTTTTTGATGTAATCGATGCCAAAAACAAGAAATAAAAAAAAGCCCCCTATGGGGAGCTCTTAGAACCAACCTTTTACAGTATCAACTGTACTATGCCATATACCACTAAAGAAAGAACCAACGCTTCGCATAGAAAGAACAAACCAATTCGCTTTCTCTACTTCTTGTTTTGTTACAAGGTCTACTTGCATTGACTTACCAGTTAAAAATCCTACATCATTTGCATCTTTTGCTGATACAGTCATATAACCAACTGTCGTACCTTTTTTGATTGGCGCTTCATTCTTCTTATTTACTGCTTTGAAATCCGTTTTGTAAACATCTTTACTTCCTTTTGGCATTGGAAGCACAACTTCTTCCTTCGTTTGCACTGCTACATCTGTATCTTTTGCTTTATCCACATGAACTGTTTCATGCCCTTTTACTTGAGAATTTTTCGGATATACTGTTTTCGTTTGGAAATTTGTAAAACCATAATCAAATAGTTTCTTTGTTTCTGCAAAACGTGCTGTGTGAGAATTCGTTTTAATAACAACAGAAATTAAACGCATACCATTACGTTCTGCTGTACCTGTAAAACAATCTCCAGCTTCTGGAGTAGAACCTGTTTTCAGACCATCTACTCCTTCATATTGCATAACTAACCCAGGTAACATCCAGTTCCAGTTATCCATTTTTATTGGATATTTTCCGCCTTCTTGGAATGTCTTTTTCGGAATCTTAGATGTCTCTAACGTTTCTGGATACTCTTTAATTAAATGTTGCGCTAAGATTGCACAATCTCTAGCAGACATTTTATTCTCTTCATCCGGAGTTGTCCCTTCAGGCTGTCTCCCTTTTAAATCTTTATTTGTTAATCCTGTACAGTTTACAAATTTATAGTTCGTTAATCCAAGTTCTTTCGCTTTGTCATTCATCATCTTAACAAAGTTCGCTTCTGAACCGCCGATTAATTCAGCTAAGGCAATCGTTGCACCATTTGCAGAATAAATTGCCATTGCCTCGTATAACTCTTTTACAGTATAAGTACCGCCATTTTCTAAAGGAACATTTGATAAAGAGCGATCTTGTGAAATAAAATGAGCATATTCAGAAATCTTTGTTTTTTGATCCCACTTAATTTTTCCTTTTGCGACTGCATCATGAACTAAATACTCACTCATTATTTTTGTCATACTCGCAATTGCTAATAGTTCGTCTGGATTTTTTTGATATAAAATTTTTCCAGAATTCGCTTCCACTAAAATCGCCGCACCTGCTTCAACATTCAAAGGAGCATTTGTTTCTGCAAATGCACTGCTGTATGTAAAAAACATGCTGCAAAATAGTGTAAGTACTGTTACAATCGCAAGTATTTGTTTACGGAACATACCTGTCACTTTTGTTACCCCCAATATATTTGTACTCACATAAACGTTATTCTAACACAATCAA
The DNA here is from genome assembly GCF_037104695.1 of Bacillus yunxiaonensis. Lineage (NCBI taxonomy): Bacteria > Bacillati > Bacillota > Bacilli > Caryophanales > Bacillaceae > Bacillus > Bacillus yunxiaonensis. The sequence continues at coordinate 2,779 of NZ_JBAWSV010000017.1, read as the reverse complement.
AAAAAAATAGACAGGGATACTAAACCTCTGTCTATTTCGATATCCGACATTATAATGAATAGTTTGGTGATTCTTTTGTAATTTGTACATCATGCGGGTGACTTTCACGTAATCCAGCACCTGACATACGGATAAACTGTGCATTTTCACGTAAGAACGGTAAATCAGCTGCACCGCAATATCCCATACCTGCACGTAATCCACCAACTAATTGATGTACCGTATCTGCTAAAGGACCTTTAAATGGAACACGGCCTTCGATTCCTTCTGGAACAAGTTTTTTATTGCCTTCTTGGAAGTAACGATCTTTACTTCCTTTTTCCATCGCTCCAACAGAACCCATACCGCGGTATACTTTAAATTGACGACCTTGGTAAATTTCTGTATCTCCAGGGCTTTCTGCTACACCGGCAAAAATACTTCCAAGCATAACAACGTGTGCACCTGCTGCTAATGCTTTTACAATATCACCAGAATATTTAATTCCACCATCAGCAATAACTGGAACACCGTATTTACGAGCTTCTGTCGCACAGTCATATACTGCTGTTAACTGAGGAACGCCAACACCAGCTACAACGCGTGTTGTACAAATAGAACCTGGTCCAATACCAACCTTAACAATATTTGCACCTGCTTCAATTAATTCACGAGTTGCTTCCGCTGTCGCAACGTTACCAGCGATAATATTTAATTTTGGATACTTTTCACGAACTTCTCTCACTTTGTCTAATACACCTTGGGAATGTCCATGAGCTGTATCAATAACAATTACATCAACATTTGCTTTTACTAATGCATCGATGCGTTGCATTGCATCAGCTGTTACTCCAACAGCTGCACCTACTAATAAACGACCTTGTTTATCTTTCGCAGAGTTTGGAAACTCGATTACTTTTTCAATATCTTTAATTGTAATCAAGCCTTGTAATACACCGTTATCATCAACAAGAGGGAGTTTTTCAATTTTATGTTTCTGTAAGATTTTTTCAGCATCTTCTAGTGTAGTATGAACTGGCGCTGTAATTAAATGCTCTTTTGTCATTACATCGGAAATCTTAATTGAATAATCCTGGATAAAACGCATATCACGATTTGTAATAATTCCTACAAGCTTTCGCTCTTCTCCGTCATTTACAATTGGAACACCTGAAATGCGGTATTTTCCCATCAAATGTTCTGCATCATATACTTGATGGTCTGGAGTTAAAAAGAAAGGATCAGTAATAACGCCGCTTTCAGAACGTTTTACTTTGTCGACCTGCTCGGCTTGTTGCTCAATAGACATATTCTTATGAATAATACCTAATCCACCTTGACGAGCCATTGCGATAGCCATATCAGCTTCTGTTACCGTATCCATACCAGCACTAATTAAAGGGATGTTTAATTGTAAACTTTCAGATAAAACTGTTTTCACGCTTACTTCTCTTGGTAATACATCGGATCTAGCTGGTACAAGTAATACATCATCAAACGTTAAACCTTCTTTAACAAATTTAGATTCCCACATAAATGATTCCCCCCATGATACCTGAAATTATTATTAGTAGCTTAACAATTGGTTAAAATACTGTCAAGAAAGACAGCATATGTTAGAATTTTCTAAAAACAAAAGGAGAGTATACAATGCAGCATTCATCAATCATTTGGCAGAAATTAAGCTTCTTCCTTTCTTCTACTCACACACAACATTATCTTACCCATTGCTATAAAAAATTAGGTAATATAAATACTGAGAAGAAAAGCTTTGAAAATTGTTATCCATTTATTTATTACTTAGAGCATGGAAAAAATTACTACGATTTGTGTCATACTGCTCCGCTTTCCATAAAACCAGTATTATTGTTTTATGGAATGAGCCAGCTACTAAAAGCTTGTTTACTTACAGTCGATCCTAATTATCCGGAATCAACTTCTGTATTAGCACATGGGGTCACAACAAGAAAGCGAAAAAAACAAAGCTATCAGTTTATAGATGATGAAGTTAAAATACAAAAACATGGATTATTTACTCAAGTTGCGGAACAAATGTTTCATGTGAAACATTTAGAGGGAGAAAAATATACAATGGGAGAGTTACTGCAACGAATCGCAGAACTAAAGGAATTATTCCTATACAGTAAAAGAAGAAATAGGCTATATAAACTAAAAGAGGTGACAGAGGATATCTTTACTTTTCCTACTCATGTTTTAGATGCTTTTCATATGACAGAAGAACGTTTTATACGACATATGGAGGGAACTTGCAAACATCTTAACGTTCGATATACAAACGTTAAAGAAGATGAATCATACTTACATTTCACAGCACCTATTAGACAATGGAATCCATTATACAGTGCGCCTCTTACATATAATCACTATACAAATACTTATTATTTACCTGCCAATGGCGATACAGCTCCTATTTTCCCAGAATTACTTACGCATTATCTTCTGCTTTATAACTTAAGTATGATTTCACGTTATGAAACAGATTGGTGGTACGATTTACTTGGAAGTTATTCTTCTGAAGATTATCCGTTTATTTTTCAATTTTTAGCTGTTACAGCAGAAAAAGTACCACACTATATTTATTTATATTTAATGAATCAACATAATGCTATTTCTTAGGAAATAAAAAAGACGAGTCCAATGACTCGTCTTTCGTTTGCCTGGCAACGTCCTACTCTCACAGGGACAAAGTCCCAACTACCATCGGCGCTAGAGAGCTTAACTTCCGTGTTCGGTATGGGAACGGGTGTGACCTCTCTGCCATCATTACCAGACTTATGAA
>NZ_JBAWSV010000016.1:0-15343 GCF_037104695.1 Bacillus yunxiaonensis | reverse complement strand
TACGTGTTACTCACCCGTCCGCCGCTAACTTCTTAAGAGCAAGCTCTTAATCGGTTCGCTCGACTTGCATGTATTAGGCACGCCGCCAGCGTTCATCCTGAGCCAGGATCAAACTCTCCAATAAAGTTTGTCTAGCATCATAAATAAAAATTGACGTTTCACGTTGTTTGTTTCGTTCAGTTTTCAAAGAACTTGTTTGCCGCTTGATTGCGACTTCCTTATGTTAACATTTTTGTATTTCAATGTCAACTAAGTTTTTTATTTCGTTTTCGCTTTTTGCTCTGTTGCATCAGCGACTCCTACTATATTACACACTTATATACTGATAGTCAACACTTTTTATAAAATCTTTCTTACTGTTATTGGCCTAGTGAAAAGGTTGCTGTCGTAGACCGCAAAGTAGATGGTGATAAAAGTAAATGTAGATTTAGAATAAAGTCACGATGTTTATAAAAAAGATGCGATATTTTGAATAAAGTTGTGATGTTTGCAAAAAAGTTAAGATGCTTTGCCCCTTTGGATAAGGATTACTTCATACTATTTCATCAGGCCTTACAAAAAAACACCCAAGAAGTATCAAAGATCCTCCTTCGTCTGTTTGACCTTCTACAGAAAAACGGACGAAAATCTCATCGCTACGAGAAGAAAACAGTCTTTGATATCCTAGGTACTGTTTATGAGTATACCCTGGCTAAGCATAACATAGCATAATTCAAAAAATGAAACCCGCTAGGGTTTATTTGGTGTACTCATTTTCGGAACTTCTTTCATAAATAAGATGAAAAGTATCTAGAAAGAGCTCGTTCTAATGTATATCTAAACCTTAACTTGATGATGATACCCCATCGCCATCAGGTTAAAGTTTTACAATGCCCCCAAAACGAAAAATTAGGATCTTTTATAGCAATGAAGTTCATTTTTATCGTTTTGGGGGCAACCTGTTCTGTTAGGTTGATGGGTATGTGTTGTGACCCCATATAGGAAATTATCAGAACTGGATAAGGGATAAAATCATTGGTATTATAAAAATTTACATTTAATCCCATATGTATGGCGGTTTTTGGACTTATCTCGGACTTACCCCTACATGAGTTAAGATAAACGCAGTTTGTCGGCAGTCCCCTAATAAATTATTAAATCTCCCTCTTTAACCGCCGATATTCCGTTGGGCTGGACTTCATATATTTTTTAAATAATCGGCTAAAATAATTGGAATCATGGAAACCGACTTGATTAGCAATTTCCCGTACAGGAAATTCAGTTTTTTCCAAATAAAATAAGGATTTATCAATTCTTAGCTTATTAAAAAAATCCATGACACTGATTCCAACTTCTTTTTTAAAAAGATGGCTGAAATGATATCTGCTCAAGTGACAATAATGGGCAATATTCTCTAAAGAAACTCCTTTTTGATGATTCTCTTTCATATAACGAATCGCAAGTTTAATATGGGGTGAAACATCACGAATATATATATTTTCTACCTGTTCAGTTAACCATTCCGCATATTTACAAACTTTCATAACAAATTTGTCATATCGAATCGTATGATAAAGATCTTGAATCACATTCGCCGTATTGGTCAATATCGAGACAGGACTTACTCCGGCTTCTAACACAATTCTGGACATCATCATGAGAAGATCAATGACCTCAGATTTAAAAATATCTTCATTATAGTTATAAATCTCAGCCACCCTATTCATGATTCCTTTGATTTGAGTCACGACCCCATCTGTGTACCCGATTCTAACGATTGAAAATAGTTCCGACTTTTCTTTCGTTAAAGGAATCATTAAGGATTCAACCATGTTTTTTCTCATATCTGTGTGAAAAATTAATTTATTCCCTTGAAAAAACCTTCCGGACATTGATTTTTTTGCCTCTTCATACGAACAAATTAGGTGAGATGGGTCATCATAAAAATTTCCTATACCAATTGAAACATGTATACCAACTTGATCAGAAGTCCTTTGAATCTCTTCTGCCTGTAATAGGATTTCTCTCTTTCTATCTTGTATATTGACCTCATGAAAATCCAGTAAGAGTGCTAGAACCCCCTCTTCCGTCCATACCCATAAAAATGGAATAGATAAGAGGGTGTCTAATTCTTCTACAAGCTTTCGTCCAATATTAATTTTCCATTCAATCGGTTTTCCCTCGGCTAAATCTGGATAGCGATCCATCGAAACTAAAACAACCACATTGGGCTGAATTTTCACGCCATACTTTTCTTGCAAATCCTTAAAGGGTGCCACATGTACAAAGGTTCCTGAAAGCAAAAGCTGAGAAAAAGATATTTGTGTCAGTTCTTCAACCATATTTTGGGCCCCCAAATAGAATGGAAGCTATTCTACTCGTTATGAAGATGAGTAGAATAGCTTCCATATATTCTAAACATTCCTACCAATCTAGTTTTCCAATTATCAATTCGACAGTGTTTAGGATTTCACCTTCATGAATAAGGTTGGTAATAAATTGAATATCCGGATAAAAATATCGATCTTCTTCTACAGTTGGAACGACACTCCTGATGAGCTCATAAACCTTTTGGCTGACGGGTGAAGGTTTTAAAGGTTGATGAAAATCCAACGCTTGAACAGCCGCCATCAATTCAAGTCCTAAAATATACTCCAGCTTTTTAGAAATTTGATAGGCTTTTTTTGCCGCAAAATAAGCAAAACTGACCACATCCTCTTGATTTGCACTGGTTGGTGTATTATCAACGGTTGCGGGATGAACAAGAACCCTTATTTCATTAAGCAGCCCCGCCGCCGTATACTGTGGAATCATGTAACCGTTATTTAAGCCTGGCTTTGCTACGAGAAAATTCGGAAGCTCACTTACATGATAGTTGACGAGCCGGTCTAGCCTTCTCTCTGAAACCTTTGCAAGATTAGCCATCGCTATGGCCATCGTATCCGCATAGATACCAACGAATGTTCCATCAAAATTCCCAACCATTAGGGCATCTCCCTGATCCTCAGGGATAATGATTGGATTGTCACTTGTTGAGTTCATTTCATTACAGATGGTAAATTCCGCATCTTTTAAAACCTTTTTTACGGCTCCATGGGCTTGAGGAATACATCTCAGGCTAAGGGCATCCTGTACTCTGTAATCCTTATATTTTTCAACAATCTCACTGCGTTCCAGCATTTTTACAATATTACGTGCTGTGATAGCTTGCTCTTCATGCCTTTTAACCGAATGGATTCTTGGATCAAAGGCTTTAATGGTTCCCTTTAATGCTTCTAGTGACATGGCACCTGCAATATCCGCTGTTTTTGCTGCCTGAATACTGTTATAGAGAGCTAATGAAGCAAAAGCTGTGACCGAAGTCGATCCATTTATTAGGGATAATCCTTCCTTACAGCCCAATGAAACAGGCTGCAAACCAGCTTTTTCTAAAGCCTCATTCCCTGGAATCAACTCACCATTGTACCAGGCTTTTCCTTCCCCCATTAACACTAAGGCCATATGGGCTTCAATAGCTAAATACGCAACCGACCCTTCTCCAGGGGCAAAAGGAATAATTTGGTGATTGAGTAGCGACCTTAAAAGTTCTAAAGTCGCTAACTTTACACCAGAGAAACCATTCCCTAAATTAACTAGAATCATGAATTGGATGGCTCTTACCACTTCTTTTTCCAACGGCTCACCAACTGATACTGCATGAGAACGAATAATATTTTTTTGAAGAACCTCGGCATCTTCTGTGGAGATCGTTTCGGTTACGTTACTGCCAAATCCTGTTGTGACGCCGTAAATGACCCGTTCTTCATCTAAAAACTTTTCAATGACCGATCGTGAAAGATTTACTCGTTCACGGTAATCCTGTGAAAATAAAACCTCGGCATCATATCTAGAAACAGCAATGATTTCATTTATGGAAATAGCTCCAGCACCTAGTGTAACTTTTTTTATTTCCTTTGGGTGGATTTTTGATATAGTTGTATTCATTTTCCTTACCTACTCCCTTCAAGTTTCAATATGACCAAGAAATGAATGTTATCTTCCTATTTCAACACTCTTTCCCTCTCCATCCATGCTAATATTAACATCTAGATTTGGATCACTCGCTTCATTCAAGCCAAGTGATTTCGTTTCTGGTGCCCATGCAATCGAGACAACCGTTCCAATTAATAAGATAACGGACATGGAGATCATCGATGTTTTCATTCCAAAGGAACTGACACTAATCGGTAATAGGAATGTTCCAATTGCTGAACCGATTCGGCTTATCGCTGTAACAACCCCAACGCCTGTACCGCGAATTTCCGTTGGGAATAATTCTGCTGGATAGACAATTGTAAGATTTGAAGCTGCAGACATGACAAAGGTGAAGATGACAAAAACCATGATAGTAAAACCATGCGATCCTGCTGGTATAAGACTTAGAATAAATAAGGAAATGGTCAGAATAATAAAGGTATAAATGGTAAAACCGCGGCGTGAGAGCTTCTCTGTACACCATAAACCAGCGATCGCACCAACAAGAAGGAATAGATTTAATAGCATATCAACCGTAAAGGTTTCTTCAAATCCCAATTTTTCTAAAATTGTAGGAAGGAAAGTATAAATGGCAAAGTAAGGGACTACCTGACATACATAAAATAGGCTACCAAAAGCAGTGCGTTTCCAAAGATGTTTGTTGAAAAGATCCTTGATTCCATAATTAATGGCGACATCTTGCGAAATATTTTCCTCCATTACGGCATGAGGTCCAATATATTTTCTCACGATTTCTCTTGCCTCTTCTTTTCGGCCCATTTTTACAAGCCATCTTGGTGATTCAGGAGTTCCAATACGCATGACTAAAACAATTGCAGCAGGAACCACTGCACTAACAAGCATCCAGCGCCAAGAATCGGGGCCCATCTTTCCAAGATAATATCCTACAGCATTGGAAAGAACATAACCAACTGTCCATAAAACATTTAATGATGATAATAGAATACCTCTGTACTTTCTCGGCGCAAATTCCGCAAGTAAAGTAGAACCTACTGCATAATCCCCACCAAGAGCAATACCGATTAATATCCGCAGTATAAAAAGCGTTACTGGATCATTTACAAAAAATTGCAAAGCAGATGCTACTGTGATAATGATAAAATTGGATAAGAATATTTTCTGTCTTCCAATTTTATCAGAAAGTCCGCCAAGCAAAAGGCTTCCAAAAAATAATCCAATTAAGGCAGAACTTCCAATTAATCCATTCCACAAAGGACCAAGATGCATTTGCGGGCCAAGGAGGCTAAGAGCCATTCCAATGATCCCAAGAGCATATCCATCAGAAAAATTGGATCCAAAGGTCAGTGCTGTAATCCTTATATGAAACTTATTTAGCGGAGCGTCATCCATCCTATAGGTTTGTTCGTTCACCGGAAATTCCCCTCTCTAACTTTTGAATTTTCAAACATTTAGTCCCGAATAAATTATTTAACGGCTCACACTCTCTCCTCTTAGTCAATTAAAGCGTTTACAATATATTGAAAATTAAGAAATTGATTAGTGTGATAAAATAATTATATCCATCTTTAAATCATTTGACTCTAGAGGATATTTCGAAACATTAGCACATTATTGCTATGTTTATTAATCCTTTCCTCACTCCATTAAAATAGACGCCCTTTTAGACATCTACTTCTTAAATCTCTTTATTGAAAATTTAGTTAGATCGTAATAAGATTCTCCTTTTGTAATTACCTGGCTAATTACCTCACCAACCACACTTGCAAATTTAAAACCATGACCAGAAAAACCGGCAGAAATAAACATATGCGGGTACTCGGGATGCTGGTCTAAGATAAAATGTTCATCCGGCGTTAACGTATAGAAACATGTTCTTCCTTCTGCTAAAGGCCCATTCGCTGAAGGCATATATTTTCTTAGAAACGAACGAATCTCTTTTTCATCATTAGGCCCATAAGGGCTTACTGCTTCATCCGGGTCAACCTGTACTCCCCCATCGTGGCGGCCGATTTTAAATCCACTACTACCAATACTCGGAAATCCGTAATAATGGGCATATAGTAAGTCAACCGTAAAAGCGGGAAATACACTAGAATCATATAATTCTGGGTCACACTTAAACCATGAAACAGTTTTCCTGATTGGCTGAAGCGAAAGATCCAATCCTAAATCTTTTAACAGTTTCCCCGACCATGCACCTGCACTTACAACCACAAAATCTGTATGGTAGGTATCATTCGCCGTTCGAATGGTCGCTCCATTCAAATGAACCTCAATCTTTTCAGCCTTTGTAAATGGAAGAACAGTCATGCCATTTGCCAGACCCAGGTCCCGAAAAGCCTGTATGCATGTTTCACTAAATAGAATTCCTGACCTCGTTTCATAGCAGCTGGTGAACCCTTCTGGGAATGTAACACCCGGCCATCGATACGCCATCTCCTTACTAGATAAGACCTCAAAAGGCAAAGAATATTCCCTGCCACTATTTATTGCTTCTTTTATGAAAGAAGATCCTGGTGCTCCCGCACACAGCACCCCTGTTTGAAGAAATAATTGTTTGTTAGATTCCTCCTGGAGTTGTTCCCATAACTCCTGTGCTCTTAATACAAGTGGAACATACTGATTCCCCTCACCATACGCATGGCGAATAATTCTTGTCTCACCATGATGGCTACCCTTATCATGTGGTGGATTGTTAAGATCAAGGAGCAAGGTTTTTATTCCCAACTTGGATAAATAATAACCCGCAGCCATTCCTATTGAACCTGCCCCAATAATTACCACTTCATAATGTTTTCCCATATTAGCTCCTTCTTACTATTAATTTTTATTATATAATTCTGTTTAAATTCATCCAATGGTTCTTTTAAAAATGATAGATATCTACCACACTATCTTATTCAGCAAAAACGCTGAACATTTTAACCAAACCTTCTAACCGGACAAAGTATGTTTTTCTTAATTGAAATGGTACCCTATTTAAATACAATTCCAATAATAATACATTCTTTTATATGTTACACTTCCTTAAATTACTAATTTATCAGTTAAAATGATTGTACTATAAAAAGGTTATCAGAAGGGTTCTGGTGCAAAAAACTAATCATCAGATTCGCCATTAAATTATTTTAAGAACACTAACAATACAATTACACTTAAAATCAATATCATTACTGAAATCAAATCTGATAAGTATTTTGTAATCAAAAAGGAACCACTAGAAGTACAGGGTTCTGGTGCAAAGTTTTTTAATAGATAGAAAGTTAAGGTGAGTACAGCTGAATCTTATGCAATTGCGAGTAATTGCTGTAATTCATTGTACGTTGAAAAAACGAAGTTTGGCTGCAAATTTCGTTTTCGTTTATATATAGCATGAATCGTTTCGATTTCTTTCAAGGTGCGCGAAGCATGGGATGAGACCCCTTACAAAAAAAGAGCAATTGCCGTAACAATTGCTGCAAGTTCTTATGATTAATGGATCTTAATCTTTTCTTTCTAATCTATTATTTTAGCTAAAGCAAAGGCGGGATCGAATATTTCTTCTTGCATAATGTGTGCTTTCGGGTCAATCTTAATTTGTAACGATCCCGCCCCTTTTTCTTTCCTTACTTAATGGAATAGAGTTTTATCCTCTATTAACTGGCAGTAGGACTCCCACTGATGGGAGCTTCCTTTATCTAGTCTGTAAAACACAACCAGTGATAAATTGCAGCCATGCATACACCCCGGTCTTGACTGTTTCGGCGATCGCCGAATCTTTGCTCGGATCCAGACAAACAAAATCAATATGCCGGACAATCGGATGCTGGCCAATTTCCAGTAATGTATCAAACAGCTCCATCGCTGTCATACCACCGGGGGTGGACGCCGGTACACCCGGCGCAACAGAAATATCAAGTACATCCATATCGACTGTGACGTAAACACGGTCAACTTTTGCTGACAGTCGCTCAAGTGCTTCCTGAACAGTATTGCTAAGTCCCTGCTTGCGCGCTTGCTTTAATGTCACCATCTGAATGCGATGTTCCTCCGCATAATCAATAAGCGGCTTCGCGTTAAAATAGCCATGCAAGCCGATATTGATGACATTCTCTCCTTTGACGATATGGCCATCAATTAATTGCCGGATCGGCGTTCCGTTTGCAGGCCCTAATTCTGCCGGATCCCTTACATCAAGATGCGTATCGAGTTGCAAGATTCCAATCGTTTCTTCCTTACAAACTTCTTTAATTCCTCGAACAGCACAGGCCGTTGTAGAATGGTCGCCGCCAATCATACACGTTATAGTGTTCGGATAGTGTTCCACAAGATACGCTGTTGACTCTTGAATGCGCTGATGTGATAAAAGGATGTCCGTCGTATGCATCGCCACATCCCCCGCATCTGCCACTTGGAAATCCGTCAAATCGACCTTTTCATCCAAGTTGTAGGTGGCAAAACCTTTCCACATCCGGCGAAATTCCGTTGGATATAAGGAAGCACCTGACACACTAATGGAAGATCTGGAGATTGGTGCTCCATAAAGAATTAAATCCGGCGTGCCTTCCACTTCATTTAGTGGTTGAACCCAATGATGGACAAAAGCTAACTCATCTTTTAATCGATTCCAAGACCATTCAGGCACCTTAAGCCATTGTTCCCTCATCTCAAGACACCACCTGTACACCTTTTTTCCATACGGACTTAACATGATTAACTCCGAATAAATATTGTAATTCTTGATAGTTTTTAACATTCCACAAGACGATATCTGCTTGCTTACCTACTTCCAGCGATCCTACTTTTTCCTGACGATTAATGGCGCAGGCCGCATTATACGTTGCTGCCGTTAATGCTTCTGCCGGAGTAAGTCTCATCAAAATACAAGCTAGATTCATCACAAGCGGCATAGAAGTTGTCGGTGAAGAGCCGGGATTGCAGTCAGTCGAAATAGCTACAGCTACACCCGCATCAATCATCTTTCTGCCGGCTGCCGCTTCTTCGCGTAAATACAGCGCTGTAGCTGGTAATAAACAAGCAATCGTTCCGGCTTTTGCCATGGCACGAATGCCTTCATCTGATGCCTTTAATAAATGCTCGGCCGAAATAGCTCCTGCCTTTGCAGCCAATTCCGCTCCACCATAAGGCGCGATTTCATCCGCATGAATTTTAGGGGTAAATCCGAAGCGTTTCCCTGCTTCTAAAATCCGATCCGATTGTTCAGGCGTAAACACTCCTTTTTCACAAAAAACATCGTTAAACTCGGCTAATTGTTCCTTAGCTACCACCGGCAGCATTTCATCAATTAAATAATCGACAAATTCATCTTCTTTTTCTTTAAATTCCGGCGGCACTGCATGGGCACCCATAAAAGTAGGAACGATGTCAATTGCATGCTTTTCTTGTAATTTCTTCATTACGCGCAATTGTTTAAGCTCAGTTTCCAAATTCATACCATAACCACTTTTACCTTCCACCGTCGTCACTCCATGAGCAAGAAATGAATCAAGACGGTGCGTTGTTTGTTCGATTAATTCTTCTTCCGTTGCTTCTCGTGTCATGCGGGTGGTCGCATGAATCCCTCCACCCGCATTCATAATATCCATATATGTTGCACCTTCAAGGCGCATTTCAAATTCACGCTCGCGGCTTCCGCCATATACAACATGCGTATGAGGATCTACAAGTCCAGGCGTAACTAAATGATTGGAAGCATCCACAACGTCTGCTGTATGCAATTTTTCGGCATAGCGTTCTTCGATTTCTTTAGTCGTACCGACTGCTTGGATAAGACCATTCTCAATCCACAAGCTGCCATCTTCGATCAAACCAAGCTCAGACATGGCCTCTTTGGAACGGGGACCTTTTATTTCCGAAGTAAGTGTAGCCAGCTGGGCTGCATGTTTAATCCAAATTGATTTTGTCATTCCTGATCATTCCCTTTCCCTTTATTTATCTAGCATTGGGATGTTAATCCCTTTTTCACGTGCTGTTTTCTTTGCCAGCTCGTATCCGGCATCGGCGTGGCGCACTACACCCATACCCGGATCTGTTGTCAGCACTCGTTCAATACGGGCTTCTGCTTCTTTCGTGCCGTCTGCCACAATGACCACTCCTGCATGTAAAGAATAACCCATTCCGACTCCACCGCCGTGGTGAACAGATACCCACGTAGCGCCACCCACTGCGTTCACCATGGCATTTAAAATCGGCCAATCTGATACAACATCTGATCCGTCTTTCATCGCTTCTGTTTCGCGGTTTGGTGAAGCAACAGATCCGGAATCTAAATGGTCGCGGCCGATAACGATTGGTGCTTTTAGTTCCCCGCTTGCCACCATATCATTCAGGATTTTACCGAAACGAGCACGCTCCCCGTAACCCAGCCAGCAAATACGGGAAGGAAGGCCTTGGAATTGGATTTTATCCTGTGCCATGTGGATCCAGTTGCACAAATGTTCATTATCTGCGAATTCGCGCAAAATAGCTTGGTCTGTTTTGTAAATGTCTTCAGGATCTCCCGATAACGCTACCCAACGGAAAGGTCCCTTTCCCTCACAGAACTGCGGACGAATGTAAGCTGGAACGAATCCAGGGAAGTCGAATGCGTCTTCTACTCCTTCATCTTTTGCAACCTGACGAATGTTATTACCATAGTCAAACGTCACGGCACCTTTTTCCATCATCTCAAGCATCGCTTTCACATGCGTTGCCATCGACGCTTTCGAACGTTTCACATACTCTTCAGGGTTGGATTGTCGCAGTTCTGCTGCTTCTTCGAAGGACAATCCTGAAGGCGTGTATCCGTTCAGCGGATCGTGCGCGGATGTTTGATCTGTCAACACATCCGGGATAAAGCTGCGTGCAATCATTTCCGGTAAAATTTCAGCGGCATTGCCCAACAGACCGATTGATAATGCTTTACCTGCTTGTTTCGCTTCTTTAGCTAAACGAATAGCTTCATCTAGTGAATCTGTTTTCACATCTGTATAACGAGTTTCGATGCGTCGGTCAATTCTCGTTTCATCCACATCGATACCGATGCAAACGCCGCCGTTCATCGTTACTGCAAGCGGCTGTGCGCCACCCATGCCGCCGAGGCCCGCCGTTACCGTGATCGTGCCTTTTAATGTATTGTTGAAATGCTGTTTTGCGAGCTCTGCAAATGTTTCGTATGTTCCCTGTACAATCCCTTGAGAGCCGATGTAAATCCAGCTTCCAGCTGTCATTTGGCCATACATCATTAATCCCTTTTTATCAAGTTCATGGAATGTGTCCCAATTCGCATATGCTGGTACAATATTTGAATTCGCAATCAGTACGCGTGGTGCATCCTTATGCGTTTTAAAAATGACCACTGGTTTCCCGGATTGAACAAGTAACGTTTCATCCTCTTCCAGCGCTTTTAATGATTGAACGATTGCATCAAAGCAATCCCAGTTACGTGCCGCTTTTCCAATCCCGCCGTATACGACTAATTCCTCTGGATGCTCAGCTACATCAGGATCTAAATTATTCATTAACATGCGAAGTACCGCTTCTTGTTGCCAGCCTTTTGTATGCAATTCTGTACCTCTATAACGTACTACTTTGTTTTCTGTAATCGCCTTCATTTATTTCTACCTCCTATGTGTTGTTATATTTATTTTATTATATAAATTCTGAAAATTATTTATAATTAAATGATTTTTTATAAATTATTTCTATAATTTAATTATTTATTGTCATTTTTATAAATAATATCAAAATATTTCTACTTGTAATCAAATTAAAAAAACGGCCCAGTATAAACTGAACCGTCTTTTTTCATAATCCAGACCGATAAGCTGAAGGGGTGCATACTTCAAGCTGTTTGAATTTAGCATTAAAATAAGTTTGGTGGGAATAGCCCGTTAACCGTGCAACTTCTTCCAATGATAAATTCGTTTCCTGTAATAGACGTTTCGCCTCTTGAATACGTACTTGATGCAGCGTATCACGGAATGACTGGCCGGATTCGGCTGCAAAGCGGCGGCTGAGGGTGCTTTTATTAATACGAAGCGTCTCAGCGCATGCCGCTAAATTCCACTGGGCATCCCAATAGTTGGACTCAATCAACTCCCTTGCTTTTTCAACAAGCGTGCGCGAGCCTTCCTGTAATTGCTCATGATCCTGAAGAAACAAACCGGTTGTAAACTCAAGCAGTTCCTGGACAATTTCATAAATGACTGGCTTATGTACAATTTGCTGAAAGACGTTGTGATATGTCGCTTCCCAAGAACCAGTTTGGAGATTGTATGATTTCATATACCGACGGATTTGCGCAAGTACACTCGTAAGGCGAATACGAACGATTTCTGCATCAGGATATGGCTGCTGAAAAGTTAGAAATTCACGCTCCACCCAATCCCTAATTGCTTTTGTATTCCTTTTTTCGAGCATTTCAATCCACTGGCGCTGTTCCAAAGGAGTGAGGAATGGATCCATTTCTTGAGAAGACATTTGTTCATTTTCAGCCAAAATAATATCATAACCTTCGAAAAAAATTCGCCTCATTAATTGGCGTGTTTGCTGATAGGTTTTTTTTAATGAATCTTCTGTAGATGCTGTTTTAATCACAATAGCGACGGGCTCATCCATTCGCTCTTTCCAGCTTGCAAGAAATGTATGGTATTCCTCCTGAAACACATCGGTCTCTTGGGTTTCCTGCACACATAAAATAAAATTAGATAAAGTAAATATCCGATTCTTTCCAGTGAAAGAATAACGTTGCAATGCATTATATACAAGAGGAAGAGTTTCTAAATGAGGAGTCAAAAATGCGACCATCGTTATCGGACTGGCATGTTTTCGCTCTGTCAAAAAAAGATCAGGGTAATCGATGTCAAATGAATCCGATTCTTCTGCTGTATTGCTCGCAAAGTAACGCTTATCATTTCGCAATTGAAAGCGCAGTTGTTGAATACGCTTGATTAAATCAGACGGAGAAAATGGACGGAATAAAACATCTTCTGCACGAAAACGGAGCGCGCGATAAGCAGTTTGAAAGATCCGCTCGGATGAAATCCCTAACCAGCGAATGCTGTGCTGCTGCATCAACCCACAAAACCTCTCACTTTCATGCTTCCATCCGTCCATATCCAAAATAACAAGACCTGGTTGCTGCTTCTGTATACCATTTTCAAATGCCTCCATGGTATTCCACAAAATCAGCCGAACTCCGGTAAAATGCGACTCCACCAACCAGCGTATTCCCTGAGCTTCTAACTCATCTTTTGCTACCAAATGAATTTCCATGTTGTTACACCTTCTCTTCTTGCCTTTTTCTTTCATCATAGCAAATGTAGCCATATAATAAAGGATTCTGTTGCAAAGTTTGAAAAAAGCATAAACAGGTTGATAAATAAGAAGCAATATTTAAGTAGTGACTAGTAATTTTTGTAATTCATTGTACGCAGAAAACCGAAACATCACGATAGCTTAAAGAAAACCGACAATAATAGCCAACGGCTACCAAGATAATATCCTTTTTAGATTGTTTTTCTTTAAAATATCCCATCTGTGATTCTCCTCGCTCTATTTTGCACAAGTGTAGACAACCTTTACAACAGAACTCGCTTTACTCTAAATAGTTAGAGTAAAGCGAGTTCTGTTGTAGTTTTAGAATTCAATTTCTCCAATCGTCATTTCGACAAGCTTGACTATTTCTCCTTCCTTCTTTTTAATAGGAAACCGAGCCTTTTGCTGAAAATACTTTAATAAAACAGCTAAGCCCAAGCGGCTTGCTCCTGTCTTATTTCCGATAAGATCTTTTTCAACAGACACAATTGTAAAATGATCAATTAGTTCATCAAGATTCCAATTTCGCTTCATATCACTATCGCCTCGCAGCTGAAATTGTAAACACTTAGATCTTATTAAAAAATAGGCAATAAAAAAAGCCCAAACAAATAGGCTTTGAAGCTAATTTCATTCTACTTTGCGGTCTATGACAGCAGCCCTGTCACTACCCCTTATTACAATGATCTAACCACCCTTCATTATGCTCCTAGTTTCAACTATTTAAAAATATTTTTCCTTTCTGTTCAGAATTAAGAGCTTCTTTTACATCTGAAAGTTGATACTGAGCATAAGGTCTTGTTAATACTAATTGTTTATCATGAATACATTGTATAACCTGACGAAATGCTTCATGCCATTTTCTTGTAGAAATTTGTTGATTCCAATGACGTAAATGAAATATGTTTGCATGCACTTTTGTATTATTCATAATCTCTGTCCAATCAACAGGTATTCCGGACAAAAGGCCTATTGTTAACAAAGTTCCATTCGCACGTATACAGTAAGCTAGATTTGTACCAGATGATCCTCCTATAGAATCAATTGCTGCTTTAACTTTACAACCATTTGTTAATTCCATAACTGTTTCATAGAGTGGGGTGGTCATTGTATTAATTACATATGAAGCACCAAGTCGAATTAATTCTTCTGTATAAGTATCATTACGTGTTACTGCAATTAAACGAAATCCTAAAACACGAGATAATTGTGCAAAAATATGGCCAATAGAAGATCCGCAAGCATTTACAATCAAGTCATCCCCAGGTTTCAATGCCAATACTTCTGTACAGATAACCCATGCTGTAATCGGATTAATATAAAGCTGAGCTGCCGTATAATCATCAATATAATCTGGAATTAAAACAGCTAGTTCCGCTGAAGATTTTACAAACTCTTGCCACGTACCTTCACCTCGTAGCGGCAATACTCGCTTACCAAGAAACCATTTAGAAACAGAGGGGCCTACTTCTTCTATAATACCAACCCCTTCATATCCCGGAATAGCCGGTAAAGAAATTCGATTAGAATATGCTCCCCGAATGGGAATTAAATCAGATGGATTAATCGGGCGAGTTTTCATTCGTACTAAAATTTCGCCAACCCCCGGATCTCTAACTTCCTTATTTTCTAACTGCAAAACTTTTTGAGGCTCTCCAAATTCATAAAACTTAATACTTGTTGCTTTCAAAGTAAGGAGTCTCCTTTCACACGGCTTTATAGAGACATTATATCAAAAAGAAATTTCAAAACTTACATATTACATTCAAGTAAAGTTAATTTGTCTATATTCTATGAGTTTCAGGGGAATTATGAGCGCTTTTTACCCCTTACACTTGGGATAGCTTCAATACTCGATCTATCAATTCCCTTATTTAAAGGGGAAAATTAATAATTGTCTAGTTAATATATACAAAAAAGACGAGTCATTCTGACTCGTCTTAGTTTGCCTGGCAACGTCCTACTCTCACAGGGACAAAGTCCCAACTACCATCGGCGCTAGAGAGCTTAACTTCCGTGTTCGGTATGGGAACGGGTGTGACCTCTCTGCCATCATTACCAGACTTATGAA
>NZ_JBAWSV010000015.1:0-50396 GCF_037104695.1 Bacillus yunxiaonensis | reverse complement strand
TACGTGTTACTCACCCGTCCGCCGCTAACTTCTTAAGAGCAAGCTCTTAATCGGTTCGCTCGACTTGCATGTATTAGGCACGCCGCCAGCGTTCATCCTGAGCCAGGATCAAACTCTCCAATAAAGTGTTTGTCTAGCATCATAAATAAAAATTGACGTTTCACGTTGTTTGTTTCGTTCAGTTTTCAAAGAACTTATCTGCCGCTCGAAGCGACTTTAATAATATAACATTTCGTTTCTTTTCTGTCAACAACTTTTTTCTTTCAAAGTTGTTTTCCTCGTTGCCGTTCGTGACAACGAATATAAATATATCAGTTCACGAATTAAATTGCAATAGTTTTTTCAATAAAATTTTTCACCTTATAAAATAGTATAAAAATAATAAAAAAAGCTTTGGAGAAAACTCCAAAGCTTAGTCTTGTTTATGTCTCATCGCCGGGAATAGTAATACATCACGAATAGATGGAGCATTCGTTAATAACATAACTAGACGATCAATACCGATTCCTAGTCCACCTGTAGGAGGCATACCATACTCAAGAGCTTCAATATAATCATCATCCATCATATGCGCTTCATCATTACCTTGTTCACGC
Source organism: Bacillus yunxiaonensis (assembly GCF_037104695.1). NCBI lineage: Bacteria > Bacillati > Bacillota > Bacilli > Caryophanales > Bacillaceae > Bacillus > Bacillus yunxiaonensis. Next base: position 49,800 of record NZ_JBAWSV010000015.1, on the reverse strand, counting down.
TCTTTTAACTGCGCTTCGAAACGTTCTTTTTGATCAATTGGATCATTTAATTCTGTAAATGCATTCGCATGTTCACGAGCCACAATAAATAACTCGAAACGATCTGTAAAGCGCGGATCTTCTTCATTCTTTTTCGCAAGAGGAGAAATCTCCACTGGATGACCATAAACAAATGTAGGTTGAATTAAATGCTCTTCTACTTTTTGCTCGAAGAACTCATTAATAATATGACCAACTTCCATTGTATCCTTAATTTCTACACCATGCTCTTTTGCTAACGCGCGAGCTTCTTCTACGCTCATCGGGCTCCAGAAATCCGCTCCAGAATATTGTTTGATTGCATCTACCATGTGCAGTCTTGTCCACTCTGGCTCTAAGTTAATTTCATATTCACCATATTGAACTGTCGTTGTACCTAACACTTCTTTCGCAATATGAGCAACCATGTTTTCTGTTAGCTTCATGATATCTTTATAATCTGCATATGCTTCATATAATTCAATCATCGTAAATTCCGGATTATGACGAGTTGATACACCTTCATTACGGAATACACGACCAATTTCGTATACTTTCTCTAATCCACCTACAATTAGGCGTTTTAAATGCAACTCAATTGCAATACGCATGTAAAATTCCATATCTAATGCATTATGGTGCGTAATAAACGGACGTGCAGATGCTCCACCTGCAATAGCATGCAACATCGGTGTTTCTACTTCAAGATAACCATTGTTATCTAAATATCTTCTCATCTCACGAATGATTTTACTGCGAGTTACAAACGTTTCACGGCTTTCCATGCTCGTAATTAAATCTAAGTAACGTTGACGGTAGCGTTGTTCAACGTCTTTTAATCCATGATATTTATCTGGAAGTGGACGAAGAGATTTCGTTAATAAAGTAAAGCCAGTTACCTTAACTGAAAGTTCTCCAACTTTTGTCTTAAATACTTTACCTTCAATTCCTACTAGGTCACCTAAATCCGCTGTGTTAAATAGTTCGTACTGCTCATCACCAACCGTATCTTTACGAACGTAAATTTGAATTTGTCCATGTAAATCTTGAATATGCGCAAAACCAGCTTTTCCTTTACCGCGTTTTGTCATAATACGACCAGCTATAGAAACAGGGATTTCTTTCTCTTCTAATTCTTCTTTAGAAATTTCTCCGTACAAGCTTAATAATTCTTTTGTTGAATGTGTACGTTCAAAACGTTTACCAAACGGATCCATTCCTTGTTCTCTTAAGTTATGTAGCTTCTCGCGACGAACGAGCAATTGGTCATTTAATTCTTCGTGGTTCATGTTATCCATGGTATTGATATCACTCCAGCTCTATTAAATTTTATAATATATATAGTATAGCATTTTCTATCCAACTAGAAAAACTGCCAGCAACAAGCTGGCAGTTCTTATTTCTTAGACGTAATTATAGGTAGTGAGAAAAGGAATGTCAAACACCCTTTTAATCACCATCATTATCCAATCTGAACAGATTCTTGTTTCGCTTCTACCTCTTCTACAAATGCTGTCAGTAAAGAGGCAAGGTCTGCACGAGTATCACAACTATTAATTTCATTACGCACTCTTGCATTACCACGAACACTCTTTAAATACCACGCAGCATGTTTACGCATTTCTCGAACTGCAATGTTTTCATTCTTTAGATCAATAAGACGATCTAAATGCAGCATACATACATCAATCTTTTCACGCACAGATGGCTCCGGCATTAATTCACCAGTTTCTAAATACTTTACTGTACGATAAATCATCCATGGATTACCAAGTGCTGCACGGCCAATCATTACACCGTCTACACCAACTTCATCTAACATACGCTTTGCATCTTGCGGCGTTTCCACATCACCATTTCCGATAACAGGAATATTGACAGCTTGTTTTACTTGCTTAATGATATTCCAATCCGCTTTTCCTTCATACATTTGAACACGAGTACGACCGTGAACTGCGACTGCCTGACCACCTGCACGTTCAACCGCTTGAGCATTTTCAATCGCAAAAATGTGATCTTCATCCCAACCGATACGCATTTTTACTGTAACCGGCTTCTGAACTGCGTCTACTACCGCCGCTACCATTTCGTACACCTTATTCGGATCAAGCAACCACTTTGCACCCGCATCACATTTTGTGATCTTCGGTACCGGACAACCCATATTAATATCAATAATATCTGCCGTTGTATTTTTATCTACATATTTCGCCGCTTCTACAAGCGTTTCTTTTTCCCCGCCAAAAATTTGCAGACTTAATGGCTTTTCTCTCTCATCAATATATAACATGTCCAGCGTTTTTTGATTGTTAAATAAAATCGCCTTATCACTTACCATTTCCGCACATACTAATCCTGCACCAAATTCTTTTACCGTTAAACGGAATGCAGAGTTACATACTCCTGCCATTGGCGCTAGCACAACCGGATTTTTCATTTCAATGTTTGCAATCTTTAACACTTGATTACCTTCCTTCGTTATTCCTACTTCGGCATTAATTCTTCTATCGAAACTTTCAATGTCTTCGCAACTTCTATAACGAAATCCTGAGACGGAACTCGATTCCCTCTCTCTACTTCACCTAAAACAGATACAGATACCCCTAATTCTTTCGCAAATCCTTCTTGTGTATAGCCTTTTAATTTACGAAAAGCGCGAATGCGTCTTCCCCATTTCTCTGCTTCCATACCGTTACTCCCTCTCGCCTTTTCATTTCTTCTACTTGTGAACGTGAAATGTTTCGGTTAATTTCTTGATTAATTTCCATCAACGGAACGATAACAAAAGCTCTTTCAAACATCCGCGGATGCGGAACAATAAGATTCTCTGCTTCAATATCTTCGTGATTATAGAGCAAAATGTCAAGGTCAATGGTACGGGGCCCCCATTTAATTTCCCTTTTTCTTCCTAGTTCATTCTCCACTTTTTGCGTCACCATCAATAATTCTTGAGGCAATAAATTGGTAGCAACTTTTATAACTAAGTTTAAAAATTGCTCTTGTTCTGTATATCCAACTGGATCCGTCTCATAAACAGATGATACATCCTCAACTTCAATAGCCGGATGCTTATGCAACAACTCTATCGCTTGTGATAAATACATATGGCGATCATCCATGTTCGAACCCAAAGCAATATAAACTACATTATTCATGAGCGCCCTCTCTCAATCTCAACCGCCACCGCACGGTAATGTCCTGGAATTGGCGGATCTGGTTTAATAACTTTTACAATACAATTCATAATGCAATCGTACCGTTCTAATATATCCCCCGCAATGTTTTCTGCAATACTTTCCACAAGCTTATATGTTTTCTCTTCTACAACACTTCTACATAACTCGTATAACTCTCCATAATTTACAGAATGCTTTAAGTCATCAGTTGTTCCTGCTCGCTTTAAATCTAACTCTACAGTTAAATCTACCTTAAATCGCTGCCCCAACTTATTTTCTTCAAGGAATACACCATGGTAACCGTAGAACTCCATATCATGAACAAAAATTTTATCCAAACCTTTTACCCCCTTAACATAGCATCCATCATTTTCGCCATACGGGACATCTCTTTCACATCATGCACACGTACAATTTCACAGCCTTTTTGAATGCCAAGACAAACTGTTGCACCTGTTCCTTCTAAGCGTTCTTCTACTGGCAAATCTAACGCATGACCAATAAATGATTTTCGAGATGTTCCGAGAAGGACTGGATATCCCAACAATTTTAATTGCTCTAGATTCCGCATCACTTCTAAGTTTTGCTCAAATGTTTTCGCGAATCCAATGCCTGGATCTAAAATAATATTTTCATCTCGCACACCTGCACGTTTCGCGATTGTAACACTTTCATATAGGTCAGCAATCATATCTGCCATGAGATTTCGGTAGTTTGTATTATCACGATTATGCATTAAAATAATTGGCACGTCGTAATGCGCCGCTACTTCCGCAATTTCCGGTTCTGCTTTCGCACCCCAAATATCATTAATAATATGGGCTCCAGCTTCAATGGCTTGTTTTGCAACCTCCGCTTTATACGTATCAATAGATATGGGTACATCTACCGCTTCCGATACAGCTCGGATTATTGGTAAAACACGTCGCAATTCTTCTTCTGCTGACACTTTAGCAAAACCAGGACGAGTAGACTCTCCGCCAACATCAATAATATGTGCTCCATCGATTACCATCTCTTTTGCATGGCGGACAGCCGCTTCCACTTCATTATAATTACCACCATCAGAGAAAGAGTCAGGTGTAACATTCAAGATCCCCATAATGAATGTCTTTTCGTTTAAATTCAATACATGTTTACCACATTGCATCTCATAACTCAATTGCATATTAACCATCTCCTCTTAACAACTCATTTCGACCCCAAAGTCTTTCACGGTATGTTTCATATACACGTATAAGCTGGTTTGTAACAAATCCCTCTTTACCTGGAAAATGTACTTCTCCGATACAACGAAGCGGCACAATTTCCTGGATAGAATTTGTAACAAACACTTCATCAGCCGAAAGTAACTCTTCTTTTAAGAATAATCCCTCTCTCACCTCAAGCTCCAACATTTCAGCGGCAGCTAATATAAAAGCGCGAGTGATCCCATTTAAAATTCCAGTCTGTAATGATGGTGTATACAATATGTCATTTTTCACAAAAAAGAGGTTCGAAACAATCCCTTCCGCAACATACCCCTCTTTCGTAAGAAAAATCCCTTCTTTCGCAGTTGTATTCCCAATCTCACGTTTCCCTAAAATATTATTTAAATAATGATGTGACTTTAAACGAAATTCTCCTTCTGGTGTATTACGAATTTGCCTTAAAATTACCCCTTCTTTTTCCACTACATCTCCTGGAGCTTGTAAAGGCTTTATAAAAACGATAATAGAAGGTTCTTCGTAAATCTCCGTCTGCAAGCCGATTTCGCCACTACCTGCAGACACATTCAAACGAACATATGCATTTTGCAAATGATTCCTTACAATTAACTCTTTTAAGATGCTTTTTACATCGTCTTTTGTCATTTCCCATGCAATATGCAACGACGAAAGAGCGGTCATAAGCCGCTCATAATGATCATCGAATAAGAACGGATGTCCGTTGTAGATACGAAATGTCTCAAATACGCCAAGACCATATAAATATCCATGATCGTACGGAGAAATTTTAGCTTCACTCGCCTCAACAAATGAACCGTTCACATAAATTAGCATGTAGCAGCACTCCGGCTATAATTACGAATGAAGTTTTGCAGCAATTCCTTACCATGGGAAGTCATGATAGATTCCGGATGAAACTGTACCCCTTCAATCGGTAATGTTTTATGACGAAGGGCCATAATTTCTCCTTCTTCTGTCCAAGATGTTACTTCCAGGCACTCTGGTAATGTTTCTTTTTTGACAATTAGAGAATGGTAACGCGTTGCTGTAAACGGATTGGGAATATCATTAAAGATTGTTTTCCCATCATGATGCATTAAAGATGTTTTCCCATGCATGAAACGATCTGCACGAACAACATCTCCCCCAAATACTTGAGCAATCGATTGATGTCCTAAACAAACACCAAAAATCGGGATTTGTCCTGCGAAATGGCGAATCACATCCATACTTACCCCAGCTTCATTTGGGCTGCACGGTCCTGGAGAAATCATTAAGAAGTCCGGCTGCATTTGTTCAATATCTTTAATTGTAATTTCGTCGTTACGCTTGACGATAAGTTCCTGTCCTAGCTCTCCAAGAAATTGCACTAAATTAAACGTAAAGGAATCATAGTTATCAATCATTAATATCATTTATCTCACCTAACCGTTTCTTCGCTACTTTCTTTTGCTCGCCATAAAGCTATCGCTTTCTTTAATGACTCTTTATACTCGTTTTTCGGATTAGAATCAATAACAATTCCTGCCCCCGCCTGCACATATGCTTGCCCATCTTTCGCAAGCAACGTACGAATGACAATATTTAATTCCATATCCCCTGAATAACCAATCCAACCAATTGAACCTGTATAAATACCACGGCGAACCGGCTCTAACTCTTCAATAATTTCCATCGTGCGGATTTTCGGTGCTCCGGTAATCGTCCCACCCGGAAATACAGCCTTTACACCATCAAAAGCATCTTTTCCTTGCTGCAATTGTCCGCGTACATTTGAAACAATGTGCATAACATGGGAATATTTCTCAATCACCATGAATTCATCCACTTCTACCGTTCCATACTCACAAACACGCCCTAAATCATTTCGCTCTAAATCAACAAGCATAACGTGTTCTGCACGCTCTTTTTCATTTTCAATTAACTCTTTTGCAAGTTCTTGATCTTCTTGCTCATCTTTCCCGCGAGAGCGCGTACCCGCAATTGGACGCGTACTCATTTCATTACCTTGTTTTTTAATCAACAACTCTGGTGAAGCACTTACAATTTGGAAATCTCCAAGTTCTAAATAACCCATGTATGGTGATGGATTAATTTCACGAAGCTTCGTATAAATTTCCAACGGATGCGTTTGCAATGTTTTTTCTTGTCTTGTAGACAAATTCACTTGAAACACATCTCCCGCACCAATATACTCTTGAATTCTTTGAACAGCTTCCATAAACTCTTTTTCTGTAAAGGAAACTGCCTCCTTATTTATTTCAGGACGAATAAACGGCATCGTTACTTCTGGCACTTCTTGTAACCAAAGCCCTTTTAATTCATTCAAATGTTGTTCAGCTTGTTTCTCATCATTTATATAATGTGTAATAATCCATAACACTTGTTCTTTTTGATCATAAACAAATACATCATCGAACAATAAGAAGAATATATCTGGTACATTCACATCATCTTCTGCAAGAGAAGGAATTTTCTCTATATAACGGATGCAATCATAACTAAAATAACCAATCGCACCACCTTGAAACGGCGGATATGCGTCATTATGTTCCGTTTTCCATTGTTCCATATATCTTTGCATAAGGTGCAATGGATTCCCCTTTTCTATTGTTCCCTCTCCATTTTCCCATATATGTAAGGCTTCCTCTTTCCCACGAACGATCGCTACCGGATCAAGCCCAACAATACTATAACGCCCTCCACGCCCACTTTCTAAAATGATATGATGAGGTTTATTTTGCGAAAGAAATTTATACTGTTTAAAAAAGTCTAACTGATACGGAACTGAAATAGCTAAAGATTTTCGTCGCTGCATACAAACACCTCGTTTTATTTTATCCCGCTCTAACGGACAGTAAGACCCCCACCTCAAAATTCAGAGAAAAGCGAAGAAGATAGGCGGGGGACAACTGTCCGTAAAAGCCCGATTCGTTCAACTAACCATCAGTGGGGGGAATGCCATCCCACTGATGGAAGTTTCACTTTATCCCGCTCTAACGGTCGTTTAAAAACATTGAACCGTCCATATAAGCCCATTTAGTTCAACTAACACTTATTTTACATGAAGTTTTCTAGTCATTCACTCTTTTCCTATTTTCAAACGAAAAAAGAAAAAGCACCCCTTTTTCGAGGGATGCTTTTCATACATTAAGCTTATGATTCAAATTGATAAAGCGGCGTACTTAAGTAACGCTCACCATTACTTGGAATGATAACAAGTACTTTCTTTCCTTTTCCAAGTTTTTTCGCAACTTCTGTCGCTGCATAAATAGCTGCTCCAGAAGAGATACCCACTAAAATACCTTCTTCACGAGCTACTCTTCTTGCATATTCAAATGATTGTTCTGTTTTCACCTGAATCACTTCATCATACACATCTGTATCTAACGTTCCAGGAACAAATCCAGCACCAATTCCTTGAATTTTATGAGGACCTGGTTTTCCACCTGATAGTACTGGGGAATCAGCAGGCTCTACTGCATAAACTTTGATATCTTTATACTTCTCTTTTAATACTTCACCAGCACCCGTAATCGTTCCGCCTGTACCAACTCCTGAAATGAATGCATCTAATTGATCACCCATCTGTTCCACAATTTCTGGACCTGTAGTTAAACGATGGATTTCTGGATTTGCATCGTTTTGAAACTGTTGAGGTATAAAGTAGCCATGTTCTTTTGATAACTCTGTTGCCTTGCGAATTGCACCGCCCATTCCTTCTGATCCTGGCGTTAACACTAATTCTGCTCCATAAGCACGCAATAAATTACGGCGTTCAACACTCATCGTTTCCGGCATAACCAGAATTGCCTTATATCCTTTGGCCGCCGCTACCATTGCTAAACCAATCCCGGTGTTTCCACTTGTCGGTTCAATAATTGTATCGCCTTCTTTTAATAGTCCTTTTTTTTCAGCATCTTCAATCATTGCTAATGCAATTCGATCTTTTACACTGCTTCCAGGATTCATGAACTCTAGTTTTAAATAAATATCTGCACTGCCTTCTTCTACGATGCGGTTCAATTTAACAATTGGCGTTTTTCCAATTAAATCTGAAACTGATTGTGCCACTCGCATCTCCGTCACTCCCAACACCAAGTATTTTTATTGGATTTATATACATATTGTCAAAGAAAAGGTTATTTGTCAATCTATTTGGATTGTTCCAAATAGACAAATAACCTTTTTCTCCCTTACAAACTTTCTATTAAGTTTGTTATATCTTCTTTAGAGAACTTGTATCGTTCGTTACAAAAATGACAATGTACTTCTGTCTCTTCTTCCTCATCACGCACTTCTGTTAATTCTGTTTTCCCTAAACTCATTAATACGCCTTCAATACGCTCACGAGAACATGTACAGTTAAATTGTACATCCATCGTCTCTAAAATCTTCACATTATCTTTGCCTAACAGCTCGTATAGCAACTCTTCTGGAGTTAAACCTTGTTCAATAAGCTTAGAAACAGGCGGAATTTTTTGCAGGCGCTCTTCAAGAACTGAAATTGTCTCTTCTTGCGCATCAGGCATGATTTGTAAAACAAATCCACCTGCAGCTAAAATACTATCATCGCCATTAACAAGAACTCCAACACCAACAGAAGAAGGCGTTTGTTCAGAAACAGCGAAATAATACGTGAAATCTTCTCCTAACTCACCAGAAACAAGCGGAACTTGACCAATAAATGGTTCACGCATACCAATATCTTTAATAACCGTTAAAAAACCCTCTGTTCCTACAGCTTGGTATACACGCAGTTTCCCTTGCTCTGTCGCTTCAAAATCAACATGCGGATTCGTTACATAACCACGTACATCTCCATTCGCATGTGCGTCTACTAAAATCGGACCAAGAGGACCATTACCCTCTACTTTAATCGTAAGTTTCTGATTACCTTTAAGCATTGCACCCATCATTGTACCTGCCGTTAAAGAACGACCAAGTGCCGCAGAAGCGGTTCTCCATGTATCGTGACGTCTTTGCGCTTCACTCACCGTATTTGTTGTGTGCACACTATAAGCACGAACTTCTCCATTAAACGCTAGCGCCTTTACTAAATAATCTTTCATTCGCATTTATTCACCTTTCTCGTGTTGTAAATTTGCATTACGCTCATATAACATATATAGACCTTTAAGCGTTAAAAATGGATCGACAATATCAATAACATTCGATTCCTCTGCAATCAATTTTGCTAATCCACCTGTCGCGATAACAGTCGGTTCTTGTTTAGCTTCTTCTTTCATCCGCTTTACAATACCTTCTACTTGTCCAACATAACCATATAAAATACCAGCTTGCATTGCACTTACTGTATTCTTCCCAATGATACTACTTGGTCTTGTAATTTCAATACGCGGTAGTTTTGCTGCTCTATTATATAAAGCTTCAGCTGAAATCATAATACCAGGTGTAATGACACCACCCATATACTGTTTATGTTCATCAATATAACAATATGTTGTCGCTGTTCCAAAGTCGACTATAATAAGCGGACTTCCATACAGTTGAATACCAGCTACCGCATTTACAATGCGGTCAGCACCTACTTCGCGCGGATTTTCATACTTAATATTTAAACCAGTTTTAATACCAGGTCCCACTACAAGAGGCTTAATTTTAAAATACTTTTCACACATACGCTCTAAAGCAAACATAATAGGAGGTACAACAGAAGAAATAATAATTCCTTTTATATCATGAAAAGCAATTCCTTCGTGTTCAAGTAATTGTTTCACGAGCATCCCATATTCATCTTCCGTTTTATGACGATCTGTTTCCATACGCCAATGTTGAAGAAGCTTACCATTTTCAAACACACCTAGTACTGCATTTGTATTCCCTACATCCAATACGAAAATCATATTCTCACCACTTATCTTATTTAATGTATATTTACACAATATGTACAGAACTTATAATCTCATCATACCATATTTATACACATGTTCAGCTTTCCTATCCTCACCATTTTACAAAAATCTATTTCCCTTTTTCAATTTTTAAGTTCAATTACATAAAGTGAAACTTCCATTAGTGGGGGGCTTCCCCCCACCTATCTTCCTCGTTTTTCTCTTACGTTTAGGGCGCGGGTCTTACTGCCCGCAAATAGCGGGATAACAAAGAAAAAAGGAGTGACAATTGTCACTCCTTCGTTTCTTCTTTATCTTCTGGCACTTCATCTTCTTTTTTCATTGAGATGTTCACTTTTACATCACTTTCAGAAGATGTTTTACGCTCCGGTAATGTACCATGTTCACATAAATGATTGATTTGCTCTGCATCTAACGTTTCCACTTCAAGTAACGTTTTTGCAACAATATCAAGCTTATCACGGTTTTCAGTAAGAATTTGTTTTGCACGAGCATAACATTCTTTCATAATGCTTTGCATTTCCATATCAATTTCATGCGCAATTGCATCACTGTAGTTTTGCTCAGAATGGAAGTCTCTTCCTAAGAATACTTGACCACCCTGTGAGCTACCAAATTGCATTGGTCCAAGCTTATCACTCATACCGAACTCTGTTACCATGCGTCTAGCTATTCCTGTCGCACGTTGGAAGTCATTATGAGCGCCTGTACTTACTTCTCCAAATACAATTTCCTCAGCCACTCGTCCACCAAGTAGACCAGTAATTTTATCAAGCAATTCTGGTTTTGTCATGAAGTAACGATCTTCTTTCGGAAGCATTACTGCATATCCACCAGCTTGACCACGTGGCACAATTGTTACTTTATGAACTACATCTGCTTCATCAAGTACTACACCAATTACAGTATGTCCTGCTTCATGGAATGCAACGATATTGCGTTCTTTCTCAGAGATAACACGACTTTTCTTAGCTGGACCTGCAATAACGCGGTCAGTCGCTTCATCAATGTCACTCATATCAATTTTCTTCTTATCTTGTCGTGCTGCTACAAGAGCTGCTTCGTTTAATAAGTTTTCAAGATCAGCACCAGAGAAACCTGGTGTACGCGTTGCTATAGCACGTAAATCAATATTTTCATCAAGCGGTTTGTTGCGAGCGTGTACTTTAAGCACCGCTTCACGACCGTTTACATCCGGACGATCTACTGTAATTTGACGGTCAAAACGTCCTGGACGTAATAACGCTGGGTCAAGAATATCAGGGCGGTTTGTTGCAGCAATGATAATAATACCTTCATTTGCTCCGAAACCATCCATTTCTACAAGCAATTGGTTTAATGTTTGTTCACGCTCATCGTGACCACCACCAAGACCTGCCCCACGTTGACGACCTACCGCATCAATTTCATCAATGAAAATGATACAAGGTGCGTTTTTCTTTGCATTTTCAAATAAGTCACGCACACGAGAAGCACCAACACCGACGAACATCTCTACGAAGTCAGAACCACTAATAGAGAAGAATGGAACACCAGCTTCACCTGCAACAGCACGCGCGAGCAATGTTTTACCTGTCCCTGGAGGTCCAACTAATAAAACCCCCTTCGGAATACGAGCACCAACCTCCGCAAACTTACGAGGGTCTTTTAGGAACTCTACAACCTCAACAAGTTCTTGCTTCTCTTCATCCGCTCCAGCTACATCTCTAAAACGGACTTTTTTCTTATCATCATTGTATAACTTCGCCTTACTTTTACCGAAGTTCATAACACGGCTACCACCGCCTTGTGCCTGGTTAAGTAGGAAGAAGAATAGAATGAAGATAATCACAAAAGGAATGATGGAAGTGAAGAATGTTACCCAAGCACTTGTTTCTTCTGCTGGTTGATATTTCACTTCTGTGCCTTGTGCTTTGTCATTGATTTTCTTTTGTAATTCTTCAGTATTAGGTGCATAAGTTACAAATTGTTGTCCTTGACTATCAGTACTGAATTGTCCTTTTACTTCAAATACACCATTTTTTGGTTGAAGTTGCACATTACGAACTTCACCCTTTTCAAGTTTAGCAATGAATTTATCGTAGCTAATTGGTTTTGTTTTTTGCGTTGAACCATTAAAATAACTCACAATACCAATTACCACTAAAAATATAAGTAAATAAAAGATGGTATTACGGAAGATCCGATTCATCCCTAACCTCCTCTCACAGCATACAAACTATAATAGTAAATAGTACCATAGAAAAACTTTCCTATCCAATCGTAAGCTTATATTATTAATTTGAATATACGCTTGGTTTTAATACACCAACATAAGGAAGGTTACGATATTGCTCCTTATAGTCTAATCCATATCCTACAACAAATTCATGTGGAACAGTAAATCCAACATAGTCTGCTTGAAGATCAACTTTTCGACCAGACGGCTTATCTAATAATGTTACAATCTTCACAGATTTTGCTTTACGATATTTAAACAAATCCACTAAGTAGCTTAATGTAAGACCGCTATCGATAATATCTTCTACGATTAAAATGTCGCGTCCTTCTACAGAAGTATCTAGATCTTTTAAAATTTTCACTTCACCAGTTGAAACAGTAGAATGACCATAGCTAGATACAGCCATAAAATCCATTTCAAGATATGTATCTGTTCGCTTTAATAAATCCGCCATAAATGGCATTGCACCTTTTAATACACCGATTGCAAGAGGCACTGTATTTTTATAATCCTCTGCAAGAATTGCACCTAATTCTCTTACTTTGTCTTGTATTTGCTCTTCAGAAATTAATACTTTTTCAATATCTTGATTCATCATTTGATTATCCTCCTGGAAGACTCCTTGCTTTTGTAATGAATAATAATATATGTATCCTTATCTGCTTTTTCTTGCGAAATAGCAAATGCAGATCGTTTCAACAATGGAACCCAAATAATATTCCCACTGGCATCACAAACAATTGGCCAGTCCGCTCTTTTTTCCTTCGGTACTTTCGCTTCAATAAAAATGGACTTTATCTTCTTCGTACCATTCATACCTTGCATTGACATTCGATCCCCGTTTTCTCTCGAACGAACAGTAAGTGGATATGCTATTTCATTATGTTTTGCAACAAACATCATATCATTCACCGTATTAGGTACACAATTACTGATTTCCACTTCGAGCTCATCACCATTTACTAATGTTATCTTTCCTGGTACTTGTAACTCGCGAGGAGAGAGCGTAACCTTTTCTTCTCCAAAGCGGAAAATACATTCTTCATATGTACGAACAATCTCCAATCCATCAGGAAAATGAAGCACACCAGAAGGATGGGCTCGTTTGAAAAACTCAATCACCTTGTCAATATGTACAGAAGAAAGCGAAGATGGAATCTTATATTCATAAAGATAGTTTAATATTAGTTGAATCCCTCTCCTTTGTAAAGGTATAGGCATAGATTCAAACGAAGGAATTGATAAGACAATTCTTTTTGGGTCTTTTTTCTTAATTATTTTATTCATTTTTTCAAATGCTAATTCCTGCAAATACGCTTCATCCTCTTGTATAAACGTACTAAAAGTTTGAAAACGTTCATGAACATGGGGATTCTCTTGCTTTAAATAAGGAAGAACGTGCTTCCGCAATCGATTCCTTGTATATGTTTCCTTTGTATTACTCGGGTCAATGCGAGGTTCAACATTCTTTCTCTTACAATAATCAAGAGTCTCTTCTTTCGTTACTGCCAACAAAGGTCGGATCAAAAAACCTTTATTAAAAGCACGCTTTGCAAGAATTCCTGCATAGCCTTTCGAAGTACTTCCACGAATAAGACGCATTAAAATTGTCTCAATCTGATCATCACCATGATGACCAAGAGCTAAATACTGTGCATTATATTCACTCATTATTCTTTCCAAAAATGCATATCGACATTCTCTTGCTGCAACTTGTGCACTCATTCGGTTTTGTTTTTGATATCTCGTTACATCAATTTGCGTTGTTTCACAAGTAACATTAAGATTGTCACAAAGCTGTTTTACAAATGTTAAATCTTGCTGTGATTCCTCGCCGCGAAACATATGATCTACGTGAGCAACTACAATTTGCAACTTCTTCTCTTCACACTTCTCCAACAAATAAAAGAGAAGCGCTAAAGAATCTGGTCCTCCTGATACACCGACAACAACTGTAGAATACGCCTCTAATAGATCATGCCTTTCTACAAAAGCATCTACCTTTTTAACAAATTCATCTTTCAATGCTGCAATCACCTTTCATCGAGCTAAAACGATAGCACACCTTAATTATAATGGTACAACTTTTACAAACTTTCTGCAAAACAAAGATGTATAAATTTCACAATTTATCTTACATATAATTTTTTTCTTCGGATTCAAAAATAAGTAAAGTTAAACATACGAATATACAACAAACAGGGCTCAGGTATATTCCTGAGCCCTGTTTCCAATAGACAATAAAACATCTCCGCCTCAAGATTATGGGAAATCGAAGGAGATAGCTGCTGACATGTACCCAATTGGTTCAACTAACCAGTAGGAATCCCCCTATTGATGGAAGTTTCACTTTATTGTGCTTGTTTACTAATAATAGGAATCGTTGCCCATTTCGGCATATTCTTTTTTATCTTCGCTACTACAATTGTCATATCATCATTAATATATCCATTGTCGGTGCGAATTACGTCCTCCATAATAATATCAGCAATCTCTTGTGGGTCTTCCGTTTCCAATTCTTTAATCTTCCGCTTCATCCATACTTCATGATTCTCTACATGTTTTGCACCTTCAAAAATCCCATCACTCATCATTACTAAAATATCACCGGATTTCAATTGTTCACCGACAACGTCCACTTCAAAATCTTCAATAATTCCCATCGGTAAATTACTTGCTTCTATTTTAAATACCTGATTGCCACGTTTTATAAAACTTGGAGTAGAACCAATCTTTAAAAACTTAGCATTTGCATCACGTAAATCAATCATCGCTAAATCTAATGTTGTAAACATTTCTTCCGTCGTTCGCAATGAAAGAATAGAATTAATCGATTTAATCGCGATTTCCTCATCAATACCTGATTGTAATATTTTTTGCAGTAACTTAACCGTTTCTTTACTTTCCATATGCGCCCGCTTTCCATTTCCCATCCCATCGCTAATAGCAAGCGCATACTTCCCTACACTTAATTCCATCATGGCATAGGAATCACCGGATACAAATCCCCCACCTTTAGCCGCCGTAGCAAGCCCTGTATCTACAGAGAATGTTTTTGCTGAACCAAACGATATTGTACTGTAACCATTCGGATATGCCGATTGTTCTTCATGTTTCACAACAACTGTTTCTCGTAAAATATCAGACAACATCGGAGCAACCAGCTTTTCGCATTCTCCATGCTGATTACATGCAGCAGGAATCAGCATTTCGATGTCAACGTTCCCTCGATCTAAACAATAAATATCAACATGTTCAACCTCTACTCCGAAGTCCCGAAATGCCTGTAAAATTTGTTCCTCTTGTACTTGATGATTCTCCCTTTCCTTTTGAATCTCTTTAGAAAAATCCGCCATTACTTTCGAAACACCCATAAGTTGTTCCGCAACAATTCTACGATTATCTCGCATTTGTTTCCTTAGCTTTTGTCCTTCATAAAAATGCCCTAATTCACCTTCTATTAAACCTGTTACTTTTGTTCCTCTCACACAATATTTTTCAAAATCACGAAGCAGTTTACGGTTATGCTGCAATGTACCTTCCTCTGTTTCATCCATAAGTTGCCTCATATAATCATATGTTTTATCAAAATTCACAACCCAGCATTGATCTTTCTTAAAGCACGTTTGGCATGTCTTGGCAGTAATTGTACTTAAAAATAAATCCGTCTCCGTATCCTTATCCTCGTCTTCTACATATCCGTATACAGAAAAGCTATTAGATAATGCTTCAAACACATTTGCAAATTGATTAATTTTATTTGCCGTTACATCACGCATTCTTCGCAAATATTGCTGTTGGTCATTAGAATGTTCCTGTGTTCCCGGCATATACTTAGAAAGACGTTCAATAATGAATTTAGGCATTAATAAGAATAAAGCAATTGCTACACCCGACTCTAACAAAGTTGTCACAATACTTGTTTGTTTATCTACGTACAACGTAATTAAGCTCGTACCAATTAACAAACCTAAACTTACACCTATCCGCCTTCCTTCTTTCAATAACCCCCCTAACAACCCAGAAAACGCCAATAAACTCAATTGATATAAGCTCGCTACATTTGCTAAACTTAAAATTAACCCTGTTACAACACCCACCGTAGAACCTGTTGCTGCTCCTGCCACAAAGGCAAATACTAATACTAAAAATCTCGTAAAAATGTGTTGAACTGATAAATCATAAATAAACCAATCTGTTGTACCCGTTAGTACAGATGCCAGTAATATAATTAAACAAACAATTTCTTCTGTTTCTAATGATTGTTGTTTTCCTTTTCGTTCTATTAAAAGTGGAACACTTTGCAAGAAAATCATCGTTAGTACGAAGCTTAATCCTGCCTCAATTGTACTAACTAGCAAATCGTACATACCAATTGCACCTTGTGCGAAATAGACAACGATAAGATGGGCCGTTAATGCAGAAATAAATACTTGAAATGGTACAAGCCCAATCGTCTTACTTGTAAAACGACTAAAGAAGATATTATAGATGAAGAATGTAAATATAGATGCAAAAGCAAAGAATAAATTTTCTAATGAAACCGAAAACGCACCAGCCATTACAGCAAGAAATGCAAGAGCCATTTTATCGCGTTTCATCACATATACAGCAGCGAAAAACGGCAAAGCAAAAGGTAAAATGTTCGTTAA
This sequence comes from Bacillus yunxiaonensis, assembly GCF_037104695.1. Classification (NCBI taxonomy): domain Bacteria; kingdom Bacillati; phylum Bacillota; class Bacilli; order Caryophanales; family Bacillaceae; genus Bacillus; species Bacillus yunxiaonensis. Next base: position 32,649 of record NZ_JBAWSV010000015.1, on the reverse strand, counting down.
AATATATGCTCTTCCTAAAAGAAAACCAACCAACGCAACCACAAATCCCCATCGAAAGAAAATTTGTTCCAGTTTCAATCTTAATTTGCTTGTCCACTTCACAGTTGTCATTTGCCCACGACCTATAGCAAGCGTACTAGAATTCGGATTGACAGTATTCCTTCCCGCTCTTGGCATATTTTGAACACCACCTGCATATTTTATTACTTGTAATTATAAAAGGCATTTTGCGGAATTTTTGTCAAAATAACAGTTTGTAGTAAAATAATTGTTCGACTTTTTATACAAAATAGCACCATATATATACAGACTTACACCCAAAGACTTTACGTAGTGATTGAATTTTCAGAAAATAATAGTTGTTTTTGTAGAAGAAGCTCATACATTTACATTTCCTTAACACAAAAAAAGATCATGCATATTTGCATGATCTTTTCGTCTATGACCCGTACGGGATTCGAACCCGTGTTACCGCCGTGAAAGGGCGGTGTCTTAACCACTTGACCAACGGGCCGTCAAAAATATAGCGGCGGAGGGGATCGAACCCCCGACCTCACGGGTATGAACCGTACGCTCTAGCCAGCTGAGCTACACCGCCATGTCGTATTTAACGGACAATTAATATAATATCTTAAATATCATTTTAAGTCAACATGTTTTAAGTATTTTTTATTCTTTTTTTCTACACACTGTTTTCACCATAAAAAAGCACCCTAAGTAAACACTCCGGGTGCTTCTCTTTATTTTAAAATAAACAGCAAGTTTTATCCGCGACGAGCGCCACGGCCGCCACGTTTTGACTCCGTATTACGCTTTAAAGAAGTTAAACGGTCTTCACTGTCTTTTAAAAAGCGAGCCATCTTTTGCTCAAATGTTTCTTTTTGGTTGCGGTTATCATTGCCACCACGATTATCTCTGTTAAAAGAGCGATTACGTCCACCAGGGCGTCCAGCGCGTTGATTATCGCGTTGATTATCGCGTTGATTATCGCGTTGATTATCGCGTTGCTCACCTTCAGCTCTTTCACGTTCTTTCGCTTTTTTAATAGATAAACCAATTTTACCGTCTTTCTCAACGTTAATAACTTTTACTTCTACTTGATCACCTACTTTTAAGTGATCATTAATATCTTTTACATAATTATCAGCAACTTCACTAATATGAACAAGACCTGTTAATCCTTCTGGCAGCTCTACAAAAGCCCCAAAATTCGTAATACCTGTTACTTTACCCTGTAACTTGCTGCCTACCTCGATTGACATAAAAAAAACGCTCCTCCTTAGTGGTTAAAAAGTCAAATTTTACTTCATTATATATAATCTTAAAATATAGTGTCAATACAACACCCACTACTTAGAAATAGGAAAAATTATCTCTTCAGGCTTTGAGAAGTAATAATCTCTTCTAGCAATCTCTAAAACGTAGTCCTCGTCATGTAACTTTTGGACCTCATCTTTCAGCTTCTTTTCTTTCGTCGTTAACGTATCCGTTTCTTTTTTTAGCTCTTTCACTTTCGCTTCTTTAGCGTTAATCAAACTATTTTGTTTATAGAACGTCACACTGACACTTACAATAATTACAAAAGCAAACACGAAAAATAAAGCTAATCGACGATACAAGCGCTTCCTACTTTCGTTCGATTGTATTATATGTTCTTTAGCAGAAATTGGATTCTGTTCCGATACATATCTTTGCCTTAGTTCCCTCATTTTCGAGGTCCCCCTAACTTCTTTTTTATACGTTCCCAGATTAGAAATATATGCTTCTTCATTTTCTTGACATATTTCAAAAATCCTGCTTGTCTCTTTATAAAAATTTTAACACGGTTAGGGAGAAGTTTCCATATAACAAAGAAAACAAATCGAACAGGGATGAAAATAAATTTCCATATTAAACGTAATATTGCTATAATAAACCGCCACAATCCCATTCCAAATCCAACCAAAAAACGAAATAAAAATAATGCAAGCGCTATAATTAAATGGATCAAAATTGTAACCGGCTTAACAAGAAATAATTGAAAAACACGAACACAAAAATAAAATGTTTGAACAAAAATGTGAATCAGAAAATTTAACACTTTCATGTACAATGACTTTAACAAACTTTGATATGCAGCAAATCCACAGAGCAATGCTAAAAATACGTACATACGTAACTCTGCTTCATTTACAAGCAATAGCACATAAAATACAAAAAGGGCTTGGACAATCCAAAATAAAATATCATAAATAAATACAAGCCAACGCTTTCGCTCGCTGCGCTTCAAAAAACGATGATACGTATCTAAAGCCGCTCCAAGCGAAGCGCCCATCCCAATCATCGAAAGCATTGTATATAATTGAACAGTTAAGCTCATTTAAACAACTTGCTAAAGAATCCTTTAGCTTTCTCCCCTTGATGCTCATCAATGTAAGCCATCTCGTATATTTTCCCCTTAATGGATACAAGTCCTTTTTCAACATCAAGGTTTTTCATTTGCAGATTTTGACCGCGTATTGTTAAAAATCCCATAACTGTTTCTAATAAAAATTCTTCGCTATCAAAACTTTCTACTTGCTTGACTCCTGTAATATCGAGAATGCGCCTTCCTCTCATTACGACATCATGTTCTACAGTAACATTTTGCTGATTAGAAGACGACATTGAATAACCTTTGTTCACGTCCATCCCCCCATAACTTTATACTAGTACCAATGTATGAGGAGACAAATTTTTTTAGAACAAGCTATCTTCTGCTTTTACTTCAACTTTCTCTTCACGAACAATAGTGTATAAATTTGCAGCATCTTCTTTTTTTGTCGTTTCTTTTAATTCATTAATTTTCACAGTAACAACTTTTTGGCCGAAACGAATTGTTAATTCGTCTTCTACCTTTACAGTTGAACTGGCTTTTGCAGCCTGGCCATTAATCATAATGCGGCCTTGATCCGCAACTTCTTTTGCTAACGTTCTTCTTTTGATAAGACGAGATACTTTTAGAAATTTATCTAAACGCATGACGACTCCCCCTTATTCGTTCTCTATTCGTTTTGCCTCTTCCCATAGTGCATCGAGCTCTTTTAAAGAAAGACCTTTCATTTCTTTCTCCATACTAGCAACCTTTGCTTCCATGTATAAAAAACGACTCATAAATTTTTCATTTGTTTTATGAAGCGCTTCTTCTGGATTGATTTTATAGTAGCGGGCAATATTTATAAATGCAAATACTAAGTCACCAAATTCCGCTAACATCTTCTCTTCATCCATAGCTGTCACTTCACGTTGAAATTCTTCCCACTCTTCTCCCACTTTTTCCATCATCGGCTCGACATCATCCCAATCAAAACCAACTTTCGCTGCTTCTTTTTGGATTTCATAAGCGCGCATTAGTTGAGGTAAACTTTTAGGAATGCCTGATAAAATAGACTCTTTTATATTTCCTTTTTCCTGTTTCTTAATTTCCTCCCAATTCACAACAACATCAGCAGCAGTTTCTACATTAACATCTCCGAATACATGAGGATGACGACGTACCATTTTTTCAGACAACGTACGAATTACATCATCAATCGAAAACCAACCTTCGTCTTCACCAATTTGTGCATGAAGCATCACCTGTAAAAGAACATCACCTAGCTCTTCAACAAGATGATCATCATCTTCCTCATCAATAGCCTCTAACACTTCATACGCTTCCTCAATTAAATATTTCTTTAACGATTGATGCGTTTGTTTTTTATCCCACGGACATCCATTTGGTCCGCGTAACTCTGCAATAATATTACGCAATACATCAAATTGCTGGTATAACGATTGTCGATTTAGTACAGGCGGCACGTACACACTCGTTAAATTGTTAAGCTCTGCCTCATGATCTAATAAATAAAGCTGTACTTTTTTCACTTGTTCGAACGACGTTCCAGCTGCAGTTACAATATATACTTCATAATCATCTGGAAGCATTTCCATTAACGTTAGTTTGACTTCAGATGCAATAAATGCATCGTACACTTGGCAAAAGATCAAGTGCTGACGAAGCTCTAATTGTCCTCGTTCGAATGACGTTGCATCAATCAACTGAAATCCTTCAATTGGATCAATTTTCAAACTTGCAAACATTGGATCTAAAAAGCTTTGTCCACCTTCGATACGCACATCAATATTCTCTTTTTCCCCTTTTTGTAACAAAAGCTGTACAGTACGCTCTGCTACAAGTGGATGCCCTGGAACTGCATATAAAACATCAGCATCCTTAGCTTTCTCAATCAATGTGTTAGAAATTGTTTCATATACTTCATCAAACGTATCATACGCTTCATATATATCGTCAAAAGATGTGTATAATACACCTTCTTTCTCAAGTTCTGTTATAACTGGATGCTCTTTTGTTCGAACATACATATGCACTGCTTCTTTCACTTTGCGATATACGCCCATTGTAAGCTGATCTAATTCACCAGCCCCTAATCCTAAAATTGTAATTGTTCTTCTCATAACGCCCACCTCTATCCACTCTTCTTCAACGAACTTTGTACTTTTTCATGTTTCATAACTGCACCAAGTTCCTTTGCTGTAAATACACGCAGCTTTAAAATTAAAAATACATATAGTAAACCACCAACACTCACACCTAGTAAAGCTTGAATCATCGCAATTTCTCTATGTTCCTCGTTAACTTGCACGCCAAACCATTCAAACATATACGTAAATCCAGCAAGCACTACTACCATGCTTAACGCTCCAATTGTCACGCCTATAATAGTTTTTCTCTGCATAAGCGGCTCATTAACAACTCGAATCAACAATACGCTATTCAATAAAGCAATGCACAGCAATGCAATTACAGTGGCAATCGCTGCGCCGATCACACCAAAATGTGGAACGAACATATAATTGAATAATAATTTTACACATGCACCAATTACAACAAATATAGCTGGTTTTACTGTTTGTCCTACTCCTTGCAAAATAGATGCAGTGGTAATCGCTAATGAACTAAATAAGATAGAAATAGATAAAATCCCTAGCACACCAGAACCATCGTCATTTGCAAATAGCATAATATTTGTTGGACGAATGATGCTCGCGAGTCCTAACGATGCAGCAAGCCCAATTACAAATGTAATTTTAATTGCTAGCTGTACTTTTTCGCGAATAAATGCATAATCTCCTCTCTCTTTTGCAGCTGTAATCATCGGAATTAAAGAAAGTGAAAATGAGGTTGTCACGACCGTACCAAGCTGCATAAGAGGAATGCTGCGATCGTATATACCCTTTAACATTTTTGCTATTTCTACTGGTTCCCCATTCTGAACAAGTAAGCTATACAGTGAAACAGAATCTGCCATTTGTATAAAAATTAACACTAAGTTACTAACGCAAATCGCAATTCCTTGCCAAAACAACGTACCAATAATTCTCTTTTTATTATAAATCCCTTTAAAACCTTGTAAAAAAATGGAGCGAAAGTCTTTTCGTAAATACAAAAACAATACAATCACACCAATAAAACTTCCTGCTATAGAACCAAACATAGCGCCTGCTCCCACCGTATACAAATCAAACCCCTTTTTTATAAGGAATAATGATAAAAATACAATAATGGATACACGAATAGTCTGTTCTATTACTTGTGATATAGCTGTTGGTATCATATTCCCAAATCCTTGAAAATAACCACGCGCTACAGAGAGAAAAGGCATTAATAAAAAAGAGAATGCAATAACACGAATTAACTTATCCAAATGAGCATCTCCCATTAAAGACGCTATTGTATGCGCGCCAAAAAACAACACAATACAGCCCATGCTCCCAATAACTAATAAAAACCAAAAAGAAACACATATAACGGACTCTGCTTCTTTATGTTCTCCTCGTTCTAAGCGTTCTGCAATCATTTTTGAAATAATGATTGGGAAACCATATGTCGCTAAAATTAAACAAAACCCGTAAAACGGGTAAATTTGCTGATAAATATAAAAGCCAATATCACCAGCTATATTTTGATATGGAATACGGTAAAAAGCGCTTAATACTTTTGTAACAAAACTTGCAATTGTTAATATAATCGCGCCGCGCCAAAAAGCGTGATACTTCTTCGTCTCCATGACCATGCAATCTCCCTTTTTCTATACTCATCCTACGTATTATATCACAAAGAAAAAAGCAGCTTGCGACATTAAAAGCTATCACGTAAAAAAGGTAGCAAAATGCTACCTTTACAAAAATATATAATTTCATTTCAACAGGCGGTATGTTTAGATGTATCACAAAGCACGGCCGCCTGTATGAGCCCAATTTGCGGACTAACTTTCAGTAAGAAGAACGTCACTTTATTGCTCCATCTGTTTCGCTAGAAAGCTTGCTGCTGTATCAACAGATTTGTGTTCTACATCACTAATGACTGCTTCTTTTGAAAAAATGATAACTGCTCCAATTGGATCACCATTTGCGATAATTGGACCAATTGTATAAGATTGTACCTTTTCTGTTACTCCATCGATAATGGAAATTTCACTTTCATCTGTCATTACGACTGATTTGCGATCTTCCATTGCTTTCTCAATTAGATCGCCAACACTTTTATTTAAGTATTCTTTTTTTGACACGCCGGCGACAGCAATAATTGAATCACGGTCACAAACAAGCACGTTATGTCCTAAGCTATCGTATAAAGCATCTGCATATTCTTTAGCAAAATCACCTAATTCGCTAATCGGAGAATATTTCTTTAAAATAACTTCTCCATCGCGATCAACAAAAATTTCTAACGGATCACCTTCCCGAATACGGAGAGTTCTACGAATTTCTTTCGGGATAACAACCCTTCCTAAATCATCAATTCGACGTACAATTCCAGTTGCTTTCATTCTAATGCTGCCTCACTTTCTACTGATGATAAAAGTCGTGATTTTACCTGTTCATGTAAAAATCACCAACTATTAAACATAGTATTTTACACATTAGTTCTTCTATACACGTGGAATTGTATTTTTTATCCTCATTTAGGCATTTATCTCTTCTTTTTTCACATCTTTTAAGCCTTTTAGTAAATTTTCGGCAATTGTGAGCCACCTTGATGTTTCTATTTCACGAACGTTCATCACAATTTTCAAACGAGAACCTTCCATACCAAGACCAATCATACGTCCAAAACTGCTACCAAGCATAAATAATTTTCCACCATCAATATTTTGACTAGCCTTTTCAGAGAATAGCATCGTAACTTCTTGTTTCGTTTGTTTAATTAATTCAATTTTCTCTTGCATCGCTAACACTTTAATATTTGCAATTTGAAGTAAGTACCCAACTTCTTGCGGATAATCACCGAAGCGATCAATCATTTCTTCTTGTAATTCCTCAATATCCTCAATAGTAGAAACGCCCCTAAATTGCTTATACATCATAATTTTCTGCTTGCTATCAGAAATATACGCATCTGGTAAGTATGCATCTACTTCTAGATCAATTTCAATATCAAGCACTTGCTCTTCCATGTTTGTACCTCTACGCTGCTCGATTGCATCTTTTAACATTTGTGAATATAAATCAAAACCAACAGAATCAATAAAGCCATGCTGCTCTGCACCTAATAGATTACCAGCCCCACGGATAGATAAATCGCGCATTGCAATTTTAAATCCAGACCCGAGCTCTGTAAATTCCTTAATGGCTTGCAAACGTTTTTCTGCAACTTCAGATAGCACTTTATCGCGTTTATAAGTGAAATATGCATAGGCAACGCGATTTGAGCGTCCTACCCGACCACGCAATTGATACAACTGCGATAATCCCATACGATCTGCATCAAATACGATTAATGTATTTACATTCGGAATATCAACACCCGTTTCAATAATCGTTGTACTTACAAGTACATCATGTTGCCCTTCTAAGAAGGAAAGCATAACAGATTCTAATTCACTTTCATTCATCTTTCCATGCGCAAAGGTTACCCGTGCATCAGGGACAAGCATCGAAATTTCATCTGCTTTTCGCTCAATATCTTCAACGCGATTATATAAAAAGTATATTTGACCACCTCGTGCAAGCTCACGTTCAATCGCTTCACGCATTAACGCTGGATTATATTCTACAACGTACGTTTGCACTGGAAAACGATTTTCTGGCGGTGTTTCAATAACGGATAAATCACGAACACCTAACATAGACATATGAAGCGTACGTGGAATTGGCGTTGCTGTTAATGTTAGTACATCGATATTAGCCTTTAGTTGTTTAATTTTTTCTTTATGTGTTACACCAAATCGTTGTTCTTCATCAATAATAAGTAATCCCAAATCTTTATATATGACATCTTTTGATAGAAGGCGATGTGTGCCGATAACAATATCAACAGTACCATCTTTTAATCCCTTAATTGTTTCATTTTGCTGCTTTCTCGTACGGAAGCGACTTAATAATCCAATATTAATTGGATAGTCTTGAAAACGCTCTCGAATTGTTTCATAATGCTGCTGCGCTAAAATTGTCGTTGGTACTAAAATTGCAACTTGCTTTTCATCCATAATTGCTTTAAAAGCAGCACGAATTGCCACTTCTGTTTTTCCGTAACCAACGTCACCGCAAAGTAGGCGATCCATTGGGCGACCGCGCTCCATATCCTTTTTAATTTCCGTAATCGAACGCAGCTGATCTTCTGTTTCTTGATAAGGGAAAGATGATTCAAATTCCTGTTGCTCAGAAGTATCCGGAGTAAAGGCATATCCTTTTGAAGCCTCACGCTCTGCATACAATTTAATTAAATCATCCGCAATATCTTGAACAGATTTTTCTACCTTTGTCTTAACTTTTTTCCAGTCATTTCCACCAAGTTTGTAGACTTTCGGATCTTTCCCTTCAGATCCTACATACTTTTGGACTTGGTCAATTTGCTCAATTGGGACGTATAATTTATCGTTTCCTTGATATTTGATATGCAAATAATCTTTATGAACACGATTAATTTCTAGTGTTTCAATTCCTAAAAATTTACCAATACCATGATTTACATGAACAACATAATCACCAACTTTTAATTCAGAGTAACTTTTAATTCTCTCTGCATTTGAAAGTTTTTGTTTACGCTGTGATTTTTTTACCTTTTTATTAAATAACTCTTTTTCGGTAATAATCGCAAGCTTTTGCATCGGCATTTCAAAACCTGCATGTAAGTCACCTACCGCAATCTGGACACGCCCCGGAAGCAATACATCCGTTCCTTCAATTATATCTGCTTCAATATCATAATCATTTAAAATATGTTGCAATTTCTTCGTTCGCTCTTCATTTGCGCCTAGTACAACCGTTGTGAAGCGACTTTTCGTCCATCTATCAATTTCTGTTTTTAATAAATTCATTTGGCCATGAAAATCTTGCATTGTTTTACATGTCAAATTCACAATATTTTGCGGATGCGTGTTCGGAATATGGCGTAAAAACAGATTCAAGTATAAGAAACTTCGTTTTTTATGATGTAAAAATTGCGCAAAATCATGAGAAAAAGATAAATCTTGAACAATTGCACCATCTCCAAGAAGTGATATATACCACTCTGCTTCTTCTGCTTCTAAATGATCTGCTGTTTCTTGAATTCGAGAAATCTCATCTAGAATGACAACACCATTTTCCGGTAAATATTCTATTAGACTAGCAGGTTCATTATAAAATAAAGATAAATATTTAAACATCTGCTCGATAGTCTGTCCATTTTTCAGTAATTCCAGCTCATATGTTACCGTTTCTAATATGGTTGTTTTTAATTTCTCATCAGATACTTTTTTTAGTGTATTAGCTAAGCTTGATTCTAGCTTCTGCACACCAAGTTCAAGTTCTTCTTTAGAAAATACAAATTCCGTAGCTGGGCCAAATGATACGCTCTCTATCTTCTCTTGCGAACGCTGCTCTTCTACAGTAAAGGAACGGATAGAATCTACTTCTGTATCAAAAAATTCAATACGAATTGGCAATTCTTCCGTTAATGGATAAATATCTAATATCCCACCACGAACACTGAATTCTCCAGGTGCTTCTACCATAGATTTACGTTCATATCCCATAGTCGTTAACACATGAAGCAATTCATCAAGATCAATTTCTTGTCCCATTTTCAATTCAATTTGCTGTTTCTTCCACATCTCTTTTGTTGGTAGAAAACGACGCAAACCAGCAACAGGAGCCACAATAATCCCCTTTTCTCCAGCCGCTAAACGATTCAATACTTCAATACGCTGCGCCTTCAGTTCTGGACTTGCAACACCGATTTCTGATGCAATAGATTCATTTACAGGATATAACCAAACATTCTGCTCTCCAATTAATGAAACTAAATCTTCATATACTTTTTGCGCTTGGTATAAATTATGTGTTACGACAAGTTGTGACTGCTGTGTTTTTTTATATAAACTAGCTATTAATAATGAACGAGAAGAGGCTGCCATACCCGAGATAAGCTGTTCTTTTAATCCTTCTTCTAACCCATCTATAATCGATTGTATTTCTTTATTTTCGTAAAACTGCTCTAGTAAACCTATCATTTTTCAAAACTCCTCTCAACATAAAGAGCAAGCTACTATATTTTATGCAAATATTTTGGAAAAAGAAAACAGAAAAATGCTTTGGACAAGCCAAAGCGAAAACATTGCATCCCATCCTCTATAAGCAATAGGCCTTCCATCTCCATATTTTTAAAAAGGAGGATAGAAGTTTACTCATAATCGTTCAACTAACCATCAGTGGGGGGAAGAACCACTGATGGAAGTTTCACTCTATTGTAAGAACAATTCATATTCATAGTACTCAGGATAGGATGCGAGCGTTTTTTGACACGATTCACAAATTGTTTTTATATATATATTTCCGTTTTCATCAAAATGAATCATTTCTAATCGCTCTTGCTCTGTTAGTTGACCCAATACAAAGCCATATACTTTTTCTGCCGTAATACTACCTATCTTACATCCACAATGTCTGCAGTGATAATGTCCGTCCATATATTCCTCCTAGCCGTACAACTATTACTATTATGGATATAAGTACAGGAAAATATTCCATTTCCCAAACGTTAATTATTAAAAGTATTCATAACCTGTAAAAATGGAGTTTTCAGCCATTCTTCACATGCATCTGCACTTTTTTCAATTGCTCGCTCTACTTCTGGCATCTCATCTACTGTAAAACGACCTAACACATAATCAACTACCTTCATCCCATTTTTAGGACGATCGATCCCCATACGAATACGTTGAAATTCCTGCGTTCCTAAATGTGCAATCGTTGATTTTACACCGTTATGCCCTCCAGCGCTACCTTTCATACGAAGTCGTAATTTGCCAACTGGAATATCTAAATCATCGTACATCACTACAAAATCTTCAATATCAATTTTATAGTAATCCATAAGTGGACAAATACTTTCTCCAGATAAATTCATATATGTAAGGGGCTTTAATAAAATAACTTTCTCTCCATTTACAAAACCCGCACCAAATAATCCTTTAAATTTCTGTTCATTTAACGGGATATTCCAGCGTTTAGACAATTCATCGATAGCCATGAACCCAATGTTATGCCTTGTTAATTCATATTCTCTCCCTGGGTTACCAAGTCCTACTATTAATTTCATTGTAACACCACTTTCTTTTTTCGATACGAAAAGACGTAACCAAAATTGGTTACGCCTCATTCTATCCAATTAATTAAATAGTACACTTACAGATTCTTCTTCGTAAACACGAATAATTGCTTCTCCAATTAATGGAGCAACAGAAAGTTCTTGTACTTTATCAATTTTCTTCTCTTCTGGTAATACGATAGAGTTTGTTACAACTAACTCTTTAATGTTTGAATTTTGAATACGTTCAATTGCTGGACCAGATAAAACTGGGTGTGTACAGCAAGCATATACTTCAGAAGCACCGTTCTCTACAAGAGCGTTTGCTGCTAATGTAATTGTACCAGCTGTATCAATGATGTCATCAATTAAAATTGCTGTTTTACCTTCGATATTACCTACGATATTCATTACTTCTGCTACGTTTGGACGCGGACGGCGTTTATCAATAATAGCAATTGGTGCTTTTAAACGATCTGCCATTTTTCTCGCGCGTGTTACACCGCCATGGTCAGGAGATACAATTACGATATCCTTAAGACCTTTCTTCTCAAAGTAATCAGAAAGAATAGGTACACCCATTAAATGGTCGATTGGAATGTCAAAGAATCCTTGAATTTGTGGAGCATGTAAATCTAGAGTAATTACACGAGTAGCACCCGCTGTTTCAAGTAAGTTCGCAACAAGCTTCGCTGTAATCGGCTCACGAGAACGCGCTTTACGATCTTGACGTGCATAGCCATAATAAGGAATAACAATGTTAATTGTTTTCGCAGATGCACGTTTTAATGCATCAATCATAATAAGTAATTCCATAATATGCTCGTTTACTGGGAAACTTGTAGATTGGATAATAAATACATCGCAACCACGGATACTTTCTTCAATGTTAATTTGAATTTCTCCATCACTAAAACGCGCAACAGAACATTTTCCTAATTCTACTCCAATGTGCTTTGCAATTTGCTCAGCGAGCCCCGTATTAGAGTTTAAAGAAAACACTTTCAAATTAGAATTTAGATATTGATTAGACATCTAGATTAACCCTCCACATTATGAATTTTTCTTGTTCAGCAATTGATCAACATAGTCTTCTTTGTTTGTTTGACGTGTACGTGCAATTGATAATGCTTTTGCTGGTACATCTTCTGTGATTGTAGAACCCGCCGCAACATAAGCACCATCTCCAACTGTTACAGGAGCAACAAGGTTTGAATTACAACCAATAAATACGCCGTCTCCGATCACAGTTTTAAACTTATTCTGGCCATCGTAGTTTACCGTAATAGAACCACAACCAAGGTTTACACCTTCTCCAATTTGTGCATCGCCAATATAACTTAAGTGAGAAGCTTTACTTCCGTTTCCGAAAACAGTCTTTTTAATTTCTACGAAGTTTCCAACGCGTACTTCATTACCAATAACAGATTGCGGGCGGATATGAGCAAATGGCCCAATTGCAACATCAGTACCAATCTTACTATCATGAACTGTAGACTGGCGAATTGTTGTATTATCTCCCACTTCACTATCACGGATTACTGTATGCGGTCCAACTTCACAATTTGACCCAATAACAGTATAACCTTCAATAATTGTCCCCGGATAAATAACCGTATCATTACCGATTTTTGCATCGACAGAAATATACGTGTTGTTCGGATCAATAATTGTAACACCATTCACCATGTGTTTACGGTTAATACGTTTTTTCATAATGTCTTCCGCTTGCGATAGAGCGACTCTGTCGTTAACTCCTAACGTTTCATCAAAATGCTCCGTTTGGTAGGCAGATACAATATGACCTTCATTTTTCAAAATCTCAATTACATCTGGAAGGTAATATTCCCCTTGCACATTTTCATTAGAAACTTTAGAAAGAGAAGAAAATAGCGCTTTATTATCAAAACAATACGTACCTGTATTAATTTCTTTAATAGCTCTCTCTACTTCATTTGCATCTTTATGTTCGACAATTTTTTCAACATGACCATTTTCATTACGAACAATTCGTCCATAACCAGTTGGTTCCTCTATGCAGGCCGTTAGTACTGTTGCCTTTGCACCTGCTTCTTCATGCTGTTTTAACAGAGCTTCCATTGTTTCTGCTGTAATAAGAGGCGTATCACCACAAATTACTAATGTTGTTCCTTCTTCGTTCCCCAGTGCATCAGCTGCTTGCATAACGGCATGCGCTGTTCCTAGCTGCTCTGTTTGCAATGCAAATTCACTTGCACTTCCTAATTGATCTTGTACCTTTTCAGCGCCGTGTCCAACAACCGTAACAAGTTTCTGTACTTCTAGCTGAGAGACTTGATCAACTACATGCTGCACCATCGGTTTCCCACATACAGGATGAAGTACTTTGTATAAACTTGACTTCATACGCGTACCTTTTCCTGCAGCAAGAATCACTGCAAATCTTTTTGACATATAGACCCTCCATCGCAACCTATTTATCCATTAAAGATATTATCTTAAATAATTATATATTTCAAGAAACACTGCATAACTATTAAATTTTACCATAACTTTTATGTAATGTTTTAGTATTTAGTATCTTTTTTATGAAATAAGCTATACTATTTCTTTTTAAAGGAAGATTGAGGAAGAAAGTATATAACGTGAAATTTCCATTAATAGGAGTTTTTTCACCACCCACTAATGGTTAAGCCAATCGAAGTCTTATCGTCTGCGAATAGCGGGGTAAACAAAAACAAACTCCCGTAAATACTTACAGGAGTTTGCCAAAATTATAGAGCCCTTATTATAGAGCCCTTCTTATTCGAATTTTACGAAGCTCCAGCTTCTTCAAACTCAACTTCTTCTAACTCGCCTAAACGGTGATACTCAGTTAAAACTGCATCTTGAATTTTAGAACGAGTATTAGAATTAATCGGATGAGCAATATCACGGAATTCTCCATCTGGAGTACGTTTACTTGGCATTGCTACAAATAATCCATTATTGCCATCAATTACACGAATATCATGAACAACAAACTCATGGTCTAGTGTAATAGAAGCAATCGCTCGCATGCGTCCCTCTGTGTTTACGCGGCGTAATCTTACGTCAGTCACTTCCATCTTGTGTTCACCACCCTTTTTCTAAATAAGCGATATATTTCTATAAATTCCACAAATTTTCTATTTCTCCTTCAATTTTTTAAAAATTTTTAAGATAAAAATTTTTAATTTAATTGAATATGGAAATAAATAGACGTTATCGCTTACAAATTCTTATTTCACAAGGGCAATGACTTCGATTTCAACTGATACATCTTTCGGTAATTTTGCTACTTGTACACAAGAACGTGCCGGTTTATGTACAGAAAAATATGTACTGTATACTTCATTTACTGCATCAAAATCATTCATATCTTTTAAAAATACAGTGGTTTTTACAACTGTCTCAAACGATGCTCCAGCTTCTGTTAATACTGCCTGTAAGTTTCGAAATACTTGCTCTGTTTGTTCCTTTACATCACCAGTCAAAAGTTCACCAGCTACTGTTAAAGGAATTTGTCCTGAACTGTAAAACATATTATTTACAATCATACCTTGTGAATATGGGCCGATTGCTTGCGGTGCTTCATTTGTTTGAACTACTTTCATCCTTTTTCACCCTTTTATATTTTTTTCCCACTTTCGCAAACTAATCCCAACAGGGAAACTGTAGTTTTAGCAGGCGGTAACCCCCCTAAAAATCGGGAGCCTACCGTCTGCTAAAACATATCTATTGAAATGCATCAGGAATACCCAAAACAAAAAAATTAGGTAGGGGCTTATTATCAATAAAGAAAAACTATCTTCACTTTATAAAAAAAGATAAAGCAGTTGCTTTATCTTTTCCCTACTCTAGCGCATAGCATCTTTTTTAAACCACTCTATTAAGAAGATTATTTATCCTGCTACTTGCCACCCGATTGGTAAGAGTTTTTCGCCAGTGAGGGCTAAAAACCCTCTACTAATAAAAGTTTCACTTTACCTCACTCAGTATCTACAATCATATCAGCAAACGGACTCAAAGAGTAATTCCCTTTTTCCACTTGAATCGTCTTTTCTTTCACATCTACTTCAGACAAGCGAATTAATGAAACAAAGTTATCAACAAGTCTTTCCTCAATATCACTTGATTCCACTAACACACCAATACCCACTACATTTGCATTAAACTCCTCAAGCATACTCATCATACCTTGTACAGTTCCGCCAGCCTTCATAAAATCATCAATGATTAATACATTCGCGCCTTCTGGAAGACTGCGCTTCGCTAATGTCATTGTTTGTATACGCTTAGAAGAACCTGATACATAATTAATACTTACCGTTGGACCCTCTGTTACTTTATTATCTTTTCTAGCAATCACAACTGGGACATCTAGGTAATTGGCTACTGCATATGCCAAAGGAATTCCTTTCGTTGCAACCGTCATAACAGCGTCAATTGACTGTCTTGCAAATACAGAAGCAAAGAGTCTCCCTGCACCATTAATGTAGCGCGGGTTACTTAAAAGATCCGTCATATATAAATAACCGCCTGGAAGGATGCGATCAGGATTCTCAAATAATTTACAAAGCTCATTAATAATTTGCGTCGCTTCCTCCTGACTTATATATGGGATATATTTCACTCCTCCTGCTGCACCTGGTACCGTTTGTAATGTGCCGACTCCTTGTTGTTCAAACGTTTGTTTAATGATGACTAAGTCTTCACTAATCGAAGATTTAGCAGATTGATACCGTTCAGCAAAAAAAGTGAGAGAAACTAACTGACGAGGATTTTGAAGCAAATAATAAGTCATATCGACCAACCTTGTACTTCGTCTGATTTTCACGCTCTCACCTCAAATTACGAATATTTTAAACAAATCATAACTTATTATACGTCTTTATTCAAGACTTTCTCGCTCTCCTAATAAACGTACTGCATATACTTGATCACAAAATCCTTTTAATCCGTTATAAATACGGTGCATGCGTGAATCGTGACGAACTAAACCAAAAACTGTTGGTCCACTACCACTCATTAAGACTGCATCTGCACCGAAACGTTTCATCTGTGCTTTAATATGTGCAACCTCAGGGTGCATTGAAAATGTTACATCTTCTAATACATTACCGACTGTATGACAAATTCCTTCATAGTCACCATTTTGAATCACTTCCACCATACGATCTACATCTGGGTGTGTTACACGATCTAATCGTAAATTTCCATATACGTCCGCTGTTGATACACCAATATGCGGCTTTGCTAAAATAACCCAGAAAGAAGGCGGTGTCTTAATATGTTCAATTTTCTCTCCACGGCCTGTTGCAATGGCAGTTCCACCATATACACAAAATGATACATCTGATCCAATTTCGGCACCTAATTCTGCAAGTTCATCAATTGTAAGTCCAAGATTCCATAGTTGATTCAGACCTCGCAACGCTGCAGCCGCATCACTGCTCCCACCTGCAAGTCCCGCTGCAACTGGAATTACTTTTTCAATTGCAATGGATACTCCTCTTTGTATTTGGAATCGTTCCTTTAACAGCTTTGCCGCTTGATAAGCTAAATTTCTTTGGTCGTCTGGGACATAACGATTATGAGACACGATTTCAATCCGGTCTTCAGATAAATCTGTTAGTTCTAACCGATCCGCTAAATCAATTGTTGTCATAATCATTTTAACTTCATGATAACCGTCTGGCCTTTTTCCTAGTACATCTAACGACAAATTAATTTTTGCTGGTGCTTTAACTAGTAGCTTCAATCTATTCACCTACTCTATGTACTCAATCTTTTATCGTTTATTTTACCATAAATTTATAGTAGAACGATGACACTTCCCTAATTATAACGAAAAGCATCAAGAATGAAACTACTTATACCACTTTTTCGCGTGCAAAAAGCCGAGGAGCATCTCCTCGGCCACCGTAGCATAGAAGTATCTTACCGTTACTGGTTTTGTTTCATTAATTGCTGCTCTGCAATTTCAATTGCACGCTTGACCATGTTACCAGCATCTTTCGCACGAATTCCGCCCCATCCTTCTTTTTGCACGACATCATAAAATCCAAGCTCTTTTGCAAGCTCTTCTTTAAATTGATTTGACATGACTCCTCTTCGTCTACTCAACGCAAGCCCCCCTTTATAGCTACGGTACATTTAGTATGTGACACTACCACTTTCTTCAATTCCGGAAAATATATGTAATCAAACAAAGACTATTCTTAAACAGACTGTTCTCCTAACATGATTTCATTATCTTGTGCATCATAAAACGTAAGCTCAACTGTTTCTGTTAATACGTCTGCATAACTATAAGAAACACGTTGAAATGTATCTTCTTGCTGGTCAAGTTGAACTACAAAAACAGAACGATATGTTTCTGCTAACACACCAGATCGTTCGATCGTTTTTCTTCGTCCACTATTCGCTTTTAGCATAAGCCTCTGACCAAGATGATGGTCCAGTGCAATTTTGATTTCATCTAAACGTTTCGACATATCATGCTACACCTCGCTGTAATTGGGATAGAAAGTATAAAAATATAAATCATATATGTATAGTCTGTACGTTCTTATACTTTTTTATCCAAATTCCCAAAAGCAGGCATATGAAAAGCAAGGTAAATGCTTACCTTGCTTATTCGTCATAATATTGAAACGGCAATCCTGTTCGTAAAATCCCTTTCGTCTCAATTCCGCCAAGCCCCTTCTCACCAGTTACTGTATTGCGTATAACATCCCATACATTGACCCGTTCCATAAAAGAAGTAAAGCTCACTTTTGCTACAACATATACCGGATCTAATGCATGAATATTAATCCGAGACGGAGAACTGGCAAAATTGGCTCCAGCTCGAATAAGAGCTTCAAAATGCGATTGACACGCCCCAGCAAAAATAACAGGATGATCTAATGAGGGATACTTCTTTCGTACTGTACGTACAGCCTGTACAAAGTGCTTAGAATGACGGTAAGCTGCTAACTCTCCCATTTCTCCTTTTGACTTTGTATAGGCATCATGCCCAGTAATCACTAAGATATCAGGACGAACATGTTCAATTAAATCTAGAACCTTCTCGTGCATCTCTGTTTCTTTACAATGAATACCCTGTACTGGCACACCGATTTTCGCATATAGATCTAAACATTTTCTTAAATACAAAGGGTCCCCATCAAGGTGAAGCACTTTGCCTGGCATTTGAAAGTAATTTACTTCATTTGTATAACCACCTGTTGATTGATATTCATTACGCTGCCTCATTAATACGTAATCCTGTTGAAATAAACGATATGTCTTTTCCATTGTTTCCCGTTCCTGCTTCACTCTTTTCGTATAATCTCGTTGATCAACAAGAACTAAATCTTCTATTGGTGCATCTGCTACGAGCCGAAATTCTTCCCCAAACAAAATTGCTATCGTATCTTTTATTTCTGTTACTCGAAAAAGAAGGTCGCGCTGATAAGACTTCCTCTCCACTAAATCTCCAACGTGTACAGCCATTCTTCTACCTCCAAACTCGTAGGGACATATAACTCACTACGTTCTGTTTTAGCCTATGAACTTATAGAAAAAAGGTGACAAAAAAGGTAGCTCAGAACGAGCTACCTTTTACATTTTATATGAAAATAAAGCGTTGCTTAGTTTTGCAAACTCTTCAATTGATAATGTTTCCCCTCTTCGTTTCGGGTCAATTTCAACTTCCGCTAATATACGCTCAAATAATACTTTATCCTTTGGAAAACCACTTAAATTATTAGATAAGTTATTCATTAATGTTTTACGTCGCTGCGCAAAGCTAGCTCTCACCACTTCAAAGAAGAATGCTTCATCTTTTACTTCTACAAGCGGCTTTGGACGTCTTAATAAACGAATAACTGCTGAATCTACATTGGGTTGTGGTACAAATACTGTACGCGGAACTGTCATCACCGTTTCAGGTTCTGTATAATATTGAATGGCAATTGATAACGAACCATAATCTTTTGTTCCCGGGCGAGCCGCTAAGCGATCTGCTACTTCTTTTTGCATCATAACCACAAAACCACGCACTGGTAATTGCTCTTCTAATAGCTTAAATAAAATCGGTGTTGTCACATAGTAAGGTAAATTTGCTACAACCATTACATCTTGACCTTCGGTAAACTGCTCTTCAAATACTCCATTTACATCGGCTTTTAAAATATCCTTATTAATTACCGTCACGTGATTATAAGGAGCTAATGTCTCTTCCAAAATAGGTAAAAGACGTTGATCAATTTCAAACGCTACAACTTTCTTAGCACGTTTTGCCAATTGTTCTGTTAACGCTCCAATACCAGGCCCAACCTCAATTGCTCCACTCTCAGGTCCAATTTCCGCGTAATCCACAATACGATTTAACACATTTGTATCAATTAAAAAGTTTTGCCCTAAACTCTTTTTAAATGAAAATCCATACTTCTCAACAATATCTTTCGTACGATTTGGCGTTGCGATATCTTTCATTTCTTTTCCTCCTGTAATACTTGCTCATACGCTTTTGCAAAATCCTGCTTTGAAATTTGGAACATTTGCAAACGTTTATGTAACTGTTTGGCGTTTGTATAGCCAATCTTTAATAGCTTACCCATTCGTTCTCTGCGACTTTTTGCTTTTTCTCCACCAACGAGTCCGGCTTCTACTAAATCAATCCAATCAATTTCGCTCGTGTATGCTTCCATCTCTCCGTGTAAATTTTCTAAGGCGCGTCGAATAGATTCATTAGAGGCATGTTCAATTCCAACACCCTTCTTTCGCTTCGCTAACGCTTCTTCTTTCGGTAAAAAGGCGTGTTTGCACCCCGGCACTTTCTCAGAAATAATTTTACGAATACGCTCTCCTGGGTAATCAGGATCTGTAAAAATAATCACACCTCGTGTTTGCTGTGCCAATTTCACCTGTTCAATAACATGATCTCCAATTGCCGAACCGTTCGTTTCAATTGTATCTGCATCTACTGCACGCTTAATGGCAACTGTATCATCCTTACCTTCTACAACAATTATTTCTTTAATCTTCATAACTTCCTCCACACTCATTTCACATCTCTAATTAGTAAAACAAAAAAACGCCTACTTTTCCATTATTATTTTCCTATTAATGCAATTTAAAAAGC
Organism: Bacillus yunxiaonensis; assembly: GCF_037104695.1. Classification (NCBI taxonomy): domain Bacteria; kingdom Bacillati; phylum Bacillota; class Bacilli; order Caryophanales; family Bacillaceae; genus Bacillus; species Bacillus yunxiaonensis. Next base: position 11,923 of record NZ_JBAWSV010000015.1, on the reverse strand, counting down.
AGAGGAGAAAAAATTCCTCTGCTTACAATCTTATTGTAACACCTTAATTTTTACCTGTTTTCTTCCCCATGATTCTGCTTGTGATTCCGTTGGCATAAGAACATCGATACGATTTCCTTTAATCGCTCCGCCCGTATCACCAGCAACTGCATACCCGTATCCTTCTACCCATACCCTTGTTCCAAGAGCAATAACACTCGGATCTACTGCAATTAGTTTCATATTGGGATTTTCCTTATAATTATAACCTCCTGCACTTACACCTTCGCAGCCCCCACAGTACGGAGAATATGCTGTTGCTTGTACATAGAATTCTTTGACGGCTACACCTTCTTCATCACCTGAAGTATGCTCCTCTTCTTGTTTTGTACCAACAGCTACAATACGATTTTTTACTTCTTGCACCACTTCTTCTTTCTGCAAGTTTCTTGAGACTTCATTTCCGTTCTCTTTTACAACTTCAAATATTTTCTTCTTTTTTCCGTCTATTCCTTCTTGAATCACTTTTTCAGTTCCCTTTAAGAGTGAAGAATCCTCTTGTCTTACTTCTGTAAAAGGAATTGGTTCTTCCACTGCATCGCTGACTTTTTCTACTCGAATCACTTTGACCTTCATATTTTTTTGCATCACTTCCTGTAAAGCAGGTTCTGTTTTATCCATTTCACTTAGTGATACTTGCTGTTCTTTCAAAAAGTCAGCGACAGTAGTCGAAGTTGACCATACTTGCTGCTCTTGACCGCCAACATATAATGTAACTGGGAATGCTTTTTGAACGATGACCTTTCGATTATTCTCTAAATTTGTATGTAAACTAGGATACACCTTGTCATGTTCACTAATTTCAATATGTTCTTCTATTAACAAATCCTGTACTGTCTTTGCTGTTGATTGTACTTGTTTCTCTTTTCCATCTACCATAATCATAAATGGCTTCGCCTTTTCTACAACCACCTTCATTTCACCCTTAATTTTTGTAGAAGGTGCTGGATATATATGATCTTTTTCTGTTACTTGAATCTTTTCTTCTTGCAACAACTCGCTTACAGTATTTGCATGCGTATAAATTTCTTGTTTCTTTCCATCTACTTCAACAACTATTTTATCCGTTGTCCCTGCATAAGCTACAGTTCCAACAGACCCCGAAATGATTAATGCACTCGTAATTTTTACTACTAATTTTTTGCTTGCTTCTAACCTCGATAATAAGTTTCTTGCATTTACAATCACAATAAAGCGCCCTCCCTGTCTAGATCAGAATTATTAACTCTCATTCTCCTACTATTTCTAGTAGTGTTACTTATCTGAAGGTAAACATAGGTGAAGGAAGAAATAGAGGAGGAATTCCTCCTCTATTTCTCATTATTGAATGCCAAATAGTTTTTTTGCATTTTCTGTTGTTTTTGCTGCTACTTCTTCATAAGATAGTCCTTTTAAATTTGCAATTTCCTCCGCAACAAGCTTTACGTAGCTCGGTTCATTTCGTTTTCCACGAAACGGGTGAGGAGTTAAATACGGACAATCTGTTTCGATTAAAAGTTGCTCCATTGGAATTTCCATTGCAACCTCTTTTGGTTTCTTTGCATTTTTAAAGGTTACTGGCCCACCTAATGAAATAAGGAAATTCATATCAATACAATGTTTTGCTACTTCAACGCTACCGCTAAAACAATGCATAATTCCCCCTACTTCAGATGCGTTTTCCTCTTTTAAAATATCTACGATGTCTTGCGTTGCATCGCGATTATGTATGATGATTGGTAATTTTACCTTTCTCGCTAGCCTAATCTGTTTACGAAATACTTCCTTTTGCACATCTTTCGGAGACTTGTCCCAGTGATAATCTAAGCCCATCTCACCAAGTGCAACAACTTTCGGATGATTTGCTAACTCTTCTAACCATTTTAGATGCTCTTCTGTCATATCAATTGCATCAACAGGATGCCAACCAACAGCTGCATAAATAAAGTCATATGTTTCTGCTAATTCGATTGCTTTTTTGATTGTCACTTCATCAAAGCCAACTACAACTGTATAAGAAACACCTGCTTCTTTCATTCTTGCAATTACTTCCTGTAAATCCTCTTCAAATTGTTCTGCATTTAAATGTGAATGTGTATCAAACAACATAACAATAACTCCTTTTATTTGAAATAAATTCTATCATAGGTAAAAATTACTTTCCTAACAACGTAATAACAACCATATTACAATTTTGATACAAAAAAGGAAATTTTAGAAAGATTTTCGACAAGAAAAAAGATGTTTCACGAATGTTACACGTGAAACATCTCTCATTTTGTCGTTATTACTTAATTTTTGTACCATTTGGTAAGTTTTGGTCAACTGTTGCTAACGATAATTTTCCGTTTTCTTCACCTGCCAAAATCATACCTTGTGATAGTTCACCACGTAGTTTTACCGGTTTTAAGTTTGTAACACAAATAACCTTTTTCCCTTTTAATTCTTCTGGAGAATAAAATTTGGCAATTCCAGATACGACTTGTCTTTTTTCTGTGCCTAAATCAAGTTGTATCTTTAACAGCTTGTCTGCCTTTTTCACAGGTTCTGCCTCTAACACTTCTGCTACACGCAGATCTACTTTAAAGAAATCGTCAATTGTAATTTCTTCTGCTTCTGCCTCTGGCTCCGCTTCTTTCTTTTCTTCTACTTTTGGAGCAGAACCTTTCATTTGTTCTTTAATATATTCTACTTCTACTTCTACTTCTAAACGCGGGAATACAGGCTGACCCTTGGCAACTTTGGTACCAGTTGGAATGCAGCCAATTGCAGAAAGGCTATTCCAAGTTTTATACTCTTCATCTGCAATCCCAATTTGTTCAAAGATTTTTCCTGGTGTTTCTGTTAAAAATGGCATTAACATAATCGCTGTTTGACGAAGCGCTTCTGCGAGATGCGCCATAACAGAAGCGAGTTTCTCACGATCACTTTCATCTTTTGCTAATACCCAAGGTTGTGTTTCATCGATATATTTATTTGTACGACTAACAAATTGCCAAATTGTGCTTAGTGCCACTGAAAACTCCATGTTTTCCATTGAAGCTTCTACTTTTTGCAATGTATCTTTTGCAAATGTTACTAAAGCTTCATCAAATTCTGTTACATTTGCTTTATAAGCTGGAATTTCTCCGCCAAAATATTTATCAATCATTGCTACTGTACGATTTAATAGGTTTCCTAAATCATTCGCAAGATCAAAGTTAATGCGCTCAACGAATCCTTCTGGTGTAAATACGCCATCTGATCCAAATGGTACTTCACGAAGTAAGTAGTAACGAAGTGCATCTAAACCATAACGATTAATTAACGTGACAGGATCTACTACATTTCCTTTTGATTTACTCATTTTTCCGTCTTTCATTAAAATCCAACCATGTGCAAATACTTTTTTCGGAAGTGGTAAATCAAGGGCCATTAAAATGATTGGCCAATAAATTGTATGGAAACGAACAATTTCTTTTCCTACTAAATGAACATCTGCTGGCCAGTATTTTTTATACTTTTCTTCATTCGCTGTTCCATAACCTAATGCCGTAATATAGTTAGATAATGCATCTACCCATACATAAATGACATGCTTCGGATTACCCGGTACACGGACACCCCAGTCAAAAGAAGTACGAGAAACAGCTAAATCTTCTAATCCTGGTTTAATGAAATTATTAATCATTTCATTTTTGCGTGATTCCGGTTGAATGAAGTGTGGATTATCTTCATAGAACTTTAATAGTCGATCTACATATTTCCCCATTCTAAAGAAATATGATTCTTCACGAACAAGTTCTACTTGGTGACCACTATCTGGACTCTTTCCACCAATTACTTTTCCATTTTCCATCACTGGGTCAACAAGTTGATGCTCTGTATAGAATGTTTCATCTTGTACAGAATACCAGCCTTCATATTCATCAAGATAAATATCACCTTGATCAACAAGTTGCTTAAAGATTTTTTCTACAACTTCTTTATGACGATCTTCTGTTGTACGGATAAAATCATCATAAGAAATATCCATTTTACTCCACAATTCTTTAATTCCTGCTACAATGTTATCAACATACGCTTGTGGTGTAACATTTAATTCTTCTGCTTTCTTTTGAATCTTTTGTCCATGTTCATCAGTGCCTGTTAAATAGTAGACATCATATCCTTGCATACGCTTATAGCGTGCCATCGCATCTCCCGCTACCGTCGTATAAGCATGTCCGATGTGAAGTTTTCCACTTGGATAATAAATCGGAGTTGTAATGTAAAAGGTCTTATTTTCCTCTGTCATCGTTTTGAACCTCCCAAATGACCTCATATGTATTTATAAACAGTATATCAAAAACTTACGTATAAAAACGAGTGAATGCTCTATATCTTTTATCATCTATTACTCATATTAAGAAAAAATATACGTTTTAACACTTCAGAATTATCAATAAAATTAAGATAATAAAGTAAATCTCTCTATACATCTATTATTTTTTAGTATATATAATAAATAGATGCGAAAATCTACAAAACTTTTATAAATTTTATAATTAAAGAATTGACGGAAATGTCAATGATTGGTATCATATGTGCATAGGGTATTTTGTCGAAAAATGACGAATTGAAATAGACTTACAAACTTGCAGAATATGAGGAGGAGAAACAAATATGAAATCTACTGGTATCGTTCGTAAAGTTGATGAGTTAGGCCGCGTTGTAATTCCAATTGAATTACGTCGCACACTAGGTATTGCAGAAAAGGATGCTCTTGAAATCTACGTTGACGATGAGAAGATCATCTTAAAAAAATATAAGCCAAACATGACTTGCCAAGTAACAGGTGAGGTTTCTGATAGCAACCTTTCATTAGCTGAAGGTAAAATCATTTTAAGCCCAGAAGGCGCAGAACAAATCTTAAAAGAGTTACAACAATTCATCGCAGCAGCAAAATAAAAGCTTCTCTAAAAGAGAAGCTTTATTTTTAAACATGGTATGCTTGATATACATCTCGTTTCGACATATTTCGATCTTTTGCAACCATTTTAATTGCTTCTTTAGAAGAAAGACCTTTCTCCTCTATGTAGTATTCGACATGTCCCTCAACCGTTAATGTTTCCCACCACATTTCTTCATCTGTCTCTTCTTCCGTAGAACCTTCTACTAGAACACAAAATTCTCCGCGTACTTCATTTTCCTTTGCCCAATGAATGACTTCCTCTAAGGAGCCACGAATAAATTCTTCAAATTTCTTCGTAAGCTCGCGACATAATACAACATTTCTATTCCCTAATACATCTTTCATAGAAATTAATGTTTCTCCTAATCGATGTGGCGCTTCGTAAAACATCATTGTATTTTGAATATAACGCAACTTCTCTAATTCTGCTTTACGCTCTTTTTTATGTCTCTGTAAAAATCCATAGAAATAAAAGTGCTTTGTCTCTAATCCAGATGCAATTAATGCTGTAAGCGCAGCATTTGGACCAGGAAGAGGCACAACTGAATACTGCTGATCTACTGCTTGTACAACGATGTCATAACCAGGATCTGAGATACACGGCATACCTGCATCACTGACAATCGCCACTGTTTTTCCTTGTTCTAACATATCTAAAATCTTTCGCCCGCTCACTTCTTTATTATGTTCATGATAACTCATTACCGGTGTTTCAATTTCAAAATAATTACATAGTTTTTTCGTTTGCCTTGTATCTTCTGCTGCAATAAAGTCTGCCTCTTTTAATATACGAATCGCACGAAATGTCATATCTTCTAAATTTCCAATTGGAGTTGGAACTAAATATAATATGCCTCTCTCATTCATTTGAAAGCTTTTTTGCTGCCACATAATAGTCTCCTTTTTGTATATACTCATCTTTTTGTTTCCTTTTTAACTGCTTAAAACGATATTCTGCCTGCATTGCAGTCCTTTTTTCTTCATAAGTTTCAAAGTATTTTAACATAACAGGACGCCTTGCTCTTGTATAGCGTGCTCCTTTTCCGCTATTATGAGCTTTAATTCGCTTCTCTAAATGGTTTGTATATCCTGCATAGTAGCTCCCATCAGCGCATTCAACTACATAAAAATAATGCTTATTCTGCTCCATATAAAATCGCATTCATTTCTTTCGTATATTCGTTATTATCTTCATATACAAAAAGAGGCGGCAAAATTTTCAAATCGGCATTCCCATCTTTAATACCTTCAATTAATAACGTATTGGCCTCTTTACCTACTTTTGGATATACAAATTGGAGGCGTTTTGGTTCAATTTTATATTTTCTCATAAGCGTTACAATATCAAGCAAACGACCAGGACGATGTACAAAGGCAACCTTTCCCCCTTGTTTAACAAGCTGGCTGCTAACGCGTACAACGTCCTCTAACGTACACATAATTTCGTGACGAGCAATCGCTAAATGCTCATTTAAATTCTGTTCAGATGGTTTTGGTGTTTGAAAGTATGGTGGATTACATGTAACAACATCAAACTGATGTCGCCCTATTTGCTCAGGCATATGCTTTAAATCACCATGAATAAGCTGTATTCTCCCTTCTAAATCATTATATTGAACACTTCTAACACCCATGTTGTAAATGCGCTCTTGTATTTCAACCCCCGTAATCTTCCCTTTTGTACGAGAACTTAATAAAAGAGGAATCACTGCATTTCCTGTGCACAAATCTAATATATTTCCTTTCTGAATTGGCACCCACGCAAAATTCGCCAGTAACACTGCATCTAATGAAAAATTAAATACTGACGGACTTTGAATAATTTTCATATCTTTTGATAGTAAATAATCTAAACGTTCATCTCCATACAACTGCATATATTTCTTTCCTTCCTTATCATTTAAACTTATTTTAACAGACGTTAAGACAATCTATGTCATGTTCATAACAGCCTAATCTGCTTTACTTATATTTTGTTTATATGTACAAAAAATTACCTTTCCAATTTATTGGAAAGGTAACTTTATTTTTTATTTAAAAACGATAAACAGAATAAACAATCCCCTTCTTTACGTACACTTCCATAATGCAAATTGCAAATATGAAAACCCTCTTGATACAGGCGCGCCAAATTATCATATCCTTCACCAATATCTATTTTAGGTTTTATCTCTTTTCGTTTATTCGACTTTTGTTTCTGTTTATTCTGAACTTCTTCAAAACGCTTTCGCAAATTTTCATTTTCCATTTTAATATGTTGGTTTTCTTCAAGTAGCTCTGCGAGATGCTGCTTTAACTCTCCCAACTGTTTATAGAGATGTCCAATTTGCTCTTCCATACTGGAAACCGCTGCAAAAATATCTTTTTTCTCCACAAGCACCCACCTCATTAATCTGTGGTTTGACTCGAAACGACCCCTTTATTTATTAATTCATCTAACGTATATTCTACTATCCGTTCCTTGTCTACTAATTCCACTTGAATTAATCTTTCTAAAATATTTAATCCGATTACACGACCAAGACCATGCGGTGTTTGTATCTTTTCATCTAAATCTGGAAGCTGCTCTTTTGCTGCTTCATATTCATCATTTTCATACTTTAAACAACACATCAGTCGACCACATAACCCAGAGATTTTCGCAGGATTTAACGATAAATTTTGATCTTTTGCCATTTTAATGGATACAGGTTCAAAATCCCCTAAAAAAGTAGAACAGCACAGCATTCGACCGCATGGACCAATACCGCCAAGCATTTTTGCTTCATCCCGAACACCAATCTGTCTTAACTCGATTCTTGTCCGAAAAATAGCCGCTAAGTCTTTTACAAGATCACGAAAATCAATACGGCCGTCCGCCGTAAAATAAAAAATAACCTTATTGCGATCAAATGTATATTCCACGTCAACAAGTTTCATATCAAGCTCATGCTCGATTACTTTCTGCTGACAAACCTGATATGCTTCCTTTGCTGCACGTTTATTTTCCTCAACAATTGTACGATCATTTTCATCTGCTATACGAATGACTTTCTTTAATGGTAGTACAACATCATTTTCATCGACTTGCTTCTTTGTGATGACAACTTTCCCATATTCGATTCCCCGTACTGTTTCCACGATCGCAAATTCATTTTCTGAGATATCAAATTGATTTGGGTCAAAGTAATACACTTTTCCGGCCTTCTTAAAACGAACACCTACTACATCATACAAACGGTCATCCCTCCTGCAACCGCAACACTAACTGTTCGAACACAAGCTGCGCATTTACATTAGCGTTGATTCTATTTTTTGCTTCTAATATATTGAAAAGAGCCGATACAATGCGCTTTTGAGAATAGGAAAAAGATTGGAATAACCCTTTTTGGTCCTGAAAAACGAGACGATCTTCTTCTCCCAATTGAACATATAATAAATCCTTATAAATAAGGAGCAACATATCTAATCCTAACTGTAATTGTTCTTTCTCTCCAAAATGCTTTATCCACTTCTCCTGTACAAAAAAAAGAGACGTGGTATCTTTCTCTAGGGCTTCACATAATTTTATCACTAAAGTTCGTGCTTGTGCAAACCATTCATCACTGCAAAACGATAACACTTCATCAAAACTATTTGTAAGTTCAGCCGCAAGATTCCCTAAAGAGATACTTACTTCTTCCTTTTGTAAACGATTTATCAGTGCATCTTTTGGAAGAGATCGAAACGTAACAATTTGACATCGTGATAAAATGGTACTTAAAATTTGATGACTTTGCTCAGTTAACAAAATAGCCGTTGTGTCACTGCTCGGTTCCTCTAAAAATTTAAGTAATGTATTTGCAGCATTTGGCGTCATCTTATCTGCATGCTCAATAATATATATTTTTTTAGTTGCTTCTAGACCCGTTTTAGAAAATTCTTCTTGTAATTCATGGATTTGCTGTTTCTTAATTGATAATCCATCTGGTGTAACGGTATATACGTTTGGGTGATTGCCCGAATGAATACGCCGGCAATTCGTACATGTATGACAGGGCTCTACCCCATTTCGCTGCAAACAAAGAAAGCTTTTCGCCATTTGCATAGCTGTTTCAATCTTTCCTGTTCCTTTTGGCCCTTCTAACAAATAAGCGTGGGATATCCGCTCTTTTGCAATACTATTCATTAACATTTTTACAACAATGGGTTGTATAAGAGACAGTTGTTCCCACGTCTTCGTCATGTTTTATACCTCACTTTTTATACTTTCTTCTATTATAACAACTTTTGTTCAATAATCTGAGTAACTTCTTCTATAACACTGTCTATTGGTTGATCTGCATTTACAACGATGATGCGATCTGCAAAGCGATCTACTAATTGTAAGTATCCTTCACGAACACGTTTATGAAATTCCATACTTTCTAAATCTAAGCGATTTACTTCCCTATTACCATCTTTTCTAATACGAGCTAGTCCAACCTCTGGCTCAATATCTAAATAAATAGTAATATCCGGCATACAATCTTCTGTCGCAAAACGATTAATTGCAAATACTTTATCAACGCCAAGCCCCCTTGCATATCCTTGATAAGCAAGAGAGCTATCAATAAAACGATCGCATATTACAATATAATTATCTGTTAAAGCTGGTATAACTTTTTCTACTAAGTGTTGTCTTCGTGCCGCAGCATATAATAAAGCTTCTGTACGTGCTTCCATCATTGTATGCTCTTTTTTATGTAAAATGGTACGAATTTCTTCTGAAATCTTAATACCACCTGGTTCACGTGTTGCCATTACCTTTTGTTCCTTCTTCTCAAAGTACGGCAGTAATTTTGTAATTAATGTAGATTTTCCTGATCCTTCAGGTCCTTCAATTGTTACAAACAATCCCTTCATCTGCAAAACCTTCTTTCTTTATATATCATATACAGTAATATTTTTTGTATTTCCTTGAAAACGTGCACCCGTCTCTTCTAAATAAGAAATTTGATTTATATGCTCTAACGTAATTTCTTCTCCATACATGAGCAATGGAATCCCTGGTGGATACGGTATAATCATATCAGCCGTAATCATGCCTACCGCCTCTTCTAACGGTACAATTTTTTTCTTATACTTCTCCAGTTGCTTATATGTAAATGATAAAGAAGACAAACTTTCTTTATAAGGATAGCGAATACATGGTTTACTATTTTCTACATCATATGAGCTTAGTGCAACCTCTAGCTTATCGATTATCTTTATATATTCCTCATCTACTTGGAGCGGTAAAATAAGTAAAACATTATATGGATCTGCCATTTCAACATAGATACCAATCTCTTCAAATACGCGTTGTAATTCATATCCAGAAAGTTTACAACGTGTTTGTACAGTTACTTTTAATGCATCTTGTATTGGATAATCTAAAACAGCAAATTGTGGAATACGACTTAATGCTTTACGAAATTGCTGAGTAAATGTAGAAATCTCCTTACAACCTTCTTCTTTTATTTTCGCTAATGTAAAACGAGCTATATCTAATGAAGCCATTATTGGATAAGACGGACTACTAGATTGCAACATACTTAAATAAGAAGAAATTTTTTCTTCGTCAACGAGAGTGCTATTTACATGTAGGTATGAACCCATTGTCATTGCTGGTAATGTTTTATGTGCAGAATGAACAACAATATCAGCTCCATACACAAGCGCTGATATTGGAAAAGGATCTCCAACACAAAAATGAGCTCCATGTGCCTCGTCTACTAAAACAGGAATACGATATGCATGTGCTAACGCAATGCTCTTTTCTAAATCTACACCCATACCATAATAATTTGGATGTGTTAAAATAAGAGCTTTTGCTTGCGGATATTTTTGAATTGCAGCTTCAATCACTTCATGAGGAACACCAACGGGTACACCATATTCTTCGTCAATCCATGGCTCTAGAAAAACAGGGGATGCTCCAGCTAATTTAAGACCATTCATAATGGATTTATGAGCATTTCGTTGTACAAGAACCGTATCATGCTCATTACAGCATGCCAATAGCATAGCTAAATTTCCAACGGTTGAACCATTAATTAAAAAATAACTTTTTTGCACTTCATATAACTCTGCTAATAATTGCTGTGCTTCTTCTATACATTCAAATGGACTATGAAGATCATCAAGTCCATTAAGCTCTGTTACATCAATAGAAAGTATATCATGAAAATACTTCTGTGCCTCATGTGGAAAATTTGTTCCATTTTTATGACCTGGAACATGAAAGGATATTGGCTTCTTATTTGCAAAAGTCTTTAACGCTTCATATAAGGGCATTTTTCTTTGATCCATACTCACTCTTCCTTATTATTCATTCTCTCTACATTATACCGAGTTTTGTACAAAAAAAATAATAGGCAAATATGCCTATTTTCTAACTTGATACTTGTATCTTCCGCAATTGCTGTAAATAAAACATATACTTCGGATCATTTGTATTTGTTTCTATCATTTCTCGCTCGCATGATTCACATATAAAACTCGTATACAAATGAATGCCACTATCCTTCTTATGTTCACACACAATACAAACCTCTTCTTTTATTGTAGCATGCCCCATATGTTCGCCTATTTATCGTAGTCTATCTAACCATCATTATATAAAACTAGACAAACGATAATTAAGCTTTCCCTCCCCTCTATATGAAATGAAACAATACATTTATAAGCGTTAACACTTTTTAAAAATATATACGTCCTTTTATACTTTTATTGTATGAATCATTTCTAGGCGAAGTGTCTGTCTGAGAAATAGTTGAATCTCCCAGTTGTTTCTTAAAGAGTACATCTTACGTCAAGAATAGCAGGGTAAAAATAAAAAGACGAGTCCAATGACTCGTCTTTCGTTTGCCTGGCAACGTCCTACTCTCACAGGGACAAAGTCCCAACTACCATCGGCGCTAGAGAGCTTAACTTCCGTGTTCGGTATGGGAACGGGTGTGACCTCTCTGCCATCATTACCAGACTTATGAA
>NZ_JBAWSV010000014.1:0-58881 GCF_037104695.1 Bacillus yunxiaonensis | reverse complement strand
TACGTGTTACTCACCCGTCCGCCGCTAACTTCTTAAGAGCAAGCTCTTAATCGGTTCGCTCGACTTGCATGTATTAGGCACGCCGCCAGCGTTCATCCTGAGCCAGGATCAAACTCTCCAATAAAGTGTTTGTCTAGCATCATAAATAAAAATTGACGTTTCACGTTGTTTGTTTCGTTCAGTTTTCAAAGAACTTATCCGTCGCTCAATTGCGACTTCCTTATGTTAACATCTCAGTTATTCAATGTCAACAATGTTTTTATTTCTTTTTCCGCTTGATGAGTTTGTTCATCAGCGACGAATATTAATTTATCATATATAAAACTATACCGTCAATACTTTTTAATAAAAAATTCTTTTTCTCATATACTTTGTACAATCTTCAGGTGGAGCAATTCTTGTAAATAAGGTAAATAACAATTTATATCGCTCTTCCATCGTCTTTTTTACAATAAGATGGATTCTCTTATCCGCAAAATCGAATAACAATTCATCTAACTCTCTTTTTAATACATATTCTAATTCTTTTTGTTCTTGCTCCGTAATCAATAACCCAATCATTCTGTCACCTCAGCTATTTCTTATCCACATAACGCTTTCCTAATATATATAAAATTAACTAAAGTTATTTTTTATACTTGGAATCAAGTATCTTGTTCTACTTCATACACTGATCTCATCAATCTATTTCTCTAAATATCAAGACAGGATAAAATGTAACTTCTATCATTGAGGTTTTTCCTCCCCACTGTCGGAAAGCTCTCACCAATCGGGAGTTATCTACCATCTATCTTCTTCGCTTTCTCCAAATCTTGAGGTAGAGACCTTATTGTCCAATAAGTAGCGGGATAAATTATATAAATCATTACCGTTCAGTATATCCTTTTCTTACGATGTTAATCGTTTAGTTCTCTTTTCTTCTTTTTCTGCATATAAGTAACTGAAAAGGATTGGACAAAGGGGCGGAGAAACGATGTTTTTCTTCTTTATAACAAGTAAACATAAGTTTAAACAAATTAGTCTTATTATTGTGCTTTCCCTTTTTACAGCATGGCTGCTCTTTTTAAAAACATATTCTCATCAATCAGTTTTTTCAACAACTACTGGTCCAAAAGCAATTTATAAAGGAGACACGACCAAAAAACAAGTTGCTTTAACGTTTGATATTAGTTGGGGGGATGAGAAAGCATTACCTATACTAGATACATTAAAAGAAAAAAAGATTACAAACGCCACATTCTTTCTTTCGGCAGCATGGGCAGAACGCCACCCCGATATTGTAGAGCGCATTATAAAAGATGGTCATGAAATTGGAAGTATGGGATACAATTACAAAGACTACACCTCATTAGAAGCAAATGAAATCCGAAGGGATCTCCTAAAGGCACAGGACGTATTTACCAAACTTCAAGTGAAACAAGTTCAACTCCTACGTCCTCCTAATGGCAACTTTAATAAAACGGTATTAAAAATTGCGGATTCTCTAGGATATACGGTTGTACACTGGAGTAATAATTCAAACGACTGGAAAAATCCTGGAGTCAATAAAATTGTTACTACCGTTTCAAAAAATCTACGCGAGGGAGATATCATTCTACTTCACGCTTCTGACTCAGCGCTACAGACAAATCAAGCATTACCAATGCTGCTTCAAAAGTTAAAAACGGATGGATTGGAAAACACCCCTGTCTCTCAGCTCATTTCTAATACAAAAGCTAAAAGCAAAGACATAGATTGAGCTTGCACCTACTGTCCGCGAATAGCAGGATAAAAAAAGCTGATTCCAATAAAGGAATCAGCTTTTTTGTCCTATTAAACGATGTAACATTAGGACCTGATATGCATTGCACAGCAACAGCGGAACAACCATTAAGTATAACCAATTTGTATCATTGATTCGCAGCGCTGGAACCCATTCAATAACAGTCACAACAATCATAAAGAACAGGGCCGGGACAAAAGCTTTCTTATTCGTTTCTTTACTTTTTATGTAAGCGACAATTGCTCCAAATACAAACAGAGCCCCAGCAACAAAAATATTCACACCAAGTGATGCATTCCCATTTGCAATCAATACAGAGCGCAAGTATACAAAATCAAATAATACAAATGCAATTAAGAAAATTTGTATTGCATTCCAAAGAGATGGAGAGCGAAACATCCCTAGTCCAAACCGATGAATTGTTAAATACGCAAAGAAACCCATCTGACTAATGACACTAAAAATAAAACCTACTCCAAGTAACCAAAAAGAAACTATTAAAATTTCCTTTCCGTCGAAATTTTGAAAAAATTTATTATACTTGTCCCACTCTAAAAGAAAACCGATAAAGATTGTACTGCTTCCCCCAAGAACCAATGTCGTCAAAAAGAGTCGTACCCATTTTCGGCTATTCACAGACATATCCCCCATTATCTATATATTTCTACTTAAATTGTAACAATCTCATTTTTAAAAAGCTAGCCATCAATATGTATAAATTCCTTCAAGATATTTATATTAAAAAGAGAAATATGCGAAAGGAGCCCCGGCTGATGAAACGGAATCTGCTCATTTTGGTCTCTTTCATCCTTTTTATCGGAATAGTTGCATGTGCACCACAAAAAGAAGCAAAATCCCAATTAGACTATGATCAAACGAAAAAAATGATTATTGATATTTTAAAAACGGATCAGGGCAAAAAAGCAATCCAAGATGTACTAACCGATGAAAAAATGAAACAAGCTCTTATTTTAGATGAATCTGTAGTAAAAAAAACGATCGAAGATACTATGGTATCAGACAAAGGGCAACAATTTTGGGAAAAAGCATTTAAAGATCCTGAGTTCGCCGCTAAATTTGCAAAAAGCATTGAGAAAGAGCAAACAAATTTAATGAAAACATTATTAAAAGATCCTGAGTATCAAGCAGGTGTTATAGAAATCATGAAGAATCCAGAAGTTGGGAAAATCATGATGCAAACAATGAAAAGTAAAGAGTATCGTCAATATTTACAGCAAGTCATAACTGAAACTGCCGAAAGCCCACTATTTCAAACAAAAATGATTGATATTATTAGTAAAGGTGTTGAAAAGGCTCAGAAAAGTGGCGGTGAGCAGAAAAAAGAAGGCGGAGCAGGAGAAGGAAAAAAAGCACAAAAATAACCCTCGTACTGAGGGTTATTTTTGTTCAATCGCTGCTCTCTCAATTACTTGCTTAGCAATTTGTTTATAAATTACTCCAACTCGATGCTCCTCATCGTATACAGATGGAGCAAATTCTTCTGTATTCCAATCTGGCTGCTGGAGAGGAATTTGTCCAAGTACTACTGTACGAAGTTCTTCTGCTAGCTTTTCTCCTCCACCTTTTCCAAAAACATATTCTTTTTCACCAGTTACTTTACTTTCGAAATAAGACATATTTTCCACAACACCAATGATCTCATGCTCTGTGCGAAGTGCCATTGCACCAGCTCTAGCTGCTACAAAAGCTGCTGTTGGATGAGGCGTTGTCACAATGATTTCCTTACAAGATGGAAGCATAGAATGTACATCTAATGCTACATCACCTGTACCAGGAGGTAAGTCCAATACTAAGTAATCTAAATCACCCCACTCTACTTCTGTGAAGAAATGATTTAACATTTTCCCAAGCATTGGTCCTCTCCAAATAACAGGCGCATTGTCTTCTACGAAAAAGCCCATAGAAATAACCTTCACTCCCAAACGCTCCACTGGGATAATTTTATCACCTCGTACAATAGGACGTTTTTCAATTCCCATCATATCCGGTACACTAAATCCATATATGTCAGCATCAACGATTCCAACTTTTTTCCCTAATCTAGCAAGAGAAACCGCTAAGTTTACAGAAACCGTCGATTTTCCAACGCCGCCTTTTCCACTTGCTACTGCTAGGAAAGTTGTTTTTGAATGCGGTGATAACAAAGATTCACCCTGCTCTTCTTGCGGAGCAAATTGTAATTGTTCTTCTTCCGTAAATTCTGTAAAACGCAGACCAACTGTTGCTGCTCCTAATTCTTTCACTAATTTCACAATTGTTCCTTGCAACTGCATTTGTTCCGCTGTTCCTGTTTTCACAATCGCAATCTTAATGCTCACATGTTCTTTCTCCGGTTTCACAGCGACTTCTTTAATAGCATTTGTCTCTTTTAATGTTTTATTTAGAAAAGGATCTACAATCCCTTCAAGTGCTCCCACTACTTGTTCTTTCGTTACCATAATCTGTCCCGCCCCCTGTACAAAAATAAGATGAAATAATTCAAACTAAGTTCTTACTAGCATGTAATAACTCAGCCGAACGAAATAAATGCGTTTTCATTGTAAGTATAGCATATTTTCGGAAAACTCCGTTACAAAGAAGAACCCTCCTTAATCGGGAGGGTTTCCTTTCTCAGTAAAATATCGCAGGACCCCGCGATATATAGCAGCAGCAACTTTTTGCTGATATTTCTCTGAGTTTAATAAATATCTTTCATTTACATTAGATAAAAAGCCAGCTTCAACTAACGCACCAGGTGTTTTTGCATGCTTCAATAAATAAACATGAGAAATTGTCTTTGCAGAACGTTTCGTATTCTCGAGACTTGTTCGTAGTTCAGCTTGAATAAATTTTGCTGCCCGCTCGTTTTCTACTAAAGAACGATAATAAAATGTTTGTGCCCCTTTCGAATCGCCACTTGGGAGGGCATTCAAATGCACACTAACAAAAAAGTCAATATCAGACTTATTAATGATATCAACACGTTTTTTTAAGTCCTCTGCTTTGCGGCGACTATATCCCTTTGTACTTTTGTCTGCTAAATCATAATCTCCATTGCGCGTTAAAATAACGAGCGCTCCTTGTTCTTGTAAATAATCTCGTACTTTTTTTGTAATTTCCAATGTAATATCTTTTTCAACAATATCTTCTCCGCCAACCGCTCCTCCATCCGGGCCGCCATGACCAGCATCTAGTACAATAATTTTTCCAGACAAAGGCAAATTCCAAGCTCTCCATGATTTTGTAATTTGAAAATCCTGCTTCGCCAAGAAAAAGAGTACAACCGCCGCTAACATAAAAGAAATAATCCGAATTCTTTTCATACCTTTCCCCCTCTAGCTAGTCCCTCTACTTACTTATATGGGACAAGAGGAAAGTTTATGATTTTCTTAATGCAGCTTCATGCGATATCTTTTCTCACCCTTTTCATATCCTTGTTGCCACCAAGCACTAATAAAGTGCTGACATAACGTATATAAGTGATCATCTTCGTTTTCTTCTAAAGTATGCAAAGGAACACTCGTCAAAAAATGAAATAGCATTTCTGTTAATTGAATTTCCTCATGAGACGCTCTGCTTTTCACATCTAAAAGTGATTCTCCATAATAGCCAAACTTACTATACCTAGCTCCTAATAAATAAGATTCAATACCTAACTCTATACAATAATCTTCATAATGACGATGGAATGTATCCATACAAAAGCAATCACGAATATTTTCTCTGAGTTTTTGTAATGATAACTCACGCAGTATGTTACGTTCATACTTCAGCTGCTTTTCTCTTTGTTTTTCTTTCAGGCTCACAATAACATTCATAGTACTTAAAACCTCCCTATGTACGTATTAGTCTAAACTTCTCAGTAGGAAGCATACACAAGAAGACAGCACTAAAATATTCCAAAGAAGGGGATGCTAACAGAAGATGTTTAAGAACATAAAAAAACCCCAGCCCAAAGGCTGAGGTTTGAAGTTCGCAAAAATTAACGTTTTGAGAACTGAGGTGCACGACGAGCACCTTTAAGACCGTATTTTTTACGCTCTTTCATACGTGCGTCACGAGTTAATAGACCTGCACGTTTTAATGTTAAACGGTATTCTGGATCAGCTTTTAATAAAGCGCGAGAAATACCGTGACGGATAGCACCAGCTTGACCAGTGTATCCACCGCCATGTACATTTACAAGTACATCGTAGTTACCTAAAGTTTCTGTTGCAACTAGAGGTTGTTTCACTACTTCACGTAATGCAGCAAATGGGATATAGTTTTCAAAATCACGACCGTTAATGATAACGCGTCCTTCGCCTGGAACTAGGCGTACGCGTGCTACTGAACTCTTACGACGTCCAGTACCATTGTATTGTACCTGTGCCAAAGTAAGCCCTCCTTTAATTAATTATCCGCGAAGTTCGTAAACTTCTGGTTTTTGTGCTTGGTGTGGATGCTCAGATCCAGCATACACATTTAATTTTTTAGACATTTGACGTCCTAAACGTCCTTTTGGAAGCATGCCTTTAATAGCAAGCTCTAACATTTGTACAGGGTAGTTTGTACGCATTTCTAGAGCTGTTCTTTGCTTAAGTCCACCTGGGTGGTTAGTGTGACGGTAGTAAATTTTATCGTTTAATTTATTACCTGTTAAGTGAACTTTCTCAGCGTTAATAATAATTACATGATCACCAGTATCAATATGTGGTGTAAATGTTGGTTTGTTTTTACCACGTAAAATGGATGCTACTTCAGTAGCAAGGCGACCTAAAGTTTTACCTTCAGCATCAACCACATACCATTTACGCTCAACTTCGTTAGCTTTTGCCATAAAAGTCGTACGCATTTGTTTCCCTCCTACTCAATATCTTTTCCATAGAAAAAATTCTATTGTTTATCTTAAACACGATTTCCTTCCGGGGCTAATCGCGGTTTTAGAAACAATACCATATGTTATGATATCCTTTTGAGTTTCTAATGTCAAGCAAATGTTACACCAGGATTAGTTGTTATAGTTTACCTCCCATAAATACAGGCCTTGCCCCGGTACCATCTTCCCAGCAAAACGACGGTCTTGTTTTTTTAAAATATCTGGAATACTTTCAGGAGAAATTTTTCCTTGACCGACGCTAAGCAGCGTACCGACAATAATTCGAACCATGTTATATAAAAAACCATTTCCAACAAAGCGAAAGATTAGCTCATCACCTTGTTCTATTAAATCTAGTTCATAAATTGTTCGCACTTTATCCTTTTTATCAGTTTTTGCCGAACAAAATGAAGTAAAATCATGCGTTCCAATAAAATAAGGAATCGCTTTTCGAATGGATTCTATTTGTAATGCATATGGGTATTGATATACATAATGTCTACGAAATACATCAGCTTTTTTAGATAATAATACACGATAGCGATATTCTTTTTTTACAACACCGTATCGTGCATGAAAGTCTAAAGTTTTTTTCTCGGCCTGCTGCACAACAATATCATCTGGAAGCATTGTATTTAAAGCTGCCATCCATTGCTCTCCTGTTAATGATAACGGTGTATCAAAATGAATGACTTGGCCTTTGGCATGGACAGTGGAATCCGTTCTTCCTGATGCTTGTACACGAACAGGCTCTCCTTTATGCACCTTTTGCAAGGCTTTCTCTATTTCTTGTTGAACAGTACGTTGATTCGGTTGAATTTGGTATCCACAAAAATTCATTCCATCATACGCGACTGTGCATTTTATTCTTTGCATATTCATACTCTCCATTACGATCGAACTAAAATTAAAATACAAGCTAAACCACATAGACTCAAGAGTGTTAATGTATCAAGCCATTTCCATTCTAATTGCCGGAATTTCGTACGGTATCCATTACTTTGATAACCTCGTGCTTCCATAGCAATCGCTAAGTCCTCTGCACGTTTAAACGCACTAATAAATAGTGGTACAAGTAACGAGATAATCGCTTTCAACCTGTCTTTTATTGGACCACCTGCAAAGTCTATACCACGAGAAGCTTGTGCTTTCATAATTTTACTCGTTTCATCCATCAAAGTCGGAATAAAGCGCAACGAAATAGACATCATAAGTGCAATTTCATGAACAGGGACTTTTAAACGTTTTAAAGGATGCAATAGTGTCTCCATGCCATCTGTAATTTCAATTGGTGTTGTTGTTAACGTTAAGAGAGTGGTCATTAAAATAATGACCAAAAAACGAATGGAAATATAAATTCCCTGCTGAAGCCCTTTCTCATATATAGAAAACCATCCAAATTGAACGAGCACAGCACCCTCTTTTGTTGTAAAAATATGCAGAAAGAACGTGAATAAAAAAATCCATAAAATAGGCTTTAATCCTGACAGAATATAACGAATCGGCACTTTTGCAAAAAACAAAGCAATGAGTGCATACAAAAATAGCAAGCCATATGAAATTGCATTATTTGCTAAAAATACAACAAATACATATAAAAAAACAATTAACAGTTTTGTACGAGGATCCAGTCTATGAATAGCAGATTCTCCCGGAATATATCTTCCGATAATTAGCTGCTGCATAATGAATCCCCACCTTTTCTAAACAGTTGTATGACTTCATCTGCTAAATCTTCTAAAGACAAGGTGGCTTTCGGTATAGAAATGCCTAATTTCTCTTCAATTTCCCGCTTATACTTCAGCGACATCGGAAGAGACACACCAATTTGTTCAAGTTCGTCTGCATGCGTAAAGACTTCCTCTGATGTTCCTTGCAAAAAGACCGTTCCTTTATGCATGACAACAATGCTTTCTGCGTATTTTGCAGCATCCTCCATATTATGTGTCACAAGAATCACCGTAAGGTCTTTTTGCTGGTGAAGATGATAAAACATCTCCATAAGCTCATTCTGGCCCTTTGGATCAAGTCCTGCTGTTGGTTCATCTAATACTAATACCTCAGGCTCCATCGCTAATACACCCGCTATAGCAACACGTCTCATTTGCCCTCCGCTTAATTCAAATGGAGATCGTTCTAATAGTTCTTCTGATAGCCCAACCAATCGAATAGCATCTTTTGCCTTTTGTTTCGCTTCATGCTCAGACACACCAAAATTTAAAGGACCAAAACAGATATCTTTTTCCACTGTTTCTTCAAATAACTGATGTTCTGGAAATTGAAAAACAACCCCAACTTTTTTTCGAAGAGGTTTTAATTTTTTTACTTTCTTTTGAGAAGATATTGTATACTCTCCAATGCGAACAGTTCCACTCGTTGGTTGTAATAAACCATTTAAATGTTGGATCATCGTTGACTTACCCGAACCCGTATGACCAATAATCGCATAATATCCGCCACTAGGAAACGCAATATCTATGTCGTAAAGGGCTCGTTTTTCAAATGGGGTTTTATATTGATAACGATGCTCTACTTTTTGGAATGTAATCTCCAAAGTTCGTTCACCAAACTTTCCATTGTAAGATGCATTGATTGTAAAGGAATTTCATTGCTTTTCAACAATTCTGCCATTTTCACAGAAAATGGTACGTCTAAACCGATTTCTTTCAGCATTTTCGGTGATCGAAAAATATGCTCAGGCGTTCCTTCTTCTAATATTTCTCCACGATTTAAAATAATAATACGATCCGACTGCGCTGCTTCCTCTAAATCGTGAGTAATCGAAAGAACTGTAACCCCTTTTGTACGAACAAGATCTCTTACTGTTTCTACCACTTCTCTACGGCCTTGTGGGTCAAGCATAGATGTTGCTTCATCTAGTACTAAAATAGAAGGCTGAAGTGCCAATACACCCGCAATTGCAACGCGTTGCTTTTGCCCACCTGATAAATAATGAGGTTCTTCATTTTGAAACTCTTCCATTCGAACGAGCTCCAAAGCGTGCTTCATACGCTCTATCATCAGTTCCCTGGGCATTCCTATATTTTCAAGTCCAAAGACAACGTCATCCTGTACAGTTGTTCCAACAAATTGATTATCTGGATTTTGAAAGACCATTCCAATCTGTTTCCGAATATCCCATACAGTTTCTTCAGATAAAACAAGAGTTTCATTTACAGTAATTGTTCCTGCTGATGGTAAGAACAAGCCATTTAATAACTTTGCAAGCGTGGATTTTCCTGACCCGTTTTGCCCAATAACAGATACCCATTCTCCTTCATATAAAGAGAATGAAACGTCACGCAGGGCGTAAGAAGCAGCTTGAGGATATTGAAATGATATGTTCTCAGCACGGAGCTTCTCTTTTTTCACTCGTGGGCACCCTCTTCCATTATTCAGCCAAATAAAATAAAACTTCCATCAGTGTTTTTTCATCCCGCACTGATGGAAAGCTCTCACCAATCGGACTTTTACGGGCAGTTATCTCCCACCTAACTTCCCCGCTTCTCTCTGAATCTTGAAGTGTGGGTCTTACTGCCCGCAAATAGCGGGATAAACGTTTTCTTCTATACTTAAAAAAAAAGGGCCATGACCAGTTACTTAAAAAGTACTGTCCTGCCCTTTTGCTTGTCATTATACTAACTCGATAATTACCATTGGTGCAGCGTCACCGCGACGTGGACCAATTTTTGCAATACGAGTGTATCCGCCTTGACGCTCAGCATAGCGTGGAGCTACATCAGCGAATAATTTTTGTAATGCATCTTGACCAGTCTCAGCATTAGCAACTTCATTACGAATGTAAGAAGCTGCTTGACGACGAGCATGAAGATCTCCGCGTTTACCTAAAGTGATCATTTTTTCCACTACAGAACGAAGTTCTTTTGCACGAGTTTCTGTCGTTTGGATGCGCTCGTTGATAATTAAATCAGTAGCTAAGTCACGTAACATAGCTTTACGTTGCGCACTTGTACGGCCTAATTTTCTGTATGCCATTCGTAGTTCCCTCCTTTGTTGATGAGTTTAAATCCTCAGTCGTCTTTACGTAAGCCTAAACCTAGTTCTTCTAGCTTATGCTTAACTTCTTCTAAGGATTTACGTCCTAAGTTACGAACTTTCATCATATCTTCTTCTGTTTTGTTCGCAAGCTCTTGTACAGTGTTAATACCTGCACGTTTTAAGCAATTATAAGAACGAACAGAAAGATCAAGTTCTTCAATTGTCATTTCTAGAACTTTTTCTTTTTGATCTTCTTCCTTTTCGACCATAATCTCAGCATTTTGCGCTTCGTCAGTTAAACCAACAAAGATGTTTAAATGCTCTGTTAAGATTTTGGCACCTAAAGAGATAGCTTCTTTTGGCCCGATGCTTCCATCCGTCCATACATCAAGCGTAAGCTTATCATAATTTGCCACTTGTCCAACACGTGTCTTTTCCACTTGGTAAGTCACACGTGATACTGGAGTATAAATAGAATCAATAGGAATTACACCTATTGGTTGATCCTCGCTCTTATTTGCATCAGCTGGCGTATACCCACGGCCACGCTTTGCAGTTAAACGCACGCGGAAATGCGCATCCTTTGCTAACGTTGCAATGTATAAATCCGGATTTAAGATTTCAACATCACTATCATGAGTAATATCAGCAGCTGTGACAATACCTTCGCCCTGTACATCGATTTCGAGCGTCTTCTCTTCTTCAGAGTAGATTTTGAGAGCTAACTTTTTCAAGTTTAAGATGATCGTTGTAACATCTTCTACTACACCCTCAACTGTCGAAAATTCGTGTAATACGCCATCGATTTGGATGGCAGTAACAGCGGCACCAGGGAGTGAGGATAAAAGAATACGACGTAAGGAGTTACCCAAAGTAGTACCATATCCACGCTCAAGCGGTTCAATAACGAATTTACCATACTTAGCATCTTCGTTAAGCTCAACCGTTTCGATTTTTGGTTTTTCAATTTCAATCATTTATTAAACCCTCCTTCAAAACGTCGAAACCTCGGTTAGACATAGGAAATCACCTCTATCTAACCGAAAGTCCCCCTTAGGCAGTTCCCGATTGTGCACAACAAGCGATGTTTCTGTACGAAATTTCTCGATAATGCATCATATCCATTATAGACAATAGGGAAAAATCTATACAGAAAAATTATACACGACGACGTTTTGGCGGACGACATCCATTATGAGGTACTGGAGTAACATCTCTAATTGCTGTTACTTCTAGACCTGCAGCTTGAAGCGAACGAATTGCAGCTTCACGACCAGCACCAGGGCCTTTTACAGTAACCTCTAAAGTTTTTAAACCATGCTCCATTGCAACTTTAGCAGCAGTTTCAGCAGCCATTTGTGCAGCGAATGGAGTAGATTTACGAGACCCACGGAAACCAAGTGCACCAGCACTAGACCAAGAAAGCGCGTTACCATGAGTATCTGTAAGAGTTACGATTGTGTTGTTGAAAGTAGAACGAATATGAGCGATACCAGATTCAATATTCTTTTTCACACGTTTTTTACGAGTGTTTGTTTTACGTGCCATTGTTAGTTCAACCTCCTTTACTTATTATTTCTTTTTATTTGCTACTGTACGACGTGGACCTTTACGTGTACGAGCATTGTTTTTAGAGTTTTGACCACGAACTGGTAAACCACGACGGTGACGAAGACCACGGTAAGAACCGATCTCCATTAGACGTTTAATGTTAAGAGAAACTTCACGACGAAGGTCTCCTTCAACTTTGATACGATCGACGATATCACGGATACGTCCTAATTCGTCTTCAGTTAAATCGCGAACTCGTGTTTCTTCAGAAACACCAGCTTCAGCAAGAATTTTTTCAGCAGTTGTGCGACCAATGCCGAATACGTAAGTTAAAGAAATAACAACGCGTTTGTCACGAGGAATATCTACACCTGCGATACGTGCCATTCCGAATGCACCTCCTTCTGATTAACCTTGTTTTTGTTTATGTTTAGGGTTTTCACAAATAACCATTACTTTTCCACGTCTACGAATAACTTTACATTTTTCGCAGATCGGCTTAACTGACGGTCTTACTTTCATGTCTCGAACCTCCTTAAAGATTACGGAGTGCTATATTATTTAAAGCGGTACGTGATACGACCACGATTTAAATCATACGGAGATAATTCTACCGTAACTTTATCTCCTGGTAAAATACGAATGAAGTTCATACGGATTTTACCAGAAACGTGAGCCAATACAACATGCCCATTCTCTAATTCTACTTTGAACATAGCATTTGGCAACGTTTCAATAACGGTACCTTCGACTTCAATTACATCATCTTTAGCCATTCAATGTTCTCCCTTCTTCAAATCAGTAACATTCTACACTGTTCTGAAATTCCGGAGAGCCAGCTACCTATAAAGTGGTAAGGATTTCGTATCCTGCTTCTGTAAGAGCAATCGTGTGCTCAAAATGTGCACACCATTTACCATCTACCGTTACCACTGTCCAGTCATCAGATAGTGTTTTTACATATCGTCTTCCTTGGTTCACCATCGGCTCAACACAAATGACCATTCCCGGTTTTAATCTAGGGCCTTGATTCGGTGGACCATAGTGCGGGATTTGTGGGTCTTCATGTAAGTCTTGCCCGATTCCGTGACCGACATACTCCCTAACGATCGAGAATCCATTATCTTCAACATACGTTTGAATCGCATGTGAAACATTAGATAATCGTTCGCCCGGTTTTGCGTGTTCTAGACCAAGATACAACGATTTTTCTGTGACATCAAGTAGCTTTTGAACAGATTCGGAAATGTTTCCTACTGGATACGTCCATGCAGAATCTCCATGGTATCCATTATATTTCGCACC
The DNA here is from genome assembly GCF_037104695.1 of Bacillus yunxiaonensis. Classification (NCBI taxonomy): domain Bacteria; kingdom Bacillati; phylum Bacillota; class Bacilli; order Caryophanales; family Bacillaceae; genus Bacillus; species Bacillus yunxiaonensis. The sequence goes on along the minus strand of NZ_JBAWSV010000014.1, from coordinate 45,406 downwards.
AATATCGATACTAATAATATCGCCTTCTTGGAGCTTGCGCTTTCCTGGAATCCCGTGTACAAGCTCTTCGTTTACCGAAGCACAAATGCTTCCCGGAAATCCGTTGTATCCTTTAAAAGATGGCGTGGCGCCATATTTTAGAATCGTTTTTTCCGCTATTTGATCGAGCTCTTTCGTTGTAATTCCTGGGGCAATATGCTTTTTTAACTCTTGATGAGTTAAAGCAACAATCTTGCCAGCTTCTCGCATAATCTCGATTTCGCGAGGAGTTTTGCAAATAATCATTACGCTAAGCCTCCGATGAGAAGATCGACATCAGCAAATACTTTATCGATATCTTGCTCACCATTAATGCTTTTTAAGTAACCAAGCTCTTCGTAGAAATCAAGCAACGGCTTTGTTTGCTTAATATTCACTTCTAAACGATTTGCTACAGTTTCTTCGTTATCATCAGAACGCTGATATAACTCGCCACCACATTTATCACATACGCCCTCTTTTGCTGGCGGATTGAATTCTAAGTGGTAAGTCGCACCGCACTCTTTACAAATGCGACGGCCTGTTAAACGTTTTAACAGCAATCCTGAATCCACATTAATGTTTAAAACATAATTGATCTTTTTGCCAAGATCTTTCATGATTTCTTCAAGAGCTGACGCTTGTGCAACTGTTCGTGGAAAACCATCTAATAAGAAGCCTTTTACGCAGTCTTCTTGGCTTAAACGCTCACGCACGATTCCGATTGTAACTTCATCTGGTACAAGTGCTCCTTTATCAATAAAGGACTTCGCTTGTAAACCAAGTTCAGTTTCATCTTTCATAGCAGCACGGAACATATCTCCTGTTGAAATGTGAGGGATGTCATACTTGGCAACAATCTTTTCGGCTTGTGTGCCTTTACCAGCACCTGGAAGCCCCATTAGAATTAAGTTCATCTGTATTCCCCCTCATCAATGAGCATGTAGGGAAGATGCCTCTTCCCACTTACTCACTGTTTGATAAACCCTTTGTAATGGCGTTTTACTAATTGACTTTCGAGCTGTTTCATTGTCTCTAAAGCAACACCGACAACAATTAGTAAACTCGTTCCACCAATCTGAGCAGATTGTGGCAGATTTGCAATTTGAATAAATAAAACAGGTAGAATTGCAATTGCCGCTAAGAAAATTGCACCTACAAAGGTCAAACGATACAAGATCTTTGTTAGATATTGTTCTGTATTCTTACCCGGACGAATACCAGGAACATATCCACCTTGTTTATTTAAGTTTTCAGCCATCTGTTCAGGATTCACTTGAACAAATGCATAGAAATATGCAAAGGCAATAATTAGTGTAACATATATGATCATACCCACTGGATGAGTATAGTTAAAGTTCTTAATAATCCACTGCGATATTTCATATTTCGGGAAAAACTGTGCAATAGTCGGAGGCGTAATCAAGAATGAAACAGCAAAAATTACTGGAATAACACCAGCACTATTTACCTTAAGTGGTAAATGAGTGTTTTGTGCTCCAGTATAACCACCATTTCCAGTTACGCGCTTCGCATATTGAATCGGGATCTTTCTAACAGCTTGTTGAATGTAAATAACACCAACAATAACCGCTAACACAGCTAACAAAATTAAACCAACTTTTACGATACGGATGAACAAGTCTTCTCCGGCATTTTGGAACTGCTGTGCATACACTTGACTTATAGTATTTGGGATAGCTGCGGTAATACCTGCAAAGATAATAATAGAAATACCGTTTCCTACTCCCTTTGCAGTAATCTGCTCACCTAACCACATTAGAAATGCAGTTCCGGCAGTCAGCACCGTAGCAATATATAAGTATGTTGACCAGCTAGGATCCGTAATTAACTGTCCACCTGCCATACCGTTAAAACCGATTGACATACCGAGTGCTTGAATAAAAGCAAGAACAATTGTAAAGTAGCGGGTAAACTGATTTAACTTACGACGACCCATTTCCCCTTGTTTTGACCATTCCGTAAATTTAGGAACAACATCCATCTGCAATAATTGCACGATGATGGATGCTGTAATGTACGGCATGATTCCCATCGCAAAGATGGAGAATTTTTTCAAGGCTCCGCCGCCAAATGTATTCAGAATACCCAATACATTCAACTGGTCTTGCGCTCTCAGTACATCTGCATTTGTATGAGGCACTGGGATGAACGTGCCAATCCGAAACACGATTAACATCGCTAAAGTGAACAATATTTTATTTCTTATCTCAGCAACGCGCATAAAGTTGGAGATTGTGCGAAACATTAGATCACCTCAACTGTTCCGCCAGCCGCTTCAATCGCTTCTTTTGCAGTTGAAGAGAATTTGTGAGCTTTAACAGTAAGCTTTTTCTCTACTGCACCGTTTGCAAGAATTTTAACACCGTCATTTAATTTGCTGATAACGCCAGTCTCAAGCAATAATTCAGGTGTTACTTCTGTACCGTCTTCAAAACGATTTAACGTTGTTAAGTTAACGATAGCAAACTCTTTACGGTTAATGTTTGTGAAGCCGCGTTTTGGTAAACGACGGAATAATGGAGTTTGACCACCTTCAAAACCAAGACGAACACCGCCACCAGAACGTGCGTTTTGTCCTTTATGACCTTTTCCAGCAGTTTTACCATTACCAGAACCGATACCACGACCTACACGGTTACGAACTTTACGAGAACCTTCTGCAGGTTGTAATTCATGAAGTTTCATTCCAAGGCACCTCCTTATATTGATGAGTTATCATTAAGCTTCTTTTACAGTTACAAGGTGAGAAACTTTGTTGATCATACCGCGAATAGCAGGAGTTTCTTCCTTAACTACAGTTGAATTCAACTTTTTAAGACCTAAAGCTTCTACAGTCGCACGTTGATCTTGTGGACGACCAATTACACTACGAGTGAGGGTAATTTCTAACTTTTTCGCCATTATGTTTTCCCTCCTTCTTAACCTAGTAGCTCTTCTACAGATTTACCGCGTAATTTTGCAACATCTTCAGCACGCTTAAGATCTTTTAATCCATTTACAGTAGCACGGATCATGTTAATTGGTGTGTTAGAACCAAGAGATTTAGAAAGAATATCTTGTACACCAGCTAATTCAAGAACCGCACGAACTGGACCACCAGCGATAACTCCAGTACCTTCTGCAGCAGGTTTTAAGAATACTTCACCCGCTCCAAATTGACCGATGATTTCGTGTGGAATTGATGTACCAACTAATGGTACTTCGATTAAGTTTTTCTTAGCATCTTCGATAGCCTTGCGGATTGCATCTGGTACCTCTTGCGCTTTACCAGTACCGAATCCAACATGACCGTTTTTATCACCAACTACAACCAGTGCAGCGAAGCGGAAACGACGACCACCCTTAACAACTTTCGCAACACGGTTTATCGTAACTACACGCTCTTCAAGTTCAAATTTACTTGGGTCAATGCGACGCATCTATTTTCCCTCCTTTGACCATTAAAATTGTAAGCCAGCCTCACGAGCAGCTTCAGCTAAAGCTTTAACACGACCATGGTATAAGTAACCGCCGCGATCAAATACTACTTCTTTAACGCCTTTCTCTACAGCACGTTTAGCAACTAATTCGCCAACTTTAGTAGCAGCATCAGTGTTGCCTGTACCGTTAAGAGTAAGTTCTTTATCAAGAGTAGACGCGCTTGCTAATGTTACACCGTTTACATCATCAATTACTTGAGCGTAAATGTGTTGATTAGAACGGAACACGTTTAAACGTGGACGCTCAGCAGTACCAGCAAGCTTTGCACGTACACGTGCGTGTCTTTTCTTACGAACCGCATTTTTATCAGGTTTAGTGATCATTCTTGTCACTCCTTTCTTTCACCTAACGGGTTTACTTAGCAGTTTTACCTTCTTTACGACGTACAACTTCGCCTTCGTAACGAATACCTTTGCCTTTATATGGCTCTGGAGCACGTACAGCGCGAACGTTAGCAGCGAATTCGCCAACACGTTGCTTGTCGATACCTTTGATTACGATCTTTGTAGGAGCAGGAACTTCAACTTCAAGACCAGCTTCTGGAGTCATCTCAACTGGGTGAGAGTAACCTACGTTTAATACAAGTTTGTCACCTTGTTTTTGTGCACGGTAACCTACACCGATTAATTCAAGTCCGCGAGCGAAACCTGCTGTTACACCTTCAACCATGTTTCCAAGAAGAGCACGAGTTGTTCCGTGTAATGCACGGTGTTCCTTCTGTTCAGAAGGACGTTCTACTGTTAAGATATTTTCTTCAATTTTGATAACCATATCAGCATTGAAAGTACGAGTTAATTCACCTTTAGGGCCTTTTACAGTCACAGTATTATTTTCTGCTACTGTAACTGTAACACCTGCAGGGATTTCAAGAATCTTTTTACCAATACGAGACATGTGGTCACACCTCCGTTCGTTTAAATATATATTACCAAACGTATGCTACTACTTCTCCACCAGTTTGTAATTGACGAGCATCTTTGTCAGTCATTACGCCCTTAGATGTAGAAACAAGTGCAATACCTAATCCGTTAAGTACACGTGGTACTTCATCAGCTTTTGCATAAACGCGTAAGCCAGGCTTACTGATACGCTTTAATCCAGTGATTACACGCTCATTGTTTACACCGTATTTTAGGAAAATACGAAGGATACCTTGTTTGTTATCCTCGATGTATTCCACATCACGAATGAAACCTTCACGTTTTAGGATTTCAGCGATTTCTTTTTTGATTTTAGAAGCAGGAACTTCTAATTTCTCATGACGTACCATGTTCGCATTACGGATGCGAGTAAGCATATCTGCAATTGGATCTGTCATCACCATGTGTTTTACCTCCTTCCCATTTGTGGGTATTACCAACTAGCTTTTTTAACACCAGGAATTTGTCCTTTATATGCAAGTTCACGGAAACAAATACGGCAAAGTTTAAATTTGCGGTATACAGAATGCGGACGACCGCAGCGCTCGCAACGTGTATAATCTTGCACTTTAAACTTAGGAGTACGCTTTTGTTTCGCAATCATAGATTTTTTAGCCACGTTTTCGCCTCCTCTACTTAGCGTTGGCTTCCATTATTTTTGGAATGGCATACCGAATTGTGTTAAAAGTTCACGAGCTTCTTCATCAGTTTTCGCTGTAGTAACGATTACGATGTCCATACCACGAACTTTGCTTACTTTATCATAATCAATCTCAGGGAAAATTAATTGCTCTTTAACACCTAATGTGTAGTTACCACGACCATCGAAAGATTTCTTAGAAACACCACGGAAATCACGTACACGTGGTAAAGAAACTGATACTAATTTGTCGAAGAACTCATACATTTGCTCGCCGCGTAAAGTAACCTTTGCACCGATAGGCATACCCTCACGAAGACGGAAACCTGCGATAGATTTTTTAGCGCGAGTTACAACAGGCTTTTGACCTGCGATTTGTGTTAATTCTTCTACAGCACTGTCTAATGCTTTAGAATTGGATACCGCGTCACCAACACCAGTGTTGATTACGATCTTTTCGATTTTCGGTACTTCCATTACAGATTTATAGTTAAACTTGCTCACAAGAGCAGGAGTAATTTCTTTTTGGAATTTCTCTTTAAGGCGATTCAATGAAGGGACCTCCTTTCATATAGAACTTATTTATCTAATAATTCACCAGATTTTTTTGCAACACGAACTTTTTTACCATCTTCCACTTTGTAACCTACGCGAGTAGGTACACCTGTTTTAGGATCTAATGGCATAACATTAGATACGTGGATAGGTGCTTCTTTCGTGATAATTCCACCTTGTGGATTTAACTGAGATGGCTTAGAGTGCTTCTTAACGATGTTAACACCCTCAACGATAACACGGTTTTCTTTTGGGAAAGCTGCAAGGATAACACCTTGTTTTCCTTTGTCTTTACCACTGATTACCTGTACTTTATCACCTTTTTTTACATGCATCTTACTTCTGCACCTCCTTAGCAAGGCAAGACCTTAAATTATAGAACTTCTGGAGCTAAAGAAACGATCTTCATGAAGTTGTTATCACGTAATTCACGAGCTACTGGTCCGAAGATACGAGTACCACGTGGGCTCTTATCATCTTTAATGATAACCGCTGCGTTTTCATCAAATTTGATATAAGAACCGTCTGGACGACGAGCACCGCTCTTCGTACGTACTACTACTGCTTTAACAACGTCACCTTTTTTAACAACGCCACCTGGTGTTGCTTGTTTTACCGTAGCAACGATAATATCACCGATGTTTGCGTATTTACGACCAGAGCCGCCTAATACTTTAATTGTTAAAAGTTCACGTGCGCCAGAGTTGTCAGCTACTTTTAAACGAGATTCTTGTTGGATCATGTTATGAAACCTCCCTTCGGACTTAAAATTCCGATTCGTCTATTTAGATAATAACCGCTTCTTCAACGATTTCAACTAAACGGAAACGCTTAGTAGCAGAAAGCGGGCGAGTTTCCATGATTTTTACGATATCGCCAACTTTTGCTTGGTTTTGCTCATCATGGGCTTTGTACTTCTTAGAATACTTAACGCGCTTTCCATACAAGGAATGAGTTTTGTAAGTTTCAACTAAAACTGTAATCGTTTTGTCCATTTTGTCAGAAACAACACGACCAGTGTAAACTTTGCGTTGGTTACGTTCGCTCACTTTGCAAACCTCCCCTCAATTTATCGATTAATTCCGATCTCTCTTTCACGAACTACAGTTTTCATACGAGCAATCGCTTTACGCACTTCACGGATGCGTGTTGGATTCTCTAATTGTCCTGTAGCAAGCTGGAAGCGAAGATTAAACAACTCTTCCTTTAAAGCTTTAACTTTTGTTTCGATTTCGGCAGTGGTTAATTCACGAATATCATTAGTTTTCATTAGATTCACCACCATTTTCTTCACGTTTTACGAATTTACATTTCACTGGTAATTTGTGAGCTGCAAGACGTAATGCTTCGCGTGCTACCTCTTCAGATACACCCGCAATTTCAAACATAACCTTTCCAGGTTTTACTACTGCTACCCAACCTTCTGGAGCCCCTTTACCGGAACCCATACGTACTTCTAGAGGTTTAGCAGTGTAAGGTTTAGAAGGGAAAATTTTAATCCAAACTTTACCGCCACGTTTCATATAACGAGTCATTGCACGACGAGCTGCTTCGATTTGACGGTTTGTAATCCAAGAAGCTTCTTGAGATTGTAAACCAAACTCACCAAAATGTACTTCAGCGCCACCTTTTGCACGACCACGCATTTTACCACGATGCTCTCTACGATATTTTACGCGTTTAGGCATTAACATATTATTTTCCTCCTTCCTCAGAAGCTTTCTTTTTTGTAGGAAGGACTTCTCCACGGTAGATCCATACTTTTACGCCTAATTTACCGTACGTTGTATCAGCTTCAGCTGTTGCATAGTCAATATCAGCGCGAAGTGTATGAAGTGGAACAGTTCCTTCACTGTAAGATTCTGCACGAGCGATATCAGCTCCGCCAAGACGACCAGAAACCTGTGTTTTAATACCTTTAGCTCCTGCACGCATAGCACGTTGAATTGCTTGCTTTTGTGCACGACGGAAAGATACACGGTTTTCTAATTGACGAGCGATGTTTTCGCCTACTAATTTAGCGTCAAGATCAGCTCTCTTAACTTCTAAAATGTTGATGTGTACACGTTTACCTGTCAATTGGTTAAGAGCTTTACGAAGTGCTTCAACTTCTGTACCACCTTTACCAATTACCATACCAGGTTTTGCAGTGTGAATTGTAACATTTACACGATTTGCCGCACGCTCGATTTCTACTTTAGAAACAGCAGAATCTTTTAAGCGAACGTTGATGTATTCACGAATTTTGATGTCTTCATGTAAGAATGTAGCGTAATCTTTTTCAGCGTACCAACGAGATTCCCAATCACGAATGATACCGACACGAAGACCAACTGGACTAACCTTTTGACCCATCGATTATCCCTCCTTCTTTTCTGATACCACAACTGTGATGTGGCTTGTGCGTTTGTTAATTTGGCTTGCACGACCCATTGCACGTGGACGGAAACGTTTTAACGTTGGACCTTCGTCAACGAAAACTTTTTCAACAACTAAGTTGTTTACATCCATTTCATAGTTATGTTCTGCATTTGCAATTGCAGATTTCAAAACTTTTTCTACAACTGGAGAAGCAGTTTTTGGTGTGTGGTTAAGGATAGCAATCGCTTCACCCACTTGCTTACCTCGGATTAAGTCTACTACTAAACGAACTTTACGAGGAGCAATACGAACTGTTCTCGCTACTGCTTTAGCTTGCATTGAAGTGCCTCCTCTCATTATCTTCTAGTTTTCTTATCGTCAGCATCATGACCTTTGTACGTACGAGTTGGTGCGAACTCACCTAACTTGTGGCCAACCATATCCTCAGTTACGTATACAGGAACGTGTTTACGACCATCATATACAGCGATTGTATGACCAATAAACTGTGGGAAGATCGTTGAACGACGAGACCAAGTTTTTACAACTTGTTTTTGCTCAGTTTCATTTAACTTTGCAATTTTGTTCATTAAATGATCATCAACAAATGGTCCTTTTTTCAAGCTACGAGCCATTTTGGTGCCTCCCTTCGTGATTGCCGTACGGTTCTAGAAATGAACCGTACTACAACCCCATTATTTTTTACGACGACGAACGATGAATTTGTCAGACGCTTTATTTTTCTTACGAGTTTTGAATCCAAGAGTTGGTTTACCCCATGGAGACATTGGAGACTTACGTCCGATTGGTGAGCGACCTTCACCACCACCGTGTGGGTGATCAACTGGGTTCATTACAGAACCACGAACAGTTGGGCGCTTGCCTAACCAGCGAGAACGACCCGCTTTACCAATTTTAATAAGTTCATGGTGCTCATTACCTACTTGACCTACTGTAGCACGGCAAGTAGCTAGAACTAAGCGTACTTCACCAGAAGTTAAACGTACAAGTACGTATTTACCTTCTTTACCAAGTACTTGAGCAGATGTACCAGCAGAACGAACTAATTGTCCACCGCGGCCTGGTTTAAGCTCGATGTTATGAACAACTGTACCTACTGGAATGTTGATTAATGGTAATGCGTTACCGATTTTAATGTCCGCTTCTGGGCCAGACATGATTTCCATACCTACTTCTAAGTTTTTAGGAGCAAGGATGTAACGTTTTTCACCGTCAACGTAGTTAATTAATGCGATATTCGCAGAGCGGTTTGGATCGTATTCGATCGTAGCAACGCGTCCAGGAATTCCATCTTTGTTACGTTTGAAGTCGATGATACGGTATTGACGCTTGTGTCCGCCACCTTGGTGACGTACAGTGATTTTACCTTGGTTATTACGTCCAGCCTTTTTGCTTAAAGGCGCAAGTAATGATTTTTCCGGTCTATCAGTCGTGATTTCAGCGAAATCATTCGTAGTCATGTTACGACGACCGTTAGTAGTTGGATTATACTTTTTGATTGCCATCTGATTTTCCCTCCTTCTTTAGTAAGAATTAAACTCCTTGGAAGATCTCGATTTCTTTGCTGTCAGCAGTAAGCTTAACGATTGCTTTACGACGACGGTTAGTGAAACCAGCGTGACGACCCACACGTTTTGCTTTTGGTTTGTAGTTCATGATATTTACTTTATCAACTTCAACACCAAAGATAGCTTCTACAGCATCTTTAACTTCCGTTTTATTAGCTTTAACGTCCACATCGAACGTGTATTTTTTTTCAGCCATCATTTCCATAGAACGTTCAGTGACAACTGGGCGCTTAATGATATCACGAGGATCTTTCATTATGCAAGCACCTCCTCTACTTTTTCCACTGCCGCTTTTGTCATGATTAGCTTATCATGATGAAGCACGTCTAAAACGTTTACGCCATCAGCAGTGATTACTGTTACTCCAGGAATATTGCGAGCAGATAACTCAACTGCTTCGTTTACATCAGCAGTTACGATAAGAGCTTTCTTCTCAACAGTTAATCCTTTAAGAACTGCTACCATGTCTTTTGTTTTTGGTGCATTTAACACTAAGTCTTCAAGAACTACGATGTTGTTCTCAACTACTTTAGTAGCTAATGCAGATTTAATAGCTAAGCGACGAACTTTTTTAGGTAGTTTGTATGCATAGCTTCTTGGTGTAGGTCCGAATACCGTACCACCACCACGCCATTGAGGAGAGCGGATAGAACCTTGACGAGCACGTCCAGTTCCTTTTTGACGCCATGGTTTACGACCTCCACCGCGCACTTCAGAGCGAGTTTTTACTTTATGTGTACCTTGACGTAAAGATGCACGTTGCATCATTACTGCTTCAAAAAGTACAGCTTCATTTGGTTCGATACCGAAAACAGTTTCAGCTAATTGGATTTCACCAACTTCAGAACCAGTTTGGTTAAATAACTTTACTTTTGGCATTGGGGTTCCTCCTTTCTTATAGAGAATTATTTGCTAGCCTTAACAGCACTACGAACAACTACAAGAGATTTCTTAGCGCCAGGAACGTTGCCTTTTACTAACAGTAAGTTGCGTTCTACGTCAACTTGAACGATTTCTAAGTTTTGGATAGTAACTTGGTCTCCACCCATACGTCCAGCAAGCTTTTTGCCTTTAAATACACGGTTCGGAGCAACAGGGCCCATTGAACCAGGACGACGGTGATAACGAGAACCGTGAGACATAGGTCCGCGAGATTGTCCGTGGCGTTTAATAGCACCTTGGAAACCTTTACCTTTAGAAATACCTGTTACGTCTACAGTTTCACCTGCAGCGAAAACTTCTACTTTTACCTCTTGACCAACTTCTTGTCCTTCCACGTCTGCATCGCGAAGTTCGCGAATGAAGCGCTTAGGAGCAGTAGTTGCTTTAGCAACGTGACCTTGTTCAGGTTTGTTAGCTAATTTTTCGCGCTTGTCATCAAAACCTAACTGAATTGCATTGTAGCCATCAGTTTCAACAGTTTTCTTTTGAAGAACAACGTTTGGAGTTGCTTCGATAACAGTTACAGGAATTAGCTCGCCGTTTTCAGCAAATACTTGAGTCATACCGATCTTTTTTCCTAAGATTCCTTTGGTCATGAGTTACACCTCCTACATTTTAACTTATATAAATTATAGTTTGATTTCGATATCTACACCAGATGGTAAGTCTAAACGCATTAAAGAGTCTACTGTTTGTGGAGTAGGGCTCACGATGTCGATTAGACGTTTGTGCGTGCGCATTTCGAATTGCTCACGAGAATCTTTGTATTTATGAACCGCACGAAGAATCGTGTAAACAGTTTTTTCAGTTGGTAATGGGATTGGACCAGAAACTGTCGCCCCAGAACGCTTAGCTGTTTCTACGATTTTCTCAGCTGACTGATCAAGAATACGGTGATCGTAAGCTTTTAAACGAATACGAATTTTTTCTTTTGCCATTATTTTCCCTCCTTCGTTCGCCTATTTTAAAAATAGACATTCTCCATGGAAATTTCCACACACTCGCCATGGCAAAGCGGCCGGGTGTGTCAGCAACCTTCCACTTCATCGCAGTCAAAGACCAACATTGTTTATTATACAATGTTATTCGTCCAGATGCAAGCATTTTTTTGTTTGCATCTGCTTTTCTCTACTTTTGCTATTATACATGGCACTTTAAATAATTTCAAGTTTTCATCTGCTGTAATTCTTTTTACAGTTTTTGGTTGGATGGTTTTGTAGTTTATATATTATAGAAGAAACTCGTCAAAGCTTAAAAATAGATCTTTATCTATTATAAATTGAAACTTCCATCAGTAGGTTTTCTTCCTCTGCCCGTCTTCCTCACTTCTCTCTCAATTTTGAGGTGAGGGCTTCCTACTCACAAATAGCCGGATAAATAAAAAACCCAAGGGAAAATCCCTTGGGTTTCATATATCAGTTAAGATTACTCAACGATAGTTGCAACTACACCGTAACCTACAGTACGTCCACCTTCACGAATAGAGAACTTAGTTCCCTCTTCGATCGCGATTGGAGCGATAAGTTCGATAGTCATTTCGATGTTGTCACCAGGCATTACCATTTCAGTACCTTCTGGTAATTGGATGATACCAGTTACGTCAGTTGTACGGAAATAGAATTGTGGGCGGTAGTTAGCGAAGAATGGAGTGTGACGTCCACCTTCTTCTTTAGATAAAACGAAAACTTCAGCTTTGAATTTAGCGTGAGCTTTTACAGAGCCAGTTTTAGCAAGAACTTGTCCACGTTGGATTTCTTCACGAGCAACCCCACGAAGTAGAGCACCGATGTTGTCTCCAGCTTGAGCTTGGTCAAGAAGCTTACGGAACATTTCTACACCAGTTACAGTTGTAGATTTGTTTTCTTCAGTGAAACCGATGATTTCTACTACGTCACCAACTTTAACGATACCGCGCTCTACGCGACCAGTAGCAACTGTACCACGACCTGTGATAGAGAATACGTCCTCAACAGGCATTAAGAATGCTTTTTCAGTGTCACGTTCTGGAGTTGGGATGTAAGCATCAACTTCGTTCATTAATTCAATGATTTTTGCTTCCCACTCAGCATCTCCTTGAAGAGCTTTAAGAGCAGAACCTTTAACTACAGGGATATCATCGCCTGGGAAGTCGTATTCAGATAATAGATCGCGAACTTCCATTTCTACTAATTCTAATAACTCTTCGTCGTCAACCATGTCGCATTTGTTTAAGAATACAACGATGTAAGGAACACCTACTTGACGAGAAAGAAGGATGTGCTCACGAGTTTGAGGCATTGGGCCATCAGCAGCAGATACTACTAAGATACCGCCGTCCATTTGAGCAGCACCAGTGATCATGTTTTTAACATAGTCAGCGTGACCTGGGCAGTCAACGTGTGCATAGTGACGAGTTTCAGTTTCGTACTCAACGTGTGCAGTTGAGATTGTGATACCGCGCTCTCTTTCTTCTGGAGCAGCATCGATTTGGTCGTAACCTTTCGCTTCAGCACCACCAGCTTTTGCAAGAACTGTAGTGATAGCAGCAGTTAATGTAGTTTTACCATGGTCAACGTGGCCGATTGTACCAATGTTAACATGTGGTTTAGAACGTTCGAATTTAGCTTTTCCCATTCTAAATTCCTCCTTAGTTATATAGGTTATTTTATATTCAGACTAGAAAGTAAGGGGCCTAAGCCCCGCTTCTTTCTAAGCTTACATAAGTAGTTATACTTGAACAATCGATAAAAATCAATTATTCACCTTTATTTTTTTTAATAATTTCTTCTGAAACAGACTTCGGTACTTCTTCATAATGATCAAATGTCATTGAGAATGTTCCGCGTCCTTGAGTGTTAGAACGTAATGCCGTTGCATAACCGAACATTTCAGAAAGTGGAACCATAGCGCGAACAACTTGTGCGTTACCGCGAGCTTCCATACCTTCTACACGTCCACGACGAGATGTTACGTCACCCATAATGTCACCCATGTACTCTTCAGGAATTACAACTTCAACTTTCATCATTGGCTCAAGAATTACTGGGCTACATTTAGAAACCGCAGCTTTAAGGGCCATAGATGCAGCGATTTTGAACGCCATCTCAGAGGAGTCAACATCATGGTAAGATCCGTCAACTAATGCAGCTTTAATGTCTACTACAGGATATCCTGCAAGTACACCATTTTTAAGCGCATCTTCAAGACCTGCTCCTACAGCTGGGATGTATTCACGTGGAACTACACCACCGACGATCTTGTTTTGGAATTCGAATCCTTTACCTTCTTCGTTAGGTTCAAACTCAATCCAAACGTGACCGAATTGTCCACGACCACCAGATTGACGAGCGAACTTACCTTCAACTTTCGCAGAAGCGCGGAAAGTCTCACGGTATGCTACCTGAGGAGCACCAACGTTTGCTTCCACTTTGAATTCACGGCGCATACGGTCAACGATGATATCAAGGTGAAGTTCACCCATACCAGCGATGATTGTTTGGCCAGTTTCTTGGTCAGTGTGAGCACGGAATGTTGGATCTTCTTCAGAAAGCTTAGATAATGCTGTACCCATTTTATCTTGGTCAGCTTTAGATTTTGGTTCGATAGCTACAGAGATAACCGGCTCTGGGAATTCCATAGACTCAAGGATAACAAGGCTCTTCTCGTCACAAAGAGTATCACCAGTTGTAGTATCTTTTAACCCTACAGCAGCAGCGATGTCACCAGCATAAACTGTTGAAATCTCTTCACGGCTGTTTGCGTGCATTTGTAGGATACGACCTACACGCTCACGCTTACCTTTAGTTGAGTTTTTCACGTATGATCCAGAGTTTAATGTACCAGAGTACACACGGAAGAACGTTAATTTACCAACATAAGGGTCAGTCATGATTTTGAATGCTAAAGCTGCGAATGGTTCTTCATCGCTAGATTTACGTTCTACTTCTTCATCTGTATCCGGAATGATACCTTTAATAGCAGGTACGTCAAGTGGAGATGGAAGGTAGTCGATAACTGCATCTAACAGAATTTGAACACCTTTGTTTTTGAATGCTGAACCACAGATTACTGGGAAGAATTCAACAGAAGTTGTAGCCTTACGGATACCAGCTTTAAGCTCTTCTACAGTGATTTCTTCACCTTCTAGGTACTTCATCATCATTTCTTCATCAAGCTCTGCTACCGCTTCGATAAGTTTTCCACGGTATTCATCAGCTAATTCTTTATGTTCTGCAGGAATTTCAATACGTTGGATATCTGTTCCTAAGTCGTTTGTGTACATGTATGCACACTCTTCTACTAGGTCGATAATTCCCGTAAATTGATCTTCAGCACCGATTGGTAACTGAATTGGATGAGCGTTTGCTTGTAAACGGTCATGAATTGTTCCTACAGAGTATAAGAAGTCTGCACCGATCTTGTCCATTTTGTTAACGAACACGATACGTGGTACACCGTAAGTAGTAGCCTGACGCCAAACAGTTTCTGTTTGTGGTTCTACACCAGATTGCGCGTCAAGTACTGCTACAGCACCGTCAAGTACGCGTAAAGAACGTTCTACTTCTACAGTGAAGTCTACGTGTCCTGGAGTGTCAATGATGTTTACACGGTGACCCTTCCATTGAGCAGTAGTTGCTGCAGAAGTAATTGTGATACCACGCTCTTGCTCTTGCTCCATCCAGTCCATCTGAGATGCACCTTCGTGAGTTTCACCGATTTTGTGAATGCGGCCTGTGTAGTACAGGATACGCTCAGTTGCTGTTGTTTTACCAGCATCGATGTGAGCCATGATACCAATATTACGAGTGTTTTCTAAGGAGAACTCTCTAGTCATTTGGTGTCTTTCTCCTTCCTAATACGGATTGGATTTTTTTATTTTAAGTAGCAAAAAAGCCACTTTATTTTGTTACATATGTCAGTATGTCTAGTACCCTCATTATGTAAAACGAGCGCCCATTGAAAGGGAGAGGTATTCTCCCTCTCCACACTTCCATAAGCGACAAATAAAGCGGTTTATGCTTATAGTTATTTTTCGTTGAATCCTACCAACGGTAATGAGCAAATGCTTTGTTAGCTTCTGCCATTTTGTGAGTGTCTTCACGTTTCTTAACAGATGCACCACTATTGTTAGCTGCATCTAAGATTTCGTAAGCTAAACGCTCTTCCATAGTTTTTTCACCACGAAGACGAGCATAGTTTACTAACCAACGAAGACCTAAAGTTGTACGGCGTTCCGGACGAACCTCAACTGGAACTTGGTAGTTAGCACCACCAACACGACGAGCGCGTACTTCAAGAACAGGCATGATGTTCTTAAGAGCTTGCTCGAATACTTCCATTGGTTCGTTACCAGTACGTTCACGAACGATATCGAACGCATTATAAAGAATTGTTTGAGATTTACCTTTTTTACCGTCAACCATCATTTTGTTGATTAGGCGTGTTACAAGTTTAGAATTGTACATTGGATCTGGTAACACGTCACGTTTCGCAACAGGTCCTTTACGAGGCATATTGAGTTCCTCCTTTCAGTTCAGTTTTATTATTTCTTAGCAGCTTTTGGTCTCTTAGTACCATATTTAGAACGTCCTTGCATACGTTTGTCAACACCAGCAGTGTCAAGCGCACCACGAACGATGTGGTAACGTACCCCTGGTAAGTCTTTTACACGACCACCGCGAATTAATACTACGCTGTGTTCTTGTAGGTTATGACCGATACCTGGGATGTAAGCAGTAACCTCGATACCATTTGTTAAACGTACACGAGCGTATTTACGTAACGCTGAGTTCGGTTTCTTTGGAGTCATTGTACCAACACGAGTACATACACCACGTTTTTGAGGTGCAGAGATATCAGTTGCTTTTTTCTTTAAAGAGTTGAAACCTTTGTTTAACGCAGGTGATTTAGATTTCCATACTTTATCAGTACGTCCATTTCTCACTAATTGGTTAATAGTAGGCATTAATTTATCCTCCCTTCGCACGTTTGTATGACCACATATCCAGGTGGTTCATTATTAGTTGAAAACAAAGTTTTTGCAAGGGAGAGCAAATGCTCTCTCCTCACAAAAACAGTTTTAACTTGTTATTCCTATCGCTGAAGCTCCTACCGCATCTCATTCATTTTCATGCTGAGATCCAGTTTTTAAAAAGTACGTTATGTTGCACTGCAAAAGCTACTGCAACGTTCTAACTATACCGTGTTGAATTACATTCAACGTTTATTTAGGAGCAACCTTGCTTATATTAACATTTCGCATTGCATAATGTCAACTAGGATTATCTGTTTTTATACAAAATTTACGACGGAAAATTTTAGTTTTCTACGTAAACCTCGTCATTTTCTACATTTATTTCTTCTTTTGCTGTTTTTACAAGATCTACTCTGCGGTAACGATTCATACCTGTACCAGCCGGAACAAGTTTACCGATAATAACATTTTCTTTCAGACCAAGAAGTTCATCGCGCTTACCTTTAATTGCCGCATCAGTTAACACACGAGTTGTTTCCTGGAATGATGCTGCAGATAAGAATGAATCTGTTTCAAGTGAAGCCTTTGTAATACCAAGAAGGATTGGACGTGCTGTTGCTGGTTGTTTACCTTTAAGCAACACTTTCGCATTTGCATCTGTGAACTGATGAATATCCAGTAATGTTCCTGGTAATACATCTGTTTCACCAGCATCGATTACACGAACTTTGCGAAGCATTTGACGAACCATTACTTCAACGTGTTTATCTCCAATTTCTACCCCTTGCATACGGTATACTTTTTGTACTTCACGAAGCAGGTATTCTTGGACTGCTGTAATATCTGTTACTTTCAGTAATTCTTTCGGATCGATAGAACCTTCTGTAAGTTCTTTACCGTGTTCAATGCGGTGTCCTGGAGCTACTTTTAGACGAGCGCCATAAGGAATTACATACGTACGAGCTTCTACATCACCTTGTACAACAACCTCTTGGCGATCTTTCACATCGTTAATCGCTGCAACAACACCGTCGATTTCACTGATAACCGCTTGACCTTTCGGATTACGCGCTTCGAAAATCTCTTGAATACGCGGTAAACCTTGTGTGATATCGTCTCCAGCAACCCCACCTGTATGGAATGTACGCATCGTTAACTGTGTACCTGGCTCACCGATAGATTGAGCTGCGATAATACCAACCGCTTCGCCTACTTCTACATCTGTACCAGTAGCTAAGTTGCGACCGTAACATTTCTTACATACGCCGTGGCGTGTGTTACATGTAAATGCAGAACGGATGTACAATTGTTCAACGCCTGCTTTTTCAATGATATGAGCGATATCTTCTGTAATTAATTCATTTTCACGAACTAACACTTCGCCTGTTTCTGGATGCTTCACAGTTTTTCTTGCGAAACGTCCTACAAGACGATCGTATAAGGACTCGATAATTTCGTTTCCTTCTTTAATTGCGCCAATTAATAAGCCGCGGTCTGTTCCACAATCGTCTTCACGAACGATAACATCTTGTGCAACGTCAACAAGACGACGAGTTAAGTAACCAGAATCCGCAGTCTTAAGTGCTGTATCGGCAAGACCTTTACGCGCACCGTGTGTAGAGATGAAGTACTCGAGTACCGTTAAACCTTCGCGGAAACTTGATTTGATTGGAAGTTCGATAATACGACCAGATGGGTTAGCCATCAAACCACGCATACCAGCAAGCTGAGTGAAGTTCGATGCGTTACCACGGGCACCAGAGTCACTCATCATGAAGATCGGATTGCGCTTATCTAAGGTTTTCATCAGTTTTCCTTGGATAACATCTTTTGCATTACTCCAAATAGAGATAACACGATCATAACGTTCTTCCTCTGTAATTAAACCGCGACGGAATTGCTTAATTACTGTATCTACTTTTGCTTGCGCTTCATGCAAGATTTCTTCTTTTTCACCTAATACAAGGATATCCGCCACACCAACTGTAATACCAGCTTTTGTAGAGTATTTAAATCCTAGGTTTTTCATGCGGTCAAGCATGCGAGATGTTTCAGTAATTTTGAAACGTTTAAATACTTCAGCAATGATATTACCAAGAATTTTCTTGCTAAATGGTGCCACTTCTTCGCGACTAGCAATAATTTCTCTTACGTTAGCGCCTTTTTCAACAAAGTATTCCACTGGAGTTTCTTTCTCCAAGTTTGTTTTTGTTGGTTCGTTAATGTAAGGGAAAGATTTCGGTAAGATTTCATTGAATATTAACTTACCAACTGTTGTTAACAACAGTTTGCTGTTTTGCTCTTCTGTAAACGTTTCGTTGTTTACAGAGCTTGCTGCAACAGCAACACGAGTATGCAAGTGTACATATCCGTTTTGGTATGCAATTAATGCTTCGTTCGTATCTTTGAAAACCATACCTTCACCAATTGCATCTGCACGTTCAAGCGTTAGGTAGTAGTTACCTAATACCATATCCTGAGATGGTGTAACAACTGGTTTTCCGTCTTTCGGGTTCAAGATATTTTGTGCAGCTAACATAAGAAGACGAGCTTCTGCTTGTGCTTCTGATGATAACGGAACGTGAACCGCCATTTGGTCACCGTCAAAGTCCGCGTTGTATGCAGTACATACAAGTGGATGAAGACGAATTGCACGACCTTCTACTAATGTAGGTTCAAACGCTTGAATACCAAGACGGTGAAGCGTTGGAGCACGGTTTAGAAGTACAGGGTGTTCTTTAATTACAGACTCTAAAACATCCCAAACTTCAGGCTGTACTCGCTCAATTTTACGTTTAGCACTCTTAATGTTGTGTGCTAATCCTTTTCCTACCAACTCTTTCATTACAAAAGGTTTGAACAATTCAAGCGCCATTTCTTTTGGCAGACCGCATTGGTACATTTTTAAGTTCGGTCCTACAACGATAACGGAACGACCAGAGTAGTCAACACGTTTACCTAATAAGTTTTGACGGAAGCGTCCTTGCTTACCTTTTAACATATGAGAAAGAGATTTTAATGGACGGTTACCAGGTCCAGTAACTGGACGGCCACGACGACCATTATCAATTAAAGCATCTACTGCTTCTTGTAACATACGCTTTTCGTTTTGGACGATGATGCTTGGTGCACCTAAGTCTAATAAACGTTTTAAACGATTGTTACGGTTAATTACACGACGGTATAAGTCGTTTAAGTCAGAAGTTGCAAAACGTCCACCATCTAGCTGTACCATTGGACGAAGCTCTGGTGGGATAACTGGAAGAACATCTAGAATCATCCAAGATGGTTCGTTTCCAGAGTTACGGAATGCTTCTAATACTTCTAGACGTTTAATAGCACGAGTACGACGTTGTCCTTGTGCTGTTTTTAACTCTTCTTTTAAGAAGTCTACTTCTTTATCTAAATCGATATCTTGTAATAACTTCTTAATTGCCTCTGCGCCCATAGAAGCTTGGAAAGAGTTTCCGTATCTATCGCGATACGCACGGTATTCCTTCTCCGAAAGAAGTTGCTTCTTATCAAGCGGTGTATCACCGCTTTCTGTTACCACATAAGAAGCGAAATAAATTACTTCTTCAAGCGCGCGAGGGGACATGTCTAAGACAAGTCCCATGCGGCTTGGGATACCTTTGAAATACCAAATATGAGATACAGGAGCAGCTAATTCGATATGACCCATACGTTCACGACGAACTTTCGCACGCGTTACTTCAACACCGCATCGATCACAAACTACACCTTTATAACGGACACGTTTATATTTACCACAATGACATTCCCAGTCTTTTGTTGGACCGAAAATACGCTCACAGAACAAACCGTCTTTCTCTGGTTTCAATGTACGATAGTTAATCGTCTCGGGTTTTTTTACTTCCCCATATGACCAAGAGCGAATTTTGTCTGGTGATGCAAGTCCAATCTTCATATATTCAAAGTTGTTTACATCTATCAAGGGGCCTACCTCCCTTTTAGTCTACAGGTTATCCCAATTATTCCTTCGTTGTCTCAACTTCGACATTTAATTTATCTGCAGATTGATGATCATCATCGTCATCAGTATCACGCATTTCAATTTCAGTATCGTCGCTAGACATCATCTTAACATCCATACCTAAGCTTTGTAATTCCTTAATCAATACTTTGAATGATTCAGGAACACCTGGTTCTGGAACGTTTTCGCCTTTTACAATCGATTCATACGTTTTCACACGACCAACAACATCATCCGACTTAACTGTTAAGATTTCTTGAAGAGTATAAGCAGCACCGTAAGCTTCAAGTGCCCAAACCTCCATCTCACCGAAACGTTGTCCACCGAACTGTGCTTTACCTCCAAGAGGCTGTTGCGTTACAAGTGAGTATGGTCCAGTAGAACGAGCATGAAGTTTATCATCAACCATGTGTGCAAGTTTAATCATGTACATGACACCAACAGATACACGGTTGTCGAATGGTTCACCAGTACGTCCATCGTATAGAATTGTCTTTGCATCACGTGCCATACCAGCTTCTTCGATTGTTCCCCACACATCTTCCTCGCGAGCGCCATCGAATACTGGTGTTGCAACGTGGATACCAAGATATCTTGCTGCCATACCAAGATGAAGCTCTAGCACCTGACCGATATTCATACGAGATGGTACCCCTAATGGGTTTAACATGATATCGATTGGTGTGCCATCTGGTAAGTAAGGCATATCTTCTTCCGGTAAAATACGGGAGATAACACCTTTGTTACCGTGACGACCGGCCATCTTGTCACCTTCAGAAATTTTACGTTTTTGAACGATATATGCACGTACAAGTTGATTCACGCCTGGTGGTAATTCATCGCCATCTTCACGGTTGAATACTTTTACGTCTAAGATAATACCGCCGCCGCCGTGTGGTACACGTAGTGATGTATCACGTACTTCACGAGCTTTCTCACCGAAGATTGCATGTAATAGACGCTCTTCTGCTGTTAATTCCGTTACACCTTTTGGCGTTACTTTACCAACAAGAAGGTCTCCGTCTTTTACTTCTGCACCGATGCGAATAATACCGCGCTCATCAAGATTGCGAAGCGCATCTTCCCCTACGTTTGGAATGTCTCGTGTAATTTCTTCTGGTCCTAGTTTTGTATCACGAGCTTCAGATTCATATTCTTCAATATGAATAGAAGTATACACGTCATCTTTTACAAGGCGCTCACTCATAATGATCGCATCCTCGTAGTTATAACCATCCCATGTCATAAAGCCAACAAGCACGTTACGACCAAGTGCAAGTTCACCTTTTTCCATAGAAGGACCGTCTGCAAGAATTTCACCTTTTACAACTTCATCTCCAACACTTACGATTGGGCGTTGGTTGTAACAAGTTCCTTGGTTAGAACGAACGAATTTTAACATTTTATAGCGATCTAAATCAGCTTTTACTTTTTGGCCGTCTACTTCGATGTAACGACGTACCCAAACTTCGCGAGCTTCTACGCGTTCAACGATACCAGGGTGTTTACAGATCACTGCAGCTCCTGAGTCTTTCGCTGATACGTACTCCATACCAGTACCTACAATTGGAGATTCTGGGTTCATAAGTGGAACTGCTTGACGTTGCATGTTCGCACCCATTAGCGCACGGTTCGAGTCATCGTTTTCTAAGAACGGAATACAAGCTGTCGCAGCAGACACAACCTGTTTTGGAGAGATATCCATGTAGTCTATGCGTTCGCGTTTTACTACAACGTTCTCGTCACGGAAACGCGCTACAACATCTTCATCAAGGAAGTCTCCTTCTTCAGATAAACGTGCATTTGCTTGGGCAACAACATAGTTGTCTTGTTCATCAGCTGTTAAATAATCCACACGCGTTGTTACACGTCCAGTTTCTGGATCAACGCGACGGTATGGTGTTTCAATGAAACCAAATTCATTTACTTTTGCAAATGAAGATAAAGAGTTAATCAAACCAATGTTTGGTCCCTCTGGCGTTTCAATCGGACACATACGACCATAGTGAGAGTAGTGAACGTCACGCACTTCAAAGCCTGCGCGCTCACGCGTTAAACCACCAGGTCCTAATGCAGATAGTCTTCGTTTATGCGTTAACTCCGCTAATGGGTTTGTTTGATCCATAAACTGAGATAACTGCGAGCTGCCGAAGAACTCTTTAATAGATGCAATAACCGGACGAATGTTAATTAATGCTTGCGGTGTAATTGCATTTGTATCTTGAATCGACATTCTCTCACGAACAACACGCTCCATACGAGAAAGACCGATACGGAATTGGTTTTGTAACAATTCCCCTACAGAACGTAGACGACGGTTTCCTAAATGGTCAATATCATCCGTGTCTCCTACTTTATATAGAAGGTTAAAGAAATAGCTAATAGATGCAATAATATCGCCTGGTGTAATATGTTTTACATCGCGATCAATGTTCGCATTACCAATAATATTGATAGAACGCTCTCCATCTGCATCCGGAGCATAAATCTTAATAGATTGCAATTCAACATTGCCTTCTACCACTCCACCCATCGGCTTCGCAGTTTTAAAGCCAATGTTCTTTTCTAAGTAAGGTAACATACGATCTAATGTACGACGATCTAAGATTGTTCCTTCTGCCGCTAAAATTTCGCCTGTTTCAGGATCCACCAATGTTTCAGCTAAGCGTTGGTTAAACAATCTGTTTTTAATGTGTAATTTCTTATTAATTTTGTAACGACCTACATTTGCTAGATCATAACGCTTTGGATCAAAGAAGCGAGAAACAAGCAAGCTCTTCGCATTTTCTACTGTTGGTGGTTCACCTGGACGTAGACGCTCATAAATTTCAAGCAATGCTTTTTCTGTGCTATCCGTGTTATCTTTTTCTAGCGTATTGCTTAAGTACTCGTTATCACCTATAAGCTCGGTGATTTCTTGATCAGAGCCAAACCCTAATGCGCGTAACAAAACAGTTACAGGTAGTTTGCGCGTACGGTCGATACGCACATAAACAACATCCTTAGCATCTGTTTCATACTCTAACCAAGCTCCGCGGTTTGGAATTACAGTGGCAGTAAATCCGCGTTTTCCGTTTTTGTCCACCTTGCCGCTGTAGTATACACTTGGTGAACGAACTAACTGAGAAACAATAACGCGTTCTGCACCGTTAATTACGAATGTTCCTGTCTCTGTCATGAGTGGGAAATCTCCCATGAACACATCTTGTTCTTTCACTTCGCCAGTTTCTTTATTGATTAGACGCACTTTTACACGAAGTGGTGCTGCATACGTCACATCACGCTCTTTACATTCTTCTACAGAATATTTCGGTTCGCCTAAACTGTAGTCGATAAACTCAAGCGATAGATTTCCCGTAAAGTCTTCAATCGGAGAAATGTCTTGGAACATTTCTCGCAAACCCTCATCAAGAAACCACTGATAAGAAGAGGTTTGAATTTCGATAAGATTTGGTAATTCTAATACCTCACTAATACGGGCATAACTTCTTCGTTGGCGGTGGCGTCCGTATTGAACTAGTTGACCTGTCAACTGCTTCACCCCTCAAATCATGAGTATTATAAAATAAATGCACAAAAATGTGCAAAATCACAACTAAATACGGCTAACACAAATTGCGTAGCCTTTTTCTCTACAAAGATAGATACGTTGAGTATTTCTAACTGCTCAAAAAGAAAAATGGCTTCTATAAGAAAACCATCATTCTGTTTCATAATCTGCTGATTTTACTATCTTTTCCAAGAGAAGCAAAAATATACATCGTTCTCAACGCAGAAAATCATATATTGGCATTTTATAATGCTAACACAAACCAAAAAAACCGTCAACGTTTTTTTGATTTTATGATATAATATCCTTTTTTCTTTTCTACAACTTCCACAAAATCGAACGCTTCTTCTAACTTTTTCATCGCGGATGGTGCACCTTGTTTCTTTTGAATCACAATCCAAAGCTCACCGCCTGGCACAAGATAGTCCACGGCTTTTTCTAGAATCTCATGTACTACTTGTTTCCCTGCACGAATTGGCGGATTAGATAGAATAGCAGCATATTGTCCACTTACATTTTCATATACACTACTTTGATAAATCTGGACATTCCCAATTCTATTATTAGCGGCATTTTCTTTCGCAAGCTCAAGTGCTCTTTCATTCACATCCACCATATGAACTGTACGCTCTTGAAACTCTTTTGCTAAAGATAAACCAATTGGACCATATCCACATCCTACATCTAACACATCACCTTGGACATCCGGTACCTGAAATGCTTCGATTAAAAGACGAGAACCAAAGTCCACTTCATTTTTCGAAAACACCCCGTGGTCAGATAAGAAAACAAATTGAGATCCTCTCAACTTATATTCCCAACGTTTACGATCACTTTTGCTAGAGGGATCGTTAGAAAAATAATGGTCTGCCATATGGCCACCTCTTTTCTTTACAGTTAAAAAAAAAGCTCGCATGAGAGCGAGCTTTTTTTAAAGCTTCAAAAGTTAATTACTTAACTTCTACAGCAGCGCCAACTTCTTCAAGTTTAGCTTTGATTTCTTCAGCTTCTTCTTTAGAAACGCCTTCTTTAACTGCTTTTGGAGTGTTGTCAGCTAATTCTTTAGCTTCTTTTAAGCCAAGACCAGTGATTTCACGAACAACTTTGATAACTTTGATTTTTTGAGCGCCTGCATTAGCAAGTACAACATCAAATTCAGTTTTCTCAGCAGCAGCTTCAGCAGCGCCACCAGCTACAGCTACAGGAGCAGCAGCAGTTACGCCGAATTCTTCCTCGATAGCTTTTACTAAGTCGTTAAGTTCTAATACAGTCATAGATTTAACTGCTTCAATGATTTGTTCTTTAGTCATTGTAAATATCCTCCCTTAAATAGGTTTGTATTGTTTTATCGATAACACGTAATTATCTTTTAAAAAATTAAGCGCCTTGCTCTTCTTTTTGATCTGCAACTGCTTTAGTAGCGATTGCAAGACCGCGCATTGGAGCTTGAAGAACGCTAAGAAGCATAGAAAGTAAGCCTTCACGTGATGGAAGAGTAGCGATAGCTTTAACCTCATCAAGTGATACAAGTTTACCTTCGATTACGCCTGCTTTAATTTCTAAAGCTTCATGATCTTTAGCGAAGTCGTTTAATACTTTCGCAGGAGCAATTACATCCTCGTTACTGAACGCGATTGCGTTTGGTCCTGTTAAGAATTCGTTTAACTCAGCTAGTTCAGCAGTTTCTGCAGCACGACGAGTTAAAGAGTTTTTGTAAACTTTGAACTCAACGCCAGCTTCACGTAATGCTTTACGTAATTCTGTTACTTCAGATACTGTTAAACCACGGTAGTCAACAACGATTGTTGATTTACTTTCGCTAAGTTTAGCAGCGATTTCAGTTACAACATGTTGTTTTGCTTCGATTGCTTTAGTCATGTTATTACACCTCCTGTAGATTATATAGAAGATGTACCGAAAGTGCACTAAAAAACCTCCATGCCCAATTGTAGACATGGAGGCATATAGTCACAGAAAAAATTCCGTTTCGTATATTCACACCTAGGTAGGAAATTAAGCCACATTGGCGCCTACTGTCTACGGTACACTATTTAAATTCACAACATAAATGATTATATTAAAACTTCTTCACGAAGTCAACTTCCAAATTTTACGCGATAGTAGAAACTTCAACGCGTACGCCAGGTCCCATTGTAGAAGCAACTGTTACGTTCTTCATGTAAGTACCTTTTGCAGCAGCTGGCTTAGCTTTTAGAAGAGCATCAGCAACTGTCTCTAAGTTTTCAACTAATTTTGCATCTTCGAAAGATACTTTACCGATTGGCACATGAATGTTACCAGCTTTATCAACGCGGTATTCTACTTTACCAGCTTTGATTTCGTTAACTGCTTTTGTTACGTCGAAAGTAACTGTTCCAGTTTTAGGGTTTGGCATTAAACCTTTAGGTCCTAATACACGACCAAGTTTACCAACTTCACCCATCATATCAGGAGTTGCTACTACTACGTCAAAGTCAAACCAACCTTGTTGGATTTTGTTGATGTAGTCTGTATCACCTACGAAGTCTGCTCCAGCAGCTTCAGCTTCTTTTAGTTTTTCGCCTTTAGCGAATACTAATACACGTTGTACTTTACCAGTACCGTGTGGAAGAACAACTGCACCACGAATTTGTTGGTCAGCTTTCTTAGGGTCAACACCTAAACGAAATGCAGCTTCTACAGTTGCATCAAATTTAGCTGTGTTTGTTTTCTTTACTAATTCTACTGCTTCCGTTGCAGAGTAAGCAGTTGTACGATCAACAAGCTTCGCAGCTTCTACGTACTTTTTACCTCTTTTAGCCATTTTTATTTCCTCCTCGATGTGGTTTTAGCGGAATAACCTCCCACGTTTACGCCTTCTTTTCGATACAATCGAGGATGTGCGCCCATCCTTTTATTTTAAAAAAACGACATTCATTTACGATAATAAAGGTTGCGAATTGGAATTCCAGACCCGCAACCTCTTTTACAAAAAAAACAAATCGAATTAGTCTTCGATAACAATGCCCATACTGCGTGCAGTACCTTCAACCATACGCATTGCAGCTTCTACGCTAGCAGCGTTTAGGTCAGGCATTTTAGTTTCAGCGATTTCGCGAACTTTATCACGCTTAACAGTTGCCACTTTATTACGGTTTGGTTCACCAGAACCAGACTCAATACCAGCTACTTTCTTAAGAAGAACAGCAGCAGGAGGAGTTTTAGTAATGAAAGTGAATGAACGGTCTTCAAATACTGTAATTTCAACAGGAATGATTAGACCAGCTTGATCTGCTGTACGAGCGTTGAACTCTTTACAGAAGCCCATGATGTTAACACCCGCTTGTCCTAATGCTGGACCAACTGGTGGAGCTGGGTTAGCTTTACCTGCAGGAATTTGAAGTTTTACCATTTTAATTACCTTTTTAGCCACGAGACACACCTCCTTAAGTCCGTGATGTGGTCAATTGGGCAGTGATTTGCCCTCCCACTTCATAATTTTATCTTTAGCGATAAAATCTTTCTCAAAAAACGTCTCCGTTTCCGAAGACGTACTGACTTAAAAGATATTATCACTTTTTACAATTCATTTCAAGTTTCATTTTATAATTTTTCAATTTGGTGGAAATCTAGTTCAACTGAAGTTTCGCGACCAAACATATCAACAAGTACTGTTACTCTTTGTTTTTCTAGGTCAATTTCATTAATAGCACCTGTGTAATTCGCAAATGGACCTTCGTTCACACGTACAGTCTCATGAAGTTCAAAGTCAAAGTCAACTACTTCATTGTCCATTCCCATGTGTTTTAAGATTGTAACCACTTCTTCTTCTAATAAAGGAGATGGCTTCGAACCCGATCCAGAAGATCCAACGAATCCTGTTACACCTGGTGTATTACGAACAACATACCAAGAATCATCTGTCATGATGATTTCTACCAACACGTAACCAGGAAACACTTTCCTCTTTGTTATTTTTTCTTTTCCGTTTTTCATTTCTACTTCTGTTTCCTCTGGAACAATAACACGGAAAATTTTATCTTGCATAGCCATTGATTCTACGCGTTTCTCTAGGTTTGTTTTTACTTTATTTTCATATCCAGAATAAGTATGGACAACATACCAACGTTTTTCCATTAATTTAGGACGACCGTCCTTCCCTCCCTGACGTACATTTTTTTGTGCAAATGAAAAAACCCGTTCACCGGGCTTTTACACAGTTCGTATAAATAACATTAACATTAACATTATATCATGTATAAGCGCTTCTTATTCAAGAATTAAACGAATTAAAGAAGAAATCCCCATATCCACTACCGCAAAGAAAATTGCACAGAAAGCAACTGTTGCAATTACAGTAAGTGTCGAACGGATTAATTCATCTTTTTTCGGCCAGCTTACTTTTTTCATTTCGCGACCTACATCGCCAAAAAAGTTCGTCAAACGCATTTCCGGGACCTCCAGTGCATAATTACAATTATTTATTTTGTTTCCTTATGAACCATATGCGCATTACACGTTTTACAAAATTTCTTTATCTCAAGACGCTCTACTGAGCTTGTATCTTTCATTGTTGAATAGTTTCGATTATTGCATTTTTCACATGCAAGTACAACTTTTTTTCTCACCTGTTACACCAGCCTTGTAACATTATTTCCTTAAAAATGTATCATACAATAAAAGGCAATGTCAATGACGCTTCCCCCCTACTGCAAAAAGAAAAGGAGAGGAAAAAACCTCTCTTTTATATTTCTCTATTAACCTAATACATTTTTAACTCTCAAACTTAAACACCTTAACGCTTAAGTGAAGGTGAGTGGACAGCTGCTGTTTCTCTCATTTCCATATAACGCTCAAGCTTCCGTTTCACTCGCTGCAGGGCATTATCAATGGATTTCACATGACGATTCAATTGCTCTGAAATCTCTTGATACGATCTTCCGTCTAAATATAAAGAAAGCACCTTTCTTTCTAAATCGCTTAATAATTCAGATATTTTTAATTCTATGTCAACATACTCTTCCTGACTAATAATCATTTCTTCAGGATCCGTCACCTTTGCTTCAGATATAACATCTAACAGAGTTCGATCGGATTCTTCATCATAAATTGGTTTATCTAAAGAAACATATGAATTTAAAGGGATATGTTTTTGTCTTGTCGCTGTTTTAATCGCAGTGATAATTTGACGTGTAATACACAATTCCGCAAAAGCTTTAAAGGAAGACAGCTTGTCCTCTTTATAATCACGAATCGCCTTAAATAATCCAATCATACCTTCTTGGATAATATCTTCACGATCAGCGCCAACCAAAAAGTAAGATCTTGATTTTGCACGAACAAAATTTTTGTACTTATGAATTAAATACTCTAGCGCATCAACATTACCTTGTCGTACTAATTCAACCATCTCTTCATCCTCTAAACTACTAAATGTAACATTGTTGCCGCTTACGAAGTCTGTTTCCAATCTGATCCCTCCGACCGCTAGTTATTTAGCAATATTATACAGTAAGCACTTGAAGAGCGTCAATGTTTCAACGCCCTCCTCGTCTTAATTTTTCTAACTTTTCTGTAACTTCTTCACTAAATATCGTCCGCATCGCCGGTTGTTCTTCTTTTGTTTTCTTCGTTTCACGACGCACTCTTCGTTCCATCGCCTGAACTTCTATCTCTAACTCACGCGCTGATTTACGCAGAGCACCCTGCCCAAAAATGGCCCACTGCTCTGTGTAATCAGACGTCGCAACATAAATCCGTGTATTAATATTACGCAGCTCAATTGCGAGCTGCTCAATTTTTTCATCCGCCGTTTGGTTTTTCCTTGTAAAGATTACATCTACACGCGCTTGCTTCATCTTCTTTTCAATTCCATAAACAGAATATGCATCAAAAACAATCATTACTTTCGTGCCTGTATACCCTTGATAATCGGCCATTTTGTCAATAAGCAAATCTCGTGAAGCCTGTAAGTCTACATCCCTTAGCTTTTTCAAGTCTACCCAAGCTCCAATAATATTGTAACCGTCAACGATTAAAATATCATTCATTTTTATTCACCGATTGGGTGACGTTTCCGATACACTTCATACATTAACAAGCTAGCAGCAACTGAAGCATTTAAGGAGGTAACTTTACCAGCCATCGGTAAATGAATCAAGAAGTCACATTTCTCGCCGATAAGGCGGCTCATGCCTTTCCCTTCACTTCCAATCACTAAACCAATTGGCATCTTTCCATCTAAGTTACGATAGTCATCTTTCCCTTTTGCATCTGTACCGGCAATCCAAAGCCCGCGCTCTTTCAATTCATCAATCGTTCTTGATAGATTTGTAACGCGAGCTACAGGAACATACTCAATCGCGCCCGTAGAAGCCTTTGCAACTGCCGCTGTTAAACCAACCGCTCTGCGCTTTGGAATAATAATACCATGCGCTCCTACTGCATCTGCCGTACGCATAATAGAGCCTAGATTGTGCGGATCTTCAATCTCATCCAGAATTAAGAAAAATGGATCCTCATTGCGCTTAGCTGCCAACGCAAATAAATCCTCTAAGTCCGCATATTCATATGCTGCCACTTGTGCGATTACACCTTGATGATTCCCCTCTACAAGTTGATCTAATTTTTTCTTCGGTGAATTCTGCACTAAAATTTTGTTTTCTTTCGCTAATGCTAGTACAATTTGCACTTGCCCTTTCGCAGCACCTTCTGCAATCCAAATTTTATTAATATCACGACCTGCTCTCAATGCTTCAATTACAGGGTTACGTCCAATAATATATTCACTGTTCACGCTCACGCGCCTCCTTCCTTATCCTCTAATACACGAATTGCTTCAAATACAATCTCTTCTATTCGTGTTTGTTCATTCAATAAATAATGATATCCAATCAGCGCCTCAAAAGCAGTACTATATCGATATGTTTGTACATCTGTATTTTTCGGAACAGAACCTGATTTTGCATTGCGCCCTCTTCTTAATACTGCTTCCTCTTCTTCAGTAAGAAATGCTGTCTCTAGTAAATGATGAACAACTTTCGCTTGCGCTTTTGCAGAAACAAAGCTTGTCCCCAAACGATGTAATTGATTTGGACGAACTGTTCCTTTTTGAAGCAGGTGATAGCGGATATATTGTTCGTATACCGCATCACCCATATATGCTAACGCTAAGCTGTTTAATTGCTTTGCATCAATCATGTTTAGCCTCTTTTCCATCTTGTACCTTGTGGTGTATCTTCTAAAATAATGTTACGCTCTTTCAATTCATCGCGAATTTGATCAGACAGTGCAAAATCACGATTTTTACGAGCCTCAATACGCTTTTGGATTAGTGCTTCAATTTCTTCATCAAGCAATTCTTCTTTTGTTAATTCTAACCCTAAAATGCCAAACAATGTTTCAAGTTGTTTTACATACGCTTCAATGACAACTTTTGACGTATGCTCTTCTAATAAATATT
Organism: Bacillus yunxiaonensis; assembly: GCF_037104695.1. Lineage (NCBI taxonomy): Bacteria > Bacillati > Bacillota > Bacilli > Caryophanales > Bacillaceae > Bacillus > Bacillus yunxiaonensis. Next base: position 13,939 of record NZ_JBAWSV010000014.1, on the reverse strand, counting down.
GATTCGCATGATTTGCTAAATTATATAACTCAGTTATTGCATTTGCTGTATTGAAGTCATCATCCATCGCTTCTTCAAATGCCGCTTGGAATTTATCCATTTCAGTTAACCATTTCTCATTATGGTCCGTTAAATCCGTACTGCTTTCCATACGATGTTTTAAGTTCCCATAAGCCGTTTTAATTCTCTCTAATCCATTATTCGTACTTTGCAGTAACTCTTCACTAAAGTTGATTGGATGACGATAGTGTACAGATAACATAAAGAATCGGATTAACTGTGGATCATACTGTTTAATAATATCGTGAACTAAAATAAAGTTTCCTAACGACTTAGACATCTTTTCATTGTTAATATTAATATATCCATTATGCATCCAGTAACGTGCAAATGTTTTTCCAGTCAAAGCCTCTGATTGTGCAATCTCATTTTCATGATGTGGGAATGTTAAATCTTGACCACCAGCATGAATATCAATTGTATCACCTAAATATTTACGCGCCATTGCAGAGCATTCGATATGCCATCCTGGACGACCTTTCCCCCAAGGGCTCTCCCAGAAGATTTCTCCTTCTTTTGCTGCTTTCCATAATGCAAAGTCAAGCGGATCGTGTTTCTTTTCCCCAACTTCAATACGTGCACCATGACGCAGGTCTGCAATTGGCTGATGTGATAATTTACCGTAACCTTCAAATTCCTTTGTTTTGTAATACACATCGCCTTCAGATTCATATGCATATCCTTTATTCACAAGTTCCTGAATAAACTCAATAATGATATCCATATTTTCTGTTACACGAGGATGAACTGTCGCATGTTTGCAACCTAGTGCCGTTACATCTTCAAAGTACGCTTCAACAAAGCGATCTGCAATCGTTGGAACATCTTCTCCTAGCTCATTCGCCGCTTTAATTAATTTATCATCTACATCAGTAAAGTTAGAAACATATTGTACATCGTACCCTTTATGTTCTAAATAACGACGTACTGTGTCAAATACCATAGGTGGTCTTGCATTCCCAATATGGATGTAGTTGTATACCGTAGGACCGCATACATACATTTTCACCTTATTTTCCTCTAATGGAATAAACTCTTCTTTTTGACGCGTTAGCGTATTATAAATGTGAATAGTCATTTTTATCCTTCCTTTCTGTTTTCACTACCATTTGTTTTTTCAATTGTTCGAGTTCTTCTTCTACTGCTTTCAACTTATCAAAAATCGGATCCGGAAGATCACAGTGATTTAATTCTTGACCTACTTTTACCCCATTTTGAATCACGACGCGACCAGGAATACCTACAACTGTAGAATGTGCAGGTACTTCTTTTAACACAACCGAACCAGCACCAACTTTAGAATTTTCTCCAACCGTAATCGATCCAAGCACTTTCGCACCTGTCGCAATCAACACATTGTCTTTAATTGTTGGATGACGTTTCCCTTTTTCTTTTCCCGTACCACCTAACGTAACACCTTGATAAATTGTCACGTTATCTCCAATTTCACACGTTTCTCCAATTACAACTCCCATGCCATGATCAATAAAAAACTTACGACCAATTGTTGCCCCTGGATGAATTTCAATACCCGTAAAAAAACGACTCATTTGCGAGATAACACGAGCAAAAAAGAAAAACTTTCGTTTATAAAAAGCATGTGCAATACGATGCGCCCAAATTGCGTGCAATCCAGAGTAAGTTAAAATTACTTCGATGTAACTTCTCGCTGCTGGATCCTGTTCAAAGACGACTTCAATATCCTCCCGAAGCCTCTTAAACATTTTTGTTCCCCCTTTTTGTTTAAAGTGAAACTTCCATCAGTGGATCTCTTTACCACTAATAGTGAGTTGAACCAATAAGGTTTTTCATTTCTACTTCCTTACAAAGTTTTTCCGACTATTTATACCAAAAACTCTCCCCCATACCTGTAGGTATAGAAAAAAGGCGTCTCTGTCTATAGACAGAGACGCCTTACTAGCGCGGTTCCACTCTGTTTAGGCCTCAAAAAAGCCTCAAACTCAAACATGATAACGGTGTATACCGCTTCTGCTTACTTTGCGTCAATATGACATTTCTCGAAATATATTCGTTGTTCAGCAGAAGACTCAAAGGGGCACTTCAAAAACCTGCTTTTAAACCACTTCCAGCCAAATGGTGGTTTTCTCTGTGAAAAGCATGATTTTCTACTTCTCCTTCTCGTCGCTTTCTTTTATTTCATTTTAAAGTATTCTTATTATATTTCTAAATCCGTAAAATGTTAACCAATTACTTTACGAACACGATTTAAAACTTTTTCTTTTCCAAGAAGTGCAATTGCATTTGGAAGTTCTGGTCCGTGTGTTTGACCAGTTGTCGCAACGCGAATTGGCATGAATAAATTTTTCCCTTTTTGACCTGTTTGCTTTTGAACAGCTTTAATTGCTGTCTTGATTGCTGCAGGTTCTACTTCTTCTAATGCTTCTAACTCTGCCGCAAACGCACGAAGAACTTCTGGTACTTGTTCGCCTTTTAATACTTCTTGTCCTTCTTCTTCATAATCCACATGATCTTTAAAGAACATATCAGACAATTCCACAATCTCAGCCCCAAAGCTCATTTGATCGTGATATAAAGCGATGACATCGCGAATCCAAGCTAGTTCTTGTTCACTTGGGTTTTCACTTACACGACCAGCTTTCACTAAATGCGGTAAGCTTAATTCAACAACGCAATCTAAGTCTTGCTTTTTCATATATTGGTTGTTCATCCATTTTAATTTTTGAGAATCGAATAATGCTGGTGATTTCGATAAACGAGCTGCATCAAACATTTCAATAAACTCATCTTTAGAGAAGATTTCTTCTTCCCCTACTGGTGACCAACCTAGTAATGCAATAAAGTTAAAGATTGCTTCTGGAAGATATCCTAACGCTTCATATTGTTCAATAAATTGAATGATAGATTCATCACGTTTACTTAATTTTTTACGGCTTTCATTTACAATTAACGTCATATGACCAAATTGTGGTATATCCCAACCAAATGCTTCATAAATCATCATTTGTTTTGGTGTATTCGAAATATGGTCATCACCACGAAGAACGTGTGAGATTTCCATGAAATGATCATCTGCCGCTACTGCAAAGTTGTAAGTTGGGATGCCATCTTTCTTCACGATAACGAAATCGCCGAAATCGTTTGAGTTGAAAGATACGTCTCCTTTTACAATATCATTAAATACATATTCACGGTTTTCAGGTACACGGAAACGAATACTTGGAATGCGTCCTTCTTCCTCGAATTGTTTTACTTGCTCATTTGTTAAATCACGGTGACAACCCGCATAACGAGGCGTTTCACCACGAGCGATTTGTCCTTCACGTTCTGCTTCTAACTCTTCTTCTGTCATATAGCACTTATACGCTAAGCCACGCTCTAATAAATCTTCATATAACTTTTTATAAATATCTAAACGCTCCATTTGACGGTACGGACCATATTCACCACCAACATCGATGCTTTCATCCCAGTCCATGCCAAGCCATTTTAAATATGTTAATTGGCTTTCTTCGCCGCCAGCAATATTACGCTTTACGTCTGTATCTTCAATACGGATAATAAATTTACCGTTTTGACTACGAGCGAATAAATAGTTAAATAATGCCGTACGTGCATTTCCGATATGTAAGTGTCCTGTTGGACTTGGCGCATAGCGCACTCTCACTTGCTTTTCCATAGTTGGTACACCTTCCATTCTTAATGTCAACAGATTCTTTAATTGTACACCAAAAAATTACGATTATCCATCTTGCGAATCAAAAACAACTATTTTTTCTGTAATAATACAATAGCCTGCGAAGCAATTCCTTCTTCTCGCCCTGTAAATCCTAATTTTTCTGTCGTCGTTGCCTTCACATTGACATTCTCCACGTCTGCTTGCAACAGCTCGCTAATTCTCTTGCGCATACTTTCAATATGCGGTGCCATTTTTGGCTTTTGGGCAATAATTGTACAATCTAAGTTTCCGAGTACATACCCTTGCTCTGTCACAAACTCCCACACTTTCTGCAAAAGCACAGCTGAATCTGCATCTTTAAATGCAGGATCTGTATCTGGAAAATGTTTACCGATATCACCAGCAGCAATCGCCCCTAAACAAGCATCAGCAATAGTATGCAAAAGGACATCCGCATCAGAATGCCCAAGTAATCCTTTTTCATATGGAATTGTAATTCCACCAATAATTAACGGTCTTCCTTCTGCAAATGCATGTACATCAAAACCTTGTCCAATCCGAAACATTTCCAATTCCTCCTCAAACTACACTAGTAAACTTTATATCATTCTTACGGGCATATAAAGGCTCCACCCGTTGAAGTTTTTGCTCTATATATAGAAAAGCCCGGTAGCCACCGGGCTTTTCTATTATAACATTGCTACTGTATTTTCAAAACTCGCAGAAAGCTTTCAGCAATTACTAGATCTTCAGGTGTTGTCACCTTTATATTGTGATAGCTTCCTTCTACAACTCCTACCTCTTTAAGAAGGCGTTCCACCAGACTGGCATCGTCAGTTCCGAGAAAGCCCGCTTGTTTTGCACTCTCATGTGCCTCTAACAGAATAGGAACATGAAATCCTTGCGGCGTTTGAACTGCTTGCAGATGAGAACGTTCTACGGTTTCAACAACAGTATCATGTGTCACTTTTTTAATTGTATCTTTCACAGGTACCGCACAAATGGAAGCACCTTTTTCTTTCGCCATTTGCAATACATCTTCAATCATCTTTTTCGTTACAAATGGACGTGCCCCGTCGTGAACAAGTACATATTCTACATCTCTTACATACATAAGAGCGTTATATACACTATCCTGACGCTCACATCCACCTTGAATAAGTTGGATGTCTTTTTGAATATGATAAGTTTGAAGAAGTTCCTCAAAATAAGAACGCTCTTCTTCGTTAATCGCTAAAATAACATGCTTACATTGCTCATCTTTTTCAAAAGCTCGTAATGTATGAATGATAATGGGAACAGAATCAATTTGTAAAAATAATTTATTTTTTCCCGCTCCCATACGCTTACCTTGTCCTGCTGCAGGAATAATTAATGTATACATCACCATAGTCTCCTACTTATAACGCTTTCTCTAGCAGTTTGCGCTTAGCAAAAATCATTCGGCCCGCAGATGTTTGCAGTACACTTGTAACAAGTACATCAAGCTGGGAACCAACATGCTCTCTACCATCTTCGACTACGATCATTGTACCGTCATCTAAATAAGCAACGCCTTGATTCTGCTCTTTTCCATCCTTCACAACGTATACGCTTAACTCTTCACCCGGAAGTACAACAGGCTTAATAGCATTTGCTAAGTCATTAATGTTTAAAACTGTCACACCTTGCAATTCAGAAACTTTATTTAAGTTAAAATCATTCGTAACAACAGTGCCGCCTGTTAATTTTGCTAACTTCACAAGCTTACTATCAACTTCTTGAATATCTTCAAAATCACCTTCATAAATTTCTACTGGAATAGATAACTCTTTTTGAATACGATTTAAAATATCCAAACCTCTTCGTCCGCGATTACGCTTTAATGCATCCGAAGAATCAGCAATATGCTGTAGTTCCTCTAACACAAATTGCGGAATGACAATTGTACCTTCCAAAAACTTCGTTTGACAAATATCCGCGATACGGCCATCAATAATAACACTGGTATCTAGTATTTTCCATCCGGAAGTTAACGGTTCTACTTCCTCGTTTTCACTATTCGTATTTTTTTTCTTTCCTCCGCGTTGCGCCAATGTAAACAATCCTAACAATTCATTCCTCTTTTTAAACCCTACTTGGAACCCTAAGTAACCAAGTAATAGCGTGAAAAAGATTTGCAATACTGTACTAATGACTGGAATGGTAAATTCGCGAATCGGAATCAAGATTAAATACGCAACAATTAGTCCTGAGATTAATCCTAATGTTCCAAATAACACATCTGTAACAGGTGCTTTTACAAGCGCTTCCTCAATATGTTTAATAAGCTGAACAATATAATCTACAAGCCAAAATGTTGTTAAAAATAAAATGATTGCACCAATAATTGCACGAATATAAGAACCTTCAAGCCAAGGAACTGCACCTATATCCAAAACATTAATCACTTTTGGAATAAGAAAAATTCCTAATGCTCCTCCAATAACTAAAAAGAAAAGCTGTACGATTCGTTTTAACATTCAACCACCTCCTACTCATTATTAACCATTACTTCGCCACTCAAAACGTCGAGTGAAAAAGTGGACGTGTTTTTTTATAATTTGTTTTATTTACCAATATATCATATCATATATAAAAAATCTTTGAGTGTCGCTATATTGTGAAATCAATGTAATATTCTTAATTGTGTCTGCTCATATACAAGTGTTCTTGAATTCGTTTTAAACCCTCTCGTATCTTTTTCGCCCGTACTTCTCCAATTCCTTCCACATCATCCAAATCCGCAATAGTTGCACGGCAAATTCCTTGCAAGTTCTTAAAACGATTAATTAAGTTCTCAATAATAAGAGGTGGAACTCTAGAAATTTTACTCGCAATTCGATAGCCTCTTGGTGTAATACTTTCTTCTAATTTCATTTGTCCGGAGTATCCAAGTAATTTCACTAAATCGCTATCTTCTAGAAGTTGCGCATTCGCAAGCTCTTGTAATTTTTTTAAAATTTGATAGTGATCTTGTGTTTTTTCATGATAATAATCTTTAATTAATAGTGCAGCCTCTGCTTCCACGTCAGCAAGCAATTCTGTCAATTGTAAACGAATGAGCCTTCCTTCTGTTCCTAATTCATGAATGTAACTGAAGATTTCATTTTTAATCCGCAGCATCATTTCAACGCTATGTAGTACATGCACAACTTCAGACATTGTAACCACTTCTTCAAATTCTAAAATACCAAGGTTCGTTATGCCGTCATTCCATACAGCCTTATATTTTTCTAATGTTTGAATCGCTTGGTTTGCCTTTGTTAAAATAACCCCAATATCTTTTAATGTATAACGTAAGTTTCCTTGATATAACGTAATTACATTTCGTCTTTGTGAAATGGCAACAACAAGACTACCCGTTTGCTTCGCCACTCGCTCTGCTGTTCGATGGCGCATACCTGTTTCAATAGAGTCAATAGATGAATCAGGAACCAGCTGTCCATTGGCGATTAAAATTTTACTTCCCGTTTCATTTAAAATAAGAGCCCCATCCATTTTTGCTAGTTCATACAGACTAGCAGGAGAAAAAGCACAATTAATATGAAATCCTCCATCAACAATGCTTTTAATTTGTTCGTTGTATCCGAGTACAATAAGACCACCCGTTTGTGCCCGGAGCACATTATCAATTCCTTCTCTTAATGGTGTCCCCGGTGCAACAAGCTGTAAAATATTAATAATACTTTTGGAACGTTGCTTGTTTTCTTCCATATCTTATCCTCCTAGTGCAGATCGAAGAGCCTCTCCTATATTCGATACTCCAACTACTTCAATTCCTTCTGGAATCGTCCATCCACCTAAATTCTTCCTCGGGATAATAACACGCTGAAATCCTAATTTTGCTGCTTCTTGTACACGTTGTTCAATGCGAGAAACACGACGAACTTCTCCCGTTAAACCAACTTCACCAATGACCGCATCACCTGGAAAAGTCGGTTTATCACGAAAACTTGATGCGATACTTAAAGCAACCGCCAAATCAACTGCTGGCTCATCTAATTTAATTCCCCCGGCAACTTTTAAATAAGCATCTTGATTTTGAAGCAATAATCCTGCTCTTTTTTCTAGTACCGCCATAATAAGAGAAACACGATTATGGTCAATTCCTGTTGCCATTCTTCTTGGGTTCCCAAAACTTGTAGGAGAAATTAATGCTTGTATTTCTACTAAAACAGGCCTTGTTCCTTCCATAGAAGCAACAACCGTTGAACCAGCAGCACCTACGGGTCTTTCTTCCAGAAAAATTTCAGAAGGATTTAACACCTCTGAAAGGCCAAGCTCCTTCATCTCAAAAATCCCCATCTCATTAGTTGAACCAAAACGGTTTTTCACCGCTCGTAAAATTCGATATGTATGATGACGATCTCCTTCAAAATAAAGAACAGCATCCACCATATGCTCTAACATACGTGGACCCGCTATAGCTCCTTCTTTCGTTACATGCCCTACAATAAAAATAGGGATTCCTTTCGTTTTTGCAAGCTTCATAAGTTCTGCTGTACATTCACGTACTTGCGCTACACTTCCTGGTGCTGAAGTTACTTCCGGTAAATGAATGGTTTGAATAGAATCAATTACTACAAATGATGGATTCATTTCATCTATATATGCTGCAATTCGTTGTAAATCTGTTTCTGATACAACAAATAAATTATCTCCATTTACATGAAGACGATCTGCCCTAAGTTTAATTTGTTTTGCAGATTCCTCACCTGATATGTATAAAACATCATACGTACGATCTGCTAGCTGTGATGATATTTGCAGTAATAATGTTGATTTCCCAATACCAGGATCTCCTCCTATGAGCACGAGAGAGCCATCTACAATTCCACCACCAAGCACCCGGTTAAATTCTTGAAAACTTGTTTCAATGCGCGCCTCTGTTTTCGTTTCCACTTCTTTCAGGCGGCGAGGCTTCGTTAATTCAGTTTGGATTGCACTTGCATAGTTCAGGCGGCGTGATGATACAACTGGCTCCATCTCTTCCACCAGTGTATTCCATTGTCCGCACCCCGGACACTTTCCCATATACTTTGGTGACTGATAACCACATTCTTGACATGTAAATTTTGTTTTCTTCTTAGCCATCGTTTTTTATACTTCACTTCGCTTTCATATGGAACAAAAATATTTCTTTTTTGTACAAGAAAGAGGGCTATTGTTTAGCCCCCTTTTGTTTGTCTATACTTATTTTACCTTTTCTGCACTACGAATGACAAATGATTCCCCTTCTGCATCAAAAACAACTTTTTGACCTTTCTCAATAACTCCTTTAAGAAGTTCTTCTGATAATCGATCCTCTACATGTTTTTGAATTGCACGGCGTAGTGGACGAGCACCATATTCTGGATCAAATCCTTTATCAGCAATCGCTTCAATTGCTGCATCCGTTAACCCTAAATCAATATCTTGTTCTTTTAAACGTTTAACCAACTGTTCTACCATAAGTGTAACAATTTCTTTAATATGTTTCTTCTCTAATGTATGGAAAACAATAATTTCGTCAATACGGTTTAAGAACTCAGGGCGGAATGCTTTTTTCAACTCATCCATTACTTTGCCCTTCATATCCGCATAATCACGACTTTCATCTTGTACATTAAATCCAAGATGTTTGTTTCGTTTTAATGCATCTGCACCTACGTTCGAAGTCATAATAACAATTGTATTACGGAAATCAACTGTACGACCCTTTGAATCTGTTAAACGACCATCTTCTAGCACTTGCAGTAAAATATTAAATACATCTGGATGCGCCTTTTCCACCTCGTCAAGTAAGACAACAGAGTATGGTTTGCGACGAACCTTTTCTGTTAACTGGCCGCCTTCTTCATATCCAACATATCCTGGAGGAGAACCAACTAAACGAGAAGTAGAGTGTTTCTCCATGTACTCCGACATATCAATACGAATCATTGCATCTTCGTCACCAAACATGGATTCTGCTAATGCGCGTGCAAGTTCCGTTTTCCCAACACCAGTTGGTCCTAAGAAAATAAAAGAACCGATTGGACGTTTTGGATCTTTCAAACCTGCTCTTGCGCGGCGAACTGCTTTTGCAACTGCAACAACTGCTTCATCTTGCCCAATTAAACGGTCATGTAAAATATTTTCTAAGTTCAATAGTTTATCTGTTTCTGTTTGAGCTAGCTTAGAAACCGGAATACGCGTCCATGTTGAAACAACATTTGCAATATCCTCTACTGTTACTTCCGAATTCTCTTTACCTTGTTGCTCTTTCCATTGACGCTTCGTATCTTCTAATTTTTCACGTAAGCGTTGTTCCATATCACGTAAAGAAGCTGCTTTCTCAAATTCTTGGCTTTGTACTGCCGCATCTTTTTCTTTTCTTACTTCTTCTAGCTTCGATTCAAGTTCTTTTAAATTTGGTGGTGTTGTATAAGAACGTAAACGAACTTTTGAAGCTGCTTCATCAATTAAGTCAATCGCTTTATCAGGTAAGAAACGATCCGTAATGTAACGATCAGATAATTTCACAGCGGCATCAATTGCATCGTCTGAGATAGAAACACGGTGATGCGCTTCATAACGGTCACGTAATCCTTTTAAAATTTGAATCGATTCTTCTAAGCTTGGTTCATCAACGTGAATCGGTTGAAAACGTCGCTCTAATGCCGCATCTTTTTCAATATATTTACGATACTCATCTAGCGTTGTCGCCCCAATACATTGTAGCTCTCCGCGCGCTAATGATGGCTTTAAAATATTCGATGCGTCGATCGCCCCTTCTGCACCGCCTGCACCAATTAATGTATGAAGCTCATCAATGAATAAAATAATATTACCAGCTTGACGAATTTCATCCATGACTTTCTTTAAACGGTCTTCAAACTCACCGCGATATTTCGTACCAGCAACTACAGTCCCCATATCTAATGTCATAACACGCTTATCGCGTAAAGTCTCTGGAACTTCGTTGTTTACAATTTGTTGTGCTAATCCCTCAGCAATTGCTGTTTTACCAACACCGGGTTCTCCAATTAACACAGGATTATTTTTTGTTCTTCTACTTAATACTTCAATTACACGTTGAATCTCTTTGCTACGACCAATTACTGGATCTAAACGCCCTTCACGCGCTACAGCTGTTAAGTCGCGAGCTAAACTATCAAGCGTCGGTGTATTTGCATTAGCCGAGCCACCACCTTGATGACCCGAAGCCGTCTCGTTACTACCAAGAAGCTGCAATACTTGTTGACGCGCTTTATTTAAACTTACACCTAAATTATTTAAAACACGGGCCGCAACGCCTTCTCCTTCACGAATAAGCCCAAGTAAAATATGCTCTGTTCCCACGTAAGAATGACCAAGTTTACGCGCCTCATCCATTGATAACTCTATTACTTTTTTTGCACGCGGTGTGTAGTGAACCGTTTGGGACATCTCCGTGCCGCGCCCAATTAGTGCTTCTACTTCTTTTTGAACTTTCTCTGGGCTTAATCCAAGTGCGACCAATGCTTTTGCAGCAATTCCTTCTCCTTCGCGTACAAGGCCGAGTAAAATATGCTCTGTGCCGATATTATTATGGCCAATACGAATTGCTTCTTCTTGGGATAACGCTAATACCTTTTGTGCTCGCTCTGTAAATCTTCCAAACATCATATGAATCACACTCCTACTTCGCTCGATTTTGTTCAATTCGTAATCTTTCACGAATAAGTGCTGCTCTGCGATAATCTCTTTCATCAGATTGTAATGGGCCTCCAGCATATTGCTGTAAGATTCCAGGCTGTGTAAGTACCATTAACTCTGTTAAGATATTCCTAGGTATATTCTCAATATACCCAAGGTCAATACCAAGTCGAACATCCGATAAACACGTTGCTGCCTCAGCAGATTCAATTAAACGGCTATTCTCTAATACACCATAAGAACGATATACCTTATCTTCAAGCTCAATACTTGAACTTTTCATAATTGATTCTCTTGCTGTTCGTTCTTGTTGAATAAGTTGCTGAACAACACTCTTCAAATCTTCTACAATATCTTCTTCAGGTTTTCCTAATGTCATTTGATTAGAAAGTTGAAATATATTCCCTAACACTTCGCTACCTTCACCATATATCCCTCTCACAACTAAACCAAGTTGATTAATTGCTTGAACGATACGGTTCATTTGTCCTGTTAAAACGAGGGCTGGCAAATGTATCATCACTGAAGCTCGTAAACCTGTTCCTATATTTGTAGGACAGCTCGTTATATAACCAACTTGTTCATCAAATGCATATTCAACCTGACTTTCTATCCAATCATCAATTTGATTTGCACTATGCAGCGCTTCTGATAGTTGTAATCCCGGAAATAAACATTGAATCCGAATATGATCTTCTTCATTAAGCATAATACTTACTTGTTCATTCTCAGATAATAAACAAGCACCATATTCTGTTCCCACAAGATCCGGACTTACAAGGTGCTTTTCTACCAATACTCTGCGCTGCAAAGGTTGAATCCTATTCATTTGTAACAGTTCAAATCCCCCGAAAGGTTCAACTTTTTGATTAGCAAAATTTTCTTGAAATACATGAATTATTTGCTCTGCTTCCTCATTTGTTAGCATAGTCGGGAACTGATAATCTCGTAAATTCCGAGCCAATCGAACACGACTGCTTAAAACAATATCGGAATCAGGGCCTTCTTCCCTCATCCATGGACTAATTGCTTCATTCATAATACGATCGAGTGACATAGAATTATTCCCCCTCTCTATGCTCACGAAGCTGACTTTCTATGCTGCGAATTTTATCTCGGACTTCAGCAGCCTGTTCAAACTCTTCTTGTTGTATGCACTCCTGCAATTTTAGTTTTAACTCATCTAATTCTTTTTTTAGATGAATATTTCCTCCTATACGGTTAGGAATTTTTCCATGGTGCTTTGTATGTCCACCATGAACTCGTTTTAGCGTTGATTGTAATTGTCCTTTAAACGTTTCATAACAAGTCGAACAACCAAACCTTCCGATCTTTGCAAATTTTTGATACGTCATATTGCATTTCGGACATTGCAAAGGCTGTTCACTCGAAACATTATTTGCTTTTTTCTCAGATGCAGGTTGCTCAACATGTAATAGTCCTGCTAATAAATTATGAAATGACAAACTAGACTTATTTGATTGAAAGAAAGACGTATATCCATTTTCTTGCGCGCATTGCTCGCAAAGATGAATCTCCGTCTTTTCTCCATTGATTGCTTTTGTAAAATGCAGCGTTGCTGATCGTGAACTACAGTTTTGACAAATCAACTTATTTCCCCACCTTTACAATAGGAAAGAATTATTAATTTACAATCTTATTTGTTCAACTCATTCTTAAGAGACAAAGTATTCCTAAGGAAAGTTTCACTTTACTTATACTTCAATGTTCTAAGCATCGCCTGAAGCATACGCGCTCGTAATTCATCTCGAAATGGTAAATCTGTTAGTAAAACAGATCGATCTAATACACTAAACATAAGCTTTGCTTCCCTACTCGTAACAATACCCTCTTCTAATAAACGCCTTATTATACTCTCAGCGCTTGATTGAGTAATACTATACTGAATCATTTGTAACATTTGATTAATAATGTCTATATCATCATGCAATTTGACTTTTATAATGCGAATATAACCTCCGCCACCTCGTTTACTTTCTACTACAAATCCTCTTTCTATAGTAAAACGAGTATTAATAACGTAGTTAATTTGAGATGGCACACAATCAAACTTATCAGCAATTTCACTTCTTTTAATTTCAATTGCATTATTATTACTTAAGTCAATAACTTGCTTTAGATATTGTTCAATAATATCAGATATATTTCTCATTTATCCTCCACCTTTATTGACTTTGACTATCTTTGACTTTAATTATATACGTATTAAAAAATTTTGCAACTCTTTTGCTTCCTTCTCTATCCTATCCACATTTTCTCCCATTTAATCAACCGTTCTTTATTTTATGAATAAGGAATATAAAGTTTCCTATATAAAAAAGAATGCAAAAAAAGACGAGTCCAATGACTCGTCTTTCGTTTGCCTGGCAACGTCCTACTCTCACAGGGACAAGGTCCCAACTACCATCGGCGCTAGAGAGCTTAACTTCCGTGTTCGGTATGGGAACGGGTGTGACCTCTCTGCCATCATTACCAGACTTTTATTATTATACACATTCTTTTCAGAATGTCAACAGGAAT
>NZ_JBAWSV010000013.1:0-87069 GCF_037104695.1 Bacillus yunxiaonensis | reverse complement strand
TACGTGTTACTCACCCGTCCGCCGCTAACTTCTTAAGAGCAAGCTCTTAATCGGTTCGCTCGACTTGCATGTATTAGGCACGCCGCCAGCGTTCATCCTGAGCCAGGATCAAACTCTCCAATAAAGTGTTTGTCTAGCATCATAAATAAAAATTGACGTTTCACGTTGTTTGTTTCGTTCAGTTTTCAAAGAACTAAAAGCGGGTGAAGAGAATCGAACTCTCGACCAGAGCTTGGAAGGCTCTTGTTTTACCACTAAACTACACCCGCGTGGTCGGGAAGACAGGATTCGAACCTGCGACCCCCTGGTCCCAAACCAGGTGCTCTACCAAGCTGAGCCACTTCCCGTAATTGGCGCGCCCGAGAGGACTCGAACCCCTAACCTTTTGATCCGTAGTCAAACGCTCTATCCAATTGAGCTACGGGCGCTTAATGTATGTTGTTTGTTTTTTGCGACTTTATTAATATACCATGGTGGTAAGATTAATGCAAGTGTTTTTTTATTTCTTTTTTTGGTGCGGCCGAGAGGACTTGAACCTCCACGGGGTTGCCCCCACTAGGCCCTCAACCTAGCGCGTCTGCCATTCCGCCACGACCGCATATGCGGGTGAAGGGAGTCGAACCCCCACGCCAAAGGCGCCAGATCCTAAGTCTGGTGCGTCTGCCAATTCCGCCACACCCGCGAAATGAAATAAATGAGCCATGAAGGACTCGAACCTTCGACCCTCTGATTAAAAGTCAGATGCTCTACCAACTGAGCTAATGGCTCGTAAATGGCTGGGCTAGCTGGATTCGAACCAGCGCATGACGGAGTCAAAGTCCGTTGCCTTACCGCTTGGCTATAGCCCATCGATTTAATCGAATAAATTAACATCTTTGAGGATATCACTTAAATTCGCTTCACAAGATTTTTTAGTGAAGAAATACATTTTATCATACCCTCTAACAAAAAAAACAACTTCCATCTATTAGAAGTTTAAATGGCGGTCCCGACCGGGGTCGAACCGGCGATCTCCTGCGTGACAGGCAGGCATGTTAACCACTACACCACGGGACCATTTGGTTGCGGGGACAGGATTTGAACCTGCGACCTTCGGGTTATGAGCCCGACGAGCTACCGGACTGCTCCACCCCGCGATAATATTTATATGGTGGAGGATGACGGGATCGAACCGCCGACCCCCTGCTTGTAAGGCAGGTGCTCTCCCAGCTGAGCTAATCCTCCGAAGTGGTGACCCGTACGGGATTCGAACCCGTGTTACCGCCGTGAAAGGGCGGTGTCTTAACCACTTGACCAACGGGCCAAAATTATGGCAGAGAAGAAGGGATTCGAACCCTCGCACCGCGTAAGCGATCTACTCCCTTAGCAGGGGAGCCCCTTGAGCCACTTGGGTACTTCTCTATATTATATGGCTCCGCAGGTAGGACTCGAACCTACGACCGATCGGTTAACAGCCGATAGCTCTACCACTGAGCTACTGCGGAATAAGAAAGACATTTTTTATCTTATAAAAAAGCATCTTATAAGTCAAGCACTTCTTACAATATCTTGTAGCGAGCTGACATGTTTATACTATACTGGATTGATTTTTAACTGTCAAGGTGTTTTTCCATCTCTTTCAAACGTCCTTTACACTTTCCACAAACATAGCGATTTGTATTTATTCTTCTCCTTCTTATGTATTGGAAACCACACGATAAACAAATATATATGTATTGTTTTTTCTCTTTCCTCTCATCAGGAATCCTTTTACAAAAACGCGGCGCATCTACCTTATTCAACAACTCACGAAAATCCCTGTCCCTATGTTGATACCCTTTCCCCATAAGATGCAAATGATAATGACAAAGCTCATGCTTAATTACTGCAATTAATTCCTTTTCTCCATACGCTACATAATAATGATAATTCAGTTCTATATTATGAGTACTTAATATATATCGTCCACCTGTCGTACGTAAACGTTTATTAAATATCGCCTTATGCAAAAAAGGTCTCGCGAATTTTTTTATCGATACTTCCTCCACTAATCTCTGAATATCTATCTCATGCATCCTTATCTCTCCTACCCACTAAAATAAATCTACACGTCTTGTTTGTCTCATGCATACATTAAATAGTACATATACCCATCCTCATTTCTGTAAAAGGAGGGATTCATATGCCAGCATGGCTTCGTAAACAAATGCGGCGTGCTTATTATGAAAAAAACCGCTATCAAATCAAACTACTTAACGAATGTTGGTTTTTTTATAAAAAAAGCAATACCCTTAGTAAATAAAGGGAGCGGAACACCCTCCACTCCCTTTTCATGTTAACTCTCAGCGCAGACCGAAAAGGCCACAATGATTCCTTTTACTTCATTACTCTATTGGTAACATAGATAAAGCGACACGTCCTTTTTTCATATCAACTTCATCAACCCACACTTTTAAAATTTGCCCCACAGACACGATATCTAATGGATGCTTTACAAACTGCTTACTCATTTTTGAAATATGAACTAATCCATCTTGCTTCACACCAATATCAACAAAAGCACCAAAATCGACCACATTACGAACCGTACCTTCCAATTCCATGCCTCGTTTTAAATCTTCTAGTTTTAAAATACCTTTTTTAAGAAGCGGCTTCGGTAATTCATCACGTAGATCTCGCTCCGGACGAATAAGAGCATCAATAATATCTCGCAATGTCGGTTCACCAATGTTTGTTTGCTCTGATAACAAAGGAATTTCTACTTCTTCTAAACGCTTCTGCAAATGAAGTTGTCCAACATCTGCAATAGATAACCCTAAGCTTTTCAATAACAGTTCTACATTCTTATATTGCTCCGGATGAATACTTGTTCGATCAAGTGGGTTTTCACCTTCTACAACGCGTAAAAAGCCGATACATTGTTCATATGTCTTCGCACCTAATCGTGGTATATCTTTCAGTTCAGCACGTTTTGTAAATTTCCCGCTCTCTTCACGTTTTTTTACAATGTTTTTCGCAACTGTTTTCGATAGGCCAGAAACATATTGTAATAATGAAATAGAAGCAGTATTTACGTTTACCCCAACTTGGTTTACAGCCGTTTCAACAACAAATGTTAATGATTCATTCAACTGTTTTTGTGATACATCATGTTGATATTGACCTACACCAACAGACTTTGGATCAATCTTTACTAATTCTGCAAGCGGATCTTGCAAACGTCTTCCAATAGACACCGCACTTCTTTCTTCAACTTGCAAATCAGGAAACTCTTCCCTTGCTAGGTCTGATGCTGAATATACACTCGCACCAGCTTCATTGACAATAATATAAAATACATCGCGTGTGACTGCTTGTAATACATCTACTACAAATTCTTCCGTTTCACGAGAAGCTGTACCATTTCCGATAGCAATTACTTCTACTTCATACTTTTCTAAAATTGAAATACATTTCTTTTTCGCTTCTTCATATTTCCGAACAGGCGGATGCGGATAAATAACATCGATATGAAGCACTTTACCCGTATCATCTACAACAGCAAGTTTACATCCCGTACGATATGCTGGATCTACAGCTAATACAACCTTCCCTTTCATCGGCGGTTGTAATAATAAATTCCTTAAGTTCTCTGAAAAAATATGAATCGCTTGTTCTTCCGCTACCTCTGTTAACTCTTTACGAATTTCTCTTTCAATAGACGGTTGAATTAAACGCTTATAACCATCTTCAATAGCTTCCTGTACATAAGAAGTACTTGGCGCGTATGATTTATGAATTACTTTTTTATGTAAAAACTGAAGAATTTCTTCAACTGGGGGAACGATTGCCACTTTTAAAACTTCCTCTTTTTCACCGCGATTCATAGCTAATACACGGTGAGGTACAACTTTTTGTACCGGCTCTTCATAGCTATAATACATTTCGTATACATTCTTTTCATCTTTTTCTTCATCTTTTACAACTGCTGAAATGGTTCCTTTTCTAAAAGTAGCATTCCGAATCCAACTGCGATAAGATGCTTCGTCAGACACGTATTCTGCGATAATATCTTTTGCACCTTGTAACGCTTCTTCTGGTGAATGAACTTCCTTCTCTTCATTTACGAATACTTTTGCTCTTTCCAACGCATCATCCTTCGCAAACGTTAATAGCCAATCCGCTAAAGGTTCTAACCCTTTCTCTTTTGCAATTGTTGCTTTTGTTCTTCGTTTTTCTTTATATGGACGATATAGATCTTCTACTTCTTGTAGTTTTGTTGCAGATACAATGTTACGACGCAGCTCTTCTGTAAGCTTTCCTTTTTCTTGAATCAAACGCAACACTTCTTCTTTACGATTTTCAAGCTGAGTGATATACTGCCATCTTTCTAAAATCGAACGAATTTGTACTTCATCTAATGAGTTTGTCCATTCTTTCCGATAACGAGCAATAAATGGAACTGTATTACCCTCCTCTGTTAATTGAATAACATGGCGTACTTGCTTCTCTGAAAAATTCAATTCTTTCGCTAACATTTTCATTAATTCTTGGCGGTCATCTACCATTTCCATTTGCAACAAAACCTCCTTAATAATAAAAAAAGTTGCTCTTAAAAGAGAGCAACTTCAATGTTGAACTAAAAATCTATCAGTCCTAAACTAATTTGCAGAGCTTCATCTACACGATTCATCATCAAATCGTCTAACTGAGTGATTTTGTCCGTTAAGCGCTGCTTATCGATTGTTCGAATCTGTTCGAGCAAGATAACAGAATCTCTCTCAAATCCATACTTTTTTGCATCAATCTCCACATGAGTAGGCAATTTCGCTTTCTGGATCTGCGCAGTAATGGCCGCCACAATCACAGTAGGACTAAAACGATTCCCAATGTCATTTTGAATGACCAGAACCGGACGAACGCCTCCTTGCTCAGAACCAACAACTGGGGAAAGGTCTGCAAAATACACGTCGCCGCGTTTTACAATCAAAGGATTACCCCCCGCTAACTAAGCGTTCTACTGTATGAGCTGCTTCATACTCCGCTAAGAAAGCTTCAGATGCAATACCAAGATTAATTTTTCCCATTTCAATGTACCCACGTCGCATTGATTCATGCTGGTAGCGCTTCTTTGTTTTATGTTGGCGCAATAGCAATTGTGTTGCCTGACAAATAAGCTCATGGCGATTCTTATTCTCTTGTTTTCCAATTCCGTCTAATTCTGTTACCACTTGTTTTGGCAACCGAACAACGATTTCAGTAGTTACACTTGATTCGGACACAAAAATACACCTCCACCGTCAACTACACACACACATATATATATGACACCTATTGTAATAATAACATTGTATGAAGCCTGTTGCAAAGACTTCCTGATTTCTTGTTTTATGTTTTCCAATTTGGAAATAAAACATTCACTTCCTTGTACTTTTCTATGTTCTTCTTCCAAATTGAGTTTCTCAGCTTGTCAAAAAGGAACATACTCACCTTATTATAAGTGTACACTCGAACTACGAAAGTCTCATCTTATATGTCATTTAAATAATTTACAACCTCTATAACTTTTCCATTTTTCACATATACACGCGGAACACGAAAACTGATTGTTGCAATAATTTCATAGTTAATTGTCTCCGAATACTCCGCAACCTCAGTAGCACTAATATGCTCATCATTTTGTCTTCCAATTAGAGTAACTTTTGTTCCAAGCGGCACTTCATATGGTACACGAATCATCAGCATATCCATTGTAACCCTGCCTACAATCGGCACCCTTATACCATTCACAAGTACTTTGAAACCCTGTAACCTACGTAACCAACCGTCTGCATATCCAACAGGCAATGTTGCGATCCATTCTTCTGTTTCCGTTTGATAAGTAACGTTATAACTAATTCCAGCACCTTTTGTTACCTGTTTCATATGCACAACGGTTGTATGCCAAGATAACGCAGGAGTAAGCTTAATCGATAAAAAAGGGTGAATTTGTATAGATGGGGTCAATCCATACATTGCAATCCCTATTCTGACAGCGTTAAAAGTAACACTTTGAAAACGTAAAGTTGCCGCACTATTAGCTGTATGAATAAGTTTTGGGGTCAATCCAAATTCTTTTAGCCAACTTAGTTGTTCTAAAAACATATTATACTGTTTATCAAAATAGGCTGTCTCCACTTTATCGGCTGTTGAAAAATGAGTGTAAACTCCTTCTAGCTTAAAAAAAGGGGCATCTTGTAAACTCTTTAGAAACTCTTTCAATTCACCTTTTTCACGAATTCCAATTCTACCCATTCCGCTATCGAAGCTAAGGTGAAAATGAAATAAACAAGAAGAATTCCAAGCCTTTTTCGCTATTTCTATCCACTCTTTTTGAAACACAGTTAATGTAACGTCATTCTCCGCTGCCTCATTAACGTCTTCTGGGCGTGAAGGACCTAATACTAAAATAGGCGCTTTAATTCCAGCTCTTCTTAAGACAAGAGCTTCATCCAAGAATGCAACAGCTAGTCTTGTGGCCCCTGCTGCTAACGCTGTATTTGCAACTTGCACTGATCCATGACCATATGCATTTGCTTTCACAACAGCAAAAATTTCCACATTTTTCGGAATGATGGATTTAATACGAGTCAAATTATTATAAATTGCATCTAAGTTTACCTCTACCCACGTATCACGATAAAATGGCGATTTTTCCATCTAGAAAAAACACTTCCTTTATACGATATGCAAAGCTTATTCTTTTATATTCACTTTTTTTCTTCCCATTATTCCATCAAATTAAGCGCCACTCTCATCAGCAAATGTTACACATCAAAATACCATTTATTAAATCGTGACAAAGTGAAACCTCTATTAGTGGGGGTTTTCTTCATCCCCCACTAATGGAAAGCTCTCACCAATCATGGGCTTACTGCCCGCAAATAGCGGGATAAAAAACGTGGTGTACACTGTAGTCACCACGTCTTAGTCGTTTACTTCACTTGTTTTTGAGTCACAGAGCGCGCTACCATTAACAACTCATCTTGTTTCAAACCTTTTGATACAAGCATATATTCGACTCCATTATGTGACCATGTAACAGAATCTTTTGCTAATGCACCAATTGCAAACCCTAAATCAACAGGTTCCCCGCTCATATTTTGTAGTGCAATAGTTGGTGCTACCTTCGCTTTTTCTTGTATTAATGTAAAACTCTTTTTATCGCCAGTGTACGTAAGAATATTACGCTTACCACTGTCTGTCTTAAATTCTTTCTCCTCTTTTAAAGTCATACCTTGCGGCGTATCACTTGGGTATAACACAGCAAACGGCTTCTCTCCTTGTGCTGTCGTTTGTATATCGACTTGCGCTCTAGACATATTTTGCTTCGTATCGAACGCACCTTTATCAAATTTTGTATCAAACTTTACTTTAGAAAAATCTACCTGCACAAGAATATTTTGATCATTGTCCATCAATTTCACCGAGACAGGCGTTAAATCTTTTTTATTAAATGTAATTTGTTGCTTCGGCAACATATTTTGATGATGATAGTTTGTTTTTGTTTCAAACACATAATATTTGTCTGTTTTCTTAAACGAGCGGTCCTTATCATTCAAAATATCCCTTACAAGTGATTCATATAAATATGCTTGGCTGCTGTTTTGCGGCCAATCACTTTGAAAACGAAAACTTTTATTTAAAGACGGGGTAAGAACGAATACACCTTCATCATTTCTTAAAATAATCTGGCTTTGATCTTTCTTTGCATTTTTCAGGTTCACTCGATAATACGAGGGTTTCTTATACCAAACCTCAACATCATATACTTGCGGTTCATTTCCCGTTTTAATCGTTAACTTCGCTTCTGCTTGATAACTTTTCATATCTTTTACTCTTTTATTCAAATCTTGCACAACATCTTCATTCTTCTTCTCCATACAGCCCGCTAACAGAAAAACGGTTAACAAACCGACAATAAACAAACCTAGCCGCCTTTTCATATGTTCAGCCCCTTTGCCTCGATAAGTAAGTGGAAGAAAACCTCTTCCTTAACGCTACTCAAATATATGAGACAAATATATGAAATATGCAGACTAGCTTGACGGGCTTTCTAAAATGACTTGCGCCACCGCAAACTCTCGGCTATGGCTAATCGAAAGATGGATAGTATGATTTGTATTTGCAAGTAAAATAGGTTTTCCTCTTTCATCATTTGTGATTTCAATATGCAAAAAACTAACCTCTTTTCCAATTCCGGTACCAAGCGCTTTCGAATATGCTTCTTTTGCCGCAAAGCGTCCTGCAACAAATTCACTACGCCGCTTTCCTTTTAACGAACATGCTACTTGGCGCTCTTTTTCTGTTAAAATACGCTCTATAAATTTCGGTTGCCCTTCTATCATCTTTTCAATTCTTTCAATTTCAATAATATCGATTCCAATTCCTACAATCATATCCTTACGTTCCTTCCTTCTATTTTCTTTCTCATTTTCATATTGTAAGAATAACAGACAATCCGTTAACAGCAAAAGGAGTGAGGATATGAATACTCCATTAAAATACTCATTAACTTCTTTTCCTCCGATTACTACTGCATTACTTTTCATACAACTTGTTTTACTATTATTAGGGAATAAGATACTATCGATTGGAATCGCCTGTAATGAGTGTATCGCTGCAGGGGAATGGTGGCGAATTATTTCTTCATTATTTATCCATACAACATTTTCTCATTTTCTATCCAATAGTATTTGCTGCTTAGCACTCGGTTTTTCATTAGAAAAACAACTGCGTAGCATTCGATTTTCACTTGTGTTTCTTATATCTGGAGTCACTGGAAATATCATCTCTTACTTTATACTGCCAATTCAGTATGCTCACACAGGAGCTTCAGGTGCTATTTTTGGATTATTAGGTCTGCAGCTTTATATATTCTATATGCAATACCACCCTACTAGAAAAAAAGAAGCTCTTCTCTTTATTATTATTTTATCCATTCTTCTAGCGTTTACATTTCTCGACAAAGCAACAAACCCAATCAGCCATCTCTTCGGATTACTCACGGGTGCTTGCTTAGGTCCATTACTCATAAAAAAATAGATGGTGCATCGCTTACTTTACAAAAAAGCTTGCACCATCTACTATCTCTATCTCAGCCTTATCTTTCATATCTCTCATCAACTGAAAGAGCGCCTCGTCTTTTTGTTTTGCCTCTATCATACAATGTACTTCTGAGACACTATCTTTTATATGCTGCAAAAAAGAAAAAAATTGATCGGGATTAATAAAATCCGCATGTGCTCTTAGATCATTTCCTCCCCTTGGACTAGAAATATGCATTTTAATTGGCAACGGAGATTGCTCCCACGTTCGCACAACACGTTCCCAATCAGTCACCCACTCTTCAAAGTCGTGATTCACCATATGATGATGCAAATCAAAAACTACTGGGATTCCAAGTTTTTCACCTAAATACAGCACTTCTTTTAAAGAAAATGTTGTATCATCATTTTCTAACATAATCATCTTTTGAATCCCCACTGGAACAAGAGACCAATTCTCAATAAATTGTTCTAACGCTTTCTCTTTATCCTCATAAGCTCCCCCAACATGCAAAACACAGCGATGCGTTCTATCAATCCCCATTCCTTTGAGCAATTTTCCATGCATCTGCAATGTTTTAATGGATTGCTTTAAAATCGGAGGATGTAATGAATTTAACACAACAAAATGATCAGGATGAAAGTCAATTCGCATTTCTTGGCGTTTTGCATACTCTCCAAGCCGTTTTAAATTTTCTCTTAACGGCTTTATATAATCCCATTCTAACAACGCCTCATGATTCGCCAAAGGAATTAACTTCGAACTTAAACGAAAAAACGAGACATCATGCCCATAATTATGTTTTAACAACCGAAGACAATTCTCTAAATTAGAATTAGAAATCCTTTCTAATTTTCTAATTGCCGCTTCCCGGTCCTGTATTCGCCGAAACTGCGCGTACGTCATTGTTTGCGAAGGAGAAGCATTCTTTAAATGGACACTCATTGCAACATACCCAAGCTTTACAAGCATTCCATTTCCTCTTTTCCAATACAAGTTTCTATGTAGTATACCCAACTAAAAAAACAAAAAAGACAGCCTTTATGAAAAAGACTGTCTCTCTTCTATGAATTTAATTAAGCTTGTGGCTTACGGCTTGTGTGCTTTCTTTCGCCACCGCGTCCTCTAGGAGCTCCAGAACGACCTTCACGACCTTCACGTCCTTGACCTTCTCCTTTACGACCTCCACGATTGCGGTTACCATCGCGGTTACCATCGCGATTACGACCGCCTTCACGATTACGGTTACCATCGCGGTATCCACCTCTTCCATTTCCACTTCCGTTTCCGTTTCTCTTTCTAGAACGATCTTTTGAAACTACAGGTGGTTCTGATGTTAAAGAAACTGGCGTTGCATCCGGCTCTTTTGTCATCATTTTTAAAGCAGCTGCTACAACCGCTACAGAATCATGCTCTTCTAACAGCTCTTCTGCAATACGTTTGTAGTATGATAAGTTTTCACTTTCAATCGTGCTTTGAAGTTTTTCAGCGATTAAACGTTGTTGTCCTTCTAAAGCTTCATCTAACGTTGGCGGAGTCATACGATCCATTTTACGTTTTGTTGTACGTTCAATATTTTTTAATTGACCCGTTTCACGCGGTGTTACAAACAGCATCGCAAGACCTGTTTTACCTGCACGGCCCGTACGACCGATGCGGTGTACGTATGATTCTGGATCTTGTGGAATATCGAAGTTATATACATGCGTTACACCTGAAATATCAAGACCACGCGCTGCTACGTCTGTTGCAACAAGAACTTCGATTGAACCTTCTTTAAATTTACGTAATACAGAAAGACGCTTCGCTTGAGTTAAATCACCATGAATGCCTTCTGCTGCATAACCACGTAAGTTTAATGCTTCTGATAATTCGTCAACGCGACGTTTTGTACGACCGAACACGATTGCAAGCTCTGGAGATTGAATATCTAATAAGCGTGTTAACACGTCAAATTTCTTTTTCTCTTGCACTTCTACATAGAACTGCTGAATGTTTGGCATTGTTACTTCTTTAGCTTTAACCTTAATATGTTTAGGCTCGCTCATGAAGCGTTCAGCAATACGACGGATTGGGTCTGGCATTGTTGCTGAGAATAATAATGTTTGGTGTGTTTCAGGCACATCCGTTAAAATTGCTTCAATATCTTCAATGAAGCCCATGTTTAACATTTCATCTGCTTCGTCAAGAACAACTGTCTCTACGTTTTGCAGGCGAAGTGTTTTACGTTTAATATGATCTAAAATACGTCCTGGCGTACCCACGATAATGTGTGGACCTTTTTTCAATGCACGGATTTGACGGTTAATATCTTGACCGCCATAGATTGGTAAAATGCGAACGCGCTTATGCTGACCAATTTTGTATAGCTCTTCACCTACTTGAATTGCTAACTCACGAGTTGGCGCGATAACGATACCTTGAACAGTATCTTGATTTGTATTTACTTTTTCTAATAATGGTAATCCAAATGCAGCTGTTTTTCCTGTACCTGTTTGAGCTTGACCAATGATGTCATCACCTTGTAAGGCTACTGGAATTGTTTCTGCCTGAATTGGTGTTGCCTCTTCAAATCCCATGCTTTCAACAGACTTTAACAAAGAACTGCTTAATCCTAATTCTCGAAATGTTGTCAATGTTACTTCTCCTTTTCTATCTAAAATAGCCCAGATTATTCCTTCTTCTAATATTCACAGGATATACAAGTAAGGTTGGACTAAGTCTTCTTCAGACAAAATACGTCATTAACGAAAAATTGCCTGACAATTATAATAAAAACTAGCTTTTGAAAACTGAATGTAGAAAGTCGCAACAAAAATATGCGCCATATAAGACATTCAAACGTAAAGCTAGACAAAAGTAGTCCCTAAAAAATTTACCGACGGGATAGAGGGGTTAGGCGGAAATCACTCCCAACTCCACTAACGCCAAGCGCCGAGCAAAAATGCCTGGCACGCTAGAAACCCCCACTTCAAACAATTATAACTTTCAAGTGGTGGGAGCATTTTCCTAACTATCCATTCAAAAAAGACATTTTCCGTATTTGCGGAAAATGCCCTTTCCCTTATGTTCACGTATATAAACGGGCCTACATTTATCACAAAAATACTCTACAACGTTATTACACCCTATCAATTATAAGTTTTGTATGTGTAAAAAGCAAACCCAACTCTTCCCTTATTTTGCATATAGACTTTTCTATCCTTGTTCTAACTTTTCATTCCCTTGTTGTAAGCGCTTCTTTATTTTATCCCTTATTAACGGGCAATAAGCCACCTACTAATAGAAGTTTCACTTTATCATCGCAATAACTTCTTCTAATTTCATTCCACGAGATGCTTTTACTAATACAACGTCTTTCACATCAACGACTTCTTTTAAATCTTTAACAAGTTCTTCTTTATTGTCATAAGCTTTTACGCGTTCACTAGAAAAATTAATTCTTGCACCTTCTGCCATTTGTGCCCCAAGCGTACCGTAAGTAAATACATATGCAATACGAGCTGGATCAATTAATTTTCCAACTTCATAATGAAACTGTACTTCTTGGTCACCAAGTTCTAGCATATCGCCAAGTACAAGGATTTTTTTAGAAAATCCATTTAGTTCATTCATTAAATGGAACGCCGCTTCCATCGCTGTCGGACTTGCGTTATATGCATCATTAATAATCGTTAATCCTGCATCTGTTTTTAAAACTTCCATACGCATGCCTGTCATTTTCAAATTCATTAAACCTTGTTTCATTTCTTCCCATGTTACGCCGAAAAATTCAGCAACCGCCATTGATGCTAATGCATTATATACATTATGCTTCCCAAGAACGGGTAAATAAAATACTACATTTTGTGCTTGATTCATCGTAAATTGTGTACCTGTCGCTTCTACTTTTACAGATACCGGGTGATAATCGTTCGCTCTTGCATCACCAAACGTGATTGTCTTTGCTTGTAAGTTCATACTCGGTACACGTGTAGTTAACAACGGTTCATCCCCGTTATAAACAAATACACCAGTATCCTGTAAACCTGTGACAATTTCTAGCTTCGCTTCTGAAATTGCATCACGAGAACCCAAATCCATTAAATGTGCTTCTCCAATATTTGTAATAATTGCCGCATCAGGACGAGCCAGCTTTGACAAAAATTCAATTTCCCCGCGGCTTGACATACCCATCTCTAATACAGCCATTTCTGTATCTTCTTCTAAATTTAAAATCGTCAAAGGAAGTCCAATATGGTTATTAAAATTCCCTTCTGTTTTTTGCACTTTAAATTTCGCTCCAAGTAAGCTTGTCACAATATCCTTCGTTGACGTTTTCCCGTTACTACCTGTTACACCAACCACTTTCACGTTTAACTGGTCGCGATAGCTCTTCGCCAATGTTTGCAGCGCTTGTAATGTATCTTCTACAAAAATAACCGGTAAATTTGCTGGCGGGTTTGGTACACCTTTCTTCCAAAGTGTTGCAACTGCACCACCTTCTATTGCTTTCTCCACAAAAGCATGACCATCGAAACGTTCTCCTTGAATTGGGATATATAAGTTTCCTTTTTCAACCTTTCTTGTATCAATGGAAACACCTTTTATAGCTACGTCATTCCACTGCTCTGCTAAGCTACTTCCACATACCATTTGCTCAATTTGCTTCATTATTCTTTGTATCATACAAAAACACTCCTTACATGGAAGAAACACTATTCATTTGAATAGTGCTTCTCCTTTCTTGTTAGATTGTATATTTAATTTTTTGTTTTTCATCGTGACGCTCAATTGCTAGACGTACTAGCTCTTGAATAAGCTCTGGATACGGCAATCCCGTATTTCCCCATAAAAGAGGGAACATACTAAAAGGTGTGAATCCTGGCATTGTATTTACTTCATTAATAAATACATCGCCATCTTTCGTTAAGAAGAAATCTGCACGCGTTAATCCCGCACCATCTAAAGATTGAAATGCACGAATCGCATACTCTTTAATCTTCTCATATTCCGCCTCTGTAATTTCAGCAGGAATAACCATTGCTGTATCGCCATCAATGTATTTTGATTTATAGTCATAGAATTCTTTTTTCGCCACAATTTCGCCTACAACAGAACATTTCGGTTCATCGTTTCCTAATACACCAATTTCCACTTCACGACCGATAATATTCTCTTCTACGATAATTTTACGATCGAATTGGAACGCTTCTTCAAATGCATTCTCTAACTCATCACGATTTTTGCATTTATTAATTCCAACGCTTGAGCCAAGATTTGCTGGTTTCACAAAACATGGATAGCCTAATGTTTCTTCAACTTTTTCATACGCTGTTGTGCGATCTTTTTCCCATACACTGCGAATAAACGAAACATATTTTGCTTGTGGCAATCCCGCTTCTGCGAAAACATTTTTCATAATAACTTTATCCATACCTGCAGCCGATGCTAACACACCGTTTCCTACATATGGAATATTCATAAGTTCTAACAAGCCTTGTACTGTTCCATCTTCACCATTCGGTCCATGTAATAACGGGAAGATGACATCGATTGCATTCTCTTTATCAGAAGCTGCCATCGGCATAATTTCTGAACTTAATGATAAAGGAGAAATTGCATTTTCTTCTCCATTCAATTGCAATTCTTGAACGCTTTTTACTTCACCTTCAATACGCTCACCGCGCACCCATTGTCCTTGTTCAGTAATATAAATTGGATGAACCTCAAATTTTTCTTGATCTAACGCTTTGCTAACAGCAAGAGCCGTTTGTAAAGAAACTTGATGCTCCGCTGATTTTCCACCATATAATAAACCTAATTTAATTTTCATAATGAAATCACCCTAATCGTCTGTTTTCATTTTTCTATTGTAGCACTTTTTACGAAAATAGGTAGTTCCTATTTAAAATAACCAGGCTGACGAAACATTTTTTCTAGTTATATACCTAATAATATGAAAAAAGGAACCTATTCGTGTATGATGAAAACCCTATGACGTTTGTTTCACCACATTATCCTTTTGTCTTTGTTCTACAAGTCGATCTAATGATATGTAAACAAGTCCTGCTATCACACATCCAATCCCTAAAATCGTAAATAAAACGTGCCCCAACAAACGATCAAGTAAAACACCACCCAGTAAAGGCCCGAACGCATTGCCTGTAATCCATTGTAAGCTAGCTGCGCCCATATACGTGCCTCGTAAATGTTCTGGTGCTAAATTTGCTACAAACGTCATTTGCACAGGAGACATGACCATTTCTCCTAATGTATAAATTGCATATACAATTAATAATGTAATAAGAACTACAGTAGCATTCGTCCCTGCCCCTCCAAACCACTTCGGAAGCCAACCAATGGCAAGAAGACCTATCCCAAACAACCAAGCACCATACAGCATCGTTTTCCCTACCGGTTTATCTGTCGCCCATTTCGAAATTTGAAATTGAAACAAAACTACCAAAAGTCCATTTACTGCCATTAAATAAGGAAACGGATTATCGGTTCCAAATATCCCTTTCATTTCATTATCAAAATGAAGTGGAAGCATACCCTCTGTTTGCGAAAATCCCATCGAAATAACAATTCCTGCTAATAAATAGGTTAGTAAAATTTTATCTTGAAACACAACTTTCCATACAGATTGTCTCGTTTCCTCTCCCTCACTCATTTGTTTTACTGCACCTTTTGGCATTGTTTCTTTAATAAGCAGTAAAACTAGCAGCGCATAGAATAACATAGAGGATGATGCGATAATAAAAATAACAGTTTTAGAAAGAAGTGCAACCGAAGCACCTAGAATCGGCCCAATTGCCGCTCCAATATTATGCCCCATCCGCAGCAAGCCATATGCTTCTGTTCGCTTTTCAGGTTCTGTTACATCTGCTACCATCGCGGAGGCCGCCGGGTGAAACAGCGAATTACTAAGCCCTAAACAAATAGATAGAATAGCATACGGTATGAAACCATCTATAAATAAGAAACCAAGCATTAAAACCGCATTGCTGGCCATTGAAAATATCATAATTGGCTTTCGTCCATAAATATCTGCAATTCGTCCACCTATAAGGGAACCAAAACTTGCTGCAATAGGAGACAGCGCCATAATAATTCCCACTTCTAGTAGTGAATCCACTTTATCCTTTAAATATAATGCAAAAAACGGCATTAACATCATCATCGCAATTCCGTTTAATGTTTCACCAATAAATCGAATCCAAACATTACGATCCATTCCCTTTAACTCTTGCCATGTCTTCTTCACATTTCCACCCCTTTTATCACCCACCATTCATCTTATATTAATTTTAGAAAAATGTAAATTTTCAAAATAAAAAAGCCGTTCTTTTGGTAAGAACGGCTTTTTACTTATAAATTCACAGTTTTTTTATCATCTTTTTCTTTATTTAATGCACTATGCTTTTTGCTATATAAGAAATAGACTATAACTCCAATCGCCAACCAAATACCAAAACATTCCCATGTAATCGCTGGTAATTGAAGCATTAAGTATAGACAAAAAATCACTGCTAACGCTGGTAAAAACGGTACAAGCGGCGCTTTAAAGGCACGCGGTAAATCCGGATGTGTTTTTCTCATTACAATAACTGCTATTGCAACAAGTACGAATGCAGATAGAGTTCCGATATTCACAAGGTGAGCCAATACACTTAGATCAACAAGCCCTGAAATAAGAGCTGCTACAATACCTGTTATCCAAGTATTTAAAAATGGCGTTTTAAACGTCGGATGTACTTTCGAAAAACGTTTCGGTAATAGACCATCACGGCTCATCGCATACGATACACGCACTTGACCATACATCATAACTAACATAACGGTTGTAATCCCTGTAATAGCACCTACCGAAATAACACCAGCCAAACCATCTTGTCCAATAAATTGAAGCGCAAATGCTACTGGATCTGATCTATCCAATTGCCCAAACGGTACAATACCTGTCAAAACAAGAGAAACAGCAATATATAGGACTGTACAAATTAATAGAGATGCGATAATACCGATCGGTAAATCACGCTGCGGACGTTTTACTTCCTCCGCTGCTGTTGAAACAGCATCAAAACCAATAAAAGCAAAGAATACTGTCGCTGCACCTACCATTACACCATTAAAACCAAACGGCATAAACGGTGTCCAGTTTTCTGGTTTTACGTATTTAAACCCAGCGAAGATGAATAATAGTACAACGGCTAATTTAATGAATACCATAATGTTATTTACACGGGCACTTTCACGGACACCTCGTGATAAAAGAATAGTCATAATTAAAATAATAAGAACAGCTGGTAAATCAATAATTCCGCCTTTTCCTGCTCCTGGAGCAGAAGCTAAAATCGTTGGAATATGAATTCCGAATCCATTTAATAAAGACTGAAAATAGGCTGACCATCCATTAGCAACAGCTGATGTCGCTAATAAGTATTCAAGCATTAAATCCCATCCAATTAAAAAGGCAAATACTTCTCCCATCGTTGCATATGTATACGTATACACACTACCAGATACCGGTACACTGGAAGCAAATTCAGCATAACAAAAGGCAGCAAAGGCACAAGCTAGTGCAGCTAATGCAAACGATAAAATAACGGCAGGCCCAGAATGTTTCGCAGCAACTACCCCTGTCAGCACGAAGATCCCTGTTCCGACAATTGCTCCTACTCCTAACAGAGTTAAGTCTAATGCCCCTAATGTTCTATTTAATTTTTTCTCACTTCCTTCTTGTAACAGTTGTGTCAGTGGCTTTTTTTGAAAGATTTGCTTCATACTCTGCACCTCAACATTTTATAATTTTCTGAAAATTTTAATATTTATTTTTATTGTACTTATTACATCTTTTTTCGTCAATAACTTCTGTCGAATTTAATGGAAAAATCATATTTTTACATGAAATAAAAATTTTGCACGAAACAGATTGCGGTAAGTTACCATACTAATCGTTATAGTAAAATAGAGGTAAGCAGATCCTATAGTTATATTTTTATATCATTTTATAGGTATTTTTGGTATTTTATATAATGTCGATTCTTTTATTAGAACAAGCACACTCATAAATGAGCGTGCTTGTTTTGTTTATACAGTATATGAGCCTCGTTCTAGCCAACTATACATATATTGTCCATCTTCCATCTCATGTGCATGTTTTATCACACGTAGCGGACGGAATGTATCAATCATAACTGCTAGTTCGATTGTTTCTTTTTTACCAAGACTAGCTTCTGTTTTCCCAGGATGCGGTCCATGTGGAATACCGCTTGGATGAAGTGTAATGGAACCTTCCTCCACACCTTTTCTACTCATAAAATTGCCTTCTACATAATAAAGGACCTCATCACTATTTACATTACTATGATAATACGGTGCCGGAATTGCTTCTGGATGATAGTCATATAGACGCGGAACGAATGAACAAACGACAAAGTTATGTCCCTCAAATGTTTGGTGTACTGGCGGCGGCTGATGGATACGCCCTGTAATAGGTTCAAAATCCTCAATATTGAATACCCATGGATATAAATGACCATCCCATCCAACAACATCTAACGGATGATGCCGCAAAACATGCTTATGCATATAGCCTCTAGACTTTGTCATCACAACAAAGTCACCTTTTTCATCATGCGTTTCTAACGTTTGTGGTCCACGAATATCACGCTCACAAAATGGACTATGTTCTAATAATTGTCCATACTCATTGCGATAATTACGCGGTGTGGTAATTTGGCTATTTGCCTCAACAACGAGGAATTTCGATTCTCCAGCTTCAGGGATTACACGGTAAATCGTACCGATTGGAATGATAATATAATCTCCTTTTCGATAATGAATCGTACCGAACATCGTCTCAATTTTCCCAGATCCATAATGAACAAATAGCATTTCATCTCCATCGCCATTGCGATAAAAATAGTCCATTTTCTCCGTCGGATTGACAACCCCGATTAGTAGATCTTCATTTCCTAATAGAAAATTCCTTCCGTTCACGGCATCTCCTGTTTTTCTATATTCTTTCGTACGAAAATGACGATGCGCTAACGCCGCGTCTTCTTCATACTGCAAATGACAAGATTCAGCTAAAGAAGCATGACCGACTTCAGTTGGCATGTAATGATGATACAAAATAGATTGCGTACCAGAAAAACCTTTCGTCCCCATTACTTGCTCACGATAAAGCGACCCGTCTTGTTTACGAAATTGTACATGTCGTTTACGAGGAAGTTCCCCCATGCGACGATAATACATGCTCATCCCCCGCTTTCTTTTCTGCTTTTACCGTATTACGCAATGTTCCTAAGCTAGTAATCTTTAACTCTACCACATCACCAGCTTTAAGCCATTTCTCTGTTCCCAGCTCTAAAATACAGCCGCTTCCAACCGTACCAGAACCAAGTATATCCCCTGGGTACAACGTAACATCTTGAGATGCTCTTTCAATCATTTCAGCAAACGTATAATAGATATCTTGAAAATTACCTTTTGACCATTGTTCTCCATTAACATGAGCTGTCATTTCTAATTTGTAACGATCGTCACTTTGATATACGTCTAATTCATCTTTCGTCACAATATACGGCCCAAGTGAAGTAGCAAAGTCTTTTCCTTTTGCTGGTCCAAGTCCAACCTTCATTTCATGCGCCTGTAAATCTCTAGCGCTCCAATCATTCATAATGCAGTAGCCAAAAATATATTCATGAGCTTGTTCACGCGAGATATTTTTACCCTCTTTACCAATGACACATGCAATCTCTAACTCATAGTCAAGTTTCTTTGTTGCGCTCGGGCACAAAATAGCTTCTTCCGGCCCAATAACAGCACGATGATTCGTAAAATAAAAAACCGGAATATCATACCATTCTGGAACAACATCTAAACCGCGGCGGCCACGCGCTGTTTTTACATGTTGTTCAAAAGCATAGAAATCACGAATACTCCCTGGATTTGGTAAAGGTGCACAAAGCTGTACATCCGTAATATGATAAGCACCGCTCGTTGGTGTGCCCATCTTACGAATTATTTCCATATATTCATCTGATTTCTCTAAAAAAGAAATCATTGTAGAGGGAAGTATCCCCCCACTTGCTATATGCATATCAATAACCTTGTCACCTTCAAGCCAACCGGCTCTCATTTCTTGTGAAGGAAGACGAAATGTAATAAACTTCATCGTTTTCTCTCCTCGCTTTGAAAGTAAAATCGCGGGCGGAAGGAGTATCTCTCCTAACCGTTATCCCGCTCTAACAGACAGCATAATGCCTATCTATTTCCTGACAGGCCAAAGAAGATAGATCTCAATACGAGTCCGTTTGATTCAACTAGCCATCAACTTGGAATCACTAAGTTTCACCTTATAGATTTCCTCGACGCGCCTGTTCTCTTTCAATCGATTCAAATAATGCTTTAAAGTTTCCTTCACCAAATCCCCTTGAGCCTTTACGTTGAATAATCTCAATAAATAAAGTTGGACGATCCACAATTGGTTTTGTGAAAATTTGTAATAAGTAACCTTCCTCATCACGATCCACAAGGACTTTCAGCTCTTTTAATTTTTCAATTTCCTCATCAATTTGACCAACACGTGCCGTTAATTCTTCATAATACGTATCTGGCGTATCTAAAAATTCCACACCATTTGCACGAAGTGCAGAAACAGTTTTTACAATATCATTTGTTAATAATGCAAGATGCTGTACACCCGCTCCGTTATAGAACTCTAAATACTCTTGGATTTGTGATTTTCTTTTCCCTTCTGCTGGTTCATTGATTGGAAACTTAATACGACTTCCGTTTGTCATTACTTTCGACATTAAAGCAGAATATTCCGTACTAATATCATCATCGTCAAAATGAATCATTTGTTTAAAGCCCATTACATTTTCATAATAACTTACCCATTCTTCCATTTTTTCAACGTTACCCACAACATGGTCAACAGCAATTAGTCCTGTTTCTTCAAAAGGAATAGTAGATTCTAGTGGTTCATATCCTGGCATAAACACACCTTTATAACTTTTACGTTCTACAAGCGTGTGAATTGTATCACCATATGTGCCAATAACTGCCTTTTTAATTGTTCCATGTTCATCAGATAGCACTTCCGGCGGAGCAATCGCAACTGCACCGCGTTTTACAGCCTCTGCATATGCTTTCTCTACATCTTCTACAAGAAGTGCCACATCTTTTACACCATCGCCGTGCAGCTTCACGAACTCAGCAATACGGCTATTCGTGTTTAAAGCACCTGACACAACAAAACGCATATTTTTTTGTACAAGCACATAAGATACTTTATCTCGGTTTCCTGTTTCCAAACCGGAATATGCGGCTATACGGAAACCAAATGCTCTTGCAAGATAATAGCTTGTTTGTTTTGCATTACCAACATAAAATTCTAAATGATCAACATCACGTACTGGGAAAAAATCCTCCATTTGTGCTGCTAAAGTGTCCATAGATTTTTGTTCCATACTTTCCTCATCTCCCTGTAATATAATTTTCCAATTATTTCTCCCAAAAACGAAAACGCTTCCAAATATCAGTAAAAAATAATTGCAGACCAATTATTTTTTGTCAATTTTAAATTTTCTATTTTTTCCGCCAAATACCTCCCTTTTTCTTACATAGAAAATTCGACTTTTTTCTGTTTTTTCTCTCTATATTATATAAAGTGAAACTTCCATCAGTTCCTCTTTACTGATGGTTAGTTGAATCAACCGGTCCTTACAGGCAGTTTTCCTTCATGAAATATCCCGTACATAATGCCTGTTAGAGCGGGATAAGGTAAAATTTCTATTAATTGCTCTTTACTGATAACTCAACGAAAACACAAAGAGGGACTTCGTTTTTTTCGAAGTCCCTCTTTCCATTCACGTTCAAATTCACATAGAGTTTAAATTATACTAAAGCATTTGAAAGAAACATGATAAGTGCTGTTAATGCTGTTGCTACTCCTGCCGATCCTAATAAATCCATTTTTGTTAATCCTAACACTTCTTTATTTTCCATCATTCTCATTCTCCTTTTAATAGACTTATATATAACTTGCACTTTGTAATAGTTTTCCGTTCTACTATGTACAAAAATTAATATGAATTATACTAACACGCTTGCAAAAAATACGATAAGCGCTGTTAATGCTGTTGCCATTCCTGCTGATCCTAGTAAATCCATTTTTGTTAATTGTAATACTTCTTTATTTTCCATTACTCTCATTCTCCTTTTTATAGATCTTTATATTAAATTCCCAAGAAATAATTTATTTATAGTTTTTAACTTAATGTCATATTCAATCATATAATGTAACGTTTGTAACATTAATGTAACATAACTTTTTTGTTTAAGCAATAGTTCGTATAAAATTATTTATGTTTTTTTCAACAAATATGGAGTGCAGATAGACGATACCTCTCATATTTTGATCATCTCAAACATATTAAATGGTCAAAATAAATGAGGATATTTATGTAACAACAATGTAACAGTTTCGATATAGCATTTAATTTAGTATGATTGAAACAAAGAGGTGATCAGCTTGAAATTAATTGCACTTGATATGGATGGTACGCTCTTATCATCCAATCTAGAAATCTCCCAGGAAAATTTAGAGGCAATACGCAATGCTGAAGAAGCAGGACATATCGTTATGATTTGTTCTGGTAGAGCAAAAGAGGATATTTTAAAACTGCTCGAGCAATACCGCTTATCTCTTCCTCTAGGAGCTAGTAATGGAGCAGTGGTATATGCTGATGGAAAAGTAATTCATTCGCGCACTTTACAAAAAGAAAAGGTATATGAGATTGCGAAAAAGCTCGAAGTTGCGGGATTTCCGTATAAACTCTATACAAATAAGGGTGTATATGCGCCGTATAATTGGAAAGAACAAGTAACAAAATCTTTTCAACTAAACAAAGATTCCCTTGATGTTACCATTGAAGAAATTGAACGAATTAGCGAGAAGCAACTAAAAGCTAATTTAATTACAACTTTCCAAAGTATTGAAGATGTAGTATTTGACTCAACCATTGAAATTTCAAAATTTTTCATCCTTACATTCCATAAAGAGGAGCGTACACAATTGCTACAATCTTTAGAGAAAGATGCAGCAATTATGGTGACAGCTTCCGCTCCAACAAACTTAGAGATTATGGACAAACATGGCCATAAAGGCAATGGATTGCAAGAAATGGCAAAATATTTTCACATTCCTTTAGAAGATACTGTTGCTATTGGAGATAACTTTAATGATGTCCCAATGTTAGAGGTGGCAGGTTTATCAATAGCGATGGGAAATGCAGAAACCGATGTCAAACAACTATGTGACATTGTAACAGCGACAAATGATGAAAATGGCGTAGCTTATGCAATTAAGCAGCACATTTTACAAAAAGTAAAACAAGAATAATAGAAAAGGAGAAACCATTAAACTGGTTTCTCCTTTTCTCATAATATATATGATTTATTTAGAAAAATAATTTTGAATTCCTTCAAAAATAGATTGTGAAAGTGTATTTTGATAACTATCAGAAGTTAATTTTAATCTCTCTTCTGTATTAGATAGGAATCCTGTTTCTACTAAAATAGGTGGTGCTTGATTATCCGATTGTAATACGCGAAGTTCTGGACGCTCTACCACTTTTCTATCAGTAGCATTTGTGTTTGCAATTAAAGACTTCTGCACAGCACTTGCTAATGCATAAGCTTGAGTATTTTTTGGATGGTTAGGATTATATAATGTTTCAATCCCTTTTGCAGTTGTAGCGTCTGCAGAATTCACATGAATACTTACGAAAATATCAGCTTTATTATCGTTTGAAATACGAACGCGATCTGCCAATGGAATGAAGACATCTGTTGCACGTGTCATAACCACATTTACACCGCTCTGCGCTAATACTTTTTGTAACTTTAAGCTTACTGACAATGCAATATCCTTTTCATATGTACTTCCATATAATGTTCCAGAGTCATATCCACCATGTCCAGCGTCTACAACAATTGTTTTTCCGAATAAAATTGGATTTTCAATCCAAGTACCATTCGTAGCAAAGTAATACCACTTTCCATCTACTTCAATCCAACCTGTTTTCATTGTTCCATCTGCTTGGAAATAATACCATGCACTTCCGTATTGTAACCAACCTGTTTTCATTGCTCCATTACTTTGCAGATAGTACCATGTATTCCCGGATTGAAGCCAACCTGTTTGCATGGCACCGTTACCTTGTAAATAGTACCATGTATCCCCTAGTTGTAACCAACCTGTTTTCATTGCTCCATCTGCTTGCAGATAGTACCATGTATTCCCTAGTTGCAGCCAACCTGTTTTCATTGTTCCATCTGCTTGTAGATAATACCATGTATCCCCTAGTTGCAACCAACCTGTTTTCATTGTGCCGTCTGCTTGGAAATAGTACTTCTTATTACCATCTACAATCCAACCTGTCTGCCTAACACCAGTATTGTCCAAATAGTATGTTACACCGTTAACCTTTACAAAGCCTGTTTGCATCACACCATTTGAATCAAAGTAATACCATTTATTATCTTGTTGGAACCAACCTGTTTGCACTTGACCATTTTCTAGTAAGTAATACTTTTTATCACCGTCTACTACCCAACCTGTTTTTAACGTTCCATCTGGATTAAGATAGTATTTCTTATCTCCATCTACAATCAAACCTGTTTTCATTGTTCCATCTGCTTGGAAATAATATTTTTTGTCACCTTCAGTCAGCCAACCTGTTTTCATTACACCATTAGTTTGTAGATAATACTTTTTATCGCCATCTACAAGCCAGCCAATTTTCATTGCTCCGTTACTCTGCAAGTAATACCATACAGATCCGTCTTTTAACCAGCCTGTTTTCATTGCTCCATTACTTTGCAGATAGTACCATGTACTTCCTTCTTGTAACCAGCCTGTTTTCATTGCTCCACTATCTTGTAGGTAGTACCATGTATCTCCTAATTGCAACCAACCTGTTTTCATCGCACCGCTATCCTGTAGATAGTACCATGCGGTTCCTAATTGCAACCAGCCTGTTTTCATTACACCATTACTTTGCAGATAGTACCATGTACTTCCTTCTTGTAACCAACCGGTATAAAACTTACCGTCTTTGTCCACGTAGTACCAGTTACCATCCTTTTTCATCCAGCCACTTTGTTGCTTTGATGCTTGTAGTACTACATTCCCCTGCGTTTGGCTTATTGATGTCTCATTCAAAGTCCCTTGTGTACTTCCCGTGCTTGCTGGTCCTGTCGAGTTCTCTATTGGTTGTTGTTCAGTTGATAGTTTCACTTGCTGTGTTTCTGCTAAACTATGTATTGGACTTATAACATAACTTAACGTCAAAGCCACAGCCATGGCTTTTTTTAGCATATACTTTTCACCTTACTCCCTTTCATAGAAATATAATCAAATAGTCACAATATTTATTGTAACAAGGTGGTCAAAAAATACAATATTCATCAAATTTATAAAAAGATTCAGAAAAAATATTATATCTTTTTATGTATACAGCAACTATATTTGCATAACGTATTCCATCTTCATACATCATAAACCCTCACTTCATAATGAAGTGAGGGTTTATTCCCTTATACATGATGGCACGAAATATAATGCTCACTACCAACATTCCGAAATTCCGGTACCTCTTTCTTACAAATATCTGTCGCAAACGGACAACGTGTATGAAACCGACAACCTGCAGGTGGATTTGCTGGACTTGGAATATCACCTTGTAAAATAATCCGTTCCCGCTTTATAGCTGGATCCGGAATAGGAACCGCAGACAACAGCGCCTTCGTATATGGATGGAGCGGATTTGCAAATAATTCATCACGCGGTGCTGTTTCTACAATCGTTCCTAAATACATAATCCCAATTTTCGTACATAAATGCTCAACTACACTTAAATCATGGGAAATAAATAAATACGATAGTCCTTTTTTTCGCTGCAGTTCACTAAACAAGTTAATAATTTGCGCTTGAATCGATACATCAAGAGCCGCAACTGGTTCGTCTGCTACGATGAAATCTGGATTTAGTGCCATCGCTCTTGCAATAACAATACGCTGACGTTGCCCTCCAGAGAATTCATGTGGATAACGATCGATATGATACGATGCTAAACCACACAACTCTAATACCTCTAGTACTTTCTCACGAACATTTTCCTTCGTCGCAAGGCCATGTGCAAGTAATGGTTCACCAATTGCATCACCAATTCGCATTCTCGGGTTTAATGAACTGAACGGATCTTGGAATACGAGTTGCATGTTTGGACGAAGTTGCTGTAATTCCTTCTTAGACAACTTATGTACATCTTGTCCTTGAAACTTCACTTCACCTTCTGTTTTATCAACTAAACGAAGAATCGTTTTGCCAATTGTCGTTTTACCGCTACCAGACTCACCGACAAGACCAAATACCTCGCCTTTATTAATAGTGAAACTTACACCGTCAACTGCTTTTACATGGCCTACTGTTCTACCAAAGATACCACCTGAAATCGGAAAATATGTTTTTAAGTCTTTTACTTCTAATAATGGTTCACTCATTGCCCTGCACGCTCCTCATATAACCAACAAGCTACTTTATGAGTCCCTTCATGCCCTTGAAGTTGTGGTGTTTGCGTTTGGCAAATTTCCATGCAATGCTCACAACGATCGCTAAAATAGCAAAATTCTCCCAATCCTACTAGATTTGGTACTTGCCCTGGAATCGAATATAACCGATCTTTCCGCTGGCCCATAACAGGCTTTGATTTTAGTAACCCTTGTGTATATGGATGCTTTGGATTTTTAAACAACTCTAGTACAGGCGCTTCCTCAATCACTTTACCACCGTACATAACAACTACATAATCTGCCATTTCTGCCACAACACCTAAATCATGTGTAATTAATAGAATAGAAGTGTTAAACTCTCCTTTTACTTGTCTTAGTAAATCTAGTATTTGCGCTTGAATCGTAACATCAAGCGCTGTTGTTGGCTCATCCGCAATTA
This sequence comes from Bacillus yunxiaonensis, assembly GCF_037104695.1. NCBI lineage: Bacteria > Bacillati > Bacillota > Bacilli > Caryophanales > Bacillaceae > Bacillus > Bacillus yunxiaonensis. The sequence continues at coordinate 60,011 of NZ_JBAWSV010000013.1, read as the reverse complement.
ATAGCTTAGGGTTACAACTTAAAGCTATGGCAATCATAATTCGTTGCAGCATTCCGCCACTTAGCTGATGTGGATAAGAATGAACAATTTCATCCGCACGCGCGATGCCTACTTTACGGATTAATTTAATTGCCCTTTTATATGCTTCTTTTTTACTAATAATTTCATGCTCCATCAATGCTTCTACAAGCTGTTCTCCTACTGTAAATACCGGATTAAGCGAAGTCATTGGCTCTTGAAAAATCATTGCCATTTCATTTCCTCTTAGTTTCCGAATCTCTTTTTCATCCATTTCTAGTAGGCTGCGATTTTCAAATAAAATATCTCCATCGACCACTTCTCCTGAATCCGCAATTAACCCCATAATAGAAAGGGCTGTTACACTCTTTCCGCATCCAGACTCACCGACAACACAAACCGTTTCTCCTTCTCTTACAGAAAAACTAACATGGTTAACCGCTTTTACAGTTCCTTCCTCTGTATGAAAGTGTGTCTGTAAATCCTTTAGTTCTACCAATGTTTTACTCATGATTTCTCACCTACCGCTTCAATTTTGGATCTAATGCGTCTCGAAGCGCATCACCAAGTAAATTAATAGATACAACTGTCAAGAAAATCGCAAAACCAGGCGGTATCCAAAGCCATGGGCGTTTTTGAAAATCAATTAATGAATTTGCTGCATTAATCATATTCCCCCACGATGGTGTGGGCGGCACAACACCTAATCCTAAATAACTTAACGCTGACTCACTTAAAATAGCTCCTGCTATATTTAATGTTGCGACAACAATTAAAAGCGGAATGGTATTTGGAATTAAATGATATAAAATTTTCCGATAATCTTTTAATCCTAATACCTCCGCCGCTTGCATAAATGCTTGCTCACGAAGAGTTAAAATTTGACCACGCACAAGTCTTGCAAGACCTGGCCATCCAACTAAACTTAGCATAATCATCACAACATAAATCCGATATTCAGACGGCAATTTCCATTCTGATAAAATTGCACCCATAATGATAAGTAACGGCAATCCAGGAATAGACATTAGCACATCTGCAATACGCATAATAAGATGATCAACCACACCTCGATAAAATCCTGAAATAGCTCCTAATAGCGTGCCGATTATAACAGATAAAAACATGGATGCGAGACCAATTGTTAATGAAATTCGCCCCGCTAACATTAATCGAGTTAAAATGTCTCTTCCAAGTTGATCTGTACCAAGCCAATGCGAAAATGTTGGCGGCTTATTAATTTGGCCCACTTGCACAGTTCCTGAAACATAAGGAGAAAAAAATGGGCTGATAAAGGAAAATACAAGCATAAAAATTAAACTATAAAGACCGAATACTGCCAGTTTATTTTTCTTTAATCTGCTATATGCTTGACGCCACGGGGAAGCTGATTTTATCCTTTTCTTTTGCAGATTCTTGTTTGTACTCTGTGTTACGCTCTCCATGTTATCTCCCTCCTCATTTCAATCGAATCCGCGGATCTACAACTGCATACAATATATCCGCTAGAAAGTTTCCGATAATAGTTAAGAAAGAAAGAAACATTGTGAATGCCATTAACACAGGATAATCGCGGAAACTTAATGCTTCTAATTGAATATGGCCAACACCTGGCCAGTTAAAAATTTGTTCGATAATAATTGCCCCTGAAAATAATCCCGGCAGTTCAAAAGCAAGTAATGTAATCGCTGGTAAAATTGCATTTTTCAAAGCGTGTTTATAGATAACAACCTTTTCTTTCAATCCTTTTGCTCTTGCAGTTCGAATATAGTCTTGGCGCACAACTTCCAGCATGCTTGTTCTAAAATAACGAGTTAATGATCCTATCCCAAGAAGAGTCAAAATAAATACAGGTAAAATCATATGTCTTATAACTTCCCATATATATGTAAAACCTGTCGAGTTACTTCCGATATCAATCATTCCACCAATTGGTAATAATTTCAAATCAACAGCAAACACTTTAATCATAAATAAACCAATAAAAAACGATGGAAACGACATTGCTGCAAATACACCAAGTGTAACAAGCCCATCAAACAGTGAATATTGCTTTGTTGCAGAAATAACGCCGATAATAAGTGCAATTAACCATGTGAAAAATAAAGCTGCAGCTGCAACAATAAACGAGTTCCAAATAAACTTATTCAATAAGGATGTAACAGACTCTTGGTATTGTAATGAGAAACCAAAGTTCCCTGTTATTGCATTTCCAAACCAATGAAAATAACGTTCGATAATCGGTTTATTTAATCCGTATAATTCCCTTAGCTCTTGTGCCCTCTCTGGTGTTAACTTCGGATTTGAATCCACGTAGTCACCAGGAAGCAGTGCAAATAAGAAAAAGATAATAATAGAGGCCCCAAGTAAGGTCGGAATCATCTGGAAAAATCTACGAATGATATACGTCTTCACCGTTCCGTCTCTCCAATCTTATATACTTAAAAATAGAAGAACATTTTCCCAACAGCATCCGCTTGCTTACTGTATGAAAAAATGCCTTCTATCACGTTTATATATCTTTATTCTTCAATAGATAAAGCAGGTAAGTTTGAGATGATGCTATCGTATTTTTCTGGATCGATACCTTTTACGTGAGCATTGTGTGCATACAGAAGTTTACGATAGCTTAATAAAATAACCGGTGGATCATCATTTAATTCTTTATAAAGTTCTTTATAAATCGGCTTACGTTTCTCAATATCTACCGTTTCTAATCCTTTTTTAATAAGTTCATCTACTTTTGCATTTTTATATCCTGAACTATTGTTCGGACTTGTAGATAAGTAGTCAGCTACTGGTTCACTTGGATCAGAGATACCTGGTGTTGCGACGGCTGCTAAGTCATACTCTCCTTTGTGTAATTTTGCAACTAATGTGTTAAAATCCATCATCTCTGGGTTAAATTCCACACCTAATGCTTTATAGTTTTCTTTCGCGATTGGAATAAATACCTCTTCCTGTTTTCTTCCACTTGCAGCGTAATAACTTAATTTTAATTTTTGTCCATCTTTTTCACGAATACCGTCAGAACCAACTTTCCATCCTGCTTCGTCTAATAATTTCTTCGCTTTTTCTAAATCATATTCGTATTTGTTTATACCTTCATCTGTATACGCCCAAGAAACTGGTGAAATTGGTACATTAGCTACAGATCCATATCCTTGGAAGAATGTATCAACATATTTTTTACGATCCAATCCGTAGATCAATGCTTGACGCACCTTTTTATCTTGTAAATATGGCTTTTTACTGTTCATATCAATATAGGAGAATGAACTAGATGTTTCGAGATTGATATTAGCAAAGCCCAAGCTTTTTAATTGTTCAACATTGTCTCCATTTGCAGCAAATCCATCGTAATCTGTTTCACCTGTTTGGAACAATTGGAAGTTTGTATCAGCAGTTGTAATCTTATAAATAAAGTTTTTTACTTTTGGCTTACCAGCATAATAGTTCTCATTTGCTACGAAACGAACTTCTTGACCCGGAACATACTGCTCAAATTTATAAGGACCAGCCGCAATCGGTTTACCATATAGATCTTTCAAATAATTTAAATTTGTGTTTTGCTTATAATCTTTTCCATAATATGCTTTTGACAGAACAGGTCCACCAAGATGCAATAGCGCTTGAGAATTTACTTTTTCTGTCGTAATTTTAATCGTTTGTGGATCAACAACTTTAATACCTTCAATTGATGTCGCTGTTCCATCTTTATACGCTTTTCCACCTTTAACCGCAAACTGTAAAATATCTTCGTCACCTTCATACGCTTTATCGTGTAGTAATGTCAATGTGAACGCAACATCGTCTGCTGTTAATGGTGAACCGTCGCTAAATTTTAAGTTTTTACGTAAGTGGAATGTATATGTTAATTGATCGGAAGATACATCCCATTTCTCTGCAAGATCCGGGACTGGCTTTCCTTGTTTATCAGTTGTGACAAGTGAAGCAAAGATAACTGATGTTACATTTCCATCCCAACCATTTTCTTGGAAGTATGGCAAGAAAACCCCACCTGGCTTAGAAATACCTGCAATAATCGTATCTTTTCGCTGTTTTGCTTTTTCTGGATTTTTTGATTTATCAGTTGCTGCGATCTTTTCTACTTTCGCTTCTTTTAAATCTTGTTGTTTTACAGGCTCTGAAGATGCCTTTTCTTCCTGACCACATGCTGTTAATAGAAGCGAACTACTCAGTAAAACCGAAAATACTCCCAACCATTTCTTTGATTTTCCCTTCATTGTCCCCACCTTAACTTTCTCTAGAATATTACACCTCATGAACTACCTTTCTAATTTTCCTTCTTCCATGTATGTCTCCCTAAAACACACATTATATTCCATCATAAAAGTCGGGTTTTATTTTATAAAAACATACTTTTCATGAGGGGTAACTACCTTATTCCGACTTTTCCTATATACTTTATGTACATTAGCTTATATCCGTTTCTTTATTTTGTCAATTCTTTCTATATCATATTTTTCCAAAGACTTATTGAATTGTTATTTTTGATAAAGTGAAACTTCCATCAGTGGGGGTTTTTTCATCCCCCACTGATGGCTAGAACCAATCGGGCTTTTACTGGCAGTTATCCCCCACTTATATTCTTCGATTTTCTCTGAATCTTGAGGTGGGGGTCTTACTGCCCGCGAATAGCGGGATAAACTATTTAAAATTCCATCAGTTCACCTTTTACTTTTAGTACGTTTACTTTTTCATTTGAACTTGCTTCCTTTTGCCCGCATGATGTTAATAGAAAAGAAGTACTAAGAAATGTAGCAAGGGCAGCTGTAAGTTTATTATTCATTTCTCCCCATCCTAACCTATGTATTCTACAGTACAAATTCTATATATCCTTCCTCCTTTCTCACTAAACCTATAATTCATACAAAAATAGTATGAATTAAGTCCCATATTATCCTTTTCACATTTATATGTAAACAATTTACAAAGTAGTACAAAACGCTTTTAACATATAAAACGCTTTCAAGCATAACTATTTTTCTATCAACATACAAAAATCTCACTTGAAAATTTATTCTATTTCTTATAAAACGAGCATACGATAATAACAGATTCTTAATAAAGGGGAGAAAACATGGACAAGTTATTCCTATATGTTTTGAACTATATTTGTTTAATGCTCGTTATTTTAGGAGCATTACTCTTATTCCCGTTCTTCCCGACGTTCGTCCTCTTTTTAGTGTTTCTCTTCATGTTCGGGATTGCTATTATCATTTCACTTGGGTCATCGGAAGAACAACAAAAAGAAAGCAGAATTCAGCGTGCAAAGCTGTAAATTCTGCTTTCTTTTTTCAATCATAACGTATTCTTGTTAAACCGATGACAAAGAATATACCAGCAAAAAGAAGTAACACTCCAACATATCCTGTTATATCTGCCAGTGCTCCTCCCTTAGCAATTAATTCCGTAAAACCACGCATTGCCCATGTTTGCGGGACAAAGTTAGCAATCTTTTGCATAAACTCCGGTTCTATTTCAATTGGCCAATACAGTCCACTAATCATACAAGTCGAAATAATGACGATGTTTCCTAATGCTGATTGTTGTTCTGTCGTTTTCACAACACTTGCTAACAATAAAGCTAAACCAATTACAGCAAGTAGTAGCACCGAGACAAGAACGATAAGCCCTAACATATCTCCCCACTGTACACCAAATAATAGATTTGTTAATATCATAAGTGTTCCAAATTGAAACCAACCAATTAGGAAGAATGAAAAAATATATCCAGCTAATACTTGGGCTCTTGTAACAGGTGTTTCCAACAAGCGATGCCACACACCCACTTGCTTTGCTTTTAAAATGGTTCCTGTTGCACTGAGCATAACAATCATTACAAATAAAATTGAAAATCCTGCTGCTCTAGCTGATACACCGCTGATCTCTTTCTGCCCCGTTACAATAGATTCTTTTTGAACATGAACAGATTCCGCTTTTGCATGAATGTTGTCATACATTATCTCCCAAGACTTCCCGCTATTTTGACTCCATTCATTTGCCCCTTTTACTTCTATTTCCATTTTTTTTAATGTAGTCTCCAACGCTTGTTCTACAGAAGCACCTCCTGTAAAATCGGCGCTAGATTGAAACCGAACTTTTGCATTTTCTCCATCTAGTATATGCTTTTGAAAGCCCTTCGCAATCGTTACAATACCGGAGGCTTTTTTATTTTCAATTTTCTTCATTGCCTCTTCATATGATCCTTTTTCCACACTTACAAGATCGCTATGCGTTAAGGATTCGTAATAGGAAGCCGATAATTTTGATTGATCCTCATCAATTAAAATTATTTTCACCTTATCATTACCACTTCCACCTAGAAGTCCGCCAAAAATTAACGTAAAAACAATTGGCATACCTAACATAAGAAAATAATTTTGTGGCTTCATCAATATTTGTTTTAACTCTAGTGAACAAATCGCCCAAATTTTTTTCACTGCTCTCTCCTCCTATCTAGTACGTAACCGTAATGTTCCAATGATAACGGAAAGTATGCCAGCACTAGATAAACTTAAAATAATTGGTAATAACATATTCCAAGACGTTCCTGACATAATATCTAGGAAACTCGTAAGTGCCCATTTATTTGGCGCAACATTAGCAACCTTTTGTAATGTATCTGGAAATACATAAATTGGTAACATAGAACCTCCTAATATCGCTAACAGTTGAATACCAATGCCCCCCATAACATCTGCTGTTTTTTCATCTCGAATAAATGCAGCAATCAACATCGATAAGCCCGATACACAAATTGCATAGGAAATTCCTACTACAGTAAGCTGCGCAATATCATCACCCCAATTGACACCAAATGCATAATGGGTTGCAATGACAAACACGCCAAATTGAATACACGCAAATAGTAAGGTTCCGAAAAATTTACCTAACAAAACAGAATAGGAACTTGTCGGTGTCGTTAATAACCTCGCTAACGTTTCTGTTCTTTGTTCCCCTACAATTGATTTTGCGCCAACTGTTACGTTATATAGTAGAAACATAACTAACATCGCTGCAGCATAATATTGCATAGCAGTAACTGTCTTCTTGCCAATTGTACCTGTTTCAATTCCACTTTTATTTGAAGTTGCAATAGCTTGTAAATCGGTTCCGACATTCTTTGCTACTTCTTGCACATTGCCTTGCTGAGATTGCGCTAAATCAGTTACCACACTCTTTGTAGTAAAGGCTGTTGTTTGCACCCGTTCAAAAAAGGAACGAATCAATGAATCTGCAATCTTTGCTTGTATGTCTTTTGCAGGATCAGTAAGCAGTTCAACTTCTTTGAGTTTCCCCTCTTGTATATGCTCACTCCACTGCTTCGGGATAATAATCCCAACATCAATTTTTTTCTCCTTCAACATCTCTTCTAAGTCAGTTCGTGAGGAGACTTTCTTAACTTTCACATCATCTTTTATTTCTTTTGCCTCTAATACATCTGTTCGAAACATATTAGTAAATGTGTCTTCATCTTCTTGGTAGTATCCAATTACCGTTTTTGGTAATCCACCCTCATTTAAGAAACCACTTAAAGCTGATCCTAAAATAGCTGTTAATAAAAGCGGCATAAGTAGCATCATCATAAAGCCGCGCCGATCTGTAAATCGTATCTTAAAATCTTTCCATGCGATAATAAAACTTTTCATACTCTCTCCCCCCTAATCACGAAGTGAACGACCCGTTAATTGTAAAAAGAGCGCTTCTAAATTCGGTTCTTGTACTTCAAGCTTCACAATTTGCACCCGATTGCCGACAACCTCTGAAACTACCATACCAACTGCATCACCATTAATGAGAGCAATATCAATGGTATTAGAATCCTCATCGACTACAATACGTTCTACAACAGGGAGTGCTTGTAATTTCTGCAATAATTCTTGATTGTAACGATTAACCTGTAGCCTCACCATAAAACCATCTGTAAGACGATTGCATAGTTCGCTTTTCGTTCCAAGCGCAATTACCTTGCCATGATCTACAATTGCAATGCGTTCACATAAATATTCAACTTCCTCCATGTAATGACTTGTATAAATAACTGTCATTCCCTTTTCATTTAACCTTTTCACCGTTTCTAAAATATGATTCCGTGATTGCGGATCAATCCCGACTGTTGGTTCATCCATAATTAATAGCTCAGGTTCATGCATAAGTGCTACACCAATATTTATGCGGCGTTTCATACCACCTGAAAATGTTTCAATTTTATCTTTAGCGCGGTCTTCTAGACCAACATATGTTAGCACCTCATCTGCACGCTTCTTCGCCGTTGCTCCGCTAAGGCCGTACATTTTCCCCCAGAAAATTAAATTTTCTTTAGCTGAAAGTGTAGGATATAAAGCAATATCTTGTGGAACAACACCAATTTTTTGTTTCGCTTCCATCGGATACTCTTTCACAGATTTCCCTCCAACACGTATATCCCCGCTATCATATGGAAAGAGCCCGCAAATCATGGAGATTGTTGTTGATTTTCCTGCACCATTTGGACCAAGTAATCCAAAAGTTTCCCCTTTCTCAATCGAAAATGATACGCCTTTCACAACCTCTTTTTTCCCAAAGGATTTTGTAATATGATCTACGACTAACATGTCGATTCAACCCCTTTAATGTAATCTCATTCTGATTGTAAAAGAATTCCATCGCATTTCCATCTCTCTTTAGATAGAAAATACATAATAAAAAAGCAGCATTATCTGCTGCTTTTTCATACTTATCTATGCCAAAAGTCATATGTAAGCTGTCACACCATATCGCACAGCAAAAATAGCTGCTTGTGTTCGATCGCGAAGCTCCAATTTACTAATAATATTGGAGACATGATTTTTTACCGTTCCTTCTGTAATAAATAACTTCTCCGCAATTTCTTTATTATTTAATCCATATCCTAGTTCCCGCAACACTTCTATTTCTCTCTCTGTTAACTGTCCTATTTGTTCTGGAACACGTTGCTCAGCAATACTATCTACTTTCGTTCTCTTTAATTCTTTCACAATTTGAGCGGTTATATCTTGCGGAAGTACAACTCCGCCTGCATGTGCAGTCAATATTGCCTGCACAATTGTATCTGTCGCCATATCTTTTAATAAATAGCCGCTTGCTCCTTGTTCAAGTGCTTCAAAAATAAGTTCACTATCATTAAACGTGGTCAACATCAGTACTTTTATGTTAGGAAACTGTTCCTTTATTAAACGTGTTCCCTCTACACCATTTGTATGAGGCATGCGAATATCCATTAAGATAATTTCAGGCTGAAATTCCTCAGCTTTTTGCACAGCTTCCATCCCGTTATTTGCAGTTCCAACCACTTCAAGCTCTGGGCGTAAATTTAATAACATCGCTAATCCATCACGAACTAACGACTGATCGTCAACAATCATAATTCGAATCATACCGTTCCCCCTATTACCCACGTCTTTTCTCGAAGTGGGAACTCCACTTTTAATTGAAACCCTTTCTCTTTTTCACTTTCAAACCGAATCATGCCCCCGCGTTCTTCTACACGTTCTTTCATATTAATAAGTCCAAAACCAGGATTCACTTCATTTACACCTGTTCCATCATCAGAAATAGATAAATGCACTTTTCCATCCAAACAAGAAAGCATGATTTCGCATGTAGCTGCCTTACCATGACGTTTTGCATTTGTTAATGACTCCTGCATAATACGCAATATTGTTGGATGGAGTGACAACGGAATGGTGACTGGATCACCATGTAATTTAAATGTCGTTCTCACATTTGTTACCTTCGAAAATTCACTTAACATCCTCCTAATATTACCAACTAAATCCCCTGCATTCTCTTCTTCTTTCAAAGTTCGAACCGATGCCCTTACTTCTTGTAAGGATTTCCTTGCTAACTCATGACATGTTTGCAAAACCGCTCCAGTTTGATCTGATTTCTGTTTCAACAACTCCTCAGCAAGCTGTAATTGAACAAGTAATGCCGTCATATTATGACCGACTGTATCATGAATTTCACGTGCAATATCATTTCTTTCTTTAACTGCCGTTAACTCTTCTACTTCTTTTGCATATAGCCGCAATTGCTCATGTGCTTCTTGAAGTGCTGCATGTGATGAATTCAATTTTTCATACTGTTCATCTACTGTTTGGCGAGCTAACATTAATTTTTTAATTAGCCCTCCACTAAGAGCACTAAATACAACGAACATAAATGTTATAATATTCCCCCAAATTTCAAGCTCTCCAAAATATTGATACGAATATATTAAAATAGCAAACCAGCATATAAAGAAAAAACCTATAAAAAAGCGAACTATAACTTTCGATTGAATATTAACAAATAAAATTACTGCATCTACACCAAATAAGATTAAATACAGGTCTACCTTTGGAAATAAAAATCCAAATATAACTGTTACAATTCCATTAGATAATAATATAAAAAATATCCGCCGCTCCCTGTTATGCGACATCATAAGTAAAAAATGATTCACAGCATAAATCAAACAGGCAGTGCCAACAAATATTTGTAGTCCTAGTACTCCATGTGGAACCTGCAGAGCATACACAATACAAATGAGAACAATCGTAAGTAGCCGGGCATATCCTAGCATACAGTTTCACCTCGTATTCAAACAAAATATACAAATTTCATATTCTCCCCCTCTTTATGAACCTCCTTTTTAGAAATAAAAAAAACGATAATCAAAACATCTTAATAATATACTAAAAGGAAGTTAATAACAATAAATGTAAAACACTGCGAAACTTTCATTAATGCAGATCTTACCGCCTATTAATGCGGAATGAATACACACGAACTAAAAAAGCTGGCATACACCAGCTTTTTAATTCTTCATATCCATACTATTCTCTAAATCCTCATATAATTTTGTTCTTAATAATTCTTTTTGCTCTTTTTCATTATATAGGCTCTCCAACTCTACAACATTTGTCGTTTCAGACATTTTGCATTCTAACTCGTATATACTTTTCTCCACACTTATAAGCTGCTCTTCCAAATTTATAATGCCTTTATCTATAGGTATTTGTTTTGACACAGCTACTATTTTTTCCTTTTGTACAACAGTAACAGTTTGTTGTTCTTTTTCTCTTCTCTCCTGCCACTTCTCGCGTGCCCAAGCATAATTCCCAGCAAATCCATACACTGTTTGATTATCAATCCAATACGTTTTCGCAAACAATTTATTTAAGAAATAACGGTCATGGGATACAGCCAGAATCGTTCCATTATACTGTTCAAGCGCTTCTTCTAATACTTCTCTCGATTCAATATCAAGATGGTTTGTCGGTTCATCGAGTACAAGAAAATTAATATCTTGATGCATAAGCTGCGCTAACCGCAAACGCATTCGCTCGCCCCCGCTTAATTGATTCACCTTTTTAAATACAGCTGGTCCGTAGAATAAAAAGCGAGCAAGTATATGGCGGGCTTCTCCTTCTGTTACTGCTATCTGTTCTCGAAACATTTCTAACACCGTTTGTTTACCGTTAACGATCATATGTTGAGACAAATAGCCTAGCTTTACTCCACTCCCGATACGAATTTTACCCACATCTGGATTCATTTCTTGTAGTAATAAATTCAATAATGTTGTCTTTCCTGTGCCATTACGTCCAACAATCGCAACTCGCTCTTGAAAACGAACATGTAATTCTACATTTTGAAATAAAATACGTTCACCAAAATTCTTTCCGACTTCTTTCATGATAACAACATCTTTCCCACTGCGTTCTTGCCCTTCAAACTGAAGCCCCATTTGCTTATGCTCTAAGACAGGCTTCTTCAATTTTTCCATACGCTCTAAAGCACGTTCCATATTGCGGGCGCGTTTATGCAATCCTTCATTAGGCGGATTCGCCTGGTTAGCCCACTCCCTAAGTCTTTTGATTGCCTCTTTCATTTTCTTTATTTTCTTTTGCTGCTCTTGATACGCTTGGAACTCTTGCAGTAATCTTTCTTCTTTCTTCTTTACAAACTGTGAATAGTTCGTATGATATACATGCAATTCTCCATCTTCTAAATCAAAAATCTTCGTTACGACTTCATCTAAAAAATAACGGTCATGTGAAATCACAACAACTGTCCCACCGTATTCCTTTAAAAATTGCTCAAGCCATTCCACCGCGAATAAATCTAAATGATTTGTCGGCTCATCGAGAAATAATAAGTCTGGCTTCTTAAGGAGCATATAAGCTAGGCTTACTTTCGTCTGTTCACCACCGCTTAGCTCTATAAAACTTCGCGGAAATAATTCTGTTATTTGCAGTCCATTAGCGACTTTCATGATATTCGCTTCGACTTCATAACCACCTAAAAAGGAAAACTGCTCCTGTATTTCTCCGTACTCCGTCATCATTTTTTCCGTAACACTCGCCTCATGCTCTTCTGCCATCTTCTGTTCGAGTTCACGCATCTTCCTTTCTAATGCTTGCTCTTTCGCAAATGCAGAACGTAATACATCATATACAGTCATCCCTTCAGTAAATTTCGGAATTTGGGCAACATGACCAATACGCGTACCTTTCTTCATATGAATAGCACCGCCATCCACATGTTCTATTCCCGTTAACAGTTGAAAAATTGTTGTTTTACCACTACCGTTACGACCAACTAAACCAATGCGGTCGCCTTCCTTTATCTCAAACGATATATTTTCAAATATAATATTTCCACCAAATGTCTTCGCTATATTGTTTACACTACAAATCATCATCTGTTCCGTACTCCTTTCAACGTAAAAAAGCCATGAGTAAAGAACCTTACCCACGGCTTTTATTTCAAAATAGAAAAGGGAACCACCATAGTTCCCTTTTCACACGTTTCTATAAAATGGGTGAAGAGACCTCTATCGTTCAATAGTTGTTATGAAATTGCTAAAAAAGGGCATACGTATCCCGTTAGCAACTACACGATGAAAAATTGCACGACAAATGTAGATAAAATCTAAAAATTGCGTGCGTACAACTATAGAACGATTCATCTCTTTCACCTCTTTCGTACGGAATTTTATACTTACCATTTTATTATACTCTCCTAAAATACGTTTGGATAGTCATTTTTCTGAAAATAATGTAAATAGACACATTCATACATAAAAGACAGCTGTGGTTCAAAAATAAAAGGAGGCATAGCACATGATAGATATTGTAAAAACTGTTATTCAAATTTTAGTTGATGCAAAACCAATTGTTGATGAAATTAACAATTCATGAAAAGACGACGAAAAAAGTAAAGACGAGATATCCTAAATTAGGCAGGGTATCTCGTCTTTGTTTTGCTCTACCACAAATTGCTGTTGTACAATTTTTTGTAATATGCATGATTCTCCATAAGTTTCTCATACGTACCTACACCGGTAATATTCCCATCCTCTACTACAAGAATTTGATCCACTTGTAGTATTGTTGATAAGCGATATGCGATGACAAACCTCGTTTTATTGGAAACGACACATTTCTTTCTTCTTTCATATGATAATTCCATTCTCTAATTTTTCCCTAATCCCACTATAAAGGATTTAAAATGACTTTTCACGAATATGTACTAGTTGGAATATGGCAAATAGGGGGAGAAATATGTTTTTAACAATGGTAAATTATATCCAACCACTTGAAGTTGTAGAGCATTATCTGGAGGAGCATATTCAATTTTTAGATAAATACTATGATCTAAACAAGTTTATATTTTCAGGGCGCCGTAACCCTCGCGTTGGTGGAATCATTTTAATGAATGCTGTATCTGAACAAGAGGTAGAAACAATTATTGCAGAAGATCCTTTTTATATTCATAACATTGCTCGTTATGAAATTATTGAATTTACACCAACAAAATACGCAGACCCTTTTCAAATATTCATTAACGATACGCCAAATATAGGATAATTCATATACATACGGTTACAGGGGGAGAAAAATGGAGACACAACAACAGCTATTCTTTTTAAATCAGATTGGACAACAAAAGCCAAACAGCATGCAAAATAAAGAAACAGCTTGCCCATTTTGCGATCAAACACAACTAAGCAATATTTTAGAAACGGATGAAACAATTATTTGGCTAAAAAATAAATATCCGACATTACAAAATACATTACAAACGGTCATTATCGAAACTGATAATTGTCACGATCATATTGCAACCTATACACAAAAGCATATGCGAAAGCTTATCCGATTTTCAGTTAAGCACTGGTTATCATTAGAAGAAAGCGGAAAATTCCAATCTGCCATTTTATATAAAAACCATGGACCGCTATCAGGGGGAACAATCCACCATGCACATATGCAAATTATTGGTATGGAGCAAGTCGACTATCGACAAAATGTAAGAACAGAGCATTTCCAAGGAATCCTTGTAAGCAAAGAATACGGAATTGAACTAAATATTTCTACTCATCCAATTATCGGTTTTACAGAGTTTAACATTATAATAGAAAATATGAATCAAATTGATCTGATGGCCGACTATATTCAAAAAACTGTACGCTACGTATTACACGATTTTCATAAGGGGTGTAATAGCTATAACATGTTTTTTTACAAACTAGATAGACAAGTTATATGCAAAATTGTTCCTCGTTTCGTTGTTTCACCGTTATACGTTGGCTACAACATTCCTCAAGTTTCTACACAATTACAGGGAGTAAAAGAACAGTTAAGGACATATTTTATAGAAAAATAGAGTAGGTCATCATACAACCTACTCTTTCATAACACCTTTATTTTTATAATACACATCCTCTAACCCGATGTTGTAATTCATATTTTTATCCGTCCACTCCGTTCCAAGATTACCAGGCCAGCCGGATGTATTCGCTGTATATTTTAGTAACTCAAATTCTGTTAAACCCTTCTGTATACCTCTTTTATACCCTTTTGCCAAATGAGGCATGGCAATTTGAGCATTTGTTCGCGGATCTTTTAATTGCTCATCTGTTACATGCTCAGGAGCAATTCCACCACCGCGATGCAATTGAAATAGCCCAAATGATGTTCCATGATCGCCAACGGCTCTTGGATTTAGACGACTCTCATGCTCGGCAATTGTAAGAGGTATCCATTCTGGGAGATTATATTTCTTAGCCTCTTCGCTAATAATTTGTTTCATCTGTTTTGCTTCTTCTGAATCAACATAGCTTGGTTGATTTATAGCTCTTTCCATTCCTTTTGATTCGCCCCGAAAAAACATATATATTCCCACAACTGCTAAGAACCCTATAAAGAACTTCTTCACGTATCTTACCTCTTCTTTCGCTGAAATTTGTCCCCTTTCAGCCTTACATATATACAATTGCTTCATTATCTATCATACCAAGAATATTCAATACCGACATCCTTCTGAGGTCTGATTTTGTGATGCAGAAGATACGAAACATACATGAAAAAGTAATATTCCTATTATATTTTATAAAATTGAACTGTATTTTTATAAATAGTTTCCGCTGCATCTTCAAGTGCTAATCCTTTTACTTCACTCACACTCTTTAACACTTGCAAAATCATATGCGGATGCGTCATTTCATCATTAAATTTCCACGGCCCATCCGTTTCTACCATAATGTGCGATAATGGATAAAAAGCAACAATATCCTTAATTTTTTCTTTGTATACAATGTCAGGTGTAATAGAGATATAATACCCATTCTCTATCATTCTCTCCATCGTTTGTTGACTCCCCTTAAACCAATGAAAGTGAGCTCGGCGTATTTGATAAGATTCAAGTAAATCACAAACAACCTCTGCGTCGGAATACACAGCGTGTAATACAATTGGCAAATCATATTTTCGAGCCAAGTATATGAACCTTTCTAGTATTTCAATATATGGTTTCAATAACAAATTTGGATTTTCTTGTCGTAAATAATAGGGTAAACCAACTTCTCCAATCGCTACAATGTTATGTGCTTCTTTTTCAATTAGTTGATAAATTTTTTCACATTGTTTGAAATCAATGTCCTGCTCAGGATGATATCCAAGAGCTGGATATATAAACGAATAGTTCTTTGCTAACTCCAACGTTTGTTGACAAGAATGATAATTCATGGAAACAGCAATCATTCCTGTGATTTCCTTCGCCTTTTGTATATCTTTAATTAACTGTGTTTGCTCTTCTTTTTTATATTGATCCAAGTGTATATGACTATCGATCCATCTCATTTCTATCACCTCTTTCTCTTATTTTAATATAATTTTCTAAAGTTCTAAAAGGTATGTATAATAAAAAAACAAGAAGGCTATCCTTCTTGTTCATCTATCTATTAAACAATGAAATTGGTAATCACATCAAAAATCCCAATACATGCAATCGCAACGCCAAAGTAGCTAAAACACTCTACAAATGAAAACTTAACTACTTCTTCTTTTTGCATCCCTCTTGTCTCCCTTCTATAATCTCCCTAACTTCTTGTATTTGTTTTCATTATGAGCGAAATATGACAAAAGAGCCATCGAATTTACTTACGTTAACCTTACATTTTTGTAAGGTTTTAAAAAAATAGCCCCATCTCTCTTGAGATGAGGCTTACAATTAGTTGGTTGTTAATCCTTTTCATCACATCATTGTTTCAGACAGAAAGACATATTTCATTCTTTCTGCCTTTATTGTAAGCAATACTACTAAGTACAACCATCGAATTACATTACACGTACCTTACAAAAATGTAATGCTACTGTAAGCTAATTCGATAGTTATAACTCCTCCTATTTCGTACAATTAAGTCAGAAACAAAGCATCTAAAAACTGTTTTTACTATATTAAACAAGTAAGGAGAGATTCTAATGGACTCGCTAACAGTGCGGCTCTTCTTACAGCATGAATTTATACTACCGCAATGAGTCTTATATAATTTTGTGTTCCCCTTTCCCCTTATATAGATAAAACCGAAAAGACGACCTTTTATGCCAGGTCGTCTTTTCCCATTTTCCTTATGCTATTTTACCCTCTTGTAACGCTTCTTTTAACTGTGCAAACGTCTCATTTAATTTTTCTGTCATTAGTTGCATCACTTCTTTACGATCCATCTGCGATGCTTGCTCCACTTTAATCGGATCACCAAAAATTAACTGCGCCCTTTTTCCACGAAACAAGTCTTTTAAATTATTAGGCCCAATGTATGCAGCTGGAACTAACGGAACATTAGAGCGAAGGGCAATCGTAACAGCGCCAGCTTTCAGTGAAGTCGCTTCTGCAGATCTCGTTCCGCTCGGAAAAATCCCAACAACTTTTCCTTCTTTTAATAACCTAGATGGAATTTTCAGTGTACTTGGCCCTGGATTTTCACGATCAACCGGGAAGGCATTTACATTCTTAAAAAACCAATTCCCAAATTTACTTTGAAACAATTCTTTTTTCGCCATGTAATGAATTTTCGTTGGTAACATTCCCGTTGCTAGCATTACAACGTCCATCCAGCTTGTATGCGTACAAGCTACAACATACGCTCCGTCTTGCGGTAATTTTTCTTTTCCATATACTTCTACTTTTCCGAAAGTTTTAAATATATATTTCAACGACCTTGTAATGAATGTATACATTCGATCTGTTCCTTTCTACAATTCAATTTTTTATAACTGTATCTACTTTCAATTATAACACTAAGTATTAATAGTTAGTAATAAAAATAAGTGACAAATTTTAAAATGTTATCCATAATTCCTTACGAACAATGAAATCTTATCCCCCGATTCTTATGCTAGAACAAAAAAGTATCCCTTAATATACATATAAAAAGTGCTGCTTGTAGGATGACAAGCAGCTCTTTTTAATTTGTTTCATACATAATTTTACCTGTTTTACTTATATCATAACCACCAATAGCACGCAGTTCATTTTGAAATTCAGAAGACTGTAATACTTTTTTTACTGTTTCAATCAACGCAGTATTTTCTTCTGTTTTTAAAATCACTAAATCATAACGTTCTTGTATAAGTGGAGCAAAATCTATATTTACAATTTGCGCTACCTTTTCTGTCCCTATCCCTACATCCGCTTTTCCATTCGCTACTTGAGAAGCAACGCCAATATGGTTGGACTCTTCCCAGTCATACCCGACAATACTCTTTTTAGATATTCCATTTATGCGCAATTGTTCATCAATAAGGACACGAATACCAGATCCTCTTTCCCTATTTACAAATTGAATGGATGCATCACATAAATCATGTAATGTCTTTATGCGTTTCGGATTTCCTTTTTGCACATAAAAACCGGATGTTCTTGATAATAAATTAATAACAATACAAGGTTGTCCAACTAAAATTCGTTTCACATACGGAATGTTGTATTCTCCTGTATCTCCATCGAACAAATGGAGACTTACAATATCTCCTTTTCCTTGATACATTTGAATTAAACTTGCTAAGCTCCCTTGATATGCCCTTAGTATATTAGGAGCTTTCAAATGATTTTCTAGATGTTTGGTTAACATATCTAGAGACAGATCTTGCCCGCTAATAATACAAGAATGGGATTTGTTCGTTTGATTTATTACCTGTATAGATGATGAATCAGCTTGTATCTTCCCTGTTTTCATCTCTGTAATATATCGCTCTAAATCACTCGCATCAATACGCATTTGCCTACCAACTCGATAAGAGGGCAAATCACCTTTTTTAATCAAATCATACACTGTTAATTTCGATACTTTTAATCGTTTCGCTACTTCTTCTGTTGTGTAGGAATGATGATCCATAAGCCGATTCCTCGCTTTCTGCCTTCATTGTAACAAAAACAACAGTTTTTCTTCTATTTATTTTTACTATCGTGAGAAAAATCACAACATATCTAATTATAACTATTTATAATTAGATATAATTAGTTATAATTAAAAAGGGATGAAAGAAAGGAGAAATGAAGATGAACAAGCACATATTTCGTTTTATTTGCAGTATTTTACTCGTGCTACTTCTCGTAATAAGTACGGGATGTACAAACACAAGTAAACAAGAAAAAACGACTGCTAAAAAAGAAAACATTGAACTTACCATTTCTGCTGCAGCTAGTTTACAAGACGCACTAAAAGACATTCAAACACAATATGAAAAGAAAGAACCAAATGTAAAGTTGTCATTTAATTTTGGAAGTTCTGGCGCTCTTCAGCAACAAATTGAACAAGGAGCTCCTGTCGATCTATTTTTCTCGGCCGCAGAAGACAAATTCCAAACACTTGTGAGCAAAGGAATCATTGATCAAAAAGAAGGAAAAAATCTACTCGGCAATGAGTTAGTATTAGTTGTCCCAAAAGATAGTAACATAAAAGATTTTCAAACATTAAAAGAAGAACAAGTGGCAAAAATTGCATTAGGTACACCTGAATCTGTTCCAGCAGGCAAATACGCTAAAGAGGCCCTTACTCACCTAAATCTTTGGGACAATCTCCAAAGTAAAATGGTATACACAAAAGATGTACGCCAAGTATTAACATATGTGGAAACAGGAAGCGTTAATGCAGGGATTGTTTATAAAACAGATGCACTTATTTCTAAGAAAGTAAAAATCGCTAACACAGCACCAACAAATTCACACGAACCAATTCACTATCCACTAGGTGTTATAAAAGCAACGAAACATAAAAAAGAGGCAACCGCTTTTTATGAATATTTACAGTCTAAAGACGCTATAGCGATCTTTAAAAAATATGGTTTTACAGTGCTGTAGTAATCATTATGATATTTGATGCATTTTGGTCGCCTATCATTCTTTCACTAAAAGTTGCTGCACTTGCCACTATAATCGTGATGGTGTTTGGAACAATTATTGGACGTGTTCTAGCTCGTTCGTCAAAACGCTATAAAGTTTTATTAGAAACATTTTTCTTATTGCCAATGGTACTCCCGCCTACTGTAATTGGATTTTTTCTTGTTATTATCTTTGGAAAAAACAGTCCCATTGGCCAGTGGATAGAAACTTTGTTTCAACAATCTATTATGTTCACATATTGGGCCGCTGTTATCGCTTCAACTGTGGTTGCATTTCCACTTATGTACCAATCAGCAAAAACAGGGTTTATCATAGCTAATGAACAAATTGAAGATGGTGCTAGAGACCTCGGAGCAACTGAAATACAAGTGTTCTTATATGTAACATTACCACTTGCTTTCCCTTCTCTACTTGGCGGAATGATTTTAAGTTTCGTACGTGCCCTAGGAGAATTTGGTGCAACGCTTATGTTTGCTGGAAACATTCCTGGTAAAACACAAACAATTCCAACTGCAATCTACATGGCAATTGATGCGAGTAACATGTCACTTGCGTGGGCACTCGTTCTCACAACTGTTGGTATGTCGCTTATCTTTCTGTTATTCATTCAGCTTATAAACAAAAAAGTAATATCTTCCTAAGGGCAGCTTTCGACAAAGCTGCTCTTTTTTGATTATTTCCCGCGAAATGAGATGAAAATACGACTTCCTTGTAGAATTATAGAAGAAAAGGAGGAATTTCATGTTTAATCAAACACTTTGTTTTATAAGAAAAGATGATGAAATATTAATGCTAAATCGAGAGAAAGCACCACTGCAAGGCCTTTGGAATGGTGTTGGAGGTAAAATGGAAGAAAACGAAACACCAATGGCATGCATTCTACGTGAGATTGAAGAAGAAACCGGGCTACAATTAACAAACCAAGAAGTTACCTATAAAGGAACGTTATCATGGAAAACTGACAATGCAAATTTCAGTGGATTATACCTTTTTACCGCAAATCTCCCAGCTCATATTTCTTATCACACTCCGAAAAAAGTGGTTGAAGGAATTTTAGATTGGAAACACATTTCTTGGATTTTATCTAAAGAAAATAGAGGAGTAAACTCTTTAACAAAACAATTTTTACCGACGGTTTTACAAGAAGAAGGCGTATATGACCATACTTCTGTTTTCCACAATAATCAGCTTGTGCACTACGAACAAAAGGAACATGTAAATGTAAAATAGCCTCTTTAGCGGAGGCTATTTTGCTATATATTTCGGCAGTACCTACAAGATACAGCCGGTTCTTCTTCTGTACTTCCTTGACTCGGACGTTCAAACTGTTTTACAAATCCTTTTGCTTCATAAAAGGGTATTCCTTTTTTATTCCCTTCGGCAACCGACACCCACTGCTCTAAAATCCCTTTTTCTTTTTGAATTTCTGTAAAATAATCTACTAACAATGTCCCAATCCCTTCTCTTCTTCGGTTCGGATCTAAATATAAGACAAAAATTTCTCCTCGCTTTTCACCTGTCGTTCCTCCGCCAATCGCTCCAACAACTTTTTCGTTTTCCAATGCGACGAACCATCCATACCAATTTTCATTATCTGTCAGCACTTCCTTATGAATACGCTCATGATTATAGTACTCTTCAATTACACGATCGATATATTCTTGACTATGTAAACCATCATATGTCGCTAACCATCCATCTGTACAAACCTTCGCAATCCCTTCAACATGACTTTCGTTTGCTCTTACAGCTTGAATTTTACCTATTCCCTTCTCTTGAATTGCATGAAATTCCAAATCTCCCCCCCCTTTTTAATTAAGTCTCTAAATTAATTATACAGAATATTCCATCACCATTCAAAACTCTAGTCCCCTTTGAACCTATCTACCTTTTCATACCTTTATAAAATATTAAAATTTTTCACATTCATAGAAATATACATTCTATTTGAATTTACTTTCTAAACGAGATACTTTCCTGTTATTATATGAGGGTGCAAAAAAAGGAATAAATGAAAACGCATTTATATAATGATAGTGCTCTTCTTATTCACAGCACTACTTCATAGATGTGGAGTCATGTTTTAACAATCGGTAATCCTCTACTTCTTAAGTAGGAAATTACCGATTGTTAGAACGGAATGCATTTTATTGATATAACAAGAAGGGAGTCTTGTAATGGACATTTTATTAGCACTTCTTCCTGCATTAGCATGGGGAAATATTTTATTAATAAGTGTAAAAATGGGCGGTGGTGCATATAGCCAAACGGTAGGTATGACAATTGGTGCTCTAGTCTTCGCAACAATTATGTATGCATTTACAACACCTGCATTATCCTTAACTATATTAATTGTTGGCTTTATTTCAGGTTTATTTTGGGCTTTAGGGCAAGTCAATCAATTAAAAACAGTTCAAACAATAGGCGTTTCAACAACTGTTACCATTTCAACAGGTATGCAGCTTGTAGCTACTACTATCTTTGGGGTTATCGCATTTCATGAATGGACAACAACTACTACAATCATTCTGGGAACGATTGCAATCCTTTTAATTGTGATTGGTGTTGTTTTTACTTCTTTAGATGATAAAGAAAATGCACAGCCACCTGGACAACTAAAAAAAGGAATCGTTACTCTAATTACCTCTACTTTTGGTTACCTTGTATATGTAGTCATTATTCGCTGGTACAACGTTGATGGCTGGTCTGCTATTTTACCTCAAGCAGTTGGTATGTTCGTTGGAGCTGTTATACTAACAGCTAAACATAAACCATTTAACAAATATGCAATTCGTAATATCTTATCTGGTTTATTATGGGGTACAGGTAACTTATTCTTATTCCTTTCTCAACCAAAAGTTGGTGTTGCAACAAGTTTCTCGTTATCCCAAACTGGAATCATTATCTCAACATTTGGTGCAATCATCTTCTTGGGTGAAAAGAAAACAAAACGCCAAATGGTATTTATCGCACTTGGTAGTGCATTAATTATTGGCGGTGCAGTTCTTCTTGGTATGACAAAGTCTTAATGATATATCCTAGTTTCGGAAATGATACTTTCTGAGACTAGGATTTTTTTATGCTCAAGTCTTTTCTTTTTACAATTATCTTTCATCAATGTTATCGTTTTGTTACTACATTTCCTATAGGAAGGATTAAAGGATATGCAAAAGAAACAACGAATTTTATTTATTGGTGCCGGACGTATGGCAGAAGCAATATTTACTGGTCTACTTAAGACGAGTAAAGAATACATCGAAGAAATTATTGTATCCAATCGAAGCGATACAGAAAAACTCAAGCAATTAGAGCAACGATATGGCGTATCAACTACAAATGATTGGAAACAGTACATCAAAGTTGTGGATACCATCGTTTTAGCAATGCCACCAGCTGCACATGAACAGTTATTAGCGGAATTATCTCCTCTTCTAACTCATCAGTTTGTAGTGACTGTTGCTGCTGGAATTGGCCCATCTTACTTAGAAGAAAAACTTCCTCAAGGTACACCAGTTGCCTGGATTATGCCAAATACAGCTGCGACGATTGGACAGTCTATCTCCTTATATACGATGGGACATTCCGTAAGTGAAGAACAGCAAGAAACACTGCAACTGCTTTTAAAAGGCATTGGTACATCACAACTTTGCACAGAAGAAGAAATTCATCAACTAACTGCTGTTACTGGCAGTGCACCAGCCTTCCTTTACCACTTTGCTGAAGGTCTAATTGAGGCAACAAAAAGTTATGGAATTAATGAAGCAACAGCAAAACATCTTGTCATTCAAATGATTGCAGGTTCTGCTGCTATGCTCGAGCAAGAACAAGATCCAGCTATGCTGCGTGAACAAGTGACAACGCCAGGTGGCTCAACTGCAGAAGGTTTAAAAGTTTTATATGAGCATAATTTCTCAAAGATCCTTCACCAAGCAATTGAAGCAACAAATAAAAAAGCTAGGGGGAATTAAAGTGAAATTAACGAGCTTACAAGATTGCACAACTTTACATAATGGTGTGAAAATGCCATGGTTTGGTTTAGGTGTCTTTAAAGTAGAAGACGGCTCAGAAGTTATTCATTCTGTAAAAACAGCGATTAAAAATGGCTACCGCAGCATCGATACAGCTGCTGTATACAAAAATGAAGAGGGTGTTGGGCAAGCCATTCGTGAAAGCAACGTACCTCGCGAAGAACTATTTATTACTTCAAAAGTATGGAATAGTGATCAAGGTTATGAATCTACGCTACAAGCTTTCGAAACAAGTCTACAAAAGCTTGGCTTAGAGTACCTAGATTTATACTTAGTACATTGGCCTGTAAAAGGTAAATATAAAGAAACGTGGAAAGCATTAGAAAAGCTTTATAAAGATGGTCGTGTTCGTGCTATTGGTGTAAGTAACTTCCAAGTTCACCATTTACAAGACGTATTAGAAGATGCGGAGATCAAACCAATGATTAACCAAGTAGAATATCACCCGCGCTTAACGCAAGAAGAACTGCATACTTTTTGTAAAGAACATGGCGTTCAATTAGAAGCATGGTCACCATTAATGCAAGGCCAATTACTTGACCATCCAACATTACAGAAAATCGCAGCAAAGTATAACAAATCAACTGCACAAATCATTTTACGCTGGGATCTGCAAAATGAAGTTGTGACAATTCCAAAATCCGTAAAAGAGAATCGCATTATTGAAAATGCAGACATCTTTGATTTTGAATTAACTACTGAAGATATGAAAGCAATTCAATCTCTAAACGAAAATCACCGTGTTGGGCCAGATCCGGATAATTTTAACTTTTAGAAAGAAAGCCACTATATATACATAGTGGCTTTCTTCTCTTTAAAAAACTGAATACAACTTACTTGTTTACTCATTGTATCTATGATGCTTTAACAAAAACGGATACCCTTTTCTTTATCCCGCATTAACGGGCAGTAAGACCCCCACTGATGGAAGTTTCACTTTATGCTTCTTTTATCACACGTCTCTTCCCTTTTAATACAAATGATATTCCTATCGCAATTAGCGCTACAATTTGTGTAATGATAATTATAAATAATAGAGAAATAATATTTTCTTTTAAATTTCCGCCGCCAAATATTATTGTATAATAGCCATTCGCAGCGTATGTTGCGGGTAATAATTCACCGATTGTTTGGTATGTTTTGGATAACATTGCATGTGGAACCATAACACCAGAGCTTACAAGTTGTAATGAAAGCGA
This sequence comes from Bacillus yunxiaonensis, assembly GCF_037104695.1. Classification (NCBI taxonomy): domain Bacteria; kingdom Bacillati; phylum Bacillota; class Bacilli; order Caryophanales; family Bacillaceae; genus Bacillus; species Bacillus yunxiaonensis. Next base: position 35,047 of record NZ_JBAWSV010000013.1, on the reverse strand, counting down.
AATAATATTAAAAAGCATGCCTGCATTTCCAAATAAGGTAATAAACATTTGTGTTAATGATAGGAAAGCAAAAAAGACAATTGCTTGAAATATCCATACATTCCATACTGTTTCTTGCACTTCAATTTGAAATGCTTTCATTAAACCAATTGTAATGCATGCAAGTAGGATCGATACCGCGGTGTTAATTACTTGTCGCGATAAGTAATTAACACCGCTGCCTCCTACCTGTTTTGCCACTTTAGATAATTCCATACTCATAATCATCGCTCCTACAAATGAAGCTAACACAATCATAAGCGGTACCATGTTTACAGAAAATCCTTTTGCATCATTTACTTTATGAATCGTAAATCCAACTGAGTCTTCAGTTAAGCCTTTTATTGCTTCTACGCTTCCTGGTCCCATGGCTTGTAATTTTCCAGCAACTGCTTGCTGTTTATAATTTGATACTTCCTTATTTACATTGTCACGAACTTGTTTCGCGACTCCTTCCATCATCTGCTTTGCCATCATAGCGTTTGCTTGGTTAATATGAAAGGTTAAATCTGTTTTCCCTTTTTCGCTTACATCCTTTGAAAAAGAAGTCGGAATTTCAATAATCATATCGTATGCATGTGCATTCATTTCTTCTTTTGCTTTTTCCATAGATTTTTCTTCGGTTACTTGAAAAGGTAGGTTCTTCTGTAAACCTTCTGCTACTTTACTTCCCATGTTCGTATCCTGATTCACAACAGCAATGTGCATTTGATCCGCTCTTTCATTTACTCCATCATACGCTGTAAGCCAGACGCAAAAGAAAATAAGCTGGAATGCTAATGCCACTACAATCCCTATATATGTACCCGGTATTTTTAAAAATTGTTTCAATGTATTCATCTTTTCACCCTTCCGCAAGCAAGTACACACTTGCTTTTAATTTTAAATAAATACTAGGGTCTTAATGCCCTAGCATATAAGGTTATATTATTTTCAATAAAATTCTCATCATTGATCTCTATAAGTCGATTTTCAAAACGCAATTTGGATAGAAAATAACCAAAATTAATCCATATAAAATTCATTACTTGTGCTTCAATATTTGTATGAATAATTTTTCCTTCTTGCTGCATCTTTTCAAAATAAATCATCAATTCTTCTTTTAATCCTTTTGGTATCTTAGAAATTTCATCATCTAATTCGGGAAATTCCCCTGCTTCACGTATACCAATAGAAATTATGTCTTTCGCTTCATTCAAAAATTTATGATAGTGCCTTGCTAAATTCTTCAAATCCGCTTCTAATTCCCACACAATTTCTGTTTGTAAAAACTGTTTTAAATGCGGCACATATGAAAATTCATAAACAGCTGCTTCAATGATGCCCTTTTTATTTTTAAAATTACGAAATATCGTTACTTCATTTACACCAGCACGCATCGCGATTTCTTTCGTCGTTGCTGCTTTATATCCTCTTTCTTTCACTAACTCAATTGCTGCTTGAATAATTTTGTCTGCTGTCTTTGAGCGCGCCATACAATCCTCTCTTCCTTATGCAAGTGATCACTTACATTTAGATTATATAAGTTTTCTAATTATTGTCAATCCAATTTTTCTTTATGCTTCATTTCCTTATTACAAAAAACATTACTTTTTCTTACATAAAAAGATAAAAATTGGAAAAGCTTTTATTGAAAACTACTAAGGAGGCATACAAAATGAAAATCTTATTTTCAATTCTTTTAGCATTCATGCTAGTACCTGCAATGACAGGATGTACAACACCAAAACAGGATCCAACTACTAATAAGAAAACGACAGAAGGAACAAAAGATGCAGTAAATCAGGATTTAAAATTAAGTTTTAATGAATTCGATTTAAAGGCAAATTATCAAGATACAAAGAAAGACTACGAAGCAGACTATAAACAGAAAAAAGCAACTGACAAACCAGAAGCAAAAGTAGACGATAGTAAAACAAATGAAAGATTGGCTGGAGATGAAGCAATGAATAAATTGGCTCCACTCTTACAACAGCTTAAATTTGATAAGGACACAAAAGACCAAGATGTCGTTAATCAAATAGTGGATGTATTCCAACTCGATAAAGATTATCAAAAATTCGACTTAAAAGTTGTCTTTACAGATGGAACGAAAAAAGAATATAAAATGCCAAAATAAAGTGAAACTTCCTTCTGGGAACGATTTTTTCCCAGAGGGTTAGTTAAACCAATCGGGTTTTTACGGGATAAAAAGCTGACGCTCCAAGTCAGCTTTTTATTTTTCATATGCCTCACTTAACTACCTCATTTTTATATTTACATTTTCCTAGATAGGCATTTCATTATTATCTAAATATAAAATTATTTTAATATCATTCTATTAAATATCCACAATATTGCATTTGTTTTTTCCTCCTTCCTTGTTACAATAGTAGTTAGGTTAATATGAAACTAAAAAACTACTAAAAGGAGTATTAGTAAAATATGTTTAAAAAAGCTACAGCAATTATTCTAGCATCTAGTATAATTTCTATTCCTATAACAGGTTTAGCTGAAACCGTAACAACTTACAATAAGACAACTACAACAAATGAAAATGCGACTTCTACAACACAGACTGGATGGGTTCAACAAGATGGAAAATGGTATTACTTCAATCCAGATGGCACTGTAAAAAAAGGTTGGTTACAAAATAATAATAACTGGTATTACTTCAATTCAAGCGGAGTGATGCAAACTGGATGGTTCTCGGATGGTAGCACTTGGTATTTTTTCAATTCTAGTGGTGCTATGCAAACCGGTTGGCTTCTTGACGGGAAAAATTGGTATTACCTCAATTCTAATGGAGCAATAAAAACAGGATGGCTTCTTGATAATAATAATTGGTACTATCTAAATCCAAATGGAACAATGAAAACTGGTTGGTTATTAGACGGAGATAAGAAATATTATCTTGACCAAAGCGGTGTGCTAAAAAATGGTTGGCTACAAATAGATAATAAATGGTATCATTTTGACAATTCAGGTATCCTTCAAACTGGATTTATAACAGTGAACGGAAAAACTTATTATTTCGATAATAATGGCGTAATGAAAACAGGTTGGTTACAACAAGGAAATAACCGATATTACTTCCAAAATGACGGGGCAATGAAAATCGGTTGGCTTCTTGATAATAATAATTGGTATTACCTCAATTCTAAAGGAATAATGCAAACGGGATGGCTACAAATAGATAGCACCTGGTATTATTTGCAAAATGATGGTGTGATGCAAACTGGATGGTTCTCGGATGGTAGCGCTTGGTATTATTTAAATTCTAGTGGAGCGCTGCAAACTGGATGGTCATCCATAAATGGAAGCTGGTATTACCTGCAAAGCAACGGTGCAATGAAGACAGGATGGCTGCAAGAAGGAAATACATGGTACTATTTACAGTCAAATGGTGTGATGCAAACTGGATTTGCTTCAATTAACGGAACGACGTACTACTTTGACAATAGCGGTGTTTGGATTCCTGAAAATGACATTTCCGCTACATCATACATAAATCTTGATTTAACATATGCTTCAAATGTTACTGGAGCAGAAATTGATGCAGATATTAAAAAATATCATCCAGATAGTCCATTGATTGGGCATGGAAATGACTTTGTTGCGGCTCAAGCTAAGCATGGTGTTAATGCTCTTTATTTAGCTGCACACGCTATCTTAGAGTCGGGATATGGTCAATCTGAAATTTCATATCGCAAGCATAACCTATTTGGATTACGTGCTTACGATTCTGATCCATTTAAATATGCGAAATATTTACCAACTTTCGGTGATAGCATTTCTTATAATGCCAATTATGTAAGAGAAAAATATTTAGAAGCAAGCGGACCTTACTTCAATGGTCCAACATTACAAGGTATGAATGTAATGTATGCAACAGACCCAGATTGGTCTCCTAAAATTGCAAAGATTATGGAACGTATTAAACCTTTCAATAAACAAGACTATTTATATGCAAAAAAATTACCAAAGAACACAAGTACCTTAAACGTGGACGCATTATCTAGTGATATTCCATACAAAACATATTCACAAGGAACAACAGCAACTGCCAAACTACCTGCTTTCTATTACGTTGTACCATATCCATTTGATGGGGTAATCAAAAGTCAACCTGTGACAGAAAACTATCAAGGTACATTAGCAGCGGGCACACCTGTATTTGTTTATCGTGAAGATCCAAACGGATGGATTGAATTCTCTCTTACAATGACGGGAGAGAAATATTGGGCATTAAAAACTGGATTAAATATGTAAAACCAAAACAGCTCTTTTAGCTTCCGTCTAAAAGAGCTGTTTTTATGCAGTAAAAGTTATTTCTATCGATTTCATATAATAATAAACTAACATTTTTTATGAAACCTTTTTCCGTTCATTTCGTTATAGTATACTTCATATTTCTCTCTCGTAATTGGATCAAAATATATTTCTTCTGTAAACAAATACCCATTTGGTACTTCTGTGCCATGATTATCTTGTAATCTTTTATCTTTTCTTTTAGAAATCATTAAAATAATAAGAAAAATAACCAGCTGTACACAAAAATATATGAAAATGCCTTTCCACATACTATTCAACCTTTTCTACAATAACAGCTGTACCATATGCTACAATTTCGCTCATATTATGACTAAGACTTCCAGAATCAAAACGAACCATAATAATTGCATTTGCCCCCATTGCTGCAGCATTTTCAATCATACGATCTAACGCATATTTCCTTGCATCCTCAAGCATTTCTGTATACTGTGAAATCTCTCCGCCAAATAAACCTTTGAGTCCAGCCATAATATCTTTTCCTAAACCTCTTGCCCGTACTGTTAACCCAAACACAGTTCCTAATGTCTTTTTTACTTCATAACCTGGCACACTTTCCGTTGTTACAACAATCATTTCGTTCAACTCCTTTAAAAATATTATTATTATCAATAATGATAATAATATATGCAAAGAATGTCAAATATTCTATTATTCCATATCAATTTTTTTACAAAAGAACACAAAAAACCCTTACCTTGATTTCTTCAAATCTCACGGTAAGGGTTTTACTGCTGTTACATGGTCAAAATAGCTTTGCTTGTAAACAAAGTTATTTCGCTCCCTGCTCTTCTTTTTTAAAACGATCATAATAATTAACTGCTGTAGAAAAATGTACTTCAACATCACGAATTAACGAAGAATTTTCTTCTTTCGCTAATTGTGCTAATTTTTTCATCGCCTGTTCTGTTTCATTTAAAAAACCTACATACTCGTCGTTTTCTCTTTCTTTTGATTTTGGAACCCGAATTTCTTTACGCACACTCTCAATATCTGCTAACGTACTTTCTGTTACCTTTTGTACGTCTTCTTTAAACTTCGGAGATTTTAATGTCCCTTGAGATCCATCTTTAGCTTCTTTCCAAATATCCATAGCCTGATTTACTTCGTCATTAATTTTTTTCTCATATTGACTATGTACAGAATTATACACTTTCACATCTTCTGGATTGTCTTCTTTATGATCTATTTGTTCTACTTTTTCTTTCGTTTCTTTTTTTGCTTCTTTATTACTAGTACATCCTGTTAATAGTAATGCACTACTAAGCAGAATCGCACCCCAAGCTTTTTGTTTCATTTCAAACTACTCCTTTTATCCGCTGTATTTCTTCTATATATTATATGACAATAAGTAAAAAATTACATGTTTCCAGTATCTTTTGTATCTATGGCGATTTCTATTTCACAATATTGTCACTTTATCTACACTACTTATACTAAAAACCTATACATCTACTACCATACAACAGGATGAAACGTTCTTTTTTTAGAAGTTACAAATAAGGCAGTAATAAGGATTAAACAGGATTAGAATGCGGATATTATCGCCTTTGATAAAGATGAAGACCATATTATAATAATGGCCGACACACTTACAGAAGGCATTATAAAACAATTCCCAAATAAGTTTTAAAAGCTGATTTATTTGTTTCTAACAGTATAAAACTCCTTCAGAAGTATGAAGGAGTTTTATACTGTTAGAAGTCAATACTTAAATTGCGGCTCTGTTTGCAGATAATAGCCATTTCTCACATGCCCTATCCAGTTGGCAAAGAATTCTCTCCATGAAACACTATTAAAAAATGCGTCTACAGATTGTGTTTCAGAATTCCAGTCTAATATTAAAAATGGAGCATTTCCTAACTGCCAAATTCCCCTAGCAACATCCGTTCCGGTTTCTCGAATTAATAATAATGGTAACCCATATTGATAGCCCATCGATGGTTCAATTTGTGAAAAAGGAGTACCTTCCCAAAATGGTGTTTGAGGTTCAAACGCTCCTACATTTGTTTTTAATCCTTGAACAAAAAATCTTTGAAAATTGACCGCTACCAATCCATAACTAGATAATACCATTCTTCGTATACTTGTTAATGGTGTTTCAGGATATAGATCACTTCGAGGGATTGTACGAGGAAACAGAAGAGCTTGTTCAATTTCTAAAATAAGCCGCTCCAAAAATTGCTGTTGCAATTGATTCAGAGTATTTACTGTACTTAAAAATACAGGAATTCGAAAAGCTTGATCCATCGCTTGTTGTAATTTTGCAGAAGTGTATACACCTTCATCAGTATTTATATAAGGGCCGTTCGTCGTATTTTCTTCCATCTGCATCTCCCCTTTCATTTCGCTAATCAGTATATGTAATTCTATAGAGAAGGATTGGACAACTTTACAAAAAAACTACCCACCAATTATAGTGGGTAGTTCCTTCATGACCTTTGGTTATTTACCTTTTACCATTGTATTCTTCATTACCTTTAAAACAAACGCTTCCAACTCTTATGCACTAATTTCCTTCGTCTCTTTCAATACTTTCATCCCAGAAACTGCTTCTGCATATTTCACTTCATCAAATTCGTTTTCACTCTTTGCAACAATTATTGTAGCAATCCCGTTTCCAATTAGGTTTACAATGGCTCTTCCTTCACTCATGAAGCGATCGACTCCAAGAAGTAATGCTAATCCTTCTAAAGGAATAACCTTTAATGCTGCTAACGTAGATGCTAATACAATAAATCCACTTCCTGTCACACCTGCAGCCCCTTTAGACGTTAACATAAGCACTAAAATAATTGTAACTTGCTGTCCAATTGTTAAATCGACACCAAATACTTGTGCTAAAAAGACAACTGCCATGGATAAATAAATAGACGTACCATCAAGATTGAAAGAATAACCTGTTGGAATAACAAGACCAACAACAGATTTTGAACATCCATATTGCTCCATCTTATTCATCATTCTTGGCAGTACAGATTCAGAAGAACTTGTTCCTAATACGATTAATATTTCATCCCGAATAAACTTTAAATAATTCCATAAACTAAATCCATATATCTTACAAATAATATTTAAAACAACAAAAACGAATAGGAACATCGTTATATATACCGACATCATTAGTTTCCCAAGTGGTAAAAGTGAAGCAAGTCCAAAGTAACCGATTGTATATGCCATAGCACCAAATGCTCCGATTGGTGCAGCTTTCATTACATAACCAATAATGTTAAAGAATACGTGTGAAAGTTTATCTAAGAAATCAATCACTGATTTTCCTTTTTCTCCAAGAGCCGCTAGCCCTATACCAAATAAAATTGAGAAGAATAATACTTGTAAAATATCACCTTTTGCAAACGCATCAACCATATTAGAAGGAACTATATGGGTTACAAAATCAATCCAGTTAATGCCATGTCCCCCGCCTTGTGTATATTTTGATACGTCTCCCTTTGCAAGTTCATTAAAATTAAGGCCTTCCCCTGGCTTCATAATATTTACAACAATTAAACCAACAATAAGTGCAAATGTAGTCACAACCTCAAAATAAATAAGAGCTTTTCCACCGACCTTACCAACCTTTTTCATATCTCCCATTTTGGCGATACCGAGTACAATTGTTAAGAAAATAATCGGTGCAATTACCATTTTTACAGCGTTAATAAATGTATCGCCTAATGGCTTCATTTGTTTACCGACACTTGGCCAAAGTAATCCAACTAACACACCAAGTACAATAGCCGCTAATACTTGAAAGGTTAAATTTTTAAAGAGTCGTTTCACCTTTCTTCCCCCTCCTCTAATTTTATAAACTTTTCTACCTCTTTGTTTCTAACATAATGATAGCGTTTACATGAGAAAGAGAGAAGTTTATGGTCATAACGAATATTTTGTTCATTTTGGTCTTAGTTTTTCGTTTCGTGAAACACATAACGGTTAATTGGTCTTCCAATTCCACCATATTGAACTGCCAAATGAATTACGCCCCTTTTTTCTAAATAATCTAAGTAGCGCCGAGCCGTCACTCTAGCTATACCAATTGCACGAGCCACTTCTTCAGCAGAACGAGGTTCTTCTTGCTTTTTTACATACGTTACAATTTCATTTAATGTAAATTCGTTCAAACCTTTTGGCAAACTGCTCACAGTTTTCTCAGAACGCCCAGAATATAGTAATAAATCTAGTTGCTCCTGCGAAATAACTCCAGAATCTCTCAAACTGGTTCTATATTGACGGTACTTCTCTAACGCTTGCTGAATACGATACAACTTAAAAGGCTTAATAATATAGTCTAGTGCTCCATTTTGAAGCATGAGTTTAATTGTTTCCCTATCTTTAGCAGCAGACACAACAATTACATCCGTTTCTAATTCTTGCTTTCGAAATTCCTGCAGTACTTTAATACCGTCCTTTTTAGGCATAAAGATATCCAAAATAACAAGATCTGGATTCATTTTTTTGACAAAACAAATCCCCTCCTCACCATCGCTTGCAACAGCTATTACTTGAAACCCTTCTACTCTTCTTATAAACTCTTTATTCACTTCCTGAACCATTGGATCATCTTCTATCAACACTACTTTAAATTCCTCTTTACATGCCATACAATTCCGCCTCCATCTCCATTGGAAAAGTAATGATAAAAGAAGTTCCTTCATCTTGAAAAGATGAAATCCTAATTTCCCCTCTTCCCTTTTCAACAATTTGTTTTACTAGAAAAAGACCATAACCTGTCCCGCTACGCTTATTCACCGTAAACCCTTTTTCATATACCCTTGGTAAATACTCTTCTTTTATTCCGCAGCCATTATCTTCAATTAATATTGCACATACGTCCTCTGACTGCTCGATACTAATATCAATTCTTTTATTCTCAATCTCAATTTGTTCAAATGATCCAAATGCATTTTCTATTAAATTACCTAATAATACAACAAAATCGTGTTGATCTAATTGGTACGGAAAAGCTTCCAAATAACTATTTTGATCAATAAGGACCTGAATTCCGAGCTCTTTTCCTCTACTAATTTTACTTAAAAGAAGACCTGCAACGGCATCATTTTTAATTGTCTCATTTAAAAAATTTGTTACACTTTCCTGTTCTTCTGAAGTGTTATATGCAAGTTGTAATGCCTTGTCAGATTTACCAAGCTGAATTAACCCTGCTATTGTATGAAGTTTATTCATATGCTCATGGCTTTGCACACGCAATGCCTCTACAAAGTTCTTCACACCAGTTAATTCCTCCGCAAGCTTTGTTACTTCAGTACGATCTTGGAAAATTGCTACAGCTCCAATTAATTCATTACCCTTCTTAATAGGGATACGATTACTTAAAATAACCTGTCCGCTGACTTTTATCTCTTCATTGTACACTGCCTGATTTTTCTCCACGATTTCTGGAAGCCTTGTATCCTGTAACACTTTACGAATAGGCTTTCCTACAACATCTCCCTCTACATGAAAAACCTGCTTTGCTTTCTCGTTGAAAACCGTAATAATTTCTTGATTATCAATTGCAATCACACCCTCATTCATTGAATGGAAGGTTGCTGTCCTTTCTTCAAGTATCCGTTTAATTTCATATGGCTCTAACTGAAACATTTGCTTTTTTATATGGTTGGCAAGCATCAATGAACCTATCAATCCAAATATTAAAGTTAGTATGACTATAAAAAGAATTTCTCCTCGTAATTCAACCATAATCCCCCAAAAGCTTGGTATTTTATTTCCCACAACGACAACACCAATTTGGTTTAAGTTTTGATCTTTAATAGGCATAAACGCACGAATTACAGTACCTATATCTCCCTTTGCTTTTGAAAAATAAATATGCTCTGCAAATGCTGGTTCTTCATCCGCTCCTTTGGAAGGTTTCCCGATCATTTCTTTCACGGGATGCGAATATCGAATTCGTTCCATATTCATAACTACAATATAATCTGTTTCATTAATTACTCTGATCTTTTCAATAACAGAATTTAATGTAATCCATCCATTTGCTTCTTGAAGAGCCCTCTTTACATCTGACATTTCTGCTACCGTTCGCGCTGTATTCATAGATCTAATTCTTAATTCTTTTTCTTCTTTTTGTTGAATATTTGCGATTATAATTCCTCCGCCGATCATAAGTGAAAATATAACTACCGCATAAGAAAGAATCGTAATTTTCCACCGGATCGGTAATTTTCTCACTTTTGGTCCTCCTTCCCTCTAAAAGCATCTTTACGAATAGAAATCTTCTCGGTATGCTTACAATAACGACCTCAAAAGGAGGACTAAGATGAAAAAAGCAGCTACTTTTATACTCCTTTTCATCACTTTAATTGCAAGCACTTTATTTATTAAATATCAAGGTTATTTTTCTCAAAATAAACTCTCATATGATGATGACCAAGAAGGACTAAAAGACCAAATCGTCTTTAAATTTAGCCATGTTGTAGCAGAAAACACACCAAAAGGACGTGCTGCCAACAAATTTGCTGAACTCGTTGATGAAAAATCAAATGGTAAAATAAAAATAGAGGTCTTCCCTAACGGAAGCTTATATTCTGATATAGAAGAATTTCATGCTTTACAATCTGGGCAAGTACAAATTATTGCTCCCTCTACATCAAAACTTGGAGCATTCTCCTCTGGATGGGGCGTACTTGATTTGCCATTTGCTTTTTCAAGTTATGAAGCCTTACAGGAAGGCTTAAACGGAAAAATTGGGGACCAATTACTTCAATCCTTACAAAAAGATGGAATAAAAGGGCTTGCCCACTGGTCTAACGGCTTTAAACAAATCACTTCAAATAAAGGACCCATTTATACACCCGAAGATATAAAGGGACAATCTTTTCGCATCATGCAAAGTGATGTAATCAAATCCCAATTTGATTTGTTAAAAGTTCACACATATCCTGATTCATTTAACTCTACATATCAATTAATTGAATCAGGAAAAGTTGATGGCGAAGAAAATACCATTTCAAATATCTACTCTAAAAAATTCTATAACGTTCAAAACTATTTGACAATTACTAACCATGGGTATTTAGGATATGCTGTCATGATGAATCAAAAAACCTGGGACAAACAAACGAAAAAAACAAAGCAAATATTAATGGAAGCAATGGAAGAAACAACTGCTTGGAATGATCAACAATCCATTCAAATGAACACAGAACAGCTTGAACTCATTAAACAAAACTCATCAATTCAAATTCATGAATTAAACGACGAACAACGCAAAGAGTGGGAAAAGACACTATCACCTATATACGACAAACTTGCTCCTACGATTGGAGAGAATTTGGTGAAGGAGTTGAAAGAATTACAACGGAAATACGACACACAGGTTCCATAATAGCAAAACACATAAATATTCAAAGATAGATGCAAAAAAATCCGTCTTTTCTTAAGATAATACCTTCGGCTATCTTAAGAAAGGACGGATTTACTATTATAATAGGGAATCCTAAATCATAATTACATGCGAACGTTTCGCTTTCTCGAAACTCTTTAAATGGTGATGAAGGAAAAGTAGAAGCGAAATCAAATGGCTGTTCCACAGTATCGAGACATCAGGAATGATTGACGTGAATCCATAGTGTTGTTAAAATTATTATTGGAATTAATGTGAAAGGATTCACAAGGTTTAATCATTATTGTGAAATTATTCACAATTACTACCTCTAAATGTGAAATACTTCACAATATTTAACTCTTATTTCTTCAAAAAACATTTTAAAAAGGAGTTATACGTTATGAAAAGAATCGTAACACTGAGCACTCGTAAACTGACGGATACTGTAAAGCACGGTGGATGCGGTGCATGCCAAACATCTTGCCAATCAGCTTGTAAAACGTCTTGCGGAGTTGCCAATCAGAAGTGTGAAAACACAATGAACAGATAGGAAATAAGAAATGTACCGCCCAACTGCTTACAGATGGGCGGCCATTTTTTCCCACTATTCGAGAACAATAATTTCCCACTCAATTCAACTAACCATCACTGGAGAGTAAAAACTCACTGATGGAGTTTTACTTTATGAATAAAAGGAGTTTGATTATTAAGTATGATTCATCAATATAAATTAAATGGATATAACATCGTGCTCGATACCTATAGTGGATCGGTGCATGTTGTCGACGACCTCGCCTATGAAATCATCGCGCTTTACGAGAATACTCCTGCGGAAGAAATCGTGACAATGATGCTAGAAAAGTACAAACATGATTCTAACATCTCCGAGGGGGACATTCGAGAAACAATGGCGGATGTCGAAGAGCTAAAAAATGATGGACAACTCTTTACTGAGGATGAATTTAAGGACCTCTCGATTGATTTGAGAAATCGTCAAACTTATGTAAAGGCACTTTGTCTCAATGTCGCGCATACCTGTAACCTATCATGCGAATACTGCTTCGCCAGCCAGGGAAAATACAACGGAAACAGAGCAATCATGAGCTATGAGGTTGGACAAAGAGCTATTGATTACCTATTGGAAAACTCTGGTCATCATCGAAACCTCGACGTCGACTTCTTCGGTGGAGAACCACTCATGGCATGGAAGGTTGTCAAACAGATTGTCGCTTACGCAAGAAGCAAAGAAAAAGAGTACAAAAAGACTTTTCGCTTCACCTTCACTACGAATGGCATGATGCTGAACGATGAGGTCACCGATTTCTTGAACGAGGAAATGTACAATGTCGTACTAAGTCTTGATGGAAGAAAAGAGGTTCATGATCACCTTCGCAAAACAGTCACTGGAAAAGGAAGCTACGATTATATCGTTCCGAAATTCCAGGAATTCATCGAAAAGCGTGGAGACAAAGAATACTACGTACGTGGAACCTACACTCGCAACAATGTCGATTTTACTAATGACATTTTTCATATCGCAGACCTTGGTTTCGATAAACTCTCAATGGAACCCGTCATCTGCGATCCAAGTGAACCATATGCCCTCACTGAGAAGGACCTCCCGGAGATTTACAACCAGTACGAAATTCTCGCCAAGGAAATACTGGAGCGCGAGGAAAAAGGCAATGGCTTTACCTTCTACCATTACATGCTTGACCTCTCAGAAGGCCCTTGCATTCAAAAAAGAATTTCCGGCTGTGGCTCAGGAACCGAATATCTCGCTGTCACACCATGGGGCGAGCTCTTCCCTTGCCACCAATTCGTTGGAGATGAAGAGTACAGCATGGGAAACATCTGGGATGGAATCACAAAACCAGAAACGCAATGCCAATTTAAAGAAAGCAACTGCTACTCGAAGAAAGAATGCCAAGACTGCTGGGCGAAACTCTACTGCAGTGGCGGCTGCCCTGCCAACGCGCTGCACGCAACCGGCTCCCTCAAGGGAACTTACGACTTCAGTTGTGACATCTTCTGCAAGAGAATCGAATGTTCTATGATGGTTAAAGTAGCCGAATCTATCAGAGCTATGGAACAAGGTGAACAGGCAATAGCTGAATAAACATAAAGATGCAAAAAGAGGCTGGGACATGAATCAGAAAAAAATCTGGATTATGCTCAGCCTTTTTGAAAATGTTTCAATGTCTTTGTTTAAATTTAAGAATTTACATCTGATATGTCTATCCTTAGAACAACTTAAATCTATCTCTAAAAACAAGAATGATAAAAACACTTTTTCAGCCTATAACTTTTTTAACGGCCAGAAGTATCATGAACTTTGTCCATTTTTAATTCACTTAAACTTCCCCTTTACATCTTTCTATAGGAAATTTAACCCAACAAATTAAGAAGAAACTGAAAAGGTTGTGGTAAAATAAAAAAACTTTATCAGTTGGTATTCCATATAAGGAGGCAATTTAATCTTGAACCCAGTTAATGATCATATTAAAAAAGGTTTAAAAATTTTGTTTGTCGGCTTTAATCCAAGTATTCGTTCAAGTGAAACAGGGCATCACTTCGCCAATCCTAATAATCGTTTTTGGAGAATTCTTCATGAAGCGGGACTAACACCAAGAAAATATGATGCTTCGGAAGACTACAAATTATTGGATTTGGATATGGGTCTTACAAACATAGTAGCAAGACCAACTAAGGCAGCAGATGAGATTACCAAAGGAGAATATAAAGAAGGAAAAGAAATTTTAAAACAGAAAATTACACAGTTAAAGCCCGAAGTAGTCTGTTTTGTTGGGAAAGGCGTTTATCAAGAATATAGCGGTCAAAAGGTAGCTCCATGGGGACAGCAGCTTGAGCCAGTCATAACTGGAACAATTGATTTTGTTGCCCCCTCCTCAAGCGGATTAGTAAGAATAAGGCTTGAAGAAATTGTGAAGATCTATAAGCAACTGGCTCAATTAGTATGTAAGTAAGACACCGGTAGGTATTTAGTACCGTCGTTTTTTTGCAATAAAGTAAAACCCCCATCAGTGGGGGTTTTCTTCATCCTCCACCTATCTTCTTCGCCTTTCTCTGAATCTTGAGGTGGGAGTCTTACTGCCCGTTAGTATCCGATAAACAGGCGGGCCTAGTTCCGATGACAACGGTGGCATCCAGTTCATTAGAATGGGCCACCTGCGGTATCAACCCATTATGAGCAAAGATCTCGACAGTTTGCTTTGCCTGCCGTTCACTAGTCTCGATCAGCAAATGGCCGCCAGGTGCCAGCCAATCTGGCGCTGCGGCCGCCACCCGTCGCTGAACATTAAGCCCGTCCACACCTCCGTCGAGTGCCACACGCGCCTCATGTATGCGAGCCTCTGGGGGTAGTATCCTAATCATCCCAGTAGGTACGTAAGGTACGTTGGCGACCAGGATATCGACGCGGCCCCGCAGTGTGGCAGGCAACGGCTCGTAGAGGTCACCTTCATACACGTGACCACCGGTGGCAGCGACGTTGCGCAAGGCACACTGCACCGCGGCGGGGTCAATGTCGGAGGAATATAGCTCAATCCGTTCCTGCGCTGCCGCCAGCGCCGCGCCCAACGCGCCCGAGCCGCAGCACAAGTCAACCACGACGGCTCCTGGCCGTGTGAGGGCGGCAGCCTGGCGGACGAGAAACTCTGTGCGGCGACGAGGTACAAAAACGCCCGGGTCCACCGCTATCCGCAGACCGCAAAACTCAGTCCAGCCGATAATATGTTCAAGGGGCAAACCAGCTACTCGTCGGTCTACCATGGCGTCGAGATCCTCCGGTGTCCTGGCCGTAGAAATGAGTAACCGTGCCTCATCTTCGGCGAAAACACAGCCAGCAGCTCGAAGCTTAGTAACGATGTCTGTACAAACGATATCTCCATGACAACCGCCACAATTGACTTTCTCGAAGCTCAAAGATGCTTTCCTTGATTCCATCAATTCCCCTCATTCCCCTCTTCATAATCTGTCCGTTAGTTTAATAAATTAAATTGCAGTTCAGTCTAATTGGAGCTGAAATTTTTCTTATTACCCTTTACAAAAAAAACACACCAAAAGAGATGTCATTATGATATCTCTTTTGGTGTGTTTTAAATGACTTTATTGCCGATTGACATGACTGTGTAACTTTGAAATAACCTTTGATTCAATTAATCTTAATAACCTTGATAAAAGAATAACAGAGAAAGCATGTTTTGAAAACAGATTCAATATTATGAGATGAAAATGATTAAATGAAAGAAATTAAGGAGGATCGTTATGAAAGCAATTGTATGTACAAAATACGGATCACCCGATGTTCTTCAGCTCAAAGAGGTAGAAAAACCTACCCCCAAGGACAATGAGGTATTGGTAAAAATTCATGCAACAACAGTAACCTCTGGAGACTGTCGAATTCGAAGTTTCAATAGTCCTATCTTGTACTGGATCCCCATGCGAATAATCTTAGGTCTTAGAAAACCAAGAAAACCTATATTGGGGGTGGAATTAGCCGGAGAAATCGAAGTAATAGGCAAAAATGTAAAACAATTCAAGACAGGTGACCGAGTTTTTGCACTAACTGGGATGAATGTAGGTGCTTATGCTGAGTACACATGTATACCTGAAGATGGATTGATGGCAATAAAACCGGACAATGTGACTTATGAGGAAGCTGCTGCCGTTCCTTTTGGAGGAACTTCAGCATTACATTTTCTTAGAAAAGCAAATATCCAGAACGGACAAAAGGTTCTTATCTATGGGGCTTCTGGAGCAGTAGGGACTTCCGCGATACAGCTTGCCAAATACTTTGGGGCAGAAGTTACCGGGGTATGCAGTACTACAAATTTAGAATTGGTGAAATCTTTAGGAGCTGCTAAGGTATTTGATTACACTAAAGAAGATTTTACGAAAAAAGGAGAGCTTTATGATATCATCTTTGATGCAGTTGGAAAAAACTCAAAATCTAATTGCAAGAAAGCACTAACTTCGAACGGGACATACGTGTCAGTTGAAGGGATGATAGCAAGGGTACGTACTGAAGATTTAATTTTCCTCAAAGAGCTTATCGAGACAGAGAAAATAAAATCGGTCATAGATAGAAGCTATCCGCTGGAACAAATTCCCGAAGCTCATAGATATGTAGAAAAAGGACACAAAAAGGGAAATGTAGTAATAACTTTGGATCATAATAACAAAACCTAACAAAGCTCTGCACTCGACCGCTATTCGCTGTGCTTCATAGCGTCAGGAAAGTTTGGTCGTTATGTGTTCAATAATGCATATTGATTGTAAATATAAACATATCCTTCACTTATAAGAAACCCTTGTAGTATTAGTCTACTAGTATTGCCAACAACCTGTTCCGCGACCTTCTTAAATCCACTGTTCAACTTCAGATGTTCTTCTTCTTTTGAACATAAAAACACCCCTTTAGACAGTCATATCTAAAGGGGGAGAACATCGTAACTTTATTGTCACTCAACATGAAAACGACTAAAATTCGTTTTCATGTTTGTTTCTCCTATAATTTTGTGATCTACTTCTTTTCCATGACTGCAAAATAATTGTTTTCATTATCAGCAAAGTTAAATACTCTACCCGAAGGCATACTTACAATTTCTCCGACTGTAATTTTTTTATCCGCAAAGTCTTTATATAACTTATCAAGATCTTCCGTAAAAAACATCATCGAAGGTGTACCAAGATTTAATTCGGGCTGCATTTTAGCAATTAATTCTTTATCGTGAAGAACGATACTCGTTCCCGCTTCCTTTGTTGGAGAAATTTCAATCCATCTAAATCCTTGGCCGTTATCTTCTTCAGAAACTACACTAAAACCTACCTTTTCTGTCCAAAATTGCACTGCCTCATCTTGGTTATTTACATATAGCATAATTTGACCGACTTTATTAATCATTTACTTCTCTCCCTTTCTTCTGGTTTAGTTAATATTAATTTTTTTCGTTTAAGCATTCCGCTATACTTTGGTATTCATATCATATAATCGCCTAATAATGCTATCAAATATAAAGCCTAAACAATTTTTCATGGTTCCATTTATAACATTACTTGAAAATGAACAAATACAGTTAAGTCACTACAATTGTTTGTTTTAGAAATCCGCCCTGTTAGAGTAAATTTAAAATAATGTTTAATCAAAAATACCTAACTTTTTATGCTTCAGTATTAGCTTCAGACACTCCAAAAAGAAGTCCTTGATTATCTAAACAATAAGCAAAGTAACCCATATTAGGAATAGCTGTTTTAGGTACAACTACTTGTCCACCATTTTCAGTAACTTTTTTTATGTATTCATCAACTGAAGGTACTTCAATAGAATTAGTAGTTCTGGTAACACCGTCAGGGGACTTCATCAATCCACCATCGATACCAGGTTTACCGCTCTCACCCGTAATAATAAACCAGTAGTCTTGTCGTCCAGGCATCTTTTCAAACTTCCAACCAAAACTATTTGTATAAAATTCTATTGCTTCTTCAGGGTTGGGAACTTGAAATTCAAACCTTAAAACTTTACGCATTTTCATACCTCCTTTTGTTTTACATAATAATTATACAAGAACGTATGTTCTAATGCAATTTCAATTAGAATTACTTTCAAAGTATTTCAAGTTTTAATGCGCTGCACAATCTCTTATTCCAGAGACTAGCCCTTTAACGAAACAATTCTATCATCAATCAACAGTTCCTTAACTCATCTTTTAATTCAGATGTTCTTTTCAATGTAAAAAGCCCCCTTTAGATAAACCATATCCAAAGGGGCAAACGATACCACTTTTTTATAAACATCGCGACTTTATGCAAATGTTACCTTAAAATAAAGTTTGTTCAAAATACGTTCTTTTATAAAAAAGTTTGATTATTTTTATAATCCTTCCCCCCCCATTAAAATGCTCGATTGCGGAAAAGCAACAATATTATTAAAGGTGCTCTGAAACTTCCCTCTTAAATATCTATATTAATAATCTTTCAGTTCAATCTCATTGGAAGCTTTCACTATCATTTTCGTAATCAGCTTAAACATTGCACTCATAAGGATGGGTATACGTAACATTAAATTACGAAGCAAGATTTTGGATTTTGAGCTTTCGATCATGCCTCCAGCAGCTGTTAGCCCTATTTTTTGATTTTTCTCAACAAAATTTCTCATCTCTTTTTCATAGGCAACAAAGGCGCAGTCATAATTGCCATGCGCAGCTTTCAGTTCCCCAGCTAGTACATAAGCTCCGACAAGTGCGAGACTAGAGCCTTGACCCGAAAGTGGTGATGGGCCATACGCCGCATCACCTACCAATGTAATCCGCCCCTTTGACCATGTCGGCATATGAATCTGGCAAATCTCATCAAAGTAAAAATCTGTCGCCTCTTTCATAGCTTTGAGTAGATGCGGAGTTTCCCAACCCGTATCATCTTGGAAAGCATTGTCTACAAGTTTCTTTTGGGCTTCCACATCATAGCGATCGTACTTCAGTGCCTCTGATTTGAACACGAACATACCCTTTGCTTCAGTATTATCACGGGCACTCATACCTACAGTTTTACCTGGCATCGTATAAATCAGCTGGCGGCGGTCGAGGTTAAGGTAATTCTCTAGGGTAAAAATCGAGATATAACAGCCAAGAGTACGTTTAAATTGTTCTCTGTCACCAAAAATTAAGGTGCGCACATTGGAATGGAGCCCGTCCGCACCGATGACCAGATCGAATGTCTGCGGCTTGCTACGAATAAATTGGACTTCTTCACCTGCTTCAGTCTCATGTATAGCGGTAATCGAATCGTCCCAAATATATTCGACCGTATCCTTGGTCAAGTCGTACAAAATATTACTAAGGTCCTCGCGCATGATTTCGATATCTAGCCCCTGCTGATTCCCCATACTCGCTTCGCTTATTTTACCTTCGATTTTGCCTTTGCTATTCACGAAGTAAACACCAGTCATGTGCGTGTCAGCTGCACGAACTTGATCGAGTATCCCCATCCGCTTAAGCACCGTAATGGCTACACCACGAATATCAACACCATATCCACCTGGGCGCAATGCGGGCGCACGTTCTACCACAGTCACATCGAAGCCGTAGCGGTGAAGCCAGTAAGCTAATGCCGGCCCAGCAATGCTCGCACCGGAAATAAGGACACGCATCGTTTGTTCACTCCTATCCTAATTAAAGTCATACAACATATCCACAGTATATTCACGGCCTATTTTATTTATGTAAAGCAGGAAAATAGTAGAAATCTAATTATTTAACAAAACGGCGGAATATGAAATTTTGAATAAACTATTCAAAATTTCATAATGGGACAACATTTTAAACAATGAAGGGCTTACAAAATTCAAGCATGACGCGAATTGTATAATTGGTATGGTACTTGCAATAGAGAAGAGTGAATGAAATCGCCCGAAAAAAAGACTGAATTTTCAGTCTAAAGGGAAAGGAAAGAAACAAGCTAGGAGCGTATACAACGTACAGGAAAATCGGAAGGAGGCTTTTTATGCAAACAAAAATCGAACAGGAAACGAATAACGTGCAGCAATATTACTACAAGCAAGAATTAAAGAGGTCTTTAAAGTTTTTTAGCTCTTTTGCAGTCGCGTTTTCATTTATGTCCATCACAACGGGCATTTTCACAAATTTTGGTTTTGTTTTAAACAATGCGGGGCCCGCAGGTATTTGGACATGGCCAATCGTATTAGCAGGCCACTTACTTGTCGCTCTTGTTATTGCCGAATTGGCAGGAAGAATGCCACTCAGCGGTTACTCGTACCAATGGGTGACGCGGCTGGCAAATCAAGGATTAGGGTGGTTTTCCGGCTGGCTCGGATTTTGCTTTTTTGTCATTGTCATTCCTGCCGTCGATTTCGGCCTGTCTCCACTCATTGCTGATGCATTCGGCTGGAATATCGGAGGAAAAACCCTTTTGTATATTACACTCGCAACCCTACTGCTACAGGCTGTCCTCAACATTTTTGGCGTAAAACTTGCTTCTCGTCTCAATGACATTGCAGTATATACCGAGGTGATCGGTCTGGTGGGCATTCTTGTTATTCTTGCTGTTGTTGCGCTATTCACAACTCCGAATTGGGATATGCTAACAAATATTGGCGAGCAGAAAAGCGGCACGTACCTTGGCAGCTTTGTGATTGCTATGCTAATGGGATCGTGGACCATGGTCGGCTTTGAAGCCGCAGCGAACCTTTCGGAAGAAACAATTGATGCGAGTAAAAATGTACCACGTGCTGTATTTTTCGCGTTACTGATTGGTGGTATCATTGGGTTTGCTTTTCTTTTTACTGTTACAATTTCCATTACGGATTTAACCGGTGTGACAGCTTCTGCCAACCCACTTCCGCTTATTATTAAAACAAAGCTCGGCCAATTCATTGGCACTTTGTTTATGCTTCTTGTCATCATTTCCATTTTTGCATGCGGATTAATCGGAATGGCTTCCGCTTCCCGGGTTATTTATGCGATGGCGCGGGACGATGTATTTTTTGCTTCACGTTATTTTAAAAAGGTAAACCCAGGAACATCCGTACCGGTAAATGCAATTTTGCTTGTATTAGTTCTCGATATTATAGCGATCCTATTCTCTGATTCTTTAACTTTACTAGTCGGATCAACATCAGTTGTTCTTACCGCTTTATACTTCATAACAGTTTTGGCTTACTATTTGCGTAGAAAAGACTTGCCTGATGCGGAGACGTTCAATTTAGGGAAATGGAGAGCACCTGTCACGTATGGCGCTTTAATATGGCTCGTGTTCGAAATGGGGGTATTGACTATCCCTGATATGTTTCATGGAGTGGCAATTGTAGGCGGAACACTATTTGCAACGGGGGCCCTTGTATATTTTGTGTTGTTCCGAAGCAAGATTAAAGCAGGAAAAATCGGGATTCAAAATACAAGCATTGATGAAGGACACTCGTGAGCAATCCCATGAAGTGAACCCTGAAAATGGACAAACATCAAAACACTGAAATTACCTGTTCGCTATATTCTTTCGTGGAC
Source organism: Bacillus yunxiaonensis (assembly GCF_037104695.1). Taxonomy (NCBI): domain Bacteria; kingdom Bacillati; phylum Bacillota; class Bacilli; order Caryophanales; family Bacillaceae; genus Bacillus; species Bacillus yunxiaonensis. Next base: position 13,309 of record NZ_JBAWSV010000013.1, on the reverse strand, counting down.
AGGTAATTTCATTTTTCTTGAACTCGTACACAATTAATTGTAGTAATTAAATGTTTACCCCAGATTTAAGTGTCGGTTTTATAAAAAAGTTTGATCATTTCTTATAAATACTTTTTTATTAGCCTTTTGATACTCTTTTATCACACAAAAATAAGCTTCTATTTAAAGAAGCTTTCCCTTCTTCATATTCATATTCATCTTCATCCTTTCATAATTCTACCTGTGCAAAAAGCTCCACTGCATAGGGGTTTTCTTTAACTAGCGGTCCGTTCACACATCGGTTCAAATTCACTTTATATTACAATTCCCTGAAAAATGCTACTAACTTTAAGAAACTATATTTCTAATGAATGTTGAAAATAAAAGCAGAAGATACATATTCGAGCCTTAAAAATCATATTTAGTAACGATTGATGGAAATTAAATTTTGGGGGCTATAATAATGAATGAAAAACATCATAAACAGAGGCAAACCTTATCTGAGGAAAGCCATTATGAGAATCGAAGCCTCTCCAATGAGCCCGCTAAACTTCATTCCCAGACAATTGGCTCTGGGGGACCTGTACTGGAACAAGATGGTGTACTACACGAAACTTTACAAGAATTTATTCATGAAAAGATTTTAGAAAGACCTGTTCATGCAAAAGGATTTGGTGCATTTGGTTATTTTCAAACGATATATTCGATGTCCGAACATACAAAACTGAGCTTTTTACAAAACCCTAATCAGAAAGTTCCTGTTATGGTTCGCTTTTCGTTAGCTGTCGGTACGAAAGGAACACCTGATACATCTAGAAATGTACGTGGTTTTGCTACAAAGTTTTATACAGAAGAAGGCGCTTTTGACCTTTTATGTAATCACATTCCTGTCTTTTCTGTTCGTGATGCGATACGATTTCCGGAATTTATTAAAGCATTCTCACCTTCACCAAAAAATAATTTAATTGATCCTGATAGGTCTTGGAGCTTTGTAGCAAGAGCTCCTGAATCGATTCATTTTGTTATACGTTTATACTCTGATGCTGGTACGGTAAAAAGTCTTCGCCGCATTCCAGGACATAGTGTAAATACATATGTTTGGAGAAACGCTCAAGGTATTAGAAAGTACGTTAAATACCATTGGTACCCATTTGAAGGTGTACAATACATTGATCGCGAAGAAGCAAATAGATTAGCCGCTGAAAACCCTGATTACACTGGCAAAGATTTATACGATGCGATTGCGGGTGGTAAACCGGTGGTATATGGCTTATATGTCCAGCTCATGGATCCAAAGGATGAAGCAAATCTTTCTTATGATCCTTTAGACGCTACAAAAGTATGGGATGAAAAAGAGTATCCCCTAATACCAGTAGGCAAAATGATATTAAATATAAATCCTGATAATTATATGGAACAAGTAGAAAAAGTCGCCTTCTCCGTTTCTAATTTACTAGACGGCGCAGAATTATCTGATGATAAAATACTGCAGGGCCGTGCCAATATTTATAGTGATTCTCAAAGAAGAAGAATTGGAGCTGAATTTCGTAAATTACCGATTAACCAACAGCAAAATTGGACGCCAGCTAATCAAATTACAAGTGGTGATGGAAGATACGTTGAAGGCAAACTAGAAAGAACTTCTATAACAAAGCAAGACGACTTTGGGCAGGCTGGTGAATTCTATACGAGGTTAACCCAAATAGAAAAAGAACATCTTGTCGAAAATTTAGCTAGTGATTTGAAGGTTATATCTGATGATATTAGAAAGAAAGTTATGGAGTATTTCAATAAAGTATCATCTGACTTAGCAAAGAGAATTGAGACTGAAATGAAAAAGTGATAAGAAGATTAAAAAACGTCATTTTTACGATTAAAATGACGTTTTTTTTATCATGCGTTTTTTGATAAGGGGTGATGTATTATTTCCGCCAAAAATTCGTATATTCTGCTTTATCCTGAATATTAAATTCAATCATTTTCTCAAGCAATTCGTAATTTACCGGCTCACTCCACGGAATTCGAAACAAGCCTTTTGTAGCGCTGTAGCCAGCTTGGGCAATGTCATCAGCAAAGTGCGCAATGCCTACTTCTTCGGGTGAAATACTCAAATGATGCTTCGTTGTGGAAAAGCCGATGATAAATGTGCCGTGATCGGTAAACATTGGCGTATTCCACTTGATTTGTGGTTCCAAATTTGGGAATTTATTAGCAACCCACGCCAAAATTCCCTCTGTTCGGCCCTGGTGGTCGGGGTTATCGATACCCGTTAAATATTTTGCAAAAACTTCCATTTCTTCCTCCTTCGGTATTATGCTATTGCCGCCAAAAATTCGAATTCTCAGCCTTGTCCTTGATATTCAATTCAATTATCTTCTCTAGCAATTCGTAATTAACTGGTTCAGTCCATTGAATTCAGAACAAGCGTGAAGAAGCGCTGTAGCCAGCCAGGGCGACTTCATAGGCAAAATGCACCATTGTCTCTTCTTCGGGTACAATTTTCAATCATTTAAGGAATGCTCATTAATATCGCATGCAATTACTGAAGCACCTTCACTTAAGCACTGTTTAACAATTTCTTTTCCAGTTCCAGAAGCTGCACCTGTTATTATTTTTTTCTCCGTTCCAATTCTATATAACCTCAAATACTACTATGAAACCAATTGTAACATGATCCTAACCCCTTTACTTTTTAAATTAACGCGCCCTAAACATAAAGAAAGATCACACAATGCTTATTGAAGAATTGCGCCCTTTAATTGAATAACAGAGGAGTTTCTATTAGCTAGTTTAGTTGAAAAAGGAAAATCACTATTTGGAAAAATTTTAAAAAATAAAATGTATATATTTTTAAAGCGTGTTACATTACGAAATGTAACAAACAAATATAAATAAAGAAAGGAAGAAAGAAACTATGAAATTTAAAGTCGAAACACTTCCAAACTATCGCATCGCTTATGTACGACGAGTTGGTCCATATGGTCCTGCAAATATTGATGTAATGGGGAAGTTAAAAGAATGGGCTAAGGAGAAGAATCTTCTTAAATCTGCAATTCTACTTGCAATTCCACAAGATAACCCTGAAACAACACTTCCTGAAAACTGTAGGTTTGATGCTTGTATTGTGATTTCAAAAGATTATCAAATCGATGATTCAATTTGTGAAAGTGAACTTTCTGGTGGAAAACACCTTATTTTCGAGGTCAAGCATACAGCAGAAGATATTCAAAAAGCGTATGCTGATATTTTTCCAGCTCTACAAAGCAATGGATATCAAATTGATAACAGGCCCATTTTGGAAAGGTACACTGGTGATATGATTAACAATCCTTATTGCGAAATATGTGTGCCTGTAGTTTGATTAGCTTTTTTACTTGTTTGATACTTCATCATTAACAAAAAGTAAGAAATAAAAAAAGAAGAACAAGTGGCTTATCTTCTTGTTCTTCTTTCATTAACTTGCCTATTGTTAAAGTGTAACCCTTCATAATATCATCCTGAATAATCCAATTCACTTATTGTGCAACAATATGGCCCGATTGCGGAACAAAAAAAGTCCTGCATATCATACAGGACTTTTAATCAAACTTTATTCCAAATCTATAAAACTCTTACTCAACAGTAACTGACTTAGCTAGATTACGAGGCTTATCAACGTCACACTCACGGTGAAGTGCTGCATAGTATGCAATTAACTGTAATGGAATAACTGCTACAAGCGGTGCTAGTGCTTCGTGTACGGCTGGTACGATGAAGCGGTCGCCTTCCATTTCTAAGCCTTTCATTGCGATGATGCAAGGGTTTGCTCCGCGTGCTACTACTTCTTTTACATTGCCGCGAATACCTAAGTTTACGTGCTCTTGTGTAGCAAGTGCGATAACTGGTGTACCTTTTTCAATTAGCGCGATTGTACCGTGTTTTAACTCTCCGCCAGCAAAGCCTTCTGCTTGGATGTAAGAGATTTCTTTTAGCTTCAATGCGCCTTCTAAACCAACATAGAAATCAACGCCGCGGCCAATGAAGAAACAGTTGCGTGTTGTTGCTAAGTATTCTTTTGCAATTGCATCCATTTCATCTTTTTGATCGCAAAGTACTTCCATTGCGTTTGCAACAAGACCAAGTTCTTGGATTAAATCAAAATCAACTGCTAGGCCTTTTGCTTTTGTAATATCAGCTGCTAAAATCGCTAGTACTGCAAGCTGTGCTGTATATGCTTTTGTAGAAGCTACTGCGATTTCTGGGCCAGCATATAATGGTAATGTGTAATCAGCTTCACGAGACAGCGTAGAGCCTGGTACGTTTGTAATCGTTAATGCCTTATATCCCATTTCATTTGTTTGTACAAGTACTGCACGGCTATCTGCAGTTTCACCACTTTGTGAAATGTAGATAAAGAATGGGTTTTCTGTTAATAATGGCATGTTGTAAGAAAATTCACTCGCTACATGTACTTCTACTGGTACTTTTGCAAAACTCTCAATGAATTGTTTTCCAACAAGACCCGCATGATAACTCGTTCCACATGCGATGATATAGATACGATCACTTTCTAAAATCGCATCACGAATCTCTTGATCTAGTTTGATTTCGCCATCTTCATTTTGGTACTTTTGAATAATGTTACGAATTACAAGTGGTTGTTCATCAATTTCTTTTAGCATGAAATGAGGATATGTTCCTTTTTCAATGTCACTTGCATCTAATTCTGCTGTAAATGGTGCACGATCAATCGTTTCACCTTGTAAGTTTTGAATTGTAATCTTTTCTTTTGTTACAAGAACCATTTCTTTATCCATTAATTCGATAAATTGATCTGTAACTTGTAACATTGCCATTGCATCACTTGCAACAACATTAAATGTATCTCCAGTTCCCACTAATAGCGGGCTTTTGTTTTTAGCAACATAAATCATGTCTGGGTTTTCTGCATCAAGTAATGCCAATGCATATGAACCATGTAATAGTGTTAACGTTTTACGGAATGCTTCTTCTACCGTCAAACCTGTTTTCACTTGCTTTTCCATAAGCTGAACGATTATTTCTGTATCTGTTTCACTTACAAAGTTCACATCTTGAAGATATTCATTCTTTAATAGCTCATAGTTTTCAATTACACCATTATGCACAAGGGTAAAGCGCTCTGAAGCACTTTGATGTGGATGTGCGTTCACCTGACTTGGTACACCATGAGTTGCCCAACGTGTATGACCGATTCCCACGTTAGCTGCAACATTTTCATCCACGATTTCGCGAAGCTTTGCAATACGACCTTTTTCTTTAAATACAACAACACCATTTGTTGCTTGTACTGCAATACCAGCTGAATCATATCCACGGTATTCTAGCTTCTCTAAACCTTTTAATAAAATTTCCTTTGCATCTTGTTCACCAATAAATCCTACGATTCCACACATGTTTTGTCGCCGTTACAACATACTTATGTTCTCACATAAACATGTAACGACATAGTCCGATCCTTATTATTCATATACAAAAAACGGATTTTACATATCGCTAGCTTTGTAAGCTTGTAACGGCTTTCACCTTCCTCTCATTTTGGTTTCAGTCCGTATACTTATACTGCTAGTGTAATCCGTTCCTCTTCTCTCATCACACTCTCACCTTTGTCCATAGAGTCACCTCAATGCTTTAAGTAAAAGTTTTCGGTTGTGATGAACAACCGGGAGCCATCCGCCGAAATCTCGATAAACTCCTCCTCGTCAACTACGTCTTAGGTAGTTCTGGCGCTTCTTACTTCAATCTATTTTGCTGAGAAAAAGAACAAAATCATCTTATAACAAATGGAATAAAGCGTCAATGAAATTTTTTCATTGCAGATAAAAATTATATGCAAAAGGAGCACAAAGTGTGCCCCTTTTGCATATAAAATTCCGCTGTTATTCAGCTCCAACTTCTGCCTTCACAACTTCTACAATACGATTTACATATTGATTACAAAGCTCCTGTGTTGGCGCTTCTGCCATGACACGAATTAATGGCTCTGTACCAGAAGGACGAACAAGAATACGGCCATCGCCATTCATTTCTTCTTCTACAACATGAATGATTTCTTTAATTTTTTCATTTTCTAATGCTTGTTTTTTATCTGTTACACGAACATTCACAAGTAATTGCGGGAATTTTGTCATTTCACTTGCAAGCTCAGATAATGATTTTTTCGTCATTTTCATAATGTTTACAAGTTGAAGTGCACTTAACATTCCATCGCCAGTTGTAATGTAATCCAAGAAAATAATATGACCGGATTGTTCACCACCGAGGTTATAGCCACCACGTTTCATTTCTTCCATTACATAACGGTCACCAACAGCTGTTTGATCACTTGTAATACCATTTGCTTCTACAGCTTTGTAAAAGCCTAAATTACTCATAACTGTTGAAACAACCGTATTATGTTTTAACTTTCCAGATTCGCTCATATACTTCGCACAAATGTACATAATTTGATCGCCATCTACAATATTTCCTTTTTCGTCAACAGCAATTAAACGGTCACCGTCTCCGTCAAATGCTAGACCGATATCAGCACCTTTTTCTTTCACAAACTCTGCTAATACTTCAGGGTGCGTAGAACCTACGCCCTCGTTAATATTCATACCATTTGGCGCTGTTCCCATTGTGGAAATATCCGCTTCTAAATCAGCAAATAAATACGGTGCTAAGGAAGATGTCGCACCGTGCGCACAATCTAATGCGATATGTAAGCCCGCAAAATCTTCATCTACAGTTTGTTTAATGTACTGTAAGTATTTTTGTCCGCCCTCAAAGTAGTCGTTTACTTGACCTAATGCTGTCCCCACAGGACGTGGAAGCTCGTCTACTTCTTTATCTAATAATGCTTCGATTTCTTCCTCTTGCTCGTCTGTTAATTTAAAGCCGTCTGGGCCAAAGAACTTAATTCCATTATCCTGTACAGGGTTATGAGATGCAGAAATCATTACACCAGCTTGCGCATCTAATGCTTTCGTTAAATAGGCAACCCCAGGAGTAGAAATGACACCAAGGCGCATTACTTCCGCTCCAATTGATAATAATCCAGCTACTAAAGCACCTTCTAACATATGACCAGACACACGTGTATCACGACCGATAATGACTTTTGGACGCTCTGTATTCTTTGTTAATACGTAGCCGCCAAATCGACCAATTTTAAATGCTAATTCAGGCGTTAATTCTTTATTCGCAATACCGCGTACGCCATCAGTACCAAAATATTTTCCCATTACTATTCGCTCCTTCTTTCTTGCTCATTTCCTTTATCCGGCTTCTGCTCCGGTTGACCTTGTACTTCTTTTCCCGCTTCTTCTTTCTTCTTTGCAAGTTCTACCTTCGCATTTTTTTGTTTTAATTCTAATGTGACATTATCGGGACCAGTAATTTGAATTGGAACATCGGGTGTTCCTACATCCATATTTCCTAAATTAATTGATGCTTTAATCTGTGCTGCATCTACTTTTGCTACAGCACTTGCATCCCCAAAAATATCAACACTGATTTTCCCATTTGCCGGGTCTAAAAGTTTCATTGTTAATAAATCCGATAACCCATTTACCTGTAAAGGAATACCGTCTATTGTTTTGCTCTGTTGCTTTTGTACTTCAACCGTTACCTTTACTTGGCTAGGTTCTGCTTTTGTAACACCTTTAGGTAAAGAAACAGAGGCATCGAAGGTTGTAGACTCTGTAATTTTACTTAAGTCTACTTCGACGCCATCAAGAGATGTAATATTATCAAGTACTTCTTTTGAACCATAAATCGTTACTTCACTTGGTTCAACTTTTATATTCGTTACAGTTACACCTTCTTGTAAGCTCCCCTTTTTTGTTACACCTAAGGAAACTGTTTTTTCAGGTGTTGAAACTGGTATAGTGACATTGACAGTAGAAGAACCTGTTTTCAAATCCAAACGATTCCCATCTTTATCATACAATACAATTTTCGCTTCTTTTGTGACTGTTTTATTAACACCTTTCAAATCAACATACGCTCGCACAAGTGCAATTCGCGAAAGCTCTTCCTCTGTACCGGCTACTTCAACCGTACTTGGCTTTACAGTAGGTTTGTCTACACTCGTTCCTGCCTGTAGTTGATTTTCATTTAAATACTTCACTTCTACAGGAAAAGATTTTACTTCTTTCTTTTGAATTGTAACTTTTATTTTCGCTGGCTGAACCTTCAAATGCAAATTGCTCGGAACACCACTATATTTTAAAGGAATCTCATATGTCCCCGGTGTATACCCTCGCAAATTGATAAACACCTCATACTGTCGTTTCACTTTAGCTGCAGCTACAACATTATTTTGTCCTTCAAGAGTAACTGTTACATTTTCCGGAATACCGCTTACAATATACTTATCCTCGTCATAGTAAGCAGATACAGGAACTCCTGATATTGTTTCTGTTGTATCTCCTACCGGAAAAGGCGATGGATTAAAATTACCTGATACATTTTTATCTAGGTTTGTTGACATGTAGAGCATAATTGCCAACAATAATGAAATTCCCCGTAAAAACCAATGGTTATCCATTAACTTATCCATGACGTTTTCTCCTCCAATTCCATAAAGATGAAGAAGATTCTTTTATATTTCCACTTAGCTCTTTTATAAGCATTTCCTTTAATTGTTCACTTTTCAAATCACGATGTAACTCACCATTTTTTGTTAAGGAAATTTGCCCCGTTTCTTCTGACACAACAATTGTCAAACTGTCTGTTACTTCACTTACTCCCATCGCTGCCCGGTGACGCGTTCCTAATTCTTTAGAAATAAACGGGCTTTCTGATAATGGCAAGTAACAACCAGCTGCTTTAATACTATTTCCTTGCATAATGACTGCCCCATCATGAAGAGGCGTATTCGGTATAAAGATATTAATTAATAGCTCTGAGGAAATATTTGCATTTAGTGGGATTCCTGTTTCAATGTAATCTCCCATACCAGTCTCTCTAGCCATTGTAATAAGTGCACCAATGCGACGTTTCCCCATATATTCTGTTGCCTTTACAACAGCATTGACGACAGACTCCTGTTCATCTTCCTCTTGGTTACCTCCACGTGAAAATAAACTTCCCCGTCCAAGTTGCTCAAGGGCACGTCTTAACTCTGGTTGAAAAATGATAATAATCGCTAAAAATCCCCAAGTTAACGCTTGATCCATAAGCCATTGCAAGGTATGCAATTCAAAAACATAACTTAAAATGCGAACAATAATAATTACTGTAATCCCTTTCAAAAGTTGTACAGCTTTTGTACCACGGATTACAAGAATCAATTTATATATAACAAACCACACAAGGGCGATATCTACTATAGTGCTGAGATATTTCAAAAGAACATTCATATCTCCAAAAGGCATTCTGACCCTTCCTCCATCTATATGTAATTTACAACAACTAGGTTAATTATAACATACATTATATGAACCACAATTTCAAACCTCCTTCCTAAACCTAACATACAATCGTTAGATATCAGACTTTAAAAAGGGGTTATTAACATTATTTGTTGCTATACCTCTATTTTAAAATAAAAAAAGCAGCATTTCAGCTGCTTTTTAAAATTATTTCAACTTTTCACCAAATAAAGATCCCATTAATGCAACGGCTGCAATTGCAGTTTTATTTTTCTCATCTAAAATTGGATTTACTTCCACAAACTCAGCAGATGTAATCATACCTGATTCAGCAAGCATTTCCATTGCCAAGTGGCTTTCACGATATGATAATCCACCCATAACCGGCGTGCCCACGCCAGGTGCATCATGCGGATCAAGACCGTCTAAGTCTAAAGATAAATGTACGCCATCTGTATGTGATAAGTATGCAATTGTTTCTTCCATAACTGCCGTCATTCCCATACGATCAATTTCATGCATAGTGAAAACTTTAATGCCCTCTTTCTGAATAAGTTCTTTCTCTCCCTCATCTAAAGAACGAGCACCAATAATAACCACATTTTCTTTTTTCACTTTCGGATACTCACCGTATAAATTAACAAGTGATGAATGACCATGTCCTAAACTTGCAGCTAATGACATGCCATGAATATTACCAGACGGAGAAGTTTCTTCTGTATTTAAATCCCCATGCGCATCATACCAAATAACGCCAAGATTTTTATAATGTTTTGCAACTCCAGCAAGTGTTCCAATTGCAATGCTATGATCCCCGCCCAATACAAGTGGGAAACTTTTTTTCTCAATAATGTTATCAACTTTACCTGCTAGTTCGTGACATACTTTTACAACTTGTTCAAGATTTTTTAACTTTTCATTTTCATTTATTTGAAATTCTCTTTCAATACATATATCCCCTAAATCTTCCACGTTATATCCTATATTTTGAATTCTCTCAACAACTCCAGCATAACGAATTGCACTCGCTCCCATATCAACACCGCGGCGCGTTTGTCCTAAATCCATTGGTACTCCCACAATTGAAATTTCTTTCTTCATAGATGATCTCCCCCTTTTATGCTTTCACTAAATATTTTAAATCTTTTCTATTGTCTGACTCAACTTAACATTTTTTTGTATTTATATACACTTAATGCAATATAAAGAAGCGATAAAATCAGATTTTTCCGTTAAAATATGCATAAAAAAAAAACATCTCTTACGAATAGAGATGTTTTTTTAATCCAAGTTTCCATACAGCTGCAATATTTCGTGCTGTAATATAAATATTTTCTTTTCCCATTTCATACGCTTCTTCTAATGTCATTACTCCTGAAACAATGCTAAATACAGCATCAATACCTTCTTCATAAACAGGAGTATGATTCGAATGAACAGCTCCAGCAATTGCAATAACAGGAAGATTATGCTCTTTAGCACGTTTTGCTACTCCTATGGGTGCTTTCCCATACACTGTCTGTCCATCAATTCTTCCTTCTCCCGTAATCACTAAATCCGCATCTTGCAAATGAGCATTAAAATTCGTGTAATCAAGTACAATATCAATACCCTTTCTAAGGGTACCATGTAAAAAGGCAACGATAGCCGCTCCAAGTCCGCCCGCAGCACCTGCTCCTGGAATAAATTCAATATCAATATGAAGAGTTTGTTTGATTAATTGAGCATAATGCTTCAAATTACAATCTAACCTCTCTATCACCTCGTCTGTGGCACCTTTTTGTCTTCCAAATACAAACGATGCTCCTGTTCCTCCTGTTAACGGATTCGCAACGTCACAAGCTGCTTCAATTTTAACCTTCTTTAAACGAGAATCCAGCTGTGATATATCAAAAGAAGTAATAGAATCTAAATTCCCACCATTCGGCTCTATCACACGATTGTCACTATCAAAAAAACGCACACCTAAAGTAGATAACATTCCTGCTCCTCCATCATTTGTAGCACTTCCTCCAAGCCCTAAAACAATATGATGAACTCCTTGTTCTAGCGCATGTAAAATGAGTTCCCCTGTTCCCCTTGTTGTCGTGAGAAGTGGATTTCTTTTATCAAGTGGAACATGCTGTAAACCAGAGGCTGCAGCCATTTCAATAAAGGCAGTCCGTTTATCTGAGGAGAGACCGTAAAATCCTTCTACTAAATCTCCTAACGGACCTGTAACAGGAATATTCACGATTTTTCCCTGTGTTGCATCAACAAGAGCTTGTACTGTCCCTTCCCCACCATCTGCAATAGGAATTTTTACATACTCTGCTTCAGGACATATAGAGCGAAATCCTTTCTCTACTGCTTCACATACTTCTAATGCAGTTAAACTTTCTTTATAAGAATCAGACGCAATGATAATCTTCACATGAAACAACTCCCTTTCACTATATGAAAAACCATTAAACATTTCACAAGATATATCTCACTCTAATTTATCGAAAAATTGACAAGAAAGCTCTATCTCTAAAATGAGTAAGATAGTGGAATAGAGTAAAACTTCCATTATTAGATATTCATTCTCCAATAATGGAAGGCTCTAAGTTATCTTCTTTAACTTCTCAAAATCCTGAAATGAGAAGCTTACTGTATATGAGTAGATGGGTGGATAAAGTGCAACTTCCATCAGTAGAGGTTTTCTCCATCCCCACTAATGGAAAGCTCTTACCAATCGGGTGCGTGCCAGCAGTGATCCTCCACCTAGCTTCTTCGATTCTCCCTCAATCTTGAGGTGGGGGTCTTACTGCCCGCGAATAGCGGGATAAACAAAAAAGCTTGAAATCCAGTATTGGACTTCAAGCTTTTCCTTTATGTGTATGGAGCCTAGCGGGATCGAACCGCTGACCTCCTGCGTGCAAGGCAGGCGCTCTCCCAGCTGAGCTAAGGCCCCGAAGTAACAAAGCGGAAGACGGGATTCGAACCCGCGACCCCAACCTTGGCAAGGTTGTATTCTACCACTGAACTACTTCCGCAAAAATGGTGAGCCATGAAGGACTCGAACCTTCGACCCTCTGATTAAAAGTCAGATGCTCTACCAACTGAGCTAATGGCTCGTAAATGGCTGGGCTAGCTGGATTCGAACCAGCGCATGACGGAGTCAAAGTCCGTTGCCTTACCGCTTGGCTATAGCCCATTAATATTTACTAGTATGCTTGTCTCACCAAAAAAATAAACCTTTGTAAGGTTAATTTTTTAAAAAATGGTGGAGGGGGGCAGATTCGAACTGCCGAACCCGAAGGAGCGGATTTACAGTCCGCCGCGTTTAGCCACTTCGCTACCCCTCCGACATTAAAAAATTATGGTGGAGGATGACGGGATCGAACCGCCGACCCCCTGCTTGTAAGGCAGGTGCTCTCCCAGCTGAGCTAATCCTCCAAAAGTGGTGACCCGTACGGGATTCGAACCCGTGTTACCGCCGTGAAAGGGCGGTGTCTTAACCACTTGACCAACGGGCCAAAAAGTTTTGATGCTTCGCGCAAGCTTCCAACCGGGCTTGAACCGGTGACCTCTTCCTTACCATGGAAGTGCTCTACCAGCTGAGCTATGGAAGCATATGGCTCCGCAGGTAGGACTCGAACCTACGACCGATCGGTTAACAGCCGATAGCTCTACCACTGAGCTACTGCGGAATAATACAAGCCTGGCAACGTCCTACTCTCACAGGGACAAAGTCCCAACTACCATCGGCGCTAGAGAGCTTAACTTCCGTGTTCGGTATGGGAACGGGTGTGACCTCTCTGCCATCATTACCAGACTTTTATTATTATAAACATTCTTTTCAGAATGTCAACAGGAATTTTTAAAAATATATTCCTTCAAAACTAGATAACATTTGCTTCATATTATATGGTTAAGTCCTCGATCTATTAGTATTCGTCAGCTCCACATGTCACCATGCTTCCACCTCG
>NZ_JBAWSV010000012.1:0-99187 GCF_037104695.1 Bacillus yunxiaonensis | reverse complement strand
CTGTTATTTTTTGAACATAAAATATTTTTTCGATTCACCTCACCACCTTCACATATGTTTAGAGGTGGGAGTCCTCTCGAAAGGTATGATAGAATAAAAAATCTATTATTCCTCTTATTCGGATGTTTATTGATGGTAAAATAAATATTTATTACTATTATTTGGACGTAATATAATGATTATTGATACATAGAAAAATAGAAGGGGAAGGGAATAGAATAGATGAAAAAAAACATGAAAATGTTAGCTATGGCACTTGGACTAGCTATTATGGGATCAACAACATCTGTATATGCAAGCCCTGGTGGATTAGATGCAAACGGAGGTCATACGTGTCATACAAATTGTGCAAAATGGGGACTTGAGACAGGAGAATACCATTATCATAACAATTGGAAGAAAGATGAAAATGGAAAATGGTATTTCTATGACAAAGATGGCACAAAAGTGAAAGGCTGGAAGGATATTAATGGTACTTTGTACTATTTTTATAGTAATGGTCAAATGGCAGCCAATACAACGATTGATGGTTATGTACTTGGTGCTAACGGTGCGATGCAACAAGCTCAAACAGCTCAAACGGTTCAAACAGGTTGGAAACAAAACGGATCTGTATGGAATTACTACAATGCAAACGGTGTGAAACAAACAGGCTGGAAACAAATAAGCGGTGTGTGGTACTACTTCAATGGACACGGGGCAATGCAAACGGGCTGGCAGTCAATTAATGGAGCATGGTATTACTTTAGCGGAAGCGGAGCAATGCAAACAGGCTGGATTCAAGGCAATGGCGTATGGTACTACTTCAGCGGAAGCGGAGCAATGCAAACAGGCTGGATTCAAGGCAATGGCGTATGGTACTACTTCAGCGGAAGCGGAGCAATGCAGACAGGCTGGAAACAAATAGGCGGTGTATGGTATTATTTCAGCGGAAGCGGGGCGATGCAAACAAACTGGAAACAAGTAGGAAGTGCATGGTACTACTTCGATGGAAGCGGAGTAATGCAAACAGGCTGGATTCAAGATAATGGTAAGTGGTACTATTTAGAAAATAACGGCGTTTGGAATCCAAATGCTATATATAACATTCTTTCGCAATATGAAGGATACTGGAGTAATGTTGAACTGCCAAAAACTGATGATTTAACGCAATTGCCAACGTATATGAGTGCAGTTATTGATTTTACTTCTGGAAATAGAGCATCAGTTGAAGTAGCTTTCGCATCAAAAGGATTTGTCCACCATGCTGAGGCTGGCGGCATTGTAACATTTCAAAATAATAAAGCGGTTTTGTACTTTGACGAAGATGGTTGGTGGCATTCTGGTAAGGTTGAAATTACATTAAAAAACAACAAAGTATACTTAAATATTTCACTAAATCCAGGAGGCAGCAGTACATGGGGTCTCCCAGCAGGTCAATATACATTAACGTATCATTATGGCTTGGGAGAAGAAGCTGTTGCGAAATAATAAAAGAAAAAACACCTCCACTTAATTCACATTTAGTATGCGAATTAAGGAGGTGTTTTTTCTTTTAATCAAAATTTCATTTCATTAGACTTTATCTCGCTATTCGCGGGCAATAAGACCCCCACCTCAAGATTCAGAGAAAAGTGTTGTCCAGCTCTAGCGGCTAGAATCACAGGTCGTTTCGCCCCCTCGGACGAGGGCGTCCTGCGATTCTGGACGAGCCGCTTCCGCTTTTCTACAGAAGATAGGTGGGGGATAACGGCTCGTAAAAGCTCGATTGGGCGGGCTTTCCATCAGGGAAGGAGGAAGAACCTCGCCGCTGACGGAAGTTTCACTTTATTATAGATGGATGAGAATGAGACAGGTATGCGAAGTATGGTTAATCATAATATTTGTGTATACAAGTTCCGACGGATCAATGAGAAATCTATTATTCTTTTTATTAGGATACTATTTTGTTGTAAAATAAACCTTTGTTGCTATTATATGGATGTAATATAATGATGATTGGTACATAGAAAAATAGAAGGGGGAAGGAAATAGATGAAAAAAAGCATGAAAGCGTTAGCTATGGCATTTGGACTAACTATTGTTGGATCAACGACATCTGTATATGCAAGCCCTGGTGGATTAGATGCAAACGGAGGTCATACGTGTCATACAAACTGTGCGAAATATGGACTTGAAACAGGAGAATACCATTATCATAACAATTGGAAGAAAGATGATAATGGAAAATGGTATTTCTATGACAAGGATGGCACAAAAGCGAAAGGCTGGAAGGCTATTAATGGTACTTGGTACTATTTTTATAGTAATGGCCAAATGGCAGCTAATACAACGATTGACGGTTATACACTTGGGGCAAACGGTGCCATGCAACAAGCTCAAACGGTACAAACGGGTTGGAAACAAAACGGTTCTGTATGGAATTACTACAATGAAAACGGCGTGAAACAAACAGGCTGGAAACAAATAGGCGGCGTGTGGTATTACTTCAACGGAAACGGAGCAATGCAAACGGGTTGGCAACAAGTAGGAGGCGCATGGTATTACTTCAGCGGAAGCGGAGCAATGCAAACAGGCTGGCAACAAGTAGGAGGTGCATGGTATTACTTCAGCGGAAGCGGAGCAATGCAAACAGGCTGGCAACAAGTAGGAGGCGCATGGTATTACTTCAACGGAAGTGGAGCAATGCAAACGGGTTGGCAACAAGTAGGAGGCGCATGGTATTACTTCAATGGAAGTGGAGCAATGCAAACGGGTTGGCAACAAGTAAGAGGCGCATGGTATTACTTCAACGGAAGCGGAGCAATGCGAACAGGTTGGATTCAAGATAACGGTAAGTGGTACTACTTAGCAAGTGACGGTATTTGGGATCCGAATGCTGTGTATGTAGATGGTCTTACCGAGTATCGTGGGAGTTGGAGTAATATTGAACTGCCAGCAGATATTGAGGATTTGAAGAAAATTCCAACGAATCTAAGTGCAGTAATTAATTTTACATCTGGAAACGAGGCAGAAGTTGGAGTAGGTTACATGTCACAAGGAGCTGCACACTTTGCTTTAGCTTATGATACTGTAACATTCCAAAATAATAAAGCAGTCTTGAATTTTGAGAATGATGGATGGGGACATTCTGGTAAGGTTGAAATTACATTAAAAGATAATAAAGTATACTTAAATATTTCAATAAACTCAGGAGACAGTAGTACATGGGGGCTCCCGTCAGGTCAGTATACTTTAACGTATCATTATGACTCGGAAGAAGAAAGCATTACGAAATAATGAATTGAAAATGAAAGATGAAGTAGCACCTAATCATGGAAAATGAGATAGGTGCTATTTTTTATCCAGCTATTTTTGGGCAGCTTTCCATCAGTGAGGAATGAAGAAAACCCCACTGATGGAAGTTTCACTTTATCGCGTAAAACTGTTGCTGATTAAAATTTCATTTCGTTAGATTATATCGGTTTTCTTTTTCGATAAATAACATAGCTGCGTCGTAAATATTTCACGGGAACGCTAAAGACATGAACGAGTCTTGTGAATGGCCATGTTGCAAACAGTCCCATAGCAGAAGCGATGTGAATTTTAAACCAAATTGGTACTTCTGCCATATACTCAGCTTTAGGCTGGAAAATAAAGAGGCTGCGGAACCATGGGCCAATCGTTGTTCGATAATCAAAAGCGTTTGAATCAATATTTAAAAATGTAGAAGAAAGTCCTGCAAGCTATAGTGCAAATGCAAGCAGTTTTTTCATTTAAATAATTGTGAACAGTTTTTGAACAGAATTGTGAAGAATTTTTGAATGAAGAAAGTAATGTGAGAAATATCACAACGCAAATTGCTGTTCTTTTTTTATGATAAAGGCAAATGAAAGGCAGTTAAAAAAGATAAAGAGTTTTGGGTAAAAACACCCCGTTTAAAAATATATTATAATAGAATAAAAATAGATATACATGCAGCAAGAAGGAGGGGTGAAGATGACTGAGAAGGTTTTAGATGCATGGCAGCGTCCGCTTCAAGATTTACGCATTTCTGTTATTGATCGTTGTAATTTTCGATGCACATATTGTATGCCGGCTGAAGTGTTTGGACCAGATTATGCGTTTTTAAAAGATGAGTTTTTGCTCACATTTGATGAGATTGAGCGAGTAGCTAAACTTTTTGTTCGCATGGGTGTCAAGAAAATTCGATTAACTGGCGGCGAACCGTTACTTCGTAAAGATTTACCAAAGCTCATAGAACGTCTTGTGAAATTAGAAGGTCTAACAGATATTGGTCTAACGACGAACGGTATTCATTTAACGAAGCAAGCGAAAGCTTTAAAAGAAGCTGGTTTACAACGAGTAAACGTCAGTTTGGATGCACTAGATGATGATGTATTTCGAAGCATTAACGGCCGTAATGTAAGCACGAAGCCTATATTACGAGGAATTGAAGCAGCAAGATCCGTCGGGTTAGAAGTAAAAATCAATATGGTCGTGAAAAAGGGAATGAACGATAACCAAATTTTGAAGATGGCCGCTTATTGTAAAGAGCAGTGTATCCCTCTTCGCTTTATCGAATTTATGGATGTTGGGAGTACGAACGGCTGGAACTTTAAACAAGTAATCACGAAAAAAGAGTTAATCGATATGATTGGACGTGTATATCCAATTGAGCCAGTAGATCCGCATTATTTTGGTGAAGTGGCAAAGCGTTATCGATATGTTGGAACTGAGGCAGAAGTCGGCTTTATCACATCTGTTTCTGAATCATTTTGCTCTTCTTGTACGAGAGTGCGCATATCAGCAGAAGGTAAGTTTTACACATGTTTATTTGCAACAACAGGAACGGATTTACGAACGCTTCTACGCAGGGGTATAGATGATGAAGAATTATTCCAAGTCGTGCAAGATGTGTGGACGAAGCGCAGTGATCGTTATTCAGATGAACGAACGGAAGAAAGTGCAAATAACCGCCCGAAAATTGAAATGTCATATATTGGCGGATAAGAAAGAAGGGGTCAAGATGCAAGAGCGGTACTCACGGCAAATACTATTTTCAGAAATTGGTGAAAATGGCCAGCGAAATCTAGGTGAAAAACACGTATTAATCATTGGCGCTGGTGCACTTGGCGCGGCAAATGCCGAGGCGCTTGTCCGGGCGGGAGTTGGCAAGTTGACGATTGCGGATCGTGATTATGTCGAGTGGAGCAATTTACAAAGGCAGCAATTATATACAGAAGAAGATGCGAAGTGTTATGTACCGAAAGCAGTTGCAGCGGCGCAGCATTTAAAGCGAATTAACTCTGAAGTGGATATCGAGCCAGCTGTAACGGATGTAACGGTGCAAGAAATGGAACAGCTTGTTAAGAACGTGGATGTAATAATAGATGCAACAGATAATTTCGATACGCGTCTTCTTATTAACGATATTTCACAGAAGTATAACGTTCCGTGGATATACGGTGGTTGTGTGGGCAGTTATGGTGTAACGTATACGATTATCCCAGGGAAAACACCATGTTTTCGATGTTTGATGGAGCATCCAACGAGCGGAGAAACGTGTGATACAGCGGGGATTATTCAACCAGCTGTGCAAATGGTTGTTGCTTATCAGGTCGCAGAAGCTTTAAAAATACTAGTTGGAGATTTTGAAGCATTGCGAGAAACGATGGTAACATTCGATCTTTGGAACAATCAGTATATGGCATTTAAAGTAAACAGGCAGAAAAAAGAGAATTGCTCATCTTGCGGTAAATTGCGGACATATCCAAGCTTAACATTTGAGGCGCAAATGAAAACAGAAGTGCTGTGCGGCCGAAATACAGTTCAGATTCGCCCAGGTATAAATCAGCTTCTTAACTTAGAAGAATTAGAAAAGCGCTTACAAAGAAGTTTATCTGTACAGAGGACACCATACTTATTATCATTTCATGTCGATGAATATCGCTTCGTTATATTCCAAGATGGGCGAGCATTTGTTCATGGTACAAATGATATACAAGTGGCAAAGCGATTATACGCTCGTTATATAGGGTGAATCCAAAGGGGAGACCCCTTTGGATTCGGTGAAGGGGTTTAAGACTAATTTCTTGTATAATCGCCGCTTTTACCGCCTGTTTTCTCAAACAAGTATGTTTCACCGATGATCATGCCTTTATCGACAGCTTTGCACATGTCATATACGGTAAGAGCAGTAGCGGAGGCTGCAGTTAAAGCTTCCATTTCAACGCCGGTGCTGCCCTCTGTTTTCACTTTTACTTCAATAAGCAAACGATATTGTTCATCTGCAATATTCCAGTCAAAGGAAATATCGACACCTTTTAGAAGCAGCGGATGACACATCGGAATAATATCAGAAGTACGCTTTGCTGCCATAATACCAGCGATTTGTGCAACGGCTAGGACATCACCTTTTCCGATTTCATTATGAGTGATTTTATCATAAATTTCTTTCGTCACAATGATGCTAGAACGAGCGATAGCTGTTCGCACGGTAATCTTCTTATCGCTAATATCGACCATTTTTGCGCGGCCTTGTTCGTTAAAATGAGTAAATGAAGACATGGAATTCCTCCTTGAAGTAATTACTATTATGATTAGCATTGTACAATAAAAATTGTAATGAAGATGTGATATTTTGCAAACGTGGGGTGAAAATGATGCTAGAAAAACGAATACCAATTGCAGTTGGTGATGCAGTAGCACATGTGATGAAATATGCAAAACATGGAGAAGTAGAGCGAGTACCGCTTACAGAAAGTTATGGGCGAATTCTTGGCGAGGACGTAGTAGCGGATCATGATGTCCCTCATTTCGATCGCTCTCCGTACGACGGTTTCGCAATTCGTGCAGAAGATACAAAAAAGGCAAGTCAGGAGCATCCAGCCCAATTTGAAGTGGTTGGAGAAATTGGTGCTGGTTCTGTTTTTACAGAAGAAGTGAAGGCATTTCAAGCTGTGCGCATTATGACCGGTGCAGCGATTCCAACTGGTTGTGATGCGGTTGTGATGCTCGAGCTTACAGAAGGATTTCAAAAAGACGAGAAAACATATATGAAGTTGAAGCGTCCGTTTCAATTAGGCGATAATATTTCATTTAAAGGTGAAGATGTAAAGCAACATGATGTACTTGTGGAAAAGGGAACAGTGATTAATCCAGGAGTGGCAGCACTTCTTGCAACGTTTGGCTATAGTACAGTAGCTGTTGCAAGGCGTCCTGTTATTGGAATTGTAACAACAGGAAGTGAACTGTTAGAAGTTCATGAGCCGCTTGAACCAGGGAAAATTCGTAACAGTAACTCGTATATGATTGCTGCGCAAATTATGCGAGCTGGCGGCACGGTTCGGTATTATGGACAATTCGCAGATGACTTTGATACTTGCTACGAGATGGTAAAAAAAACAATGGAAGAAGTCGATATTCTCATTACAACAGGCGGCGTGTCAGTTGGAGATTATGATTATTTACCGGCTATTTATGAGAAGCTTGGAGCTCATGTACTGTTCAATAAAGTAGCGATGCGGCCAGGAAGTGTAACGACGGTAGCGGAAGTAAACGGAAAATTATTATTTGGATTATCAGGTAATCCGTCTGCTTGCTATGTTGGATTTGAATTGTTTGTGCGTCCTATTGTTCAGACATTTCTACATAGGAAGCAGCCTCATATGTACCGAGGTGATGCCATTTTAATGAAGGGGTTTCCGAAAGCAAATCCATTTACACGTTTTGTCCGCGGGAAAGTAGAAATAGTAAACGGACAACTGCAAGCAGTGCCAGTTGGACTTGATAAATCAAGTGCTGTGTCTTCACTCGCCGATGCGAATGCGTTTATTGTCCTACCAGGTGGTACGCGCGGTTTTGAAGAAGGTATGACGGTTACTGTCCTTTTATTAGAAGCAGAGCAAGGAAGTGAGTGGCCATGGAAAGAGCCGTTCCAGTCTTACAAATAGTAGGGTATCAAAATAGCGGGAAGACGACATTGGCAGAAAAACTGATTAGAGCTTTAACGAATGAAGGCATGCGAGTAGGAACGATTAAGCATCATGGGCACGGAGGATATCCAGAGCTGCCGCTGCAAAAAGATAGCGAACGCCATCGCCAAGCTGGAGCGATCGTTAGTGCAGTAGAAGGTGACGGATTATTGTCTTTATCTGCTAAGCGCCATTGGTCTTTAGAAGAAATCATTCGTTTGTATACATGTTTTGAAGCGGAGGTCATTATCGTTGAAGGGTATAAAAAAGAACCATACCCGAAAGTGGTTTTACTTAGGTCAGAGGAAGATGCCTCTTTATTAGAAAGTGTAGAAAATGTGATCGCCGTTATTACATGGAATGAGGCACCAAAAACATGGCACGAGAACTATAAAGTTTTTCATATAACAGAAGAGGCAGAGTATATAAATTGGTTTGTACAAAGAATGAGGGATGCAAAATGATAAATACGTATTTTGAAGTAGTGGATACACCCATTTCCATTGAAGAAGTAGCGCAGAAAGTCATTCGCCGTGAATGCGGCGCTGTGACGACATTCATTGGTACAGTGCGTGAATTTACGAAAGGACGCCGTACACTTTACTTAGAATATGCTGCGTATCGTTCGATGGCCGAAAAGATGCTTGCCAAAATTGGTGAGGAAACAAAAGAAAAGTGGCCAGGAACACATGTGGCGATTACGCATCGCATTGGCACGCTGCAAATTTCTGATATTGCGGTAGTTGTCGCGGTATCAACGCCGCACCGAAAAGCAGCGTACGAAGCAAATGAGTACATTATGGAGCGCATTAAACAAATTGTGCCTATTTGGAAGAAAGAGTTTTGGGAAGACGGTGAGAAATGGATTGGCGATCAATTAGAACAAACGTCGTATCCAAAGGGAGAACCAGGAAAGGAGAGTATGAAATGATTACAGTATTATTATTTTCTCATTTACAAGAAGAAGCTGGAGCGCATCAATTACAAATTGATGTACAAAATCTTGCCGTATCAGAATTGAAGGAACTTGTGACGAAAGACTACAATGTATCCCTTTCACAGCACACAATGGTAGCAATTAATGAAGAATATGCAAATGAAGATGATATCATTCAAGATGGTGACGTTGTCGCATTGATTCCGCCAGTTAGCGGCGGGTGATTCTTTCCTGCCTAATCATGATAGAGCGTGATTAGGCAGGAGGGAAGCAATGGAAATTGTGAAACATTGAACAAAATTGGAGGAGAGACTGATAAAAAATCAGAATTTTCAGTTAGGATCACAAACTTCAAATCTTGTAATGGGCTTTATGGTATGGGTTATTTTATCTTCTTTAATGCCATTTATTCAAGCAGACATTGCGTTAACAGCAGGACAGATTTCTCTTGTCACAGCAGTACCGGTTATTTTAGGATCTATTCTTCGCATTCCAATTGGTTACTGGACAAATCGTTTCGGAGCAAGAAAATTATTCTTTATTAGTTTTATTATTCTATTATTCCCTGTTTTCTATATTAGTAAAGCAACATCGATGCTAGATTTAATTATTGGCGGTTTATTTGCCGGAGTTGGCGGTGCTATATTCTCTGTTGGGGTAACAGCTCTGCCAAAATATTATCCGAAAGAAAAGCATGGTTTTGTAAACGGAATTTATGGAGTAGGAAATGCAGGAACAGCGGTTACATCGTTTCTTGCACCAGTACTTGCAACTTCATTTGGCTGGAGAACAACTGTACAAATGTACCTAATTTTACTCGCTGCATTTGCACTGCTCAATTTCCTGTTAGGGGATCGTAACGAGAAAAAGGTAAACACACCATTAATGGAACAAATTAAAGGTGTATATAAAAATGAAAAACTTTGGTTCTTATGTATTTTCTATTTCTTAACTTTCGGTTCGTTCGTTGCATTTACAGTATATTTACCGAACTTTCTTGTATCTCACTTTGGCTTAGCTAAAGTAGATGCTGGATTACGCACAGCAGGTTTTATCGTGCTAGCAACAATCATGCGTCCAATTGGTGGCTGGCTTGGTGACAAATTTAATCCATTTAAAATTTTAATCTTTGTGTTTATTGGATTAACATTATCAGGCATTATTTTATCCTTTATGCCAAGCATGCACGTATATACATTTGGCTGTTTATTAGTGGCATTTTGCGCTGGGATTGGAAATGGAACGATCTTTAAACTTGTACCAATGTATTTCTCGAAACAAGCTGGTATCGTAAACGGTCTTGTATCGGCACTTGGGGGACTTGGCGGTTTCTTCCCACCATTAATTTTAACGTTACTATTCCAATTAACAGGACACTATGCAATTGGATTTATGGCGTTATCAGAAGTAGCGCTTGCTTGTTTAATTATTACAGTGTGGATGTATAGTCAAGAAAAGTTACTTGCAATGTTACAGCATAGATAGTAAAAGAGGGTGTCTCCTAAGTCGTGATTTTGGAGACACCTTTTTGATTTTTAAAGAGGATTGTTCATGGAAGCTGTCACCAATCGGGCTCTACTTTCCCAAAAGTAGCAGGATACATGTGAGAGGAATTATCTCGATAGTATAAGCATACTAGTTTATAGAGCTTATCTTTATGTATAAGGGGAATGAGGATCATGAACGGAATGAATAGGGTGGGGAAAAATGATTTTGTTTCTGGATTTGTACCACATCATAACCATGGGTCAGTGGATTATACATCTGTTGTGGGAGGACATGTACATCAATGTCTAGATGTAACATCTCCGCCTATTAAGACACAAGAGGGCGGGCATATACATTATACAGAAGGATATGTTTTGTTCGAAGATGGACATACACACTATTATAAGGCCCACTCAGGACCAGCAATTCCAGTTGGAAATGGGATGCATGTTCATTATTACGACTTTTATACGACGGAAGACAATGGACATAAACATCGCATTAAGGGCGTAGATCAGCCTGCCCCGGGTGATAAATAAAGTGAAACTTCCGTTCGGAGATGCTTTTTCTCCGAATGATTAGTTGAACCAATCGGGTTCTTACAAGCAGTTCCTCTTCTCGCAATTCCCATCTTTGCTTACTGCTTGTTAGAGCGGGATAAAGTTAATACGAAAACCCCCTCTTGCTGTTAAATAGTAGTTTTTTTGTCTTGTGTTTGTTTTTAATAATTAAAACGTAAGCGCCTAATAGCAGCTTCAGAACAGAAGAAATCACTTTGGAGTCGTCTGTTTGGTAAATAAATTAGAATTATTATTTATGTTGTGATGAATAGAAGAAATAAGATTATTTTCATAGCCAGACTGAACTTTTATTGATGGTATTTATATATATCTATTCATGAGAATAGAACCATAGTATTTACTGGAGGGATTGAAAATGAATAGGATACATCCTGATACGGGTGTTACATCTGGAATGTTTGTTGAACGATCATTAAATGAAATTCGTTTTTGGTCTAGAATCATGAAAGAGCATTCTTTATTTCTTCGATTGGGGTTTAGATGTGAGGATACTCAACTAATCCAAGAGGCTAATCAATTTTACCGATTGTTTGAACAGATTGAACAAATTGCACATTCCTATACAAATCAAACAGATCCTGAGCAAATAAAAAGATTTAATTCAGAAGTACAACAAGCTGCAACTAATATTTTTGGATTTAAACGAAAAATTCTAGGATTAATTCTCACATGCAAATTGCCAGGGCAAAATAATTTTCCACTGTTAGTTGATCATACAAGTAGGGAAGCAAATTATTTTAGAAATCGTTTAATTGAATTAAATGAAGGTAAATTGGATGCTCTTCCTGATGCTATTATTAAAGAAAATGTTTTCTTTTTAAGGATTATGGCGGACCATGCTAAATTTATTGGTCATCTTCTTGATCCATCGGAAAGAAAGCTTGTAGATATGGCTCGGAATTTCAGCAATGATTTTGATCAATTGATGTATCAGGCAATTGACTTAGAATCTATGAAACCACAATCTCAAACAGTTCCTCTTTTAGATCAATTCCTGGATCAAAATCGTGTGTCAGTCACATCTCTTCGGGATTTTAAGAAAACGGCACGTGATTTAATTCAGCAATGTAAAATAAAAAGTATCATTCACCCACTATTAGCAGACCATGTTTTCCGTGAAGCTGATAGATTCCTTGAAATAATTGATATGTTTGATGCTCATCTTACAAGCGTTAAATCACAACCTAGGCAATAATAGAAGGGATCTCGGACTTCTATCTTAAAATTATGAGGTAGTATCGTATTGCTATCAACCTAATAGAATTAAATACAAAAAAAGAGCTTATATTACTGTAAGCTCTTTTTTTTATCCCGCTATTCGCGAGCAGTAAGATCCCCCACTGATGGAAGTTTCACTTTATGAAATTTCAAATCATCGATGTTAGCTTGATGGGCATGTGGTGTTACGCCATTATAAAATGGGATATTGAACCACACCCTATCAACCTCTATTATAAATATATGGGATATTATGTATTTTTTATGTTAAGGTGGATTTGTATGTCAAAAATATAAAGGTTCTATTCTTGCAATAGCTAGTACTGTTATTTACATTGCAACAACACTTATCGTTTCAATACATAGAAAGAGGAGAGTTCTGTGAAAATAAGATACATGGTTCAATTCGGAGTAGTTTTTATATTCTTCATCGTTTCAGCAATTATCAGTTGGTACGAAGGAAGTAATTTAATTGAGGATTCATTTGACTGGAAGTATTCAGCTAAGTTTACGAATTATTTCAAAGGGTCGGTTTCAGATTCCCATGACATTATGCAAATCGATTTTTTTGTATATGCAGCTAAATTTTACCCTATACCGGTAATGATTATGGTTGCTAGTTTTGGATATATGTTGTTTTTGAGTGTGTATATTGTTTTGAAAAGAAGCCGGATTTCTTAAAGATTGTTTCATACTCCTTTTTTCGTACCTCATTCTAACTCTAATGGGTGATTTTAAGAAGCATATAGCTATTTTATAATAGTAGATGAGGGTGATTTTGAATTCGTAGAGGGAGGAATTCATATGAAAAAATGGGTTCAGTTTAGAATAGCAAGACCGACAGATAAACTTGAAGAAGTAATTAAGTTTTATGAAGAAGGATTGGGGTTAAAACGTATAGGCGAGTTTCACAATCATGAAGACTATGATGGGGTAATGTTTGGATTACCCGGTGTAGAGTATCATTTAGAGTTTACAAGGCATAAGAATGGAAGCCCATGTCCTGCTCCAACAAAAGATAACTTACTTGTATTTTATTTTCCTGATAAAAATGAAATCGAAAAAATACATCATAGACTAAATACAATGGGATATGATGAAGTTGAGCCAGAGAATCCTTATTGGAAAGAAAAAGGAATTACAATAGAAGACCCTGATGGATGGAGAATAGTACTCATGAATACAGAGGGACTGCGCTCCCGCGATTAAAGATGCAAGCTCATTAACGGAGCATAGATTTTATTATTAGTAAAATGAAGAGCGATTATTTTGTTTATAGTTTATAGGTTTACCTCAAGTTTCTTCTTTTCTCCTTAGCATATCCCCTTAAATTTCATTCATAAAATAAAAAATCTTTAATACAATAAACCAAATCCGTTCTTTTTCGAAAGGAGGGGTGGGGGATGAGTCGCACAATTAAAATCGATATTACAGACAAGGTAGTTGCGAAATTTAAGACAGATTATTTGGAATTATACTCTAATAAATTTATGATTGGTAAATTTTATGTCTATACTGAAGAGAAGCAATATGTATTAGAAGATGGTTATTTGTATGAAGATGGTAAGTTTTATCGCATCATTGATACGCGCCGAGATAACAGTTCAGCAGTAGAAGGCTGTGACTTAGGATGGTGTTAATGTGATTCGCGTGAAGATATTTGATGAAAGTCATGAAAAGGATTTAGAAGAGGCAATCAATGTCTTTTTGAAGAAAATGGATGAAGAGCAAATTGTAGATATTAAGTACCAAGTATCGGTTTCGAACAATGATGAAGAGAGTCAGATTTATTGTTTTTCGGCAATGATTATTTATAAAACAACATGAAAAAGAGCTGGAGCATTCCCGGCTCTTTTTTCATGTTGTTTTTAAACATATTTTCGAAAGTGTTCTCATTATCTAAGCATGTGAAAAGATTCTGTATTTATTTTCTTGTCAATTGTAGTGGAGGTTATGGCGAAAATGAGGATGCTTCTTCCACCTGAAAAGGAACGATTACAGTGGTGTTACATGAGTGAGGGGAAAATCGTTTAAGGTTGTGTGTGCATCGGGTATTTCTACTTCGAGTTCATGAGGAATCGGTACTTCATGTTTTAATGCCGATTGACACATTCCTAAATGAAGTCGTCTGCCTCCAAATGGATCGATATAAAAACCATTTTCGAAAACTTTGTCTGTTGCATTTCTTTTGTAATGAATTTCAGAACAGCTGATGCAATAGTACATTTCACCCATCTCCTTTATGTTTCTCATTTTTTTGTAAGACTAAATTGATTTTTGATTTCTTATGTGAGCAGTGTATGAGGAAATGTTGAGAGAAGTGCTTGTCTAATGAAAAAAGTGTTGAGAATTTCTCAACACTTTTTCTACAGTGTGACTCACTTTATAAAAAGTCACGATTTAATTACTTGCTTTCTTTTGCGCAGGGGCAGATGTTTCGGGTTTCGCTGATTGTAAGAACAGCCATGAAATGAGTAAACTCATAACAGCTAATATAAATGTTCCACTAAAGATCATATGAACACTTGAAGCTAATACTTCTTGCGATCCTGATACGGTACTTCCGTGTTCTGAGGTCACTAAGTTTACATTTCCCTCACCTGCACCGTGAATCATTGTATTGAAGATCGTTCCAAATACAGCTGCTCCCAGCGTTTGGCTAAATGTATTAATAAATGTATTTAAACCGACCGCTGTTCCGCGTTTATTTGCAGGGACAGAAGCTTGAATTGTAACCATATAGATTGGTGTCACAAGTCCCATTCCTAAACCAAACAGACCCATTGCGATGTAAATGAGAGCTGGGTGCGAGTGAGTAGACAATGTGAACAACAGGAATGTAGAAATGGATATAATGCTGCCGCCAAGTAAAATAATTTGTTTTGTTTGTAACCGCCCAACTAAGTTACCAGATAGCATGGCACCAACTGTCCAAAGGACTGGAATTGGCATGAGAATCAAACCGGCTTCTGTTGCATTTTTCCCTAATACGCCTTGGGTCCAAATTGGGAGGTACATTGTAATACTAATAATCATACCACCAGCAATTAACGTTAATGCGTTCACAATAGATACAGCCCGGTTAGAGAAAAGATCTAACGGAATTAATGGTTCTGTTGATTTCTTTTCTACAAATAAGAAGAGTATAAATGCGAAAACTGCAAATAACAGCAGGCCAATAATTGTGATATCGCCCCAGTTTTGATGCTGACTTCCTGTTAATAGTGCATAAAGTAAGGCAATCGTACTAAGTGAGAAGATAACAGCACCTGGATAATCGATATGATGTTTTGCAGGTTTGATGGATTCTTTATAAGAAATCGCAATCATCGCACAAGCAAAGATTCCGAATGGAATGTTTAAGAAAAAGATATAGCGCCAAGATAGTGAATCGACTAAAAAACCGCCAACTAACGGTCCAACAACACCAGATACACCCCAAACAGCACTCAGCCAGCCTTGTGCTTTTGCTCTGTCTTTTGCTTCGCTGTATAAGTCACCAATAATTGTCATTGTAATTGGCATGACAGCTCCTGCACCTAACCCTTGCAGAGCACGGAAAAGAATTAATTGTCCCATTGTCGCTGCAAGACCGCATAATGTAGAGCCGATTAAAAAGATGGTTGCCCCAATTAATAGTACTTTTTTACGTCCAAACAAGTCTGCTAGCTTTCCGTAGATGGGTGTTGATACAGCGGTTGCTAACATATAAATCGCATATACCCAGCTTACAAGTTCCACACCTGACAGTTCACTTGTAATGCGAGGTACAGCTGTGCTAACAATCGTTCCTTCAACAGCGGAAAGAAACGTCATTAACATTAAAGATATCATTACTTTTTTTCTCATCTGTTTTCCCCTTTGTTTCTTTAATACTGATATATCGGTTATTTTACAATATCCGACATTTTTTACTATTACATGTTAGCATTTTGCCCCGCAGTCATTCCAGCAATTCGGCCTGTAATAAGTGCAGAAGTAATATTATATCCGCCTGTATAGCCGTGAATATCAAGAACTTCTCCGCAGAAATATAAGCCGTTCATGAGTTTTGATGACATTTCTTTCGGATTAATTTCTTTTACAGAAACACCGCCGCCTGTTACAAATGCTTT
Organism: Bacillus yunxiaonensis; assembly: GCF_037104695.1. NCBI lineage: Bacteria > Bacillati > Bacillota > Bacilli > Caryophanales > Bacillaceae > Bacillus > Bacillus yunxiaonensis. The sequence continues at coordinate 82,914 of NZ_JBAWSV010000012.1, read as the reverse complement.
TTCAAGAGGCTGCGTTCCATTTACGGTAAAGGTAAATCCTTTGAAGTCTGCAGCAAGAGCCCGGATTTTTTCATGAGAAATTTGTCCGCATTGCTGACTGCCGTCAATTTCATTTTTTTCTAATAGGAATAAGAAATAACGTTCAGGCACATAACCTTTCAGTACATTTTTTAATCCTTTTTTTGGCTCTTCTTTTATTTGTTTCATCATGCGCTGGAAGAGTTGTTCGCTGTTTTCGCCTGGCAATGCATCAATGCTCATTGTTACTGTATTTGTCTTGAACTTTTTCATCGTTTTCACAACAAACTGACTGCAGCGAAGGGCAGCTGGTCCAGAAACACCAAAGTGGGTAAAGAGCATGTCCATTTTATGAGAGATAACAGCTTTTCCTTTTGGGTTTAACACACTTAGTTCTACATCACGTAGTGCTAAGCCTTGTAATGTACGATCACGAATAAATGGTTCATTAGAAAGGATCGGTACTTCAGTTGGGAATAGTTCTGTAATGGTATGCCCTGCTTTTTCAGCCCAAGCATAACCATCACCAGTTGAGCCGGTATGCGGTACGGATTTACCGCCAACAGCGATTACAACATGATTTGTTTCAAGAACTTCTCCATTTTGCAGAATAACCGCTTTCGTTTGCCCATTTTCATACTCTACTGTTTTAACAGGAAGATTGGTACGAATCGTAACACGCAGTTCCTTTAAGCGTGTTAACAAAGCATCGACTACTGACTGTGCTTTATTCGATACTGGGAACATGCGGCCGTGATCTTCCTCTTTTAATTTCACGCCAAGGTTTTCGAAAAACTGAATAATATCTTCATTATTAAAAATAGAAAATGCGCTATATAAGAAACGACCATTTCCAGGGATATGTTTTACAATTTCATCAAGCGGGAGACGGTTTGTCACATTGCAGCGCCCTCCGCCAGAAATCGCAAGTTTTCTTCCTAATTTATCACCTTTATCAAGAAGTAAGACGCGCGCACCTTCTTCGGCAGCTCCGATTGCTGCCATTAATCCGGAAGGGCCTCCTCCGATGACAATTACATCATAATGCATATAAATCGACCTCATTTTCTTATTTTGCTGCATTCAAGAATATCACGTTTTCATAGAAAAGAAAAATGAGGGAAGGTACTGTTTACATGAGAAATTGTGGTACAATACAAAAGTTGAGTTCAGCGTTTTGAATAATGGAGGAGGATTTTTATGTCCGATTCAAAATTTGTACGCGGAACGCTTATTGTGACGCTTGGGACATTTTTAGTAAAGTTCCTCGGTATGATTTACGTCTTTCCGTTTCATGCGTTAGTTGGTACAGAAGGCGGGACGCTATATACGTATGGATATATTCCATATACAATTTTTTTAAGTATCGCAACAGCGGGAGTGCCGCTTGCAGTTTCAAAGTTTGTTTCGAAGTATAATGCGCTCGGAGATTATAAAACGAGCCGAAGAATGTTTCGCTCAGGTATGATCATGATGATTGTGAGCGGAATTCTTTCCTTTTTAGTATTGTATATGTCAGCGCCGTTATTTGCTGAGGCAATGCTAGGGAAAAAGAGTTTACATAACAACTTAGCAGATGTAACAATGATTATTCGCCTAGTCAGCTTTGCACTTATTGTCGTACCGGCAGCGAGCTTAATTCGCGGTTATTTTCAAGGTCATCAATCGATGGGGCCTACGACAGTATCACAAATTATTGAACAAATTATTCGTATCGTATTTTTACTTGCAGGTAGTTTTATCGTAATAAAAGTATTAAAGGGTTCAGTCGCAAAAGCAGTTGGTGTGGCGACGTTTGCAGCGTTTGTTTCCGCAGTTGGAGCATTAGCTGTGCTCATTTGGTATTGGATGAAACGAAAGCATCATTTAGATCAATATATTATGAATCAAACAGTGCCAGAATCAACAGTTCGTACATTTGACCTATTTAAAGAACTGTTTGCTTATGCGATTCCTTACGTTGTAGTTGGATTAACGATTCCGCTTTATCAGCAAATTGACGCGTTAACATTTAACTCAATTATGCAAGCAATTGGACAGGGGGATATTGCAGAGCGTGCTCTTGGTATTTTTACGATGTGGACACATAAGTTGATTATGATTCCAGTATCGCTTGCAACGGCGTTCAGTTTAACGCTTGTACCAGCGATTACAAAGTCGTTTACAGAAGGGCAGTTCCGTTATTTAAAACAGCAAATTACACAAACGTTTCAAGTGAATATGTTTTTAACATTGCCAGCTGTAGTTGGAATTTCCGCTTTAGCTTATCCGATTTATACAGCATTTTACGAAGCTGATCCGCTTGGCGGGAAAGTATTAATGTGGTATGCACCAGTCGCATTATTATTTGCATTATTCACAGTGACAGCAGCCATCTTGCAAGGAATTAATCAACAAAAGCATGCGATCATTGCACTTGGCATTGGGATTATTTTAAAATTTTTATGTAATGTGCTGTTTATTCGTTATTTTGGAACAATCGGTGCCGTCGTAGCAACAGGTGTAGGGTTCTTCGCATCCATTTGGTATACAAATAAACAAATTCGAAAATATGCCCATTTCTCATTTGGACTTGTATATAAACGAACGTTCCAAATTGCAGTATTAACAACTGTGATGGTGATTGTTGTAAAGCTGTTATTATGGATTCTATCCTTTATGCTTCCATATGAGACAAGCCGTTTTGCGGCATTGGTTACAGTAGGCATTTGCGCATTGGGAGGAGCGGCTGTATATGGCTATTTAGCACTTCGTACAGGCGTAATCGAACGAGTACTTGGCGGTGAATTTTTAGAGAAGATTCAGCGTAAACTTGGTAATAGATTCAAGATTAAAGTGAAAACGAAAGGGGCGTAATCGTGCGCCTCTCTTTTTCTGAGTATAAAAAGAAGGTGTGAAACAATGAGATTAGATAAATTATTAGCAAACATGGGCTATGGTAGCCGCAAAGAAGTGAAGAAGTTATTAAAAGACGGCGTTGTAAAAATAGATGGCGTACCGGTAAAAGATGCGAAATATCATGTGAATGTGGAAGAACAAGAGGTTATGATTCACGGTGAAGTAGTGGAGTATAAAGAATTTGTGTATTTAATGATGCATAAACCTCAAGGTGTTATTTCTGCAACAGAAGATGATAACCATGAAACAGTTGTTGATTTATTAGAACTAGAAGATGCTATTTTTGATCCATTTCCAGTCGGAAGACTTGATATCGATACAGAAGGTTTTCTATTATTAACGAATGACGGAAAGTTATCGCATCAATTGCTTTCTCCGAAAAAGCACGTGCCTAAAAAATATTTTGCGAGAGTAGCTGGGAAAGTTACAGAAGAGGATATTGCTGCGTTCAAAAAAGGTGTTATTTTAGATGACGGATATGAAACGAAGCCAGGGGAGCTTACAATTCTAACAAGCGATGATGTCTCTGAAATTGAACTTGTTATTACAGAAGGTAAGTTTCATCAAGTAAAGCGTATGTTTGAAGCAGTGGGAAAAAAGGTTGTGTACTTAAAACGTACAGAAATGGGGCCTTTAGTATTAGATGAAGAATTAGAGCTTGGACAATACCGTGAGTTAACAGATGAAGAAGTAGAAATGCTGAAGTCATATCATTCACAAACAGAGGGTTAATATATTACCTTGAGACCGATTCCAAAAACGAAAAAGAATCCCCTTTCTCTGTATAGGAAGGGGATATATATTGTAAATCAAGTTATATTTGTCACGAGGTCATTCTCACTTTCTTTCCTGTTGTTGTCCACTTGCCGCGGCAAGGGCTATACACGAGTTCATTAAATTGCAACACATTCAGATCGCGCTGTATCGTTCGCGGTGTGATCCCGAACTCATCTACAAGGTCTTGCGTCGTTACGGTGCCTTTCTCATTAATGTACATATAGATAGATTTAATGCGTGTTAGCATACGAGTAGTTGTAGGTTTTATCAAAAAACCACTCCTCTACAAGTTTTTTGACCCATTCAGGAAAGAAGGTCTTTACTTCCATTGTACTCCATATGAAAAAAATCATGCTCTAACTTGCTCAAATTTTACAAAATTTTAACATGTAATAGAGTTTGTAGAAAGAAAGTTGTTGATATTCTGTTTCTCTTTATCAACTATCTTATAAATTTCTACGGAAAACGTCAAATTCCTGCAAAATATTTTGACAAAAATAAGAAAAAACTAAGTTTAATTATCTGAAATATTTAAATTGTTCGGTATTCCCCCCTTTCCTTGCTAGCATAATAAGAAATCGTTTGCTATGATGAAAGAGAGATTAGAGAAGAAGGTGAAGGTATGACAAATATAAATTGGATGCAAGAAGTAGAGAAACGAAAAGATGCTCTTATTCACGATGTGCAGCAATTTTTACAAATTAAAAGTGTATGGGAAGAAGATACGGCAAAAGAAGGTGCACCGTTTGGCGAGGGTGTAGCAAAGGCCTTATCTTTCATGCTAGATAAGGGAGAAGCTGACGGATTTCTTTCTAAAAATTTAGAAGGATATGCAGGTCATTTAGAGATGGGACAAGGAGAAGAACTTCTTGGTATTTTATGTCATGTTGATGTTGTACCAGAAGGAGATGGCTGGACAACTCCTGCATATAGTGCGGATATTCGCGATGGTAAAATTTTTGCACGCGGTGCAATTGACGATAAAGGGCCAACGATGGCTGCTTACTATGCAATGAAAATTGTAAAAGAATTAGGATTGCCGCTTTCTAAGCGTGTTCGTATGATTTTAGGAACAGATGAAGAAAGTAATTGGAAGTGTGTGGATCATTACTTCAAACATGAAGAAATGCCAACGATGGGATTTGCACCGGATGCAGATTTCCCGATTATTAATGCTGAAAAAGGAATTTGCGATTTATATGTTGTTCAAAATAAAAAAGAACATGCAGCAGGAGAGAATGTATTAGTATCATTTTCATCTGGACGTCGTTTAAATATGGTTCCTGATTTTGCAGAAGCTGTTGTAACGAGCGAAAAAGCAGCAGAACTTGCAAGTCAGTATGAACAATATGTGGAAGAAGCAAAGAAAAATGGAAAAGCAATTGTAGAAGGAAATACAGTTACACTGCAAGTAAAAGGCATTTCTGCACATGGCTCTACGCCTGAACAAGGAGAAAATGCAGGATTAACACTTACGAACTTTTTAACGACAATCTCTTTAGATGAGCAAGGTGCAGCATTTGTGAGCCTAGGGGCGGAAACATTCACAAATGATACGCTTGGAAAAAAAGCTGGCATTGCTTATGCAGATGAGATTACCGGGCCATTAACAGTAAACGTTGGTCTTCTTTCTTACACGAAAGAAGAAGGCGGTAAACTGGGATTAAATATTCGTTATCCAGTTACAACAAACTTAGAAGGAACGCTGCAAACATTAACGAATTATGTGAGTGCACAGGACTTTGCTATAACAAATGTGTCAGACTCTCGTCCGCATCACGTAGATAAAGATCATGTGCTAATTCGTACACTTCAGCGTGTATACGAAGAGCAAACAGGAGAAAAAGCAGAGTTATTAGCAATCGGCGGCGGTACATATGCACGTTCATTGGAAGCTGGCGTTGCGTTTGGTCCTCTATTCCCGGGAAAAGAAGAATTAGCGCATCAAAAAGATGAGTATATTGAAATTGAGGATTTATTAAAAGCGACAGCTATCTATGCGCATGCTATTTATGAATTAGCGAAATAGCAGCAGCAATACATGAACCGCTCTCTACAAGGAGAGCGGCTTCTTTTGTATGTATGGAGAATAAGAAGACGTTTCACACTAATAATAGTGAAAAGTCCTGCTTGGATGTATTTTGTTGGACAGCTTCATGCTGGGAAAAGGAGATAGAAAAGATGGCGAGACATTATTTTATTGCAGTGAAATTACCAAATGAGATAAAGAACGTGTTGGCAGAGTGGAAAGAAACGATGGAAGAAACCGCCCTGTTTCGTTCTTGGGTGCATAAAGAGGACTATCATATTACACTGTCGTTTTTAGGAAGTGCTGAGGAAACGCAGCTTGAAAAACTGAAACAAGACTTGCAGCAGCTAGCCAAAACTTCACGTTTTTTACTTACATTGCAAGGGTGTCATACGTTTGGAAGAAAAGAACAGCCGCGTGTTTTTTGGGTGGGAGTAGAAGAAGAAAGAGCTTTGTTTGACTTACAAAAACAAGTGTATACGATATGTGAACAGAATGGTTTTCAATTAGAAACACGCCCATATCATCCTCACATTACGATAGCTCGTAAATGGAAAGATGAGGAGAAATTTGATGAAAAGCAGCCTTCAGTAGTGCCACGGCGTACATTTGAAGTCGAAACAGTAACCTTATACGAAATTCATGTAGACCGGATGCCGAAGTATGAGGCAATCTATGAAATATCTTTACAGAAGACACAAGCTTGAAAACGTTTTCCGATTTTTTGAATATACTATAGAAAATGGAATGTTTCTCGGGAGGATGTGAGTACATATGTTAAACATACAACGTACGTTTGAAGCATATTTAGATGAAATGGATAAAATCACAATTTTACTTCCGCATGCGTACGGAAAAAGCAGCATCTTCCATTTAAAACAAGGTGCAAATGAATGGGAGCTCTCGATCGAACGTGTCACCTCTCTTCCACATGCAATAAAATATGAATGTAAAGTGAATGAATTCATTACACTGAATCAGTGTTATATCATATGTGATGAGCGCGGCGTAGAAACGGATTTGCAGATGGGTGCTGTCATTCGAACAGCGAAGTTTGATGAGTTATATATGTATGAAGGAAACGATTTAGGAGCTTCTTATACAAAGGAGCAAACTAAGTTTAAAGTGTGGGCACCAACAGCCACTAAAGCAAAAGTTCGTATTTATGAAAGCGCCGATGTGTATACAGATTATGAAATGAATGGACAAGAAAAAGGCGTTTGGTGTTATGAGTTGGCAGGAGACTGGGATGGTGCGCAATATACATTTCTTGTCTGTGTCAATCTCATTTGGCGAGAGGCCGTTGATCCATATGCAAAATCAGTTTCTTTAAACGGCACATATGGAATCGTCGTAAATATTGCGAAAACATATGTACAAGAACATGAACCATTACCGCCAATGACTTCTATGACGGATGCCGTTATTTATGAGGCACACATTCGTGATATAACGGTTCATCCTAATAGCGGTGCAAGGAATAAAGGAAAGTACCTCGGTTTAACGGAAGAAGGAACAGTAGGAAAACTTGGGACGTTAACAGCTCTTTCTTATATAAAGGAATTGGGAGTTACACATATCGAGCTATTGCCTATTCATCATTATGCCGGAGTAGATGAGAAGCAGCCGTTCACAACGTATAACTGGGGATATAATCCGTTATATTACAACGTTCCAAATGGCAGCTACGCAACAAATCCGATTGATCCGTACAACCGAATTGTGGAATGTAAACAAATGATTCAAGCACTTCATCGACACGGTCTACGCGTTATTATAGATGTTGTTTATAATCATGTGTATGAAAGAGAAACATCTTCTTTTGAAAAGCTTGTACCAGGATATTATTTTCGGCACGATGAAAATGGGATGCCTTCAAATGGGACGGGGGTTGGAAATGATATTGCGTCAGAGCGTAATATGGTACGGAAATTTATTGTCGATTCGGTATTATATTGGTTAATAGAATACAATGTGGACGGGTTTCGTTTTGACTTAATGGGTATTTTAGATGTTGATACGATGAACGAAATTCGTGAAAAAACAAATGCAGTGAAAGAACATGTAGTATTGCTAGGGGAAGGATGGGATTTGCAAACACCGCTTGCTGCTGATAAGAAAGCAACACTGCAAAATGCCATCAAAATACCATGTATTGCTCAGTTTAATGATCAATTTCGAGATGGAATCAAGGGAAGTACATTTGATGTGCAGAAAAGCGGTTACGCTCTTGGTGAAACAGCAAATAAAGAGCATATCCAATATTTACTTACAGGAAGTATCCCTTATTTAAAGTCGCCTAGTTTATTTCAAGAGCCTGTGCAAAGCATTAATTATGTAGAATGTCACGATAACATGACAATGTGGGATAAGATTGTAAGTAGCAGTAAAGAAGAGGAACAATTGCAAAAACGTCGTCATCGCCTCGCAACAACAATGACATTATTAGCACAAGGTATTCCGTTCTTACATGCTGGGCAAGAATTTTACCGTACAAAACAAGGAAATGAAAACAGTTATAATGCGCCGGATTGCATCAATCAGATGGACTGGGATCAAAAAGAGCGGGAAGAAGAAAATGTTTCCTATATAAAAGGAATCATTCGTATTCGAAAATCACACGGAGCATTTCGTTTTGGAACGTCGGAGCTCATTAAGCGGCATATTTCTTTTTTTCATGCAGATCCTTCTGTTATTTCCTATTATTTACAAGATGTGCAGCAGTTTGGAACGTGGAAAGAAATTGTTGTGCTCTTTCATAACGGAACAGAAGAGAAAACCGTTTCATTGCCAAATAGCGGTGTATGGCATGTACTTGCAAATGATATAAAGGCAGCAGAGATTCCAATTTCTTCATTTAATGGAGATACATTTGTGATTGCTCCGATTAGTACCTATATATTGGCGAAAATGTGACGAATCGACCCTTGACGATGCGAATATAATAAATGTAGAATTGACAAAGGTGACTATTCATATAAGTTGCCATATATATTATTGTTTTTGTAAAATAAAGTAAAAGATTGAACAGCTTGTCTGTTTCTTTTTTCTTACATTTGCATACAGTGAAACAGAATGGATGGAAACCCTCAACATGTTTTGAAATATGTCGCGGTGTTTCTTTTCATAACTATAAAAGATAAGGAATTGTTAACGGGTAATGAACATGGAATGGTTGGAACAATTGTTAGGAGAAGAATGGAAAGTTATACCAGCCGGAGGGGCGACAGGAGATGCCTACATTGCGCATAATGAACAACATAAACTATTTTTAAAGCGCAATTCATCGCCCTTTCTTGCGGTATTGTCAGCAGAAGGGATTGTTCCGAAGCTACTTTGGACAAGGAGATTAACAAATGGTGATGTCATTTCGGCACAAAAGTGGCTACCAGGGCAAAGATTAGAGCCAGAAGATATGAAATCTAAGCGAGTTGCAGCATTGCTGAAAAAAATTCATTCTTCTGAAGCGTTAGTGCATATGATTCAAAAGCTTGGTAAACAGCCTTTGCAAGCGCAAGATATATTAGAAGAAGCGCTTCTCACTTTGCAAGAGGATGTAAAGCAAAATGAAATCATTCAAAAAGGACTTCAGTATTTACAAAAGTCCCTTCAAAATGTAGAATTTGATAATCTTGCTGTTTGTCATTGCGATGTGAATCATAACAATTGGTTATTAACAGATGATAATGAATTGTTCTTGATTGATTGGGATGGGGCAATTATTGCAGACCCAGCTCTTGATATTGGAATGCTGCTCCATTGGTACATCCCAAGAGATGAATGGCATGAGTGGCTTGAGCATTACGGATTAGAACTGACTGATTCTTTGCTGAGCCGTATGAAATGGTATGTTACGCTGCAATGTATGATTTTCGTACAATGGTATACAGCAAAAAATAAGCAAGTAGAAGCAGAATATTGGCTTCAATATTTAATGCAACTACTCGCTTCAGAATAATTTAAGAAAAACTATCCATTCCTGTAATCCATTGTGACAATTGTTCTTGATGACCAGAAATATGGCCGTCTAAATCAGAAGAATATTTACCCGATTGACTATAGTAATATACATCGTTTAACATTGTTTTCACTTCATTTCTCACACTATCATTTGCGAGCAATGATTGAATAAGACGTTCTAATTGTTCACACTCGGAAACCGTTCCACAGCAATCACTTTGATGATTGACTAAGATGTCTTTTAAGATTGCCATTTGATGTTCGTGATTAAGTGGCATTTTTGACACATCCTTTTCAGTTGTTATCGTAACAATGAAACGAGCGTAACGAACCGCTGATGAATACACTTTGTAGTTTCCATCAAAATAGCAAATCTTATACTTGAAAGAAACGGACCGAGTGCTCGTACGTACTTGGTTTTTTATTTGATACACACATCTTGAAATACAGAGAGGGAGAGAACTATGCGCTTAAGACATAAACCATATGCAATGGACCGAACGCAAGAATATTCACAGTTTGTAATTGGAAATCCGGAAGAACAGAATGGGAAATGGAAAGAGTTATTTGGTAACGATAATCCAATCCATATTGAAGTTGGAACAGGCCGTGGCCGCTTCATGTACGAAATGGCAAAAGCAAATCCCGATGTAAACTATATTGGAATTGAGAAGTTTACAAGTGTAATTGTAGATGCGCTCGATAAGTTAATTGAAGAAGCAGTACCAAATTTAAAATTAATTAATAAAGATGCAGAAGATTTAACAGTATTTTTTGCGGAGAATGAAATTGATCGCGTGTATTTAAACTTCTCTGATCCATGGCCAAAAAATCGCCATGAAAAACGTCGTTTAACGTATAAAACGTTTTTACGTAATTATGAAACAGTACTTGTAAAGGGCGGAGAAATTCACTTCAAAACAGATAACCAAGCCTTGTTCGAATACTCTCTTACAAGTATGGCGGAATATGGCATGCTGCTGCCGTATATTAGTTTAGATCTTCACAACAGTGATTTTGAAGGCAACATTATGACGGAATACGAAGAAAAGTTCTCAAGCAAGGGAAATCGTATTTACCGCGTTGAAGCAAAATATCGTACGGAACCTGCGCAATAATGCGCAGGTTTTTTCTTTTTTTAGGGAATAAAGTAAAGAAGCCGCCACAAAGTACTAGCTTTGTGACAGCTTCTTGGAAGAAAGAAAGAGTTAGAGAAGCACAAGAATGTCAATGAAAGTAAAATGGTTCAAAAAACTCAATTTTCAGAAAAATATAAAGCTTATAGGGTGTTTTTTTTCTACTCTTTCTTTATGATTATGAGTTTATCATTAAAAATAACATAAATCAACAAAAAATAGACAATTTTCTTTATAATTCGACATTTAAGCAGGTTGATATAAGTCTACTTATAAAAACTTAATATATCTAGATATTCGCTACACTCCTGCTATTCGTGGGCAAGTAGACCCTCACCTCAAGATTGTGAGGAATCCGAAGAAGAGAGGTGGGAGATAACTGCTGGCATGCGCCCGATTGGTGAGGGCTTTTCATCAGTGGAGGATGAAAAAACATTGATGGAAGTTTCACTTTACATCAGAATCATCTAAACTATTATTAGGTCATATTAAATGTGGATATCACATGTAATACATAGGAGTGAAAAGGATTGTTTCAGTTAAACAAAGGAGATCAAATAGGTATTTTTTCACCATCACTACCAGGTACATATACATCGCCTAATAGATTTAAACGTTCCAAACAGTTTCTGGAAAGTAAAGGATTTCGTATCGTTGATGGAAGTCTTACTGGAAAACATGATGGATATCGATCTGGAAGTATAATGGATCGTGTTCAAGAGTTGAATGAACTCATTCGAAATCCAGAAATTAAGTGTATTATGTCGTCTGTTGGAGGAAGCAACTCAAATTCTTTACTTCCCTATTTAGATTACGAAGCAATAAAAAAATACCCTAAAATTTTTGTTGGATATTCAGACGTTACAGCAATTTTATTGGGGATTTATGCTAAAACGGGTATTCAAACATTTTATGGACCTTCCTTGATTTCGTCATTGGGAGAATTTCCTCCGTATGTGAATAACACATTTTCATCATTTGAAGATGTGCTAATAAAAAGTGAAGCACTTCCATATGAGTATCCGCTATATCCTGTTTGGACAGATGAGCAATTAAATTGGCAGGAACAAAATCGCTCCAAAAAAAGTTATCCCAATGAATGGATCTGTGTAAAAGAAGGTATAGCAACAGGTCGGTTAATAGCTGGAAATGTAATGACAATGTTAAGTATATGGGGAAGTCCTTATATGCCCGCTATTAATAGAGGAGATATTTTAATGATTGAAGACTGCAAAAAAACAGCAGCGATCGTTGAAAAGCATTTTAGTTTCCTAAAAATAAATGGAGTATTTGACAAGGTTAGTGGTGTAATCTTAGGAAAGCATGAACAGTTTGATGATCAAGGAACAGGGTTAACACCATATGACATTTTACTCGAAGTAATCGGAGACCTTGATATACCTATCTTAGCGGATTTTGATTGCTGCCATACACACCCTATCGTAACAATGCCAATTGGAGCAACGATTGAATTAAATGCAACGCAGAAAACAGTTCGTATTTTGAGCTTTTGATTGCTCATCGCGCTATTCGCGGGCAGTAAGATTCCCCACCTTAAGATGGAGAGAGAAGCGAAGAAGAAAGGTGGGGATAACTGCCTGTAAAAGCCCGATTGGTGAGAGCTTTCCATCAGTGGGGGATGAAGAACCCCCCGCTGATAGAAGTTTTACTTTATAGCATTCTCGATTAGAGTTAAACCAATCTAAAGTGAAAAATACGTGTATTTTTAATCTTATTAGAACTAGATACATTTAGAAATATACAAAAGTCCCTTCAGAAAAAAATCTAAAGGGACTTTTTATTTCGCATTAACGGACAGTAACCCCCACTGATGGAAGTTTCACCTTACATTGCAAAAAACATACAAGTCTTTATGTTAATAATCTAGTTAAATAATAGATAAAATACATATCAAACCAAATACCCTTAAAAAGTTCAAGGCATTTGGTTTGATATGACAGGACAACAAAGAAAGAGTGGTCAATGCACATACATGTTAATCAAGTGAAAATGGATTAAGTGAGCAAAAAAATGAATATTTATACTTCTTGGAACACAGAGGGTTTTAGTTACTCTCTCTTTGTGATTGTAAGTGTAACACTAAAAATAAAATAAATCAACGAAAAATAGACAATTTTCCTATTAATTCGACAATTTCGCTTTTTGGATAACACTTGTTATGAATGGTGCTTTTGCATTTGTATATGCAGCTCTATCAAAATGATGTTTATTCGCTAATTCTATTTTTAACTGACCATATTGCTGACGTACATCAGGATGATTTCTTAAATAGTCTCGAAATAAAAGGTTACTATTCCATTCGTCACTACCGTATTGATAAATGTGCAAATGATGCGTTCCAGCTCTCCATAATCCTTTTCTAAAGAATCTCCTATTAGGGAATTCTTCATGAAATACATGTTCATATCCGATTTTTTCTAATGGTTCAATAAATGTGTCTACTTCACTAAGATCACGAACTCCAACCATTATATCAAGTATAGGTTTCGCGCTTAATCCTTCGACGGATGTACTTCCGATATGTTCAATAGCAAGCGCTGCACTACTTATAATATCTTTAATAATTTTCTGCTCTTTGTTAAATTGTAATGCCCAATTTGGCGTGTATTCTTCAATTACAACTTGTTTGTCCATATGCATCTCCTTTTCTTATTAGATTTATTTAACAAGGTTTTTAGATTGTCCTCTTGGAATGCTTAATATTTTCCATTCTGAACCTTTAATTTGCTTACCGATATACAGAATTTGTCCTAAGTGATTGCTGCAATGTGCAATTTCAATTTGAATGGCTTCTAAAACGGTTAGGGGATTTTTTCTAATGGTCACAATCTTTAGTAGATCATCTGTTTTGAGCTCTTGAATGGTTGAAAATAAGAGGAACCATCCTTTTTCCCAAATGTGCATTAATTCCTCTTTCGATTGAATTGTATCAACAAATTCATTATCACGATCCCGATATTCTTTTTCACCATCAGTTGTTAAAAAGTGGGGCCATCTAGAATGCATATTTCCACTTAGATGCTTCACGATGATTGCAATACTATTGGATTCCTCATTAGGACGCCAATGTAGTTCTAGTTCAGTTAATTGTTCAATTGCTTGTTCAGTACGTTCTTTTATATGTGTAAATTGAGAAAGTACAGTAGATAAAAATTTGTCTTCAACTCGATTCATCAAAAAGTCTCCTCTCTATTTCCTTAATTTAACTTTATTTTAGACCTTTTAACGGCTTTTCTTATGAAATAAAAAGGTATGCATAGGATGATAAATAGCACACCTAATAATGGAGCACTTTTTGCGAAAGCATCCATCGTATTCATGATAGAATTGCCCTTTCGTTTTTGGATATGATCATACTCATCCAGTTCTTTATATTCTTTTTTCAATTGCTGCATGAAGTAAAACCTCCTATGTTAATTTTTTATATATTTGATGAGTTCTAGCAAAGATGCAATACTTGGATCTTGATCAGGATAGTCCCCGTAAATTTCTTGAACGTGTTCACTCCATTCATACAATTTCATTTCATAAACTCACATCGCAAAATTAAAATCATTCATAATATTTAAATTATAATACAAAAAGATCGTTCATAATCAAGGTAGGTAATAAAAATGACTAGTACAAAAAGTAAGATTGTGATTTATATCAATCTTCTTTTTAAAATTACAAAACTAATTACAAAACTTACGAAATCTATTATTACTATTGTTAATAATAGATACTTTTTTGTATGCTTAAAAACACTACTAATACAATATTTAGAAATAGAGGTTTCTACTTCGTATTTTTTGAATCTATATTTTAAATTTTAATTTGTACTAAGTTTAAAGAAATCTTGTAACCAAAATAGGATAGTTATAATAACCATTCCGAAATTAAGGATGAGTGCTGTTATAATGGATAAGTTTGTGATATTTAAGAGCTGCTGGAAGTTTCACTTTATGCTCTTTTTTTATTTTGCACTAGAATCTAGAAATCCATATGGAATTTTCAAAACTGTAGTATATTTGTATCGGAACTAGTAAAGTAATGTAGATGACCTCAATTATACTAAATATTGTTTTATTAAAGAGAATAAGTAATATAGGTTTCACGTGTAATATAGAAGAATAGAGGGAGATAGTAGAGGGATGAGGAAAAGAAAAACTTCGTTAGGGTTACGTACAACGATTACGGTACTAGTATGTGCTGTTGTTGCATTTTCTTTGCTTGTAACAGACATTTTAATTAGTCATAATGTCGAGCGTACGACAGAAGACAGTCAAGCAGAAAAAGCAAAAGTGATTGCACGCATTGTGGCAGATTCACCACTCGTAATTGATGCTTTAGCGGGAAGAAAAGATATATCTGAAATTCAAACGTACACGAATAGACTTTTAAAAAATACAGGTGTTCACTTTATTGTAGTCATGGATATGAATGGGATACGAAAATCTCATCCAGACCCAC
Source organism: Bacillus yunxiaonensis (assembly GCF_037104695.1). NCBI lineage: Bacteria > Bacillati > Bacillota > Bacilli > Caryophanales > Bacillaceae > Bacillus > Bacillus yunxiaonensis. The sequence goes on along the minus strand of NZ_JBAWSV010000012.1, from coordinate 67,623 downwards.
GGAAAATCGGTCAACATTTTGTTGGAGGCGATGAGGGCATAGCCTTGAAAGGCAAAGAATATGTATCAATGGGAAAAGGCACGTTAGGGGAATCTATGCGAGTGTTTGTACCAATCTTTTCTGAAACGAAAGAACAAATAGGGGTTGTTGCCGTCGGAATTTCAGCTGATAATGTGGAAGAGAGGATCGAGGAGAGTAGACATATTATTTACATAGGTGTCGGTGTGGGAATTTTAGTTGGAATTATAGGTGCTATTTTATTAGCTAGACATATTAAGAAGATTTTGCTTGGCCTCGAACCAAGTGAAATTTCAAAAATTTTAGAAGAGCGGAATGCCATGCTGCAATCTGTCAAAGAAGGAATTATTGCTATCGATAAGGATGCAAAGGTTACTTTAATCAATAACGAAGCGAAGCGGTTATTTGAGACAAGTGGGATTAGAGAAAATTTTATTGGTCAAGACATTGGGAAGTATCTGCCGAACTCAGGTATAAAAGAGGTATTAAAAACGGGAGTAGCGCAATTTCATCAGGAACAAAGCCTAAATGGGATTACAATTGTTACGAACCGCGTTCCTTTATACGTAAAAGGAGAAATTGTTGGTGCAATTGCAACCTTTCGTGATAAAACAGAGATTAGGCAATTAGCAGAGCAGTTAACGGGGATTCGGTTATATGCAGATGCTTTGCGGGCACAATCTCATGAATTTATGAATAAGATGCACGTCGTATTAGGGTTAACACATATGAAGAATTATGAACAATTAGAGACGTATATTAGTAGCATGGTATCAGAGCATCAATATGAAATTGGAGATGTGATGCGGAAAATAAAAAATCCTGTGTTAGCAGGGTTTATGCTCGGTAAGCTTAGCTATGCGAGAGAAAAGGGGATAGAACTGATTATAAGCGAAGATTCCTGTTTACCAGAGTCAGCTGACGAGAGCATTAATCATAAACTCATTACAATTGTAGGGAATTTAATTGATAATGCATTAGATGCGGTGGCAAACTGTGAATCTAAGCAAGTACATCTTTCCATTCAATATGATGATAAGTTGATTGTTAAAGTTACAGATACAGGACATGGAATCAAAAAAGAAGAAATAGATAAAGTCTTCACTAAAGGATATTCTACAAAAGGAGAAAATCGAGGTTATGGTTTATATCTTGTAAAGGACAGTATAGAGCGTTTAAAGGGAAATATACATATTGATTCAGTGTTAGGAAAGGGAACGACAATCACCGTTGAATCACCATATAAAAGTAGGGATGAGATAGGAAGATGATTAAAGTTTTAATTGTAGAAGATGATCCAATGGTAGCTATGTTAAATAAGCATTATTTAGAACAAGTTGGAGGATTTGAACTTGTTCATATAGCTAAATCCGTAAACGAAGCAGTACAAATATTAGAAGAATCTCATATAGATTTTATACTGCTTGATATTTTTATGCCTGGTGATACAGGATTTGAATTGTTAATGCATATACGTAATAAAGAAAAAGAAACTGATGTTATGATGATTTCAGCGGTACATGATATGGCAAGTATTAAAAAGGCACTGCAATATGGAGTTGTCGACTATTTAATTAAACCATTTACGTTTGAGCGCTTTAAGGAAGCGTTAACTGCCTATCGTGAGAAATTTAGATTTATGAAGGCACAACAAAAGATTAATCAATCTGAACTAGATGCACTGATTTTACAAAAAGAAAAAGTTGAATCTCCCGTAAGTAAAGAACTTCCAAAAGGGTTAACAAAACAAACATTGCAGTTAGTTTGGCAACAAATAGAATCGCTTTATGGAAAAGAATTTACAACAGATGAAATGGCACAATTAGTTGGAATTTCAAGAGTATCTATTCGAAAGTATGTCCTATTTTTAATTGAAATCGGAGTTTTAGAAAATGAAATGGTTTATCAGCAGGTAGGAAGACCGGTAAGTAAACTGCGTTGTATCGATGAAAACAAAATAAAGTTGTATATGTAAGCTGTCTCAAAAGGCCGTTGAATAACGACCTTTTGAGACAGCTTTTTTAAATAGAAATGAACCTTTTTATCCCGCTATTCATGGGGCAGTATCCCCCACTGATGGTAGTTTTATTTTATGATTCCAAGTATCGCTTTAATTTCTCTTAGCGAGTCCTGATGAATATAGATATTTAGTGTTGGTTTGCGAAAAATGTCGGATTTATTAGAAAATTGACGATTTTTTGTTGCTGTACTGTATTTTTAGTGCTACACTAATAATTATTAAGAGAGAGTAGCTAAAACCCTCCCCTTTTAAAATGAAAAGACAGAAAATTCAGTCTTCCAGAGATTGTCATGTATGTTTGCTACTCTTTCTTCTTTTTTATACCGTATAAAACCCTATAGAGTAGATATGCGAGATGACTAAGGGGTAATTATTTGGTGGCAATCGTTTTAAAAAAGTGAAAAAATTTTTAAATAAATAATTGACAATGGAGGCACTTTTTAATAATAATTAGATTATAATAATTTTAAATAAGTAGTTATTATTTAAAAGGAGGCTTTCAAAAATGAATTTTAATAATCGTTTAACAACAAACCAAGGTGCTCCTGTAGGAGATAATCAAAATTCTCGCACAGCAGGTCGCCGTGGGCCGGTATTATTAGAAGATTATCATTTAGTAGAAAAGTTAGCTCATTTTGATCGTGAACGTATTCCTGAGCGTGTTGTACATGCGCGTGGTGCTGGTGCTCATGGAATTTTCGTAACAAAAAATAGTATGAAAGAATATACAAAAGCAGCATTTTTACAGAAAGAAGATACAGAAACACCTGTATTTGTTCGCTTCTCAACTGTTATTCATGGCCAAGGTTCTCCAGAAACGGCTCGTGATCCAAGAGGTTTTGCGGTGAAGTTTTATACAGAAGAAGGAAACTATGATCTTGTTGGTAACCATTTACCTGTATTCTTCATTCGTGATGCAATGAAATTCCCTGATATGGTTCATTCTCTAAAACCAGCGCCTGATACAAATATTCAAACACCAGATCGTTACTGGGATTTTATGACGCTAACACCAGAATCAACTCATATGTTAACTTGGGTATTTTCTGATTACGGTACACCTGCAAACTACCGCCAAATGGAAGGATTCGGTGTTCATTCATTTAAATGGGTAAACGCAGATGGAGAGATTGTATACGTAAAATACCACTGGAAGCCACAACAAGGCGTACGTAACTTTAATGTAAAAGAAGTAGAACAAGTGCAAGGAAAGGATTTTAACCATGCAACTCGTGATTTATTTGATGCGATTGAGCGTGGGAATTATCCAAAATGGGATCTTCATGTACAAGTCATGAAACTAGATGAAATGGATTCTCTAGAGTTTGATCCACTAGATCCAACAAAAATGTGGCCGGAAGACCGTTTTCCATTAATGGAAGTAGGTACAATGACGTTAAATCGTAACCCGCAAAATTTCTTTGCAGAAGTAGAGCAAGCGGCATTTTCACCAAGCGCAACTGTGCCTGGTATTGAACCATCTGAGGATAAATTATTACAAGGACGTTTATTCTCTTATCCGGATACACAGCGTTATCGCTTAGGGGCAAATTACTTACAAATACCTGTAAACTGTCCGTATGCAGCTGTGCATAACCAGCAACGTGATGGTTTCATGCAAGTGAACCAACAACCATCCACAATCAATTATGAACCAAGTCGCCATGCGGAAAATCCAAGTGAAGATCCGGCATATCGAGATTCCACTATGAAGCTTACAGGTTATGTATCTCGTGAAAAAATTGAGAAACCAAACGATTTCCAACAAGCTGGTGAACGTTATCGTTCATTCTCTCAAGAAGAACAAGATAACTTAATTGCGAACTTAGCAAATGATTTAAAAGATGTAAATGAACAAACAAAATTACTTGCAATTTGTAACTTTTTCCGTGCAGATCGAGAGTATGGTATGCGTTTAGCACAGGCATTAAACGTTGATATTTCGGCATATATGGGAGGGACTGTGAAATAGTGGGAGTTGAATGTAAACATTATGACTCCCAGCAAACAGTTAAGTTTTGATATTGTTTGTTTTAAGTGGAATTCTATTCTTTCGTCAAAGAATTAAATAATTAGATTATGTATTAACGGTAACCCGAGTAGTAGACAAATTAAAAAGTCACTATTCGGGTTTTTTTCTATTTAGAGAAGAGGTACTGTGCATAACCAACAACCATCTACAAGCAATTATGAATCAAGTTGTCATGCTGGAAGTTCAAGTGAAGATCTGGCATATCGAGAGTATGGTATGTGTTTAGCACAAAGATTAAATGGTGGTATTTGAGTATATATAGAAAGGAGCTATATGATAGGGGATGCTTTCAATAGCTATTTTTGGGAAAAACATACGGTTTCTTTAATTACAAAACTAATTACAAAACTTACAAAAACTATTTTTATTATCAAAACAGTTTTAAAATTGTGAATTACGATATGAGGGATTTATATGGGGATTCATAAGGTTCTGGTGCAACAGAAGTTGTGAGTCGTTAAACATTGACTATCAAACTCGAACATACTGATATTATTAATCTAAAAACGATGAAAGAGCGTAATATACATAATTTTAATATTATCATCATGCATTGAGCATATCAATATGGTTCTGAGTTAATCGGTGTCATCTTAGGGGAGCTAACGATTCTTGGCGAATGGATTCCGAAGAAAACATGATTGATTTTTATCTTAGTAAAATAAGAGACAACGAGCCTGCAAAATGATTTTTTTAGAACGTTTTAGATTTTTTTCGTTTTTTGGCATAGCGTCATAATAGTCGATAAGAATTAAGGTTGTCGACTAATGATAGAAGAAAGAAAGAGAAAACTATGTTAGCAGGCACCTAAATCATTTAAATTAAATAATTGAATGATATATTAGGACGGAATCATTGTCATAGCATATTTGTACCAAGGGCCATCTAAATATAATTTATAGGAGGATGACATGGGTATAATTTTCAAAAGAGCAACATCGATTTTTTTAATTGGAATGATTTTTATGTTTACTATAGGTAAGGGTTTTATGCCTATAATAGCAAATGCACAAGAGTTAAGTACAACAGGATTTGTAGATGGTTTTACGATTGATAAAACAAATCTAAAATACGGAGAACAGACTAAAATAAGTGTAACTTTTAGTGATAAATCTGGAAATAAGATGAAGTCTGGAGACACACTAACATTAACACTGCCTTCGGAATTACAAGGATTCAAGGGAACGATTCCATTAAATGATGAACAAGGTAAGAATTTTGGTACTTGTCAAGTAAATGCGGGTAATGTCGTATGTACATTTAATGACATGGTTGAGAAACTTCACAATATTAGAGGGTACTTTAATTTTACAGTTCAAGCTACTAATGTAGGAACGGATCAAAAGAAAGAGGTTGAAACAAATTTAGGCACAACTTTAGATAAGCAAACTGTGACGATTGCTGGTCCAACCAGTGGTGGTGGTACAGGCTCTAAACCGTTTTTCTACAAAGTTGGTGATATTCAACCAAACAACACTGATGAAGTGCGTTGGTTCTTGAGTATAAACTTAAACAAAGAATATTTAAGTAGAGATATTGTTGTGTCTGATAGTTTGCAGGAAGGTCAAACACTTAATAAAGATAGTTTTCGGATAACAGTTAATGACAGAGAGACGTTATCAATTCAACAATTTAAAGATCAACGTTATGGAGATGTTCAGTTTAATGACGACGGTCATTCATTTAAAGTCGTGATTAACTGGAATATGGGAAGTGCTAGGTCTTTTACCGTTTTTTATACAACTACTATAACGGAAAGTGGAAAGAGCCAAGAATCTTTTAAGAATGATTATAAGATTGATTATCAAATTCTGTACAAACAACCGGTTTCTGAGTCGGGTAGTGCCACAGTCAAAAATATAACATCCGGCGGTGGTGCTCAAGGTGATTTACCTCCTAAAGGAACGTTAAGGATTGTTAAACATCTTGAGGGCGATGAAGAAAAGGTAATACCGAATGTCTCGTTTAAGTTGTATAAAGAGTCAGGTGAACAAGTTGGAGATGTATATGTAACGGATGAAAAAGGTATAATCGAAATTCCTAATTTACAACCAGGAAAATATTATGTGCAAGAGGTTTCAGCTCCAGACTATATTGATTTCGATCCTCAGACAAAAGTAAGTTTTGAAGTTAAATCAAATACTGTAAACGGAGTTAAACTGCCGATTTCGAATAAAGTGAAATCTACATCCATTACAGGAACAAAAACATGGAAAGGCGATAATGCGACAGATCGCCCGAAAACAATTAAAGTAGACTTACTACAAAATGGTCAGGTCATCAATACACAAGAAGTAAGTGAAGCAAGCGGTTGGAAGTATGAATTCAAAGACTTAGCCGCGTACGATGCAAACGGAAAAGCGTACAAGTATGAAGTGAAAGAACAACCAGTAGATGGATATCAATCAGAAGTAAAAGGTTATGACATTGTAAATACAAAAGTGGTCCAAACAACAACAGTAGAAGGAACAAAAACATGGAAAGACGATAATGCGACAGATCGTCCGAAAACAATTAAAGTAGACTTACTCCAAAATGGCCAAGTGATCACAACGCAAGAAGTAACAGAAGCAAGCGGTTGGAAATATACATTCAAAGACTTAGCGGCATACGATACAGACGGCAAAGTATACAAGTATGAAGTAAAAGAACAGCCAGTACCAGGATATCAATCAGAAGTAAAAGGTTATGACATCACGAATACAAAAGTAGGAAAAGTAACAGTAGAAGGAACAAAGACTTGGAAGGATAACAATGCAATAGATCGCCCAAGTACAATCAAAGTAGACTTACTACAAAATGGCACGGTCTTACTTACACAGTATGTAACAGCAGCAAACGGCTGGAAATATACGTTTGCAAACTTAGCAGCATACGATGCAAACGGAAAAGCATACAAGTATGAAGTGAAGGAACAACCAGTAGCAGGATATCAATCCGACGTACATGGTTATGACATTACGAATACAAAAGTAGGAAAAGTAACAGTAGAAGGAACAAAAACATGGAAAGACGATAATGCGAAAGATCGTCCGAGCGTGATTAAAGTAGACTTACTGCAAAATGGTAAAGTAATTAAAACACAAGAAGTAACAGAAGCAAACGATTGGAAATATGCGTTTAAAGATTTAGCAGCATATGATGCAGACGGCAAAGCGTATAAGTATGAAGTAAAAGAGCAACTGATAGATGGATACAAAACAGAAGTAAATGGTTATGACATTACGAATACAAAAGTAGGTCAAACAAAAGTAGAAGGAACAAAAACATGGAAAGACGACAATGCGAAAGATCGTCCGAGCGTGATTAAAGTAGACTTACTGCAAAATGGTAAAGTAATTAAAACACAAGAAGTAACAGAAGCAAACGATTGGAAATATGCGTTTAAAGATTTGGCAGCATATGATGCAGACGGCAAAGTATACAAGTATGAAGTAAAAGAACAACCAGTAGATGGATATCAATCCGAAGTAAATGGTTATGACATTACGAATACAAAGATTAAGGAATGGACAGTTGAAGTTCCTAAAGAAGATACAAACACAAATACAAACACAGATACAAACACAAACACAAACACAGATACAAGCACAAACACAAATACAAGCACAGATACAAACACAAATACAAGCACAGATACAAACACAAATACTAAGAACGATTCAGAAGTTCGATCTAATAAGGAAGATAATAAGACACCAGGATTACTTCCTAAAACAGGAGGAACACCAGCGGAGATAATTTCAATTGCTGGAGGTATGGTATTGTTCATTTTAGGTGGAATCCTACTCTTTCGTCAAAGAGTTAAATAATTAGATTATTTATTAACGGTAACCCGAGTAGTAGACAAATTAAAAAGTCACTATTCGGGTTATTTGTTATTTAGAACATGTCTTTTTTAAACAAATGCCTCTTGCTGCATATAGTTATAGGGAGAACGGAGGGATAACAGTGACGAGAATTGCCTATACAGAAAGTGATGTCGATTTACTTGCTCGTCTTATGCGAGCAGAAGCAGAAGGCGAAGGGCAACAAGGTATGATGGCGGTAGGAACAGTTGGTGTGAATCGTGTAATGTGCGATTGTTTGGATTTTAAACAGATTACAAATATTCAACAAATGGTGTATCAGCAGCCAGGCGGATTTGAAGCAGTGACGAAAGGGTATTTTTATCAACGGGCAAGAGAGAGCGACAAGGCAATGGCAAGAAAATGTTTGAATTATGCTCGTATATGGCCAGGTGTATATTCTCTTTGGTTCTTTCGTCCAGTTGGCAGTTGTCCTCCTACGTGGTGGGATCAACCTCATGCAGGACAATATAAGAATCATTGTTTTTACGAACCGACTGGAGATGAATGTCCGAAGGTATATAGTGGAAAATAAAGGGAAACTTCCATTAGTAGGGTTTTTTCCTCATCCTTCACTGATGGTTAGTTGAACTAATCGGGCGCATACTGCCCAAAAGTAGCGGGATAAAATAGATAAGAGAAATCGAAACGATAAATGATGTGACAGTATCCCTCCTGTGTAGAAAGGAGGGTTTTTTTGTATGATTAAGTAATAGTAGACAATAACAAGAGCTTTATTCTTTACATCACTATACAATATCGAATACACTATTCTTTAATAAATAGGCAGAATTTTCTTTAAATAAGGCGGTGAGATTTTGTTATATACAGAATATATTTCTGAAACAGAGACAATATTAGAGTCTTTAATGGATGATTTGATTGTAACCGATGTAAGTGGAATAATTTTAAAGGCGACACAATTTACAGCTGATCGATACGGAATTGAGTATGAAAATTTAATCGGTGCATCTATTTATGAATTGGAACGAACGGGTATTATTACGCCAGTTGTAACGCCGTTAATTATACAAAAAAAAGAGAAAATTACAGTTGTTCAACTTACAAAGACGGGAAATAAATTGCTAGTAACGGGTATACCTTTATTTGATGAGGAAGGTGAAGTATATCGAGTAGTAAGTTATTCTTATGACGTTTCAGACTTAATTGAAATTCAGAAGTATTTAGATCATATGCAAGATGAATTAGAGCGTGTGAAAGAGGAAGCACAATTTGCATTGCGGGAAAAAATTACATTGGTAGGATTAGTTGCGGATGATCCTGCTATGTATAAAGCAATGGAAACAGTACACCAAGTTTCTGAAGTGGATGTAAATACAGTGCTACTTGGTGAATCAGGAGTCGGAAAAACAGCTATTGCCCGTTATATTCATGAAAAAAGCCCAAGAAAATATGGCCCTTTTATTGAAGTGAATTGTGCTGCTATACCTGAATCACTATTTGAAGCTGAATTCTTTGGATATGAAGCGGGCTCTTTTACAGGAGCAAAGAAAAATGGAAAACTTGGATTTGCAGAACTAGCTCATGGAGGAACATTGTTTCTCGATGAAGTTGGAGAGCTTTCACTTGAACAGCAAGTGAAACTTCTTAAGTTAATTGAAGAAAGAAAGTTTTATCGTGTAGGTGGTACGAAACCTAAAAAGGCAGATTTCCGTCTTATTGTTGCGACAAATCGTAATTTAGAACAGCTTGTTGCAAATAAAAAATTTAGACAAGATTTATATTTTCGTCTATATGTTGTACCGATTTGGATTCCGCCATTACGTGAACGTCCTAAAGATATTATGAATTTGATGTATTTATTTTTGAATAAATTTTGTAGTCAATATAAGAGAGAGCGGGAATTGGATCAGGCTGTCATACAAATTTTATTACGACAAAAGTGGGAAGGCAATGTAAGAGAATTAATGAATATAATGGAAAGGCTTGTTATTACGTCGCGTTCAAAGTTAATTACCATTGAAAATATACCAGATTACTACATATCTAAGGCGAATAATGACTTCGTTACAAAACCGTCTCAAACTCTTGTAGAAACACTAGAAATGGTAGAAAAACAGGTGTTAATAGATGCTAAGAAAAAATATAAGACTACTGTGAAAATAGCAGAGATGCTAGCAATTAGTCAGCCTTCCGTAGTAAGAAAACTAAAGAAATATAAAATAAAATGATGAATTGCGACAAGGTGGATGAGTTATTTTTGCTCCATCTTTTTCTTTTTTATCGAAGATCAAGCCCCCTACTGAAGGAAGCTTCACTTTATAACTTGGCACGTAATTTGCATTAATAAATAGTACAAGGGAAGAGAAAATGTAATTGTTCTATTCTCAAATCAATATGATTTACTTCAATACTTAGCAAAACAAAAGAGATAGAAAATAATTTGTAGGAGTGAGAAGATGTATAAACCTAAGGATTCTGCTATGTCACCGCGCTTTTGTGGAGTGAAAACGTTTATGAGACTCGAACAAAAAAACACTACTGAGAATGTAGATTTTGCAGTATTAGGAGTACCTTTTGATACTGCACAGTCTTATCGTGTAGGAGCACGGTTAGGGCCAAATCATATTCGAAACTTTTCAAGTTTATTACGTCCATATAATCCAGATCAAGAGATTAATATTTTTGATTATTGTTCAGGTGTAGACTATGGAGATTTAGATGTTGTGCCTGGTAATATTCATCGTACATACGACAACATCGTAGAAGGTTTAACACCTTTATTAGAAAAAGGGATTGTACCTATTATATTAGGCGGGGATCATTCGATTTCATTAGGAAATTTAAGAGCATTTGCAAAACAATTTGGACCTGTGGCTCTTGTTCATTTTGATTCTCATAGTGATACATGGGATCATTATTATGGAGAAAAATATATGCATGGAACGCCATTTCGCCGTGCAGTTGAAGAAGGACTCATTGATGTCGATCATTCAATTCAAATCGGAATGCGTGGTCCTTTATATGGACCGAACGATATAGAGGATGCAAGAGAATTAGGTTTCGAAGTTATTCCAATGAGAGAAGTACGAAAAATTGGATATGCAGAAGTGTTGCGAAGAATTCATGAACGAGTTAAGAATGCAGTAACATTTGTTTCATTCGATATTGATTTTATTGATCCTGCATACGCACCGGGAACAGGAACACCTGAAATTGGCGGACCTACAACAATTGAAGCCGTTGAACTCGTACAAGGTTTAAATGGATTACAAATAGTTGGCTATGATTTAGTAGAAGTGTTACCTGCATACGATAGCGGGGAAATCACAGCAATTGCGGCATCAAGCATTGCATATGAAATGATTACTCTTGTAGCTCTGCAAAAGCGTCGTAGTTTAGTAAAACTAAATTCATAATCATTAAAGAGGAGGACATTATGCATACAGTAGATATATTACTTATGGTTGGTTACTTTGTGATTATTGTGGGCGTTGGTTTTGTAGGAGCACGAAAAGCGAAAACATCAGAAGATTTTATGGTTGCAGGCCGTAATTTAGGTTTAATGATGTATCTTGCTTGTTTATCAGCAGTTATTCTTGGCGGAGCATCCACAATTGGAACCGCAAGATTAGGATATGAATTTGGTATTTCTGGCATATGGCTCGTTTTCATGATTGGAATTGGAATTATACTATTAGGAATATTTTTAGTGAAAAAAGTATCGAAATTTAAAATCATTACAATTAGTGAACTATTAGGTTTACGTTTTAATTCACAAACAAGAGTAATCACGTCATTAATTACTTTTATATATGTAACGATGATTACTGTAACACAAGTGATTGGTATGGGGACGATATTAAATGTATTACTGGGCTGGGATATTAAACTTTGTATGCTATTAGGCGGTAGTATTGTTGTTCTATACACATTACTCGGTGGAATGTGGTCTGTAACAATGACTGATATATTTCAATTTATTGTAATGACAATTGGAGTTTTTGTAATTATGTTGCCTCTTAGTTTACAGAAAGCTGGCGGCTGGGCTGCACTTCAGGCGAAATTACCACATAATCATTTTGAAATTGCCAGTATTGGCGGGGATAAAATTTTTGCTTACTTCCTTTTATATTGTTTAGGTGTACTAATCGGACAAGACATATGGCAACGTATCTTTACTGCGAAAACAGTGGGGATTGCCCAAAAAGGTACAATTGGTGCTGGAGTGTATTGCTTATTATACGCAATTGCAATCGCTATCATTGGGATGTGTGCGGCTGTTGTTTTCCCAAATTTAAATGATCCACAAAGTGCATTTGTAACAATGGCAGTTACGATTTTACCAGCTGGTTTATTAGGAATTGTCATTGCGAGTGTTGTTTCAGCTCTTATGTCAACAGCTTCTGCGACATTATTAGCATCTTCCACTTTAATTGTAAATGACATAATAAAAGGTACTTCATCTAAGAATATGAGTGAGAAAGAAGTAATTAAGATGTCCAGAATTGTAACTTTAATAGTCGGAATATTTGTAATCGTTAGTGCTGTTTGGATTCAAGATGTGATTGTAGCGCTAGATGTTGCATATGCCATTTTATCTGGATCAGTATTCTTTCCGATTATTCTAGGTTTGTTTTGGAAGCGTGTAACAGATAAAGCAGCGTTTTACTCTATTATTTTAAGTGCAATCGTAACAGTTGGTGGCTTAATTGTACAAGGTCTTTCTGCTACAGAACCAATTTTATACGGAATGGCATGCAGCATCGTATCAATCATCCTAATTTCGTATTTCACATCACCAGAATTTGAAAAATATGAAGAGTGGAAAGAACAGCATACAAATGCAGATATGGATGTGTAAACAAATAATTCGATGATTTTATTCCGCTATTCGCGGGGGATAAGCCCCCCCATCTCAAAATTCAAGAGAAAAGCTAGGTGGGGGATAAAAAAACACTGATAGAAATATCACCTTATATAAAATGGGAAATGCATCTACAGTTAAAGGGAGGACTTCAAATGACTACAAGCTGGAATCATTTAATTGAAAGAATGCCACAATTACTAGCCCCTAGTATGGCGAAGGATCATCCGAATTTACCAGTTGTAAAAGAAGAAGGATGTTACTACTTTGGATTAGATGGGAAAAAATATCTTGATTTCACATCTGGTATTGCAACGACCAATGTTGGACACCGTCATCCGAAAGTTGTACAAGCAATTAAGGATAGTGCGGATTGTCTGACTCACGGTCCATCTGGAGTGATTATGTATGAGTCAATTTTGCGTCTTGCGGAAGAACTTGGGAACGTATTGCCATCTAACTTAGATTGTTTCTTCTTTGCAAATAGTGGGACAGAAGCAATTGAAGGAGCAATTAAGTTAGCTAAATATGTAACAAAAAGACCGTATATTATTTCTTTTTTAGGATGTTTTCATGGAAGATCAATGGGTTCATTAAGTGTAACAACTTCGAAAAGTAAATATCGTAAGTTTATGCAGCCAAATGGGCTAACATATCAAATTCCATATGCGAATATAAAAGAGTGTCCGCCAGGGATTGATGTAGAACAATATTGTGTTCAAAAATTAGAAAGAGATTTTGAAACTTTGTTTAACCATCAAGTTACACCGGAAGAAGTTGCATGTGTAATTGTAGAGCCGGTGTTAGGCGAAGGAGGATATATTGTTCCGCCAGCAGGATGGTTGAAAAAGATTCGAGAGATTTGCGATCAGTACGGAATTTTATTAATTTTTGATGAAGTACAAACAGGATTTGGCCGTACTGGTGAATGGTTCGCAGCGCAAACATTTGGAGTAACACCAGATATTATGGCAATAGCAAAAGGAATTGCATCAGGTATACCGCTTAGTGCAACAGTTGCCTCGAAAGAATTGATGCAGCAGTGGCCTTTAGGAACGCATGGTACAACTTTCGGAGGAAATCCCATTGCATGTGCGGCTGCACTAGCAACAATTGAAGTGATGAAAGAAGAACGACTAGTTGAGAATGCAAAAAAAATGGGTGCTTACGCTGTTCAGAAGTTACATGACTTAAAACCAAAACATTCCATTATAGGCAGTATTCGAGCGGTTGGATTAATGATTGGAATTGAAATCATCCATCCGGAAACAGGTAATCCAAATGGTGAAGGGTTATTTAAAATACTAGACATTGCATTGAAAAAAGGTGTTCTCTTTTACTTTTGTGGAAATTCAAGTGAAGTCATTCGAATGATTCCACCGCTTTCTATAAACAAAGAGCAAATAGATTATGGACTAGCTGTTTTAGATGCTGCACTTACAGAATATGAGGAAGAATTAGAGGTTTTCGTGAAAAGTTAAATGTGGATGAAATAGAGGGTGTTGAAAAACGAGAATACTATGAATTAGAAAAAATAGCTGAATATGCAATAAAATGAAACTTCTATCAGTAGGGGAGAAAAAAGCTACTGATGATTAGTTGAACCGATTGGGCTTTTACGAGCAGTTTTCTTCCTCGCTCTTCTCCAGCCTTTTCTGCCCGTTAATGCGGGATAAAGACCGCTCGATGATATTCAACATACAAAAACACTTCATTTCCAAAATGAGGTGCTTTTTGTTATATTCATAGAAAATGATATTGAAAGGAAGCGACTGTTATATGATGCCTGAGATTGTAGTTAGAAGATTCTTTGAAGAAATACGTTCAGGACGTAATCTACATTTAGTCACAGAGTTCATGGCAGAAAAGGTGTTGGCTCATCAAGTTCAAGCTGAAGATGAAGTTACAGTTGAAAGATCTCCTATGGATTATGCGGATCATGTACAAGAGATGTTGAATGCTTATGGTACATTTACTTTAGAAATTCAAGAGTTGTTAGTATCTCAGCAAGATCGTGTATATGTTCGTTGGAAGCAAATAGGTACTCATATTGGTGAGGTTGATGGATTTCAACCAACTGGTCTTCCTATCATTGAATTAGCGAGCGCTGTGTATCGTGTAGAAGACGGGAAAATTGTTGAGTATTGGATTCAAATTGACCGCACTGGTATTACAGCTCAATTAGAACGCAATAAAAAGAAAAAAATCGAAAATAGTTAAAAATATTTATTTTATATCCCTAAAACAAAAAAGCATTTCTTTCTATTCATACAGAAAGAAATGCTTTTTGTTTTGGAAACTTGATTAAAAGGACTGTTAGTTCGTAAACAATGAGTCAGAATTGTTATTAGAATATTTTTCCTTGGAGAATGCATACTAAAAAATAATATGGAACGTATGTAGAAAGGGCTGGAATTCATGGTTAATTTTCTGAACCGGTTAAAAGGTAGACGCAATTTAAATTCTTTTCCAATACGCGACAATACTGATTTTCAGGAAAAAAGCATACAGGATTCCTTCCTCGAAACTGATTTATCTAAGAATATTGTTCAGCTTCAGCAGTTCTTTCATCAATCTCCTGATTTGGTGATTCGCCGGTTTCAAATGACCGCAGACGGATTGGAAGCAGCCTTGGTATACTTGTCCGGATTAACAGACAAGCAATCGATTCAAAATCATGTTTTAAGTCCTTTGATGCATAGCGCCGGTGATCCGAATACGGAACTGCCTATTACATTAGCCCAGGTTGAAATCGTTGATACATGGAGACAAATCGAAAATGCTATTTTGCAAGGAGATAGCATTTTATTTATTCACGGTCAGACTACAGCGCATCAATTAGATACGAAAGGATGGCCGCAAAGAAATATTGAAGATCCTAGGAATGAAATATCTTTAAAAGGTGCGCATCAAGCGTTTGTAGAAGATGGAAGGCAAAATATTGCATTGATTCGGAGATGTATTCCTCATGAAGAATTAATGTTAAAAGAAATGATAATCGGTATTCGAGGAAAAACAAAGGTTTCCATTTTATATTTAAAAGATGTAGCTTCTGAAGACGTACTGAAAGAACTGGAAACAAGAATGCAAGATATTACAGTGGATGTTGTCGGTGGTGCCGG
The DNA here is from genome assembly GCF_037104695.1 of Bacillus yunxiaonensis. Taxonomy (NCBI): domain Bacteria; kingdom Bacillati; phylum Bacillota; class Bacilli; order Caryophanales; family Bacillaceae; genus Bacillus; species Bacillus yunxiaonensis. Next base: position 51,755 of record NZ_JBAWSV010000012.1, on the reverse strand, counting down.
AGAACTTATTGAATTCATTGAAGATAATCCTTATTCACCATTTCCGCAATTTATGCTGACTGAAAGACTTGATTTCGCGGTATCTCATATCCTCCAAGGAAGATTTGTAACTGTTGTGGACCGTTCTCCCAATGTAGTGATTGCTCCGGTAAATTTTATATCTTTTTTTCATGGTGTCGATGATTACGGCACACGTTGGTTAGTCGCTTCGCTTATCCGTTTGCTTCGTTTCATGGCTTTTCTAGTTGTTCTATTTTTCCCAGCAAGTTATGTTGCCTTTATTTCTTTTAATTTTGAAGTCATTCCTGTGCCACTTTTTTTATCTATTGCGGAATTCAGGGCGACGGTTCCATTTTCACCCATTATGGAAGCACTGCTTATGGAAATGACCTTGGAAATGATGAGGGAAGCGGCTTTGCGGTTACCTACTCCTATCGGTCAAACAGTTGGAATTGTAGGCGGAATTATCATTGGACAGGCCGCTGTTCAGGCGGGAGTTGTAAGCAATATTATGATTATTGTCGTTGCTGTTACAGCTATCGCTTCTTTTATTATTCCAAATTATGATATGGGTTCAGCAATCAGAATGCTGCGATTTCCTATGATGCTATTAGCTGCCATGTTTGGAATTGTAGGAATCGTTATCGGATGGATGACATTAGTTGCACATTTAATAAGCCTTGAATCGTTAGGTACTCCTTATGGTACTCCGTTGGCACCTTTTCGCTTTACGGATATGAAGGATGCTTTTATACGTTTTCCTTTATGGACAATAAGAAGTCGTCCTAAAGGTGCTAGAGCGATTCAATCTATTCGCCAAGGGAAAAATCAGAATAAAAGGTGAAGCTATGAAAAAGTATGCTTACAATGAAATCACTCTTACGCAATATATTTTTTTAATCAATGGAATGCAGGTGGGAACAGGGGTTTTATCTCTCCCCCGAGTACTTGCGGAGAAAGCTGGAACAGATGGATGGATAGCTATACTTATTGGAGGATTATTATCTACAATAGCTGGCATTTTTATAGTGAAAACATCTCAAAGATACCCCGATGACACGCTTTACGACATTCTTATACGGTTATTTGGAAAGATAGTTGGGAAAGGGATAGTCGTTATTTACACGATATACTTTATTTTTTATTCCGGTATCGTTCTTGTAAACGCTATGCTTTATCTGAAAGGCTGGCTTCTGCCGAAAACGCCTGACTATATCATTATATTTTTGTTCGCAATTCCTACTTTTTTTGTTGCACGCAACGGCATTCATATTATAGGAAGATACAACGAACTCGTTTTTTATATGACATTTTGGATTGCACTGTTTTTTTTGATACCGCTAAGAGAAAGTAGTACTTGGCTCCATTTCTTTCCGTTACTGAAAGACGGGTGGGGATCCGTCTTAAAGGCTGTGCCGACTACTGTTTTTACCTTTTTAGGATTTGATATTGCATTCTTTTTGTATCCTTTTCTACAAAAAAAGCAATACGCAGTCCATGGAATTGTGATTGCAAATATCTTGTCGACGTTATTTTATCTCTTTACCACTCTTATTTGCTTTGCCTATTTTAGCCCTGATAGCATTACAGAATTTAACCAACCAGTACTGAACTTGCTTAAAGTAATTGAATTTCGTTTTTTAGAACGTTTTGACATGGTTTTATTGGCGATTTACTTAATGGTCGTTTCCAAAGCGTGGATTCCTTGCATATACTGCGCTGTATTTTGTTCTAGTCAATTACGTGGAAAACAAGACCATAACTCTGATGTTATTGTTCTATTATTGTTCATTATTGGCTTCATATTTTGGAAGCATCCTACTTGGAATGAATCAGAGGCTTGGCAACAGGCAATATCAAATGCCGGATTAGCATTGACGTATATGGCACCTGTTATTTTATGGATATACAGCTGGGTATATGAGAAGTATCATCAGGGGGGAATACGTTGAGAAGGAAGGTACTATGTTGTGTTCTGTTATTAACGTTCATGATGACTGGATGCTTTGATCAAACAAGTGTTGAAGATGTTTCCCTTACCCTTATACTTGGTATTGATCTAGATGATAATGATAATTTATTGGTGTCCATGTCAAGTCCTGTTTTTAATAAAGAAGCAAAGCAGAAAGAAGAAACTACTGGCGTGAAATCTGTTACAGTTCGAAAATCTAGAGAGAAATTTGATGCTACGGTTATGGCGCTAACATCGGGAAGTAAAACCCAGGTTATGTTAGTTGGAAAACGGTTGCTGAAACGAAAAAACTGGCAAGAATACCTTGACCCATTTTATCGAGATCCAAAAAATACAGTTACTGCGCGGGTTGTTGCTGTAGATGGACCTGTTTCGGATGTAATGTTTTATAATCCAAAAGATAAACCTCGCCTTCCCTTATATTTAGCAAAATTAGTTGATACCGCTTCTATAAGAAATGTCACGGTAAGAACAACTCTTCAAGAATTGCGTGAACAATCGAAAGAAAAAGGGATGACAGCAAGTATTACCGAGATGAAAAAAAAGAAGAGAGTATGGTTGACAGGAACAGCCTTGTTGGATGCAAAAGGAAGATATAAATTAACGTTAACACCGGATGAAAGCATGCTGTTACGTATTTTACAGAACGAAAATAAAGGTGAATTTCCATTTACACTTGCAATCAAGCCGAAACCGGGTGATCGTAATAAAGAGTGGATAAGCTTCTCTGCTCAAAACATCAAGGTAAAGACAAAGGCAAAGTATGACGGTCGTTTTATATTTAATACAGATATAAAGATGAGAGTTATCATTACAGAACGGCTTTTTTCATTTAATACAAGAAAGGACGCAGAGAAGCTGCAAAAAGCTATTGAAACTAAGCTAGAAGCTGATTTCAAGCACTTAATAAAGAAAATACAAGATGCCGAAATCGATCCTTTTGGATTTGGTAAATATGCGAGAGCTTACACATATCCAGAGTGGGAAAAAGTCCAAAATCAATGGGGGAAGGCATTTGCAAAGGGAGATGTAAATGTTAAGGTAAATGTAAAACTCGCTGGGATGGGAACGATTAAGTAATAAGAATTCAACGTAGGATACGTATGAAAACTGGATTACAATTTGCCCCCCTCAGATCTTCTGAAGGGGGCTTATCTAATGTGAAAGTGAATTACAGCGGTAATACTTCTTCTAGGTGTGTATTCAGTTCAGATACAAATTTATCAATATCCGGATTTTTTATTACATCATAGCAAGCGAAGCTCTTTAACGGTTTCATTCCGATAAATTCCTGTGTTCGGTGTAAATGGCTCAGTGCGTCTTCTAAGCTTTTTCCTCCAAAAAACTGTGCTGGATCGTTAAATGCTTTTTCGGGAGCATTCCACGTAGTCGAAAACATATAATGTTTGTCAGTTAATAAACCGCCTCTTCCGTATTGCTCAGATCCTTTGAAAAATAATCCGTAAGCATATACTTCATCCATATATGTTTTCAGTAACCCTGGCACATTGAACCAATAAATAGGCGTTTGGTAGATTACAATATCAGCCCATAAAAACTTGTTTTGTTCTTCTTCGATATCATATTCGTTTTGAATGACTGTCGTTTGCACATTATTCTTTGTACTCAAAACATTCACCATGTTGTCCGTCAAAGTTTTATTTAGTTTTCCCTCCGCTGATCTGTATATTTGATGACCATTGATAATTAGTATATTTTTCATTTTATTTATCCCCTTTATTTTATAAATGTGTTATGAGTTCTAGAGATTAATTTTCAGGTATGACGCCGAGTTGTTGCATAAGAGTTAGATTATCTTCTAAGTGCCAATCTTCAATGATCTTTCCATCTTTAATTCGCAAAATATCGATCGCAAAGAAGTTAACAGCTTTACCAGTTGGTTTTTTCTCTCCAAAATCCCCTTTATGTGTTCCAGTGAATGATAGTCGAGCTGTTACTTTGTCCCCAGTTACTAATAAGTCCTCGATGTTACATTGTAAGTCCGGCACAGCTTTACGAAAATTGTTTGATGCAAATGCTAAGCCTTTTGGCCCTTGAGGGCGTCCTTTTGGTAACGTGTTATCAACGAAATTTGTTATAACAGTTTGCGGGATAAGGGCTTCATTACCGTTGTTCCAAAATGCGTAAAAGCGCTGTGCAGCATGAACCATCTCTGTAGCTTTCTTTTGATCTAATGAAGGATCTATGGTCATTGATTTAGGTTGAGGAAAATCCTTCAACAGTTGAATCTCTTTCTTTACTGGTGCAGCAGTCTTGTATTCTGATGTTTGCGCAATACACGCAGTCATCAGAATCGTGATCCCGAAGATACTTATTAAGAGAGAAATCAGTGCCAGTGGCCGTTTACTTTTTCGGTGTTCTGGATTCATTTTTATCGCCTCCTTAGTTTAGAAATAGCGTCTGGTCGCTAATGATATTGTATATATAGTTAGTTTCTTTTGGGAAGTAGTGATATTTATTTCATATAGTTACCGTAAGGATAGAATTGTGATAGCATAAAGGAAATCAGTTAAAAAATTATTAGGAGCGTGTTTCAATGGAGAACATGGAGTCAATTCAATTAACAAAAGGAACACCAGGACAAATTTGTCCCATTGCGAAAACACTAGATGTAATCGGGACAAAATGGACTTTTTTAATTATTCGAGATCTTCTTATTGAAGGAACGATGCGATTTAGTGATTTGCAAAAATCGATGGATGGAATTAGTCCGAAGACCCTCTCGCTTCGTCTAAAAGAACTTGAAGTGCAAGGGATCGTAGAAAGAACGGTATATCCAGAAGTTCCTCCGCGTGTAGAATACACATTAACAGACAAAGGAAAACGTTTAGAACATATTTTCATTGAATTAAAGAGATTTGGATTAACTTTATAAAATGATGTAAAAGCAAATAAAAAGGCCTCCATGGTCTTTTTTTTTTATTATGATAGACACTTTTTTTATGCGCACACTTCTTGTCAAAAAAGAAACTTTCCAAAATGTAACTATGTGAATTAAATATCACTACTTCCAAAAAGAAAGTTTTAAAAATACAATAATCTCAGCAAAACAAAACACGAAAAACTGGGGGGAATGAACATGTTAAGCAATAAAAAAATTGTAATTATTGGCGGAAGTTCTGGTATTGGTTTAGAAACCGCGAGACTTGCACTCCTACAAGACGCTGAGGTTATCATTGCTAGTCGTTCTGAGGAAAAGTTACAGAGAGCAAAGGATCAGTTAGGAGGAAACGTAACAATCTATGCGCTTGATACAACGCAAGAACAACAAGTTCAGTCCTTTTTTGAGCAAGTAGGTACAATTGATCATTTAGTTGTTACAGCGGCAGAAACATCAGGGGGCTCTTTTATTGACACAGATACAGCCGCAGCACACCAGTTGTTTGAAAATAAATTTTGGGGACAATTTTATTCCGCGAAATATGGTGCACCAAAGATTGCAGTTAATGGCTCTATCACTTTATTTTCCGGAGTTGTGGCTTATAAATCTATGGTTGGGTCTGCAACGCTTGGTGCAGTCAATGCAGCTGTTTCTAACCTTGGTCAAACGTTAGCGCTAGAACTAGCCCCAATTCGCGTAAATGTTGTCTCTCCTGGAATTATTGATACACCGTCACGCAGCAAAATGGCAGAAGAAGCGCGTAACAAATTCTACACTGACTTAGGAAACAAACTTCCTGCAGGGCGAGTAGGTCAAGCTGAAGATGTAGCACAAGCTGTACTATATGCGATGCAAAACGGTTTTGTTACGGGAACGGTTCTTCATGTTGAAGGTGGGCATACGTTAATCTAGTTTGTGCTTATAGAATGAAAGACGCTATTCTTTTTGAGAGAATAGCGTCTTTCATTCTCCTATATAAAGTTTAGAGGAGAAAAAACCCTCACTTTACTCCATTTTTCCTGCCACTTCTTCGCAAGTACACGTTCCTCATATATGTTTGCATATTCCTTCGTTTCCTCATAATAAGGAGTCGGTCTTAGTTCTAAGTTAATTACATCTTGTATTCCCCAAGGAGCAGCGAATATAACCTCATCCACCTCATTTAGCTTTAGGCCTAGTGCTGTTGCTGTTTCTGGAAATTTTGATATGGCATCTACGGATGAAGAATAAGGAGGCATGTTATTAATGATGTGCATTCTTGCTTCGTTTTTAACAGACCATGGTACGTTTGGATACATATTGAGCAGTTGTTGTTCGTATTTCTTTTCTTCCAACTCATCAATATTTTTCGCATCAAAATAAATAACATCAACATCTGGAAGGGGCGTTCTTTCTTTGAACCCGTGCAGAGTGTCCCATATTTTTGAACGGACAAATCCAGCGCATATCCACCAATCGGGTAAATGTAATTGTTTAGTAGTCTGTAATATGTCCATCATCCACGGATCTTCTTTTACTAATTGGATGATGTCTTGTTCGTTTGTTAGTTTCATAGGAATGCCCCTTTTTTACTTTGATAGACTATTTTTTCTGAATTATATGATAACATGAAAGGGAAAGGGGGCATACAAAAAATGGAACATTTACAAATTGGAGATATACAAGTGACATGGTTGCGGGGAGGAAATACGCATTTAGATGGTGGAGCGATGTTTGGCGTTGTACCGAAAGCGCTTTGGTCACGCAAATATAGCCATAATGATAAAAATCAAATTTATTTACGAACGGATCCATTGCTGCTGCAAACGAAAGATGGAAATATGCTCATAGATTCAGGGATAGGCAACAATAAAATGGATGAGAAAATGAAGCGAAATCAAGGGGTGACAGAAGAGTCATCTGTTGAACAATCGCTCACTCAACTTGGTTTGGAAGCGGAAGATATTCAGTATATTCTTATGACGCATCTTCATTTTGATCACGCATCTGGTTTAACGAAATGGGAAGGGGAAAAGCTTGTTCCTACGTTTCCGAATGCAAAAATATATGTATCACAAACAGAATGGGACGAAATGAGAAATCCGAATATCCGTTCACGTAATACATATTGGAAAGAAAATTGGGAGCCAATTGTACATCAAGTACATCTCTTCACGGAGGAAATCAATGTTACAGATGAAATCCGAATGGTTCATACGGGCGGACATAGTGATGGACATGCGGTTGTCGTTGCACAAAGTCAAAATGAAACATTACTTCATTTAGCGGACTTACTGCCAACTCATGCGCATCAAAATGTATTGTGGGTCATGGCGTATGATGATTATCCAATGACATCAATTGAGAATAAACAAAAGTGGATGAAATACGGCGCAGAGCAAAAAGCGTGGTTTACGTTCTACCATGATGCATATTACCGTGCGGTGAAGTGGGCTGAAGAAGGGCATATGGTAGAAAAATTAGAACGCGAAGAAGTAGAAGTGACGAGCGAAGTGTGATGAAAGATTGTTAGTCATTAGGTGATAGCTTAATGGCTAACAACTATTTAACTTCTTTGATGTTATAAATAATGATGCAAGGAGGTTCGAAATGAAGGGGTTTTTCATTGAGAAATGTATGGAATTTTGTATTTGCATCATTGTGATTGCTGTGATTAGTTACGTACCGTTTCTTTTTTTAGAGGGCAATACACTTAGTTTTACTACCTTTTTACAAAAGCTATTTATCCCGGGAGATGCTGTAAATCCTATGACTATGCGCCAAATTTCTTTTTGGGATGTAATTTGGGAGCCATATATGTATTCTGGTACTATTTTACTAGTATCTACTTTTTTAACAGTTGTAATGGCTACCTGTCTTTCTTTTGGCTATGTACTTTCTTCTTTGAAAATTAAAAAAGCAATTGAGCGATGTTTAGTATTAATTGAATCGATTCCTGATTTGTTATTAATCTTTATGCTACAAATATTTTTTGTCTGGGTATTTAAACAAACAGGGCTAAATCTTGTAAATATCTACGCATTCGGTAGTAAACAAGCATATTTTTTACCTATCGTTACGATGAGTATTGTACCTGCTCTTCACTTTTTCCGCATTATGGTTTTATTTTTATTAGATGAACAGAATAAGCCGTATGTAGAATTTGCTCGGGCAAAGGGTTTAAGTAGAAAATATATTTTATTTGTTCACTTGTTTCGAAATGTAATCTATCATTTATTCAATCATTTGCAATCTACTTTTCTATTTATGATTTCAAGTCTCCTGCTTGTGGAGGCTGCTTTCAATATTAATGGATATATGTCATTTATTTTAAAGCCATTTGTTTTAAATCCTGTAACCGTAGCACGGTGGATCTTTTTATTGTTTATTCCATTTTATGTCGTGTTTACAATTGCTCATTTCCAAGTGAAGCGTACGACAGGAGGGCTTGCAAATGAAAAATAGTATGTTCTATTCTAAACGTTTTTGGATAGGCACTACTTTTTTTTGTGGACTTATTTTAGCTAGTTTTTTATTTACATGGTACGGAAAAGATTTGTATTCTCAGACACAATTGTTAATAAAAGATGGTAACGGTAATGTTTCGCAAAGTGCACCGTTTAATCCTTTGTTGATGCCTCCGTTTGGTTCAGATCGAGGCGGATATAACTTATTCTTTAAACTCATTATTGGCGCAAAGTTCACCATTTTATTTGTGTTTGGAATTTGTTTTATTCAGCTCATATTAGGAACATTATTAGGTAGTTTATTAGCATATGCACCACTTCCATTACAAAAGCTTATTGAAAAAGTATGTAAGGTATATTTCTACGTTCCAACAGTTGTTTTGGTTATTTTGTTTATGGGGCCACTAATGATCCAAAGTGAACAGACAGGTTTTAAAGAATCTATTGTTATTAAACAATTTCTTATTCTTTGTATCGTCACATTGCCAAATCTCATTCTTTATATTAGCCAAGAGATTAACCTTTTTATGAAAAAAGACTATATTACAAGTTCCATTGTGCTCGGTGCTAGAAAAATGCATTTGTTTCGTAAGCACATTTGGCTGTTTTTGAAAGAAATTCTTGTGATCCTTTTTCTGCAACAAGCTGTTCAGCTATTTACACTACTCATACATATGGGATTCTTCAAAGTATTAATTGGAGGGAGAAGGGTAGATAGTGGTTCCACTGTGCATTCCCTTACAAATGAGTGGTCCGGATTAATCGGATTGAATAAAAATGAATTATTAACAGCACCATGGATTATATTGGCGCCGTTAGTAGCTTTTACAGTATCAATTTTTGTTTTAAATTTTATGATTCAAGGAATAAAGGAGCAGCTCAACACAAGGTTTATGCCTATTCCAAATAAAAAACAAGATTCAGCAGTTGAGGAAAAGAAAACAGTGATACCTGTAGAGAAATTTCGATTTGCCAATATGAAGACGCTGTACAAAGGAACGGATCGTTCGTAGGAGTAAAAGTATCGGTCTCTGTTGACTGATGCTTTTTTATGTTTTTAATAAGAAGTCTGAAAATATAGACATTTAAGCGCGGCTGTTTTATAGTAGTTAATATAATAACGACTATAAGGGAGGACTTATGGAAGAGAAAGCAATTATCGAATTGCAAAAACATGGATTTTCAAAATACGAGTGTAAGGCCTACATAGGTTTATTGAAATCACCTGCCATTACGGGGTATGAATTAAGTAAGCGTTCCGGCGTCCCGCGCTCAATGATTTATGAGGTATTAGGAAAATTACTTGATAAAGGAGCTGTTCAAACGGTTCCCTCTGATCCGATTGTCTATAAACCTGTTGAACCGAAGCAATTGCTTGCTAGGTTGAAAGAAGAGATGAATACATCATTAGAAGTGCTAGAATCTTCTCTCACAACGTTAGAAAGTGATCAGAAAGTGGACGTTGTGACTAGAATTGTTCAGTATGAACATATTGTTCAAGAAATGATTTCGATGATTCGATCTGCAAAAAAAGAACTTTGGTTATCGGTTTGGTCTCCTATTGTAAAAGACATTGAAAAAGCTGTTCGAGAAAAAGAAGGATTGATCCCCATTTTTACGGTTTTATTCGGAGCTGAAGATAAGACGCTTGGGCACACATATCATCATAATTACATGGCACCAGACATTGTGAGTAAACGTATGGGCGGGTATTTGACCATTCTCATTCGAGATGAGGAAGAAGCCTTAATTGCTAAGTTTAGCGACAGAGGTTCAGAGTGGGCTGTGAAGTCAACTGACCCAGCCCTCGTTCTGATTGCTACTGAATACATTCGGCACGACATTATGGTAGAAGAGATTACAACTGCATACGGTCCTGAAAAGCTAGAGGGGCTATGGAAGACGAGGGAAGATTTAATTCATGTCATGACAGGAAAAAACAGCTTCGTATAGGGCTGTTTTTTTATCATAAAACAAAAGTCGTTATTATTATAACGCCTTTGGAGGGGAATTAGATGTATGCAAAACTAAAATTTGCCGTCTCTATGGCTATCTTTGGTTCAATTGGTTTATTTTCGATAAAAACAGGTCTCCCGTCGATTGAATTGGTTTTTGTACGTTGCCTCTGTGCAAGTATTCTTTTAGGAGCAATATGGGGTTTTCGCACGTTAACAACAAAACAGCAGCATAAAAGTTTTATTCCGCGCCGGGAGTATTTACTTGCTTTACTATGTGGTGTGTTTCTTATCATAAACTGGGTCTTTTTCTTTCGTTCTATTGAAGTAATGCCCATTACTGTGGCAATATCAATTTATCATTTAGCGCCTGTTATTGTGCTTTTATTAGGTTCTTTTATCTTTAAAGAAAAAATAACAGGAACAGGATTGATATTCTTCCTTATTTGTTTTGCAGGAACACTGTTAGTCGGAGGGATTCATCAACATACAACCGTTGCTGGATTTTTATCTACAGGCGTTTTATGGGCGTTTGCAGCAGCATTCTTTTATGCTCTTACTTCAATTACGGGAAAAGGCATTCAAACACTTAGCCCGCTGCTAACAACTGTTATTCAAACGAGTCTCGGTGTTTTATTATTGATTCCATTCGTAGATTGGTCAAAGTTTATGCATCTCACCATTGAAAATTGGATTTATATCCTTGTTACAGGATTCATTCATACAGGATTTGTGTTTTATTTGTTTTTCAGTAGTTTGCGAGAATTAAAGGCTCAAACAATTGCTATTCTAGTCTTTGTTGATCCGATTGTCGCAATCCTATTGGATGTGACTATTTTGAATTACCGTCCTGATGTCTATCAACTTATTGGAATTTTGCTAGTGTTTGTAGGAATTAGTTATTCTCCCAAAAAAGAAAGACGATTAGCGGAAGATAAAGTTGTTCGGTTAAACTAGTAGTGCGGATCATTTTACCAATAAAATACGTTTAGAGCTTGTTTGAACGAATCTTTTTTCAAAACAAGCTCTTTTTTGTTAGGGTTACTTATAGTAATGAGAACTAACAGTAGTTTGAACAATTTTATTTTATGGTTAAATTGTATATTAAGAACCTATGTTTTATTCTAAAAGAAGTATATATGGAGGTGTTACGAGTAAGACCTAATCTTGCAAAGGATATTTCTATTCAAGATTTTAAAGATTTTTACTGGCTCAAAGAAGAATTGCAACTATTTTGTAGGGAAAATGGAATAAGTGCATCTGGCTCTAAGATAGAGATTGCAGATAGAATTGAAACGTTTCTTCAGACCGGGGAGATCAAAAAAGCGTTGAGAAAGCCAAAAAGTAAGACAAAGCCCCAGGCACAAAGTAACTTAAGTCTTGATACAGTCATTACAGAAAACCATCGTTGTAGTCAGGATGTAAGAGTCTTTTTTAAAGGGGTCATTAGTCCTAAGTTTCACTTTTCTACTTATATCCAAAACTACTTCAAAAATAATGTAGGAAAAACGTATCGTGATGTTGTAGCTGCTTGGTGCGAAGAAGAAGAGCGCAAGAAAGATCCCTCATATAAGAAACAAATTGCTCCTCAATTTGAATACAATCAATTTACTCGTGACTTTTTCGCAGATCCAAACAATAAAGGGAAAACTCGTAAAGAAGCGATTGAATCTTGGAACAACATTAAGAAACTTCCTGGAAGTAACAAATATAAGCCTAATTATTCCTAAGCGAAGCATTTGATGAACAAGTCAAATGCTATTTGTTTAGCTTTTTTAACTATCAAAGCAAATAGTAGTTGTCTCTATTTGTCGAAATATTCACTCTTAAAACATTCTGAAAATTGTTATAATAACCCTAAGCTATTTCATTTTTGATAAGAAGATAACAAAAAATGAAAGCGTTTTAACAAATGAGGAGGGGAAATATATCGTGTATATGACCATTGGGAAACTGCTGGAATTAACGGTTGAAAGTTATCCAAATAAGGAAGCAATTGTTGAGCCCGAAAAACAGATTCGCTGGACGTATGCAGAGTGGAATGAGCAGGTAAACAAACTTGCCCATGCGCTTCAACAAAGCGGGATACGAAAGGGTGACCGCGTTTCGACATTTCTTTTTAATAGTAGTGCGCTGGCGACGACATGTTTTGCCTGTGCAAAAATTGGAGCTGTATTCAATCCAATTAATTTTCGGCTAAAACCGCAAGAACTTGCTTTTATATTAGAAGACGCTTCTCCTAAAATCGTACTTTTTGAACAGCAATTATCCTCTCAAGTACAAAGCATTCATACACAATTTCCTCACATTCAGTTCTGGTACATCGATCAAGATCAGCCAACGTTTTCTATTTCTTATGAAGAAAAAGTATCTAGTACCACGCCGCATTTTGAAAAAGTAGAAGTAAAAGAAGATGATATTTGTTCCATTATGTATACAAGCGGAACAACGGGGCATCCAAAAGGTGTGCTTCACCGTCACCGGGAAATTATTGATCAAAGTTTGATGGGTGTTGCTTATTTACATTACACGGAAAATAGTCGTGGCCTTGTAACAGCGCCGATGTTTCATTGTGCTGAGCTTCATCTCTGCTTTATTCCGAGAGTACATAGCGGTGCGACCAATATTATTCTTCATCATTTTGATGCAAAGCTTGTTTTGGAGACGATTCAAAGTGAAAAGGTCACCGTTATGTTTGCGGCACCGACAATGTGGAATATGTTGCTGCAAGAAGATTTGTCTCAGTATAATTTATCCTCACTTCAATACGGTTTATACGGAGCGGCATCGATGGCACCTGCACTTGTGAAAGCTTGCGATGAAAAATTACATGTTTCGTTAGTACAAGCTTACGGAATGACAGAAATGGGACCGGCTGTTGCATTTTTACGTGAGTATGAGCAGCTTTCAAAAGTAGGCTCGGCAGGAAAGGCTGGATATAACCATGAAATTCGCATTGTTCGTCCGAACGATGATGGACCGTCTGAGCCTGATGATATATTGCCGCCGTACGAAGTTGGAGAAATTATTATGAGAGGCCCATGTGTAATGGCGGGGTATCACAATAAGAAAGAAGCAACAGAAAAGGCATTATATAAAGGGTGGTATCATTCAAGTGATTTAGGTTATGTAGATAGTGATGGGTATTTATACGTAGCGGATCGCGTTGATGATATGGTCGTGAGCGGCGGAGAGAATATTTATCCGCGCGAGGTAGAGGACTTTTTGTATACGCATGAAAGTGTTTTAGATGTTGCGGTGCTGGGAGAGAAGGATGAGCTGTGGGGGCAGCGTGTCGTTGCGTATATCGTTTCGAAAGATGAGTCTCTTACAGAAGAAATGCTAGATGAATATTGTAAACAAAGTGATAAACTCGCTGATTATAAACGCCCGCGCAAATATGTATTTACGCAACAGTTGCCGAGAAATGCGAGCGGGAAAATTCAAAAGTTTATTTTACGTAGTGAAGGTACAGAGGTGAAAAAATAAGGAGAGAATACGATGAAGCATGCATATTTGGAGGAGGAGCATCACATTTTCCGTGATGCTTTCCGTAAATTTTTAGAAAAAGAAGCGTATCCGCACTACAACCAATGGGAGAAAGACGGCATTATTCCGCGCTCTCTGTGGAAAAAGATGGGCCAAAACGGCTTTCTTTGTCCGATGGTAGAGGAGAAATACGGCGGAGCTGGAGCAGATTTTGGATATTCGGCTGTGATAAATGAAGAGCTAGAAAAGGTTGGTTCGAGTTTAGTAGGAATTGGTCTTCATAATGATATTGTCGTTCCTTATTTAACAGCATATGGAACAGAAGAACAAAAGAAACGCTGGCTTCCAAAATGTGTGAGTGGTGAATATATTACCGCAATTGCGATGACAGAGCCGGGAGCAGGTTCTGATTTAGCTGGTATTCGCACAACGGCACGTAAAGAAGGGGATCATTATGTTGTAAACGGAGAAAAAACATTTATTACAAATGGCATTCATGCAGATTTAGTTGTTGTTGTTTGTAAGACGGATTCTACTGTAAAGCCAGCGCATAAAGGAATGAGTTTACTCGTTTTGGAGAGAGGAATGGAAGGATTTAAGAGAGGGAAAAAGCTAGAAAAGGTTGGATTACATAGTCAAGATACAGCCGAACTCATTTTTGAAGATGTGAAAGTTCCCGCCTCTAATTTGTTAGGGGAAGAAGGAAAAGGCTTTTACTATTTAATGGACAAATTACAGCAAGAGCGCCTCGTTGTCGCAATTGCTGCTATAACTGCAGCAGAAGTGATGCTGCGTTTAACAAAGGAATATGTAAAAGGGCGAAAAGCATTCGGTAAGAGTATTAGTGATTTTCAGACTGTTCAATTCAGGCTTGCCGAAATGTATACAGAAATTGAAATTGGCCGCACGTTTATTGATGAATGTATTAGAGCACATATGCATGGTGAAAACATTGTAACGAAAGTATCGATGGCGAAGTGGTGGTTAACAGATCTTGCGAAGAAAGTCGCGGCAGAGTGCATGCAACTACACGGCGGGTATGGATATATGGAAGAATACGAGATTGCAAGGAGATACCGAGATATTCCAGTAAGCGCGATTTATGCCGGGACAAATGAAATCATGAAAAGTATTATTGCGAAAAATATGGGTTTGTGATGCTGAAAGAAGAAGGGGAGGAGAAACGATGATTCAAAATATTGCAGTAATCGGTGCTGGAATTATGGGAAGCGGTATTGTGCAGTCACTAGCGATGGGCGGAAAGTGTGTGAAAATGTATGATGTATCGGAAGAAAGCTTACAAAAAGCATATAAGACGATTACCGCAAGTTTACATCGCTTTGTGAAAGCCGGGCGTATGAGCGAAGAAGAGAAAGAGCAGATTCTTGCTAATATTGTTTCTACGATTACGTTAGAGGAAGCATGTAAAGATGTAGAACTTGTTATTGAAGCTGCTCCTGAAAATTTGCAATTGAAAAAAGAAATTTTTAAACAGCTAGATAGCTATGCTTCTCAGTCTACTATTCTTGCAACAAATACATCTGAATTAAGTGTAACGGCGATTGCAAGTGCGACAAACCGCTCTGGAAAAGTAGTCGGGATGCATTGGTTTAATCCAGCGCCTGTTATGAAACTTATTGAAATTGTGAAAGGGGTTGATACAGAGGAACGTACAATACAAGCAGTGAAAGAGTTAGCAGAAGAGATTGGAAAAGAAACAGTTGTTGTGAAAGATGTGCAAGGATTTGTCACTTCAAGAGCAATTGCGGTGCATTTGTTAGAGTGTATGCGTATGTATGAAGAAGGCGTAGGCAGTAAAGAAGAAATTGATAAAGCCATTAAACTCGGCTTGAACTATCCGATGGGTCCGTTTGAGTTAGCGGATTATGTTGGATTAGATACGTTGTTATTTGCGAGTCAAGGCTTAAGCGAAGCGTTTGGTGATAGATTTCGCGCTCCGCAAACACTTGTGAAACTTGTAGAGGCAGGTCATCTTGGCCGAAAAACGGGAAAAGGATTCTATGATTATCAAAAAGGGAAAGTGGGAGAGAAAATATGAGTCGAGAAGTCGTTATTGTTGAAGCGGTACGTACTCCAGTTGGAAAAAGAAATGGTGCTTTTCGTGAACTTCATCCAGTACAACTTGGAGCAGTTGCACTGAATGAAGTGACAAAACGTGCAAATATCGAAAAAGGAATTGTAGAAGATATTGTAATGGGGTGTGTGACGCCGATTGCTGAGCAAGGTTTTAATATTGGTAGACTTGCCGCGCTAGAAGCGAATTTTCCGATTACAGTTCCTGCTGTAACGATTAACCGTCTTTGCGGTTCGGGACAACAAGCGATCCATTTTGCAGCGCAAGAAATTAAATCTGGGGATATGGATATTACCATTGCTGCTGGTGTTGAGCATATGACGAAAGTGCCAATTTTAAGCGATGGAAATGCAAATACAATTCCAAATAGTCTTCATGAAAAATATGAAATTGTACATCAAGGTGTATCAGCAG
Source organism: Bacillus yunxiaonensis (assembly GCF_037104695.1). Lineage (NCBI taxonomy): Bacteria > Bacillati > Bacillota > Bacilli > Caryophanales > Bacillaceae > Bacillus > Bacillus yunxiaonensis. Next base: position 35,482 of record NZ_JBAWSV010000012.1, on the reverse strand, counting down.
AAATGATTGCTGAAAAATATGGAATTACAAGAGAACAGCTAGATAGCTATGCCTTTGAAAGTCATCAGCGCGCACTAAAGGCAATAGAAGCAGGCTACTTTAAGCGAGAAATTGTACCAGTAGATGGGATAGATAAAGAAGGAAATGCAATACTCGTTACAAATGATGAAGGACCGAGAGCGAATACTTCTCCTGAGGCATTGGCAAATTTAAAGACTGTGTTCAAGGAGGACGGATCGATTACAGCAGGAAATGCAAGTCAAATTAGTGATGGGGCAGCGGCGATTCTTTTAATGGATAGTGAAAAAGCAAAAGAGTTAGGATATAAAGCACGGGCGCGAATTGTGAATCAAGTTGTTGTTGGCTCAGATCCTACAATGGGGCTTGATGGCGTTATTCCAGCAACGAAAAAAGTACTGCAGAAATCAAACTTAACGATTCATGATATGGACTTAGTGGAAATTAATGAAGCATTTGCTTCCGTTGTTCTTGCGTGGCAAAAAGAAATGGAAGCAGATTTACATAAAGTAAATGTGAATGGCGGTGCTATTGCATTAGGGCATCCGCTTGGAGCGACAGGTGTGAAATTGATGACTTCCCTTCTTCATGAACTGGAAAGAAGAAATGGAAGATATGGACTACTTACGATTTGTATTGGGCACGGGATGTCAACAGCAACAATTATTGAAAGAATATAACAGTACATTCATGTTGAATATTGTAAATTCAACGATATATGGATGTAATAAGTAAAGGGTGCAGAAATGATTCTGCACCCTTTTGATTAAGCAACTTTTACTTCTAAGATTGTACCTGTTTTTGCATCTACTAAAAATTCAAATCGTTCTTGTACATCGTGTAATAATGTTGTAATACCACCACGGTATACATCGTAAGTAACATCATATTTTTCAAACGTCTCAGGTACCATATGTACCCAAGAACCTGTAATTTCACCCTTATGACTTAATGCTTGTTTCACCATTTTTAATGCTTTTTCAGAAGAAATGTGGGCTTGTTCTTGTACTTTATTTGCAACAACATATCCCGCTGCGAATCCTAAACCAACACCCGCTAATAAGCTTTTCCAGTTCATGTATTCACCTCTATCCTATAAAAAGTTCATCTTCATAATTATAAATCAATTTACATGAAAAAAGAAGAAACTAGAAAGATTTCGAAAATTTCGTTACAATGAAAGGAGTGATTCTATTATTGGATTGAAGGAAGGATACCGTGATGAATAAAGAGACAATGGAACTATTTCGTACGTTAACAGAGCTGCAAGGCGCTTCTGGATTTGAGCATGATGTGCGTCGTTTTATGAAGCAAGAACTAAGCAAATACTCAGATGAGATTGTACAAGATCGTTTAGGAAGTATCTTCGGCTTAAAAAAGGGTGACGAAAATGGACCGCGCGTTCTTGTAGCTGGTCATATGGATGAAGTTGGCTTTATGGTAACGCAAATTACGAAAAACGGAATGGTTCGCTTTCAAACATTAGGCGGCTGGTGGAGTCAAGTGTTACTAGCGCAGCGCGTACAAATTATGACAGACAATGGACCAATTATCGGTGTAGTAGGTTCTGTTCCTCCTCATTTATTAAGTGATGAACAACGCGCGAGACCAATGGATATAAAAAATATGTTAATTGATATCGGTGCAGATAGCCCTGAGGAAGCACATGAAATTGGCGTGAAACCTGGTCAACAAATTGTGCCAATTTGTCCGTTTACACCAATGGCAAATCCAAAGAAAATTATGGCGAAAGCTTGGGATAACCGTTATGGCTGCGGTCTTGCGATTGAATTGTTAAAAGAGTTAAAAGATGAAAAATTACCAAACACGCTATATTCTGGTGCAACTGTACAAGAAGAAGTCGGTCTTCGCGGTGCACAAACAGCAGCGAATATGATTCAGCCAGATATTTTTTACGCGTTAGATGCAGGCCCAGCAAACGATGCATCAGGAGATAAAACACAGTTTGGTCAAATCGGAAAAGGTGCTGTGCTTCGTTTGTATGATCGTTCTATGGTAACACATCGCGGAATTCGTGAATTTATTTTAGATACAGCAGAAACGCATAACATTCCGTATCAGTACTTCGTATCGCAAGGTGGTACAGATGCAGGACGCGTACATACAAGTAACTCTGGTGTACCATCAGCTGTTATTGGTGTATGTGCTCGTTACATTCATACACATGCGTCAATTTTACATATTGATGATTACGCAGCAGCGAAAGAATTGCTGATTCATTTAGTAAAAGCAACAGATAAAACAACATTTGAAACAATTAAACAAAATGTTTAATATGGAAAAGGCCAAATGCGGCCTTTTCTTTTTAAATTAGGAGGTTTAACAGTGAAAGTAGCAGTCGGATCAAAAAATCAAACGAAAGTAAATGCTGTTCAGCAAGTGTTATCAGATGCTGAAATGATTTCATTGTCTGTACCATCTCATGTGTCAGCGCAGCCATTTTCTGATGAAGAAACGCTGCAAGGGGCAAGTAACCGGGCAAAATTAGCACTAGCAGAAGGAAAAGCAGATATTGGAATTGGTTTAGAAGGCGGTGTGATGCACACAGAGCACGGCTTGTTTATGTGTAACTGGGGTGCTTTAGCGACGAAAGAAGGAAAGTTATTTACCGCAGGCGGAGCACGTATCAAGCTGCCAGATGAGTTTATTCAACCTCTTGAAGAAGGAAAAGAATTAAGCGAAGTAATGGAAGACTATACAAAGCGGCATGACATTCGCAGCCATGAAGGAGCAATCGGCATTTTTACAAACAATTATGTAGATCGAACGAATTTGTTTGTGCATGTTGTGAAGCTATTAGTTGGACAATATATGTATGACAGAAATGAAGCATAAACCTTGCACAGCACTTAATGTATGGTAGTATAAAGGAAGATTAGATATAGTAAATACACACTTCTTTTTTAGGGAGGAAAAATAGATGAAATCATTAGAAAGCATGGAACAATTTCAAGAATTGAAAAACGAGGAGAAAGTGATCTTTTTATTCTCAGCAGACTGGTGCCCAGATTGCCGTTTTATTGATCCATTTATGCCGGAAGTAGAAGAAAAATATAGCGAGTTCTCTTTTTATTATGTAGACCGTGATGAATATATCGATCTATGCATCAAATTAGACGTATTTGGTATTCCAAGCTTTGTCGCTTACAATAAGGGAGAAGAAATTGGCCGTTACGTAAACAAAGATCGTAAAACACAAGAGCAAATTGAAGAGTTTATTGAAGGGTTAAAATAAAGTGAAACTTCCATCAGTGGAGGAGTTTCCCCACTGATGGAAAGCCCGCCCAATCGGGATTTTACGGGCAGTTATCTCCTCGATCTTCCTTGAGGGATCTTAGGGGTAAGCTGTTTCCAGCCAATTACAATGCGAAAAACAACCTCTGTCTTCACATGTGGAGGTTGTTTTTTTCGGAAGGGAGGTACATCATATGAAAATGACGAGTAAAAAGATGAAAGACGAGCTCATGAAGCGCCTTGAAAGAGCAGAGTGGAGCTTTCAGTACGATAGTGAAAAGGAGACACTTCGCATTGAGCAGACAGATACGGAAAAGGGAATTACTGTCTCTCTTCCAGGTATCGTAGCGAAGTGGGAGGTAAAGAAAGAGAAGGCAATTGAAGAAGTTGTATATTACGTAGAAGAAGCGCTTGTTGCGATGCATAAAGAAGTAAAAAGTACAGCGAAGATTTTGCCGGTCATTCGTTCAACGTCCTTTCCGAAAAAAGCGGAAGAAGGAAATCCGTTTGTTATGACAGAGCATACAGCGGAAACACGTATTTACTATGCATTAGATTCAGATACAACATATCGCCTTATTGATCAGCGTTTGCTGCAAAAACTGGGGATGACAGAAGAACAAGTGCGTGAAATGGCATTGTTCAACGTTCGTTCTTTACGCGCTGATTTTAAGCGAGATGAAGTTGCTGGAAATACGTTTTATTTCTTAAATACAAATGACGGATATGATGCGAGCCGTATTTTAAACGATGCGTTATTACGAGACATGCGTAAACAAATTTCAGGTGATATGGTTGTTGCGGTTCCGCACCAAGATGTATTAATTGTTGCTGATATCGTGGACAAAATCGGTTATGATATTATTGCACAAATGACAATGAAGTTTTTTGCAGAAGGTCATGTTCCGATTACATCACTTTCATTCGTATATGAGGATGGTAATTTCGAACCAATCTTTATTTTGGCGAAAAATCGGAAGGAACGAAGTGAAAAAGAGAAAGGATGAACAAAGTGAACGTTTTTTATAACCTTGAAGGTATTGGGGATACATTAATTGTTGCCCTGCAAGATATTACATTAGAAAACCGTACATTTGAGCGTAAAGGAGATGTAGCGCGCGTTTTCGATCGTGAAAGCAATGTAACAGCAGGATTCAACATTTTTAATGCTTCTTCTTATATGGAAGTAACAGAAACAGGCAATCTTGCATTAACGAAAGAGCTTGTGAAAAAGATCAATGAAATTTTAGCAAAGAACGATTTTACAGAAAAAGTAGAAGCAGATCTTTCACCAAAATTTGTTGTTGGTTACGTAGCCGAAAAAGAAAAGCATCCAAATGCGGATAAATTAAATGTATGTAAAGTAGAAGTTGGAACAGAAACATTACAAATCGTATGCGGTGCACCAAACGTTGACGCAGGTCAAAAAGTAGTCGTTGCAAAAATCGGTGCGGTAATGCCAAGTGGGATGTTAATTAAACCAGCAGAGCTTCGCGGTATTCCATCTTCAGGTATGATTTGCTCAGCACGTGAATTAGAGCTTCCAGATGCTCCACAAGAAAAAGGAATTCTTGTACTAGAAGACAGCTATGAAGTTGGACAAGAGTTTAAGTTCTAAATATATCACCCGTTAGAGCGGGATTAAGAAAGAAGATAGCCTCATCGTATGATGAGGCTATTTTTTTTAGAGAAGTTTTGAAAGCAATTGTATTTATAAAGCAGATTAGTTAAAATCTAGGAAAATATGATAAGGGGAATGGTATGAAGTACATAAGAATTGTTTCTATTATAATAATAGCTGTATTTTCTATGGTAGGGTGCACGAAGGAGACTGTAAAAACTTCACCTAAAAAAGAAGCTGAGCAATCTCCTCAGGAAGGAAGAAAAGTAGATGAAACGAATTCATCCCCTCCTGTACAAAACAATGAAACGACAGGGCAGCAAGTGAAAGAAGAGCCGACACCAGCACCTGAAAAACCAAAATTTATTGTATGTATTGATCCTGGCCACCAGCGAAAAGCGAACCTAGAGTTAGAGCCGATTGGTCCAGGCGCAACGACACAAAAATATAAAGTAACAGATGGAACAACAGGTGTTGTGACGAAAAAGCGAGAATACGAATTGAATTTAGAAGCCTCTTTTCTGTTAAAAGAGATGTTAGAAGCAAAAGGCATTGAAGTGGTCATGACAAGAACAACACATGATGTGAACATAAGTAATAAAGAAAGAGCAGCAATCGCCAATGAACATCATGCAAATTTATTTTTGCGAATTCATGCAGATGGTTCGGAAAATGAAGCGCAAAAAGGCTTTGCTGTGTTAACACCGTCAAAAGAAAATACTTTTACAAACAACATTTATCAAGAGAGTTTAACGGCTTCTGAGTTCATTGTGAATAAAGTGAAGGAAAATAGTAACGTACAAGTAAACGGAATTAAATTTCGTGATGATTTGTCTGGATTTAACTGGGCGGAAGTACCAGGAGTTTTATTAGAGTTAGGCTTCATGTCGAATCCGGAAGAAGACAAAAAATTATCGGATGAGAATTATCTACGTCCTTTGCTGCAAAGTGTCGCAGATAGTGTTGAGAGTTACCGGGTAAGTAAGGGATAAAGTGAAACTTCCATCAGTGGGGGGCTTACTGCCAGTTAATGCGGGATAAATTTTTTTGATTCATATCATATAAAACCGTTTTCATTTTGTAATCTTTTTATATTTTTCTGTAAATAATTTGAAAGTAATTTCATCTGCACTTTTTGCCGAATGCTGATACAATAAAGGGTGTTACTATTTAGTAGAAAGAGTGGTAAGCATGCTAGATTGGATGAAAAAGCTTTTTAAAAAAGAGGAAGAAAATGAAGCAACAGCATTGAGAGAAATAGAGACTCCTGTAGAGAAAAAGGTTACTTCGCACACTCCTCGTGTAAACTACTACTCTAATAAACGAGAAGATGAGCTGCAAGTGTCTAAGCCGCATGCGAGCAGGAATTTTCGTTTTCCATTAATTCCTGACGGAGGATTTGAGGAGAACACAATGAAATCGCCTCGTATAGAGGAGCGTGCTATACAAGAAATACCAATTCGAGAAAGACGACAATCAAGACGAGTAGAAGAAATACAAAAAGAGACACAGATTGAACCGATTATTCAAGAGGTAACGGAAGCAAAGCCTACTTCTGTAGAAGAAAGTCACCGAAGACCGTTTCGTCCAACAGAAATAGTTTCTCCGATTTTTGGGTATAAACGCCCGGAAGTAGGGCAACAAGAACATACTGAAAGTAAGAAACAACAACGAGAAGATATTGAGATATCAATAGAAGGAAAAGCAGTTGTTGATGTATGGTTTGAGAAGAATGGCTATGCGTTTTATGATTCATCACAAGATGTTCTACCAGAACAAAATCAAGTAGAGTCTACACGAATTGAAGCGGAAGTTAAGAAGTCTGTTGTTGATACATGGTTAGAGAAAAATGAAGCAGAACTTGCACCTGTGCAAAATGATGCAACATTCGATGAAACAGTGCTACATAATCGTGAGGCAGAACAAGTGAATATGTCCGAAGAGGCTGTGGTGTTAAAGGGAGATTCTAGTCAGCAAATCCATTCATTTGAAAATGAAGCAGTTGCGGCTCAAGGTGAAAATGAATTACATGAACCTATTGCTGTAGAGTCAGAATTTGAAATGAAAGAAGAAGTTGAGAGAATAGAAGAGTCTGTTATTCAAGAAGAAACACTAGAAGTTGAAGAGCCAGAGGAAACAAAAGAAGTAGAGTTATCTTCAGAAATGGAAGAGTCCGATGTACAAGAAGCGACACTAGAAGTCGAAGAGTTTGAAGAAACAGAAGAAGTAGAAGTATCTTCAGAGATGGAAGAATCCGATGTACAAGAAGCGACACTAGAAGCTGAAGAGCCAGAGGAAATAGAAGAAGTAGAAGTATCTTCAGAGATGGAAGAGTCTGATGTACAAGAAGAGATATTTGAAGTTGAAGAGTTTAAAGAAACAGAAGAAATAGAGTTGTCTTCAGAGATGGAAGAATCCGATGTACAAGAAGAAAAACCAGAAGTTGAAGAGTTTGAAGAAACAAAAGAAGTAGAGTTATCTTCAGAAATGGAAGAATCTGATGTACAAGAAGCGACATTAGAAGCTGAAGCGTTTGAGGAAATAGAAGCGGTAGAGTTATCTTCAGAGATGCAAGAGTCTGGTGTACAAGAAGAGATATTTGAAGTCGAAGAGTTTGAAGAAACAAAAGAAGTAGAGTTATCTTCAGAGATGGAAGAATCCAATGTACAAGAAGAAACAAAAGAAGTTGAAGAGTTTGAAGAAACAAAAGAAGTAGAGTTATCTTCAGAGATGGAAGAGTCCGATGTACAAGAAGCGACACTAGAAGCTGAAGAGCCAGAGGAAATAGAAGAAGTAGAAGTATCTTCAGAGATGGAAGAGTCTGATATACAAGAAGAAGCATTTGAAGTTGAAGAGTCTAAGGAAATAGAAGAAATAGAAATATCTTCAGAAATGGAAGAGCCTAATACACAAGAAGAAGTATTTGAAGCCGAAGAGTTCAAGAAAGTATTTTCAATAACGGAAGAAGTACTTGAAGCTAAGGAAACAGAAGCAGTAGAGTTATCTTCAGAAATGGAAGAGTCCAATACAGAAGAAGAAATATTTGAAGCTGAAGAGTTCAAGGAAGTATTTTCAATAACAGAAGAAGTATTTGAAGCTAATGAAGCGGAAGCAGTAGTAACTGAAAGTTTCGTTCAAGAGCAAAGTCTAGAACCGATTAAAACTGATGAACAAACACAGCAAGCTGTACAAGCCTTTGCAAATGTATTAATAGAAGAAACAGAGGGAAAACAAAATGCAATTGCTGAGCAAAATAAAGTAAAAACAGAGCAGCGCAAAGTAGATTCGATGCAAGAACCTAAACGTGAGAAGAAACGTTTTGTTCCGTTTAATGTAGTGATGTTGAAGCAAGATAAACAGATGTTAGAAGAAAAGCGCCGTGTAGCAATGCCGCCACAACCTGCTCCTTCACATAATGTGACTGAGCAAAAACAAAATATGGAACCGCCGGCAGTGAAACAACCAGTGCAAGAAGAGATGACGCACCGAGTTGTTGTAGAAACAGAACAAGATATTCGTAACGTTTTACAGGCACCGCCAACATATGAGTTTCCACCATTAGCACTTTTAAATAATCCAAGTCATCCAGCGACAAATGATGCTGAGTGGTTAGAGGAACAAAAAGAGTTGTTAAATACGACATTTCATAATTTCCATGTTGGTGCAAAAGTGGTGAACGTGACGCAAGGTCCAGCTGTAACTCGTTTTGAAGTGCAGCCAGAACCTGGTGTGAAAGTAAACAAAATTACGAATTTAAGTGACGATATTAAACTAAACTTGGCTGCTCGTGATATTCGAATTGAGGCGCCAATTCCAGGGAAAAGTGCAGTTGGAATTGAAGTGCCGAATAAAGAGAGCAAAGCAGTATTTCTTCGTGAAATTTTAAGAAGCCCAGTGTTTACGAAAAGCGAATCGCCGCTTACAGTTGCACTTGGTCTTGATATTTCAGGTACACCAATTGTGACGGATATTCGAAAAATGCCGCACGGTTTAATTGCGGGGGCAACAGGATCAGGAAAAAGCGTATGTATTAATGCGATTTTAACAAGTATTTTATATAAAGCGAAGCCACACGAAGTAAAGCTGATGCTCATTGATCCGAAGATGGTTGAACTGGCGCCGTACAATTCTGTACCACACCTTGTTGCACCGGTTATTACGGATGTAAAAGCGGCGACGGCAGCCTTAAAGTGGGCAGTAGAGGAAATGGAACGGCGTTATGAATTGTTTGCGCATGCAGGTGCGCGTGATTTAACGCGTTACAATACAATTATGAACGAACAAGAAATTCCAGGCGAGACGTTGCCGTATATCGTTATTGTCATTGATGAGCTGGCTGATTTAATGATGGTTGCACCGGCTGATGTAGAAGAAGCGATTTGCCGAATTGCCCAAAAAGCAAGAGCGTGCGGAATTCATTTATTAGTAGCGACGCAGCGTCCATCTGTAGATGTTATTACAGGATTGATTAAATCGAACATTCCAACGCGAATTGCTTTTACAGTGTCATCACAAGTAGACTCACGTACAATCATTGATATTGGCGGAGCTGAGAAATTGCTTGGTCGTGGTGATATGCTATTTTTAGATAATGGAACGTCAAAACCGGTTCGTGTGCAAGGGGTATACGTTTCAGATGAAGAGATTGAAAAGTCTGTTGCGCATGCGAAGCGTCAAATGAAGCCCAATTATTTATTCCATCAAGAAGACTTATTGGCAAAAACAGAACAGCAAGAATCCGAAGATGAGTTGTTCTTTGAGGCATGTCAATTTGTTGTAGAACAAGGGGGAGCATCCACGTCTTCTGTGCAGAGAAGATTCCGCATTGGGTATAACCGTGCAGCTCGTCTTATTGAAGACATGGAAGCGCAAGGGATTATTTCAGAAGCACGCGGAACAAAACCGAGAGATGTCCTTATTACAGAAGATGAATTTGCTGCGATGCAGGATATACATGTATAAGAAATGGTTTTGCTGTATACTAAGAGAAAACGTTGGATAGTAAAGTAGGGAGTATAGCGACATGAAAGAAATCGAATTAAAATTACAAGGTGAAATAAATCGACTAACAAACAAGACGTTCAAGTTTGATGAGCGCGTTGGCGAAGGATGGTTTTCTGCGGTTTATTTCTTAAAAACTCGTGATATTATTAAAGAATTTCGAACAGGAAGCATTGTGACAATGCAATTTTTTCAAAAGGAACATGCTGTATTATGCGGAACAGATGAAATACTTGCTTTATTACAAACATTTGCAGAGCATCCTGAAGAGCTTGAAATTCATTCTTTAAAAGATGGGGATAAAGTTAATCCGTTTGAAACGGTATTAACGATTCGCGGACCGTATGAGTATTTCGGTTATTTAGAAGGTGTGATTGATGGTATTTTAGCACGCCGCACTTCTGTTGCGACAAATGTGTATAACGTTGTACAAGCTGCGCGCAGCGGTGAGAAAGAGAAACCGGTTATTTTCATGGGAGATCGCGATGATCATTATACGCAACAAGCTGGTGATGGTTATGCGGCTTATATCGGTGGTATGAGCGCGCAAGCAACGCATGCGATGAATGAATGGTGGGGGAAAAGCGGCATGGGAACAATGCCTCACGCTTTAATTCAAATGTTTAACGGTGATGTTGTAGAAGCGGCAAAAGCATACCATAAAAAGTTTCCAGAAGATGAGTTAGTTGTACTCATTGATTACAATAACGATGTGATTACAGATGCACTTCGCGTGGCACATGAATTTGGATCAGAGCTAAAAGGAGTACGTGTAGATACATCTCGTACGATGATTGATCAACACTTCATTCGTCATCCAGAAGTGCTTGGCACATTTGATCCGCGCGGTGTGAATCCTTCTCTTATCTTTGCGCTCCGAAAAGCATTAGATGATGAAGGATTCCAACATGTGAATATCGTAGTGAGCGGTGGATTTGATGAAAAACGAATTCGTGAATTTGAAGCACAAAATGTTCCAGTTGATATTTATGGCGTCGGCAGCAGCTTATTAAAAATGAACATTGGCTTCACAGGTGATAACGTAGAATTGAACGGAAAACCGGAAGCGAAAGCAGGACGTAAATATCGTCCAAATCCACGCTTAGAGCGTGTTCAATTGCAAAAAAAAGAAAACATGGAATAAAGTGAAACTATATAATTAGGAAGTTCATCCCTCATGCAACTGCTTTGTTTTTTGCAGAATGTTGAGGTGGTGGGGATTTGATTTTATATAGTGGAATAAACGGATAAACTGGTAGGGAATTGACCCTATCAGTTTTTCTGTTATCATAGTATAACGGATTGTTTTTTGCTATAATAAATTTGTTGTGGACTTAAAAGAGAGCATGAACGTGATTATAAGGAATTCGAGATGATTACCAAAATAAAAAGAAAATCATATACTGTCTTATAGATAGACCGTTGGAATAGTTCGAAATGTTGGAGGTTCTTTAAGATGACAGTTTACCATTTTGTAGGAATTAAAGGAACAGGGATGAGTGCTTTAGCACAAATTTTACATGATATGAATCATACTGTTCAAGGTTCTGATGTAGACAAACGTTTTTTCACGCAAACAGCGTTGGAAAGTCGTGGGATTTCTATCCTGCCTTTTGATAAAAATAATGTTGAAGAAGGACAAGTGATTATCGCAGGAAATGCCTTCCCAGATACACATGAGGAAATTGAATTTGCAAAGGAATTAAATTTACCTATTTATCGTTATCATCATTTTTTAGGCGAATTTATGAGTAAGTATACGAGTGTCGCTGTAACTGGCGCTCACGGAAAAACATCAACGACAGGTTTGTTATCTCACGTAATGCAAGGAGCAAGCCCTACATCTTGTTTAATTGGTGATGGAACAGGACTTGGAGTAGAAGATAGTAAGTATTTTGTATTTGAAGCGTGTGAATATCGTCGTCATTTCTTGTCATATCATCCAGACTATGCAATTATGACAAATATTGATTTTGATCATCCAGATTATTTTGCAGACATTAATGATGTATTTAGTGCGTTCCAAGAGATGGCACTGCAAGTGAAGAAAGGTATTATTGCGTGTGGTGATGATGAAGAACTTCAAAAGATTCATGCGAAAGTACCAGTTATTTTCTATGGATTTGGCGAAGATAATGATTTCCAGGCACGTAACATTCAAAAAAGAACAGATGGTACAGTGTTTGATGTCTTTGTTCGTAATACGTATTATGGAACGTTCCAAATTACAGGTTATGGCAATCATAGCGTGCTAAATGCATTGGCAGTTATTGCTCTTTGTGATTATGAAAACATTGATGTCGAAGTTGTGAAACATCAGTTAACAACATTCGGTGGTGTAAAGCGCCGCTTTAATGAAAAGAAAATGGGTGAGCAGGTCATTATTGATGATTACGCACATCATCCAACAGAAATCAATGCGACAATTGAAGCTGCTCGTCAGAAATACCCAGAACGTGAAATTGTAGCAGTATTTCAGCCGCATACATTCTCTCGAACACAAAAATTCTTAGATGAATTTGCAGAGAGTTTACGTAAGGCAGATCAAGTATATTTATGTGATATTTTTGGTTCTGCTCGTGAAAATAAAGGAGAATTAACAATTCAAGACCTGCAGCAACGCATTGATGGTGCAGAGCTTATTACAGTTATGACAACAGAAGTATTAAAGAAACATAAAAACGGCGTACTTATTTTTATGGGCGCTGGCGATATTCAAAAATTTGAAGCTGCTTATGCGAAGGAAGTACAAGTGGCAGAGAAGAAGTAAGGTAGAAATGACGTGCAATTGGCACGTCATTTTTTTTGTTTATTTAGAGTTAGCTCTAAGTAAGGTGGAACAGTGAAGATTAAGAGGGAATATGATATATACAATTGCAGGCGTTCTTTGTTCCTCAGAGCTGTTTGTATTAAAAAGTAGAAAAAGAGTTTTTTGTTAAGTTGTTATTTTTGTCTAGAAAACTCATGATTTTAAATGTTGGAATAATAAGAAAAATTAAGGGGATAGGAAAATGTTTACACTACGCGTTGATGACGAAATCTCATTGCAATTATTAGAAAAGCAACATAAAGATGAACTGTACGAATTAGTGGATAGCAACCGAGAATATTTACGAGAATGGCTTCCATGGGTGGACAGCACGAAATCAGCTGAAGCGTACAATGGACTCTTTCCAATGTGGCTGCATAACTTCGCAGATGGAAATGGTTTTGAAGCGGGTGTACGGTATAAAGGGAAACTTGTTGGGGTGGTTGGGATTAATCCAGTGAATTTTGGGAAGAAGGCGACAAGTCTTGGATACTATCTTGCGGAAGAAGCAAGTGGAAAAGGAATTATGACGCGAAGTGTAAAGGCTGCGCTCCGTTACGCTTTCGAAGAATTAAAACTAAATAAAGTGGAAATTCATTGCGGAGTAAAAAATAAAAAGAGCCGTGCAATTCCAGAACGATTGGGTTTTCACTTAGATGGAATTATGCGTGAGGGAGAATGGTTATATAATCATTTCCATGACCTTGCGGTATATAGTATGCTAGCGAGAGAATGGAAGGAAAGAAGCGTATAGAAAGACGCTTCTTTTTTTTTCTGAATTTATCAATAATTGATGGTATAAAAAGTAGAAAAAGAGTTTTTTGCTAAGTTGTTATTTTTTTCTAGAAAACTTGCGATTTAAAATGTTAGAATAATAAGAAAAAATAAGGGGATAGGGAAATGTTTACACTACGCGTTGACGATGAAATCGAATTACAATTGTTAGAAATGCAATATAAAGATGAACTATACGAGTTAGTGGATAGCAATCGAGAATATTTACGAGAATGGCTTCCATGGGTGGATCGCACGAAATCAGCTGAAGGGTACAATGAAATCTTTCCAATGTGGCTGCATAACTTCGCGGATGGAAATGGCTTTGAATCAGGTATACGCTATAAAGGAAGGCTCGTTGGGATGATTGGGATTCATCCGGTGAATTGGGCGAAGAAAGCAACAAGTCTTGGATACTATCTTGTGGAAGAAGCAAGTGGAAAAGGAATTATGACGCGAAGTGTAAAGGCTGCGCTTCGTTATGCTTTCGAAGAATTAAAATTAAATAAAGTTGAAATTCATTGCGGAGTAAACAATCAAAAGAGCCGTGCAATTCCAGAGCGGTTAGGTTTTCACTTAGATGGAATTATGCGTGAGGGAGAATGGTTATATGATCATTTTCAGGACATAGCAGTGTATAGTATGCTAGCAAGAGAATGGAGAGAGAAGCGTATGAAATGACGCTTCTTTTTTCTGAATTTATCAATAATTGATGGTATAATATGGATAAGGAGTGATAAAGATGGAATTTTACGTGAAAAAAAATCCAATTATGATACTGCTTACTGTTATTATGCTACTGCTTGTCGTAATCTCTCCCATTATATCATTTATGCTGCACGAGAAAGGTTGGCTGACGGGACTTGCAGCAGGAATCTTATTTTTAGCTGCAAATATTGTTCCTATTTCTGAAATATTTGTATTTCAGCATAAAGTCGTTGATGGAGAATTAATAACAGGGCATTGGTTAACAAAGAAGAAAATTCCGACTGTAAGCATTCGTACTATACGATTTGTGGGAAGAAAAAAGAATAATTTAGAAATCACGTACGGTAGTAATTTTGAAGTGCATATGATTACAATGCCAAAAGAGAAAGAAAAATTCATGGAGCTGCTTTTGCAAGGAAGTCCTTATGTGAGAATAGAAAATTAAATATAAGGAGTAACTGATGAAAAATATAAAAGTACTATTTTGCTTTGAAATGCTAACGGTACTTATGGTTTGTGTAAGAGGTTATGTACGCTGGGAGTGGCCCTTATATTTTTCGATTGGATTAGGTATTTTAGCGATTGTACTGCTCTATTATTTTCATTATCGATATAGGAAAAGCGAAGGGAAACAGTCTTTTAAACAATAGATAGACTAAAGGGGGCAGGGATATGGGAGTAGGACATGTTATTTTTAATATTTTTTCAATATTAGGATTTGTTTTCCCTTTTGCGGCCGCAGTTTTTACAGCATATGTTGTAACGATTGTATTAAAGAGAATGAGAGAAAGAAATGAATATTTAAAAGATATCCGAGATGAGCTTAGGAAGAGGAATGATACTTCGAACTAAGTTCATTTTTGATAATTTGGAGGTTTCATATGACTAAAATAGGTATAATTCGTCACGGAAGTACACCGTGGAATAAAGAAGGGAGAGCACAGGGGAGTTCAGATATTTCCCTTGATCAAGCTGGATTATCAGAGGCTTATAAACTTGCGGAGCGCTTGTGTAAGGAGAATTGGGATTTCATATATTCTAGTGATCTATTAAGAGCGAAGCAAACTGCTGAAATTATAGGAGAAAAAATTCCGAACATCCCCCTTTATTTAGAACCTAGGCTTCGTGAAGCGGGCGGAGGACAGATTGAAGGGACAACGGAAGAAGAGAGAGTTTTAAAATGGGGACAGAATTGGAGAGAGCTAGATTTAGGAATTGAAAGTGCTGATAGTGTAATCACAAGAGGTCTTTCGGTAATTGAAGAGATAGCCTCTAAACATGATAACAAGAATATATTAATCGTTAGTCATGGTGCATTCATTCGACATCTTCTAAAGGAATTAGTACCGCATTTGAATATGGTAGAATCTCCGAGAAACACGTCTCTAACTAAACTTATAAAAGCAAAGAATGGCTGGGATTCAGAACTATATAATTGTACAATTCACTTAGAATAGAGTGTGATATTTCATTCAAGATTACTAAAGTGAAACCTCCATCAATGGGGGTTTTTTCATTCCACATTGCTGATTGGTTGAAACAATTGCCCGTTAATGCAGGATAAACAATTCCAAAGAAGACTAAACAGCCACCGAGCTCTGATAGAATATCAAATCTCGATGGTTGCTTAGTCTTTTTCATAAATGAGTATTTGTTTCTATGACACTGCTTGAGTTTGTCGTTTCATTGCTTTTCGTTTTGTTAAATAACGAGCAGCAAAGTAAGAACCTAATACATAAATTACAGCTATAACTTGAGCTAATAATGTCTCAACTGTTGGGAATATACAGAACCAAACTCCCATCCAATCAGGGAAATGAACATTGATGGTAGTTGTACTAATCCATCCTGCTAGTTGCATCTCTTGTACAGTTTCGCCCACCATTACGGCCAAGACAACCACTAAGAGACCGCCTGTAAATACCAACATTTTTTTATAAGGAAGACGGCGATGAGCTAAAAAGGTCAGAACTCCCACTATCATCGTTAACGCTAACCCAATCAGTGCTCCTTGTAAGATAACATCGGACCCCACTTTTAATCGTAAATTTTGAAGGAAAAGAACGACTTCAAATCCCTCACGATAAACCGATGTAAGACCTAGTAGGAAAAGAGACCAAAATGTACTCTTTGCCACACTCTCACCATTATTTCCAGTTATTTTTTGTTTTTTACGATTATGTAGGTTAATCCAACCCTGCCAGTAAATCTTATGAAAGAACCAGTTCATGATAATACATAAAACAATAACAGCTAGAATTCCTGTTGCAGCTTGAATATGAAGCTCCGATGCATTCACAGAAGAAATAATCCCTACTACAATAAACCACGTAGCAATCGTGGCCAAGAAGGATACCCCTGCTCCAGCAGAAATGGGCTTCCAATAGTTATCTTGTTTCTTACGCACTAAGCCAGAGATAATTGCTGATAATACTAAAATAGCCTCTAATCCTTCCCGAAAGATAAGGATAGCCGTATTTATGATTGCAGCACCTGGCGTTATATCTTTAGCAGTAGGATCAGGATTCCCTTGATAATTCACTCCCTGCCATATTATGACACCAATTACTACCAACAAGGAAAACGATATAAGAATGGTTTTGAGATTTAAAAATTTTTTAAGCAATGAACTTCCCCCTAATATATCTAAAATGATAATGATAATCTTTCTCAAATAACTAGATTAATCTTAATCTCGTACTTTTTGTTTGTCAATAAAAATTTTCGCAGCATGATATCACCGTCTAAACATTATATTTCCTACGCTAAGTCATGGTTTTACGAAAGTATATTTCAAACAGTTTTTTTAGTTTACAAAACGTTCTTTATGGATATATTTTACATTGACAATGATAATCATAATCATTATTCTTAATATTAATTTGACTTTTCATTTAATTTAGGGGGACTTTTATGAAGATTCGCAGTATGGTTAGAAAAGTTCATTTATACCTTAGCATGATAGCTGGCATATTTATTGTGCTCATTGGATTGACTGGAAGTTTGCTTGTCTTTGATAACGAATTAAATCGTATGATTTATCCCGATTTATACAAAATAACTGAGGGGCAACCGATTACGTATCAGAAAGCCCTGCAAACTGTAGCAAGCGCATACCCAAAGGGAGAAATTCAGCGTGTGTATACGCCAGATGATCCACACTCTCAAGGGATTTATTTGTTTAATTTGAAAGAAGGAAAAGGGACGAAATCTGTATATGTTGATCCAGGGACTGGTAACATAAATGGAGATTTAGGGGAAAAAGCATTTTTTAATCAAGTCAAAGAAATTCATTATCATTTACTTCTGAAAGATTTTAACGGTAAAGAAATTGTCGGTATTATTGGATTTATTTTCTTTTTTATTAGTTTATCTGGATTGTATTTATGGTGGCCTGGAATTAAAAAGTGGGCACGCGGTTTTATTATACGGCGCAGTAAGAATACATATGTAAAACAGTATGATATACATAAAGTTATTGGAATCATTGCTATGCCACTTTTATTAGTGGTTTCATTAACAGGGGCACTTTTTACATACGATAAGACAATTTTTGGGTGGTTTGGAGCGAAAACTAGTGTCATGCCATCGAAGGAGAAACTTATTTCTAAGCCCCTTTCAGGAGGAAAACTCCCTCTTGATTCCTTGCTAAGTGAAGCTGAAAAGGCGGTCCCTCAAGGGAAGATTATGCAAGTAAGGGTGCCAGCGCAAGCGAAAAAAGGAAAAGCAGAAGGTGCTGTGGAAATTCGTTTGAGTCGTCCATACGATCCAGGGAATGGGAATGTGAAAATATGGGTTGACCAGTATAGCGGGAAAGTGTTGGCTAAACAAGATCCAAAGGTGGATGATGGACTGACGTATCAGACATGGCTTAAACCACTACATACAGGAACGTTTGGTGGTTTATTTACAAAAATCTTATATGTTATTGCTGGTCTTACACCATCATTCTTAATGTTCACTGGTACATACATGTGGTGGCACAAGAAAAAGAATAAGCGAAAGCCAAAACGTTCTTCAGTAACTGCAGCATAACTTATGTAAATAAGAAATCCCGTCAGAACAAAGGCTGGCGGGATTTCTTATTTCATTACACAATTTGTTTGGGAGTTTTCCCGGTGCTGTCATTTGAATAGAGGCGTTCCCACAGCTCGTTCATTTTGCTTCTGCCGTTATTAATTTCAGGATTGAACTGGATTGCAGCTTGCCTGCGAACAGTACGGACATGTTGCACTGCTTGTTGTAGTTTTTGGTCAATTGTGTTCGATTCTTTTCCTGCATGTTTGGCGATTGACAATCCCGCCGTTGTTCCTTGAGCCATGGCAATTTTGCCGCTTTCAATCCCGGTGATATTCCCGGCTACAAATAGTCCATCAAGAGGAGTTTCCATCGTCTCTGAATGGTGGGGCACGTGACCGCCAAGTTCAGGAATGTATTGAAATGGACATCCAGCAACAGCGGCAAGCTCTGCCAGCGGGTACAAGCCGCCTGCTATACAGACAAAATCCGCTTCGTAAATGGTTTCAGACCCCGCAATAATATTGCCATTCACATCAATATCGGCGACGCGTACTCCTTCTACTTGATCTGTACCGATAATTTCGAGTGCTGCTTTCCGAAGTTGAAGGGGAGTACCGTTCACTTTCATACCGTTTTTCGGATAAAAGTTTAAAGCAACTTTCCGCATCCAGTCATTTCTCATGAAACGGCTCCCGATACGTAATAACGGTGATGGGGCGAGATGAGCTGCGTTCAAGAGCGATTTCATAACCTCTTCAGGCTCACCAGCTTTTTGACTAAGGACACTTTTTTCAGGGAGTATAATTCGATCAACTGTTATGCCAGCTAGTTGTAATTCATTTAAAATCGCAAATGCTAAAATATTCGCTCCGATAAGGATCCCTTTTTTGCCGACTTGGACGCGATGAACATTTGTCATTACTTGAGCTGCGCCAATGGACATTACACCAGGAAGGGTCCAACCAGGCAATGGGATAGAGTACTCAGCAGCTCCAGTAGCAATTAGTACAAATGGTGCTTCTAGCGTACCTAAGCTCGTATGTACATTCCATAGGTGGTTTTCTTTTTCTAAATTGTAAACAGACACACCGCAGCGAATATCGACCGATAATTTTTTTGCTTCTTGATGAAGGCGTTCTGATTCTTTTATTCCATTCCACCATTCACCGGAAGGTTCTTGATGAAGTTGTCCGAGTAATCTCCCGCCTGGTTTTATAAATTCATCAATAACAGTGACTTTGAGACCAAAGCTTGCACATGTAATAGCTCCTGCTAATCCTGCTGGGCCTCCTCCAATTACAATGACATCAATCATCGCTTTTCCACCATCCTTCTTACAATATTCGGATGCTGTTTGCCGCTTTCAACAATCATATCCTTTTCTACAACCGTTAAGCAGGCTCTTACGTTTGCTTGATCATTGACAGTTACACGGCATTCTAAGCAATGGCCGATATTGCAATAAATACCCCTAGGTGTCCCGCTATCTTCGTGAACGCGCAGTTTTCTTATTCCATTTGCCAAAAGAGCAGCAGCGATCGTTTCATTTTCATATGCTTCATATTGAATTCCATCAAATTGAAAGGAAATACGTTCTCTATCATCTAAATTCCCTAAAATGGGATGGTTCATGATTCTAGTCATTGATTTTCACCTACTGTTCCAAAGGTTACCGGCCGAATTGGGGGCTGATATTTTAACTGAATTTCACCAGGTGACACATTAGGGATAACACTTTCAATAATTCTATCTAATGTCGGCCTGCATGTGCGGCCGCCGCAAAAGCCCATTCCTGCTCGGGTTCTTAATTTTAATTCTCTTGCTGTGCATTTATGTTGATCTGCCGTTTTCTGAAGCTGTCCGTAAGTAACTTCTTCACAGCGGCAAATTACAATGCTCTCTTTGTTAACCATTTGAATTCCTCCTCGACAGTCTTTCATAAAAATATTATGCAAAAAATGTGCCAATGCAGAGGAGGAAGAGGGTTAATGTAGGCCGAGCCGCTTCAAACGATTGTATAAAGTGGCTCTTGTGATACCAAGTTGTTTCGCGCACTCTAATTTATTCCCATCTAAGATCTGTAACGCTCTTTCGATTACTTTTTTCTCGTGTTGATCCATTTCTTCTTGCAGCGATAAGATGGTGAAGTCACTTTCCTGAATTACATTAGATACAGCCTTTGGTGTGTTTTCAAAGCTGATACTGTTTGGATGAAAGGGTAAATACTCTCTTTTTATTACGCCATCTGTTGCGAATACGATAAGCCGTTCTATGACATTGCGAAGTTCGCGAATATTGCCAGGCCAATCATAACGAAGCAGTTCATGCATGACTTCTGGAGGGAATTCATGAATTGGCCGCTGATAGCTCAAAGAAAAATCATGTAAAAAATAATGGGTTAATTCGATAATATCTTCTTGCCGCTCTCTTAAAGGAGGAATGTGCAAACTGACTACGTTCAATCGATAATATAAATCTTCACGGAATTGTCCTTTTCTCATTAATTCTTGTAAATCGCGATTTGTAGCAGCGATGATACGGAAGTCGATATTGATTTCTTTTTCTCCGCCGACACGATAATATTTCCGCTCCTGCAGCACGCGTAGGAGTTTTACCTGCATTTCGAGCGGCATTTCACCTACTTCATCAAGAAACAATGTACCGCCTTTTGCTAGTTCTATTTTTCCTTTTTTTCCTTTACTATCAGCACCAGAGAAAGCGCCCCGTTCATATCCGAATAGCTCACTTTCAAATAAAGATGCTGGTATCGCGCCGCAGTTAATTGAAATAAAAGGTGCTTTCGGCTTTTCACTTGCCTCATGAATTGCTTTCGCAAACACCTCTTTTCCGACACCGCTTTCGCCTAATATGAGAACAGTGGATTTAACAGAACATACTCTTCTAGCTAAATCTACTGTTCTTTGCAGGGCGGTACTTTTTCCTTTAATAGATTGAAATGGATCAGATGAATCCTTATATTTTGCTACTTCTTGTTCTAAACGGTGTACTTCGTTGGACATATTAAATAATTTCTCATTCAGTACGACTTGATTTGTGATATCCGTTTCTGAAACGACTGCCCCGATAATCTGACCATCAAAATAAACGGGATTAGAGTTAATTATGACAAACAAATCAGACCGAGGCTGATGATGCTGTCCTACAATATTTTTCCCTTTATGCAGAGATTGCAAGATTTCTAGATTTTTATAGTCGAAAAAATCCGTAATCGGTCGGCCGATTATATCTTGACGCTTGACTGAGAAAATTTTTTCTGCGCCTTCGGTCCATGTACAAACACGCTCGTTATCATCAATGACTGTGACTGAAGAATCGGTCGTTTGAATGACAGTTTCATAAAATGCTTTTAATTGATTGTAAGAGTTATGAAGAAAATGGATCATTTGAGAGGCTGTTATACAGCCTATTGGTTTTTTTGTTATATCAAGAATAATAGCTGCGGAATGCTGATTAAACGCCTCAACCAAGGTGAAGAATGGATCATCTTCATATACGATTTTGCATGGGAAATCAGGCATTTCTGTTGTTGAACGATAATAAAATTCACCGTTTTTCTGTTCAATTTGATGTTTATCGAACGGTGTATCGATTAGAAGATGTTTTATTATTTCTTTTACTGACGGTAATGAAAATATAATGATCCTCCTCCTGCGCTGTAAAAAATGATTAACACTGTAAAAAAAATTATACACCAATTAACTAAATGTTTAAAATATTTAAACAGGAAATTTCATTCTATTAAATGAGAGTAAAACTGATGCTTTTAGAAGTTGAGGAACTGAATCAGGAATGAATTCCGGTGATAGGAACAAAAATTTGAAAGCACAAAAGTAATTTCTTTTCCTTCTGAAATTTTCCTGTTCGATGCGAGTCGCCGTCACTTGCACCAAACCGTCAGCCAGGATGAAGTAATAGTTCATTGTGATAGTTTCACATGAATTGGCACACGAATTGCATTTTTAGATAATGAGGCCATTTCATCGAGAGGAGGAATGCGATGTGAAACATTGTGACGTGTTAGTCATTGGCGGGGGAATTATTGGCTGTTCGATTGCCTATTATGCTTCTAAGTATGGAAGGGATGTAACGATAATTGAAAAAGGGGAATTTGTTAGTGGCACGTCTTCACGATGTGACGGCAATATTTTGGCGATTGATAAGGACCCAGGTTTTGATAGTCAGATGTCGTTGTTTAGTCAGAATTTAGTAGATGAATTAAGTAAAGAATTGGAGCATCCATTTGAATATCGAGCACCAGGAAGCATCCTTGTTTGTGAGTCGGACGAGGAGATGGAAGCGGCACAGAAATGGGTAGATCGTCAAAAAGCTGCCGGTTTACCATTTCGAATGCTTGACCGGCAGGATATTCGGCAGGAGTCTCCCTTTTTTGCAGATGACTTACTAGGGGGATTAGAATGCGCCACTGATTCTACGGTTAATCCTTATCTCTTAGCTTTTTCACTTTTGGAAGAAGCAAAAAAACTAGGAGCTAAAGCTTTCAAGCATACCGAAGTAAAACAAATGAAAAAAGAAGAAAGTGGTTCATTTACTGTAGAAACGACAAACGGAGTTTTTACTGCGGATCATGTCGTCAATGCGGCAGGAGTATGGGCGCCTCGGATAGGAGAGATGCTTGATCTTTCAATACCAATTGAACCGAGAAAAGGGCATATCATCGTTGCCTCAAGGCAGCAGCATGTAGGATCTCGAAAAGTAATGGAGTTTGGCTACTTAATTTCAAAGTTTGGTGGAAAGCGCCTTGTTGATCCACTCACTGAAAAATACGGAGTAGCTCTTGTCTTTGAACCAACGGAAAGTCAAAATTTTTTAATTGGGAGCAGTAGAGAATTTGTCGGTTTTCATACGAAAGTAAACAATGAAATCATTAAATGTATTGCTAACCGAGCAATCCGCTTTTATCCGAAAATGGCAGATATGATGGTGATTCGTTCATATGCAGGATTAAGGCCATGGACGGAAGATCATTTGCCAATCGTTTCACGTGTGGATAAAATTCCAAATTATTATATCGCGGCGGGACATGAAGGGGACGGAATTAGCCTCGCAGCAGTAACTGGGAAAATAATAGAAGAGCTCATTAATGAAAAAGAAACATCGATTCCCGTTGCCCCGCTTAGCTTTAACCGATTTACAGAAAGGGTGTTGAGCAGATGAGGGCACAAAGAGTCTTTACAACAATTGATACACATACAGGCGGGAATCCAACGAGGACACTGATTAGCGGGCTTCCAAAATTAGTTGGGGAAACAATGTCAGAAAAAATGCTCCATATGAAAAAGGAATATGACTGGATTCGCAAACTGTTAATGAATGAACCGCGCGGCCATGATGTCATGTCTGGTGCTTTGTTAACGGATCCTTGCCATCCAGAAGCAGATATTGGTGTGATTTACATAGAGACGGGCGGATATTTGCCGATGTGTGGACATGACACGATTGGTGTGTGTACAGCATTAGTTGAATCTGGATTGATTCCCATTCAAGAACCGGTCACTTCCTTAAAATTGGATACACCTGCCGGGCTCGTTGAAGTGGATATTTCAGTAGAAAATGGAAAAGCAAAAGAAGTGTCTTTTTGTAATATCCCAGCGTTTCTTTTAAAACGTGTTTCCGTTGATGTCGAGGGAATTGGGCGTATAGATGCTGACATTGCGTATGGTGGGAATTTTTACGCAATCATTGATGCAAAATCGGTTGGATTGGACTTAATTCCAGAGAATGCTTCTAACATAATCGAAACAGCAATCAACATTAGAAATACCATTAATGAAAAAGTTGAAATCGTTCATCCGCAACATCCGTTTATTAAAGGGTTAACTCATGTTGAATTTTTTACTGAACCAACCCATGAGGAAGCAGATGTGAAAAATACAGTTATTGTTCCTCCAGGAGGAATCGACCGTTCCCCATGTGGAACTGGTACTTCTGCAAAATTGGCTGTCCTATATGCCAATCAAGAAATTTCAATTGGCGAAGAATTCGTTCATGAAAGCATTGTCGGTTCCTTATTTAGAGGACGCGTATTGGAAACAACAGATGTGGAAGGTATTGAGGCAGTGGTGACCAAAATTGCGGGATCAGCTTGGTTAATGGGGATGCATCGCTTCTTCTATCACGAAGAAGATCCGCTTAAAGAAGGATTTCTGCTCATTCCCCCTATGGAACATGAAACGGAGGACGTGAAATGAAAATTCAGAAGACGTATTCAACAACGGATGTACACGTAGCTGGTCAAGCGTTTCGTGTTATTAAAGATGTGCCGTTTATTCATTATCAAAACTTGGAACAGTTAAATGAACAGTTTATGCATGTGTTTGCGGAAGAAATCTATCTTTTGTTGAATGAACCGCGTGGGTTTGCTGGTTTAAATGGTTGTCTTGTTGTTCCGACGATTAATGAAGAAGCTGATGCCGCAGTATTATTTTTCAATCATGAAGGAACGGTTCCTCTTCATTATGGGGGCATCGTTGCTGTGATTACAGCTTTATTGGAATGCGGTCATTTAAAGCCGAGGGCGTCAAGTGAATATAAAATCGAAACGGTCAGCGGTGTGATTTCCGTTACCGCGATTATGGGGAATGATGAAGTAGTTTCAGTAGTGATAGAAAGTGAATCGTGTCAAATAGTCGAAACAAATATCCCATTGTCTTATTCACATTCCAATACACAGTTCACCCTCGTGCAAGCTGATCAATTATACGCAGTGTTTGAGAAAAGTGATATTTCTGCACAGATTCGTGTTGAGGAGCTTTCTGAACTAAAGAGATGGGGAGAAACAGTGCTTCAAGCTCTCGAGTCAAAAATGCCAGTAAAAGGTGTTGTTTTAATGGATGACTCTCATTTAGAAGAAGGGCGAATAAAAACCATTACGTTCCGCGCTGACCAGTATATTGTTCGTTCTCCTGGTTTTGGATCGACGATGGCGTGTTATACAAGCTTACTTTCTAAAGGGAAGGTGTGTATAGAACCACCATTTATAAGTGAAAGCATTTTTGGCAGCACTTTGACGGTACAAGGAGCGAAACAAACAGAGAGTGGATACAAGTTTACTTTGAAAAGCCGTGGTTTTATTACAGGAATGCAGATGTTTGTATTAGATCCGACAGATCCTTTATCTGCTGGATTTTTACTAAGATAATTAAATTATAATTGTTTACTAAAGTTATTGTGCTTGCTAGTGATAGCAAAAAAACTAAAAAAATATTAAGGGGGAAATAGAAATGACAACAATTAGAGGAGCTTATCCAGTATTAATTACTCCAATGAATGAGGCGCAGGAGATTGATTGGGGCGGTGTAAAAAATAATGTAAACTACTTCGTAGATCAAGGGGTTGCAGGTATTGTAATCAACGGCAGCACTGGAGAGTTTGTAAGTTTATCAAAAGAAGAAAAGTTCCAAATGGTTGAAACAGTATTAAAAGAGGTGAACGGCCGTATTCCTGTTATTGTGGGAACAGCTGCTGAAACGACAAAAGAAACAATTGAATATACGAAACAGGCGGAAGCACATGGTGCAGATTGTGCGCTGATCATTAATTCTTATTATTGTAAACCGAAAGAGGAAGAAATTTATTTCCACTTTAAAGAAGTGTCAAATGCAGTGAATGTGCCTATTATGCTGTACAACAATCCTTTTACATCTGGCGTTGATATGAGTACAGAGCTGATGCTGCGAATCGGAAAAGAATGTGAAAGAGTTACTCATATTAAAGAATCAAGTGGGGATATTCGCAAAGCAAGAGATCTTGTCAGATATAGCAAAGGGGCTATTGAAGTTTTCTGCGGTTCAGAAGATTTAGTGATGGAGTCTTATTTAGTCGGGGCAACAGGCTGGATTTCTGTTGCAGGGAATATTGTGCCAAATCTTGTTACGAAAATGTTTAATCATTTCCAAGAAGGTGAACTAAAAGAAGCTTGGGCAATCAATGACAGCATATTACCGCTTTGTACATTCCTTGAAGGATCAGGGAAATATGTGCAAATTGTTAAGCGTGCAATGGAATTAAATGGACAGGCAGGAGGTCCTTCTCGTTATCCTCGTTTAGGATTGACGCCTGAGGAAGATCAAAAGCTGAAAGATATTTTAGCTACTTTAACTGCTGTTTCACATGTGTAAAAAAATATAGCACTGTACGAATCGAAAAATGAAAAGGGGAGTGGAATATGTTAACAGCAGAAATAGAATTAAAGCCGAGAGTGAAAGCTTTTTTAGAAGGAAATATTGAGCTTTTTATCGATGGAAAGTTTGTACCAGCTATAAGTGGTAAAAAGTTTGAAACGTATAACCCAGCGACAGAAGAAGTTCTTGCTTTCGTAAGTGAAGCAGGGGAAGAAGATATTGATTTAGCAGTGAAGGCAGCTCGCCGGGCATTTGAAAAAGGGCCATGGCCTGAACTTAGTGCGGCAGAAAGAGCACACTTAATTTACAAGCTGGCTGATTTAATTGACGAACATAAAGAAGAACTAGCTCAATTGGAAGCGCTAGATAACGGAAAGCCGTATCAAGTAGCATTAGAAGACGATATTCCAGCAACAGTGGAACATTACCGTTATTATGCTGGCTGGGCAACGAAGATTCTTGGTCAGACGACTCCGATTTCAAAGGACTATTTAAACTATACACGTCATGAACCAATTGGTGTTGTCGGCCAAATTATTCCATGGAACTATCCATTAGTCATGGCTGCGTGGAAAATGGGTGCAGCACTTGCGACAGGATGTACAATCGTATTAAAACCTGCTGAGCAAACGCCGTTATCCCTCTTATATACAGCACAGCTTTTTAAAGAAGCTGGCTTCCCGGACGGCGTCGTGAATTTCGTCCCTGGATTCGGCCAAACAGCAGGTGCAGCGATTGTGAATCATCACGATATTGAAAAAGTAGCTTTTACAGGTTCCACAGACACTGGCAAGTATATTATGCGCCAAGCAGCTGAAACGATTAAACATGTGACGTTAGAGCTTGGAGGAAAATCACCAAATATTATTTTAGAAGATGCGAATATAGATGAAGCAATTACTGGTGCTTTTAACGGTATCATGTATAACCATGGTCAAAACTGCAGTGCAGGATCTCGAGTGTTCGTCCATAGAAAGCACTATGAAAAAGTCGTAGAAGAACTAGCGAAACTAGCAAACAATGTAAAGCTCGGTGCAGGAATGGAAAAAGGGACTGAAATGGGACCGCTTGTTTCTAAAAAGCAACAAGAGCGCGTGTTACGTTATATTGAAAAAGGAAAAGAAGAAGGAGCAAGAATTGCAGCTGGCGGTGTGAAGGCATTTGAAAAAGGATACTTCGTTCAGCCAACCATTTTTGCAGATGTTACAGATGATATGACAATCGCAAAAGAAGAAATATTTGGTCCAGTAGTTGGAGTTCTGCCGTTCGATACAGTTGAAGAAGTCATCGAAAGAGCAAATAACACTCCATTTGGACTCGCTGCAGGTGTATGGACAGAAAACATTAAAACGGCACACAAAGTGGCGAATCGCTTAAAGGCCGGAACAGTTTGGATTAATGATTACAACTTAGAAGATGCTGCTGCTCCATTCGGTGGTTATAAACAATCGGGCATTGGGCGCGAAATGGGCTCTTATGCACTCGACAACTATACAGAAGTGAAGAGCATTTGGGTGAACTTGAAATAAAGTGAAACTTCCATCAGCGGGGGGCTTCATCCCCCACTGATGGAAAGCTCTCACCAATCGAACTGTCCATCTTTTCAATTAATTTTATTGGAATTTCTAAAAAATAAAGCGTTTACATCAGATGAATCTTCAACCAGCAGTAGGTTTGAAATTTCCGCACTGTTTGAAAGCTTGATGTATAAGAAAAACGGAACATATGATTTAGGGAGCAGCACATCATTAGTGTTCCTTATATTAAACTTTTATAGAAAATTTTTCTTCATATATGCTGTTCTTCTATAAAATTATGAAATAATGGCAATAGTCTAATTTAAAAATACTGAATATTAAGAAAATATAAGTTTGAAAGGGGAGAGATTAAAGTATGGCAAACAAAGGCAAGTTTAAAAGAGAAATATCACTATTGGATTTAGCCTTTATTGGTTTTGGATCTATGTTTGGATCAGGATGGTTGTTTGCTGCTAGCCATGTTTCAGGAATAGCAGGTCCAGCGGGAATTATTTCATGGGTAATTGGTGGAATCGCTATTTTTTTATTAGGACTTGTATACTGTGAACTTGGGGCATCACTTCCAAGGGCTGGAGGAATTGTTCGCTATCCTGCTTATTCACATGGTCCTATACTTGGATATTTATTAGGATTTATTACCCTTATTGCATTTTCAAGTTTAATAGCAATTGAAGTAGAAGCGGCTAGGCAATATGCAGCAGCTTGGTGGCCGAGCTTGACGAAAGAAAATTCTACTTTGCCGACTATAAGTGGATGGCTTATGCAATTTGGGCTGCTCGTCATTTTCTTTCTGTTAAATTATTGGAGCGTAAAAACATTTGCTAAATCGAATTTAATTATAACCATCTTTAAATTTTTTGTACCAGCACTAACAATCATTGTATTGTTAATGCATTTACATGGTGATAATTTTTCAAGTGCTGGTTTTGCGCCGTTTGGATTTTCTGGTGTACAAGCAGCTATTTCTGCAGGCGGTGTTATTTTTGCTTATTTAGGACTGACACCTATTGTATCAGTTGCAAGTGAAGTGAAAAATCCACAAAGAACGATACCAATTGCTCTTATTTTGTCTGTGATCTCTTCATTGATTGTTTATGTTCTTTTACAAGTTGCTTTTATTGGAAGTATTCCAACTGAAATGCTTAGCCAAGGTTGGGCGGGAATTAGTCATGAATTTAGTTTACCATTTAAAGATATTTCCGTTCTGTTAGGATTAGGGTGGATGGTCTATTTTATCGTTTCCGATGCCATTATATCACCGAGTGGAACGGGGAATATTTATATGTCCGCTACCCCTCGTGTTGTATATGGCTGGGCTCAAAGCGGAACCTTATTTAAAGTATTTTCTAAAGTTGATGAAAAATCAGGCATACCAAGACCTGCACTTTGGCTTACATTTGTTCTTTCTGTTTTCTGGACATTACCGTTTCCTTCATGGGAAGCATTAATTAATGTTGTTTCTGCAGCGCTTGTATTAAGTTATGCTCTCGCACCGATTACAACGGCGGCGCTTAGAAAACGGGCTCCTGAGCTAAACCGTCCGTTTTGGGTAAAAGGGATGTCAATCATTGGACCACTTTCATTTGTCATTGCATCATTAATTGTTTATTGGTCTGGTTGGAAAACACTTTCTTGGTTATTATCTTCACAAGTTATTATGTTTGTAATTTATCTATGTTGCAAAAAATGGGCACCAACTTCACAAGTATCTTTTGCCCAGCAAATCAAGTCATCGTTATGGCTCGTTTTTTACTACATTGCCATAATGGTTGTGTCATACTTCGGTATGTTTGGTGAAGGAAAGGGATATTTAACGAATTCAACAGATTTGATAGCGGTTAGTATTGTTTCTTTGATTAGCTATTACTGGGCGGTTCATACTGCTTTACCTATTGTAGATTTGGATGACGAAGACGAAGTGGAAAGCACTGATTATTTACAGGTAGAGAATACTACAATTAGTAAATGACATCTAGTTTTTGCGAAAAATAGAACCGTAGAAAAGGAAGGAACGTATAGAAAAACGCTTCTTCCTTTTTTTCTGAATTTACCGATAATTAGTGGTATAATATGGAGTGGAAAAATCCGATTATAAAATACTAAGTTAATTAGGAAAAGAGAAATAGTAATCTTCTAAAAAGGGGTGGGTAAATTGCGTGGAACCTTAAAACAGCGTTGGAGTTTGGATGAGATTTTCCACGGGGGAAGTGAGTCTAGTGAGTTTAAACATTTTCTCATGAAACTAGAGGAAGATATCTCTAAAGAAATAGCTACAACAATAGAGAGTAAGGAACTGAAATCAATAAGTGGATTCGAACGGTGGATAGAACAAATGGATCGAATACAAGAGTTATCTAATCGCTTGCTCGAAGCAACCCATTTTGTTGGATGTTTGGAATCAGAAAATGTTGAAGATGAGAAGGCTATTATATTAAGTGAAAAAGTCAGGGGTATTTCAACACAATTTGAGATAGTCATAAACGACTTTGAACAAACATTGGTACACATACCAGATGATATTTGGGAACAGCTATTGCAGCTGGAACAAATAAAACCGATTGCTTACCCGCTTCATGAAAAAAGAGAAAAGGCGAAGAAAAAATTGCCAATAGTACAGGAAAAGTTGATTCAAGATCTTTCTATTAATGGATATCATGCTTGGGTCAATTTATATAATTCTGTCACTGGGAAAACGAAAATTGTTCTAGAGGAAGAAGGGCGAAGTAAATGCCTGAGTTTTGGACAAGCATATAATATATTACATTCATCTGTAAATCAGCATACTAGAACGAATCTAGTAAATGCTTTAAATGATGCAGGCGAAAAAGTAGCTGAAACATGTGCAGCAGCTTTAAATAACATCGCTGGTTTTCGATTACAAGTATATAAACATCGGGGGTTAGCTTCAGATTCTATCTTAACAGAACCACTTCGTTATAATAGAATGTCGCAAACAACGCTTGATTCTATGTGGGAAGCCATCAATCACAGTAAGCCTGTAATAACTTCATATTTAGAGAGAAAGGCCCACCTACTAGGAGTAGAAAAAATGAATTGGTTTGACATATATACGCCTATAGGAAAAGTGACTAAGACTTATACATATGAAGAGGCTGCTGAAATGATTCTTACTGAGTTCAACTCTTTTAGCCCTAAATTGGCGGATTATACAAAAAGAGCATTTCTGGAAGGCTGGATTGATTCTGAAAACAGAGATACAAAAGCAAGCAGGGGATTCTCATCTAGATTTCCGCTAACAAAACAGTCGCGCATCTTCATGAATTTTCAAGGAACGCCTAATAATCTCGCTATACTTGCACATGAATTAGGGCATTCTTTTCATCAAGGAATTATTTCAAATGATGTTCCGCCATTTGCACAGCAATATACAATGGCTGTTAGTGAGACGGCTTCTACTTTTGCTGAAACTATCATTTTAAATGCAATGATTAAAGATATTTCAGATGAACATGAAAAACTGCTCCTTTTAGAAGCAAAAATACAATCTGCACTTAGTTATTTAATAGGGGTGCAGGGCCGTTTTATATTTGAAAAAGACTTTTATGAAATTCGAAAAAAACGGGTTGTAGGAGTAGATGAATTGAACCATCTGACGGCAGAAGCACAGAAGTATGCGTTCAATGAGTCGCTTGCTTCTTATAATGATTTTTCATGGATTTGGAATCGACATTTCTACTTCACAGATAAACCTTTTTATAATTTCCCTTATACATTTGGCTTCTTATTCAGCCAAGGAATTTATGCAAATGCACTTCAAGATGGATCTTCATTTGAAAAAACATATATACATTTACTTCGGGATACTGGCAGAATGACTGCTGAGCAATTAGCTTTTCATCATCTTGGTTTTGATTTAACAAAACAAGAATTTTGGGAGAAAGCAATACATGTTGTTTTACAAGATATAAAAGACTTTCTTGCTTTAACAGAGAAGTTGGACTTAGTTTGTTGTAATGTTCGAGTTGGGAGGAAATGAAATGCCGAATGTAGCGTCAAAAACAGAGGAATTGAAAACGAAGCTACAAAATATATTAACTAGAGAATATAAAGAGTTAGCTGTTAAAAGCTTAGAAATAGCAGGGAGCGGCGTACAAAATGTTGTCTTTCGAGGAGATTCGGAAACAAGTTCTTTCGCTTTCCGTGTACCATGGGAGCGCGAAGTTGCTAATATAAATGAAAATTCATTTAGCAGTCGACTTTCATTGCAAAAAGAAGCAAAGTTTTCTAAGTTTTGTCATTCTAAAGGGATTCCAGTACCAGCTGTTCATGGCCTGCATCTTTCTGAGGAACTTGATTTTTTAATTTCAGACTATGTAGCTGCTGATGCCACTCCAATTTCTTCTTACAAAATTGGGGAAATAGCCAATAAGCTTCATCATATGCCGATTGAAGGTTTGAATTATGAAAATGAAGGTGGGAAGACGACAGAAAAGCATATAGCAGAGCGTCTCGTTAAAAGACTACAATCATTTAATCAAATTACTTCTTTACGTATTCAATTTCCAAAAGCAGAAGAAATTGAGGCGATTCTAATGGAAGGAGAACAAGTAAAGAGGCTCCTCCATATGGATATTCGGCCAGTAAATGTAATTGGCTATAGCGGGGAAGTTAAAGCAATCGTTGACTGGGATAATGCTTTAATTGGCCATCCCCTGCTCGAGCTTATGAGAATAGCTGAAGTGAATGAAGTGAATTGGAGTGAATTTAAAGCTGGATATAAAAATGAGCATATTTTTGAGTCTCTTTCTCCAATTGTTTGCTTGTTTTATAGGCTTGATACGGCAGTAATGCTGGCTAATCTGTTTATTGCTCAGCTCAAAATAAAGGATAAAGGACTGTACTATAAAGAACGTGTTGAGACAATTAGTAACGAAATATATACATTTTTATAGGTTTAATAGAATGAGGAGAAATAAATATGGATATGAATCTGGAAATTGAAAAAGTAAAAGTAGAAAATAAAGCAGTTTTAAAGAATTTGATGGA
This sequence comes from Bacillus yunxiaonensis, assembly GCF_037104695.1. Classification (NCBI taxonomy): domain Bacteria; kingdom Bacillati; phylum Bacillota; class Bacilli; order Caryophanales; family Bacillaceae; genus Bacillus; species Bacillus yunxiaonensis. The sequence continues at coordinate 2,569 of NZ_JBAWSV010000012.1, read as the reverse complement.
ACTATATAAATATGACTTCAGCGAATTTGATCCTGAAGATGTCAATGAGCATGGTTTGTATGAATATATGTATTTAGATCATTATTTTACAGAAGAAAATCGCTTTCCGTTCTTTATAAAAGTGGATGGGAAATATGCAGGTTTCGCACTGATTCGAGAGGTTGAGGAAAGTAATCGTACATATTATTCTATGTCGGAATTTTTTGTTATGAAAAAGTATCGTAAAAGTGGTGTAGGAAAACGAGCGGCTTTTCGATTGTTTTGTAAGTTCCATGGGGAATGGGAAGTTGCAGAGATTGAAGAAAATATTCCAGCCCAAGCGTTTTGGCGGAAAATTATTTCTGCATACACAAATAACGAGTATCGAGAGATTAAGAAAGAAAGTTGGGACGGACCGATCCAAGTGTTTCATTCAAGAGGGAGTATTTAAATTTTTAAAGGTATACATTATGGAGGGAATATATTCATGGTACTACAAAGAGTAAGCCTAATAACAATTGGTGCGTTTAACTTACCGGTTCTTCGTACATTTTATAAAAGTCTAGGATGGGAAGAAACAGAAATAAGTTCAGATACTTACGCTGCTTTTAAAACAGCGGGTGTTATTCTTTCTCTATTTCCTATTGAGGAATTAGCAAAGGATGCTGGAGTTTCAATCACTCAAGACGTAGAAACTTTTCGTGGTGTAACTTTTGCGATTAACGTAGATCATCCTGAACAAGTTGATACAACAATTGAAGAAATTCGGAAAGCAGGAGGAAAAATTTTAAGAGAACCAAATGATGCTTTCTGGGGAGGAAGAACAGCTTATTTTGCTGACCCTGAAAATAATCTTTGGGAGATTGCCTGGAACCCGGATTCTGTATTTGATGAAAGAGGGGCTATGATTGCTTTCTAATGATTTCGTACATATACGTAATTTCTTGAACTATCGGGCTCGTTCAAGAAGGGATTAGCAGAGCTTTAGAATAAAGTGAAAATTTTCCTTCTAGAACAGCATGGCAGTTTGTTGTATTTCAATTAAAAAAGAAAAATTAATGATGTGAATCCAGACGGTCACTATAATCATTGCCTCTATTCTATGCTTTGCTTGGAATATAGGGAAAAGGGAGATGTAAAATATGATAAATCCCACATTAGAAATGTATGACTACCATGTATGGGCAAACCAAAAAATGGTTGACCGATTAAAAGAACTGTCTCAGGATGTTTACAACAAGGAAATGCAGAGTATTTTCCCTTCCATATCAAAAGCATTATCTCATATTTATCTCACTGATCATTTATGGTTAGATGTAATTTCTGGTAAAAGTATGAATGAAGCATTTGCAGTTGTAAATCAATTCACAGAGCAAACAGAGTCAAAAAGTATCGAGGAAATGGAGAGTATATTTTTCGATTTATCGAAGAGGTATAAAGCCTTTCTAAGTGTTCAGGAAGATATGGAAAAAGTAATTGTAGTTGATAATCCATATGCTGGTTTACTTACAACCTCTATTTCCGAATCTATACTACACGTTGTTACTCATGGATCTTATCACCGCGGTAATATGGCAGCTATGTTACGACAACAAGGTCACGCCTCTATTATGCAAGATTATGGCCTTTATTTGTATAAGAAGTAATCTTCTATTAGGGAAAATGAGTACCTTTATTTTGTATTTAGCTTGTAATGTAGAAGAAAGGGAGAAATAAATATGAATTCTTGGGTTATAACTGCATTTGTTTTTTTCGGTGTCATTTATATTTCAGATCATATCAATCAAATGAATAAAAGAGTAAAACGAACAGAAAATCAATTAGAGCAAATAGCTAAACAAGTGGGTGCTCCAGAGCATGTAAGCAATGAAGAAATCCGTCAGTTGGTTAAAGATGGAGAGAAAATTAGAGCGATTAAGAAAGCCCAAAAAGATCTAGGATTATCATTACGTGAGTCTAAAGATTATATTGATTTTTTATAATACATATAAATTCCGCTAACGAACCTCATGTTAAAAACTAAAAACAAAAGTGAGCACAACAACCTGTGCTCACCTTTTCTATCATACCTTTCGAGAGAACTCCCACCTCTAAACATATGTGAAGGTGGTGAGGTGAATCGAAAAAAATATTTTATGTTCAAAAAATAACAAAAACATACGTTCTTGTTTTGGTATAATATCCTTAACAAGGAGGTGAAAAAATGACAACGGAAAATCAAATAAATTATAAAACTCTTCAGATTTGGATTAAAAAAGGACATCGTATGTATTCTTATTTTCGAGAATCTTGCCAAAATGCTAAGAATATGTACAACACGACAAACTTTTATATACGACAAGTATATACAGGTTTGACACAAGATAAGGAGTTGCAACCTTTACAAAAAGAAGTTTTGGATATAATTTCTAAAAATATTGAGAAGATGAATGATACACAACTTCTTGCCTATCAAAAGAAATTGGAAAAAGAGAAAATAAAACCAAAAGAAAAACAAAAAGAAGTGAAATGTAATTTGTTTTCAGAACCAACTACAGAAAAAACTTATGTAGATTATAATTTTCTGGATGCATTATTTAAAGCCATGATT
>NZ_JBAWSV010000011.1:0-122314 GCF_037104695.1 Bacillus yunxiaonensis | reverse complement strand
CTGCTTCAATTGCAGCATTCAATGCTAATAAATTCGTTTGATCAGCAATATTTTGGATCACTTCTAATATATCACCAATTTGTTTCGATTTATCAGCTAACAATTGAATGACTGCATCAGATTCTGAGACTGACTCATGAATGGATTGCATTTGATTTACTGTTTGTTCAACAAGTTTGTCCCCATCTTCTGCTTTTTCACGTGTATAAGCAGAGGAATTGGAAATGGCAGAGGAATTATCCGCAACAAGTTGAATTCCTTCTGTTACTTCTTGAAGCAATATCGCTCCTTGTTCAACACCTTTTGTTTGTGTTGCTGCGCTGCTTGAAACTTGGTCCATTGCCGCTGTAATTTGCTCAGTCGCTTCACTCGCTTGTCTCACGCTTGCCGTTAATTCTTCAGAAGCAGCAGCTACATGTCCGGCTGAAGAATTAATTCTTGAAATCAACTCACGTAACGACTGAACCATCTCATTGAAGCCTTTTCCAAGCTGACCAATTTCATCATTCGAGCGTACTTCAATCGTTTCTGTTAAATCACCTTCACTAATCTTATGAGAAGAAATTACTAATTGTTTTAAAGGTTTCGTAATAGAACGTGTGATGAAGTAAATAATCGCTCCTCCTACTATAAGAGAAATTGCCGAAATCAGTAACGTATTATAAAAGATAGGTTCTGCAGCTTTACTAACTTCATCTGTATACATCGTACCACCGATTTTCCATCCGGTTTTCGCATTTGTTGCAAATACCATTTTCTTTTCTTTATCCCCATATGAATATGAGAACGTTCCATGATTTGTTTTATACATTGGTTTCGCCCAAGCATCAGGTGCTTTTGTACCCGGCTTCTCTTCTGGGTGGGCAATAACATTTTGACTTTGATCTAGAATAAATGCATATCCCTTTTTACCGATATTAATCATTTTTGCTGTGTTTAATAAATTTTCAAGTTTCAAATCAATGCCGATAACGCCGCTGCCATCATCCAATTTTTTAGAAATTGTAACAACTATATTTCCAGTCGTTTTATCTTTATAAGGCTGTGTTACAACAATACCTCCATTTTTTTTCATTGCGTCTATATACCAAGGACGCTCTTTCGGATTATAGCCTGCAGGCATTTGTACATTTGGTTCTTGAATAAATGCCCCGCTATCAGTTCCTACATAAAGTTGTATTATCTGAGGGTGTAAGCTTACATACTGGGCAAGCATTTTCCTAATGCTTTCTCCATTTTCTGTTTCATGCATATTACGCTGAATTACTTTGGAAAACTGTGTAACATCATTAGATTCTGCGTCAATCATTTGATTAATTAAATTATCTAATATTTTAATATTGTCACTGGCACTACTCATAATTTGATTTTCAAAATTCTTCTTTGCACTTTCATAAGACATACTACCAATTATAGAAACAGTCGAAATCAAAATTACAAAAAATGAAAGTAGAAGTTTTTTTCCTACATTCATATTCTGAAATGGTTTAAACAACTTTGACATACAGCTCCCCCTTACGTTCTATCCAAGGTGATAATTTAAAATTATATAAAATGAAAAAACAGAAAATATAATACGAATCAATAAACTATACGACATTTTCCGACTCACTATTTGTAAATTCTATATAATTAATTTCGTTTTGTCTATATATAAAGATAATATTAATTCGAAATATAAATACATTAGAATAAATTGTTGTATATAGTGAAATCTTCTTTGACTTCTTAAAATCTTAAGAGGAAGCCTTACTGTCCGTTAATGCGGGATAAAAAGAAAACCCCAAAAGCACATACGCCTTTGGAGTTTTCTTTTTATTTTTTCTGTTTCATTTGCTTCGCAATCTTTTTCCACTTTTCACGCTCCGTACGAGCCAAAAGAGCATCCTGTTTTCTCATCGCGTAAGCAATTTCTTTTTGCAATTTTTTATAATTGAAAAATCGCGCTTCTTCTAATATTCCCTCATCAATTGCAATACGAATTGCACAACCTGGTTCATTTTCATGTTGGCAATCACGAAAACGACATTTTTTCGCAGCTTCTTCAATGTCAGAAAAGGTTGCGTGCATCGCTCCGCTGCCTTCCCAAAGCTGCAATTCCCTCATTCCTGGTGTATCAATAACAAGTGCACCAGTTGGTAATTGGAACAATTCCCGGTGCGTTGTCGTATGCTTTCCTTTACTATCACTCTCACGAATTTCACCTGTTTTTGCTACTTCATTTCCCATTAAAGCATTCAATAACGTGGACTTTCCTGCTCCAGAAGAACCAACAAGCGCAATCGTTTTTCCTGGTTGTAAAAACTGTTGTAACGTCTCTATTCCTGTTTGATGCAGACTATCAACCGCAAAAATAGGTGCACCAATTGCAACAGCCTCTGTTTCCATCACCATTTGCTGTACATCTGCACATAAATCACTCTTTGTCAAAATAACAACAGGTGTTGCTCCGCTCTCGTATGCTAACAGTAAATAACGTTCAATTCGTCTCACATTAAAATCAGCATTTAAAGCATTAACTAAAAAAAGATAATCCACATTTGCTGCGACAATTTGTTCCTCCGTTTTCTCCCCAGCTACTTTTCTTGAAAAAGAACTTTTTCTTGTAAGCACACCATGAATAATTGCTTTCTTTTCTTGTGGCAGTTTTGTTATACTTACCCAATCACCCACTGCAGGGTAATCACCTTTCTCAATTACTTCATATCGAAATTTCCCTGCTAACTCGGCTACATATTCACCATCTTCACATATAACCCGATACATATGTTTATGCTCTAATAAAACACGGCCTACTTCATATTGCTCCAATAATTGATCTTCAAAATATAAATCCCATCCAAATGCTACTAAATGATTACGATTCAAATTCGTATCCTCCCTAAAATGTATACTGCGGAAGGATATAGCGATTCTTTACAAAGCTCCGCCCATTCCTTCCGTATTTGCACTCATCGTATGAATCATATAAACAATCGTCATAATACATCACTCCGTTCTCGTTAGATTTAATTTTATTATATGAAATTTCAATTTAAATATCTACCATTTTTGACAGAATTTTCGGTATAATAAAGATACCCCACCCTAAACCAATTTTCTCAATATATGGTATATCAAGTTCTAAAAGGAGTATCTGTAATATAAACAGAATTGTATTTACTAAAAGGAGTGGATTTGATGGATATGTATTCGTGGCTAACGGCTCTTCTCGTTGGTGGAATTACCGGTTTTGTTGCCCATCTTATCAATCATCAAGGCAAATTGTTGCTTCCACGCCGATTAAAAACCTTTTTCCATCTTGGTTTTTTTGCTGATATCATTACTGGTAGTCTCGCTGCACTATTGGGTCTTGTTTTATTTGATGCGACAACAATGAAAGAAATTATTAAAGTTGCAATCGTTACTGCAATTTCTGGTCAAACATTTTTACTCCATCAAGCACTTGGAGGAGAACAAGCAAAGAATATGCAAATGAATAAAGCAAATGAAAAAATTCAAGAAATTGACAAATTATTAAAACGTTAATATGTACTATAACTAAGGAATTGTTGATATAATGAAAAATAAAATTCTGAATTGAAGTGTCTGTCAGAAGAGAGGGTGTTTCGTATGACAAACAAAAAGATAGAAGATTTCTTAACAGACCCTGAAAAAGAGGAGCTGATAGAAAACTACAAATGTTTACGAGAAGCCCGCACAAAACAAGAAGCAAACTATTTTGGTGAAGCAGTAAACAATTTGTTAGATAAAGCAAAACAACGCATTATTAAAGAAGCTGGTATGAAAGATGAAAATGCTGCAACGATTCAATCAAAACGAAAAGCACTGTTTTAGTATATACATGAAAACAGTGCTTTAACATTTCAGTTTACATAATATTTTTATTGTCTAACATAGAATCTGAAACTACTTTTTGCTTTGTTTCAGATTCTATGTTTCTTATAATCTCGCTTCTTTTAAATGTAAATAGCGAAAATACATACAAGCTAGCTTTAACCATCCCTCTATAGCTAAACCCACGCTATCTCATCACTTTAAAGTATTACGAGAGTCTGGTGTTATGTATACAAGAATCGAAGGGACACAACGTTTCATCTCTATTAGGACAGAAGACTTAAACAAGAGATTTCCTGGATTATTAGACACTATTTCACAAGCAACAGAACCTTATTAATAACACAAAAAAGCCTGTTAGTTGTCATAGACTAACAGGCCCTCAATTCACATAATTACATAATTTTATACAATTATATAGATATATTATATTAAAATCTTCCATACCCTAAAAAGTGATTACTCGTATACCAATCATTTACACTAGCAGTTCTAACCCCATCATTATCAGCATGAATATATTTTCCATTTCCTATGTAAATTCCCATATGGGAAGGACCTGCTTTATATGTATTTTGTAAGAATACTAAATCTCCAGGTTGTGGTGTACTCACTTCCCTGGCTCTATCCCAATATGAAGCAACATCCATTCTACTTATTGAATAGCCATTTCGACTAAATACATAATAAATAAATCCACTGCAATCAAATCCTCCAGGAGCAGATCCTCCCCATTGATATGGAGTGCCAAGTTGCCGCTTCGCAAGTTCTACAATACCATTGGCAGTGTTCACCCAATAACCATTTCCATCAAATGAATAGGACACACCTTCAATTGTAAGTTTTTCATTTGTGGCTAGTCCGTAATTTCCTGGAACATAGTATACCCATTTCCCATTCAACTTTTGCCAACCTTCTTGTACTTCTAAATATCCATTCCCATCAAATTGATACCATCTTCCATCAATTTTTTTCCAACTATTCACAACAATGCCCTTATCGCCCTGATAATAAACCCATTTCCCATTCAACTTTTGCCAACCTTCTTGTACTTCTAAATATCCATTCCCATCAAATTGATACCATCCACCATCAATATATTTCCAAGCAGTTGTTACAATTCCATTAGTTCCTTCATAATACATCCATTGTCCGTTCAATTTTTCCCAACCTGTTTTATTGACTAAATAACCCGTACTATCAAATTGATACCATCTTCCGTCAACATTTTTCCAATTATTCGTTACAATACCTTTTTGTCCTTCATAATACATCCATTGTCCGTTCAACTTTTCCCAGCCTGTTTTATTGACTAAATAACCGTTTCCATCAAATTGATACCATCCACCATCAATATATTTCCAATCATTCATTACGCGCCCCTGATTATTGTCTATATAATAGACCCAGGCCCCATTCTCTAATTGAACCCATCCTAATTGATTTGCAGCCTCTTTTACCGGTTGCAGTTTGTCTTCACCATTAGCAAACGCAGTTAGTGGTGCGCTCATACATAGAACACCCACAGCTAAAAATGTATTTTTTATTTTTTTTAAATTCATCGACACCATTTCCCTCTTCCAAATTTATAATCTATTATATAAAAATATGTAAAGTGATATATTCTAAAGTAAAAAATTTTCAACGAAAATATATAATAACATTAACAATATTACCAATAATTACGTCATATTCCAAGAAAAACCGACATTTCACATGACGAATAATGATGAAATTCCCTTAATCTATCAAAAAAATAATCATCATTATATAATGATGATTATTTTTTTGAACGCTAGTTCTTACCTCCTCTACTAAATCTTTAACAAGTTATCACTTTTTATAGCAGTCAATAACACTCCAACATTCAAAATATATTTGCACAAAAAAAGAAGAGCATCTTCATCTAGATGCCCTTCCACACAATTTAATAAGCAAATGTAATTGTTAATAATGAATATCCATCTTGCCCTTGATAAGGAGCTACCTGGTATGATACTCGCTTTGCCCCTTTTGGCCAAGAAATTTCATTCAATACCTTCTTAACATCTTGCATGGTGTGATCCACTGTTTGATGGTAACGAAGTTCTACCTTTTCTTGTTTAGACGTAAATTTTTGCTGCAATTTTTGCTTTAACTGGTTGTAATCTTCAGCCCCAAATTCCGGTGCTAAATATACAAGATTTGCATCTTTTAATATTTGTTGATAAATAGTGGACTTCTTACTACCTGCTTTAATTTTAGTCGTTAACTCATTATAATAGTTTGTATTTGCAACTGGATATTTACTACGATCCCATTGATGATCTTTACTCATTTGCTCATCAGACAAATTAAAGTAAGAATACATAACACGTCCCTGTTTATCTGGAACTGGATCATCAAATGTCGTATCGAGATGGTACCATTTACCATCAATACTTACAAGATTCCATGCGTGAGACTGACCATTTCCAGTTCCTATTACAATATGAGATTGAATTCCTGCTTCTTTTAATAGCTGATAAGTTAATAATGCATACCCTTGACAAACCGCCGAACGATTGACTAATGCGTCATATGCGGTGTAAGAACGAAGTGATGTGTCATATGAAACATGCTTCACTACATAGTCATGAATGGCTTTTACTTTTTCATTCTCATCCATTCCAGTTGTAATAATTGAATTTACAATTGATTTCGCTTGTTTCATTACATACTGTGATTGCTCTTTCGTTTCACGATATGAAATATTTAGTGTAAATGAGTAATTCCCTGGTAAACCACGAAGCGAAAACTTAGCGTTGCTTACATTGTATTTTAAATATTCATCTTTTTCTAACGTTTGATTATAAGCCTGCACCAATGTATCCAAAACCTCTTGTGCATTAGCATGTTTCGTCTTATATTTAATTGTAATATTTGTTTCATGATTATTTAGATGTTTTTGTAAATCTTGTTGAAATTCTGTAATCAATTTCGAATCATTTACAGAATTAGCCGTCTCTCCTACTTGTTTTGTAGCAGCATATGAGACTGAAGGAATATGAAGCGCTCCAGTTATAATAGCTGAACAAAGTGCCACAGTAGATACATATTTTATAGATTTTTTCATTTCATCACATCCTCGTAACATAAAATAATCTTAAACTAGCTTTCTTACATATCTCAACTATATACGAATTTTCACAAAAAAGAAAATCCGATTTTTTACAATTACAAATCGCATTAAAGTTAAAAAATGACTTACACATAACGTAATTCAAACGACGATAAACTAGCTATTCATTCTTATACAAATGAATAATGCCCAAACAACTCAATTCAATTATAAAAGCAGCTTCCGTTATACACGTGAAACTGCTTCTTTTTCTTTTATAAACTTTGCAAAATACAACAAGCTTTCTCAAAACGTCGCTGCTTTACATCTTCATTTGCAATACAGAAATATAACATTCCCATATCACCCCACATCATGTTCAAATGTTCCTCATCTGAATCTACTTGAAATAATAATGTTATCTCGCTATGATGTACACCTAAATATTCCTGTGCTTCTTCAAACACTTCTGTTTGAACTGAAAATGGTGTACCGAAAATTTGATGATTGTCATAGTGATCAGGTATTAATTCCTCTAACAATTGTAAGAAACGATCCGAATCATCTTCGTCCTCAATAAACAAATCTGGAAGTTTTTGCCCTATTTCAAATGTAACCCTACATTGAGTATATTGTGCCTTCACTTGATTCGTTTTTTGTACATCATCTATTTCTCCTTCATAATATAAAATACGCCAACCTTCTTTTACATTTAAATTTCCATATACTTCGCAAAAGGCTTCCTGCTTATCATCAGCAAAATAGAAAAAATATAACATGCCACTTTGAGGCAAATCATTCTTCATACCTACAGCTTGAAGTTCAGCTAAATTAAACTGTGCAACAAAATGAAGAGGATGCCCTTTATATGTAGGATAGTCTAACGTTGTTGGTAAATCGGGATATCCTCCCATTTTTGAACACCCTACTGGTAATACCTCTTCTTGTTTTGGTACTACTTTTATACATTCAAATGCTGTAGCCAACAACTCATCTTTTATATGAGTCAATTGATATTTTTCAATTAATTCTTCAATATGTTTCGTCATAAAAACTCCTTATTTAACTTAATTTCCTACATCATATCACAAAATTTAATCGTATTTCTTTCACGTTTTTCTTTATTCATATCTATACCCATTATGAAAAAAGGCTTGTTCGTCATAATCGAAACGTTTCCTTATTGCATAATATACAGTATTCCTACAAACATGCAATCTCATCATCACTTGTAATACACCCTCATAAACTTCACTTTGTTCACCCAAAAATTTTTCATATTAAGGAGGAAATAAGTATGGGTTACGGATATGGCTATGGCCCCGGTTGCGGAGGATTCGGATACGGTGGCGGAGGATTCGGATGCGGATGCGGATTCGGCGGTTTTGCTTTATTAATCGTTTTATTTATCCTTCTCATCATCATTGGAGCTAGCTGCTTTGGCGGCTTTGTCTGCTAAGTAAACTTTAACAACTATTGTAAAAAAGCACGCACTTGCCGTGCTTTTTTGCTGTTTATTTCATATACAAAAATAAATAATGAATCGAAAGGAATTGTTTTCATGAAAATAGATGGTGTCTTTGAAGGAGGCGGAGTTAGAGGAATTGCACATGTTGGAGCAATCTGCGCATTAGAAGAGCATAATTATGAATGGGAGCGAGTCGCTGGTACATCAGCTGGTGCTATTATCGCAGCGCTTCTTTCCTGTGGATATACAGGAAAAGAGTTAAAAACAATTATAAATGGTGCTGATTATACAAATTTCATTACAAAAACATGTATAGATAAAATCCCTATTATCGGAAAAGGAATAAATGTATGGGTTAAAATGGGGATGTATAAAAATGATTTTATAGAACAATGGTTAGAAGATTTATTATCTAAAAAAGGTGTGCATTGTTTTAGTGACTTACCTAACCCTGAAGGCTTAAAAATTATTGCTTCCGATATTAGTAATGGTAAAATGGTTGTTTTCCCCGACGACTTACTACATTATGGATTTCCTAATAAAAAATTTTCTATTGCAAAAGCAGTGAGAATGAGCGCTACAATCCCTTTCTTTTTTCAGCCTGTTAAATGGAAAACTCCTAAATGGAAGCAGCCTTGCTATATAGTCGACGGAGGCATTCTCAGTAATTATCCGATATGGATTTTCGACTCACCAAATATTCCACGCTGGCCTACCTTTGGATTTCATTTTGTGAAAGACGAAATTCAAGCTGAACCTGTTCATTACGAAGAACCTATTTCGATGTTTAAAGGGCTATTTAAAACAATGATGCAAGCCCACGATTTACGCCATCTCAATACAGAAGCAAGAGCACGTACTATTAAAATCCCTACTGGAAATATTACTAGTACCAACTTCCATTTAAGTGATGAAGAGAAAGAATGGCTTTATCGCTCTGGTTATCAAGCAGCTGAAAAGTTTCTACACTCTTGGAACTTTAACCAATATATAAACCGATATCGAACTGGATCTCCATCTAGTACTACAAGTAGTCGAACCAATACTATCGATAAACATTGAACTACCCCCACCTATGTTCTTCGATTCTCTCTGAGTCTTGAGGTAGGGGTCTTACTGCCCGCGAATAGCGGGATAAAGTGAATTTTCCAGTTAGCGTGGAAGAGAGATTCATGCATTTTCAAATTTTTTTCTTACACAAAAAGTAATTGCGTTTGTTCTTAATAACACGTGCCTTTCATCCCTTACAATTCTATACTCAAGAGGCTTTACTACTACGCGTAATTCTTCCCACCCTATATATATCTTACGCAACATATAAAGCATTTCTTCTGTTGCCAGATTTACTTCAAATAAAGGATCTAATTTTACATTCGTGTCCATATCGATTTCCTCTACACTGGAATTCATCACAATATAATTAATCCCTTTATCTTTCGTACCCGTTTTCATATTATGTAATACATTCTCAAGTTCACTCTTGGAAGGAACATGTTCTAAGCTAGATACTGCCACAATATATTCATATTCATTTGCAGTAATTTGATAATGTTCAATAGTACTCTCTACAGATTGAATACAATCTGCAACACCAAAATCATAACTATACTGCTTCAATCGATGCAATGCTGACGACAGCAGATCTACACATACTACTTTCCCTGTTTTTATTTTTTGGGCAATTGGCATACTGTTTCTGCCAACCCCACACCCTAAATCCAACACAGTAACATATTGTTGTTCTTTGAACAAATTCATCATTTCAATAACACCCGAAACTGGCCTATGTAACCATGACCCTTCTTCAAATAACTTATAATTAGCATAACAATGTTCGTGATACTTTTTTTCTTTCTGTCTTATATATTGTGTTCGATTCATTTCTCGTTTCATCTCCTCTACTATGCAACACATATTTACATTCTCATACTGGTATGTAATTCCCTCTCTAAATCAAAATCCACTACAAAAAAGCAAAACCAGTATCTCAAATAAATCTTTCATCAATGGAAATTTTACGAGCAGTTATTCTACACTTGTCTTCTTTATTCTCTCAAAATTTTGAAGTAGTGGTCTTGGATAAGCCATTTCCCAAGTGTAAAAAGATGGTAGCTATAATGGCTACCATCTTTTTACGGATATTGTAATCCTTCTGCTTCTTCCTCTGTAATAACGATATAACGTTCTCCAGTTCTTAACCCTAACAGTTCTGCCTTTTCAATTGCCTCTTGCTTTGTTTCTGCATAAGCAGCTAAATATTTTGTTTCATTTATCACTTGGCAAATTACATAACGTTTCATCTTCATTCTCCTTCTACATTAATCTGTCATATTCATTATTTTATTTCTTGGATAATTTGTGCAAGCTTCTCAATTCCGCTTTCAATATCGTCTAATGATGCATATGAGTATGAAATTCGTAAATATTGGTCAGAATTTCGATCATACAAATTTCCTGGATTGAGCAAGATTCCTGCTTTTAAAGCCTTATGAAACAACTCCTGTATAGAAAACGCGGGGATTATATGCAGCCATATATAAAAACTACCTTTTGGTATATTCCAGGTTGCAATATGCGAAAAATGCTTTTCCAACGCCTGTAACGCAACTTCTCTGCGTGTTTGCAATTCTTTTCGAATATAACCTAAATGTTCTTCATACAACCCACTTAAAAACCAATGAGCAGCAACTTGTTGCGACAAAGAACTAGATCCATAATCTGTCTGCATCTTTATATCTGCTAAGCGTCCAATCACCGGCTCTGGCCCTACAATCCAGCCAATTCTCAGCCCAGGACTAACTGTCTTAGACATACTTCCTACATAAAGAACATTCCCATTTTTATCATATGCTTTCAATGGTTTTGAAGGCAAAGAGTCAATCCACAAATCTTGATACACACCATCTTCTATTATAGGCAATCCAATCTCATTACAAGTTTCCATAAGAACTTGTCTTCGCGCTTCATTCATTAAAATACCAGTTGGATTATGAAAAGAAGGAATCGTATAAAGAAGTGAACCATGGAATTGTTTTTTATATTTTGAAACAAGCGTTGGTTGTACTCCGTTTTGATCCATTGGGACCCCAATTAACCGCATCCCTGCAGACTGAAAAATATTAAGAGAAAATAAATAAGAAGGCTTTTCTACTAGAATCGTTGCCCCTTTCTGTAATAGTCCCATAGAAATTAACTGCAAAGCCTGTATGCCACCCGATACAATTAAAATAGATGAAGAAGATGCCTGTATGCCTAACGTTTTTAAATATTTCGCTAGCTGTTCACGCAGTAAAATATCTCCTTTCGGTTCTTCATAGCCCAAAGGGATGCTCTGCTGCAAAAGTTTACTCATAATGCGTTGTGTCTTCTCTTGTGGCAAAAGTTCTGGCGAAAGTTCACCTGTTCCTAATCGAATCATGTTAGAATCAAATTCAGCTCGGTTAATCTCTTGAATCGTTGGTAAATTAGGATAATGAAGTCCTGTCTCAACATACGAATCCCAATCAGGCAGCGCTGAAGAAACTAGCAAGTCCCATGTATTGCTAATCACTCTTGTTCCTCGTCTCCCGTTGCCTTCGATTAACCCTTGAGCAACTAACTCATCCAATGCTGTTACAATTGTACTTCGATTCACTCTAAATGCATCGGCAAACGCTCGTTGAGACGGTAATTTCGTCCCTATTGTCCACTCCCCATTGACAATTTTCGTTTTTATATATCCTTCAATTTGTTTATACAAAGGAATAGGAGAAGATATATTTGGCTTCCATTCAAACCATTCCATTAAATCACTCCAACTAGCTTTTTATACTTATAGTATATATTTTGGTTGGTTCATCATCCAACCATATGGATGGATACAATTGATATTTTCATTTATATAATAAAACAAAACTTCCATCAGTTAGGAGTTTCTACTGATAAAGAGCTCTCATCAATCTTGATTTTATGAGCAATGTTCTCTGCTTCCTTTAAATTTTGACATAGGAATGCGGGATAAAATTATAATTCTACATAGGAGGAGATCAAATGGGTGAAGCAATACTTCACGGAATTGTTCTTGCATTCGGACTTATTATACCTTTAGGGGTGCAAAATGTATTTGTTTTTAATCAAGGTGCCAGTCAATCTACCTTATTGAATGCTGTACCAGTTGTTATAACAGCGGCAATCTGCGATACTATTTTAATCTTAATTGCTGTGCAGGGCGTATCTCTTATGCTGTTAACATTTTCATGGTTAACAACTACACTCTATATAATAGGGTTTTTCTTTCTTCTTTACATGGGCTGGGTGATATGGAAAAGTGAACCTACTGTTTCCCAAAATGAAGTACAAACGATGACAATCCAAAAACAAATTGTATTCGCAGCTTCTGTCTCTTTATTAAATCCACATGCCATTTTAGATACGATTGGAGTAATTGGAACAAATTCTATTCAATACATAGGTGCTGAAAAATGGGCTTTTTCCTTAGCAACAATTTTTGTTTCTTGGATATGGTTTATAGGATTAGCCATTGCCGGACGAATGCTAGGAAAAGTAGACTCCTCCGGAAATAAAATCAAACTATTAAATAAAATTTCTGGTGTTATTATTTGGGGAGTTGCGTTTTATATGTTAGCAAAGCTTGTCATAAAGTGAAACTTCCATCAGTGGGGGGCTTCATCCCCCACTGATGGTTAGTTGAACCAATCGGGCTCTTACGGGCAGTTATCCCCCCACCTATCTTCTTCGCTTTCTCTAAATCTTGAGGTGAGGCTCTTACTGCCCGTTAGTGCGGGATAAAGTGAAACAGCCGCTTGTATCATCAGAAAAATCAGTTTATTATAGAAGAATTACTGGATTCACAGATGAATTGAGGTGAACGAATTGCGTCCCATTTTTTTAGGTGTTTGTGCAGCATTCTTTTTCGCTTTTACATTTGTTCTAAACCGAACTATGGAATTATCCGGCGGAAGTTGGATCTGGAGTGCGTCACTTCGATATTTCTTTATGGTTCCGTTGCTTTTACTTATTGTTATGAGTAGAAAAAATTTACGTCCTCTTCTAAAAGTCATGAAAGAACAACCCAAAACATGGATTTTATGGAGCATTGTAGGATTTGGATTATTTTATGCCCCTCTTTGCTTCGCAGCAACATATGCACCAGGTTGGCTAACTGCCGGGACATGGCAAATTACAATTATTTCAGGTTCATTACTTGCACCATTATTTTCAGAAACGATTGAAACAGCAGATGGTCCAATAAAAGTTAGAGGTACCATACCATTTAAAGGTCTTGCGATGTCACTCATTATTCTTTTTGGTATCACTCTTATGCTAATAGAACAAGCAAATCACATTTCTTTAAAACATGTATTATTAGGTGTACTTCCTGTACTCGTTGCTTCATTTGCTTATCCACTTGGCAATCGTAAAATGATGGAAGTATGTACAGGGCGTCTAGATGCATATCAACGTGTATTAGGTATGACATTAGCTAGTTTACCATTTTGGATTTTGCTATCAATATATGGTTTCATTACTGTTGGTATGCCCAGCAAAGAACAGACAGTTCAATCTAGTTTGGTTGCTATTTGCTCTGGAGTAATCGCAACTGTACTATTCTTCCATGCAACTGATCTAGTGAGAGGCAATATGCAAAAATTAGCTGCTGTCGAAGCAACTCAGTCTATGGAGGTATTATTTACAGTAGTTGGAGAATTAGTTTTATTAGCATCTCCATCCCCTTCTGCCTTATCCTGGTTTAGTATGTTTCTTATCATGCTTGGTATGATTTTACACAGCTATATTTCACAAAAAAGAAAGATTACTCATAATCAGGAAATTAGCGCTTAAGACTTACAATATCCATGTAAAAGGCCATGATAACATTACCTCATCGGATGTTGTCATGGCTTTATTTTTCATTTTAAAAATGTTCCAAATTACTTATATACATCTGTTGTTTATACAGAATTTGATGTCCAAATTCTTGGGGTTTCATATTACTACTAACTTATCTACTTTCGACTTCCACTGAAACGCTTTGTTTCATCTCTTTTAAAGAGGTATATAAATCAGTTGTATATAACTTTTCAGGAGCTGATACCATCATTTCTAATTGTTGATAACCGCTATCTATATCTTTAATTTTCACACGTTTCACTTGCAAATTTAAATGCTTAATTTGTGTAAAAATTTGATTTAGCTCTTGATGCTTATTAACAACTATTTTTACTGATAAATCCCTTTGCCTCAAAGAATAAGGTCCTGCTAATTTAATAAGATATGGAAATACATTAATTGCCAAAATAATTAAGACCATTGCCACAGCTGCTTCTAAGTAAAAACCGGCGCCAATCGCAATTCCTAAGCCTGATGCCGCCCAAACCATAGAAGCAGTTGTTAATCCAGAAATCACATCATTATTTCTCCGTAAAATAACACCTGCACCGAGGAAACCAACTCCACTAACAATTTGTGCTGCAAGGCGCATAGGATCCATATTCGTATGCCCTGGTGATGAATATACATTTACTGATTCAATAGACACAATCGTAATTAAACAACTTGCTACCGAAATTACCATACTCGTTTTTACACCAAGCGGTTTATTCTTCAGCTGTCTATCAATTCCAATTAATAGTCCAAGAAAGAGCGCTAGACCTAGTTTGAGTAAAAATTCAAATGTCATATTCATTTCTCCTTATTCAATTAGTATGAAATTTTACTGTTTTAAACTCTTTTTTATCATTTTAGCCAAGAAGACTCCTTCCTCAATTTGTGTGAAGGTGCATAGCACCAACAAATAGGTGGGAGATGAATTGGCTTTTTTGCGTAGCGAAACATATACTCCTATGTTATAATTTTCCATGTGCAAGTTGTACTTTGAAAACTGAACGTATGAGGTTGTAGCAGGTACTTATTGGCTCTGCTATGTAAAATGTTCAAGCCTAAGAAGTAGCCGAAGACGCATTGATGATTCTTAGGAATCTTGCAGTAGGCTCATAAGCAGTCCCAAAAGCTAGACTGATGGGATAGAGGGGTTGGGTGTCTATAGCACACCATTGTGTCAACTCCACTAACGTTAAGCGTTCCGCAGTGTTCGATACGTTAGAAACCCCTACTTCAAACGAAGTTAAGTAGGGGAGTATTCATGGTGAAATAGTAACTATAACTGCTTTATACTTTCAATATTAGTCCTTTCTTTTCCTTTTTAAATTATTTCCTCAATTTTATTCGTAGACTCCGCTTCTTCCTCCCATTTTATAGTTAACTATCAAGCAAACGTTTCATTAAAATATCCTTATCATTTTTTCAAAAATAAATATATCGAACTTTAAAAGATGGCTGATTCAAATAGAAAAAGGTTGGCTTTTCGCCAACCTTTTTCTATTTATTTAGATACTGATTTCTCCGTAATACCCAGATGTTCATTCAATTGTTTTGATATTTCTTTTACATTTTGTTCATTTGGTTGGTAATAATAAATTCCATTAATACGTTTGTCTGTGCCCTGTACTTGCATTTTTTCGATGTTTAAGTCTGTCCCTGCCATATTTTTCGCAATCCCTAGCATGTCATCGAATGTTAAGTTTGTTTTTAAGTTTTTATCAACTGCATCTAATAATGAGCTCAGCTTTGTGATTGATTTAACTGATAAAGCTTTTTTTGCAATTGCTTCGATCACAAGTTGCTGTCTTTGACCACGCATTGCATCGCTATCGATTTTACGTGTTCTCGCTAACGCAAGCGCTTGTTCTCCATTTAAATGTTGATAACCTTTTTCAAGATGGATTGCACCAGCTTGGTCTTTGCTGTCTTGTTCAGTAAAGGTAACTGGCACATCAATATCAATACCGCCAAGTGAATCTACTATTTTAATAAAAGATTCAAAATTAAATTTCACATAATAATCAACAGGTACATTTAAAAAACGTTCAACTGTATCACGTGTACTTTCCACCCCACCAAATACGTGCGCATGTGTAATTTTATCTAATTTTTTTCGTGATGGAATATATACACGCGAATCGCGAGGGATACTGACTAATTTTACTGATTTATCATCTTTGTTAATGGTTGCTAATAACAAAGCATCAGTGCGAACAGCTTCACCGTATTGGCTTTTTCTTTGTTCGCTTTCATCTACTCCCATAATTAAAATAGAAATATTATCTTTTAAAGGTGCCACCTCTTTATCACGTTTACTAGACTTATTTATTTCTGCATAAGAATTACTTACAACCGCTTTTGCCTTACTATATATAAATGAACTGTAACTTATCCCGCCAATAACAAGAAGTAAAAAGGGAATTATCAGAAACCATAAAAAGCTTCTTTTTTTGGAACGCATGTTTTTCTTTTCACTTCTACTCGTTGCTTCTATATCTTCTGTCATTTCTACTCTCCTTTCGAAACACTTTCCCTTACTAGTTTAATTGAAATGTAGCATTCTTTGTATCGAATTACATTTCATTCACCTTACATTTTTGTAAGGATTTTTAAATGCTGATAATACCTCTTTACAACATAAAAAGTAACATCGAATTGTTATAACCTGATAAGAATTTAATCTAAAAACGAATATTTTTGGGGATTTTCAAATGTTTTTTCTTATTTGGCACTATTTCCAACAATCTTTATAGAATCATTTCAATCTTAGAACTACAGCAATTTCTTATACACAAATAGAAAAAACTGCATTTTTTACATAATTATAAACCTTCGAACTATCTCCACTTCCATATTATTAAATTTATACATTATTATAATTTTAATATTGAGATAAAAAAATCTGACCCTCAAACATTTGAAGGTCAGATTTGTTAACTCGCTTTAAAGCCACCGCCTAATACATCACGTACATCATGAATAACAACAAATGCATTTTCATCTTTTCTACTCACGACTTGTTTTAATTGAACGAGTTCTTGTTTATTAATAACAATATATAATACTTCCTTATTATTTCCTGTATAACCGCCTCGTCCTTCTAACACTGTTACACCGCGCGTCATGTGCTTCATAATCGACTCTCGAATAACATCTGGATAGTTTGAAATAATTGTCACAGCTGTTCTTGTATCCATTCCTTCTACAATAAAATCAATGACCTTCGCACCAATAAAGACAGCTACAAGTGTATACATCGCTTTCTCCTGTCCGATAATAAACACTGAGCCGGCAATAACAACGATATCAATAATTAATACGCCTTTCCCGACACTCCATCCTAAATATTGATTTGCTAACCTAGCTATGATAGCTGAACCACCTGATGTGCCACCTGCCCGAAACATAAATCCTAAACCAACCCCAACAAAGCTCCCTGCAAAAAGAGCCGCTAATAATGTATCATTATTTACCGGAGTTGCAACGCCTTCTGTGATATATAAAAAGAAAGATGTAGATAATATACCAAGAATTGTATATACCATCGTTTTCTTATCAAAAAATTTATAACCGATTGCAAGTAAAATAGCATTCATTATAAAGTTTACAACACCAGGAGACCAGTCAAACAAATAGTAAGTAATAACAGTAAGACCGATAATTCCCCCTTCTGATAATCGATTTGGAATAGCAAAAAAGTTAATCCCAATCGCAAATAATAATGATCCAACTATAACAAGTAAAATCTCTTTCGTACGTTCATTCATTACATTTCCTCCCATCTATGCCTTTACATGTATGTTATAATTCAACATCTTAGGAAACTAAGTTGTCGCTCTCCATTTCTCTGCATGTTTCTCTATCATTTCAATTAATTTTTTCATCGCCGGAGTCAACCATTTATTTTTATGGTATGCGAGTTCCGTTGTAACAAAATCCTCACTGTATATCCATGGAAGCGCGATTAACTTGCCACGCTCAATTTCCTCCTTAACCGTAATAAGCGGTAAATACGATAACCCTAATCCGCACATGACAGTTTGTTTAATTGCCTCAATACTCCAAAAGTGAATACTTGAGCAATTAACGCCTTCCTTTTTTATCCACTTTTCTAATAAGTCTCGATAACTTCCCGGCTCTGTAAGTAATAACATTTCTCCTTCTAAATCAGCAGGAGTAACGATTTTTTGTTTTGTTAGCGGGTGCCCTGGCGGAGCAACAAGCACAACTGTTTCTCGAACAAGGGAATGAGTGACAATATCTGAACCAAGCTTTTCCGGATTTGTAAATAAAGCAAAATCAAATTTACCTGACTTTAACTCATTATGTAGCTCTTGGCTCTCTGATGGCTGTAAAATGATATGAACTTGCGGATATTTCTTTTTAAATTCATATAATATCACAGGCAATCGATATATCATTAAAGACTCGTTTGCCCCAATACGTATCGTCCCTGATGGTTTACCGTTCATTTGAGATGATTCCAGCGCCTCATTTGATAATTCTAATATTTTTTGCGCATAAGAAAGCATGTGCTCTCCTACTTCAGTTAAAATCACCTTTTTACCAAGACGATCAAACAAGGGGCTTCCAATTTCTTCTTCTAAGGATTGAATATGATTAGTGATTGTTGATTGTGTATATCCGAGCCATTCTCCAGCCCGTGTAAATCCACCGCTTTCCGCTACAATAATAAAAGTTTTCAAATGACGTAACTCCATAATGCCACCTCCTGTTGTACAATCGTTATTTCATCTTTAATAACATAAATTACGGTTTACATTATATAGAAAGGTTACATATACTTTTCTAACATCAATTTATTGTTATACCTATATTTCCATAAGAACCAAAATTGATGTTACAAGATATGCAATACCAAAGATAAACATGTGTTGTATTCATGTAAATTTTTATAAATGACTTTTCTCTGTTATATATAAAATACATACAGTAAAATTTGTCCCGAAACACTCATGAAGCTAACTATTTTCTTAGAAATAGTTAGCTTCATGGACAACCTTATATACTTTTAACCACGTATACTCGAATCGAAAACGATTGATTCCAAACTTAAGCTGCTAGTTTATATAAATGTCCAATCTCAAATGATGTATACAGCATATAAAGAAACTACATAACATTTCCTCTTCACACTCACCTAATCGCTATTATATATTTAGAATAAGAATAAATAAAATGAATTATTTTAATAGAAATCATTAAAAAAAATGATAGATTAATTAAAATATAAAACATGCCATTAAATTGGCATGCTTCTCTACATTATATATTATACAATTTTCTAAAAAATACTGCCCAAATTATAAAGTGACACTTCCATCGGTAGGGGTTTTCTTCATCCCCCACCTATCTTCTGTAGAAAAGCGGAAGCGGCTCGCCCAGAATCGCAGGACGCCCGCGCCCAAGGCAGAGAGGCGCTTTTTGCCTCGTCCGAGGCCGGGAATTCTAGGGACAACGCTTCTCTCTCAATCTTGAGATAGGATCTTACCTCCCGCGAATAGCAGGATAAATTAAAGCTCACTTATCACTACTAAGACCATGTCGACAAGTTATCTTTACAAACTATATAACCATCTAGTATTATTACCTAGTACTTAAAAATAATAACAAACACCAATACTCAATCTATTAAACATTCAAAATAAAAACAAATTAACTCACCAAAACTTATTTTAATTCGTATATAAATAAATTTTATTTTTCATTATATTAAAAATCGTTCTCGTATACATCCTCAATACAGATGAACATTTCTTATATCATGTTTTCTATCATTATGAATAGTAAGATAGCGACTATATACTGATTTACGATATAGTTTATACACACTGCATTGCTGTACTTGATATCACAAAAATGGTAATTAACACCACATCAATTACCTCTGTTCATTGATAATGATGACATTCTAATAGAACGTATTTTCTTTTTGCAAACATAGACTTGAAAGGGGCATACTTTTTGCAAACACAACAGGATCTTAGTAAAAAAACTATCATATTTATCCATGGACTAGTTGGGAATCGTCGTGCATTTAAAAAAGAATGTAAACTATTTTCCTCATCTTACAACATCATAACGTATGATTTACTCGGTCATGGTGACGATAAAGGAGAAGCAATTGATTTTTCTTTAGATCGATTAGTACAGCAATTAGCAAATCTTTATGAAAAAGAAGGAATCCAGCAAGCTCATATTTGTGCCCTGAGCTATGGATGTTATATTGCCACTATATTTGCTCATAAGTACCCAGAAAAAGTATTAAGTCTTTGCCATATTGGAGGTCATTACAATAACCCCTCTAAGTTATTTAATGTCTTTCAAAAGTTTTGGGACAAACGAAATAATGAGTACTCTTCTTGGCTTTCTCAGTATGCAAGTACTATATTTCCAAGTGGCATTCTAAAAGCAAATCCATTTGCGATCGTTTCTAAAAATATTTACTATCGATTTGGATTACAATTACACAAATCTATTATTCGAGAATCACTACGCCATCGTTTAGAGTTCGATTTAAAATCCCGATTACGAGAACTTACACAACCAATTCTATGGGTAATGGGAGAACATGATCATCTCTATAAATCTTGTTTATTTGATTTAAAATCTATTCTCCCAAATGTTTCATATAAAGAAATTCCATTGGCTGGTCATGCTGCAAATATATTTCGACCAAATTATTTTTATGATCTTTACTCTCAATTTTTACAAGAAGCATTATCCTAACGTCAATAATTTTATTAAATAAAGAGAGTCGCATTCCATTGCGACTCTCTTCTCATATACAAAACATATTTTAAATGCAACATCGTTTTTTCTATATATAAAAGCCTTTCTCCCTACTAGTTTAATACGAAACTAGCTTTTTTTAGAAGCACTTCAAAAAGTGTACCTTTTTAAACGGTTTTAAATAAAAAAATCTTTTAAACTTAAACATAGTGATACTATCAAATTTAAAAATGGGATTCTTCATGTCTAAGTGAGATCAAGTGGAAAGATTACTAACCTAATCTCACATTATATTCCTACTTATTAATATGCTTCACTACAAGAGAAGCATATGCCTCTGCCCCTGTCTTCGTCAAATGGACCCCATCTGGTTCAAAATATGCTTGCTTCCCAGCGCTTGCTGAATACCAATCAACTAGTGTGATATTTGAGAAATTCTTCGCGGCTTCTTTTAATCTTTCATTAACTAATGATTCCCATGGACGCGGCACTCTTGTATTAATCAATATAATTTTACGTTCATTACCTATTGATTGAATCAATGATGTTATTTGCTCAGTAGTAAATGCTCCATTTGTACCTAATCCAATAATAACGTAATCTCCTAAATTACCCTCTTTTTTCATTTTATCTACCGTGGCGGTCGCTTCAGACATTTGTCTTCCAATCTTCGCGTCGATATTAATATTAGGAATAGCACTTTTCAAATATGGAGATATGTCAATCATAATGGAATCTCCAATGGCTGTAACTGCTGGAGGTTCTTTAGGCTTATTAGAAACAGTTCCTTTTTCTTCTTTATTTTGAGCTGGTTTATCAGTCTGTTCTGTTTGTTGTTTTTCTTCTTTTTGTTCCGTTTGTACTTTTTGTTCTGTTTGTACTGCTTCTATACTAGCTTTTTTAGAATTCGCTTTTGCTTGGCTCCCTGTTAATAAACCGAAACCAGCTGTCACAGAAACCAATAGTGCAAATGTTAAAGCTAGCTTACTACCTAACGCCAAGTTTCTTATTTTTAAGTTATGTAAACGAATATTCTTCAATGCACCTTGACGAATTGGATTTTCGATAAATTTCCACGAAAGCTGTGCCATAAACAGAATAAGAAAAAATTGAAAAATAGCCCTCGTAAACTGAAATCCTCCAGTACTTACTTGCGGACTTGTCAATGTGATAATCGGATAATGCCAAAGATATATCCCATAGGATCGGACACCAAGCCATCGTAAAGGTCTAAACCTTAAAAATGCACTAATTCGGCTAGCTGGATGAGCAAGATTCGCTACTAATAATGCCGTAACAACCGAGAACAGAAACATTCCTCCGCGGTATAGGAATGGGTCATATTGATTTGTCTTCCAAAACATAACGAGAATCACAATAAGAGCAATTCCTCCAATTACATCAAGAACGAGGCGAGCTGATGGAATAATTTTATTAGCAAGCCTACTGCTCGGCCAAATTAAAGCGAGTGCTGCACCAATGAGTAAGGAAAACGCTCTTGTATCGGTACCATAATAAACTCTACTTGGATCAGCGCCTGGTACATATATCATTGCCATTGCGATAGCTGAAGCAATCGCTCCGAGAAAAATAAATAGAGTCATACGTGACTGTTTTTTTATATAGGAAAATCCTAAACTAATTATGAGCGGCCAAACTACATAGAACTGTTCCTCAACAGCTAATGACCAAAAATGATTCAGTGGAGAAAGTTGTCCAAAACTATCAAAATATGATAATTTGTGAAATATATACCACCAATTACTAACATAAAATAATGCTGCTAACGAATCTCCCCACATTTTTCCAAGTAAAGAACTATGAAAAATTGTAATCCATGCTAAGATTATAACAAGCATGATAAGCATTCCTGGAAGCAATCTCCTTGCCCTACGTAACCAGAAATTCTTCAAATCAATCCTCTTATTTTCCTTCCATTCAATAACAAGGAGAT
The DNA here is from genome assembly GCF_037104695.1 of Bacillus yunxiaonensis. Classification (NCBI taxonomy): domain Bacteria; kingdom Bacillati; phylum Bacillota; class Bacilli; order Caryophanales; family Bacillaceae; genus Bacillus; species Bacillus yunxiaonensis. Next base: position 99,343 of record NZ_JBAWSV010000011.1, on the reverse strand, counting down.
CCGTAATTAAATAACCAGAAAGTACAAAAAATACAGTAACGCCTAGGAATCCTCCAGGCATCCACTTAAAATTGAGATGATACAAAATAACACCTAGTATGGCTAGGCCTCTTAGACTGTCTAATCCAACCATATAACGACTATTTTTCTTTAATGGTGTGGGCATTTACAGTCACCCCCCATCTTTTTCTAAAAACTGTGTAAATAGTTACACTATGAAATTCTATCAATTTATACTTAACCAGTATAAACTAAATAAAAAATAAAAGGTTTACAAAAATAGTACAAAATATATTAACAAACATACTTGTTTTTTATAGTAATGTACACAGTACATAAAATTCTATCATGTCATCCGTTATTATAAAACTATTTTTATTACAACATTACAGTTCCCTTATTGTATGTGAAGCGAAAAAGAACGAAATATTCCAAGCAACAGAGGAACGTATTAAATTCTTTAAATAGACCCCAGCATATAAAAATAGTCTAAGTCTAAATATATAATATGACTTAGACTATTTTTATATATTTTGCAAACTAAACTTTACCAATTTATTTTACTCTACTGCTTTCTTATTATTAAAATGAATTGCAATCCAATTGCAACTACTAATATACCAGCTGTAAAGTATGGCAAATCGAAAGGATTTATTCCTTTTTCTAAAAATATACCATTTGCCAGTGTTCCCATTGAACCAGCAAAATAATTAATAGAACTAAGCAAGGCAATCGAAATAGCAGCATGTTCTGGGCTCATTTCGACTAACGTTTTTTGTTGCGTTGCTAACGCTGCCCACCCAGTAGCTCCCCAAAGAATTAAACAGATAGCTACCAAAATCGCTATTTGATGAGAAATCCCCATAAATATTAAAGATGAAAACATGATAACCATTAAATATATTAATATGATTTTAGGTTTCTTATAGAAATCGATAATATATCCTATTATAAAGCTTCCTCCTATGCCACCTATTCCCCACATCCATATAAAGATTACGGATTTTTCAAATCCATAGGAAGCTATTATGAGATCTAAGTATGTGTATAAACCTAAACTACAAAAACTCAATATCATCGTTATGATCATTACAAGTGAAATACCTTTATTCTGGAACATCATTAGTCGTTCTTTTAGTGTTGGTAAATGGGTAGATTTTATCACTGGGAACCTAAACAATAAGGACAATATTCCCAGTACACCGATTACGACAATAAAGAACATTGTCATTCTCCATCCATACATATCCGAAATATATATACCGAAAGGAACACCTATTACAGTTCCTGCACTCATTCCAAGTAATATCATTCCTAACGCTCTACCTCTTTTATTTTCATGAACAAATGTAACAGCTGCCGATGAGGCGAATGGTGAATACAGACCAGCTCCTATACCTGCTATTCCTCTAGAAAGTAATAAAATGATAAAATTGTTCGTAACTGCACTTACTACATTGGCTGATACGAAAATGGATAATGCTATTAATAATGTATTTTTTGCATTCATTTTACTCATCATTGCAGCAAACAAAGGTGCTGCAATTGCATAGCACAAAGTAAATATACTTACTGTCTGCCCCGCTTTACCTATAGATACACGAAACCCATCTGCAATACTAGGTAAAATTCCTGCCATTACATAAGCGTCTACACCTAACGCAAACATACCTATCGCTAATAAGAAGATCTTGTTCAATGTTCATCACCCTTTTGTTAATTATTCCATTTTTTATCATAAAGGGTATAATGAGATTAGTGAAATTAATGTTTAGCATAGGAGGCATGAATTTAACTCATGACAATAGCAAGATATGAAGTATTCCAAAAAGTGGTTGAACTAGGGAATTTCACAAGAGCAGCTGAACAACTTAACATGACACAATCAGCAGTAAGTCATGCTATTTCTAGTCTAGAAAAAGAGTTTGGCTATCCCTTACTACATCGTAATAAGCAAGCAAAGATTAGTAAAACTGCGTTTGCAGATCGTATTCTCCCGCATATCCGACAAATTCTAAACAGTGAAGCTATTATTAAGCAAGAAATATCTCTTCAAAACAATCAACTAGAGGGTACTTTAAAAATAGGTGCATTTACAAGTGCTGCTGCTCAAATATTACCTAAAATGCTATCGCAGTTTAAAAAGAACTATTCAGAAATTAAAGTAATACTATTTGAAGGTACTTATATGGAGATTGTAGAGTGGATTAATAACGGCACTGTAGATATAGGATTCATTATAGAAGAAGATATAAAAAAACAGTTTCAATCAGTACCTATCACAAAAGATGAAATTGTCTTAGGATTACCGAAAAATCATCCACTAGTGGATGAAAAAACAATTGATATAAAAGCAATTTCTAATATGGACTTTATTATGCCAAAAGGTCCCTATCAATCATTAGTCTTAGAAAATTTATCTGCTCATGATGTATTTCCAAACATTATATTAGAAGTACTGAATTGTGAAACGATTGTTAATATGGTTTCACAAAATATCGGGATTAGCATGGGCCCTGAACTATTTTTTAAATCTCATAAAAATATTGCAATAAAGAAACTAAAACAAAAAAAACATCGTCAAATTAGCCTTGCTTTTAAAGAAAAAACTCCTATCATACATGCTTTTTTAGTATGTAATCAGTTATAACAGTATACATGAAGCCACAAACGTATTGTTTGTGGCTTCATGTATACTCACTTTTGTTTCATTTGTTTTGCTAATAATTGTTTTACTTCGTTATATGTTAAACCAGATTTCTTATTCAGCTCTTTCACTTCTTCAATATCAGTGCCAACAACAGTGTATTTTTTCTCTTTGTTCATGCTGCACGTCCTTTTAATTTATGAATTATACTCATTTTCAGCAAATATAATAAGTTTCCGCCTACATGTAAAATTAATAGTATGTTCTCTTATCTATTCCCTAAAATGAATGCTCTCACTCTCCCTTATTCGCTTCTCCTATTTTCTACTACTCAACAAAATAAAAACCAATGAATAAGATAGTTCACTGACTCTCAAACAGCAGAAGTATACTTCAACTCACAAAAATAAACAAAACCTCGAATTATCGACTCTTTACAAGCTTACGTAATTCGAGGTTTATTTTCATTGACGTTCTTATCATTAACTTTCTAACATATGAAGGTTGCTATTGACTTTACTTATGATTGACAATATTGTTGAATTTGCTTTATACATATTTCTCTCATGCTGGTATTTATATTATAATTTTTATACCATTCAACCGTACTGTCTAATGCCTGCTGAAGAGACCATTTTGGGCTCCAATTAAGTTTGAGTTTTGCTTTACTAATGTCGAGATTCAATAATGTTGCTTCGTGAAATTCTTCCTCTTGTACATCTAATATCCCCCAACTACCCGATCCCCAACTCTTTACTATACGAGTAACTACTTCTTCTACTGGGACAATGCTACTTGGAGTTGGCCCAAAGTTCCATGCTCCCGAAAAACGAGTTCCTTCTGTTAAAATTTTTTCCGTTAAAAGTAAATAACCACTTAACGGTTCCAAAACATGTTGCCAAGGGCGCACTGCATGAGGGTTTCTAATTATAATTTTTTGATTCGCTTCCAATGCACGTATACAATCAGGAATGATCCTATCTACAGACCAATCGCCTCCACCAATTACATTGCCAGCTCTAACACTGGCAATAACTTTCTGATGATGCTCATATTTTTTCTCTGGGAAGTAAGAATTTCGATAAGAAGAAACTAAAAGTTCACAGCACCCTTTACTAGAACTATAGGGATCATGCCCACCCATAGAATCATTTTCTCGATATCCCCAAACCCATTCTTTATTTTCATAGCATTTATCACTAGTAACTATAATACATACTTTAACCGATTCATGTGATCTAACTGCTTCTAATATATTTAGCGTTCCCATAACATTTACGTCGTACGTATATTTTGGATGATGATATGAATAGTTAACAAGTGATTGTGCAGCCATATGAAATACAATTTCGGGTTTATATTTACTAAAAACATTATTTAATTTATTAAAATCTCTAATATCTCCCCGTAAATCAATTATGTCACTTTGGAGATTTGTTACAACAAAATTATCCTTTTTATTTTTAGGGTCCAAAGAATATCCTATAACGGTCGCACCCAGTTCCCTCAACCATATCGATAACCAAGAACCCTTGAAGCCTGTATGTCCTGTAATAAGAACCCTTTTTCCTTGAAATACATTATTAAAGTTATGATTTAACAAGTGATTCACACCTTTAAATGATAAAATTCCTTATAAATTTGGATATAAATGTTTATTATGTTTATACCAACTAATTGTTCTAACTATGCCTTCTTCAACATCTATTTTCGGTTCCCAGGAAAGCATCTTTTTAACTTTGCTAATATTCGGCTTAGGGACCCATCTCTCATTTTCTCTATAAGGAAGCGCACCATAATTTGGTTTTTTATCTGTCTGTAAATGCCCAAAGAGTAACTCTACATAATACTTTAATTGATGCACCTCGCCACTTCCAATATTAAAAATATCATTCTGTACAGAATCATTCTCAATCGCTAAAATACAAGCGTCCACAATATTATCTATATAACAATAATCTCTCAATTGATTACATAAAGTTAAATCCACGTTCCTACTTTGCAATGTTTGTAAAATGATGTGAGCAAAAAGTTTATGTGGTGCTTCCATTTCGCCAAATACGCCAAAAGGTCTGAGGGTTATTATGTTAATATTGTTTTCACGAGCGATTTGATGAGCTATTATTGTAGCCGCCGCTTTGCTGCTTCCGTATATATCTACAGGATTTAATACCATATTTTCATCAATCAATTCAGTCTTATTTCCATATTCCGAACTACTTCCCAGATTAATAATTTTTTTACAATCTACTAACCTTGCAGCTTGAATAATATTTATAGTTCCTATAACATTCGTTTCAACAGCACTCATATAGTCTTTATGAGTTGGATTCACACCATATGCAGCAAAATGACAAATATAATCCGGATGAAATTTTTTTACTGTATTTTGAACTTGAGTTTTATTTCGTATATCTGCTTCATACACTTCAATACTACTTAATACATTATTAAGCCGCCATGAATTTGATGATTCTCTTGTCAAAATACCTACTTTTGCTTGAAGTGTTAATAACCTCTGTATGAAATGGGAACCAATAAATCCATATCCACCAGTAACAAGTACTCTGCAATCTTTAAAAAGGCTATTCATTATTATTTTCTTACATCCCTTTTTATAGTTTTTTATATAAGCAAAAGTGTAAAATAATTGTTGCATTTGTATAATTTTCACAAAAATATAAAAGTCACATTTTTAAATGAAAATCTAAATTGGAGTTTAAATTTGGTAGGGAAGAATACTGAAAATAGTTTTTGGCTGAAGATTTATTCGATGTTTCTACATATAAAGGGGTGAGCTGCTTCATAAGGCTCCTATAGAGGATATGGCATGTCTTTCTTATACTTTCGATGTAAGGAACATAAATTCCCTTTAAAATGAGTTGGTCAATGTTAAGAGTTTCATGTTTCCATAAATCAAACTCATTCATATTAAAAATTTGCATACTGCCAAAATGAAAAGAAACTAATTCATCGTTATTCACAAGAATCTTTTTGTTTTCAATTCTTATAGTATCTTGATTATTTAAAATTAAATTCCACGGTGCAGCATTAATCCCTTTTTGATTTATAATTTTAATATTAGAAAATAAATTAGGAATATGGTTTAAATATTTTTGATCTCCCCATCTATTATATTCAATATCATACTTATCTTCACAGTACTCGAGACACTTATCTCTCCACCATTCTAAAATTCCTATACTATTTTTATCATTTTTAAATCCAATTAATCCAGCTTGATACATACCATGTATGTTTTCAAGTTCTGTTGTACCTCTTTGCGTGCAAAGAAAAATAGAATATTTCCACCATTCACTTAAAATTATGTTAGGATCAGAAAAAAAGTACATATCTGCATCGCAGTATATAATATGATCAACTTCGGGATAATGTTTCAATATATGAAGACATAATGGAGCTTTTAATGTCCAGCAATACTCCTTCAAGCTTCTTTTATTCTTTACATTTAGGAGTTCTTGATTTTCGACTTCTTTAACGTGAATGAGTATAGCATGTTTCAACTGCAATTTTATTAAAGTTTGATAGGTAAAATCATCCATACAACAAATCCATACATTAAAGTTTTCTCCCTGATTTGCTAGTGAATAATAACAGGTTAGCCCTTGAATAATATATTTTTGACTTATAATTAATGAGAAATTTAAGAAATTATTCCACTGATTCATGTTTCTTCTTAATTTTGAATCCTTATATGGCGTTGTTGCTTCTTTAATATCTTTACTACTTAAGAGTTTATTTGTCACTTTACCAATTTTTAATTTTAATTCTCTAAGAATGAATTGAATTCGACTTAAATATGGAGTGTAAATACATTCTAGTATATTATTAGGTATTTCAATTTCTCCTAAAGACCAAAGATCAAATTGATCTTCACTAAAAATTGTAATACATGCAAAATGATAGACAACTAATTTATCCGTCTCAATATACACCTCATTTAGATTTTTTGATATATTAAAATTATTATTATAAATACAATTCCATGGTGCTGCGTTTACTCCTAGATTTTTTGATATCTTAACCATCGGAAAATACATAGGAAAATAGTCCAAATATTTTTGATCTCCAAACCTTCCAATATCAGGATTAGAACCACACCAATCCAAACACTTATCTTTCCACCATCCAACACTTTTTAATCCATATGAATCATTTTTAAAGCCGATTAATCCTGCTTGATATTTACCATATGTTTTTTCTACCCAATCACGGTCCCTCTGAGGACAAAGAAAAACAGAATTCTCTCCCCATTCATCAAATATAACAGCGGGGTTAGAGAAAAAACATAGATCTCCATCACAATAAAGTACGGATGGTAATTTATAGTTTACAAGCAAATATTCTATGAAAACAGGTTTCAAAGTCCAACAATATTCATTAACTTTTCTATTTTCCTTAATACTTTTTAATTGTTCATCCTCCATCTCTTCTACTCGTATAAGCATTACTTGATTCAAATTCATTTCCTTCAATATATAATAAGCAAATGAATCTATACAACAAATCCATAACGTGCACTCTTTTGTGTTTTGCATTAAAGAGTGCTGTAATGCAATTACTTTTATGACATATTCTGTTCCTGCTATGACGCAAAGATGATTCTCGTGTCTAAAGTTCTTATCATATTCTAATTGAGAATCCTTATTGACTGTAGAATGTGTGGAACGATTTTTGACAAAATGATTTTGCGATAGTTGAAAATTTATTTTTTCTTTAGAGGGAATATATGGGCGAGGCAAATTCTCTTTTCTATTGTTAGAGTTCAATATTTTTCACTCCTTTTAACTATCCTTTATTAGGATCCCAATTTTCATTTGCATCTTTCAGATCTTTCGGCGTATCAACACCAATCCAAAAACCATCATATTCAAAAACCGCTAGTTCGTTATTTTTTATTAAATTACGCAATGGTTCTTCCTCGAGGATACACGTGTCTTCATCACTTAAGTAACTAAATATCGCTTTATTAAATACAAAAAAACCTCCATTTATTAAAGCATCCATTAGGGGTTTTTCCTTAAATTCTGTAGCAATTCCGTTTTCAACCTGCAATAAACCATACTGACTATTTTTCCTAATTCCAGTCAGTGTTGCGATTTTTCCTTTTTCTCTATGAAATTTTATAAGCTCATTGATATCTACGTGCGCTAATCCATCACCATAAGTTACTAAAAATAGGTCATCCTGCAGATGATTTTCAAGCTTTTTCAATCTTGCTCCAGTCATTGTTTCTATTCCTGTATCAATAAATTTTATATTCCACGATTCTGGTTCCTTAAGCAAGTGATACTGATTTTTTTGGAGATCTAAAATAAAATCATACTCTTTCCAGTTATAATTCACGAAATATTCTTTGATTTTTTCCCCTTTATATCCTAATGGCAATATAAATTCTTGATGTCCAAATTTACTATACCAGTTCATAATATGCCAAATGAGGGGTTTTCCCTGTACCCTGACTAATGGTTTAGGAACATCTTCTAGAATCCCCTGCATCCTTAGTCCTTTCCCCCCACACAAAATTATAACTTTCATACCATCTCTCCTGACAAGATTAGATTATATAACTAATTTAAGATATGCGGACAGAGTATGAACTGTATACACTTATGAACCATAAGGACAAATTTCTACAAAAGCCGTTTTAAATCCTTAGTCTTCTTATCATCTGAAACATCTCATCTTTAGTTTATTTAATCTACCTTACCCTTCGTATATTTTCATTACAAATTAAAAAAAGAACAAAGCATGAATACTGGTTTTTCATGCTTTGTTCCTAAGTTCTAAATAGTCCCTGTCGTTACATAAACAGGTTCTTTACTAACAAGTGGAAAAATTCCACTTAAAAGCTATCTTAAATAAAAGTCTTTTTATTCCATCTCACTTCTCAAACACAAAATTAATCTTATTATCTTTCCACTCTAATTTCGCATCAAACGTTTTATCATTCTTCTTGAAACCTTTCATTAGTTCCGTCTGTTCACCTTTTAATAGCTTTTTCATATTCTTTTGCGAAATCGTTTTTCCTAAAATCTTTTTAGAGATTGTGAAATCACATTTCGTTGTATTATAGTTCGAGCATCCATAAAAAGTAGATTTATCAATCACATCTCCATCACACTTTTTACATTGTCCGACTTTTTTACCAACTGTAAATTTCGAATTAGATCGTTCAATAGATTCCACATGTAACCCCGTGAAATCCCATTTCTCAGACATTTCAATTGCATCTTCAATAATTTTAGCTGAGAGCTTTTTCGTTTGTTCCATAAACGTTGCTGGTGAAGCTGCACCTTCTCCAATTTCGGCAAGGCGCTGTTCCCACTTTGCTGTCATTTCTGGAGAAGCTAATATTTTATCGCCAATTGCAGTAATTAATACTTTTCCTTTATCCGTCGCATACACTTGGTTCTTCTTCACATCAATGTACTTGCGGTCTTTTAGCATCGTAATAATACCAGCGCGCGTCGCTTCAGTGCCTAAACCTTCTGTCTTTTTTAATACTTTTTCCAGTTCTTCGTTCTCTAAATACTTCCCAGCTGTTTTCATTAACGTAATAAGCTGACCTTCTGTATAACGCTTCGGAGGCTGTGTCTTACCTTCTTTGACTTTCACTTTTACAACTTTTCCTTGTTCGCCCTCTTGTACAATAGGAAGAATTGTTTCTTCATCTTTCTCGTCTTGGAAAATGACTTTACGCCAACCTTCTTGAATTTGCTGTTTTCCTTTTGAAATGAATTCAGCACGTCCATCAACGAGCGTTGTAATCGTAGTATAGTCAAAAATCGCAGCTTCATAATGCGCTGCAATCAATCTTCTCACAATCATATCGTAAATTTTTCTTTCATCACCAGATAGTTTACTTGGATTTGTTACTTGTTCTGTTGGAATAATGGCATAGTGATCGGTAACCTTCTTTTCATTCACATAGCGCTTATTATTCATGATAGAAGCAATTGGCGCTGGTAATACAACTTTATATTCTTCAAACTGACTTAATTTCTGCAAAATATCAGGAAACGTTGCAGCCTCTCCCTCTGTTACGTAGTTAGAATCCGAACGAGGGTACGATACAATACCTTTTTGATATAACGCTTGTGTTATATCAAGTGTCTTTTTCGGTGAAAATTTAAATGCTTTATTCGCCGTTGCTTGTAACGATGATAAGTTAAATAAAAATGGTGGCTGAAACTCTTTCCGCTCTGTTTTCATTTCTTTCACTTCAGCCGGCTTATTTTGACAAAATGCAGCAATTTTATTTGCCATATTCGGATCTTTTAAGCGAGATTCATTATCTTGTTCCCACTTACCTTCATAATTCTTTCCTTCTACATTAAAGGTTGCGAACACTTCCCAAAATGGCTCTGATTTAAAGTTTTCAATTTCTTTCTCACGTTTCACAATTAATGCAAGTGTTGGTGTTTGCACACGTCCCGCCGAAAAAACATCATTCATTCCTTTTTTCTTTAGTAAAATACTAAAAACACGGGAAGCATTCATCCCAACAACCCAGTCCGCACATGATCGTGTATACGCTTCGTAATATGTATTAATCGTATCTGCTTCATCAAGTAAGTTTTTAAATCCTTGATAGATTGCTTGTTTCGTTAAAGAAGAAATCCACAGACGCTTCATCGGTTTTTGTACATTACAAAGATTAATGATATTCCGTACAATTAATTCCCCTTCACGCCCTGCATCTCCCGCATGAATAATTTCTGTCACTTGCGGGTTATGTAACAACTGTTTCACAACATTAAATTGCTTATATTTTGATTTGGTTACTTCAAATTGAAAACGTTCTGGAATCATTGGCAACGTATCTAATGACCATTTTTTCCACTCTGCATGATAATGCTCTGGATTACACAATTGCGTCAAATGACCAATGGCCCACGTACAATAAGCACCATTCGGAAACAATTCATTTGCTTCCACTTCCAAATATCCGTCTTTTCGTCGATATTTAAATTGAGAAACAAGCGCTAAACCTTGATCTGGTTTCTCTGCAATAATTAATTTCATTTTATAACTCCCTATCTAAATTGCTGTGTCACTTCAATTATATCTATTTATTTTTCAGATGAGTATAACCCACGACAGTTCAAATTCCGTTTTATATGTTATAGACCTCTAATATTATACGCTTAATCGAAATACCTTCACAATAGTGATTGGGTATTCAATTTTTATAAAAAAGTTAAATCATTTTTTATTATTTGTTAAAAAATATCTGGCATTTTCAACTGCTTCACTTTAAAAACACTCTTGCTTTTCTTGGCGTTTTTCACCTCGACAACATCTATAGATGACATTGCATTCATTTCTGTTGACTTTATCAATTGGTGATATTTGCAATCGAATTCATGTTATCACAAAGATAAAAAGCATGTTGTATTTTTTAGAATTGACATGACGTTATATTAAATTTATACTGTCAGTAACATATTACTGTTAACGACAGTATAATGTTATTAACAGTGCTAATTTTAATGTTATGTTAACGAAAAAAAATTTTTACATTTAAATTAGGAGGTTATATATTTTATGAAACATACAGGGAGACATACAGGTGCATTTCTTTTGCTGTTTTTAACAGAGGGAGATAGCTATGGAGGGAAACTTCTGCAGAAATGTGAAGAGGAGCTTCCCATCAATCCAATTGATAGTGCCATCATATATCGCACACTAAAAAAATTAGAAAAAGAAGGTGCTGTTGAGTCTTATTTGGATACATCTGATCAAGATAAGCCGATAAAGATGTACAAAATTACTACAGCTGGAAAAAGACAATTAGAAGATTTTCAAATGGATATTGAAGAAAAGATTAAAAATTTATCATTTTTCTTAAGTAAATATAAAAAATGGAAGGGGTGTAACCATGATTAATGGCGCTATCCTTTACGCTATAGCCATTATTCTGACCACTATTTCTTTTATAAAAGATCGAAATAAAACAAAAGAAGCTCTATTAAAGTCATGGAAAATGTTTCGTAATCTTATACCTTCCATGCTATCAATTATGCTTTTCGTTGGACTATCACTATCTATATTAACGCCTTCCTTCATTTCTTCCATCATTGGGGAAAAATCTGGATTCATCGGTATTGTTTATTCAGCAATCATTGGCTCTGTTGCACTCATTCCAAGCTTTGTTGTGTTTCCTCTTGGACATACATTAGTCCAAAATGGTGCGGGCTTCCCTCAAGTTGCGGCATTAATGTCTACATTCATGTCAGTAGGAATCACAACTTTACCGATGGAACAAAAAATATTTGGGCGAAGTTTTGCTTATTCTCGTAATGCATCTGCATTGTTAATGTCTCTCCTATTCTCGTATATTATTTGGGTGGTGATGGGATGAATGAATTAAGAAAATATCGTTTCTTTTTCATTTTACTATTGGGACTCGTTATATTGACTTTTATAAACCAATCGTTGGGATGGAACGCATTTCAATTAACAGGAAAAAGTATTTTAGATATGCTGTTTCTACTTCCTCCTGTCTTACTATTCGTAGGATTGCTTGACCAGTGGGTGAAGAAAGAAACATTAATTAAATATATGGGGAAAAAATCTGGCATCTATGGCATCTTGTTCTCCCTATTATTAGGAGGAATTGCAGCTGGTCCCCTCTATGTTGCTTTTCCAATCGCGGCACTTTTATTAAAAAAAGGAGCGAGCATACGATACATTGTATTTTTTCTAGGAGTTTGGACAACTGCAAAATTACCGGTTATGGTGTATGAATTTGCTTCATTTGGAGCTAAATTTACACTCATTCACATTTGTTTCGGTCTATTATTTTTCTATGTAATGGGTATTATTTATGAGAAGTTTTATGACCAACGACAATTGTTAAAGTACGATATAACGAAAGAAGTTTAGATTTAGATCAATAAGCCTTGAAGCCCTTCAATCCCAAATTCTTTTGTAGCTGTAGATTTTAAATAGCGTTACACATTTTATAATTGGAAAAGAAAAGTTAACATTTGAAATTCCTTGACGGAAACCTGTAAATCCATCATGACTAACTACTTGAATGTAAGGATATTAGTCTAATTCAAATTTTTTTTATAATCGCTATGGCCTAGTAAACAAGCTAGACATTGGGTATTTCAAAATATTAACTTGCTTGACATGAGGTGTGATTCCTACTAAAAAGGAAGAAATGACAAACTAAGATAATGCTACCTCAAATAAAGAAGTAGCATTATCTTATACGAACCTTAAGTCATAATAAAACGTCAACATGATTGTAGAAAAACGAAAAGAACCATCCCTTCTTCTATATCATGTACCGCAAAAAGTTCGGTAAGGACATGATGATGGCGCAGGTAGTGTCGCGTACTCATCTTGTTCAGGGGAGTGCGCGTAAGGGTTTGAAAGGACATGAAGAAAACGCTCCATCACGCTGTAATCTCCATGTTTCACAGCAGCTTCTAGAGCTTCTTCTACCCTGTGATTCCGAGGGATTATCGCAGGATTGTTTTTCCGCATCAATAGATGTGAAGAATCTTTTGATTCTTCCTGTCTACCTAGTCTTTCCTGCCACCGCTCATGCCACTGGTGAAATTCTGGAGTTTTAAACAAGTCCATATCCTCCAGCTTATTAAAAGTTAACGCACGGAAGGTATTCGTATAGTCTGTACGATTCTTCTCCATGATAGTAAGGAGGTCTTCAATAAGGGATTTATCCTGCACTTCTTCGTTAAATATCCCCAATTTAGCTCTCATTCCCGCGAGCCAGTTAGTATGATATAACTCGTTATAATTCAAAATTGCATCCTGAGCCATTTCCATAGATTTTGCATAATCACTATGCAACAGTGGTAATAAAGTTTCAGCAAACCTTGCAAGATTCCATCCACCAATATATGGCTGATTGCCATAAGCATAGCGACCTTGAATATCAATGGAACTGAATACTGTTTCCGGATCATAAGTATCCATGAAGGCGCAAGGACCATAATCAATGGTTTCACCGCTAATGGTCATATTGTCAGTGTTCATCACCCCGTGAATAAAACCAACAAGTTGCCATTTTGCAATCAACGAAGCTTGACGCTTAATCACTTCTTCAAGTAGGAACAGATAGCGATTTTCAGCAGCATCACCGTCTGAATAATGTCGCTGTAATGTATAATCAGCTAGAGCTCGGAGCTCTTCAACTGCGCCCCATTTAGAAACGTATTGAAAGGTGCCGACGCGCAAATGACTTGCAGCCAAACGAGTAAGAATTGCACCAGGCTGCTCGGTTTCACGAATAATTGATTCACCGGTTGCTACCACCGCTAGGCTGCGAGTAGTAGGAATATCAAGCGCATGCATTGCTTCGCTGATGATATATTCGCGTAGCATCGGTCCAAGTGCCGCTCGACCATCTCCCCGACGAGAGTATGGTGTTCTACCAGAACCTTTCAGATGAATATCAACCCTCTTACCTAAGGGAGTGATTTGCTCACCAAGTAGCAGAGCTCGGCCATCCCCTAACCGGTTAAAATGTCCGAATTGATGCCCCGCGTAAGCTTGAGCAAGAGGAAAAGCGCCTTCGGGAATCCGATTTCCTGCAAGCTCCGCTACCCCATCGTCACTTTCTAGTTCCTGAATGTTCAATCCTAGAGATGTTGCCAGCGAATCATTGAGAATAATCAATTTCGGTGAGCGAACAGGAGTTGGATTGATGCTGGTGAAAAATAATTTCGGCAGACGGGCATAACTGTTATCAAAGTTCCATCCTGTTTCTATTCTTTCTTTCTTATTTGTCATTGTATCACCATTTCTTCTTTTATCTTTTTTACATAAAGTGAAGCTTCTATCAGTGGGGGGCTTCATCCCCCACCTGTCTTCTTTGATTCTCTCTGAGTCTTGAGGTGGGGACTTACTGCCCGTTAGTGCTGGATAAAACAAAAACTATAAGAATTAAATGTTAATTATGTATTTCTACATCAATACAAAGCAACCTCTTTTAGTGTCTACTTCGGTTAATTTATTATACCCTTTCTGACAACTGTACTGCGTCGATTCAAAAACTATAAGTAATAGTAAATACCCTTCTAATTATAATACATTAATATAAAAAAGAATTAGCAGAATATGTACCTTACGAACAGATAAGTGTTATCTGTTCTATTTCAATTTGAACTGGTTATCCATAACAAAGAAGCTATCCCTCTATTTGATATTAGGAATAGCCTCTTTGTTTTATCATTTACAGATTACATATTATATCTTTCACTAAATTAAGTCATCAATTGAAAATCCACCTGGCAATAAACTTTCAACCGTCACTTCTTTTTCATCGCCTTTTTGATTCGTCAATAATACTGGCATATGTGGATCACAAAATTCTGCGATTACTTGTCGGCACGCTCCGCATGGTGAAATAGGACCATCCGTATTACCTGTTATTACCAAATATTTGAAATCGCGTTCTCCTTCTGACACTGCTTTAAATATTGCTGTTCTTTCGGCACAATTACATAAACCGTAAGACGCATTTTCTATGTTACAGCCTGTATAAATTTTACCATCTTTCGTAACGAGTGCTGCTCCAACAGGGAATTTCGAATACGGAATATAAGCTTTTGATAACATTTTTGTAGCTTCTTCAATATATTTTTGTTTATCCATATCAATTCCTCCTCAAAGTAAATGTAATTCTATTAATCAGTGATCACAGTGTAAATTAATTTTGGAGCTTCGGCCTTTTCTGATATAGAAATATTTTCATAAATTTTAGCTTTTACATCTTCCACATTTTCACGATTTGCGTAGATCGTAACTAATGGCTCGCCTTCTTTTACAGCTTCGCCAACTTTTTTGCGTAACATTAAACCAACCGCTAAATCAATTTCATCCTCTTTTGTCGCACGGCCTGCCCCTAGAAGCATCGCAGCAATACCGATTTCGTCTGCAACAATGTTAGACACAACACCTGAAGTTTTAGCTGGTACATCAATTACATATTTCGCTTGTGGTAACTTTTCTGGATGATCTACAATCGAGCTATCGCCGCCCTGATTACGTAAGAACTCTTTGAATTTCTCAATCGCTTTTCCGTTCTTCATAACTTCCTTCAACATTTCACGTGCTTCTTCTAATGTATTTGCTTTTTTACCAAGTACAACCATCTGACTACCTAATACAAGCACTAATTCCGTTAAGTCTTCTGGACCTTCTCCTTTTAGCGTATCAATTGCTTCCTTCACTTCAAGAGCATTACCAATCGCAAAGCCAAGTGGTTGTGACATATCCGAAATAACAGCCATTGTTTGACGGCCAACATTATTTCCGATTCGTACCATTGCATGTGCTAATTTTTTCGCATCCTCTTCTGTTTTCATAAATGCCCCTGCTCCTGTTTTAACATCAAGAACAATTGCATCAGCTCCAGCTGCAATTTTTTTACTCATAATCGAACTTGCGATTAATGGTATCGAATTCACAGTTCCGGTAACATCACGTAGTGCATATATTTTTTTATCGGCAGGTGTTAAATTACCTGTTTGTCCAATAACTGCAACCTTATCACGATTCACTAAATCAATAAATTGCTCTTTCGTAATCTCAACATGGAATCCTGCAACTGCTTCTAATTTATCAATCGTACCACCTGTATGCCCTAAACCACGTCCAGACATTTTTGCAACTGGTACATCTAAAGCAGCTACTAATGGTCCTAAAACTAATGTTGTTGTATCACCAACACCGCCAGTTGAATGTTTATCTACTTTAACCCCTTCAATCTCTGATAAATCAATTGTCTCACCAGAATTCACCATAGCCATTGTTAAATCAGCACGTTCACGATCAGACATGTCTTGGAAAAAGATAGCCATTGCTAGTGCACTTACTTGATAATCAGGTATTGATCCATCTGTATATCCTTTAATAAAGAATTGAATTTCCTCTGTTGTTAATTCTTTACCATCACGTTTTTTTGCAATAATATCTACCATTCTCATCTTAATCACCGATCCTTTTTATTTTAATTTGTAAAAGGTAAACTTATTAAACTCTCAATATATTAATCCAACTATTGTTGCGGATAAAAAGCTTACTAGAGTTGCTCCGAAAAGCAGTTTCAAACCAAATCTCGCTACCACATTCCCTTGTTTTTCGTTCAAACTCTTAACAGCACCAGCGATAATTCCGATTGAAGAGAAGTTTGCGAATGAAACAAGGAATACTGAAATGATAGCAGTCGTTCTTCCTGAAAAATTAAAGTTTCCTTGTGCTAAATTTGTCATAGCTACAAACTCATTTGATACAAGTTTCGTCGCCATAATATTACCCGCATTAACAGCTTCATGCCAAGGAACACCCATAATAAATGCAAATGGTGCAAATACATAACCAAGAATCTCTTGGAATGAGATACCAATTACTCCTTTAAAAATGGCATTAATAAAAGCAATTAAAGCAACAAATCCAATTAGCATAGCAGCTACTGTAATAGCAACTTTAAAGCCATCTACTATATATTCCCCTAATACTTCAAAAAAGGTCTTTTTCTCTTCCTCTTGTACTTCTAAAATATCTTCTTCTTCCGTAACCTCATAAGGGTTAATAATGGAAGCAATAATAAACCCGCCAAACAAGTTCAGCACTAAAGCGGTTACAACGTATTGTGGTTTTAATAACACCATATAGGATCCCACTATAGACATAGAAACCGTTGACATCGCAGACGCACATAATGTATATAATCTTCTTTCCGATAGTAAACCTAACTGCTTCTTAACAGAAATAAATACTTCTGATTGCCCTAAAATCGCTGAAGCTACAGCGTTATATGATTCAAGTTTCCCCATTCCATTCACTTTGCTTAAAGCTAAGCCAATATATTTTACAATGAACGGTAATACCTTAATGTGCTGCAAAATACCAATTAAAGCTGATATAAATACAATTGGCATTAATACGCCTAAAAAGAATGAAAATTCTTTTTGATTTAACAAACCGCCAAATACAAAGTTAACACCATCAGCAGCGTACTTTAACAATTGTCCAAAACCATCTGCGATTCCTGCTATTAGTACGTTCCCGATACTTGTATTTAATAATAAGAAACCTAAAATAAACTGAAGGACAATCATCGTTATAATAGGACGATATTTCACTTTTCTTCTATTATTACTTGCAAGCCATGCGATACCTAACACAATTATCAAGCCTATGATACCGATTACATATTTCATAAAAATCCCCTTCTTTTCCGTATCCGCTTACATATTTTTAAAATGTTAAAGCAATAGATACACCATGCTTTTTCAACAATTCGTATATCTATTGCTTACAATTTTTTATGAATTAATAGTTATCTGAAACGCCGTTTGTATCATTTAATACAATTGCAACACTAGCACTTGCACCGATTCTAGAAGCACCAGCTTCAATCATTTTCTCTGCATCTTCACGTGTACGAACGCCGCCAGACGCTTTCACACCAACGTTTGCTCCAACAGTTTTGCGCATTAATGCAATATCTTCCGCAGTTGCGCCGCCAGTTGAGAATCCAGTTGAAGTTTTTACAAAATCAGCACCAGCTTTTACAGATAATTCACAAGCACGAACTTTTTCTTCATCTGTTAATAAACAAGTTTCAATAATAACTTTTACAAGCGCTTTTCCTTTTGCAGCTTGTACAACTTCACGAATATCATTTTTAACGAATTCATTATCTCCATCTTTTAAAGCGCCGACATTGATTACCATGTCTACTTCAGTTGCGCCCTTTGCAATTACATCTTTTGTTTCAAATACTTTTGTCTCAGTTGTATTTGCACCTAAAGGGAATCCGATTACTGTACAAACATCCACATCATGTCCTGCTAATTCTTCAGCAGCTAATTTTACCCATGTAGGATTAATACAAACAGAAGCGAAATTATATTTCTTTGCCTCTTCTAAAACTTTAATAACGTCTGCTTTTGTAGTATCCGGTTTCAAAACTGTATGATCAATTAACTTTGCAATGTTCATTTTCTTCACTCCTCATATCTTTTAACAACTTCATTCTAACTCCACTCTGAACAAATGTAAACACACTTTTGAAATTTTGTTCAACATTTTTTTGAGATAGTGAAATAAGTTTTTAAAATTGACACCAAAAGGGCGCTGCCATATTAACAGCTCCCTCATAAAACACAACTTTTATTCATTCACAAAAAATCTATTTCACAAATTTCTTATGCAAACCATTACTTCATCATGAAATTTTTATCGAAAAACACATATGTTGCACAACCACATACTAAAAGAAGGTTGCTCAAATTTTTATTTTTGAGAAACCTTCTTTTTTAACCTTTTCGATAATGTAATAACTCTTTCGCGGTATGCTGATCGATAATCAACACATTCGCATATCCGCCTCTTAACGCACCATCAATTGCTTCTATTTTTCTAGAACCTCCTGCAACAAGAACAGAGCGCTTCTTTAATCGTAACTCTTCTAAATCAATACCAATTGTTCGTTGATTAATTTCCTCACTGCAAATATTACCGTCTCCATCGAAGAAACGTGAACAAATGTCCCCAACAGCTTGTTCTTTCAATAAGTTCATTTCTTGTTCATTCAAATAACCTAGTCGAAATAATAAAGCCTCATCCCTAACAGTTCCAACTGTGAAAATGGCAATATTAGCTTGTTTTCCCATCTCAACAATATGATGAATATGCCTATCCTGCTCTACTAATTCTTTTGTAACTGCATTATCAAATATCACTGGGAGTGGTAGGTTTCGCGGTGTCGTTTGAAAGGCGTCCGCAAACAAGGCAATTGTTTCATTCGCATATGTATTTACACTTGAATGACTAATACCGCCTTTTAATTGGACAACTTCTACACCTTTCACATGCTGAGGGACAATTTTTCTAGCGATTTCATACATAGTCGTTCCCCAGCTCACACCAACCACATCACCATTTGTAACAGTCTTCTCCATATACTCAGCAGCATACTTACTAATATACTCCGTAATGACTGTATACTCTGGTACTGAAGCAAATACGACATGCGCCTCTAATAAGTTATATTTTTCTTTAAGTAGGTTTCCTACATTATCTAAATCAGCAAATGGATCAGCTATTTTAATTTGAACAAATCCTTTTTCTTTTGCATATTTTAACAATCTTGAGATCGTCGGCCTTGAGATATTCAATTTATTTGCAATCTCTTGTTGACTATAATCAGATTGGTAATATAACCTTGCAACTTCAACGCTCAATTGTTGTTTTTCTTTATCCATATTCGTTATTTCTATACCCCTTCCAAACTAATTCTCTCTTAATGGAATCATAACATTTCATGTTAGAAAATTCGACTATCTAAATTGGAAATAAACGTATTTCACAAAAACATTTTTTCATAGTTCCCCCATTACGTTTGTCTGTTGATGAAGTGACATGTTGGAATAAGATGAACATTCTATCGTCAAATAATTAAGAAACCATGTACTAAGGTTACGCCTAAAAAAAGATAGCTGTTCTGAAAAAGAACAGCTATCTTTTTTGTTAATTCAATCATCCATTCTCTTACGGATTTGTAGACCATAATCCAGCAGATTTAATGAATGTACGTTTATTTAATTTCAGCTGTGCTACAATAAATTCGGCAATATCTTCAGCTTGCATAACTCTATCTGGATTACCATCTGTCAAACCTAATTCTACTGCCATATCTGTTGCAACTGTACTCGGTGTTAATGCTGTTACACGAATATTATGTTTACGTACTTCCATCGCTAACGATTCTGTTAAACCAAGAACACCAAATTTAGAAGCACTGTACGCACTTGTTACTGGCGCTCCCTTTTGTCCAGCTGTTGATGAAATATTAATAATATCACCGGACTGCTGTTCAATCATTTCTGGTAACGCAGCACGAGTCACATAATAGACGCCCATTAAGTTCACTTGAATGATTTTTTCCCATTCTGCAACATCTAGTTCTAGGAAATTGCCAAATTTAGAAATTCCGGCATTGTTAATTAAAATGTCAATAGAACCTAAACCATTTTTTAATGTTTCAATAGCTGCAGTTACTTCTGAATAAGAAGATACATCAGCAGTAGCAATTACAGCTTTCACGCCTTCTGCCTCAACTTCTTTTGCAACAGCTCTTAAATTTTCTTCTGAACGTGCTAAAAGCCCTACATTCACGCCTTCTTTTGCTAAAGCAATTGCGACAGCACGGCCAATCCCTCTTCCGGCTCCTGTAATTAATGCATTTTTTCCTTGTATTAATTCTGCCAAATCTAACACTCCTTATTCATTCTAAATTGCTAATTTTTTTATATCATGAATTTTATCTATATATTATTTAAAATACAATACTGCACTTTAATGTGCGTAGGTTACCTATAAGTAACTATAAGGTTCATTATCAGTTAAAAAGCCATTTTTTAGTGTATTAAGCACTATGCTCAATTTGCTCCCTCTTCCCTTTTTTCTTATGTCGTTTCCAGCTCACCAACTTCCTAACTGTTCCTAGCATACCTGTTGGAAGACCTAATAAGACGATGATATACAATAAACCAAGAAAAATTGTCCATCGTTCAAAAATTGGATACTGAGCAGCAAGCTCCGACAAATAGTATTTCAAAGATTCAATCATTCCTGCCCCTATTATCGCTCCTAATAATGTCCCAATGCCACCGATTGTCGTCATTAATAAAGCATTTAGCGTCATGTCAATTGAAAAAACGGTCGTATTTACAAAACGAAGTGTGATAACAAATAACCCGCCGCTCACAGATGCTACAATTCCAGCTACAACACTCGCAATTACTTTATAGTGAAGAATTTTATAACCGAGCGCTTCCACACGTTGTTCATTTTGCGAAATCGCTTTTAATACGTTTCCAATTGAAGATTTCGTAAACAGTTGTAGTAATAAAAAAATGATTACTAGACTTATTAATGTAATATAGTAAAACGTGAAGCGATCTCGAAATATATCAGGTACACGGAATGTAAAACCATCACCCCCATGCGTGACAGTTCGCCATTTTTCAGCAAGTACGAAGAATAATTGAGAAATAGCAAGCGTTAGCATCGCATAAAAATGACTTTTTAATCGTAAGGAAAGCATACCGACTATATAACTAATGACCGCAGATAAAGTAACTGCTAAAATAATCCCAATAAAAAAACTCGATATTGTTGCCTCTTGTCGATCTAAAAGGAGTGCAACGCAATAAGCACCGATTCCAAAGAACATACAATGTCCAAACGACACAATTCCTGTATAACCTAATAGAATATCAAAGCTCATTGCAAAGATTGCGAAAATGAAAATTTGTGTAAACAAGATTAACATGCTCCTTGAATCATTTATAAAAGGAAATATGATGAAACAGAAAAGAATTGCTCCTCCAAAATATAAGCTAGCCCGATTAGATGATGTAGTCATAACAATCTCACCCCTTTTCACCAACAAGTCCCGTTGGCTTAACTAATAAGACGAATAACAGCATCAACATGTTTATTGCAAGCGATAAATCTGGAATATAGTATGCTGTAAAAGCTCCTGCCAAACCAACAATTAAGGAGGCGATTACTGAGCCTTGTACACTGCCTAATCCACCAATGATTACAACGATAAAAGCTAAAATAGCATACTGCATCCCCATTTCAGCAAAAATAATACCCGAATAAGGCGCGAGAAGAAAGCCGCCTAACGCTGCCATTCCAGCTCCTAACAAAAACACGAAAGAAAAGATAGCTTTCACATTAATCCCAAGCGCTTGAACCATCTCTTTATCCATTACACCAGCACGAATCATAAGCCCGATTTTCGTTTTTCGAAGTAACAATACAAATCCGATGTAAACGAATAAACCGATTAAAATAACAAATAAGCGATACTTGATTAATATGATTCCATCAAATGTAAAACTTCCTTGTAGCCAATTTGGTAATTTAGCTCCTATCGGATTCGGCCCCCAAAATACTTTTATACATTCACTAAGCACGAGCATACCACCAAGTGTAACTAGAAGCTGACGAACATGATTTCCATAAACCGGACGAATGAGGAATCTTTCTAATATCCAACCAAGAAACATACCCATCACAATAGCACCAAATAATGCAAACATATAACTGCCTGTTACATTAAATAACCACACCCCAGTAAAAGCACCCCATGCAAATAGCCCACCATGAGCAAAATTAAGAACACTCATTAAACCGAAAATGAGTGTCAGGCCAGATGCTAATAAGAAAATAAGCACACCTGTCGAAACACCATTTACGAATAAATTAACTAACACATCCACGTTTTTCACCTCACTCATATCAAGGTTAAGAAATCCCTAAATATTTATGACATGTTTCCTTATCTTCCTTCAGTTCACTCATCGGACCATTATGCACAATTTTCCCATTATCCATAATGTAAAAATAATCGCCAATTTGACTGGCCATCATAAAGTTTTGTTCGACAAGTAAAACAGTTGTTTTCTCCTTCATTTTTAAAATTGAGATCATCAACTTCTCAATCATGATTGGTGACAAGCCTTTACTAGGCTCATCAATAAGCAGTAGGCCTTCACTGTTAATATAAGCTCTTGAGATAGCGAGCATTTGCTTTTGGCCTCCACTTAATAAGCCACTCTTTTTATGCCAAAATTGTTTTAAGTCTGGAAAGAGATTCAGCATCCACTCTACTTTCTCATCTGTTTCTTCATTCTTTTTCGTTTGAGCAAGTGCAAACGTTTCTTCAACCGTTAAGTCGTAAAATATTCCTTGGTTTTCTGGCACATACCCTATACCTTTTCGAGAAATCATATGTGTTGATAGCCCATTTACTTTCTCGTCTCCAAAATAAACTGCTCCGTTAGAAATGGTATGAAACCCCATAATAGAACGCAGCGTTGTCGTTTTCCCTGCTCCGTTTCTTCCAAATAAGACTGTAATGGTTCCTTCCTCCACTCCAAAAGAAACACCTTGCAAAATATGAAACTGATCTAAATATGTTTCTATATTATCCACTTTTAATAGTGTCACTGTATAATCCTCCTAAATATGCAGTTTGCACACGCTCGTCCTTCATAATCTCTTCTGGTAACCCTTCAGCTAATAACTCACCCTGAAATAACACAATGAGATGATCAGATAAATGAAGGACCATATCCATTTTGTGCTCAATTAGCACAATCGTATTTTCACGATTATTTTTTATATTTTCAATTACTTGAAGAATAGCAGGAACTTCTTCAAGAGAAATACCCGCTGTCGGTTCATCTAACAACAACATATCTGTTTTAAGTGCTAAAAGCATTGCAAGTTCCAATTT
The DNA here is from genome assembly GCF_037104695.1 of Bacillus yunxiaonensis. NCBI lineage: Bacteria > Bacillati > Bacillota > Bacilli > Caryophanales > Bacillaceae > Bacillus > Bacillus yunxiaonensis. The sequence continues at coordinate 75,368 of NZ_JBAWSV010000011.1, read as the reverse complement.
TCGCTTTTCTCCATGAGCTAAATCTTTTGCAAGTACTTCTTCCTTTTCATTCAGCAACACAACTTCAAGTAAATGGCGTGCTTCTTCTTGTTGCTGCTTATACCGAGACGGGCGCGGAAAGAAATTATAATAATCTTTCGCATAAGACTGTACACCAAGCCGAACATTTTCAAGAACCGTTAATTCTGGAAAAATGTTTGTAAGCTGAAAGGAACGTCCTATACCAAGACGCGTTCGATCTGGAATCGATAACTTTGTAATGTCACGTTCCTTAAAATAAATCTCCCCTTTTGTCGGAGAAAGTTGACCGCTTAACAAATTAAAAAGGGTGGTTTTCCCTGCTCCGTTCGGTCCAATAATGGAAATAAGTTTTCCTTTCGGTATCATCAAATTTACATCTTTAATAACATGATGTTCTCCAAATGAGACACAAAGATCGCGAGTCTCTAACAATTTCTCCACACTATGTCCTCCTCACAAAGAATTCCTTTATAAAGTGAAACTTTTATCATTGGGAGTTTTCTTAATTCCTACTGATTACTAGTCTCCACCTATCTTCTTCGTTTTCTCTGAATCTTAAGGCTCAGATTTTACTACCCTTTCATACGAAGTGAAAAGTTTTCCATCCCTTTATGATAGGAATGGAAAACTTTCACTGTTCGTTACAATAAGAGTTATTTTTTAATTATTCAGATTATTTATTACGAATTGGCGGTTCTGTTTCGGTCATTTTTAATTCCCGCTCTAAAACTGGAACAGGATAATCAATTCCATCTTGTTTTTTCAATGTAATTGAATAAAGCGTTTGCAAAGCTTGGTGATCCTTCGCACGAAATTTCATTGTTCCTTTTGGTGTTTCAAATTCCATTCCTTCCATCTTTTTAATGAGCGTATCAGCATCAGTATCGCCTTTCGTTTTCTTTAAGGCCTCGACGATTGAAATAGCAGCTGACATCCCACCAGCTGTAAACAAGTCTGGAACAGCACCGTTAAATCGTTTTTTATGCTCTTCTACTAACCAATCATTCACTTTATTTTTGGGAAGCGTATGATAATACACTGAAAATCCTTGCATGCCAACTAACGCATCCATCGTTTTTAACGCTGGAATATCAGGTGCACCCGTTGAAATTTTAATACCTTGCTGCTCCACATTCATATCTTTTAATTGCTTCCATGGTGAATTTGCACCTGCCCAAACAATAAATAAATAATCTGGTTTTGAGCTTATAATATTTTGTATATTTGCCGTAAAATCAGTAGAATTCGCATCAGCATATTGCTCATTTACAATATTCGCGCCTAACTTCTTTGCTGCATCTTTAAATGCCGCAATCCCTTCTCTTCCGAATGCATTGTCTTGAGCTAGTGTAGCAATCTTCACATCTTTCTTAGCAATTGATGCTGCACCAGCAATTGCATCTTGAGATGAATTCCGCCCTGTTCTAAAAATATATTTATTCCAGTTCTTCCCCGTAATACTATCTGCTACAGCTGGCTCAACAACCATTATTTTTTCATACTCTTCAGCCAATGGTAAAACTGCTAACGTATCACTTGAACTAGATGAACCAACCAAAAAGTCTACTTTATCTTCTTCTAATAGTTTCGTAGCTTTCTTAACGGCTACATCCGCTTTTGTTTCCGTATCTTCTACAACAAACTTAATCTTTTTCCCTTCCACTTTTCCTGTTCCACCTGTTGCGTAATCTAGACCGAGCTCAAATCCATTTACTGTTTGTTTGCCATACGATTCAAGTGGTCCAGTTAACGAAGCAAGAACACCTACCTTAACTGTTTTTGTTTCCTCATTACCTGTACTTGCTTTTTTTCCAGAGCACCCAACTGATACGAACAATGAACCAAGTATACAACTTGTGCACACCATTTTTAGCCACTTACGTTTTTTCACTGACATCATGATTCCTCCCCTATCATTTACCTTCTTAGAGAATTGAATACACTGAGGTGAACTATCCGTAATAATGACATTTCTCAATATTAATCGCTACTATGATATAAAATTTCTTGAAGTACCTCTAATTTCTCTAACTTTTCCCAAATCCCTCCCAGTTTATTTGTAAATATTTACTAATAACATATTCGTTTCTTAACTAAAAAAGGGAATGACTAAAAAAACTAGTCCTTCCCTCTCTAATAAAATTAATATATTCATCTGAAAACAACCGTACACAAACCTTACAACCCAACTTGTTCCAAACTCTCTAGCTCCTTCTTCAGTTTCGCTTTATCTAAATTCTCTCCAATAATTACAAGGTTTGTAGGGAAACCAAAATCCTGCTCCATTAAAGATGGCACACCAAATGAGTATTGCAGCAAAGTTGGGTATTTATCACCATGAAATTTCACAAACCCTTTTACACGATAAATTCCCTCAGGTAAATTAGAAAGCCATTCGTACAATTTGCCCTGATCAATTGATTTTTTAAATGGATAGGTCATAGTTTGAATATGTAAATGCTGTTCCACATGCAATTTTTCATGATTTTGGTTATCTGCTAGCTTTACCTCTTCGAAATCCTCTAAAGATATATTACAATACTGTGTTTCGTATAATTTTGCATGTCTATTTATTAACGCTACTTCTTCAACAACCTGTTTCTTTTCTTCGTCTCTAAGCAAATCTGATTTATTGATAAGAATATGACTTCCATACTTCATTTGTTCATTTAAAAGTTGTTGCACGCTTTTACTTAATGTTTCCCGATTTAACCACCTGATTGCATCTAATACAACAATAATGGACTTCACCTCAATATAAGGAGCTAAAATAGGTGAGAGACAAGCATCTAATACTTCAATCGGATGCGCAACTCCCGTTGTTTCTATATAAACTACATCAGGTCTCTCCTCCTGATATAAGGAATGTAGCTGAATTTCTAATTCATCTTTCATCGTACAGCAAATACAGCCTTTTAAAAGTTCTCTTAAAATATTTTCTCGTCCTACAATATCTGTATCTACGGAGTATTCGCCTATTTCATTCATTAGCACTGCAACTTTTCGATTTTTCTTCTTTTCTGCTAATAATAAATTTTGAAGCAGCGTTGATTTCCCGCTTCCTAAAAAACCACCTAAAATATGAATTTCTACTTTGTTCATATTATCAACCATCCATTTCTTTGTTTCTGACTACACTTGCAGCTACTTTTACAACGCCACCATAAAACGTAACTATTACGATTTATATTCATTATTCTAGTAAATTCAACTTTATTTGTAAACAAAACACGATTATTGGGATAAAAGATTATGCCTATTCGAAGCCTATCACATTTAACGATACAACTTTATCATTAAATGTGATAGGCCGCTTTTAATAAAACGGCCTTTTTACTAAGATTTATTGAATTTACCTATTTACTTCACGTCATATCCTTGATCTTCAATAGCTTCTTTCATCTTTTCTACATCTACTTTTGCTTCATCATATTTTACATTTACAGTTCCCTCTTGCAGGTTAACTTCTACATTTTGTACTCCTGCTAACTCTGTAAGTGCATTTGTTACTGCCATTTTGCAATGATTACATGTCATTCCTTGTACGTTTAATGTAATAGTCATATTAAATTCCTCCATATTAATTTATATTTTAACGCGTTTCAAACGAAGTGCGTTAGTCACAACAGATACAGAGCTAAATGCCATTGCCGCTCCGGCTACCCAAGGCTCTAATAATCCAAATGCCGCTACAGGAATACCGATTGCGTTATAAAATAAAGCCCAAAACAAGTTTTGACGAATATTTTTCATCGTCTTACGACTTAACTCAATCGCTTTTGGTATATGGGATAAGTCACCGCCAACTAACGTAACATCTGCAGTTTCAATTGCTACATCTGCACCTGTTCCAATCGCCATACCAATATCAGATTTCGCAAGAGCTGGTGCATCATTAATACCGTCACCTACCATTGCGACTCTCTTTCCTTGTTTTTGTAAATCCTCTACAATCTTAGCTTTATCCTCTGGCAATACTTCTGCAAATACATGGTCAATATGAACTTGCTTTGCAATTGCCTCAGCTGTACGTTTATTATCACCTGTTACCATGTATATTTCAATTTCCATTTGCTTGAGTGTTTGAATTGCATCCTTCGAACTTTCCTTTACAGTATCAGCAACAGCGATTATTCCAGCAAGTTTCCCATCAATTGCGACAAGCATCGCTGTTTTACCTTGATACTCTAGTTCTTTCATGACCTCTTCATGCTGTGAGGTTTCTACAGATTGTTCATTCATCAATTTACGTGTTCCAACAAGAACCTTTTTATTTTCAATATCCGCTTCAAGCCCCTGGCCTGGAATTGCTGCAAAGTGCTGTAACTCTTTCGATTTTATCTCATGTTGTTTTCCATATTCAACAATCGCATGCGCTAACGGATGTTCAGAAGCACTTTCAGCTGAAATCGCATAATCCAACATACCTTCTTGAAATTCTAATACATCGGTAACTTCTGGTTTCCCTTTTGTTACGGTTCCTGTTTTATCCAGCAACACTGCATTGATTTTATGCGTCCCTTCTAGGTATTCACCTCCTTTAAAGAGAATACCCTTTTCTGCTCCTTTTCCCGTACCAACCATAATCGAAGTTGGTGTAGCCAAACCTAGTGCACACGGACATGCAATGACAAGAATCGCAATTCCTACTTCCAATGCTTTTGGTAAATCTCCTGGTGTTATAAAGAAATACCATACAATAAAAGCAACTAAAGCGATCGCTACAACAATAGGAACAAAAATACCCGAAATGATATCTGCTAATCTCTGAATAGGTGCTTTAGATCCTTGCGCTTCTTCAACAATTTTAATAATGCCCGCTAACGCTGTGTCTTTTCCAACTTTTTCAGCTTGAATGGTCAGCATCCCATTTGCATTAATCGTCGCACCAATAACAGAATCTCCTTCTTTTTTATCCACTGGAATAGACTCTCCAGTAATCATAGATTCATCAACAGAAGATACTCCCGAAACTACGATACCATCCACCGGTATTTTTTCACCGGGTTTTACAATCATGATATCTCCAATCACAACTTCTTCTAGCGGCACTCGTACCTCTTGACCATTACGAACAACAAGCGCATCTTTCGCCTGTAAACTTAACAATTTAGAAATCGCTTCTGTGGTACGTCCTTTTGCCAATGTTTCAAAGTACTTTCCAACCAAAATTAACGTAATTAAAACCGCGCTTGTTTCAAAATATAAATCAGGAGTGTATGCAGGATTTCCTAACGTTTTCAAAGTTTCATATAAACTATAAAAATAAGCTGCTGATGTTCCTAATACAACTAAAACGTCCATATTCGCACTTTTATTTCGAAGAGCCCGGTAAGCACCTACATAGAAGTGTCCTCCAATGTAAAATTGAACTGGTGTTGCTAATAAAAGTTGAAACCACGGATTCATAAGAATATGCGGCACTGGTACTCCTGTATCAAATGGCATATGTCCAAGCATTGTATAAAGCAAAGGTAAGGACAAAATAATAGAAATAATAAGTTGACGCTTTTTCTCCTTAATAATTTCTTCTTTTTTTTCGGAACGCTCTGCGTTTTCGTTACGGATGTGCCCCTTATATCCAATTTTCTTTATCTTTTCTAAAATATTTTCTGTAGAAACTAAACCTTCATTGTACTCTACAACGGCGCTATTTGTAGCTAAATTAACAGTTGCATGAGAAACGCCTTCCATTTTATTTAGTACTTTTTCAATTCGATTCGCACAAGCTGCACATGTCATTCCCTCAATATCAAAAGTAACTTTTTCTGCTGATACGCCATACCCTAATTTCTCAATTTTCTCTTTTATATTTGAAATTTCTTGCTGAGAAGAATCATATTTGATACTTGCTTTTTCCATTGCTAAGTTTACGTTAGCTTCTACCCCATCCATTTTATTTAACACTTTTTCAATCCGGTTGGCGCAAGCTGCACATGTCATTCCTGTAACTCCAAGCGTAACATGTTTTTGTTTATCCACCTTATACCCCTCCTATTTTGAAAATTGCTTTATTACACTCATCAATTCTTGAATGGATTCGTCCCCATTCCCCTCATGAATCGCCTTTGCTACACAATGTTTTGTATGGCGCTCCAATAAAGAAAAACCTACTTTATTTAAGGCTGCATTAATCGCTGAAATTTGAATTAAAATATCAACACAGTAACGGTTATCTTCTACCATCTTTTGAACACCACGTACTTGCCCTTCAATACGCTTTAAACGTTTTATAACACTTTGAATTTCCTCTTCTGTTCGAGGAACCATTTTTTGATCTATATTATTTCCCTCACAATGATCCATTTATATCACCTCTTGTATTGTAATTATCAATCTTTACATACATTATACGGGTATGGGGTATAAAAAGCAACTGTTCATAAGTCTATTTTTTGAAATGTTTTCAAATAAAATACATACAAACACGCGCTTGTATGTATTTTATCAACACAACTATTTTCATTACCTTTCTTAAATTGTGCGGATATTGTGCAGATTTATATAAGCATAAAAGCTCTGGATTTGTACATATGATGAAGTGAATGAAAGGACAGGGAGGTATCACTATGTCGACATATACGTTAACTACCCTAACGCTTTGTTTTATCTTAGTTATTGTTGCAGCATACATTTCTAAATCTAAAGGTACCCTAATGGAGTATATGGTATTTGTGATGTCTTTTAGCATGAGCATAGGATTAAGCATAGGATTTTATTTGGGTATTATCTTTAAAGGTGACTTGTTGTATTCTGCTTTACTTGCTATGTTGATTAGTGGCATAGTTGGACTTTTAGTTGGGCTATCCTTTCATCTGTACCCTGCTTTAGAAGGTATGTTTTCTGGATTGATGGCAGGTATGATGGGAGCTATGGTGACAGAAATGTTGAATGCTCAGCAAGCACACAGTATACTTCTTATTAGTATTTTGCTCACAATTACTATTACTACGTCATGTATTATTCAATTCTTGTCAAAAATTTTCTCTTCTTACATTCACCGCTGGTTTCTATTTTTACTTTCAGTTAGCATTATAATTCTCCTCACTGTTTTTATAACATTTCCAGATCATAATTCACCTTCTTCTCAACACAATCAACATATACATTAACTAAATCAAGATTTCAAAAAACAGTATAAAGTGAAACTTCCATCAATGGGGGCTTATTGCCCACGAATAGCGGAATCGATTAAACGCTTCATACAACATATCAATAAAGCAGCTCTCCAATTGGAAAGCTGCTTTATATTATCTATAATAAATTACACAAATTTCACATCACTCTGGCATATTAGGAATATTAGGATTGGGAACATAATCAGATTTATAATCTTTATATTTCACTTCTGTTACCATCCCTGCAGAGGCATGATGCAAATCATGGCAATGGAACATCCATTCACCTGGATTATTTGCTACAAATGCTACCTCATATTCTTCTCCTGGTTTCAAGTTTAATGTATCCTTTACAATCGGAGAACCTTCTATTGGTTTTCCATTTTTACTTAATACTTGGAAGAAGTGCCCGTGCAAATGCATCGGATGATCATCCATTTTAGAACGATTTACTAATTTTACTTTTACTAGATCGCCTTTTTTCACTTGAATTGGATCAATATTAGGGAATGTTTTCCCGTTAATTGTATATACCATTCCATTGCCGTTCATTTCTGTGTTCAAATCCATTGTATATGTGGCATTATATTGCTGATCTAATGTGAAGCTTCCTAATTTCTTAGAACCATATTTCGTTATATCTAATTTTGGAAGTTTTTCTTTTTCATTCGCTTTATCTTTCATATCTTTGCTGCCATCATACTCAATAACAGCTTTCATTCCTTTTACACCTTTTCCTTCTCCATGGTCCTCAACATACCATTTCCCAGGGTTATTCGCCGTAAACTCAACATCATAACGTTCCCCCGGTGCAATTGAAATCACTTCGTCTTTTACAACCTTTGGATCATTTATTGGCTGCCCATCTGTTGCAATTACTTTTATATCATGACCATGAACATGGATGTTGTGTGATAAGTAACCAGCATTGATAAATCGTAGCCGAACTTTATCACCTTTTTTTACTTTCAACGGCTCTATTAAATCCCCGCTTTTCCCATTGATTGTGAATAGATCATACATACTCATATTATGACCTTCCATATTCATATTTCCATGATCCATTCCTTCCATATTGCCTGATTCTTTTTTATTACTTCCCATATCCATACTAGAATGATCCATACCGTTCATATCATCATGCTTTTCCATATTTCCATGATCCATACTAGACTTATCACCATCTGATTTTTCGGTTTTCTTTTTTGTCATTTCCTTAATTTGTTTGTCAATTTCTTTTTTATCAGTTACCCATTCATCTAACATTAACGTGTAATCTTTATCATATTTTTCATTTGTATCTTCTACAACAAGAGCACCATACAGTCCTCGATCTAGTTGATTAACGGAGTCTTGATGCGAATGATACCAATACGTTCCTGGTACGTTTGCTTCAAATTCATACGTAAAACTTTTCCCTGGCTCAATCGCGTCTTGCGTAACTCCTGGAATTCCATCCATGTTGTTTGGAACAGGATATCCGTGCCAGTGGATCGATACCGGTGCAGATAGTTCATTTTTTAGTGTGACCTTAACCTTTTCACCTTTTTTCACACGAATTTCTGGTCCAGGAGAAGAACCATTAAATGTCCATACTGGAACAACAACACCGTTACTTAGCTTTTGCTTCTCTTCTTTCGCCACTAGCGTAACTTCAGGCCCCTTTATCACTTGTAATGGTTTTGTCGCTGTTTCGGTCTGTGTGGTCTTTTTATCGTTCATATTTTTATGATCACTTGTTGTAGTTGTAGAACATGCAGCAAGTAAAGAAATTACTACGACTGAAATCCCTGTTAATACCGTTTTCTTCATAAAAAATCCCTCCCCAGTTTGTTCGTAATTATTATATAGAACAATTATCAAGAAATTATGGAGAGACAAAAACGAGAAAACAAATAGCGGCCTGCATAATTTCTTCAATATCTTTTAGTAAAATATCTTATGTTTATGTATCATTTAATTAAGGAGGGCCTATATGATTAACATTCTATTAGTAGATGATGAACCACGTATGCTAGATTTACTTTCATTATATTTAGCCCCTAGGGGGTATCACTGTACAAAAGCAACTTCTGGCAAAGAAGCGATTTCTTTATTAGAAGAAAAAGAATTTCGATTAATTTTACTAGACATTATGATGCCCGAAATGGATGGTTGGGAAACTTGCGCGAGAATTCGTGAGTTCAATAGTGTACCAGTTATCATGCTAACTGCTCGTGATGATACACAAGATGTTGTACAAGGATTAAAAAGAGGAGCTGACGATTATATCACGAAACCGTTTCATGAAGAAGAATTATTAGCTCGCATAGAGGCCGTGCTACGCAGAACAAAGCAGCATCATAAAATAGAATATAAAGGATTGGTGTGGGATGAAGCAAAACATACTGCTTCTGTGCATGGAAATGAACTGTTATTAACCCCAATTGAATTTTCGCTACTCGGTTTATTTTTAAATAATGTAAATTACGTATTTAGTCGTGAGCAACTTATTGAACGTATTTGGGGACATACATCAGAAACAGAGGATCGAACTGTAGATTCGCATATTCGTAACTTGCGCGAAAAATTACGAAAATCTTCATTTCCAATTCATGATCACCTTAAGACGATATATGGAATCGGATATCGCTGGGCAAGTGAAGAGAAAGATATATGATATTACTAAACAACAAGGATCGTGAAGGTTTATGAAACGTATCTCAGTAAAATTCGGATTTTATTTTTTTATTTGTACTTTTCTAATTGAAAGTATATTGTTTCTTTTACTTTATTACAGCTTGGTCAATACGAGAGTTCAGGAAGAAGTAAAATCTCTCCTTACTAGAGGAAATAATCATCGTGATGTACTGGAGAAATACTTCGATGATCAAACTATATCTCATGTGGCTCTCATGGAATCGGAAGCAGAAACTAAAGTTGTCATTACTTCGAAAAATGGAGAAATTCTTGCAAAATCAAGCAATGTAGATTATTCCATGGAAAAACATTTACATACAAAAATGTCCCTTGTTAATAAAAATGGCACAGTTGTGGAAGATCATTGGAAAACATCTAATTATATTTGTACAATTAGTCCCATTCAAGTTGGTAGTGATACGAAAGGATATGTATACATGTTTCTAGGTACTGACTCCATTAAGCAAATGATTCAACGCTTAACATACCAATTTATAGTTATTGGTGCCATTACCTTTATCCTTACTGTTATTACCATGTTCTTATTATCAAAACTTCTCACTAATCCTTTAATTAAAATGAAAAAAGCAACAGAAAAAATGAGTAAAGGGGATTTATCCGTATCTTTAAATATTAATAGAAATGATGAAGTAGGAGAACTAGCGCAGTCTATCCAAAAACTTGCAGATGATTTAAATTATTTGAAAAAAGAACGAGGTGAATTTCTAGCTAGCGTTGCACACGAACTTCGAACACCGTTAACATATGTTAGAGGATACGCTGATATTCTTATTAAAAATCAGATTCCTGCACAAGATCAAAATCATTATTTATCTATTATTAAAGAAGAAGCTGATCATGTAACACGGCTTGTTCAAGATTTATTTGAATTAGCTAAAATGGAAAAACACAATTTTGTTATTCATACAAAGCAGACTAATCTATATAACTTATTAAAAAACATATTAACAAAAATCCAACCAGCTTATACCGATAAAAATATTCGTATTATTTCCTCGTGTCCAGAAGACGTTGTTCTTCTACTCGACGAACAACGTTTTGAACAAGTTATTCTCAATCTGTTAAACAATGCATATTCTCACTCTGACATAAATTCTAAAGTATTTGTTACAGTTACAGAGAACAAGGAAATCGTTAAGATTAGAGTAAAAGATGAAGGAGAAGGCATCCCTGAACAAGATCTATCTCATATTTTCGAGCGGTTTTATAGAGTCGATAAATCCCGAACTCGCGCAACAGGCGGAAGCGGTTTAGGTCTTGCAATTGTAAAAGAAATTATTGAATTACATGGAGGCAATATTTCTGTAGAGAGTGAATTAGGTTATGGGACTATTTTTACTATCTATCTAAAAAAATGAAATATGTTATTTAAAAATTAACTCGTCAACTATTTGGCGAGTTTTTAATTATAATGAGAATTTTCTTATATATTTCTCATATTTTCATCATTCCCCTTTCATTCCCTTCTCACATCTAGGATTTACACTAGGAATCACTAAAGATATAACGAGGTGATATATTCAAACAAAAACATTCAGATTTTGACTCTATCAAAAGTAGTTCTAGATTCATTTTTTCTTGAAACATCATGAATCATAGATGGAGGTGAACACATGAAAAAGAAAAAGAACAAATGCAAAAAGCTGCGCTGGCTAAAATGGATTTTAATCCTTCCCCTGCTTCTTACTTTACTATTCTTCGGACTACATAGTATGAAGCACGAAAGATGGGATTATGAGAAGCATAGAAAAGCTGAATATGCCGTTGCCTCCCATAAAGAGGGACAAGCTTTCTTTACGGAGAAAGGGCGCTTCGCTGACTCTGAAAGACATACTCATCATGAAAAGCATCATGAAAAAGAGTTTGGTGATGTATTCTTTGCACCATTCCTATTAGAACTTGGCTTTGTTCTTTTCGGTTGGTTAATTCTTCGCAAATCTGAAGGAAATATGGCTAAGAAGTGGACAGGAGTGCTACTCCTTGTTATCGGTTTATTCCCGTTCATTCCAATACTTGCGCTTGCCGCAGTTATTATTTGGGCGTATAAAAAATTCAAACAAAAAAGAACGATAGCAAATGAGCATATCGATATTCACACATATAATTTTTCAACAATGCAAAAACAAATAGACATTTTAGATCAATGGGAACGTAATATTCGTAAGGAGGAGAACTAAACAATGGGTATCCTAAAACGTATTAAAAATATTGTAATGGCAGATGTACACCAAACGTTGGATAAGCTAGAAAGCCCTATGAGCATGCTGAAACAATACTTGAGAGAGACAGAAGAACAAATTACAAAAGCGCAAAAAGCTCTTGCTCACCAATTATATTTAGAAAAGAAATATGAAGCATTAATTTTGGAAGCTGATGCTCTTATCGCAAAAAGAACTCGTCAAGCTGAACTTGCGGTATCTCGCGAGGAAGATAACATGGCACAGCTAGCTTTACAAGATAAAATCACAAATGAAAAGAAAGCTGCATTATATCGTGACCAGTACGAAATAACAAAGCAACAAACAGCTGCATTATATGAGCAAATTGACAAACTGCAAGAGAAATATCAAGAATTACAATATAAAGAACTTGTACTTGTTTCCCGATTAAATGCGGCGCAAGCCATAAAAAATAGTAACACTGCACTTGCTTCTTTCCATACAGAAAATGCAGTGAAAGGCTTTGCACGTGTTGAAACTTACGTGCAGAAACTAGAAGCAGAAGCAGCTGCAAGTAACTATTTTTATCAGTTAAACGCTCCTAATCAAGCACAAATTTTAGACCATAATCTACAAGAAGAAGTACAACAAGCATTAGCAAAATTAAAAGAAAATAAATAGTTTCTTTTTCAATTAACTATTATGTAATATAAAAAAGCCCATCTCATATGGGCTTTTTTATATGTAAAATTTCTCGTAAACAAAAGAGCTGTATCAAAAGCCACCTTTACATGACAAACCCCACAGAGAAAATGAATTTTCTCTGTGGGGTTTGTTATTTTTTATGTTTTCTTCTTGAAACAAGTTGTTCTTTTCCGCTTGTTTTAAGAAGTTATGAGCTAATGGGGAAATATCACGATTTACAGTTTATGGATAGGAGAAACCCTGAAATCTTAGAAAGCTTAGATAAGGAGCTTAAACACCGTTCTGATTTTCGAGAATATATACATACTGCTCCTGAGTTCTTTGAAGATTATACTCAAATTACACCTGAAATCTCAGTACCAACCCTCGTAATTAGTGGCAAGTATGATGATGCTATTGGACCAGATCACTATAAAAAATTTAAGTTCCCTAACATGTCTGTTACTATATTAGAAGATAAACATCATCCTTATTTAGAAAACAAAGACGAATTTAAGCGTGTAATTCAGGAATTTGTACTAAATACATCTACCCTTAAAACAACTTAAATATACTCACGAGAAAAGGAATTGTGGAAACATAAGATGTTTATACATAAAAAAACACTTTTTCAGTTTAATACTTTATTCTATGGCCTGAAACATTTTTTATATAACATATATAAAAAGGGCTGTCCCATAAGTCAGTGTAACTAACTTATGGGACAGCCCCTTTATATCATAAAAGTACGATTATGCTTTTGACACGTTCTTCTTCATAACCTTTCTAATTATATAGACGGCTAGTATGACAATCGCGCCGATCATAATATACTTCACATACGGACCAGACACTTGATTAGCTTGTTCCCATCGGCTTCCTAATACATTACCTAAGTAAATAAAAAGCATACTCCACGGAACAATTGCAACCACTGTGTAAAGCGTGAACTTTGTTGCAGACATTTTTGAGATTCCTGCTGGAATAGAAATAGCATGTCTTACTACTGGAACGAATCTTGCAGAAAAAATCACACCTGATCCATATTGTTGGAACCATCTTTCAGCCATTTCTAAATGCTTAGGACGAATTAACAAATATTTTCCGTATTTTAATAAAAAAGGCCGGCCAGCATAATATCCTAACCAGTATAGGAATAATTGAGCAATTGTGCCTCCAATCGTTCCCGCAAGAACAGCCCCCCAAAATGTCATCTGTCCTTGTGATACAAGAAATCCTGCGTACGATAGAACAACTTCACTCGGAATCACCTCAATCATAAGCGCTAGCATGACACCACCATAACCGAGCTTAGCCAAAAACAAAGAAATTGCATGAATTGCTGCGTGCATTATCAAAACCTCCAAAAAATTACTGCCTTTGGACATTCTAACAATCAAAACTAAATAATAGATGAAAACAAGATTAGAATCACATTAGAAATGTGAAGTATGTTACATTTTCAAAATATACACTCGATTTTCTATCTAACTCTTCTTGTCAAAGATATCATTTTTACTATACACAAATCCTCTTTTCAAAACACCCTATTTATTTAATGTTTCATAAAGTGAAATTTCCATCAGTGGAGGCTTACTGCCCACGAATAGCGGGATAAATACTTAACTTACAAATCCACTATATGTATAAATAAACTAGCACAATTGTTTCCTAATGTAATATAATTTGCACAAAGGAAAAATTTATGTTCAAATAAAAGAAATATAATTTATGTATTTTGATTTAATAAAATAAATAACTAACATAAATACAACAAAATGCACCTAGATAACAAAAGGGGAAACAAAACATGACAGAAAACAGAAAAGAACGAGAACACCTTCCACCAGAAAATAAGACGATGCAATCAGCGCAATTAGTTTTAAGCGGTGAAACAAAAGGACTGAAACGATTATTACCATTTTTGGGACCCGCTTTTATTGCATCTGTAGCTTATATTGACCCAGGTAATTTCGCTACAAATATTGCTGCCGGATCTCAGTACGGCTATTTACTACTTTGGGTCATCCTTGTTTCAAATTTAATGGCTGTATTAATCCAATCCTTGTCAGCTAAATTAGGAATTGCAACTGGAAAAAACCTTCCGGAAGTTGCTCAAGAGCATTTTCCAAAGCCTGTTTCTATTGGGTTATGGATACAAGGTGAATTAGTAATTATGGCGACTGATCTCGCTGAATTTATCGGTGCTGCCTTAGGGTTAAATTTACTATTTGGCATTCCACTATTGCCCTCAGCGTTAATTACAGCAGTAGGCTCATTCATTATTCTAGAGTTTCAACGCAGAGGATTTCGTCCGTTAGAAGCAGTCATTACTGGTATGGTCTTTATTGTCGTTATTGCTTTTGGCGTGCAAGTATTTTATGCAAAACCAGAACTAAGTCCTCTTCTATCGGGACTTTTCGTTCCTAAATTTCAAGGTGTAGATAGTATTTTACTTGCAGCTGGAATTTTAGGTGCAACAGTTATGCCACACGCAATTTATTTACATTCTGCTTTAACGCAGCGCCGCGTAGTAGGAACGACAGATGAACAACGAAAAAAGATTTTCCGTTTTGAATTTATTGATATTGTAATTGCGATGGTCATTGCCGGAGTAATTAATGCAAGTATGTTAATTGTAGCAGCTGCTCTATTCTTCAAACATGGCTTGCATATTGAAGACTTAGATGTTGCTTTTCACGGATTTGAACACTTAGTCGGATCTGCATCAGCAATTCTTTTCGGGATTGGTTTACTAGCTGCGGGCTTATCTAGTTCTTCCGTAGGTACGCTGTCCGGTGATATTATTATGCAAGGATTCGTCCGTATGCACATCCCTTTATATTTGCGACGATTTATTACAATGGTTCCGCCGCTTGTTATTATTGCATTAGGTGTGAATCCAACTCATGCCCTCGTAATGAGTCAAGTCATTTTATCATTTGGGATTGCATTTGCATTAGTTCCGCTCATTGTTTTCACAAGTAAAAAGAGCATTATGGGTGGTCTTGTCAATCATCGTGTTACAACAACACTCGCATGGATAATTGCGGTATTAATTATCGCCTTAAATATATTCTTGTTGTATCAAACATTTGTTGGTTAAGAAAAAAGAGAATGCCCTCAAATCTAAAGGTATTAGATTTGTACGGCATTCTCTTTTTATTTTGCTATTTGTGAAATAAAATAAAAAAGAGCTAAGACTTCCCAAAAGCTCTTAGCCCTTTTATATACTACCTATTGCTCTTTTCGACTTATATAAGCATGTTTATACGTATAAACACCACCAAATTGATGCATTTCAATTCCTTTTACATATTCCTTTTGAAGGTATGCTGAACCAGTATGATAAAGCGGTGCAACAGCAGCGTCTTCTAATAATATTCTCTCTGCTTCTTGCATAGCTTTCCAGCGTTTTTGCTCTTCCAATACAAGATCATTTTTCGCACTATTTATAAGTTCATCATAATGCTGATTAGAATAGTTCATTTTATTATTTGGATTATCTGTCGTAAATAATTCTAAATAGCTAATCGGATCTTTGTAATCCGGTCCCCATACAACCATCGATATATCATACTGTCCTGTTTGTTCAAGTTGTAATTTTTGTTTAAATGGTTGTGGTTTTATTTTTATTGTTAATCCTTGTAAATTCTTTTCAAGTTCTCCTTTTATATATTCCGCTGTCTGCTTCGCTTGATCCTGTTCGTACGTTAAAAATTCAAGTGTTATCTGTTCTACACCAAGCTCTTTCTTCGCATCTTCCCAAAAATTCTTTGCCTTTTCAACATTATATACGGCAAGGTCACCGTTCTCTTTTCTGAAATCTTTTCCATCTTTTTCATTTTTGTATCCTTCGGGTATTAATCCTTGAGCTGCTGTTGCACCGTTGTTTAGAAAATGATTTACTACTGCTTCTTTATTTAAAGCCATAGAAATTGATTGTCGTAATTTTGTATTTGCTAGTGCAGAATTCTTTTGATTAAAACGTAACATAGCTATAGCAGGATCTTTCGTTGTATAAAAATCACTTTCCCCTTTATATGTATCAACAAACGAAGAATTAATTGGAGTACGATCGATACTACCAGTTTCATATAAATTAACAGCTGTTGCTGTATCTTTTACAATATGAAAATTAATTTCTTCTAATTTCACGGTATTTTTATCCCAATATGTATCATTTCTCTTCAACTTAAATTCTTGTTCATGTTTCCATTCCGATAATACAAATGGACCATTATAAATCATATCTTCTGGTTCTAATCCATACTTACTCCCTTTTTCCTCAACAAACGATTTGTGCTGTGGTAAATAAATAGGAAGTGTCAGTAAATTAAGGAAGTAAGGAATCGGTGTCTCTAACTGTACCTCTAATGTAACATCGTCAATAGCTTTTACACCTAGTTGATCTACAGCTAAAGCTCCTTTATTTATTGCTTCTGCATTTTTTATATAAAATAACATGTATGCATATTGCGATGCTGTTTGCTGGTTCACTGTACGCTGCCATGAATAAACAAAATCATTTGCTGTTACAGCATCCCCATTCGACCATTTTGCATCTTTACGTAAATGAAAGATATATGTTTTTCCATCTGTACTTTTTTCAAAAGATTTTGCAACACCAGGCACTGGATTATCTTTCTCATCAAGTACATATAACCCTTCAAATATATTTTGCATGACATGTGATGATGTACCGTTCATTGATTTTGCAGTATCTAAGGACGGAATTTCTTCTGATATCGTTACATTTAATACTTGTTTTTCACTGACTTCCTTCGGTTTACTCGAGTTATTACTACAAGCTGAAATTAATAAAGAGGTGGCAAGTATAACTCCCATCATTAGTTTTTCTTTCATAAATCGGCTCCTTTAATTAAATTACAAAACGTTATATATTATAACAGAATAATTATCTCAAAAGTGTTACATTTCACTGAATTTTTATTCTTTCAAATATAAACAAAAACGCTATCCTTTCATTTGATGAAAGGATAGCGTTCTCTTATTACTTACATATTCAATCCTTGTTTATAACGGCTTGCTTCAAAAATAATACGTTCTTCATCTAACGTTTTACACTCACCGTTCCAAACAATTTGTTTTCCATTAATAACAACATCTGAAACGTCTTTTCCGCTCGCTGCGTATACAAGGTGTGACAATACTTCTTCTGCCGGTTGTAAATGCGGCTTTTTAGATGGATCAATTGTAATAAAGTCAGCACACTTTCCTACTTCTAATGAACCTGTTTGCTTCATCCCAATTACCTCTGCACCTACTTTTGTTGCTAATGTGAGAAGTGTTTCAACAGGTAATGTTGTTGCGTCTTTATGAACACCTTTTTGTAATAAAGTCGCAATGCGCATTTCTTCAAACATGTCTAAATTGTTATTAGAAGCAACACTATCTGTTGCAATTCCAACCTTTATTCCACTCTCTAACATTGCTCGAATATCTGCTATACCCGATCCTAATTTTAAATTACTAATCGGATTATGAGCAACGCGAACATCGTTTTCCGCTAAAAAAGCGCGCTCATTATCATTCAGCACAACACCGTGAGCAATTACAGTCGGTCTCTTGAACAACCCACAATCTGCTACATACTCTACCGGACGTTTTCCATATTGCGCTTCAATATCCTGAACTTCACGATCTGTTTCGGAAAGATGAATATGAACCATCGTCTTATTTTCCACTGCAATTCGTGCACACTCTTCTAACATTTCCGTAGAACATGCATATGGACTATGTGGAGCGACCATCGTCGTTAACATACCATCTTCATTGTAATAACGTTTCACATACTTCTCCGCTTCATGAATTGCTTTCTTTTCATCTTCTTTCGTTCCGAAGCTAAATAATGTTCGCGAAACAGCAGCACGCATTCCGCTTTTACGAACAGCTTCCATAATAGAATCCTGATCTACTCCGATTGGATTAAACATATCAGAAAATGACGTAGTTCCACTTTTCACCATTTCTAACAAACCAAGCTCTGTACTAGCAACAGCAAGCTCTGGCGTAAATTGGCTTTCAAGTGGCCAAATTCTCGTTTCAAGCCATGGCTTTAGGAGCATATCGTCACCAATTCCACGTAAAATACTCATCAAGACATGCGTATGAGTATTCACCAGACCAGGTAAGACCCACTTTCCATGAAGATCAATAACATGATCCACTTGTTTCTCACTAGGTAATTCTCCTGATTGCACTCCTATAATTTGACCATCTTCTACAATGATATATCCGTTTTTCAATACTTCATTCTTTTCATTTAAAGTCACGATTGTGGCGCTTACATAAGCTGTTTTCAAAAATATTTCCCCTCTCGACTCTTTTTGATATAAACATTCCTTCTCAATAAGTTACTACGACTATAGTAACTTATTGATTAACAAGAGTCAAAAGATAATTATTACAAAATAACTTCCTTTATATGGATACGAACCTTTTGTTTCAAAGTATCATATTGCTTTTCATTTGTATCTGCAAATGCTTCTTTTCTATTAGAAGGAATGTCCATATATGTTATCTCTTCTAAAAATTGCGATGCTGTAAAATCATACCTTTTACCGTTGATTCTGTTATAAAAATGCCAGCCTTCCGGAACTTTTGTCTTCATGATTTCCCCTTCAAACAAATCATGGATTACTAATGCTGTTACACCGCATTGCCCTTTCGCTGGATTATCCGAGATCCATTTTGAACTCGTCTCTATTGACCAAGATTGAAATAAAATATCTCTCATTTTTTCTATTTTCGTATACACTGTACTTAGCATCTCCTAACTAAATTCAAAATATCCAATGCG
This sequence comes from Bacillus yunxiaonensis, assembly GCF_037104695.1. Classification (NCBI taxonomy): domain Bacteria; kingdom Bacillati; phylum Bacillota; class Bacilli; order Caryophanales; family Bacillaceae; genus Bacillus; species Bacillus yunxiaonensis. Next base: position 55,863 of record NZ_JBAWSV010000011.1, on the reverse strand, counting down.
AATTAATTTACAAATCATACCGTAAAAGCGGCAGCATGCGATTTTTAAAAACCGTAGAAGGTATTTCTCCTATTTGTTTCGCTCCCATTTTTACGTAATACCCTTTTGCATTCGGATCACTATCAATCGTAAAACTCTTAATGTTTAATTCCACAGCTTTTTGAACAACACTTTCCCAAAGAATTCTGCCATAGCCTTTCCCTTTGTAATTTGGGTGTAAGTATAGAAAATCAAGGCTGTCTCCTTCTTTTCTTTGGAAAGAAAAAAAGCCGACAGTTTCTTGTTTTTCTTCTAAAATATAAACATAGTTATTCTTAATATATTGTTCTGTAATGGTTAAATCTTCCTTACACGCTAATATAAATTCTTCACTATAATTCCAAGTTGCTTTTGACGATAATGCGAGGTTACTTAGCTCGTTTGCTTCTTCTAATAACGCTGCTCTTACAATCATTCATTTCTCTCCCTTTCTTCTTTATACATACAACCAAGAGATGAATGAATTCATCACATTTAAAATTCTTTCATTTCTGAATATTAATTTTACTATAAAAAAACCTCACCTATAAAAAAGGAGAGGCTTTCACCTTACACAATATGCGCGTTTAACCAAGAAATCACATCTTGAAATACTTCCTGTCTGTTCACTTCGTGGAACATTTCATGCCTTCCATTCTCGTATAAACGAATTGTTACATTTTTAACACCACATTTTTTATACATATCATATACTTCTTGTACACCTTTTCCCATATTTCCAACCGGGTCACGGTCTCCAGAAAAAATATGAATAGGAAGCTCTTTTGGTGTTTTCTTATATTCTTCAAGCTTATTTACCATCAGCACACCGTTAAATAATTCACGGTAAAAGCTCGTTGTACAAATAAATCCACATAATGAGTCTTCTATGTATCTATCAACTTGATTCGTATCCGAAGACAGCCAATCAAACTTCGTACGGTTTGGCTTAAAGTGTGAGTTAAAATTACCAAATGACAAGAAATTCAGCATTGGACTTTTCGTTTTTGTGCCGCGAAGCTTCATTTCAATCGTTGCCACTTTATGACCAATGATTCCTAAAAGCCCCGGATTCCCTCCTGTTCCAGAAATAAGAAACCCATTATATAACTCTCCGCGAAGCTGCACAGCACGTCTTGATAAGAAAGATCCCATACTATGTCCTAATAAGAAAAGTGGACAGTTATGTTCCTTACGAATAAGCTCCGAAATGAAGATTACGTCAGAAACAGCTTGATTCCAGCCTATATTCGGCTCAAAATGACCAAAATCTTCATCCTGCTTCACTGTTTTTCCGTGCCCTCGATGATCATGAGCATATACCCCGTATCCAGCTTCCAATAACGCTTCAATCCATTCTTTATAGGCACCAGCATGTTCCGCCATACCATGCGCAATTTGAACAATCCCACGAGATTGACTTTCTGGTAACCATCGACGTAAATAAATTTCCGATCCATCTGACGTTATAATGAAGTTTTCTTGTATATTCATTTCGGATTCCCCCAAATCTATCATCTATTTTATAACATTATGAATCTACACCCCTATAAAATGAATCACTATTCATTTTTCTTACTATAAATTATATGTAAAAGCTTTCCTTATTACAAATCATGATATTTAAATTTCTACCATTTCATTCTTGACGAAATAAAATTAAAGTTATATAGTTACTTACATAAAGTAATTTGATTATTGGAGGTAATATAATTATGATGCCATCATTATTTTTAGCACATGGTTCTCCTATGTTAGCCATTGAAGATACAGACTATACAAAATTTTTACAAACACTTGGTGAAACGTACAAACCAAAGGCAATTGTCATTTTTACAGCTCATTGGGAAAGTGAGATTTTAACTATCTCTTCTTCAGACAATGCATATGAAACAATTTATGATTTTGGCGGCTTTCCTCCTGAATTATACGAAATAAAATATGCTGCAAAAGGGTCATCCGTCCTTGCAGAAAAGCTAGAAGAGAAATTTAAAAACCACGGTATTGCCGTTCAAAAAAATACAACGCGCGGATTGGATCATGGTTCTTGGACACTTCTACATCGTATGTATCCAAAAGCTGATATACCTGTCGTTCAAATTTCAGTAAATCCGTTCCTTCCTGCAAGAGAACAATATGAAATTGGAAAAGCTATTCAAGGACTTGGAAAAGAAGATATTTTAGTCATCGGCAGTGGCGTTACGGTGCACAATTTACGAATGTTAAAATGGGAACAAACTACACCTGAACCATGGGCTGTTGAATTTGATGAATGGCTCATTAATCAAATTCAGAACAACAATACAGACGCCCTATTCAACTGGGAAGCTGAAGCTCCTCATGCACGTTTAGCTGTTCCAAGAGCAGAACACTTTGTTCCTCTTTTCATCGCAATGGGAAATGGCAACGCAGAACCAAAAGTAATTCATCGTAGCTATGAATATGGAACCTTAAGCTATCTTTGTTTACAATTTTAATTCTCGATATTATAGAGATATTAATGTGGAGAAAGTCCAGTAATTCAATACTGGACTTTTCTTTATTCCTCTTTATCAAAACAAACTTACTCTATACTTTCATTGAAGCTATTTTAACATCTTATCGCTCGCTAAGACGTGATAAATGTTGAACCATAAACACTTGCTCATTTGCAACTGTGAATCCCGCTTCTTTTAAGATACGAACAACCACTTCATTAGAAGCAGGTAAATTCATTGTCATTCTTTTTATTTGATCTTGTAAAGGGGAAAATATTTCACGTAATCCGAATCGAACAATATCCTCTTGATCTAGACGCTTTGTATCTACATAACTTTGATACAATACAGTTGCTTGTTGTTTTCCTGTTTCATCAAGTACTTTTTTATAAAGGAAATACGCTAATTCCTCATTTGTATTATCATACACAGTTAATAATTCCCCATCTTTTCTTACACTCATCCATTCCGTCTGCCAAGGTTTTATCTCTTCATTTGATATTTGAATAGTATATATATCCTGTGCTGTACCTCTTTTCACATGGTATGTATTACTCTGTTGCAACTGAAAAGCATCATCTTCTAGTTTTTCTGTATGCTGTAACATCAAAAGTTGATCAACTACTTCATACCCCATCTTTTTATAAAGATGAATGGCCGCATCATTTTTACCAATTTCCTCCAGCGTCGCGATATCTACTCCTTCTTTTTTATACAGCTCTAGCGAAGCTCTTACTAATTCTCTACCTACTCCTCGATTACGAAATTGAGAAACAACGCCTGTTCCGCCATTCCACGCAATTTTTTTACCATGCATCATTCTAATTCCATTTAAAATAATGCCAACAGGCTCACCGTTATTAAATGCTACAAGCGAAAAAGATGGAGACAATTCCTCCAGTGTCATTCTTGCTAAAAAAGCATCCATTGTCATTTTAATTTCGATAAAATACCCTTCGAACCCAGCATTCCACAAATTTGTAGCTTCTTCGAATGATAATGCGCCTAACGATTTTATTTCATACATCTCATCCCAACTCCCTTCCCTAAATAACTATTACCACACCAAAGCATCTTCCTGCTTTTTATTAAAAATAATGTGTATACCCATACATGATAGAAACAAGAACTGCCGTTACAAGTATACCAGGCAATAAATTAGCTACCTTAATTTTAATAATCTCAAGTAAGTTTAATCCAATAGCAAAAATCATAATCCCGCCTGTTGCCGTCATTTCTACAATAAAATTATTCATTAAAGTTTCTGGTACAAAACGATCAATTTGTGTAGCAAAAATAGCAATCAATCCTTCATATAAAATAACGGGAACAGCCGAAAATAATACCCCTATTCCTAACGTAGTCGTTAAAATAAGTGAAATAAAACCATCTATAATTGCTTTCGTATATAAAACATTGTGATTTCCACGAATACCACTATCTAAAGCACCAATAATTCCCATTGCTCCCATTACAAATATTAACGTTGCAGTTACAAATCCAAGCGATATACTCCCTTTTCCACCTGAACCTACCTTTTTCTCTAGCCAATCTCCTAAATTTTTTAATTTTTCTTCTAACATAAGCAATTCTCCGATTACCGCTCCAACGACAAGACTTAAAATGACAATTAAAAAATTTTCACTTTTTAACCCCATTTGCAAGCCAAGCGCAGTTACTGCTAAACCAATTGCATGCATAACAGTCGATTTTACATTTTCCGAAATGCCACTAAAAATTCTACCTAATAATGTCCCTGCAATAATACATAGTCCATTTACTAAAGCCCCAAGTAAAACCATTCTCTCCCACCTATTCTTTCTATATATAAAATTATAAGTAAAATTATAGACTATTTTTCGAAAATTTAATATTTTCATTTTGCACGTTGTCCTAATCAATCTACTCATGTTACCTTATTATTGAAAATCATTATAAATATATATCAGAATATAATTCTGATATATATTTATTTTATTAACCTATAAGGAAGGTTTTTTATGAAAATCCGACAAAGAACATTACTAAAACGCACCTTACTGTTAGCCATACTTTTTACCCCTATAATCTTATTGATCAACTATGCGCTAAATTCAGAAACGAAAAATGAACAAAACACAAAAGTAAAAAATAAGCAAACAGAAAAAGCAAAAGGAAAAGAACCAACAAAAAAACCGAAAGAAGATCCTGAAATTACCCTTACATTCTCGGGTGATACAATGTTTGATTGGCAACTACGCCCTGTTATTCAAAGTAAAGGTGCTGATTATCCATTTCAGCATGTAAAACCGGAAATAGAAAAAGCAGACTACTCATTTGTAAATCTAGAATCTGCGTTTACAACTCGCGAGAAAAAATATCCTGGCCAACTATTTTGGATTAAAAGTGATCCCTCCACATTACAAGCTATTAAAAATACAGGCTATGATATTGTTAATATCGGAAATAACCATACACTCGATTATTACCAAGACGGCTTATTGGATACAATTTCCCATGTAGAAAAAATAGGCCTTCCCTATATCGGTGCAGGCAAAAATGCATCAGATGCGTATACAGCAAGGGAAGTTACAATTAAAGGTAAAAAATTCAAGTTTATCTCATTTGTTCGTTTTATGCCTGATTCTGCATGGGTAGCTACAAATGATAAACCTGGTATTGCAAATGGTTACGATTTAAACCTAGTCACAAAAACAATTAAAGAACAAAAGAAAGATGCCGATTATATGATTGTGTATATGCATTGGGGTGTCGAAAAAACAAATCGTCCAGCTGACTATCAAAAAGAATATGTACAAAAAATGGTAGAAGCAGGTGCAAATGCAATTGTCGGAAGCCATCCGCACTGGTTACAAGGCTTTGAATATTACAACAAAGTTCCTGTTGCATACTCACTTGGAAACTTCCTCTTCCCTGATTATGTAACAGGACATAGTGCAGAAACTGGTGTACTAACAATTAAGTTTAATGGAAAAAACGTACAAATGTCATTTAATCCTTATATGATTCGTAATAACCAAATTACACCGCTTCAAGATACCGAAAAACAAAACATGCTGCAATATTTACAGTCTATTTCCAATAATGTACAAATCGATAAAGATGGAAACATTATTAATAAACAGACACAATAATAGGGCAGAATAACATGCTACAAAATAAAGAGGAAACCTTTTAAGGCTTCCTCTTTATTTTGCATATAAACATTTATAAAAAGATTACTTGATAATCAGTGGGGGTTTTCTTTATCCCCCACCTATCTTCTTCGCTTTCCTCTGAATCTTGAGATGGGAGTCATACTGCCCGGGAGAAATCAGCTGCAACAAATCGTACCATACCTTCAACAAAACGAAGATTTTCATACGCTTATTCCATTACCATTTTTTCAATTTACATCTCCCATTGAAATGGATCTGTTAAGGTACTCCAATCAGATTCAAATTCTTCTATTGTTAATAAACATTTATCTAATTCCGCTGTAATTTGCTGTGGGTTTAAATCTGTTCCAATAAAAACAAGTTTTGTAATCCGGTCTCCATATTCAACATCCCACTCATCTAATAAGTGCGGGTTTTCTATTAAAATTTGTTTCCTCTGTATTTCAGGTAAAGAGGCTACCCAGTATGATACGGGTTCAATTGAAACAGACGGTCCAGCTTGTGACATAAGCAAGGCCATATTATTTCTTGTTGCACACCATGCAATTCCTTTTGCTCGTACAATATGGTTTGGCATTGCATGTATCCATCGATAGAAGCGTTCTGAATGAAATGGCAACTTTCTTTTATATACGAAAGAAGAAATATTATATTCTTCTGTTTCAGGTGTATGATGCTGGTGTCCGGATGTGAGTCCTTTAATCCATCCTGCTGAAGCTTGTGCCTTTTCAAAATCAAATAAATTTGTATGTAACACTTCCTTAGGATTAAAATTCCCTTTTATTGTGCGAATCAATTTTGCATCTGGTTGTAGTTTTTTAAGAACCCTTTCTAACTTGTCTAACTCTTCTTCTGCTACTAAATCACACTTATTTAGTATTAACACATCACAAAATTCAATTTGATCAATTAATAAATCTGCTATCTCCCTTGTATCTAGGTCACTTACTGCTTCTTTCCGATCTAATAAGCTTTCTCCTGAATGAAAATCCTGCCAAAATCGATTTGCATCAACAACTGTTACCATCGTATCCAATTGACAAAAACGTGTTAAATCTATCCCTAATTCTTCATCTATATAAGAAAACGTTTGTGCTACTGGAATTGGTTCACTAATACCAGTAGATTCAATCACAATATAATCAATATTCCCTTCCTTTGAAATTCTTTCTACTTCCCATAATAAATCTTCACGTAGCGTACAGCATATACATCCATTAGACATTTCAACGAGCTTTTCTTCTACCCTTGATAATCCGCCGCTTTGTTGTACTAACTCTGCATCAATATTAATCTCACTCATGTCATTTACTATGACAGCAACTCTTAAACCTTCTTTATTTTGCAATATATGATTTAAAATCGTTGTTTTACCTGCTCCTAAATAGCCACTAAGTACAGTTACTGGTATCTTTTTGTTCATATAAGCACCTCTTCAATAATAGTAATCATTACGATTTATTCTTTATACTACTAATAATTTTTTCTGCAGCTTTTCTAGCACCGGCAATATTTCTCGACACAGGCCCAACTTCTAATTCTGCTAAAGCTCCTGCAACATATAAACCTGGTGCCCATTCTAAAGATTTCGTGATAATTGGATATCCACATGCAGCACAACTTAAATCTTCTTGCTCAATTAAAGAAGATAGCCACTCTTGACCTGGTAAAGTATTTTGAAATCCAGTTGCAAGTAGTATACTTTTTACATTCAATTTGTCGTCTGATTGTTTTAAATCTAAACATATGTGATTTTCATTTAAATTTATGGAAAATGAATCTACCTCACCATCCATAATGCAGAGCTTTTCCTTTTTTTGAAGCTGTCGTAACGTCTGATACAGATTGTTTGGTATAGATCCTTTATGACGAGCTTGCTGAATTTCTTTCCTGCGTTTGTTAAAGTCTTCTATCTTATGAAAAGCGTTTATATTTTTAGGTCCTAACCAACCAGGATCACTATCGAAATCATAGATACGAAAAGGATGCCTCTTTAATAAGATTACCTTCCCAGGAAAACGCCTACTTAATGTAATTGATAAATGAGCAGCAGCTATTCCTCCACCGATGATAAGAAATGGTGGTTCGAATAAATCCAACTCTTGTGAATTTTTATCATAAATATGAGCTACATGATTTGGATAAACATCTTGAATATGCTTTGCCCATTCTGGCAGAAATGGCTGTTCATTGACACCAATTGCAATGACTACATGCTTTGCAGTTCTAGCAGTCCCATCTTCTGTTGTTACAGTCCATCCATTACCTGTTTTCATAATATGATTTACTCTTCCTTGATTCCAACAATCATTCAATTCAATTTCATTGAATATACTTTGACAATGCGCGTTAAATAATTGTAAAGAAGGTCGTTTATATGATCCATAAAAATGATTGTACTCCCCACGACTTCCAGCAAATTTTTGTAAATGAAACGGTTCAGGCTCGATATGATGTACAGATGGTGAACGAAGAAATTCCATCCCAATCCTATTTGCCATACAACTCCAACTATGGAGTGGTTTAGAATGCGAATCAATAATGCATAACTGTTTTTTTGTTGTCCTATTGCTTTTCAATAAGAAAGTGGCTACTGTACAACCTTGTATACCGCCACCAATAATAATCCAATCTAACAAGAAGTTTTTCTCCTCTCTACCATAAATCGTAATCATTCCTATTTAAGAAATAATAATAGGAACATAATATAAAAGTCAATGATTTTTCCGCCTTTCTTCCAGACTTTTCCCTTGCTATCACAAACAACATATACGATACTATATAAAACATATCAATTTAGGGGGATTACACGCGATGGAAGAAAAACAATATGAACTTGCAACTTTTGCTGGTGGTTGCTTTTGGTGTATGGTAAAGCCATTTGATGAACTGCCTGGTATACATAAAGTCATTTCAGGTTATGCAGGAGGACATGTTGAAAATCCAACATATGAAGATGTAAAATCCGGCGAATCTGGACATTTAGAAGTTGTTCAAATTACATTTGATCCTACTATATTTCCTTATCAAAAGTTATTAGATTTATATTGGCCGCAAATTGATCCAACTGATGACGGTGGACAGTTTTTTGACCGTGGTCCATCTTATCGTACGGCAATTTTTTATCACAACGAAACACAAAAAGAGCTTGCTGAAAAATCAAAACAAGCATTAGCAGAAAGCGGTATGTTTAAAGATCCAATTGTAACAGAAATTCGCCCAGCTGCTCCATTTTACGAAGCAGAAGAATACCATCAACATTTTTATAAAAAGAATCCAGAGAAATATGCCCAGGAACGGAAAGAGTCTGGTCGTGAAGACTTTATCAAGGAAAATTGGCAAAAAAAATAATTAATGGACATTTTTTAAGACTGATGAAAAGTTGTTTCATCAGTCTTTTTATATTTCAATATAATAATTACCCTCTTACTTATCTTCATTTTTCAGCTGTAAAGCAATTAAGCTAGCAAAATCATGCACAAGTGTTGCTGCTAAAAGAGAAGTAATTTGAGCTTGATCATATGGCGGCAATACTTCAACTAAGTCGAAACCGATATAATTAAATCCACTTAATGAACGCACCATGTTTAAAGTCTCGCGACTGTTAAATCCCCCCACTTCTAACGTACCTGTACCAGGTGCACAAGATGGATCTACAAAATCAATATCAAATGTTAAGAAACATGGTGTATCACCAATCGTTGCTCGCATTTGCTCAAGAACGCTTTCAAAACCACGATCACATAATTCAGCTGTTGTAATGACGTTATACCCTAAATCATTACTAGCTTCTATATCACCAGGATGATTTAATGTTCCACGGATACCAATTTGGAATACTTTTTCAGGTTGTAGTAACCCTTCTTCATGTGCACGAATAAATGGGGAACCGTGCCAATATTTCTCTTCATAGTATGTATCCCATGTGTCTGTGTGAGAGTCGAAATGAATCATTGCAACAGGTCCATGAACTTTCGCTGCTGCACGAAGACTTGCTAATGTAACTGAATGATCCCCTCCAAGACCTATCGGAATAATTCCTTGTTGCATTAATCCAAAAACAGTTTCTTCAATTACATCATAGCTACGATGAATATTGTGCGGGATTACAGACACATCACCAATATCAATTGCATTTGTATCATCAAACGGATAAACATGGTGAATCGGATGATACGGGAACAAAGTCATAGACGCTTGGCGAATTGCTTGCGGAGCAAAACGCGCACCAACGCGAAAAGAAGCAGCCGTATCAAACGGCATTCCTAGAATTGCAATCTTTGCTTGCTCATTACTTGATGGTAATCTCATAAATGAACCTGTCGTACAAAACTCTGGTTTTACATCTGGCGTTAGTGGATATTTCATACGTCATTTCCCCTTTATCAACATAATTTTCACATTCAAAAGCTTTCCTGAATCTTTTTTATTAAAATGCAAAAATCATGCCATGCAAAAAGGGATCCTTTCCCTACTGTTCATCTTTGTTCATCTATGCAAAATCGAATAAACCATGCCATACAGCATAAAGTGAAACTTTAATCATTGGGGTTTTTCATCCCCCAATGATTATTAGCCCTCACCAATCGGGCTTTTATGGACAGTTTATCTCCCACCTTACTTCTTTGCTTTCGCCGAATTTTGAGGTGGGAGTATTACTGCCCGTTAAAGCGGGATAGAAAGGATGATAAAAGATCACCCTTTTCTGCACTTATTTTTTTACTATAAGTTATTTTCTCAATCTCTCAATAAAATCATGTAACTTATCCAGTGAAGTCATATTCTGATTACACGCTACGCTATCTTGGCAAATATAGTTTCCTTTTTTAACAAAAGTACCTGGTACATCCCCTTTTATTTCAACTAGAAACATACCTACTTCTTCATGACCATGGCACAATGCACAAATACCTTTTTTGTTTATACTTTGGAATGTGCCTTGTAAACCAACAAACTTATTTTTATTTTTTGCTATAATAAACTTTCTACTTGTGCCTTTATCAATCCAACCTAGATAAGACATCTCTTTCATATTTATTCCTTCCATTTCAGGAAGCTTCAATTTTTTAGCTTTAGGAAATAATTTTTTTAACGTTTGCGGCGTAACTTCCTGAAACGGAATGACATACGGATTTAACTTGAATAAAAATGCTTCTGCGTCCTCCCTATTTCTAACCGTCAAAATCATATCAATTAATTCTTTTTGGTCATCAGTAAGATTTTCAAAAACATGTAACACCTTTTCTATCGCAAGAGACTTTAGAGCGGCAATAACGCCTCTATCGTTTGCTGTTGCATGTCCATTCACTAGAATATGAGCTTGTGATTTTATAAAATTATATTGATCACTTCTAATAAAAGCTTCCATTTTTATCACTCCATACAAATTGTTTATCTATTTTATATTTTATACAATGCATGTTCTTTATAAAATGCATTGTATAATTTAGAAACAAACTTTACACAAAAAAGCACTAATTATTATTTATACAATAATTAGTGCTTACAATTTCTATTTTGAATACACTATTTTTTTTATCGTTTCAACAGCAAGAAAATATTCTTCTGCTAATTGATGAATGGATACTCCATCTTTAAAAGCATGTTTAATTGCCTGATTTCGATCATCAAGTTGCTTTCTTCCGCCAGAGCGCGTGCCCCACTTATGATGAGCATTTTCTAGTTTTGGAATATAAATTGTTTCTCCTTGCACATACTTTTGAATTTCTATAATCAACTTTTCAGGTAAAACAGTCGCTGCTTTTACATATTTCATTTCCGCTCGCCCCTTATTTTTTATGTTTCATCTAAATAAGGGGCAAAGCCAACTATAGGAGAAATGATACAATTCCATTTAGGCGATTGTATGTTAGATTATTTGTCTACCTCATGCAAAGTATCGCCTTTTCCATAATTGGCTTTGCATGAGACGCTGCAGTATCTGGCAATTTTATTGTAATCGCCATATTAACACCTCCCAATATCCCTTTGGAATCAATCTTATTATATGATAAATTTTTCCTAATTGCATCTTCATGCCTTTTTAACAATTGTATTATTAAGAAGCATTTAAGTCATAATTGAAAAGGCTGACCCTAAAAACAAACTTATCCTATTTTTTATAAAATTGGAACTTCCTACTAAAATCCCACAAACAAACACACTTTGTAAAAATACTGTAATAATTATTTTAGTATTTTACTTTATAAAATACCAAGACAAGTTTATAGTAGAAAAAGATGATTCTTAAGCAACATGAGTAGGAGGAAGTATTTTGTCTACTTCAAAAGTATTAAAAGGCACTGCCTTACTAAGCGGAGCCACAATGATTTCACGTATTTTAGGTTTTATTTATTTCTTCCCATTTCAAGCTTTAGTTGGGAGTGATGGAGTTGCTTTATATTCTTATGCATACTCCTGGTATGGAATTTTATTAAGCTTTTCAACTGCAGGTATCCCTATCGCCGTTTCAAAATTTGTTGCCAAATATAACGCTTTAGGAGATTACAACACAAGTAAAAAATTATATAATTCAAGCTTAAAAGTAATGATGGTTATGGGATTCCTTGGTTTCTTAATTTTATTTTTCGGGGCACCTTATGTTTCCGAATTAATTATTCGCTCTAAAACACCAGATCCTGAATTCGTTAAGGATGTAACGCTAACAATGCGTGCGCTAAGTTTTGCACTCATTATCGTGCCAGCAATGAGCGTGACACGCGGCTATTTCCAAGGTTTTCAGCATATGAAACCAAGTGCTGTGTCACAAGTTGTAGAGCAAATTGCTCGCGTTATATTTATTTTAGTTGGAAGCTTTGTTGTTTCTAAACTATTAGGCGGATCGGTTGCATCTTCTGTAGCAGTCGCAACATTTGGCGCTGTTATTGGAGCAATTGCCAGTGTTTCCATGCTCGTTATGTATTGGAAAAAGTACAATGGACTACGCGCGCCAGAAGGTGAACGAAAAGTACGCTCTTCCTCGGTTCCCTTAACAAAGATGTATATGGAACTGCTTCGCTATGCGATTCCAATTGTTTTTGTCGGTATTGCCATTCCACTTTATACATTAGTGGATCAATATACGGTTGCCGATGCACTGCAAGCAATAGGCACACCACTAAATAAAGCAAATGCTGTTTTTGCTTACATTACGAACTATGCTCAAAAACTTATTATGATACCAGCATCACTGGCAACAGGATTTTCGCTCTCAATCATCCCGGCAATTACACAGTCATTTACGGGTGGGAAATTAGATGAGTTGCAAAATCAAATTGAAAAGATATTTAAAATATTATTATTTTTCACAATTCCAGCATCATTTGGACTTGCTAGCATCGCTTATGATGCATTTCGCATGGTTTATTTTGATCACAATACAGCATTAGACGGATCACAATATTTGATCTCATTTGCACCATCTGCTGTAATGAGCGCCATTTTTACCGTATCAGCAGCTATCTTACAGGGTATTGATTATCAGCGTAAAACGATGATTGCTTTTACTGCAGGGATCATTGTAAAAGTTCTTGTCAATACACCACTTCTATATGCGCTAGGTGGACACGGTGCTGTATTAGGAACTATACTTGGTTACCTCGTTTCTGATGTAATCATGTTATACTGCATTGTGAAATATACAAATTTTAACATTATAGAGACTGGTAAAACCGTATTACTTATTACAATTTACTCTGCAGCAATGTCTGCGGTAGTAGTTGGGGCAAAAACGTTATTGAAATGGTTAATCCCAGGACAAACATATATAGAGTCTTTAATAATTGTAGTCGTATGCGGTGCCCTTGGCGGAATTGTTTACTTCGCTTTTGTATTTACAAGCGGGCTTGCTTCTGACATTCTTGGTGATCGTATCAATCGCCTGCCGTTGTTAAAGAAATTAAAACGATAAGCATTGAAAAGGTGTAACTTACATTTGAAGTTACACCTTTTTTTATTAAAATAAAGTAACTACCATTTTAGAAGATGATATAATATGTACGATATTTATTTGAAATACAGTTGAACAACTTATTTTTTTCACATCGCACTAACGTAGTAGGTTAGTTGTAGTAAATATTTATCTAAAAGACATCTTTTCTAAAACTCCCCCCTAAATACTATTACTCAATAATTGACTGTGAAATTATTGAGTAATAGTATTTAAAATGGAAGGCGCTTTTTAACATAAATGAAGCAACAACCAAACTATTAATCTTATCTATTAATTTATAAAATTAATACGGAAACTAAGGAGGTCCACATATTGATCGAGAACCATGATGATCCAAAACACGACTTAAGTCGTAACGATTTGCGCGCTGACTGTGAAAACTGTTTCGGCTTATGTTGTGTTGCACTACCCTTCGCAGCTTCGGCAGATTTTGCAATTGATAAAGATGGTGGCAAACCCTGCCCTAATCTGCAATCGGACTTTCGCTGCAGTATTCATAAAGACCTCAGACAGCAAGGGTTTAAAGGATGTACCGTTTTTGAATGCTTCGGCGCAGGACAAAAGGTTTCCCAAGTCACTTTCGAAGGAATAGACTGGCTTAAAGATCCAAAAAAAGCGCAGAAAATGTACAATGTGTTTCCAATTATGCAACAACTCCATGAAATGCTCTGGTATTTAACTGAAGCCTTAATGTTGAAAGCAACTCGTCCGATTCACCGAGAGCTTAGCCTCGCGCTTGATGAGACGGAACGACTTTCTCAACTGAATCCCGATTCACTCATGGAGCTAGACGTTCCATTACACCGAGCAAATGTCAACGCTCTGCTTTTAAAAACAAGTGAACTAGTATGGACGGAGGCACGTCGCCAACATAAGAATTCAAAAAAAAGCAAGAGAATTAACCATCGGGGAGCAAATCTCATGGGTGCAAAGCTTAAAGGAGCAGATCTCAGAGGAGCAAATTTAAGAGGAGCATACCTTATTGCTGCCGATCTCCGAGGCGCCGATTTGAGAGCGGCTGACCTTATCGGTGCTGATTTACGAGACGCCGACCTTAGCGGAGCAAATCTCACAGAGAGTATTTTTCTCACCCAAGTTCAAATTAACTCAGCAAAGGGCGATGCACACACAAAATTACCTCATTTGCTTTCTCGTCCAACACACTGGTCTGTTTTGAGTAAAAAAACAAATTAAAAGAATCCAAGATGCTACATACTGAAAATATGTAACAAACAGAAATAGAGGATGTATGTTTCACATACATCCTCCTTCATAGCAATTATTCAAATAACCCCATACTCAAATACCGTTCTCCTGTATCTGGCGCAATACATAATACTTTTTTCCCGACACCTAGTTTTTTCGCTAGCGTAATCGCAGCAAACACAGAAGCTCCTGATGATGGTCCTACTAAAATTCCTTCTTCTTTCGCAAGCTTTCTCATTGTCTCAATTGCATCTTCATCAGCAATTTGAATGATTTCATTATAAATCTCTGTATTCAAGTTTTTTGGAATAAACCCTGGACTTGTTCCCACTAGTTTATGCGGGCCCGGAGTACCACCTGATAAAACGGGAGATCCTTTCGGTTCCACAACTGCAATATATAAATCAGGAAGCTTTTCTCGTAATGTTTCTCCTGTCCCTGTAATGGTTCCACCTGTTCCAGCAGTTGCGACAAATGCATCTAATTCACCGTTCATTTGTTTATAAATTTCAACTGCTGTTGTAGTGCGATGAATATCAGGATTTGCTTTATTCTCAAACTGCTGTGGAATAAAGCTGCCTGGAATTTGCTGCTGCAATTCCAATGCTTTTGCAATTGCCCCCGGCATCCGTTCAGCAGCTGGTGTCAGTACTACTTCAGCTCCGTATGCCTTCAGCAAGTTAATGCGCTCTTTAGACATATTGTCAGGCATAATAAGAATTGCTTTATATCCTTTCGCAGCTGCATTCATCGCCAACCCTATTCCTGTATTACCACTTGTCGGTTCAATAATTGTATCTCCAGGTCGTATAAATCCATTTTCTTCTGCCATATGAATTAAATTATAAGCCGCACGGTCCTTCACACTACGTGACGGGTTAAACATCTCTAATTTTACATATATATCAGCCGCATCTTCTGGAACAATGCGAGATAAACGTACAACAGGTGTATTTCCAATTAATTCTGTAACGTTATGATATATTTTCATATTCGAGGCTCCTATTCCATCCATTTCTACATCGTTTTACGATCATTTGGCAGTAGCCATGATGATAAACCAATTAACGGCAACATGCTACATAGCAACATAATGAAGTTAAGGCTATATATATCTGCCAATTTCCCAAGTATAACCGCTCCTAATGCCCCAAGTCCAAATGCAAGCCCAACAATTAAACCTGATACCATGCCGACTTTTCCAGGAACAAGCTCCTGTGCATACACAACAATAACACTAAAACTACTAGAACTAATAAATCCAATACAAAGAAATAATGGTACAACCCAAACAAGCGAAACATGTGGTAATAACAGTGCTAAAGGTGCTGAGCCAAGCATTGAAAAAACAATAATATTTCGCTTTCCAAATCGATCAGCTAACGGTCCTCCAAAAAACGTTCCAAGTACCCCGGCAATCATGAAAGCAAATACATAAAACTGTGCATTTTTAATAGATAGTCCGTAATGCTCAATTAAATAAAATTGATAAAAGTTTCCTATCCCTGCTCCATACCATGAACGAACAAACGTTAAAAATACAAGTAAAACAATAACAAACTTAACTCGACTGCTTATTACTAGACTTTCCGCTTCTAGTGCAGCTCGTTTCTTTCTTCTTACGGCCCCGCTTTCTAACTCCCCTTTATACCATGTAGAAACAAAGTATAATAAGACAATTCCGACCACCGCAAAGCCTGTAAACCATACTGTCCCAATTTGACCAAGTGGAACAAATACGAGTGCTGTAAAAATTGGCGCAAGTGAATTCCCAGTATTTCCTCCTACCTGATAAATTGATTGCGCTAAACCTCTCTTTGCTCCTGCTGCCATATAAGCAACACGTGCTCCTTCTGGATGAAAGACAGCGGATCCAAGTCCAATAAATAAAACAGATAAAATAACGATATAAAAGTTCGGTGCAAACGCAAGTCCAATCATCCCAAGCATACTCGAGAACATTCCAAGTGGTAGTAAATACGGGGATGGCTTCTTATCTGAATACATCCCAAACATCGGCTGCATAATGGATGATGTCATATTCAAAGCAAAAGCAATCCATCCCACCTGCATATAAGATAAATTCATCGACTTTTCCAAAATTGGAAATAGCGCTGGCACAACTGCCTGCATCGAGTCATTAAGAAAATGACCGAAGCTAATCGCAAATAAAATACGGTAAATCGTTGGTGTCGTCATCGCATTCGGCTTTTGTGCTATCTGCATGTTACACGCTCCTCTCCTTCTGTGCTGAAAATAGCCTGTGCATATATTTCATACACCCGCTTACTTTTCTGACTTTTTAAACAAAACCTATTTTATACCTCTTTTTCACCTTTTTCCACTTCTCTGCTTACTGTTGTATGAAAAATACGTAAAAGTTGAAATCTAGTAAATACCCTTTTTTATTAGTTTTTAAAATTCAGAAAACCATTTACCATATACATCCATTCAAGTATTATAATATAAAAGAACAAGTAAGGAGCATCTACTATGAATCCATTATTATTAAACTTTCCTTCTGAATTTTATACTGAAAGACTTCTCATACGAATGCCAAAACCCGGGGATGGAAAAGAAGTATATCATGCAATCAATGAGTCTATTGAAGAGTTAAAACCTTGGATGCCTTTTGCACAAAAAGAACAAACAGAACAAGAAGTAGAAGCAAATATTAGAGATTCTCACGTAAAATTCTTAGCACGTGAAGATTTACGTTTACTCGTTTTTCTTAAAGAGACAGGTGAATTTGTTGCCTCTTCAGGTTTACATCGTATAAACTGGGATATTCCGAAATTTGAGATTGGCTATTGGATTCATTCCCGTTTTAGCGGGAACGGATACATGACAGAAGCTGTTACAGGAATTGTAGATTTTGCCTTTAACGAATTACAAGCAAATCGAGTGGAAATCCGATGTGACTCAAGAAATGTAAAAAGCCGTGCTATCCCCGAAAAACTAGGCTTTAAATTAGAGGGCATTTTAGAGAATAACAGTGTATCTGTAGATGGTGCTGAATTACGAGATACATGTGTATATGCAAAGAAACAATAACGAAAAAGAAGAGTTGCTATACAGCAACTCTTCTCTTCATATTTCAATCGAACCCTTTAGCATATTACATACTTTTTATATTTTTCAAAATCACTCGTTTTACATTCCACGGTAATCTTCGTACCTTCATTTTCGTAGTCCGTCGATAAGACATTAGCATGTTCGTTAAAATAAGAAATTAATTGTCCTTGATCATAAGGAATTAACATTTCACATTTTGTATAATCTTGATAAATTTGCGTACGAATCATTTGTACAAGTTCATCCATACCTATTTTTTGTTTAGCCGACAAATACACACGATTATCTTGTACTTTTGGAATTTCAATATCCATAACATCTGCTTTATTATAAACGTAAATCGTTGGAATATTTTCAACACCGATTTGTTTTAACGTTTGATTTGTAATATCAATGAGATGCTCATAGTTTGGATTTGCATAATCGACAACATGAATGAGTAAATCTGCCTCCGCCACTTCTTCTAACGTCGAACGGAACGCTTTCACAAGATGATGCGGCAATTTACTAACGAACCCAACCGTATCTGTTAATAAAAATGATTTGTTATCTGGCAATTGAATATTTCGCACAGCAGTTTCAAGCGTCGCAAATAGCATATCTTTCTCAAATACTTGTTTCTCTGTAGATCCATTAAATATTTCAAGCATCGCATTCATCGTTGTTGATTTACCAGCATTTGTATATCCTACTAACGAAACAACAGGTACTTCATTTTTCTTACGCTGTTTACGCTGCGTTTGACGATGCAGAGTGAGTGCTTCTAACTCTTTATTTAGCGCTGCAATTTGCTCTTCAATCTTACGGCGATCAAGCTCTAATTTCTTTTCCCCGATACCTTTGTTTCTCGTACCAACACCGCCGCTTTGTCTTCCAAGCGATTCACGAAGTCCAATTAAACGTGGCATCATATATTGCAAATGCGCGACTTCAACCTGTAATTGCGCTTCTTTCGTCTTGGCACGCTGCGCAAAAATATCTAAAATTAAAATTGTGCGATCAATCACTTTACAGTCTATATCCGCTTCCAAATTTCGGATTTGTGAAGGAGATAACTCATCGTTGAAAATTACCAAATTTGCATCTGCTTCTTTCACAAACGCTGACACTTCTTCAATTTTACCCGTTCCAATATAATGGGATGGATTCACACGATGTAAATTTTGTGTAACTTGCCCTATCACTTCCACATCGCACGCTTCCGCTAAATTCGCTAACTCCTCCATTGAATATTCGAAATCATTTTGACTATTTAAATTCACTCCGACTAATATTGCTTTTTGCACTAATTTTTCCATATATTTATTCCTCCATTTCGATTACGCGCAAAATAAAAAACACAAGCTACTGCCTGTGTTTTTCATAAACGGATGAGAGCACGACAAATAAACATAAAAACATCGCCGCTAGCTTGTTCAATGGTCGTCAAACCCAGCATAATACACCAATTCTAAAAATTGTTTGTATACATGCATCGTATCATTCTGTTTTTAAAGGCAAAACAAAAAGAGGGCGTATTCGTCCCTCCCTCTTTTCACATATAAGTTTAATAGGGTTCCTTTAAAGAGACAGACCAATCCCGTTCACTCTGCACACAGACAGAGCCTTTGAGCGCTATTCAATTATTGGCACAAAGTATTGAGACGTAATCTGATTAAGATCAAAGGAGACCCCTCCGTTCATTAAAAGTTACATAAATTTTAGCACAGTTATATAGCTGACACAAGAATAAACTCCATTTACTTCCACAAAGAAAATCGTTATTTTTCTATTTTATTCATCATTTTTTGCGCATGCGTCTTATCCTATAACAAACGAAAGAAAACGCCTTCGTTTCAATAAGCACTTCGCCCACACTTATATCTTATGCTCTTCTTACATGTCCTCGTGCTTTTCTTCTTTCATTTCATGATAGTATGATGGTAATTCTATGCCATGTTCTAATAAATAGTCCTCAATTAATAAGATTATCACTTTCAATGTTTTTACACGCGCATATAATTTATCATTGCCAGGTATAATATTCCATCTTGCATTCGGTTTATCTGTTTTTTCAAACATATCTTCCATTGCATCGACATATTCATCCCACTTTTCACGATTGCGCCAATCTTCATCTGTAATTTTCCATTTTTTAAGAGGATTTTGCTCTCGCTCTTTAAATCGTGCTAACTGTTCATCTTTGCTAATGTGATAGAAAAATTTCGCTACTATGTAATGATCGTCTGTTAATAGTTTTTCAAAATCATTGATTTCATCGTATGCTCTAGTCCACTCTTCTTTTGTAGCAAAACCCTCTACACGTTCAACCAATACACGACCGTACCAAGAGCGATCGAAAATAGTGATTTGGCCATATTGCGGGATTTTCCGCCAGAATCGTTGCAGATAATGATAACGTTTTTCATGGGGAGCGGGCGCACCAATTGGATTTACTTGCAGTCCACGCGGATCAAGGTGCTCGGTAATTCGTTTAATTGCTCCCCCCTTTCCAGCAGCATCCCAACCTTCCATAGCCAAAATAACGGCTATTTTTTCTTCTCGTAAAATCTGCTGTAACGCTAGTAAACGCATTTGATACTTTTCAAGTTTCTTATTATATTTTTGTTTCGATTCAATTTTTTTGGTTAAATCTACTTTTGCAAGACGATCTTTTTTCATAATAGAACCCCCCTTTTCAAATAGTTAACATTATTTTAACATAATTTTCAGTATTTTGTGTATACATATCTCTTTAAAGAATATCAACACGTATCACAAGCTATACCGTTTACTTTAGGTAATATATCTTTAATACTTTGCTTATTTATAGCTCCTAGCGAGTAATCATAAAGAACTTCATTGGAATTATCTGTGTTAAAAAAATTTTGTTTCTTAACAATACAACGCAAACATTAACTTGCATTACTGAACGAATGATACGAAATGATAGAAAAGGAGTTTTGTTGAATTTTATTTCTAATTACTATATACACCATCATTTATGGGCTTCCCAATACAAAGAAAAGCGACTTAACCTCTCCCCTTCTATCTCCTCTATATCCATTCTTTTTATATAGTAAAAAGGTTATTCTGTCACTGTTTTGTCAATTTATTATTAAATGATAAAGAATTCATAATAAAAATATCTATTCACTCGCTATCAATTGTGATATTCTGTTCATTGGAAAATTTATATATTGGTGGTGCATCCATGTTTTCATCATTCAAAAGGTTTTTAATTGGTAGACCTCTTAAATCAAACGCCTTAGGTGAACAAAAATTAAATAAACTAAAAGCATTAGCTATTCTGTCATCTGATGCTCTTTCTTCTGTTGCTTATGGAACGGAACAAATTTTAATTGTTCTTGCAGCACTTGGATCGATTGCCTTTTGGTACTCTATTCCAATTGCAATCGGGGTTCTTATTTTATTAACCGCACTGATTTTATCGTACAGACAAATTATTTTTGCCTATCCGCATGGAGGAGGAGCTTACGTTGTTTCTAAGACAAATTTAGGTATAAATGCCGGACTCGTTGCTGGCGGCTCCTTACTGGTAGATTATATCCTTACCGTAGCTGTAAGTGTATCAGCGGGAACAGATGCGATTACATCTGCGTTTCCGGTTTTACATCAGTATACCGTTCCAATCGCGGTCATACTTGTTATTTTCATTACAATCCTGAATCTTAGAGGAGTTACAGAATCCGCTTCTATTCTAGCTTATCCTGTCTATCTCTTCGTATTAGCACTCATTTTATTAATTACTGTTGGAGTGTTTAAAATCGTAACTGGACAAGCGCCAGCAACCTTACATACACCTATTGGTACTGTAGTACCGGGAGTTACATTATTCTTTTTATTAAAAGCATTCTCATCTGGATGTTCTGCATTAACAGGTGTAGAGGCTATTTCAAATGCTATTCCTAATTTTAAAGAACCCGCTGCTAAAAATGCGGCCAAAACATTAGTTTTGATGGGAACAATTCTAGCAGTCTTATTTACTGGAATCACAGTTTTGGCATTTTGGTACGGTATTGCTCCGAAGCCTACTGAAACTGTTGTATCTCAAATTGCATCAGATGTATTCGGAAGAAGTTATGTTTACTACTTTATACAAGGAACAACAGCACTTATTTTAGTATTAGCTGCTAATACGGGATTCTCTGCATTCCCATTATTAGCTTTCAACCTGGCATCAGATAAATACATGCCTCGCATGTTTTTAATGCGCGGTGATCGCTTAGGATACTCAAATGGAATTATGACACTAGGAATCGCTTCTATTATTTTAATAATTGCGTTTCAAGGAAAAACAGAACAATTAATTCCACTGTACGCAGTTGGTGTATTCCTTCCTTTCACCTTGTCGCAAACAGGGATGATTGTAAAATGGTTACGCGAAAAACCAAAAGGATGGTTACCTAAATTACTAACAAATTTAGTAGGGGCGCTTATTTCACTTTCTGTATTATTGATTTTCTTTATCACAAAGTTTACACAAGTATGGTCTGTCGTTATATTCCTGCCAATTATTGTGTACACCTGTCATCGTATTTATAAACATTACGATTCCGTTGGAGAACAACTACGCATCGATCCAAATGCAGTTTCTCACAAATTTGAAGGGAACATTGTCATCGTACCTGTTGCAGGAATCACAAAAGTAGTCGAGCAATCCATTAATTATGCCGAGGCTATTGGTGATACTGTCATCGCCGTATATGTAGCCTTCGACAAAGAAAGTGAAATAAAAATGCAACAAAAATGGAAAGAATGGAAACCAGATGTTCGTCTTATTACAGTGGTTTCTTCTTACAGAAGCTTAATGAGACCTCTTACAAAATTAGTAGCTATGATTCAAGATAAAGCACAGGAAGATCATCAGTCAGTTACTGTGCTCATTCCGCAATTTATAACGAAAAAAAGTTGGCATAACATTTTACACAACCAATCAAGTGTTTTATTAAGAATATACCTTTTATATAAGAAGAATGTTATCGTTTCAACTGTTCCATATAGATTTAAGAAATAACTAGTAAACTATTAATTTTTATATCCTTGCACAAAAACAAGACCCCTAACTATAAATGAGTTAGGGGTCTTGTTTTTATTAGTTAGTTTTTAATACTTCTTCCCACTGTACCTATTTTGCATAATGTAGGAATTTATGTGGTAATGGACCAAATGTAACTTATGACTTTTAACACTTTCTAGGCATTACACATACAGTAATATAAAAGTTTTTTTGAGGGGGCCTACACATGAATCAAGAATCACAAACAATTGTAGAATTGCAAGAAGCTAAGGAGTCATATACAGGTCATGTAATTCTAATAGGTGGAACCATTTTATTTTTAATTGGACTAAGCATTCTAGCAAGCATAGATTATAAAAAGATTATTCGTCTTCTAGATCAATCTACAGCATAATGGGTCCCGCTAACATTTCGTAGTGTCTTAATGAATGTTTACTGTGTTTTGCTAGTACTACCCCATTCGGAAAATCGAATAAATTTCACATAGGCACATATGGTGTGATGTAGGAATCTGTTCAAGTTGTTACTAGTGACGGTGCCCTAACGGATGGAGCTGCAGCCACTATCCTGTATACTATCCCTTAACTCAATCTATAAATCAAAGAGGCTGACTCAAAAGTTCGTTGAATGACGAATCTTTTGAGTCAAGTTTTTATTTTATGAAATTTGATAAAAAATAACTGATAAAAAGAGGTGCAAACACTACAAATTTAAACCGACATCATTTCACTATAGATATTTCTATACTGATAAAAAATTTGTTTAGTTTTATAACAAGGAAAACTGCCCAATAATCAAAATGGGCAGTCTTCCTTGTTTCAGTTATCCAATTTAATCTTTATGTCGGAAATTACTTAGCGTATAAAATCTGCGTTTTTTGGATGCCACCTCATACCTATCAACTTAAGATTTTGAAGTGCACCCAAAACGAAATTTTTTCTCGCTACATTCATTTATGATAATTAAGTTCACTTTTTTCGTTTTGGGGTATTTTTATTTGTTAGCTTGATGGCGATGGGGCGGAATCCCAATATGGACTATTGGGGGTTATTGCATTATCTCTTCTTTAGGTTGGGTAAAAAAGAAGATAAAAGTAATTAAAGAAATAGCTAGAAGAAAAACTCCATTTTTAGATGGTTGAATAGTAGGAATATCCGTTAAAGCCATGTCATCATTCCTTTGTAAGTGTTTTTAATAAATTAGGATTAACATCAAAATGTTTGGACACAATCTTTTGAAAGAAAGTATAATCTCTTTTCAAGTGAGGAAGAGTAGGTTCAAGTTTAGGAACACCAAAAATGGGTCCACTAACATTAATGGTAAATCTGCCAGGTGCAATAAAGCTACCCGTAACACCAATTTCATCATTGAGTATTAAAACGGCGAGGATAACGTCTATTACATCAATAATCACATTCGTAGTTTGTTTTTCAAATTTACCTTCGATTCGACCTTCCCCTGTTAATGGTCCTCCTAATGAAACGCGAAACCCTCCTGATGTCACAAAAACTCCTATAATGGTGATTTGTCCCGTTAACAATAGTGCGACTGTCACAATATTGAGATCGCGTTGGATAGACCGTATGACTTGTATATTTTTTGTAATTTCAACGTTTTTTTCCAATATTGTCACACCCTCTAGATACATATTATTCTGAGCGATGTTAAATGTGAGGAAGGATAAGTATGAAATATAGGAATTTATGTAATAGTGAACCGGATTATTTTCAATAGTCACATTAATTATAAAAATACATAATATAACTTTATGATAAATGTGAATTAGACCTCCATTTATTACAACCCGCCATCGGCGGGACTTTAAAAAGAAGTGCGAAGCGCACTTCTTTTCTTTGTAATCACTACACATCACATTGTTAATATAATTACGGACAAGCCTTCTTGTTATTAAATAGTACTAACTACTCTCCTTTCACATAATCAGTGCTATCGGAAGCAGCTATCCATTCTCCCATATTTTATCGCTAATCATTTAGTACATATCACCTTTTATTTCAGGAAATAGTAAATAAGATAAAATCCTGTACTTTGGAGGTTGGAATATGCGAAAGATAACAGTTGTTCTTTTTTGTATGGTGTGTTTTATATTCAGTAGCAATATATTAGCGAAAGCTTCCTCGTTTAGTGATCTGCCTATTTCAAAGTCCTCTGAACGTTGGTATTTAAAAATTAATAAATCTGACGATGAGCCCAGGCTTTCAAAACCAAAACCAGGCCTAGTTAATACATATAGTCTAGATGTGAAGAACATGGGGAAAAATGCTTATAATTTAGATGTAGATATATACAGTAACTTTAATGATTCCAAAACTTTGCGGGCAAACATGGACGCACCAGAAACTGAAAGAACAGTTCCCAATAATGAATTCCATTTTTCTAACTTTCCTGTGTCAGTAAAAGCAAAGGGTATTACCGTTATCATTACATGGGAGGAAGAGCTACCTAAGACATTCTCTGATGGTAAAACGATAAAAGCAAGAAAATATAAAGAAATATTTGTGTTCGATCAAAAGTAAATGATAAAAAGCTCTCCTTAAAACTAGAGAGCTTTTTATCATCTATTTAGGTATGAATATCATATATACAAAGTTGATATAACGCATGTTATTGAAAGTAAAAAAGCGAATCATTTCTTAACCATCCAATGACAAAAAGAGGTGCAATTTGCACTGAACTCCAAAAGTTAGACTTTTTCGAAGTGATTCCTTACTCCAATTTTTCTTTTAGTTATCATCCAGTTTCGATACGATTTCAAGTATGATTTTTGAAAATCTGCTAAATCATAGTTCTATCCAATAACGCTGAACAATTTCGCCAGTATCAGGGGAAATTACTTCATTTTCTAAGATACCACCAACTTTTTGAATGGTTTTGGCAGAACCGATATTTGCTTTGTCACAAGTTATCAACACTTTCTCTAACCCTAATTTTTTCACTTCAATTAAGGAAAGCTGAAGTTGCTCAGTGGCGTAACCCTTTCGACGTTCTTCAGGGTGCACGCTATAACCGATATGTCCGCTCTCCATCAGTAATTCTGGCGTTAATCGATGGCGGATATTGATTAAACCGACTAATTCCCCATTTTCAATGCTCAAAAACTGAGTGGATGGAACTCGATTTGGCGGTAAATTTTCTCCTTTTTCTTGAATTTTGACTTTTTCAAGCCATTCGTCAATGGAATCAAAATGTTGCAAGGAACAACTACCATACGGTTGTTCTCTTGAATTTAGGAATGCCTGCCGATAAGCCATGATTTGTTTCCTATGGTGGTGTGTTGGTTTTACTAATTTCATTGTCATCATCTTTCTCCTATATCATTTTTTATTCCAGTTTATAACATTCAGAATAAAGCGAATAGAGTAAGAGGAGTTTTTCTTTTTAGTCCCTCAGCACCAAACTTTTTATACAGGCTAATCCATTGTCTAACTCGTTCAAAGTATTCTTCAATAATACGCAATTTTAATTCAAAATCATATTTAACCAAAATAAACACCCTAATAGTTAGATTTTTGGTCTAACTATTAGGGTGCACATCACCCAAACCATGAACTTTTTTAGTGTCTATGATTAGGAGTACAGTTCACATTAAGTCCTTTTTTAGTTCTTTAATCTCATCCGTTCATTGTTTCATGCTCTATTCCCTACTACCAATTTCTTTTTGAATCTTTTTAGGCAACTTTTGAAAAACTAGTTCATAGGAATGAATAATTAACTTCTCCCATAACTCTTTAGGAATATCAGCATCTAAATAAATGGAATTCCAGTGCACTTTATTCAGGTAATATCCAGGGATAATATCTTCGTATGATTCCCTTAAATATTCAGCACGCTCTGGATTACATTTCAATGATAGTATAGGCTTGCCCACTGAATCCCCACCAAACATAGCAAACATTTTCCCTCCCACTTGATAACGATCTGCTTGCCATTCTATTTTGTAATCATGAATTGCTCCAGGCTGATTTCGACAATAATCTTCTAATATATGTTTCTCCATAACTAGACTCCTTATGTAAAAATTTATCACTACTAGCCCAAACAGCATTTATCTCAAATCATATGCCGACTTCCAGTTTGATACGTAAATAATACAACTGGTTCTTTGTAGTTCCAATTGCTTAACTCCTCCTGAATTAACTCTCGATGTTTTTTTGAAATATCAAGAATTGCATTTCCAATCGACTTTCTTGCATATTCATCAGGGTCATTCTTTAAATTTGAAAATAAATTTGTAGTTACTTCAGAGGGGTTCTTAAAATCAACTTCCTGTACTCGTAAATACACTTAATCCATATTTCCAGAAACGATAAGCAATGAAACATAGTATTATGGCAACGAATGGTGTGCACAAAGAAATCCATTTGTACCCCTTATCAAAGAAAAAGGCAGCTGGATAAAAAGATGTAAAACTGTAAGGAATAATAAATGTTAAAATAAATGCTATAACTTTATTATAGATAGTAATTGGATAACGTGAAAAATCGCTTAAACTAAATACCGCTGATACAACAGGAATACTATCTGTCATCCAAAAGGAAAACGTAATAAAAAACAGATTTAATGCAACAAAAATAAACCCACTAGAAATAATCATGACAAGCAGCATTAATACATTTCCTACTGTCATAGCAATATCTAAATTACTAATGGAATAATAAAGAACAACTCCCCCTATTATAAGTTGGCCAAATCCATCCTGTTGAACGCGCTCTGCTACAATTTGGAACAGTGGGTTAATAGGGCGGATAAGCAAACGGTCTAAATTTCCTGTCCGAATGTATTGCCATCCAATCGTCCACAAGTTATCAAAGAAAATATGATGAATTGCCCTTCCTGCAAAGGCAATGCCATAGATTAAAAGGATTTGATAGAAATTCCACCCCTTTAAAGTTTCAATATGATCAAATACCACTTTTATAAAAAAAATAGATGCAAATTGTTGAATAAAAACAGACGAAATCCCTATAAGAAAGTCTACTTTATACTCCATCATAACTTTTAAATGCTGTTTAAAATAGACAGTGTACAAGAATGCGTACCGTTTAAGAGTGTGTAACACGCCACTCACCCCCCAAATATTGTGATTTTCCGAATTGCGAGAGCCCATAAGAATCGGGCAAGAACTGCAATGAGAATGAACCATATAAATTGTGTCGCAATGGCTATGTAAGCCGCAGAACCTGAAATAGCACCTGTATAAATAGAAACAGGTATATAGACCATAGACTGAAATGGTAAGAATATACTAATCTCTTGAAACCAGTGTGGATAAAGCGATAATGGGACGAGTGCACCAGAACAGAACTGAATAATAGAGTCTCGCAGAAGGCGCAGCCCCCATACGTTAACGGTCCAGAATGCTAATATACCAATAATAAGGTCTAATTGTGTCCCGATTAAAACACCTAATATTACACTGATGATAAATAATCCAAAAGACTCTAATGATTGTGGTAGTTCTATCCCTATAAACCAAATGGAAAACAGTAACATAGGAAACGTTGTCCGAATAGAATTAGAAATTTTTTGTCCTATATCCATAGCTACCAGTTTGTCTAACAAATGGTACGGCTTCATAAGTTCCAGTGCTATGTCGCCTTGTTTAATCATTCTAGCTAAATTGTCCCCAACGCCTGATACATATTGTTCCAATAATAAAGCAATCACCATATAAGTTAGCATATTAGTTAGTGAAAGTGCTCCAACAGTCTGTTTATTCTCGTAAACAGCAGTCCAAAAATAATACAACGTACATAATTTAACAATAATCGCAAATGTACCTGCCCAATACCATGCTGCATAAGAAGTATCTAGCTTTATCTGCACTTTAAGCATTTCCCAATATTTCCTCAAGGGATTCCTCACCTCCATGCTGATAAAGATCTTTAATAATCGTCTCTAATTTAGGATTTGAAATAGTCAAGTCTGATATTTTATTGTGTCTTGCGAGTTCTGAAAGCACAAATTCAGATGAAACAGTCTTTGTGTGAAAACTTAGCTCTACGTGAGATAAATTTTCTGCTTCACTCTTATGTATCACGATATCATTTTGTAATGATACAGGAATTTCAAACATTGTGTGCTCTTCTAATTCTAAAGATAGGATGCGATTATAAGAAAAACGATCTTTAAGATCCTGTAAGTCTCCATCATACATAATAGACCCTTTATCAATAATAATAATCCGCTGGCAAAGCTCTTCTATATCCTGCATATCATGTGTAGTTAATACAACTGTTGCGTCCAGTTTCTTATTCATTTCCTTAATAAAACTACGTATTTTCACCTTTACATCAATATCTAGACCAATTGTAGGTTCATCTAGGAACACAACAGAAGGTTGATGAAGAAAAGCAGCAGCCAACTCACAACGCATTTTTTGTCCGAGTGATAACTGGCGAACAGGTAATGGCATTAAAGTCCCTAGATCCAATACATCCTCAAATAAATACAACATTTCCTGATATTTTGTTTCTGGTATCTCATAAACATGTTTTAATAGTTCAAAAGATTCCCGCACTGGAATATCCCAAGCAAGTTGTGTACGTTGGCCAAAAACGGCTCCAATATTTTTAGCATTTTCCTGTCGGTTTTTGTATGGAATAATTCCATTCACCTTAATTTCGCCAGTATCTGGAGTTAAGATTCCACACAACATCTTAATAGTGGTTGACTTTCCAGCACCGTTGAATCCGATATACCCGACCATTTCTCCTTTTTCAACAGAAAAAGAAATTGGTTTTACTGCTTGCTTATCATAATATTTACGTTTTATTAAAGCTTTTATTGCACCCATTAAACCTGGCTTTCGCTCTAAAATCTTATAGCTTTTCGTAACATTCTTTACTTCAATCATTTATAAATCCCCTACTTCCCCTTTTACAAATATTAGCCGTTATACAGCTAAAGTATTATAGCAATCAAATAAATTCCTTCATTCTATTACACCTGCCTTCTATAAAATAAAGGTTAATTGTAGATTATAAACTAACATCCCTTTCTACGAAAACGTTTGCATAAATAGAAACTAGTATAATTTTACAGTAGCATTTAAATATTATCAATAAATTTAAGAAAAGGATTAATTATACAACGATCTAATGATGATAAAGTTGCATATAAAATTGTTTCAATTGAAACGATTTTATATGCAAACCCTTGCAAAAATAGCCTAACAAGACAAGTAATTATTCTTACATACTTATGCGTAGTTCTCTCAAAGGAACATATCGATTACCAATGGTCAACAAAAGATCCATTACGATTACTACTGCTTCCAAAAATCATTAGTGATTTTGAGAGAAATAACGTATTTCCCATGAAAGAATTGAAATAACATTTGTTTTCTCCGAATTACAATAGTTGAAGGAAAAAGAGAATAAAACATTGAAAATATTAAAAAATCTCATTTTTATATAAGTATCAATAGCATTAAAAATTCATTTAACTAAATATTAAGGATTTAGGAAAATATATACCGTCTATCGTTCCACCTTAATAAATACTAAATTATGTTATGGGGGATATATTTGAAATATAACAGACTAGGAAAATCAGGTTTAAAAATTAGTGAAATTAGTTTAGGGAGTTACTTAACATTCGGAGAAAAAGGTACAG
The DNA here is from genome assembly GCF_037104695.1 of Bacillus yunxiaonensis. Taxonomy (NCBI): domain Bacteria; kingdom Bacillati; phylum Bacillota; class Bacilli; order Caryophanales; family Bacillaceae; genus Bacillus; species Bacillus yunxiaonensis. The sequence goes on along the minus strand of NZ_JBAWSV010000011.1, from coordinate 25,320 downwards.
AAAAAGATGCCATACGAACGATCCATAAGGCATTTGATCTAGGAATTAATTCATTTGATACAGCAAACGTGTATCAAAATGGTGAAGCTGAAAGGATTTTAGCATCTGCTTTGAAATCATTTGCTAGGGACGAATATGTGTTAGCGACAAAAGCATATTGGGCTACCGGAAAAGGGCCTAACAGCAAAGGACTATCACGGAAACATATTGTGGAACAGGTACATGCAAGCTTAAAAAGAATGAGTCTTGAATACATTGATATTTTCTATTGTCACAGTTACGATTATGAAACTCCAGTAGAAGAAACCCTAAGAGCAATTGATGATTTAATTAAACAAGGAAAAATACTATACGCTGGGGTAAGTAACTGGAATTCGGAACAAATTGAGGAGGCTATACATATCTCTGACACGTATTTAATAAATCGAATTGTTGTGAATCAATGTGAATACAGTCTGCTTAAGCGGGACATAGAGAAAAACATCGTTCCTGTTTCTGAAAAGTTAGGAATATCACAAATCGTTTTTAGTCCACTTGCTCAAGGCATCTTAACTGGTAAGTATAACAATCGCACCCCAGAAAACAGCAGAGCAAATAATCCAAATGTAAATAAATTCTTTAAAAAGCTTTTTACAAAGGAGTCACTACTCACGGCACAAAGATTAGAAAATATAGCCAAGACTTGCAACATGTCTTTAACTGAATTCGCAATCGCTTGGGTACTACGGCAAAAAAGTGTAGCTAGTGCGTTAACAGGTGCTTCTACCCCTCAACAAATTGAAGAAACTGTAAAAGCTGTGTCTAAACAAATTCCTGAGGAAATTTCAATAGAAATAGAGCACGTACTTTTAAAATCATAAAGTTTGTTCAAATGACTGTTATATGCTTAATGATACATGATGAAACAGACTAGAATACACAAGGAAGACTACTAGGACAGGACTTTGGTAATTATAAGATTTCAGAAACGATTCCTATGTTTAAGGAGTTAAATCAATGGATATTGGTATTCGGGCAGAGATTAACTAGTGATTCTATTCCTATAGGTACAGATGTACAGGAAATTAAATAAGTAGAATAAAAAAACGATAAATTGTTCAATTCCTGAGGGTTTTATCAATACTAAAGGAATGAGATCCCACAACATTATCCCAATACGAAGATAAATTTACGTATCCATAATATACAAAATAATGTTAGGGAATTATAACCTTTGATACCACCCTGAAGGGGATATATTACAATGAAAATAATGCTCGTTATCTTACTCTCATTAAGGATTTTAAACCCTTCTTCAATACTTATTTTCGCTAATGAGAATCAGAAAGAAAATCTAATGAAAATTGTTAAAGAGTTTAAACCGTCAAATTCGCTACTTGTAAGCCCTGAAAATCCTTTTTCTACAAAGACAATTCAACTCTACGACTTCAACCAGGATGGGCAGAAAGAAATAATCGCTACTTTTCAAATTAAAGCAAAAGAACAATCCTCTCCCTCTCAGTTTGGAGTAATGGTTTTAAAGAAAGAAAATAATAATTGGCAAAAAATTTGGGAGACAAAAACTCAAGGCGTGGGTTTGGAGTTTTCAGGTTTAGCCGATATTACTGGTGATGGTATAAAAGAATATTTATTTGGTGTTACGATTGGTGCAGCAGCAGGAAATAAACTTGAAGTTTTCCAGTGGAATGATAACTCATTCAAAAAGATTGCAGATGTTCCTTATCATAAGATGAATATTTTGGACGAAAATCAAAAGATAGGTTTAGCAGTTTGGCAGTGGTATATTGCTGATAGCTACCTTGTAGATGTATTAAAATGGGACGGTAAAAAATTGGCTTTTGATGAAGAATTATATTCTCGATACTATCCTACCATTGAAAAATTCTATAACGATAAAATTTCAGAAATGGATGCCTGGTTTTATTGGTATTGTCTTGCGGATGCTCAAATAAAAGCAAATTTATTGGAAGAAGCCCCTAAATCCATTCAAAAAGGGCGTTCATTAGCAAAGCAATTATCGATGCCAGATGTAGTTCAAAGTTTTAACGAATTAACTAGCAGACTTGAAGAAAAGAAAAAACACTTTTCCAACTAAAAACAGTAAATGCCCTGTTTAACCAGGGCATTTACTGTTTTTCTTTTAAAGCTCTAATGAAATAACATAATTGACAATATGCACAGTGCTGTTATAATGGTACATCGGTATAAAAATAACAAAATGGTGATTTTGAGAAAAAAGGATGTGTAATTATGAAACAACATAACGAACAAGCGAGTGGAAAAGGTCAAAAAATTAAAGTTGAGCGTGTACAAACTGGCATGAGAATGGAAAAAAGAATGGTAAAAGTTTTAAAAGCAATGGCAGAATATCACGATATTTCACTAGGCGTTCTTCTTGAAAGAATTGTTCTTCATGCTTTTGAAAACAAACCTATGTTTAGCCAAGAGAGCCTCGAAAAGGTTAAAGCTATAAAAGAAGTTTACGACATGGATTATGGTTTAGAAATAAGTCGTCAGTGGAATGATTCGGAAAACTAAAATGATTATTTTTAAGTATAGTATCATCTTGAGTTTTTGTAATCTATCCGTGAAGTAAAGAAGTTAAATAAAATTCTCTGGAGTGAAATTAAATGAAATTTAGCACATTAACGATATTTGACCATTACCCAAATCAATCATCCCGAACACCGCACCAATTCTACAACGAGGTATTGGAACAAGCTGTACGAGCTGAAGAAATGAATTTTGATGGGGTATGGTTTACAGAGCATCATTTCGCAGATTTTGGCATCAACCCCTCTCCAGCAGTTATGCTCGCTGCGGTATCTCAACGGACGAATAGAATTCGTCTTGGTGTGGGTGTTTCAGTACTTCCATTACATAATCCTTTACGAATTGCGGAAGATTATGCGGTTGTCGATCTTTTATCAAACGGGAGATTAGATTTGGGATTAGGTAGTGGATATAATCAGAAGGAATTTGATGGTTATAATGTTTCATTAGAGGATAAAGCGGAGCGATTTAACGAATCTCTAGAAGTGTTAAAGAAAGCATGGTCAGGTAAGCCTTTTTCTCATCAAGGGGACTTTTTTCAATATAAAGAAATCAAGCTTAGTGTCCAGCCAATTCAAGCTCCGTTTCCCCCTCACTGGATTGCAACCTCTAGTGAAAAAGGTGCTACTCATGTTGCCAATATGGGAAGTAATTTCATGGGGCTTGGTTTTAGCAAATCACGAGATGAATTAGCGAAGCTTATTGATACATACAAAAATGTGTATCAAAAATCAGGACATGGTAATCCAGATCAATTAGAAATCCCCGTTGCCTTCCATGTTCATGTTGGTGAAACATCTGCAGAAGCTGAATCAAATGCAAAAGGTCCTTATCAATTATTTATGAATACCCCACATGGGAAAAATATCTCATATGAGGTCCTTAAACAAAATTTTAATCCAGTAATCGGAAGTCCCGATGAAGTTATTAAACAAATTCATTCTTACCGTGAAATAGGTGTTACAAACTTTATGGCAGTAATGAATTTTGGTGGATTAGAACATCATAAAGTGCTTTCATCCTTAGACTTATTTGGTAAGTATGTAATTCCTGCTTGTAAGTGAAAATTTGACAGGGCACATTGCACCTTAAAAATGATTTTATTTACCATTTTTCTAAAGAGTTTAAGAATGGACAAAAAATAAACCCTCAAAATTTCCCGTTAGTCATCCATGCTGCGGTATATTTGTGGGTAACAAAATGCCTTAATTTAACGGGTATGGAGGTACTGCCACATCCCCGTTAAATTAAGGAGAATTCGTGTTTCAGCTTTTGAGCCATACGAGATATACCTCAACCAATTGAACCCCTTTCGTGCTTCCTATGTTGTCTGTTAACAAGTACATATATTTCATGGCAGAAGTAAGCAAATTTATATTCACCTCCCTTCTCTCTTGTGCATAAAATTTAATCACATATCATATTTTTACACTAGACTAAAAAAGTTGGTCATGGTAAAAATTTAAAGTAAAGCACCACATTTTTGGTACAAGAAAAAACCAAACCATATTTTAGATTTTTAAATATGAAAAAACACTATATTATCTATCACCTTAAGTGAACCAAATTAACACAGGCTAAAAAGGGGAGGAAACGTTATGGATGAATTAGAAACAGTCAAAGCGCAAAATGCGGCTGCTGTGTCACACCAGGAAGGATGGCGTCAACAAAACAGCGATCCTAGTTTACGAGAAGTGCACAAAAGTATGAGGATACCGAAGAAAGGAAATGCCCTTCGAAAGCTCCTTGCATTTATGGGACCAGGTTATCTTGTTGCAGTAGGGTACATGGATCCTGGAAACTGGGCTACATCGATAGCTGGCGGGTCTGCTTATAACTATACGTTATTATCTGTCATTTTAATTTCTAACTTTATGGCTATTATTTTGCAGGCACTATCTGCAAAGTTGGGGATTGTAACAGGAAGAGACTTAGCGCAAGCATGTCGGGATCATTATAGTAAGCCTGTTTCGTTTGCTTTATGGGTTTTATGTGAATTGGCTATTGCAGCTTGTGATTTAGCGGAAGTAATAGGTTCCGCTATCGCATTAAATCTTTTATTTCACATTCCTCTTGTATGGGGTGTATGCATTACTTCATTTGATATCTTACTAGTACTATTATTGCAAAATAAAGGATTTCGCTATATTGAAGTTATTGTCATTAGTTTAATTGTAACAATTTCCGTTTGTTTTGGTGTGGAACTTTTTATGTCGCAACCACAACTGAGTGAGATTGCAAAAGGCTTTGTTCCAAGTAAAGAAATTATTCAAAATCCACAAATGCTGTTTATTGCACTTGGAATTTTAGGAGCTACGGTCATGCCACATAATTTGTATTTACATTCTTCTATCGTGCAAACGAGAAATTATGAAGAAACGCCTAAAGGAAAACGAGAAGCGATTAAATTTTCAGTGATTGACTCTACTATCGCATTAATGTTAGCTTTATTTGTTAATGCATCAATTTTAATATTGGCAGCGTCTGCTTTTTATAAAACAGGACATACCGAAGTAGCAGAAATCCAGGATGCCTATCAATTGTTAAATCCGATTCTTGGAAGCGGGATTGCGAGCGTATTATTTGCGGTTGCTTTATTAGCCTCAGGACAAAATTCTACGTTAACAGGAACGTTAGCTGGGCAAATTGTAATGGAAGGTTTTTTAAATATTCGTTTACGACCATGGATTCGCCGCTTAATTACGCGTTTAATCGCAATTATACCTGCGGTAATTGTGACACTAATATATGGAGAAAAAGGAACCACGGATCTTTTAGTATTAAGCCAGGTTATCCTATCTCTTCAACTTTCATTTGCAGTTATTCCACTTGTTATGTTTACTAGTGACAAAAAGAAAATGGGCGAATTTGCAAACTCACTTTGGACTAAAGTAATCGCTTGGTTTATTGCTATTGTTATCGCCATTTTAAATGCCTATCTACTCTTTACTACATTTTCAGGATGAATGTATTCTAAATATGGAGTATTTGTATTATTCCCATTAATCTACACTACAGAAATAGAAGAAGTCCCTTGTGTTTGAAGGGACTTCTTCTATTCTCAATCTTCTTTATTAGAATGAAATGAAAAACCAACTAACATAATAAAAAACCTCCTGTTTAACCAGGAGATTTTCTACCTTTCTTCTTTTTAAAGTTTTATAACAACTTTTTTACAATATCAGAAACACCTTGATTACATAGGTCCCGTTATAGGAGGTTCATTGCTACATACTATATGGCCTTATATTTATTTACAAAAGACTAAGCAACATAAATCTCAATTCGTTCTTTTCCTTTTCCAATATTTTTTCTTTTTAAGGTGATCTCTCCAATTTCTCCCGTTTTCTTTAAATGAGTCCCGCCGCAGGCAACTTTGGAAAATTCGCTGATTTCCCATGTCCGACGCTCGTTTTCTTCATCGCTAAAGCTACTAATGATATCATAGTTTGCTTGCACCAACATATTTGCCTCTTGTTGTAAAAGCGGAAAGTATGTAGATATATTTTCATCCATTTCAAAGTCGATGCGAGATTTATCCTGTGCAATATGTGCACCAATCTTATATACGTCTCCAATCCGTTTATATACGAGTTCTAAAATGATTTCTGCTGCAAAATGTAGTCGCATCAATCTGTATCTTCTATCCCAATCTATTTTCATTGTAATGATGTCGTTCACACACAACGTATGTCCCTCTTCTACTGTGTAAATGATCTCCTTCTGTTGCTTTCTTGCTTGTAAGACATGATATGCTCCAATTGTTCCTGTATCACTTTCTTGTCCTCCTGAAAAGGCATAGAATATAGTTTGTTCAACAGTTAAATCAGTCCCATCTACACTCGTAATTCGAGTTTGTAACTCAGTCAGATAAGGATTGTCCCAAAATACTTTCTTTGTCATTTTGATATCCCCTTTCCAAGTCAATGTGTAATCTCCCTAAAATGTTTGTTATAGCGTAACATATGCATTGTATACTAAACAATATAAAGTGAACCTTCCATCAAATAATATAAAAAAAGCTAATCATCTATTTATATTCTGTAAATAGATGATTAGCTTTTGATTTATAAAAGCAATATATTTATTTTGTCTTTAATTGTTTCAATAAATCTTTAATTTCATTTAATTCACCTTCTATACGGTGAAGATGACTTTGCATATCATCAATTTCTTGCTCTGCTTTATAATTAATTGCAAAGTCAATAACAGATTCATGTTTGTCACGTGCAGCTTGACGGTTTTGGCTCATCATAATAACAGGAGCTTGAAACGCTGCTATAAAAGATAAACATAAGTTCAGCAAAATGAATGGTGGAGCATCAAAGTGTGCTCCTTTTGTGATAGACAAGCTATTCCAAATAATCCAGACACCAAGAAAACATGCAAACCAGATGATGAATCGCCAGCTACCTCCAAACTGTGCAATTTTATCAGCTAGTCGATCTGCCCACTTTGTTCGTTGTGTATATGCACTATCAAGTTGATGAAGGATTTCTGATTCATATCGATCTACAAGTCGGTCAATACGCGTTAAGCTTTCTTGGTTTAAGTCAATATCAAAACCTTGGATTTTCGAAGCTTCTTCTTTTTGTCCTTTAATTTGATTCCAGATTTTTTGTACCATTATACAAACCTCCTCACTTATTGAGGAGTCATCTTTCTGAAATTCACATGAAGCAGAAACCATTCTTACGCAGTAATCCACTTCGGATATTCAGTTGTATGACTGCCTCTGATGTCGATCTTATATCCGACTCTCCTATGCTCGGATTACTCATAAAACAGTTCCACCTCACCTTTTTTAAAATCCTTTCTCATTATATGTTATCTCGTCTCTTCTGACTATGCGTTTATTGTAAACTATATTTTAATTATCTTACATTTTCACATAAAGAACATTCATATAAACAACAGTTTATGAATATACCCTAAATCATGCATTTCCATCATGCTTTGTTTAAGTTACCTTGTTATTTAGTAAATGAAACATACGTTGATGGTGATCTGTTATTAGACTATTTAACTTTTCTACATGATTATGGTTGAGATGTTTTCCTAATTTCCAAGGCACTTTTTCTTTATATTGTTGATCTCCTGTAAAATCTGCTTGGTTTTGTTCTTTAAATGGAATATTACCTTCGTTCATTATTTACTCTCCTTTATACTTAAAATGGATAAATATTGACAAGGTATTCATATAATTCCTTTTTATAGCTTATTACATTCTCATTCGAATGATAAATTTCCTTTTGTATATTCTATACACTTGAGGTTTACATAACCTAACATTATGAGTAGTGAAACTTTATATTTTTGTTTTGTTTATACTAACAATATGAAATAAAATGCAACAATTACAATAGTTACCATAACTAATACAGATACCCATATAATTAATGCTCTAGGGGCTCGAAATGTTTGAGAATTAATCCCTTTTCGTTTATCGAGATAATTGATTGTTGCAAAAATAATAATTATCACTCCAAACAAAATTGAACCTAATCCAATTCCAGTAGCAAATTCATTATATAATGGTGTAAGTTCTCCACGAATGGCATGATGTAAATTCGCCACAAGAAAACCTAGACCACAAATTGCAATAGCGGTACGTATCCAAGCTAAATATGTTCTTTCATTTGCTAAATGTTGTTGAATATATTTAGAATCTATGGTTTCCGATAACTTTACTTTTGTATTAGACTGTTTCATCACAGATTTCTCCAATCAATCAGAGTTTTATGAACAGACAACATATCCTTTTTACGCCTGTACTATTATAATAAACAAGCTTTTAATGCTACAAATGTAATTGACTCTGATTTAAATAATCAATAAATACAATTTACACTGTAATCTACATTTTTTCTATTTTACAATTCCCTCTATTTTATGTAATAATTTGTTGCCATACCCTTGATAATGCAATAATTCACCTACCCATAAAAAATTAATATGTTTGAAAATTCATTCTTTTTAGACCGTTAGATCGAAACAGCATATCATTTCTAAAGTAATAATGCCAGTTAATTCTATAAGGGATAATCATATATCAAATTCATGTGTGATTAACATAATATCTAATTATCAGTAATCAATATATCTAGAAATCCATAAAAAACCTCTCCAGATAACTAAAGGAACTTTTCATTTACATGCCCTAGATTATTAGAAGCGAAAAATCCTCATATACCAAACTAAAAACTACGTTTTATTATGCACAACGGGTATATGTCTTTCAATCATACAAGTAAAATATTGGTTGTTACCACCGTTACGGTGAACTGTAACACGACTAAAAAAAGAGAGCAGGTTATCTGCTCTCTTATGATGCCTCATTATGCCGAGGGGATTGCTCAACACTTCCCATTCGCTTAAGTTTATTCCACCCTACCGCTATTCCTCGAATAGAAGAAAGTATGGATTTGATTACAACGTAAGTCATAAATTGACGATAAATAAGGCGTTGTAAAATTAACCAAACTAGTGGCTTAGGATTTTCCTTTTCTAATTTAAAAGCAAAGAGTGAAGCAAGAAAATCAATTCCAAAGAATAAAAGGTAAAATCCCAAAACTTTTAGGGGATGACTACTAAATATACCCATAATCATTAATAGATCTGCTAATGGAGAAATCGACTGCAAAATAAATTGGAATATCCACATATTTGGTAGCGCAACAAATCCTAATGTTTTATGCTTTACATTAAATAAAGCTTTTCGATGCTTCCAAAGACACTGCAGTGTTCCATACGTCCAACGATAACGCTGTTTAATGAGACTTTTCACATCTTCAGGCGACTCCGTATAGGCATATGCTTTTTCTTCATATACAACTCGATATCCTTGACGCAAAAGAGTTAGAGTAAGATCCGTATCTTCCGCAAGTGTATCTTCACTTAAATATCCCGCTTTTTTCACACGTTTCTTATGCCATGCTCCGATAGCCCCAGGAACTACAGTGATACAATTTAACTCATCAAAGGCTCTTCGCTCTAAATTAAAGCCTGTAATGTATTCAACATGTTGCCATGTAGTCAACAGATTTCGTCTATTTCCCACTTTAACATTACCTGAAACTGCCGCTACGTTATGATCTTCAAAATGTCTAACCATTAAAGAAATAGCATCTTGAGCAATAATGGTATCAGCATCTAAAGAAATAACAATTTCTCCTCGCGATTTTTGGAACCCTAAATTCATCGCGGAGGCTTTACCACCATTTTCTTTTTGAATTAAACAAACTTTAGGATGTTTATGAAATGCTTCTTGGATTGCTTTTGACGTACCATCTTTTGATCCGTCATCAACAATAATGATTTCAAAATCATGATAATCACTATCCAAAATAGAACGAATCGTCTTAGCAATAACCTTTTCTTCATTATATGCTGCTATCACAACACTAACGAAAGGTTGATAAGTAGAGTTAGTAAAAGAACGAGATGTAGTTCTCCTTTTTTGCTTAAGCGCAAAATAAATTAAAAATAGAAACCGGAAAATACCTAATCCAATAGCAATATAAAAAATAGTCGTTAATGCGTGATTAAAATATCCCGCTCCTGAAAAAACAGCTCGATCGAAAGGTAAGTACGACTTATCATCAGAGGAAACAGAAGGCATAACATCATCCCGTTTTTTACCCATCAAATCTGAAATCGTCACAAAACTATATCCGTGTTTTTTTAGATTTTCAATAATAATTGGCAACGCCTCTACCGTATGGGTACGATTCCCACCTGCATCATGAAGGAGAATAACATGTCCCTCACCATTATAAATGGGTTTAAGAACACGTTTTACCAATTCATTCGTCGATGGTTGCGTCCAATCTTCAGGATCAACTTTTTCCCCGACCATTGTATAGTTCATATTTTGAGCACGCAAAATAGGTAGTATCTCATTTGGTAAATATGGCTCAGCATCTGCTTCGTATGGCGGTCTAAATAAAGACGTAGAGTGGCCAGTTATTTCTTGAATGAGTCGCTGAGTTGTATTCAACTCCACTTTTGTACGTAGTGGAGAAGTATCTGCTATGTTAGGGTGTGTAAAGGTATGATTGCCAATTTCATGTCCTTCGTCATATATCCTTTTAATAATACTGGTATTTAATTGAGCATTTTCACCAACGACAAAAAAATCCGCTTTAATTTTATACTTATTCAATATATCCAGAATTTCCGGCGTGTAATGAGGATCAGGTCCATCATCAAATGTTAGTACTACTTGTTTTCCTTTCGGTTGTCCATAGCGCTGCACTTGATATGAAGCAGGAAGCGACTGATACACTTCATCTGTAAGATAACTATCTTTGCCTACTTGGAAATCCCTGGATCCACTTTTCCCCGCACTCGTAACCCTTAAGATTTCTCCTTGCCCAGAATAATCTACTTGATCTATACTAGTGATTTTACGTAATGAGCTCAGGTCATTTTGTATCCCTGTAGGATCTTGTAATGATTTCCATACAGTAGGGTCTTCTGCTCCTAATCTCCAGAATGCAAGTCCTTTTACATTATTTTTCGATGCAATTTCCATTTGATTGTAGAGAGTAACACCATCTAAAAACCAAACAACATGTTCGTGTGCTCCTTCTTTATATCGAAAATATGGGTTCCCACTTGTCTTATCCCATTGAATTTTTAAATTTGAATCATGAACCATCTTCATGACGTCTGAGAAAGTTAAAGACTCAGCGAAATTTTTGCTATCCATTGTCCAATCATATCCATAGTTCCCGAAAGCGACTATAAGTTTTTCTGAGGGAATATCTAAATGATTAAGCGTATCCTCAAACCATTTATTTGAAGCGATTGGTCCAGGATTCCCCGCTTCATAGTGTTCATCATACATCATGACAATCATGCGATCTATTTCTTTAGCTAACGCTCCATAATCAAAGGCATTATCATCAGTAGGAACATCTTCTGTCACAAGCAAATGATGTTGGTGAAACACAGTAGTAAGTTCTTTCATAAAATTCGTTAATTCATTTCGATCTTCCTCAGGTATTGACTCAAAGTCGATATTAACACCTGCAAATTGATTAGCTTCGATTTGTTTTTCTAAATCATTAATAAACTTTGTCCGTACATTAGCAGGAGCATGCAGCAACTTATCAATCACTGCACCATCAGGACCAGAAGTTTTTTGAGTGAAGTTGTTGATTAAAGGCATAATTCTCACATGATTCGCTTTCGCTAACTGCACAATTTCAGGTTTAATCTCACTACTAATTGTTAAATCTTCATTTAAGTGATACCATTCCGGCACTAACATGGTTAATGAACGGATATTATCCTTTAAAGAGGTCGTACTATTTTCATCCCAGTTTACATAAAAGCCATAAACTTCTTTAGACTGCTTACTATTAGCTCCTAAACTTTGAGAGTATTTCGTGCCATCTATTTGGGCATTAGAGTACTTAGATTCTTCATTTTTTAATTCTTTCTGTAACTGCTGATCACTGAGTTTTTCATTAATAGATACAATTTTTTCATTTTGATTTCCAAAAAATTTCATATGCGGGAAATTCACAGTTGATAAAATACTTCGAAAGAAAAAATAAAAAACAATAATCATAATAATTATTGCGAGACATAGAAACCAATTGAAAAATATTTTTCTTCTTCCTTTAGCATCATAAAAAATAACTTTAGGCTGATTTTTCTCTTGTTGCGTTTTTTTCTCTATCATTCTTTTCATATACTCCTTTTATTTCCTCCTAGTACAAACATAAAATATTTTACTAGTTGGTGACTTCCAGCTTAATTGATTGTTGCAAGTAATTATCATGCCAAAAAACAAACTAGAATGTTCTTGCTTATTGTACGTTGCAAGCATATATACTTGCTCTTTCACTTCTTAAACAACCGCTAATAAGGATGAAATAGACTGAGGATGAATATCATATATCATGCATTAAACTGATTCTCAGTTCCTCTTATATATCATTCGAACCAATGAAACATTTTGTGGGGGTAGTTTTCTTGAATTTCATACATTCAATGGAATCAGACGTCTAATGTAAATCCTCTCCTCCTCTTCCGAAAATTTCATTATTACTACATTAAACGCTTTTTGATTAAGAAAGAACCCTTCAAGACATTACACCATCATTTAATCTCCCCGGAATAATCTTACTATTTCGAATAAAAACCATTTAACTACTTGAATATAAAAAGTGATTCAGTTATCATCTAATTAGATAACAATCGAAGTAGGTGAATTCTAAATGCAATTAAACAAAGTTGTTGATTTTCATAAGGCGTTAGGTGATCTTACACGGGTTCGTATTATTGCCTTGCTCCAACAAGGTCCTTTGAGCGGACAAGAGATTGCTGGGAAGTTAGGGCTCAAGCCACCAACGATTACACACCATATCACGAAGCTGCGAGAGGTTGGACTTATAAAAGAACGCCGTGATAAAAATACTATCTATTTTTCCCTTAATACAAAAATATTAGAAATGAATGCTAAGGCTATTTTTACTGTAGGAACAGGAGGTGATTCAAACATGGAAATGTCGGTTACTGAAAAGGAACGTTCAGCTATTATCAATAATTTCTTCACAAAAGATGGAAAGCTGAAAAACTATCCTGCACAACGAAAGAAAAAACTTGTCGTACTTTCGCATATGATCAAAGGGTTAGAATTCGGGAAAGTTTATCAAGAGAAAGAAATCAATGAATATTTAAAGCAGTTTCATGAGGATTATGCAACATTAAGACGTGAACTTATTATGTGTCAATATATGTACCGAGAAAATAATCAATATGAGTTAAACCCCGTTGAGCTATGGTGGTTGAAGTAAAGGGTGTCACCCGACGCCCTTATTTTTTCGCCCAACTAATTAGACTATCATAAAATTAGATAAGTATAAAATAAGGAGGATAGATATGAATATTTCATTTATAAATGAAGAAAAACAATATCGGAAGTTATTTCTAGCTGGGATTGTTAATGGCATTGGAGATCGATTTAGTTCTGTGGCTGTGTTAGCGATGCTACTGCATTTATATCCGGAATTTGCAATGCATGCTTTGATACCATTCTTATGAAGGAAATCACTGAGCAGCACCAAGGGGTAATTTCCGGAATATTGGCAACAACCCTAAACACTGTATTAGGAATATCTATGTTAATTTCTGGATCCGCGCTGCAATACCTTACTCCACGTTCTTTAGGCTTGATTGGGGGTATCACCTATATTCTTATTGCCATTTCCTTAATTGTAATCATTTCAACGAAATCATATTGGAAGAGAGGTACCATTTGAGAGGTACCTCTTTTCTTGTAAGGACTTTCTCCTATTTATCAAAAATAAAAAAGCCCTTATCTTTTACAAATCTAAGGGCTTTTCATACAATAAAATACGTTTATGTTACTACTGGATACATTATCCCCTATTCCTTTGTTAAATGCCACTTAATGATATGTCCAGCATGCGTAAGACCTCCCCCAAACCCATAGAGTAAAAGAGTATCCCCATTTTTCAGCTTTCCTTCGTTCATACCTATATCTAATGCTAATGGAATGGAGACAGAGGAAGTATTCCCCATGTATTCTACACTCGTTAATGTTTTATCCAGTGGGAAACCTGATCTTTCACATATAGATTCAATCATCCGTAAATTAGCACTATGCGGAACAAACCAGTTCACTTCATCCAGTTGTAACTCTGCTTGATATAACAATTCTTTAATACCAATTGGTAGCGTCCGTGCTGCCCACTTATATACTTCTCCTCCGTTTTGAACCATCTTTCCATGTGTTCTCAAATGGTTTCCAAACATGGTAGTAGATAAATTCGTACGATATACATGCATGCCTCCTTCCCCATTTGTCCCAATATGGGTAGCTATAAAACTAGACAATTCTTCATCTTTCTCGACTAAGACAGCTGCAGCTGCATCTCCAAATAAGATACATGTAGTTCGATCTGTATAATCTGTAACTTTAGATAAGGTTTCTGTCGTTATAACTAAAATCTTGCGATGAAGACCAGATGTAATCAAACCATTCGCCAGATGTAATCCATATGTAAAACCAGCACAAGTTGCATTGAGATCAACAGCACCTGTATGTTGAATATTAAAATACTCTTGTATTTGGCAAGCTACACTTGGAAAAGCGTAGTCAGGCGTAGTTGTTGAAACCAGAATACAATCCACATCGACAAGATTTTTATGATAACGTTCCACTAAATTTTCAACGGCTTTAAAAGCTAATGTAGAAGCATATTCGTTATCACCAGCAATTCTTCTTTCCTTCATACCAGTTCTTTGTATAATCCATGCATCATTTGTATCCACTATTTTTTCTAAATCATCATTGGTCAGTTTTTTTTCAGGTACATAGGTACCAATAGCTGTAATTCTTGCTTTTGATTGCATTAATTTATCCCCCTTACTGTTTTTACACCCGTATTTATAATCAGATATTAGTACCAAGTATTAAATTTGTCAATATTCAAACATAAAAATTGTGGAAATTTAATAACTAAATTTTCTGGTTATGGTATAGAGATACTCAAGTTCAATACTCAACAAATTAAAGAAATTATTGCACATCGTCCCCCCCTTTTATAAATAGAAAAACCTTTTTCGTTTAAAATCCCATCTATGTCTAGCCATTTGTAGTCAGGAACAAAACTTGTTAACCATATACATTTCTCTTACTCTGCTGTGATCGTCAAAAATTACTTCTCTTCCATGTGTTTGTATTACTCTTAGCTGGATTTCTACTTCCCCTCGCGAATTAAGCGTTTCAATTCAAATCCAAAAATAGGTTTAGTAAAACATTTTTCAGACTTTTTTAAAATATTTTGACAAACATATTAGTAATGACTAATATGAATGGAGTGAATACAATTGTGCAATACAAATGATTTAGATATAAAAGCCAAATTTATTCGTGGTTTTGCTGATAAAACGAGGCTTCAAATTCTCCAGTGTAGGATGGATGGGGAAAAAACGGTATCTGAAATTGTAGAAATAATCAATGGGAATCTATCAAATATACCCCAACATCTGAACTTTCTAAAAGGATGTGGCATTATCCTTGGAAAACAAGAAGGAAAGTACATCTACGATTCTTTACGAAATACACAAATCGAACAGTTACTCAAGATGTTTGATGTTGTATTTCATGAAGTACAGAACAAGGTAGCATCATGTGATAAATACGAAACAAGTAATCTATAAGGAAGAAATGAAAGGAGATACATATGAAAAAGATTCGTAACATCACACTACTGATGATTGTCAGCATAATCGTATTTTTAAGTGCATGTGGAGAAAAAAAATTGGAAAACTCATTGAACTGGAAAGTAGAGAAGTTTTCGTATACTGATCAAAACGGAAAACCTTTTGGTCTTTCGGACTTAAAAGGAAAAGTATGGATAGCAGACTTTATTTTCACAAGTTGTGAAACGGTTTGTCCACCTATGACAGCCAATATGACAAAACTTAAAAATATGTTGAAAGAAGAAGGAATCAAAGATGTAGAATTTGTTTCATTCAGTGTAGACCCTACTGTGGACAAGCCAGAAAAAATGAAAGAGTTTATGAGACGCTATGATACCGATATGTCTAATTGGCACTTTCTAACAAACTATACACAAGAAGAAATCACTGCTTTTGCCAAGAATAGCTTTCAAGCATTTGTAGATAAACCAGCAAGTACAACACAAGTCATTCACGGAACAAAACTCTATCTTGTAGATAAAAACAGAACTGTCGTAAAGAGCTACTCAGCCCTTACCAATACACCGTATGAAGAGATTATTCAAGATATTAAAACGATTCGTTAATCGATAATAAAAACCAAATGTAGATAAAGAGGAATATACTGGAATTAATAAAAAATAACTGAAGAAACGGAATATTATATAGCATATCAAAAAAGGAATCATAATATTGATTCCTTTTTTGATAGTTTTATTGACATTGATGTGTACGATATACTATAAAGTTATTTCCCTATTTGATGTAGCATTTATTATTACAAGTTTAGAAATCTATACACTTCATGACTAAGTTATCCTATTTCCGTACTTACCTTAGTCATGCTTATGTTCATGCTTATGTTCATGTTTATCTTTTTTATCTTTATTTTTTTTATCTTTGTCTTTTTTTTCTTTATCTCCATCATGACCTGAGTTTTCATTATTATTTCCTTCACTATCGTCCTGTCCCGGATTTTGAGCTTCCGGTGAAACAACTGCGGATGGCGCCACGGAGGGAGCTGCTACTGGTGGAACAACGTCAGGACTAACCCCATTAATGTACAGCTCATTATTCATTGAATATACGCTGCTCGGCTGTTGGAATCTGAATGTGCCTGTTCCAAATGTTTGCATCATTGCTTTAAAAATAAGGTGTGAGATTTTTGTTGTATCTCCGAGCATATAATTACCTGGGCCATTTTTCGCATAGCCAGTCCAAACAGCCATCGTATATTGTGGTGTATAACCGGCAAACCAACTATCATTTGTCGCTTTAGATGGATAGCCGAACTGACTGAGTGTCTTATCGTCAAAGTTTGTTGTTCCCGTTTTCCCTGCAATATCAAGATCTGGTACATTAGCTGCTGTACCTGTTCCGTTAGAAGCAGTCACTACACCACGAAGCATATCGGTAATCATATAAGCCGTATAGTCATGCATAACGCGTTTACCTTTCGACTGAAAACTTATTTCTTTACCGTCTGGGAAAACAACTTTTGTAACGAAATGCGGTTTTGTATACACACCATCGTTTGCAAATGCACCATATGCTCCTGCCATTTCAAGAGGAGACACAAGGTTACTTCCAATTGCGTAAGACTCATAAACCTGATTACCGGAAAACGTAATTCCGAGTGATTGGGCAAACTCTTTTGCTTTATTCAAACCAACTTCCTGTAATGTCTTCAAAGCTGGAATATTACGGGACTCTACTAAAGCGTTTCGTATAGACATAGGACCTTTATAATCCGTATAAGCGTTTCGAATAGGTTTTCCATTTGAGTAATGATACTGTTCGTCCACAAGTTGGTGGTACGTTGACCATTTTAAATTTTCAATCGCCGGACCATAATCAAAGATTGGTTTAAACGTCGAACCTGGTTGACGGTTTATATCAATAGCGAAATTATTTCCTCGAAATGTTGCTTTGTATTCATTACGGCCACTTCCAATAGCACGCACTTCACCCGTTTTCGAATCCATAAACGTAAAAGCGGCCTGGAAACGGTCGTTCGGATAACTCACAATATCTTGCGTATTCATGATTTTATCGGCATATTGCTGCGCTTTCGGGTCAAGTGTCATATAAATTTGAAGACCATCCGTACCGATATTGACGTCTTTCAACCCGTCTTCAACTTCTTTTGTTGCAGCATCCAAAAACGCTTCATAAGGCATACCTTCTTGATTGGTTTTCGGAACAATACCTTTCGTTACCGGAACTTTCATTGCATCCTGCATTTGTTGCTCTGTGATATAACCTTGTCTATGCATAGAACTTAAGACAAGGTTACGGCGCTTTGTCGCTGCTTCTTCATTTTCAGGTTTAGACGGATCGTAGTTATTTGGACTTTGTGGTAGTCCTGCTAACATAGCAGCCTGCGGAAGCGTCAATTTTTTCAAATCATTCGCTTCAATACCGTAGTAATTTTTCGCTGCAGCAGCAACTCCGTAAGAGCGGTTTCCAAGATTAATTTTGTTCAAGTACATTGTTAAAATATCTTGTTTGGAATATTTTTGCTCCAGCTTATACGCCAAGTACCATTCCTGTATTTTTCGTTTTAACGTTTTTTCAGGAGACAAAAATGAGTTTTTAATAACTTGCTGTGTAATGGTACTTCCGCCCTGAGATCCAAAGTTCCCAGTTAAGTTTTCAAAAATTGCTTTACCAGTTCGCTTTATGTCTATCCCATGATGTTCATAAAAATGAGAATCTTCTGTAGCAATAAATGCTTGTTCCAACACTTTTGGAACTTGATCATAAGTAATTTTTGTTCGTTTTTCCTTTCCATATTCATAGATAAATTTTCCGTCTTTATCATAAAACTTCGTCGATAGTGGGTCCTCCAATTTCGAGGCCTCTATTTTAGGAGCGTCTTTAATCATAGAAAAGAACATAACAACTCCTGCTCCTACTATACTGAGGCCAATCAGCAAACAGACAAGTAAGACTTTTTTCAAAAATGAGCCTTTTTTGGAGGACTTTCCACTTTCTGTTTGTTTTTTCTTTATTTGTTTTCGTTCCTCACGAGAACGATACGTTTCTGTCATTATTCTTCTCTCCTGCGTTTCGTCTACTTATGAAAATTGCAAACTATGTTAAGTAAGCCCCTTTGTTAGCTTACTATCTTCTAAATTATGAGTATTATATTTGACCTAACACTTTCTCATCTATAACACGTATATAACGTACTAAATAAGAATTTATTATATAATCTCCTTCGTCACTTTTCGCAATAAAAAATTTGTCATGTTTCACCTTTTCTAAGACTTCTTGTATAACCTCTTCCCTTTTAGCATCTAATCCTTTTATTATTTTTTCTTTTTTAATATCATTATCCAAAGTATAGCAAACAGTAAATTCCTTCAAGTTGAATCTCCCTTTCTAGTACGGCTTCCATTGCTTTAAGTAGAAGCGAACTTCTATTTATGCAGACCATTATAGGCGTAAAATTTATATACAACATACACACTTAGTTATCGCTCAATTTTATTTTTCATAGGCTTCATACAAGAAATAAGCTCCCTTATCGCTTCCTTCCATCTATACTTATTTCGCAAGGAACCTTATTTTTAAGGGGGTCATAAGAGTTTTTTCAGAAAAAAACTCTTATGAATTCCCAAATAATGTAGTTTATCCCACTACTTTAGGGCAGTAAGACTCCCACCTCAAGGTTTTGAGAAAACAAAGAAGATAGGCGGGAGATAACTGCTGGCATGCGCCCGATTGGTGAGAGATTTCCATCAGTGAGGGATGAAGCCCCTCCACTGATAGAAGTTTCACTTTATCTCCTGGATAAAAAAGATGCTGGATATGTATTGAGGCTGCTGTAACAATTTTTTTATCCATATACAGAAAATTAAAAGCAGATAATCACCTAATATACAGTAGGCGGTTATCTGCTTTTTTCTTTTAATAGACTTTTTCAGTTCCCGGAATCCCCCTGAAAGTAATTGTGCCGTTTTCATCCTTACAATTTTCCATTTGAATCGTATGGACTTCTTTTAAACGGCCTTGTTCATCTCCTACGAGTTTCTTCGTTTGAATGCAATATACGCGCAGGTCTTCATCAAACTTCTCCTTCGCTTCCTCATACGCATACTCCTCTACTGTAAATGTAAACGAAAACTCAGGCCACGGATTGTCGTACGCACGCTCTTCCAGCAAATACAGATGTTTGGTATAATTTAGAATGTAATATATATAATTACATTTTATAAACTGGCTATATTTAATAAATTCAAAAGAGGAGATAGTATGAATATTAGTATTGTAGATGATAACAAAAATATTCTAGATCAAGAACTTAATTTATTAAAATCCATACTTAGTAAAGAGAGCATCATTTCTGAAATAACCACTTTTACCTCGGGAGATTCTTTCTTGTTTGCTCTAGAAGACAAGATGTTTGATTTAATACTTCTAGATATAGAAATGCCAGATATAACTGGAATAGACATAGCAAAAATTATAAGAAAGAAAAATAAAAATTCATTAATTATTTTTATAACATCGCATTTAGAATTCGCTATTGATTCTTATGAATTAAATATTTTTCGGTATATTCCAAAAAGTAGAATGGAGGAAAAGTTGCCTCTCGCTCTTAAAGATGCTATTAAAATAATAAACTTACAAAACAAAAACTGTTATACTATTCAAACTAAAACAAGGTTTCAAAAAATACCTTTGAATAGCATCTTATACATATATAAAGATGGGAAAAATTCAGTTTTTGTCACTGAGGATGATTCAATTAAAGTGAGGAAGCCCTTGGCTGCAGTTTTTTCAGAAATTAATTGTAAAGAATTTTTTTACATCGATAAGGGAGTTATCGTTAATTTACTACATATAATAAAGATCAAAGATAATATGGCTGTTTTAAAAAATAATGAAATTTTATCAGTAAGTAGAAATCATATTAATGAATTAAAGTCTAACATTCATATGTTTTGGGAAGAGAATTTGCTATGATATTTTGGGAGTTAGATTATTTAACTTCAATTTTTTCAATTATAATTGGTTACAGGGTATTAAATTTATTATTACCAATTCGATTTAACAATAAACAAACAATTAGATATGAAATTTGTTTCTCTGTTCTTTTATCATTGATTATTTGCATTCTGAATATTGTGGAATTACCGGTTTTATTAACACTTTTGTTTTGTATTATTTATTTTACAGTTACTTCAATATTTTTATATAGTACTAAAATGAAATTCATATTTTCTTTCGTATCTTTTTATTTTTCTACAATTTTATTATGTAATAGCCTTGCATTTGTTATTACGTATGCAATAACTAATTATAATGGTTGGAATACATATAATCACTCAACGAGTTATATATTTATTATTTACATAATCAGGATTACAGAAATAATAATTTTATATCTCTTTTATAAAATTATTTTAAGAAAATATGATGTAGACGCTATTTTTAAAAAGTACAAATACTTCTTATCGATTGCTATTTTAGGCTTGGCTACAGCTTATTTTGTTACAAAAAAGTCATTTATTTATATGAATCAAGGTATCGTATCAAGTTGGATTGCATTTATTATTTTAGGAATATTAACATTGTTTTTAATTATATTATTTTTCACTAATTATGAAAAAGAAGAAGAAAAGAAAATAATCGAGTTCAAAAATAAGATGTTACAAGAAGATTTTGTTAAAATGCGTGAACTTTATGAGAATAATGCTAAAACTTATCATGATTTAAATAATCATATGACAATTTTATATAAATTAATTAAAGGCGGTAAAAGTGAACAAGCGTTGGATTACATCAATAATATATCAAAACCCATATTGAGTAATTATGGACAAAATGTTTTTACTAACAATACCATTGTAGATTTTGTAATCAACAATAAGCTGGAAATAATTAAAGAAGAAAAAATTCAAAATACTATTGAGGTAGAAATTCCCCAAAAGCTGAAAATAGCTGATAATGACATTGTAGCTATACTTTCTAATCTTATTGATAATGCGATCGAAGCATGTCAACATATTGAACAGTTTGATGAACGTTGGATAAAGATTACAATAAAAAAAATTAATGAAATGATTTTTTTGAAAATAGAAAACAGTATTTCAATTGAACCAAAGCTTTTAAATAATCACTTTTTAACTACCAAGAAAGATAAAAAATTTCATGGATGGGGTTTAAAAAGTGTAACATCTATAGTAAATAAGTATGAAGGCTATATTAGGTATGAATATACAAACAAGTCATTTAATGTAGTAATATCTTTGTCAGATATTGATAAGCTAAATTAAATGTTAAATGAAAATAGCTAAATTGTGACTCATAAAAAGTTGCTTCCAATTTCTTATTTTTGTTTGTATGGTTACTTACAATTATACAGAACGAGGCGTTTTTTTGTACGTAAAAAGAGGGCTGCCCATAAATCGGTTTCACCGATTTATGGGACAGCCCCTTTGTAATAACACTATAATTACTTATGTTGAGTAGCATAAATAGTAATCAATATAGAATCCCTAAACCTATTATAATTAATTTAAAAACAAAATATTTTGCGATTTAACTTCCCATTCATCAAAAATAATTTTATAGTTCCTCAGTAAAAGAAGATAATGGAACATAATATTCTTCCTCAGTTTCCTCTCCAACACTTAATCTTTCAGCTACTTTTTCAATAGTTTCTAACTGAAAGAGTTCCTGCAATGTGATACGAATTTTAGTTTTCATCTCTATCATATTAACTAATCGAATTGCTTTAAGAGAATTTCCACCCATATCAATAAAACTATCTTTCACGCTAAGATGACAAATGTTTAATACATCCTGGAAAATATCAAGTGTAATTTGTTCCCATTCATTTTTAGGTAATACCTGTTGTTCTTTTCCTTTGAATTCCGGTACTGGTAAAGCTCTAGAATCAATCTTCCCATTAATAGTTACTGGTAATTCTTTAAGACGGATGAAATATTGTGGAATCATGTATTCCGGTAATTCCTCTCGAAGAAAGCTCTTAATTTCTTCCTCATTTATGTCTTCATCTTGAATTAAATAAGCACATAAATAATCAAAACCATTATCATTTCTTAGTAAAATTGTTGCATTCTGTATACTGTTTAATTTTTTTAATCGATTTTCAATTTCCTCAAGCTCTATTCTAAACCCATTTAACTTAACTTGTTTGTCAATTCTTCCTAGATAAATTAAATTGCCTTCATTATCCCATTTTACTAAATCACCAGTTTTATAGAATCGTTCACCATTGATATCTTTATCAATTAAAAATTTATCTTCGCTCAGTTTATTGTTATTTAAATATCCCCGAGCTAATCCTGGTCCCCCGATATATAGTTCTCCTGGAATACCTATTCCACAAATCATATTATCCGATTTAACTACTGCAGATGTATTAGTAATAGGTTTACCAATTGGTATTTTTTTATCGAAATCAATACTATTATCAATTGGATAGAATAAGGAAAATGTTGTTGCTTCGGTCGGACCATATACATTGTATAGTTTTAAAGATTCCTTTTTGTTTTCCATTAATCTCTTTACATGTTTATTAGAAGTAGCTTCTCCGCCAAAATAAAGCTGCTTCAATGAATTAAATACTGTTGGATCAATTTCTACATATTGATTAAATAACGCGGTTGTGATAAACATTGTATTTATTTGTTTTGATAATATATTTTCTTTAAGCAATTCAATATTAGATAAAACCTCTTTATCAGCAATATGCACATATCCACCATTTAATAGTGAACCCCAAATTTCGAAATGAGATGCATCAAATGATAATGAACCTGTCTGGAGTATTGAAACACCAGAAAAATCAGCATAATTAGTATCTTTTACTAACCTAATTATACTTTTATGTTCAATCATAGTTCCTTTAGGATGACCTGTTGTTCCAGAAGTGTAAATTACACAGGCTATATCATTCGGATTCATATCTACTAATTGGTATACGTTCTCCTCAATCGTTGTATAGTCTAGTTTATTTATATTGATCATTAAAACCGAATCATCAATATAATTAGCTAATCTATCATCCTGAACTAAAACAATCTTTAATCCACTATCACTGATAAGATAATTAATTCTATTTGGCGGATAATCTGGATCTATTGGTAAATATGCATAACCGGCTTTTAAAATAGCTAACATTGAAACCACTGTATTTATATTTCTTTCAACAACCAATCCAATATAGTCATTACCTTTTTCTGAATCATTTAGTAACTTGCTAGCTAATCGATTGGCTAATTGCTCTAGTTCTAAATATGTCATTTCATTATTATCATCACTTAATGCGATTTTATAAGGTGCTATCCTAACTTGTTGTTCAAATAATTCCAGAATAGTATGTTGAACGTTAGAAATTTCGTTACATTTACTAAACGAGTCTATAATTTGTTTGATTTCATCTTTGGATGAAATTTGAATATTTGATACTGGAATAGATGGATCTTGAAGTACTTGTTCTACAATGTTTAATAATTGAGAGAGTAATTTTTTTGATATATTTTCATCATAACAATTAGCATTAGTCATCAGTTTTAATTGTAATTGTTCACTCTGATAACCTACTAAAGTCATATCATAATTAGTTTGCTCTCTATTATTTTTTAATTCAAATTTCAATTTATTATCTTTATCCTGCTCCGTTTTATAATAATTCTCGAAAACAACTGCAGATTTAACTAGATCTTTTCCTAAGTTCGTACATTCTGTTTGAATTTCAGCTAATGAATAGTGATCATATTCATTACTTGAAAGGGCCTGTTTTTGCATTTCCTTAAGCAAATCATTAAATTGGCTCTTCTGCTCGGTAACTACTCGAACAGGAATAGTGTTTATGAAAAGCCCAATTGTAGATTCGATATTATTTATTTCAACATCTCTTCCTGAAACAACTTTTCCAAAAACTACGTCTCTTTGTCCTATATGTTTTTGAAGTAATACTCCCCAGATTGTTTCAAGGAATGTATTCATTGTAACACCAGTAGTACGGCAAAGTTTTTCTAGTTGTGCTGTTGTTTCGATGCTAAGTGATGTTTCAGAAATAATGATTTCTTCTGATTCTAACTTGCAATTAGAATTTATTTCAATTTGAGCATTTGTATCATATCCATTTAATAATTCTGACCAATATTTAAACCCTTCTTCTTTCTCAGTGAACTTAATAGTTCGAATATATTCTTCATAGTCATAACGACTATGAAGTTCTTTACTGATTTCACGCTTTGAAATACCAGATTCTAACTTAGAATAGAATTGACTTAAGTCATTCATTAAAATCGACATACACCAGCCGTCAATTACAATGTGATGGAAGCTAATTACCAATTGAGGCGATTCATTTTCTAAGTGAATGAAAGCTACACGAATTAAACTATCGTTTTCTAAATCAAAACCTCTTCGAACATCCTCTTTTAAGAAGGCTTCCTTTTCCTTTTCTTGATTTTTTGACTGAGAAAGATCTATTTCATTAAATTCAATAGCTCTTCCCTTTAACATCACTTGTCTTGGTTCACTTACATTCTGATA
>NZ_JBAWSV010000010.1:0-141031 GCF_037104695.1 Bacillus yunxiaonensis | reverse complement strand
TAGTAAGATCCCTGAAAGATGATCAGGTTGATAGGTTCGAGGTGGAAGCATGGTGACATGTGGAGCTGACGAATACTAATAGATCGAGGACTTAACCATATAATATGTACACTACATTGATGTTATCTAGTTTTGAGAGAATATAAAAAAACTTGTTGACTTTTTTAGTGAATCAAGTATAATAATGATTGTCTCAATTGAATACAGTCTGGTAATGATGGCAGAGAGGTCACACCCGTTCCCATACCGAACACGGAAGTTAAGCTCTCTAGCGCCGATGGTAGTTGGGACTTTGTCCCTGTGAGAGTAGGACGTTGCCAGGCAAATGGAGGATTAGCTCAGCTGGGAGAGCACCTGCCTTACAAGCAGGGGGTCGGCGGTTCGATCCCGTCATCCTCCACCATATATATGCCGGCTTAGCTCAATTGGTAGAGCAACTGACTTGTAATCAGTAGGTTGGGGGTTCAAGTCCTCTAGCCGGCACCAGGATCATGGCGGCTGTGGCGAAGTGGTTAACGCATCGGATTGTGGCTCCGACACTCGTGGGTTCGATTCCCATCAGTCGCCCCATTTTTAAAAAATAATATGCGGGTGTGGCGGAATTGGCAGACGCACCAGACTTAGGATCTGGCGCCTTTGGCGTGGGGGTTCGACTCCCTTCACCCGCACTTTTAATTGAATAAGTCATATATGTCTTGCGGAAGTAGTTCAGTGGTAGAATACAACCTTGCCAAGGTTGGGGTCGCGGGTTCGAATCCCGTCTTCCGCTCCAATTTTCAATATGACATGCCGGGGTGGCGGAACAGGCAGACGCACAGGACTTAAAATCCTGCGGTGGGTGACCACCGTGCGGGTTCGACCCCCGCCCTCGGCACCATATGCGCCCGTAGCTCAATTGGATAGAGCGTTTGACTACGGATCAAAAGGTTAGGGGTTCGAGTCCTCTCGGGCGCGCTTATTAACGGGAAGTGGCTCAGCTTGGTAGAGCACCTGGTTTGGGACCAGGGGGTCGCAGGTTCGAATCCTGTCTTCCCGATATTATGGGGCCTTAGCTCAGCTGGGAGAGCGCCTGCCTTGCACGCAGGAGGTCAGCGGTTCGATCCCGCTAGGCTCCACTTATATCTATCTTTTATGGCGGTGTAGCTCAGCTGGCTAGAGCGTACGGTTCATACCCGTGAGGTCGGGGGTTCGATCCCCTCCGCCGCTACCATAAAGGACCTTTAGCTCAGCTGGTTAGAGCAGACGGCTCATAACCGTCCGGTCGTAGGTTCGAGTCCTACAAGGTCCACCACTCAAGTTTCACTATATGGAGGTATACCCAAGTCTGGCTGAAGGGATCGGTCTTGAAAACCGACAGGCGGCGAGAGTCGCGCGGGGGTTCGAATCCCTCTACCTCCTCCATTTTTTAAAAAAATATTATATCGTCGCGGGGTGGAGCAGTCTGGTAGCTCGTCGGGCTCATAACCCGAAGGTCGCAGGTTCAAATCCTGTCCCCGCAACCAATGGTCCCGTGGTGTAGTGGTTAACATGCCTGCCTGTCACGCAGGAGATCGCCGGTTCGACCCCGGTCGGGACCGCCATTTACATAAAGGCTCGGTAGCTCAGTCGGTAGAGCAGAGGACTGAAAATCCTCGTGTCGGCGGTTCGATTCCGTCCCGAGCCACCATTTTGAAATATGCAAGCCGGCTTAGCTCAATTGGTAGAGCAACTGACTTGTAATCAGTAGGTTGGGGGTTCAAGTCCTCTAGCCGGCACCATTTCAAAATGAGCCATTAGCTCAGTTGGTAGAGCATCTGACTTTTAATCAGAGGGTCGAAGGTTCGAGTCCTTCATGGCTCACCATTTTTATGCGGGTGTAGTTTAGTGGTAAAACAAGAGCCTTCCAAGCTCTGGTCGAGAGTTCGATTCTCTTCACCCGCTTTTTATATGGGCCTATAGCTCAGCTGGTTAGAGCGCACGCCTGATAAGCGTGAGGTCGATGGTTCGAGTCCATTTAGGCCCACCATATTCCGCAGTAGCTCAGTGGTAGAGCTATCGGCTGTTAACCGATCGGTCGTAGGTTCGAGTCCTACCTGCGGAGCCATATATAGAGAAGTACCCAAGTGGCTCAAGGGGCTCCCCTGCTAAGGGAGTAGATCGCTTACGCGGTGCGAGGGTTCGAATCCCTTCTTCTCTGCCAGAAATTGGCCCGTTGGTCAAGTGGTTAAGACACCGCCCTTTCACGGCGGTAACACGGGTTCGAATCCCGTACGGGTCATATTAAAAGAGATAGCATATTATGCTATCTCTTTTTTTATGTTGTTGAAATTCTTCCATTCTATAATTCGATGATTTAGCAGTTACTTGTAGTTCCCACATCAAAATTAAAATTCAAGCAATTATGAAACAACCACAAAAAACATTAGTAATCTTTCCTAAAAAGTCTCCAAACAAATATTTGTTGAATTCTGGCGCAGAATACACTTAAATGCTCCGTGCAAGAAATACAATCTTTGTGTTGATATATAGGAATGTTGGTTACCTCGTGTACTAATTTTAAAAGCCCCTTCCTACAACTGTATCAATGTAAGTGATAGTTCTTTTTTGACTCTTCCATTGTTGTTCATCCATTGCAACTACCTTTTTTCCTAACATACATGCTCGATCATGAGTAAGTGGGCATATGACGACTGTTAAGTGTAATGTTAAAGTTTTATGATTGTTTTTGGTTTATTTATAACGTTTGTGATTGTTTTTGAGTGATTTCGATTGATTTTTGAAAGGGTTTTCGTTATGATGAATGTAAGAAGGAGGTGGCGGCATGTTAACACCTGAGCGTCACCAAATTATTTTGGATTTGGTGAAAAATAAAGGAATTATAAAGCTTCAAGAGCTAGTTGCTGCAACTAAATCATCCGAATCGACAATTCGAAGAGATTTGATTTATTTAGAAGAGAAAAACTATATAAAGCGTGTTCATGGCGGAGCTTCACCGTTACAATCAAAAGGAAAAGAACCGAGTATGAATGAAAAATCCTTCAAAAATCTTCAGGAAAAAAAGTCGATTGGTCAATATGCAGCATCTCTTGTGGAAGACGGGCATTGTATTTATTTAGATGCTGGAAGTACGACGTTTGAAATGATTCCATTTTTGCAAGGAAAAGATATAACTGTCGTGACAAATGGACTTATGCATATTGAGGCATTGTTTCAAGCCAATATTCGAGCTTATTTACTTGGTGGCATGATGAAAAGCAATACAAGAGCGTTAATTGGAAGCGCTGCCCTTGAAAGCTTACTTCGCTATCGATTCGATTTTTGTTTTTTAGGGGCAAATGCTATTCATCCCGTTTACGGTTATACAACGCCAGACCCTGAGGAAGCTTTGCTGAAGAAAACAGCTATGCAACTTTCTAACTCGTGTTATGTTCTGGCGGATGGCAGTAAATTTTCAGAGATATCATTTGCGAAAATTGAAGAGCTCGAAGCAGCAAATATTATTGCAACTAATATTGGAGAGAACGAAGTAGCTCCTTATGCTAAAAAAACATTAATAAAGGTCGTGACAGTATGATTTACACTGTAACATTGAATCCTTCTGTAGATTATGTAGTGCAAGTAAATAATTTTGCACTACATTCGCTAAATCGTATGGAAAAAGAAGTGAAGTATCCAGGCGGAAAAGGAATTAATGTATCCCGTGTTCTAAAAAGAATTGATGTTTCTTCAAAAGCGCTTGGATTTATAGGGGGATTTACTGGTCGCTTTATTCAAGAAAAATTAGAAGAAGAGGGTATTGCAACCGATTTTATTGAAGTAGATGGTGATTCGCGGATTAACATTAAATTGAAAACAGAACAAGAAACTGAAATAAATGGAAGAGGTCCTGTTATTTTAAGTGAACAATTAGAACGTTTAATACAGCAAATAGGCAATTTACAAGAAGGTGATGTTCTATTATTGGCAGGCAGTATTCCACCGTCTTTACCAGAATCGTTATATAAAGAAATCACAAAGGAATGCAGTGCGCGCGGCGTGAAAGTAGCTGTTGATGCGAGCGGAAAGGCATTGATTGATGTTGTAAAGCACCGTCCATTCTTTATAAAGCCAAACCATCACGAGTTAGGCGAACTATTTGATGTAGAAATTCAAAGTATTCAAGATGCGGCATTATATGGTAAGAAGCTTCTTGAAATGGGCGCAGAGCATGTTGTTGTATCAATGGCTGGGGATGGTGCACTCTTTCTTGCGAAGGGGCATGCATATTTTGCTAATGTGCCGAAAGGGCAAGTTGTAAATTCTGTTGGAGCTGGTGATTCGCTTGTGGCCGGTTTTCTAGGAACATATGAAAAAACTAGAGATTTAAAAGAAGCATTTCGATTTGGCGTTGCTACTGGAAGCGCAACAGCATTTTCTTCTGATCTTGCTGAAAAAGAAAAAATTGAGGAACTATTGTTGCAAGTAGAAGTACAATCTTTATCCTACATTAACGGGCAGTAAGCCACCCATCTTAAGATTGAAAGAGAAGCGAAGCAGATAGGGGAAATGAAGACAATCTTCACTGATGGAAGTTTCACTTTATAGGAGAGAAGGATCTATATGAAAATTACAGAATTACTAAAAAAGGACACAATTCTTCTACAATTACAAGCATCTTCTAAGCAAGAAACGATTGATGAAATGGTAAGTAAGCTTGCACAAGCAGGCCGATTATATGATGAGATTCAATTTAAAGAGGCTATTTTAACTCGTGAAGCACAAAGTACTACTGGCATTGGAGAAGGGATTGCAATTCCTCATGCAAAAACAGCTGCGGTTAAGACACCTGCTATTTGCTTTGCGAAATCAAATAGCGGTATAGACTATGAATCTCTCGATGGTCAACCAGCTCATTTATTCTTTATGATTGCAGCAAGTGAAGGAGCGAATGATGCTCATTTGGAAACTCTTTCCCGCTTATCTACACTACTTATGGATGCGGAATTTCGCGGGAAACTTATGAAAGCGCAAACAGAAGACGAGCTACTGAACCTTATTGATGCGAAAGAGAAAGAAGTTAATAAAGAGGAAAATAAAGAAGAAAATACTGTACAGTCAAGTTCAAAGGGGAAAGTTTTAGCAGTTACTGCTTGTCCTACAGGAATTGCTCATACGTATATGGCAGCAGACGCTTTAAAATCAAAAGCAAAGGAAATGGGTGTCGATATAAAAGTAGAAACCAATGGTTCTACAGGAGTAAAAAATGAATTGACTGCAGAAGAGATTCATGATGCAGTGGCAATTATTATTGCTGCAGATAAACAAGTTGAAATGAATCGTTTTAAAGGAAAGCATGTTATTGAGGTTCCAGTTGCAGCTGGAATTCGTAAATCTGAGGAACTTATTAACCGTGCGCTTAAACAGGATGGACCTATCTATCAAGGGACAGGGGAAGCTGCAAAGGGAGAAGTAAAAGAAAAACGAACAGGATTTTATAAGCATTTAATGAATGGTGTATCCAACATGCTTCCGTTCGTTGTTGGTGGGGGGATTTTAATCGCACTGGCATTCGCTTTTGGCGGCATTCATGCGAAAGGGCCAATTGCTTCTACATTAATGGCAATTGGTGGCGGAAACGGAGCATTTTTCTTTATCGTTCCAGTATTAGCAGGATTTATTGCAAGTAGCATCGCAGATCGGCCTGGTTTTGCACCTGGTATGGTTGGCGGTTATTTAGCAGCACAAGCTGGGGCTGGATTTCTCGGTGGTTTAATCGCAGGATTTCTGGCAGGTTATGTAATCGTTCTCTTGAAAAAAGCTTTTCAAGTATTACCGGCACAACTTGAAGGAATTAAACCTGTTCTTTTGTATCCGTTGTTTGGTATTATGATTACTGGTTTGATTATGATTCTTGTTGTAAATGATCCTGTAGTAGCAGTGAATAAAGGCTTAACACATTGGTTAAATGGATTAAGCGGAGGAAATGCTATTTTATTAGGTGTCATTCTTGGTGGTATGATGGCTGTGGATATGGGAGGCCCTATCAACAAGGCTGCCTTTACATTCGGATTAGCGGCAATTGCTGCTCATAATTTCGGACCGCATGCTGCAGTTATGGCGGGTGGTATGGTTCCGCCGCTTGGAATTGCATTAGCAACAACTTTCTTTAAAGGAAAATTTACGGATGCAGAGCGCAAATCTGGTATTACAAATTATATTATGGGCCTTTCCTTTATTACAGAAGGCGCTATTCCATTTGCAGCAGCTGATCCATTACGTGTAATTGTAAGCTGTGTTATAGGGTCTGCGATTGCAGGTGCTCTGACTATGGGGTTTCATATTACTCTTCCTGCACCGCACGGTGGCTTGTTCGTTATTCCCCTTGTGAATAAACCGATACTTTATTTATTGGCTATCGTAATAGGAGCAGTTGTAACAGCAGTTATGCTCGGGATTTGGAAAAAGCCTGTAAATAAATAAGAAAAGCGGTCAACTTTTGACCGCTTTTCTTACATTGTTGAAAAAAGAATGTGCCTAAAAAATATCGGAATTTTGTTTTTAGATTTCTTTCTACATAGTACAGATAAGAATCCTTATTCTTTCTTTTATCCCGCTACTCGTGGGCAGTAAGCCCCCCACTTCAAGCTTTAGAAAAAGCGAAGAAGATAGGTGGGGGATAACTGCTGGCATGCGCCCGATTGGTGAGAGCTTTCCATCAGCGGAGGATGAAAAAAGGCTTCTTTTGTATTCACAATCTAAAGAAAACGCTCCTATTGAGATTGGTTCCACAACCGCCACAATAACTTTATCCTATCTGTGAAAAAGTTCACAAATAGGTCATAATTTGTGAATACATTCACAAATAAACATGCTACAATATGTGTGTAAGGAAGTTAAACAATATAAAATCAGTATTTTAATTATTTACTTAAATGACAATGATAATAATGAAATGATAAATAGAGAGGGGATTTTACCATGAAAAAAGGTATTAATCGCGTAGTATTAGTAGGAACAGGAGCTGTAGGTTGCAGCTATGCATATTCTATGATTAACCAAGGTGTAGCTGAAGAGTTTGTTCTTGTTGACGTAAACGAAGCAAAAGCAGAAGGGGAAGCAATGGATTTGAGCCATGCTGTTCCATTTGCTCCAGCTCCAACAAAGGTTTGGAAAGGTAGTTATGCAGATTGTAAAGATGCAGATCTTGTTGTTATCACTGCTGGATTGCCACAAAAGCCAGGTGAAACTCGCTTAGATTTAGTTGAGAAGAACACAAAAATCTTTAAACAAATCGTTCGTGGCATCATGGATAGCGGATTTGATGGTATCTTCTTAATCGCAACTAACCCAGTTGATATTTTAACTTATGTAACTTGGAAAGAATCTGGATTACCAAAAGAACGTGTAATTGGTTCTGGTACAACTTTAGACTCTGCTCGCTTCCGTTACATGTTAGGTGAATACTTAGATGTGGATCCACGTAACGTTCATGCATATATTATTGGTGAACATGGTGACACAGAGCTTCCAGTATGGAGCCATGCAACTGTTGGTGTACAAAAACTAGAAACAATCTTAGCAAACAGTGAAAAGTACAATCAAAGTGATTTAGATGAAATCTTTGTGAATGTACGCGATGCTGCTTATCATATTATTCAACGTAAAGGTGCAACTTACTATGGTATCGGTATGTCACTACTACGTGTAACTAAAGCGATTTTAAACAATGAAAACAGCGTATTGACAGTATCTGCATACCTTGAAGGACAATACGGACAACAAGATGTTTACGTAGGTGTTCCAGCAGTTATCAACCGTCAAGGTATTCGAGAAGTTGTAGAGCTTGAATTGAATGCAGAAGAAGAATTGAAATTTGATCATTCTGTAAAAGTGCTAAAAGAAACTATGGCACCAGTACTATAATCCAAATTGTATAAATCCCTTTCCGGCCCCCCTGTATAGCCCCCTTTGCCGGAAAGGGTTTTTTTATTTTGCTGAAAGTGAATTACTCTTTAAATGTAATATGTATTTTGTTCTAATAGGAAGTAATGAATAGCAGTAAAATTCCCCCTCTTTTTCACTTTAAAAATTATTCTAAAATAAAACGCTTACAAGGAATATTCGTCAAAATTCGATATTTTCAGCTGAAATTTACGAAATTACCATGAATTTCCGCGAAAAAAACGTATGTTTTTTTAGAAAATCGCAAGGATATTTCTATTTACCGAAGAATAGTAATAACATATTTAAAATTCTGTCATCTTGTGAGGTGAACATAGTGATTGTAACAAATTGTAATGAGGAAAAAATGCTATTGTTTCATAAAGAGAAAGCTTACGATAGCTACGAAGTACTTGGTGCTCATCTAACGAAGGAAGATGGGGTGCAAGGAACACGTTTTTCCGTATGGGCTCCTCATGCTCAAGCTGTGAGTATTGTAGGGGATTTTAATGAATGGAATGATCAAATGCATAAAATGGTGCGAGTAACAGATGAGGGAATTTGGTCTTTATTTATACCAAACATAGCTCAGCTGGAATTGTACAAATATGCAATTGAAGCCTCAAACGGTCATACAATTTTAAAAGCTGATCCGTATGCAATGTATGCTGAGGTGAGACCAAATACGGCATCCATTGTTTATGATATAAAAGGATATCAATGGAAAGATCAGAAGTGGTTTCAAAAAAAGAAACGAAAACCAATTTATAATGAACCGTTAGCAATTTATGAACTTCACTTTGGTTCATGGAAAAAGAAAGAAGATGAGTCTTTTTATTCTTACAGAGAAATGGCAGATGAGCTTATTCCGTATGTAGTAGAGCATCAATTTACTCATATTGAAATTATGCCGCTTGTTGAACACCCATATGATCGTTCTTGGGGATATCAAGGGACTGGATATTATGCACCGACAAGCAGATACGGAACACCGCAAGATTTTATGTATTTTGTCGATGAATGTCACAAATATGGGATCGGTGTCATTTTAGATTGGGTACCAGGGCATTTTTGTAAAGATGCTCATGGACTTTACTTATTTGATGGAGATCCAACGTATGAATATAGAGATCTTGATGTACAAGAAAACCGTGTATGGGGAACGGTGAATTTTGATTTAGGAAAACAAGAAGTACGAAATTTTCTCATTTCGAATGCGCTGTTTTGGATGAAGTATTATCATATCGACGGTTTTCGCGTTGATGCAGTTGCTAACATGCTATATTGGGAGCGAAATGGGGGGCAGGAAAGTAATGAACATGCTGTATTGTTCCTGCAACAGCTGAATGAAGCAGTATTTGGGGAAGATCCAACTTTCTTAATGACTGCGGAAGATTCAACAGCATGGCCGCTCGTAACTGCACCGACATATGAAGGTGGACTTGGTTTTAATTATAAATGGAATATGGGCTGGATGAATGACATTTTAAAATATATGGAATGTGCGCCGGAGTATCGGAAGTATATTCATGACAAAGTAACATTTTCACTGCTTTACGCGTATTCTGAGAATTTTATTTTACCGTTATCACATGATGAAGTTGTGCACGGGAAAAAGTCGCTATTAAATAAAATGCCGGGTGATTATTGGTCCAAGTTTGCTCAGCTTCGTTTATTGTATGGTTATTTATTTACACATCCAGGTAAGAAGCTGCTCTTTATGGGCGGCGAGTTTGGGCAATATGACGAATGGAAAGACCTTGAAGATTTAGATTGGGACTTACATGATTTTGAAATGCATAATCGTACGCATGATTACTTTAAGGAGCTCATAGCATTGTATAAGCGCTCTAAGCCGCTTTGGCAGCTTGATCACACTGAAAAGGGCTTTCAGTGGATTGATGCGGATAACCGTGAGCAAAGTATTTTTTCGTTTATTCGCCAAGGAGAGAGAGAAGAGGATGTTCTCGTTATCGTTTGTAACTTTACAAATGCGGTATATGAAAACTATAAAGTTGGCGTACCAGCATTTCGCTATTATAACGAAATTTTAAATAGTGATAGTTCTGCATACGGCGGTTCGGGACAAATCAATAAGAAGCGATTAAAAGCGATTATGGAGCCTTATCATAATCAGCTTGCTCATGTTGAAATGACAATACCACCATTTGGAATTTCAATTTTACGGCCAGTGAAAACACGAAAGGGGAGTAGTAAACAAGATGGTACAAAAGCAGACGTGCGTAGCAATGTTATTAGCAGGGGGAAAAGGTAGTCGTTTAAGCGCCTTAACAAAAAATCTAGCAAAGCCAGCTGTTCCATTTGGCGGTAAATATCGCATTATTGATTTTACATTAAGTAACTGTGCGAATTCTGGTATTGAAACAGTGGGGATTTTAACACAATATCAGCCGTTAGAATTGCATAGTTATATCGGTATTGGAGATGCATGGGATTTAGACCGTGTAAATGGAGGGGTTACTGTACTCCCTCCTTATGCAGAGTCCTCTGGAGTGAAATGGTATACAGGAACGGCAAGTGCCATTTATCAAAATTTGAATTATTTAAAGCAGTATGATCCGGAATATGTTCTCATTTTATCCGGCGATCATATTTATAAGATGGATTATGCAAAAATGCTTGATCATCACATGGAACGAGAAGCAGATGTCTCTATTTCTGTTATTGAGGTACCGTGGGATGAAGCAAGCCGCTTTGGCATTATGAATACGAATGAAGCGATGGAGATTGTTGAGTTTGAAGAAAAACCGCAGTTTCCAAAAAGCAATCTAGCTTCAATGGGCATTTATATTTTTAATTGGGCTATTTTAAAAGAGTATTTAGAAATGGATGCAAGAAATCCAGAATCTAGTAATGATTTTGGAAAAGATGTGATCCCTCTTTTATTGGATGAAGGTAAAAAGCTTGTTGCGTATCCATTTAGTGGGTATTGGAAAGACGTTGGAACAGTGAAGAGCTTATGGGAAGCAAATATGGATTTGCTTCGCGAAGATTCATCGCTCAATTTGTATGACCGTGATTGGCGAATCTGTTCTGTTAACCCGAACCAGCCGCCTCAATATATTGCACCGTCAGCAAAAGTGGAAGAATCGTTAATTAATGAAGGTTGTGTTGTAGAAGGTGATGTGCAGCATTCTGTATTGTTTCAAGGGGTAACTGTAGAGGAAGGCAGCAAGATTGTAGATTCAGTGATTATGCCAGATGCCAGAATTGGGAAGAATGTTGTGATTGAGCGTGCCATTGTTGGGCCAGGAATGGTTATTGAAGATGGAACAATCATTCGTCCAGAAAGAAACATTGAAGACGTTGTATTAATTGCAGAGGAAAATTAAATGAAGTAAAACTAGAGATTAGCAAGGGAAGCTTAATCTTTTCACACATAGTTAGTAGAAATAATCGAAGCTTTGATGGATAGTGATTCTATTCCTATCTTCTTTGATCTTATGGAAGATTACGATGATAATTTTACTGCCTAATAGAGCGCAACGAAAAGGGGATGAGATGAGTGAGAGAATCAATGTTAGGAATTATTAATGCAACAGAGAGTTTTCCATCACTACAGCAAGTAACAAATCATCGATCATTAGCGGTATTGCCATTTGGTGGACGTTACCGTTTAATTGATTTTATGCTTTCGAATATGGTAAATTCTCATATTAATAGTGTAGCCATTTTCACAAGTCATAAAAATCGTTCGCTCATGGATCATCTCGGTTCTGGGAAACAGTGGGATTTAGATCGGAAACGCGATGGCTTATTTTTAATTCCTCCAAATTGCCAATGCGATCAAGATGAGTTTGGTTCATTTGCTCATTTTAGCAGACATATTGATTACTTTTTACGTAGTAAACAGCAGTATGTTGTGATTACAAAAAGTCACATTGTAACAGCGCTTGACTTCCAAGCTGTATTAGATCGTCACTTAAATACAGGGGCAGATATTACCGAAGTATGTCACCAAGGTGAATCACTTCAGACATATGTATTAAAGAAGGAGCTATTATTGCATTTGTTTGAGGAGTATCAAGACATGGGTTATTATAGCTTACTTGATGTTGTAAAAGAAAAGCGAAATACATCATTTCATATTGAAAGTTATGAGCATACTGGCTATGTGGCGGTAATAGATTCAATCGAAAGTTACTATAAACATAGTTTAGAAATACTACAGCCGCATATTTGGAAGCAAGTGTTTAAGAAAGAAACGCCGATTTTTACGAAAGTAAAGGATGAGCCGCCAACAAGGTACGGAAAAGATGCGAGTGTACATAATGCGATGATTGCGAATGGCAGCATTATTGAGGGAGAAGTAGAAAATAGCGTTGTCTTTCGTTCTGTAAAGATTGGAAAAGGTTCGATTGTTCGTAACAGTATTATTATGCAAAAGAGCCAAATTGGAGAGAATTGTATACTAGATGGTGTAATTATTGATAAGGATGTAAAAATTGAAGATGGAGCGACGTTAACAGGCGGAGCCCGTTCTCCATTCGTTGTAGAAAAAGGAACAATACAAAGCAGTAATATGACGATTTACTAAGATGTATATTTGAAAATTGAGAGGAGGAATCTGCATGCACGGCATAGGTAAGCACAGCTTGCCTATGCTTGCTGCTGCAGAGAAACAATCGCAGTGAATATTTTATTTGCAGTATCAGAATGTGTACCATTTATTAAATCGGGTGGATTAGCAGACGTAGCTGGAGCACTTCCAAAGGCATTGCAAAAACTTGGAATGAACGTGCGTGTTATGCTTCCGTATTATAGCTTAATTCCAGAGCATGTACGAAAAGAATGTGTGCTTCATAAAGTGATTACGGTTCAGCTTGGCTGGCGTAATCAATATTGCGGTATTTTGAAAATGGAGCATGAAGGGATTACGTATTACTTTATCGACAATGAGTATTATTTTAAACGCGATTCACTCTATGGTCATTATGATGATGGTGAACGTTTTTCGTTCTTCTCAAAGGCGGTATTAGAGTGTATTCCGCATTTAGATTTTGAAGTGGATGTTCTGCATTGCCACGACTGGCATACAGCGATGGCGAATTTTTTATTGCGTGAAAAATATCGTGATCAGCCATTATATGAAAAGATAAAGACAGTTTTTACGATTCATAACTTGCAGTTTCAAGGCGTGTTTCCTCGCATCGTTATGGATGACTTATTGGAGCTTGGTGGTGAGTATTTTCATAGTGAACAGCTTGAATTTTACGGAAACATCAACTTCATGAAAGGTGGAATTATCGCCTCTGATATGATTACAGCGGTAAGCCCGACATATAAAGAAGAAATCCAATATTCATTTTTTGGAGAGAAGTTAGATGGCTTATTGCGTAAATATAACGATAAACTTGAGGGGATTGTAAATGGAATTGACGACGTTTTGTACAATCCGAAGAATGATAAAACGATAGCGGCAATGTATGATGCGAATTCACTTCATAAAAAAAGAGATAACAAACGTGCATTGCAACGTTATTTTGGATTGCCAGAAAAAGAAGATGCACCTATTATTGCGATGGTTACACGTTTAACGCAGCAAAAAGGATTAGATTTAGTGCGTCATGTTTTTCATGAAATGATGCAAGAAGATGTGCAGTTTATCGTACTTGGATCGGGCGATAAAGAATATGAACAGTTTTTTGAACACATGGCATATGAATATCCAGATAAAGTGAAAGTGTATATCGGATTTCATGAAGAGCTGGCACATCAAGTGTATGCCGGCGCAGACTTGTTTCTAATGCCGTCTTTATTTGAGCCATGCGGCCTTGGACAGTTAATTGCCCTTGCATACGGAGCAATTCCAATTGTGCGGGAAACAGGCGGCTTAAATGATACTGTTCAATCGTACAACGAAGCTACAAATGAAGGAAATGGTTTTAGTTTTACGAGCTTCAATGCTCACGATATGCTGCATACGGTGCAGCGTGCATTGTACTATTATCATGACAAACAGGTATGGCAATCCCTTGTGAAACGTGCGATGACAGAGGATTATAGCTGGAAGCAGTCCGCGCGGAAGTATAAGGAGCTATATGAAAGTTTGGTTGATCCAAATGAGGAATCGCAATCTACTGAGGAACAAAAGGAGATCAATCATAAGCAACCAATTCTTTCTGTTAACCGTCAGTAGGAAAGCATAATTGATATATGTTTCACTGAACGGTTCGCATGTATGAGGGATTCGAGAGGTAAAACAGACCGTAAGAGCCCGATTGGCAGAGTTAGCCAGCAGTGAAAAATCACTGCTGGAAGTTTCACTTTGGAAGAGGTGAGAGAAATGTTCTCGAATACAGAAAGTTTTAAAGCCGCTTTTTTAGAAAAGTTAGAAACGATGTATGGCAAAAGTTTTAAAGATTCGACTGTGCAAGATCAATATAATACGCTCGGGCATATGGTGCGTGAGTATATTAGTCAGCGCTGGATTGGGACGAATGAACGGTACCGGACAGACAATCAAAAGCAAATGTATTACTTATCGATTGAGTTTTTATTAGGGCGTTTATTAGGAAGTAATATATTAAATTTGGGAATACGTGATGTATGCGAGAGAGGATTAGAAGAGCTTGGGATTTACTTGCAAGATCTTGAAGAAATTGAAGCAGATGCTGGACTTGGAAATGGCGGTCTTGGTCGTTTGGCGGCCTGTTTTCTTGATTCTCTCGCTTCATTAAATTTGCCAGGACACGGCTGCGGCATTCGCTATAAGCACGGTTTGTTTGATCAAAAAATTGTGGATGGTTATCAAATCGAGCTGCCGGAGCAATGGCTGCGTCATGGGAATGTTTGGGAAGTAAGAAGGCATGATCAAGCTGTGGAAGTTAGTTTTTGGGGACAAGTTGATACATTTCAATCAAATGATCGTCTTGAATTTCGACATATAAATTCGGAGACAATTATGGCTGTACCGTATGATGTACCTGTTGTTGGATATCAGACAAATACTGTAAATACACTGCGCCTGTGGAGTGCAGAGCCTGTTCCATTTCCTCCAAACTGCAAGGACGTATTGAAATATAAACGGGAAACGGAAGCAGTATCGGAGTTCTTATATCCAGATGATACGCATGATGAAGGAAAAATCCTTCGTTTGAAACAGCAATATTTTCTTGTGTCTGCTAGCTTACAAAATATCGTTCGATTGCATCGTGAACGAAATGGCACGCTGCGCAATCTGCATGAGAAAATTGCTATTCATATTAATGATACGCACCCTGTCCTAGCAATTCCAGAATTAATGCGCATTTTGCTTGATGAAGAAAAGATGAGCTGGGAGGATGCGTGGTACATTACGACACATACGATTTCTTATACAAACCATACAACCTTATCTGAAGCGTTAGAAAAGTGGCCGATTCATATTTTTGAGCCGCTATTACCACGTATTTATATGATTGTCCAAGAAATTAACGAGCGTTTTTGTCGTGATTTATGGGAGCGGTATTCGTATGAGTGGGATCGCATTGAAAATATGGCAATTATCGCTCATGGACTTGTGAAGATGGCACATTTAGCAATCGTTGGCAGTCATAGTGTAAACGGTGTTGCCAACATTCATACGGAAATATTAAAGCAGCGAGAAATGCGATTGTTTTATGAGTTTTATCCAGAGAAGTTCAATAATAAAACGAATGGAATTACTCATCGACGCTGGTTATTAAAAGCAAATCCACAGCTGTCGAAATTAATTTGTGAAACAATTGGCACAGATTGGATGAAGGAGCCAGATCAGCTGCAGGTCTTAGGAAATTATAAGCATGATGCAGCATTTCAAGATGCGCTTCACAATGTAAAACAAGTACGGAAAGAATTGTTAATGAAGCGGATTGAAAAACAAACGGGCATTGTTGTTGATCCTTATTCTATTTTTGATGTGCAAGTAAAGCGGCTGCATGCATACAAGCGGCAATTATTAAATGTGCTGCATATTTTATATTTGTACAATCGTTTAAAAGAAGATTCTAGTTTTTCTTTTTATCCGCGCACATTTATTTTTGGTGCAAAGGCATCGCCGGGTTATTATTATGCGAAAAAGATTATTAAACTTATAAATGAATTAGCACGAAAAGTGAATGATGATCCGTATGTAAATCAATATATGAAAGTTATTTTTCTAGAAAACTATCGAGTTTCGCTTGCTGAAGATATTTTTCCAGCGGCAGATGTGAGTGAACAAATTTCAACCGCAAGTAAAGAAGCATCAGGAACTGGAAATATGAAATTTATGATGAATGGTGCGGTAACGGTTGGTACGCTAGATGGTGCTAACGTTGAAATAAAAGAAGCTGTTGGAAATGATGCTATTTTTATTTTTGGTTTAACTGCAGAGGAAGTACAGCATTATTATCAAAATGGTGGATATTATGCTAGCGATTATTATCATCATGATATACGCATTCAAAAAGTTGTCAATCAGCTGACAAATGGCTTTTTTGAGGATGCGGGTGATGAGTTTGAAGCAATTTTCGATTCCCTTCTTATTCAAAATGATGAATATTTTGTTCTTCGGGATTTTGCACCGTATGCAGATGTGCAAGAAAGAGTTGGAAGAACATATGAAAATCGAAAAAAATGGCTTGAAATGAGTACTGTTAATATTGCAAAATCTGGTCATTTTGCAAGTGACCGAACAATCTTACAGTACAGCCGTGATATTTGGAGAATCGCAGAAGGCATGCGAGCGCGGTAAAAGAAGGTAGAGTTTCATCTAAATAGTTTCGAGTTTATTAAAGGGAAACGAAAAAAACGACTTGGAAACATTCC
The DNA here is from genome assembly GCF_037104695.1 of Bacillus yunxiaonensis. Taxonomy (NCBI): domain Bacteria; kingdom Bacillati; phylum Bacillota; class Bacilli; order Caryophanales; family Bacillaceae; genus Bacillus; species Bacillus yunxiaonensis. The sequence goes on along the minus strand of NZ_JBAWSV010000010.1, from coordinate 124,342 downwards.
AAGTCGTTTTACTTTGTGACAGAAGTAGGATAGAACTGTGTATATAATATACCGTGTCCACCGTATTCTGCTGTAGCAAAGTACGAAAATGTAAAGAAACCTGTAAAAACAACAAGCATAACTAGAAAGAATGTAGCGATAGCTTTTACCATGTTAGGTCACCTTATCAAAAATTTTATTCCTTTATTATTATAGAATATTATAATAATATTTCTAATCTATTCCTTTTAAAAGAGAGCGGCAATTGACGTTTTATATGTTGTAATGTGATGGTTTTTTGTAATTGAATTCATATTTTTCGTAAAGGTCATACTACGATGGATATGGGAATATTCCAATTCATTTTCTTCAAATTTTACTTTACGAGGAGGAAGAAGTGGGACAACATCAAATAAATTTACGAAGCGAAAACTGTTGGCCACTTGCATTTTATAATAATTTCGAAAGGCAATATCTCCGACTTTCGGGGAGCCGAAATTGTAGAGAGTGTAATGAGAGAATGAAGTGTTTACACGGGCATCTAGTATGTGCAGGGTAGCAAGAGCTCCTCCTAAACTATGTCCAGTAACGAAAAGTGCTTTATGAGAAGGTAAGGAAACGAGGGTGTCCATTATTGTGTCTCGACATGATTCATAAATAGAAAGAAAGCCACTATGAACATTGCCGCTATTTGCAGTAAATGGATATGGTTTTTGTTGGACCATCGAATCGGCCATCCAATCACGGTCGGATTGTGTCCCGCGAAAGGCTACAATAATTTGATCCTCTGATTCTAAAATAAATCCAAACCATGTTGTTGTTTGAATGGCTTTTGCTTGAAAGCCTTGTATATATTGGAAACCTTCGGGAATGGTGAAAATGCCATTTTGCTTATATTGCTCATATGTTAATTCGCAGCATGTAGCTAACAATACAGCGGTATCCTTATGAAAGGATACAGAAGTTGGCATAGAAAAATCCTCCTCATGATGAAATATAATTCAATATATGAGGAGGATGTGGATTTCATTCTTTCACTTTACCCCGCACTAACGGGCCGTAAAGGCTGGAGAGGAGCGGGGAGTAAACTGCCCGTAAGAGCCCGATTGGTGAGAGCTTTCCATCGGAGAAAGGCACTACGATGGAAGTTTCACTTTACTCGTCGCCATCAAGAATGCGTCCAAGTCCACCGAGAATACTGCCTTCTCCAGAATTTTTTGCCCCTGGGCCAGCAATGCGCTGTGCTAAGCGGCTTAATGTTAAGGATTGAACCCAGACTGTTCCCGGCCCTTGTAATGTTGCGAAGAATAGGCCTTCACCGCCAAAGATAGCACTTTTTACATTACCAACAAATTGAATATCATAGTCAACATCTTGTGTCATAGCAACAAGGCAACCTGTATCAATTTTTAATCTTTCTCCTGGTTTTAATTCACGCTTATAAACCGTCCCGCCGGCATGCATGAAAGCAAGGCCGTCACCTTCAAGCTTTTGCATAATAAATCCTTCGCCGCCGAAAAATCCGCTGCCAAGTTTTTTTGTAAATTCAATGCCGACAGAAACGCCTTTTGCAGCACATAGAAAGGAATCCTTTTGACAGATTACCTTTCCTTGATATTCGGTTAAATCAACAGGAATAATTTTTCCTGGGTATGGAGCGGCAAATGAGACATGACGTTTTTCGTATCCTGTATTTGTAAATACAGTCATAAACAGGCTTTCACCTGTAACAAGACGTTTCCCAGCACCGACAAGCTTGCCGAAAAATCCACCTGTTTGTGCAGAACCGTCACCAAATACTGTTTCCATTTCAATATTGTCTTCCATCATCATCATAGCACCGGCTTCAGCAACTACACTCTCTTGCGGATCTAACTCAATTTCAACAAATTGCATATCATCGCCATATAATTTGTATTCGATTTCATGTGCTTTCATGGTTTCACCTCAAGTAAAAATATGTATATCCATTTATATTGTACCTTAAACTTTTTGGAATAGAAAATACAAGTTTTGTTAATTTTCAAAAAAAGTATTTTTGTTTTGTTTGACGTTTTATTTCGGGCATGATATAGTAAAAGAACTATTGAGCTGCATAATGTGGTACGGAAATAAGGCGTGTTTATTTCAAAGCATTAGCTTGTGAGGAAATCATGGTGTTTATCTCTACCTTTGTATGTAGTTTCCAATAGATAGATTTCTTTTTTATTTAGGAGGTACATGCAATGCAAACAGGAAAAGTAAAATGGTTTAACGGCGAAAAAGGTTTCGGTTTCATCGAAGTTGAAGGTGGCGAAGATGTATTCGTACATTTCTCTGCAATTCAAGGCGAAGGCTTCAAAACTTTAGAAGAAGGTCAAGAAGTTTCTTTCGAAATCGTTGAAGGTAACCGCGGACCTCAAGCTGCTAACGTTACTAAAAAGTAATGAAAACAATAAGAAACATTCCTGAATAAGGAATGTTTCTTTTTTTATCTCGCTCAAGGGAACAGTAAAGGTGGAAGATATACAGGGAAGAAACTGTTCCTAAGAACCCGATTGGTGAGAGCTTTCCATCGAAGAAAAGGCACTCCGATGGAAGTTTCACTTTACGGTCTTGAACTTGACTCATCTGAAGAAAGTTCCGCTTTAAAAGTTCTTGCTTCGTAGTCATCTAGCATTTGCTCATATTCTTCATGTTCTTCTGTAGCATATACTTGTACGTTTTTCCCATACATATCTGTTCCGATGAAGTTTTCAAAGTCTTCAACATATCCCTGTGGTTCCTCTGCATCTACATACATTTCATTAAAATTTTTAGAGTCGCGGCGCTCCAAATCAGCAGGTGTTTCTGATGTTCCGTATAAAGCAACATCTTGCCAAGCATCTTCAGCATCATATCCAACAGCACTATCCATATCATACTTACCAAAAGGAGGCTCGATAAGTTCTTCCTCAATAGGACGTGCGCCAAGGATGAGCTTATTATGCGTATGCTCAATGCAAGTTGTTGCAGTTGGCATTGCTTCTAAACGTTCAGGTGGAATTGGTTCACCTGATACTTCACAAATTCCATATGTTCCAGCTTCTATTTTTTCCAGAGCATGTTTTACATCTGTAAGTTGTTTATGCCAAAATTCGACTAATCCCAAGTCTTTTTCACGTTCATACAATTCCGTTCCCATGTCTCCGGGATGATTATCATACGCAGAGAGTTCGCCAACTGAATCGCGTTCCGAAGTTTGCCCTCGATGTTCATGATTTTGCAGCGTTTGTTCAAGTTCTTTTTTTTGCTTTTGTAGTACAGATTGAAAATGATCCATTTGTTGTGGAGTTAGCATAAAATCCACCTTCCTACAATTCGGTTTCTTTAAGTAGTATGAGCTCAATTGCAGGAATTATGAAAAATAATACGTCAATATATCGGCGGTTTAGCATAATACAGAGCGAAACTCCCATCAGCAGGGGGCTTACTTTGGCTTTAAAATAAAGTCGCGACATAAAAAATTGCGAAGTTTTTCTCCTCTAAATATTTTTGTCTGAAGAGGGTTTTTATGTAAGAACATCTAATATTGAAAAGTGTTTTATGAAAGTTTCACTTCATGAGTAAGCAGTCAGTCGGTGGTGACATCTCAGTCAAAGTCCTCTCTTAATGCCATAAAAAGGAGTGACAAAAATAAGCAACCTTTTGTGTTGGTACACTAAACTATTGGAGGGATTAAGATGTTAAATAAAAATGTCGTCCTCTACAATGAAGAAAATGGTATTGCAAGAATTACACTAAACAGACCGGAAGCACTAAATGCGTTAAACCGAGATGTTCTTGAACAACTTTCGTCCGTCTTGGACAAGGTTAAAACTGATTCAGGTGTAAAGGCAGTGATAATTAGCGGCGCCGGAGAAAAGGCATTTTCCGCAGGTGCTGACATCCAGTTTCTCAATAAATCCACTCCGCTAGAAGTGCGAGATTTAGCTCAGTTAGCTGTTACAGTTACTAATAAAATTGAGTCATTAGGGAAAGTAGTTGTTGCTGCCATCAACGGCTTCGCACTAGGAGGCGGACTTGAGTTAGCTGAATCCTGTACGCTCCGTGTTTGTGCTAATCATGCAAGATTAGGACATCCTGAAGTCCGTATTGGAGCTGTTGCCGGTTTTGGAGGAACTACGAGACTGCCCAGACTTATAGGTAAGGGGCGTGCTGCAGAGCTATTGCTCACTGGAAACGTGATAAGCGCAGACGAAGCTTATAGAATAGGTCTTATTACTAGGATTGTTGAACCCGATAAATTACTATCAGAAGTAGAAACGCTTATTTTAGAAATTCTGTCTCAGGCTCCTATCGCAGTAAAAATGACTTGGGAGGCAATTCATCGGGGAGGTAATTTAACTTTAGAAGAGTCCGCACTTCTCGGTGCAGATTATTTCGGTTTGATAGCGTCCACCGAGGACTTCAGAGAAGGAACGAAATCATTTTTAGAAAAGACCCAACCATTATTTAAAGGAAGATAGTTAATGAAAACAATCATGTGTGATTTAAAATAAAGTTTGATGAAAATAACACAATAGCTTGGAATAAACCCTTGATTTATAAGGCTATAGCAACTTGTTCTTAGTAAACTTTATTCCAATTCAACACTTACTGCCCGTTCATGCGGGATAAAGACGATTCGATAACATATAACATGAATGCGCCACAAAAAAACGCAAGTGCTTCCACACTTGCGCTTTTCTTATAAGAAATATCCAAGTAACAATCCAATTCCCATTAAAAATCCGAAAATTGTATTCGTTTTTGCTGTAGCAACCATCGCAGGTACCATTTCCATTGGTATGCTTTTTCCGATAAATCCTTTTGTTGCTTTAAATGCTTTCGGTGCACTTAGGAAAACGATAAGCATCCATGGAGATACGATTCCGACAATGATTAATGCAATCGTCCAAATATAGGAAACGATAAACATGGAGGCAAGAACACCAACTGCGTTTTCACGTCCAACGATAATTGCTAACGTGTTACGACCATTTTCTTTGTCTCCATCTAAGTCACGAATGTTATTAGAAAGTAAAATAGCCCCGATTAAAATGGCATTTGGAATAGATAGTAATATAATTTCTGATGTTACAGTTCCAGTTTGAATAAAGAATGAAATTCCAATAATAATAACACCCATAAATAATCCTGCTGTTAATTCTCCAAAAGGTGTATAGGCAATTGGAATTGGACCGCCTGTATATAAGTAGGCAACAGCCATACAAACGAGACCGATTGCCGCAAGCCACCAACTGGAGTTCATACAAATGTAAACTCCTAATAAAATTGCGATACCAAATAATCCAAACCCTAAGTTTAATACTGTTTTCGGTTGAATACCATCGCGAACAATTGCACCGCCAATCCCAACGGATCCTTCATGATCTAGCCCTCTTTTATAATCAAAGTATTCGTTAAACATGTTTGTTGCTGCCTGTATGAGAAGGCAAGCAAGAAGCATGATAAGGAAAAGAGGAAGATTTATTTTGTTCATACCTTCAACTTGCATGGCATAAGTTGTTCCAATAAAGACGGGAACAAAAGCGGCAGTTAATGTATGAGGGCGGCATAAGCTCCACCAAATACGCCAGCCTGTTTGTTTACTTGGCTTTGGCTGCATGGAAGAGGAATTCGTTTCAGCTTTTACTTCCATTTGGAATCCTCCGATCTGTTTGTTATATAAAATAAAAATGAGTTCTTACTGCTCATTAGAGCGGAACAGGTACACAAAAAGTACACAATTAAGTGTAGGAAAAGCATCATATAGTGTCAATGTTTATTTTCTAGGAATATGCTCGGATTTTCTCAGAAATGCTAAACATTGACACACCTTTCATTTGAGGTGTATCTTAAAATCAAGCGTATTTATGACTATTTTTCGCCCATAGGGGGGAGACTGTGTGATTCAAACGAAACAACATGATGTAAAAGATGTGATTTTTACTGCGATTCAGCGCGCGGCTGACGGGCAAGTACTCGTTAGTTTTGTGAAGCAAGTGGAATGGATTGATCCACTCCTTTTTTATGCAGCAGGAACACAATTTGGATATAGAGACAGATGTTATTTTGCAGATCCATCGCAGCACGTTATCTTCGCTGGATTAGGTTCTGCTTTTACTATAGCAAATTCTTCTAATAAGCGCTTTCAAAATGCTCGTCAAGAGTGGGAACGATTGAAAGACGAAGCATTAATTCATCGTGATACTTACGAATTTGGAACAGGACCGCTTTTATTTGGTGGTTTTGCCTTTGATCCACGAAAAGAAAGAACAGATTTATGGAAGTCATATCACGATACAACACTGCAATTGCCAGCCTTTTTGTTAACGGTAAAGAGTGAAAAGGCATGGTTAACAGTGAACCGTTTTGTTTCCGGAAATGATTGTGCAGAACAGATTTATGAGGAATTACAAAACGCTGAGGAGCAATTGTTGCAGCAAAGCAAGCATTCCTTCGCGGAAGAGAATGTGACCATTCTTTCGAAAGTGGAGGTAGAGCCGGAGAAATGGTTACGAGCAATTGAACAAGTGCAGGAAGAAATGAAGCGAGGAGCTGTCCAAAAAGTCGTGTTAGCGCGCGAGATGCAACTTGTTTTGGATAAAGATGTTGATTCGGCTTCTGTTTTGGCAGCACTTCGCATAGGACAACCGGATTGTTATGTATTTGCGTTTGATTATAAAGGAACGTGCTTCTTAGGAGCAACGCCAGAAAGGCTTCTTCGCAAAGAGGGAGAAGCATATACATCCATGTGTCTTGCCGGTTCGATTGGACGAGGTGCTTCAGAAGAGGAAACGAAAGAGAATGGATATGAACTTTTGCATGATGAGAAAAATTTAGCAGAGCATGATTATGTTGTAAACATGATTCGCAGTGTGTTAACAAGGCATTGTGAAACGGTCGATATTCCATATGAACCGCAATTATTGAAGACGAAAAATTTACTTCATCTATACACACCAGTACAAGCGAATGGAAATGGTGATTTATTATCGATGATTGAAGAACTTCATCCAACACCAGCTCTTGGAGGAACACCTCGAGAAGAAGCACTGAAATTGATTCGTGAAGTAGAGCTATTAGACCGAGGCTTATACGGAGCGCCAATTGGCTGGGTTGATGAGCAAGGGAACGGTGAATTTGCGGTAGCACTTCGCTGTGGATTATTGTCTGGTAAACAAGCTTCGTTATTTGCTGGCTGCGGCATTGTTATTGATTCGAAGCCGCATTTAGAGTATGAGGAAACTAGGTTGAAATTTAAGCCGATGCTTTCTGCTTTGGAGGGACTATCTAGATGAGCAATCATATAGAAGCATTATCGTATTACTTAGGCGCGTTTGTTGATGAATTGGCGCGCCTGCATGTGCAAGATGTTGTTATTAGCCCAGGTTCGCGGTCAACGCCGCTTGCCTTATTAATGACACAACATGAACAAATCCGCACATATTTACACGTGGATGAAAGATCAGCGGCCTTTTTTGCTCTTGGCATTGCGAAGGCAAAAAAACGCCCAGTTGCCTTATTATGTACATCAGGCACAGCGGCAGCAAACTATTATCCAGCTATATGTGAAGCATTTCATTCACGCGTCCCGCTTCTTGTACTGACAGCGGATCGTCCGCATGAATTGCGAGATGTTGGTGCACCGCAAGCAATGAATCAATTTTATTTGTTCGGTTCATTTGTGAAACAATTTATTGAAATGGCACTTCCTGAAGCTGCAGAACCAATGTATCGATATGCACGGATGACAGCGGGACGAGGGGTTGCAGCGGCATTACAAACGCCGAAAGGACCCGTTCATGTAAACTTTCCGCTTCGTGAGCCGTTAATTCCGAATTTCTCTTTAGAAAATTTATGGGAAAAAGGCCGCGGAGAATACGAAACAACCGTTCATCAGGGGAAAATAGCGATGACGGATGAATATGCAGCATCTTTACGAGAGCGCCTTTCGCATATGAAAAAGGGGCTTATTGTATGTGGTGATGATAGTCATCCAAATATTGCAGAAGCTGTCGTGGCTTTTTCAAAGGCATACGGTTATCCGATCCTTGCAGATCCGCTTTCTGGTCTTCGCAGCGGTCTTCACGATAAAGAGACGATTCTGGATTGCTATGATACATTTTTACGAAATGAACAACTTCGCGATCGTTGGAAGCCAGATGTGATTATTCGTTTCGGCGGTATGCCAGTTTCCAAAGCGCTTACGCAATATTTGAAAAAGCAAACAGGGGCATTGCACATTGTTGTTGATGAATCTGGAAATTGGCGTGATCCAGCGCTTATGTTCACAGAAGTTGTGTATGCCAATGACGCTAAATTTTGTGAGCAGCTTGTAAATAGCGCTGAGCAGCAAAACAATCATGGCTGGCTTGGTATGTGGCAACAAATGAATGCCGTAACAAAAGAGAAACTCGTCCAAGTTGAATCGTATGAGCATGCATTTGAAGGAAAAGTGATTACAGAACTTGTAGATGTTCTGCCAAATGATGCAACTTTATTTGTAAGTAACAGTATGCCAATTCGTGATACAGATACGTTTTTCTTCACAAATGATAAAAATATTGAAGTATTAGCAAATCGCGGTGTAAACGGCATTGACGGCATTGTTTCGACAGCGCTTGGGGTGAGTGTAGCTCGCGATCCGCTTGTATTAGTTGTGGGGGATTTATCATTCTACCATGATTTAAATGGATTGCTAGCAGCAAAGCTACATGATTTAAATGCAACCATTGTTGTCGTGAACAATGATGGCGGCGGTATTTTCTCATTTTTACCACAGTATGAGCAGAAAGAACATTTTGAGGCGTTATTTGGTACGCCGCTTGGGCTTGATTATGAACATGTCGTCAAGATGTATAACGGTTCATTCCAGCGCGTAAAAACATGGGAAGCGTTTCGAAATGAAGTGGACAAAGGTACGAGAGAAAATGGACTGCATGTCATTGAAATACAAACAGACCGTGAAGAGAACTTACAGCTTCATCGTGACATTATGGCAGAGGCAGCAGCCATTGTTTCAGAAGTATTGCAAGGTGAAGGGAAATGAAAGTAAACGTACAGGGTGTTTCTTACGAATATGAAGTAATCGGAAGCGGCGAGCCGCTTCTTGTTCTTCATGGTTTTACAGGCAGCATGGAAACATGGCGTTCGTTTGTTCCTGCATGGAGCGAACAATTTCAAGTAATTTTAGTGGATCTTATCGGACACGGTAAAACAGAAAGTCCAAAGGAAATCCGGCATTATAATATCGAAACGGTAGCTGCGCATCTTATTGCATTGCTCGATCATTTGCAAATCGAGAAAGTGCATGTGTTAGGATATTCTATGGGCGGGCGCCTTGCGCTTACGTTTGCTTGTTTGTATCCAGAGCGCACCTTGTCTCTTTTGTTAGAAAACTGTACAGCGGGACTCATAAAGGAAGCAGAACGTGAAGAGCGCAGGCAGAAGGATGAACAGCTTGCTGAAAAGATTGAACGAGAAGGTGTTTCTGCTTTTGTTAAAAAGTGGGAGAATATTCCGCTCTTTGCCACGCAAAAAAAGTTACCGCTTCATGTACAGGATCGCGTACGCGAAGAAAGATTAGCTAATGATTCTGAGGGCCTTGCGAATAGCTTGCGAGGCATGGGAACAGGAGCGCAGCCATCTTGGTGGAATGAATTGAAACACTTACAAATGCCAGTCTTACTCATGAGCGGAGAATATGATGAAAAGTTCTTTCACATCTTAAAAAAGATGAAAAAACATATCCCTCATGCTGAATTTGTACAAATTATTGGGTCGGGCCATGCAATTCATGTGGAACAACCGCAAAAGTTTGATACAATAGTAAGGGGCTTTTTGCAAAACATAAAAGGAGGTAGAGACAAAATGACTATTGAATGGGTAAAAGAAGGTAATTATGAAGATATTATTTACTCCACATACAATGGAATCGCAAAAATTTCGATTAACCGTCCTGAAGTACATAATGCATTCCGTCCAAAAACGGTAATGGAGTTAATCGATGCTTTTGCACATGCAAGAGATGATCAAAATGTTGGCGTTATCATTTTAACAGGTGAAGGTGGCCGTGCATTCTGTTCTGGCGGTGACCAAAAGGTTCGCGGTCATGGCGGATATGTTGGTGAGGACCAAATCCCGCGCCTAAACGTATTAGACTTACAACGTTTAATTCGCGCGATTCCAAAACCAGTTATCGCGATGGTAGCAGGTTATGCAATCGGTGGTGGACATGTTCTTCACATCGTATGTGATTTAACAATCGCAGCAGATAACGCAGTATTTGGCCAAACAGGTCCAAAAGTAGGTAGCTTTGATGGTGGATACGGCGCTGGCTATTTAGCTCGTATGGTTGGCCATAAGAAAGCACGTGAAATTTGGTACTTATGTCGTCAATACAACGCGCAAGAAGCACTTGATATGGGCTTAATTAACACAGTTGTACCATTAGAACAGCTAGAAGAAGAAACAGTAAAATGGGCAGAAGAAATTTTAGCAAACAGCCCAATGGCACTTCGTTTCTTAAAAGCTGCATTTAATGCAGATACAGATGGGCTTGCAGGTATTCAGCAACTAGCTGGCGATGCAACGCTATTATATTACACAACAGACGAAGCAAAAGAAGGCCGCGATGCGTTTAAAGAAAAACGCCGTCCGGACTTTGGACAATTCCCTCGATTCCCGTGATGAAAGCGAAAGTGGCTCGTTGAGAACAAGAGGCGTACTTTGCCTCGCAGGAAGGTGCGAAACGACCGATTGTTCTAGCCGATGTAGCTGGATAGTGATCGGGAAGGTGAACAAAAGAGACTTGATGAATTTTCATTAAGTCTCTTTTTTCGTGGTTATCGGAAGTCAATGTTGTCGTTAGTTCGGATTCGGCTTTTGTATAGTTGACGAAATTTGATGAAAGAAATAATCCTCCAAGGTAAGATGTATCCCAGCGCTACAGTTATAAATAGTGCTGCTTCTGTCTCTGGACCTAGCCATTTTAAATAATCACGAAGTAAAAATCGAATAATAAATACGATGAGAAAGGCAATGATAAAGCTCTTGTTTCTTACAGCATAAATATGCTGATCGGATCGGAGTTCATAGTTAGTGGTCCAAATAAGTGGAATTGACAAAAGGAACCCAAAGATAGCTGCACAAATCCATCCCCAGGCAGCAACATGTACATTTGGATTCAGGATTATGAAAAGACTAGGTAATAGTAGAAATAATATGGGTAAGAGAAGACGAGTTCCGTTTCCTTTAATAGGACGATACATTGCCCTAGTTCTACGCCATAAGACCAACAAAGCAATTATGATCACAATAGAGTAAAATGAAGAAGAATTCATAATTTCACCTCTATACATAGTGTATTTCAATTATTTTATGGGAATTACAGATCGTTGAGTACCAGTATTCGTTTTAATTGGAAAAAGATAAAACTACTTTATGAATATCATATATAGAATATCGGATTTAAACTGAAGTGATTCATGCTCAATATGAATAAGGAGAGGAAAGAAAAAATGGAACCTAAAATAGTAAACATTCCAGCAAAAAAAATTGTTGGGATTAAGAGAGAAATAACTTTTGCAACAGATTCTGAAGTCACAAGAGAAATATGGAAAACATTTATGCCATTAAGAAATCGTATCTCTCATAGAAGTAACTCTTGTTTTCTTTCTGTAAAGGTGTTACATACTCCTTTAAATATGAATGATATAAACTATGCTTATGAAAAGTGGGCTGCTGTTGAAGTGGAAGATTTTGAAACGGAGACTTTTTCGGAATTATCCACGCATACCTTAACAGGCGGCTTATATGCTGTTTTTATCCATCAAGGAACGGCATCTGATATGAGCACTTTCCAGTATATTTTTCAAGAATGGTTACCGAATTCCAATTATAGTTTAGACGTCAGGGAACATTTTGAAGTTATGAATGATCATTATCGTCCGGACGATGTAAATGCGAAAGAAGAGATATGGATACCAATAAAATAGGTTATTAAAATAAAACATGTACGCAAATCGAACTGATAAAGAGATAGGTGGAGAGACGAAAAAACGTTATCCTTTTCTATAATTCTATAGACAGGATAACGTCTTTTTTGTTTTTGAGATAGATTAATTTCCTAAAATATCTACTTCTGCGGCTGAGGCATATCCGTTCATTCCATTTAACACCTCTAATTTCACATATTTAGCAGATACGGGATCAAATGTTGCAAATTGTTGTTTCGTACTATTTTCCCATGTTCCAGATGTTACTTTTTGATAGTTCACACCATCTGTACTTGTGTAAATGTTGTAGTTTAAAATACGACCATTTGGACATTCATCTTGTCTCGGAAGATATGCGAGCTGTGTAATGGTATGAGTATCACCAAGGTCAATCGTTAAATTAAATGGGTATTGGTTTTGTTCGCTCCATTTACTATGCCATCTTGTATATGGATTTCCATCAATTGCATTAGTTGCATCTTCACGCCCTGATTCTTCACTACTTGCAATTACTTTCATGTTTTGCTTAGGTAATGTGTTTAACGGAACATGTTTAAAATCAGTTGCTTCCCAAATAGGAGCAGTTAATGTTGGATAATTTAAAGCTTGTATTTTTTGTCTTGTTTCAAGTGATGCTTTCAGTCCCCATTGATCAAAAAACGGAAGTAAGTTTTGTTTTGCTACTTTGGATGTGTTATAAATAAATGCTTGTATTTGCTCTTCATCCGTTTTTGGAAGTTGAGTATCTGGTAATTCCCGGTATAGTTTGTGAAGATTCGGATAAAAATCATCACCATATGCCAATTGAAGTTGCCAAATCATCACAAGCTTCACAAACAAGTCATCAATATTTTTGTAATCTTTATCTGTTTGTTTTAAGTATTGAAAGGCTCTCTCATAATCCCCTTCTTTTTCTAAACGTGTTGGTTCATTCGGGAATAATTGTTTTTGCGCAGCTAAAGAATACAGATTAACGGTTACTTCAGTCATTCCTCTTAAGTCATTCCACTGCCAAGGATATTGTTGTCTTGCGTGTCCTGCTTCATGCATTTGTCCCCAGCCAAATTTATTTACATTTAAAGCACTTTCGATTGCGTTACCAGCAGTAGTAAATACGGCTCCGTCCAAACTCGCATACATGCCCCAATCTGGTTTGTTAGGGTTTTCTACAAAAGCCCAAAGGCGGCGAGTTGGTCGATGTAAAGGATTAGGGTCTGTTTCAGATAACCCTGATATCTTATCTTGTGCTCGAATCATTTCATCATATTTTTCTAATAACGGAATAGGATTTTGATCCACAATAAACTTCTTGGCACTATCATAAGTAACAGTAAGTACCGCTTTCTCTGATTTTAGTTGGACGGCATGCGCATCTGGGCATGCATTCATCATCGCAATCCAGTCTTCTTTCGTATGCTTCCCTAATTCAAAGAATGGAACAGGGCTCCCACCTTGTGTTACTTTCACGTGAATTGTTCCTGTATTTTGATAGTTATCCAATCCTAATAAACCACCATTTGGGGAGGAAATGGTATTAGAGCCGGGAGAAAGATCAATTTCTTTCCCCCATTCTTTATCGTATTGATGTGTACCAATAATAGCTCTAATCTTTTGTGATCCTGATACTTCAATTGTAACTTGTTCATTCGGTTTTACATAGATTCCTGTTGGAGTATATGTTTTTTGTTGTCCTCTTCTTTCTCTTTCCGCTTCATCCCAATAACTCCCTGTAGCTGGAAGATCAAATTCTCTCTGTTCATATTGAGCTGCGGCTTGCGTAGCAGCTGTTTCAGCATGAACAACTACATGATTTGTCATGATAGGAGTAAATAATGTAGTTGCTAAAATAGCAGAAGTTGCAAATACTTTTAGTGGTTTTTGTAACATATGGAGGCTCCTTTTTTTCGTAAGAATCATTCCTTGCATTATAAATCTATTTTACTTATTAAAGATAAAAGTGTATATCGTTTTTTGTATATTGAGATAAATCGATTCAAATGAAGGTTTATTCACGCTGCATTTAGCAACCGATATGTAAGAAGTACTTAAGCAATGTAGTGTGACCTTCATAAAATTGTCTTTATGAATAGAAATCATCTTAGAATTCGCTCTTTTAATCTAATTACAAAAAGAACCTTAAAAAGGTTCTTTTTGCAGGGCATAAAATAAAACGGGGAGGGAGCTTACAATCACACAATGTCGGTGTAGAGATCTGAAAATTCAGTCTATTTAAGGAGCAACATTCCCAACATCTATATGATTAAATTTATAATAACAGTAAAATTATAAAAAAACAACAAAAAAACTGATTTTTTTTCTTTTTTCGACAATTTTATACATGCATTCCGAATTAACGGTCAGTAAGACTTCTAACGCAAGATTCAGGGAGGAGTGAGGAAGATGGGGGGGGAGATAAAAAGCGTTTCACTTTATGTATTGAGCATTTGCTCGCCATTCAAGAAAATAATGTAGAATCATTTGTTGCAGCATATGAAACACAACTGGTCAAAGAGCTCTTATTTGATATAAAGGTAAGAGATAGATAAGATAGAAATAAAGTAACACTAGTTACAAGTAAAGAAATAGGTCAGAAGTAAAAGAAGCTATGTTAGTCTTCTATTCTGTGAAAGGAGAATATGATATGGAGAGAATGCCCAATTGGCTTATGCAAAGAGCTTTTTTAACACCGGAGCGCACCGCGATTGAAATGGAAGAAGGTATATATACGTTTTTACAACTTCATGAGAAAGTTCTTTCACTTTGTGAACATCTTGCTTGTTTACAAGTGCAAAAAGGGACAAAAGTGGCTGTTCTGATGAAAAATAGTATGGAGATGGTAATAACGATTCATGCCCTTTCTTATATGGGGGCGGTAGCCGTTTTACTGAATACACGTCTTTCAAGAGAAGAGCTACTTTGGCAAATGGAGGATGCAGAGGTTTCTTGTTTGCTTACGGATGAAGATTTCGAGGCAGAGCGAGTGCCCGTATACTTATTTACAGAAGTTGCAGCGTTGTCAAAACAAACAGCAACTGTGCAGAATGAGTTTGTTTTAGAAGATACAATGACGATTATTTATACGTCAGGTACAACAGGAAAGCCAAAAGGCGTGATGCTTACGTACGGGAATCATTGGTGGAGTGCAGTTGGTTCTTCACTTAATTTAGGTCTTCGTGATGATGATTGTTGGTTAGCATGTTTACCGTTTTTTCATGTAGGCGGGTTATCGCTTTTAATGAAGAATATTATGTACGGTATGAGGGTGCTACTTGTTCCGAAGTATGATCCGGATTTTATTCATGAAGCGCTACAAACAAGAGGAGTAACGATGATTTCAGTCGTATCTAAAATGCTGACGGATTTATTAGAAAGGATCCAAGAGGGGACATATTCACAGTCTCTTCGCTGCGTATTACTTGGCGGAGGGCCAGCTCCAAGGCCTTTGTTAGAAACATGCGTCGCGAAAGGGATTCCAGTGTATCAAACTTATGGTATGACAGAGACATCCTCGCAAATTTGTACATTGGCTGCTGATTATATGTTAGCGAAAGTTGGCTCGGCTGGAAAACCATTATTTCCATGTCAGCTTCGCATTGAACAAGATGGAAGGGAAGCTGCGGTAGGAACTGCTGGCGAAATTGTTGTGAAGGGACCGAATGTAACAGGCGGTTATTTTAAGCGTGAAGAGGCAACGAGAGAGAGTATTCAAGATGGATGGCTGCATACTGGTGATATTGGTTATTTCGACGAAGATGGCTTTCTTTATGTGCTAGATCGCCGCAGCGATTTAATTATTTCTGGCGGAGAGAACATATATCCAGCACAAATTGAGGAAGTATTGCTTGCACATCCTGCTGTTTTGGAAGTAGGAGTCGTTGGAGCAAGTGATGAGAGATGGGGACAAGTTCCTGTCGCATTCGTTGTAAAATTAGAAGAGGTAACAGCAGAAGAGCTACTCGCTTTTTGTGAAGATAGACTTGCACGGTATAAAGTGCCAAAAGGTATTCATTTTCTTTCTGAACTGCCGCGCAATGCTTCAAAAAAATTATTGCGCCGTGAACTGCGGCAGTTGCTGGAGGAAATGTAGATGGAAATTACAAAGGCAATACTTTATGTAACAGAAATGCCGCTCGTTATTCCGTTTGCTGCAAGTTACGGAACGTATGAAAGGCGTGAAAGTATTGTAATTGAATTAATAGATGAAGAAGGAAGAAGCGGATGGGGGGAAGTGGTTGCTTTTTCAGAACCGTGGTATACAGAAGAGACAGTTATAACAGCGTTTCATATGCTGCAAGATTTTTTGTTGCCAGTGCTATTTGAGCATGATATTTCGCACCCCTCTGATATCACATCTCTTTTTCAGCATATAAAACGTAATAATATGGCGAAAGCAGGAATAGAGGGCGCATTATGGGATTTGTATGCAAAGCGTGAGAATCAATCGCTTGCTGCGCTGCTTGGCGGCGTAAAACGAGAGATTGAGGTTGGCGTTGTCATTGGCCTTGATACAATTCCTAATATGCTAAAACGCATTGGAATGTATGCGGAAGAAGGATATAAACGTTTTAAGGTCAAAATCAAACCAGACAATGATTATGCGTTGCTCCAAGAAATCCGAAGAGCGTTTCCTACTATTCCATTAATGGTAGATGCGAATTCTGCGTATACGTTAGATAATATGAAGCAATTGCAGCGATTAGATGAGTTTGATCTAATGATGATCGAACAGCCGCTAGCAGATAACGACTTTCTTGACCATGCTTATTTGCAACGGCAAATGGACACCCCCATTTGCTTAGATGAAAGTATTCATTGTTTAGAAGACGCACGGGTTGCTATTGAACTCGGGAGCTGCCGTATTATCAATATAAAGCCAGGGCGAGTTGGTGGATTAACAGAATCAATTCGCATTCACGATTATTGTCAGCGGCACAGTATGCCTGTTTGGTGCGGAGGCATGGTAGAAATGGGAATTTCACGTGCACAAAACATTGCATTAGCATCCCTTTCAAACTTCACAATTCCAGGCGATATTTCAGCTTCGAACAGGCATTGGGAACAAGATATTATCTCACCAGAAGTAACGCTGCAAAATGGAAAAATTACAATTCCAGCGCAAGCTGGGTTTGGGTATGGCATAAACCGGGCAAGACTAAAAGAGATAACGAAACAATGCATTGTATGTGAGAGGTGAGCATATGCAAAAGCATGAAAAGGTGCTGCGTCATATACAAAATTGTTTATTGGAAACACCATTTGTAAAAGTGGCGTACATCTTCGGATCTCATGCAAGAAAAGAGGCAATTCCTTCTTCGGATTATGATATAGCCATTGAGACAACAAATATTTCAATAGGTGAGTTTCAGTGGCTTTGGTTTCAACTGATGGAAGAGCTGGACGGAGCAGGGAAAGTAGATGCGGTTCATTTGAATACATTGTCGAATAGCGAACTGAAGCGTCATATTTTACGAGAAGGCAGGTTGTTTGCGCAGCGGATATGAAGATTTTGAAAGAGAAAAAGGCTCTCCTTTGTACGTAAAGGATGAGCCTTTTCATTTACTTTCGATAACTATGTAAAACATACAGGCATATAATATACAAAAGGGATTTCACTTTTCAGATGAGAATATTTTAGTAAAAGAAAAAAATATATAAGTATCCTATTAAAAAATATTAAAAAAGGTGTGAATTAGGCTGTTTGGATACAGTAACATTAGAATTTGTTCATTTGAAATTTATAATAAGGGAGAATTTTAATAATGAACAAAGATAGTATGCAGTTTAAAGAACTACAGCAAGCAGATTCTACGGAAGACCAAAAATATAAAGAAAAAGTACCTTGGAAATTAGGTAGACACCTAGAAGATAAGCATAAAGAGAAGTTAAGTACATTAATAACAGATTATCATCAATGTATGTTTCAGTTATTAAATGATAAGGGTACTCATACAAAGCAAGATTGAAGTATAGTATAAACGACTCATGACCTGGGTTATGTTAATGAAATGTTAGTATAAAGTGAAACTTCCATCATTGGGGGAGCTTCATCTCAAAATGATGGAAATCTTGCCCAATCGGGCGCATGCCAGGCCTATCTTCTTCGCTTTTCTTTTAATTTTGAGATGGGGGCTTACTGCTCGCAAATAGCGGGATACATTTTTATATAAAAATGTAAGATAATGAAGTGTATTTTCTCAACAATCGCATAGTCATAAGGAATACGATAGCATATAATGATAAAGGGTTTTGAGAAAAAAAAGTGAGGTGGAACTATTTTATGAGTAATCCAAGCATAGGAGAGCCGGACGCCGGCGTCAGAGGAAGTCATACAACTGAATATCCGAAGCGGATTACTGCGTAAAAATAGTTACCGCTTCATATAAACTTTGGAAAGATGACTTCCTCTATAAGAGAGGAGGTTTGTACAATGGTACAAAAAATCTGGAAGCAAATTAAAGGACAAAAACAAGAAGCTACGAAAATCCAAGGTTTTGATATTGACTTAAACCAAGAAAGTTTAACACGTATTGACCGGCTTGTAGATCGCTACGAGTCAGAAATACTTCACCAACTTGATAGTGAATACACACAGCGAACAAAGTGGGCAGACCGAATAGCTGATAAAATGGCACAGTTTGGAGGTAGTTGGCGATTCATTATCTGGTTTGCATGTTTTCTTGCTGGGTGGATTATTTGGAATAGCCTATCTATAACAAAAGGAGCGCACTTTGATGCACCGCCATTCATTTTATTGAACTTATGTTTATCTTTTATAGCAGCATTTCAAGCTCCTGTTATTATGATGAGCCAAAACCGTCAAGCTACACGTGACAAACATGAATCCGTTATTGACTTTGCGATCAATTATAAAGCAGAGCAAGAGATTGATAATATGCAAAGCCGATTACACAATATAGAAAGCGAATTAACAGAAATTAAAGAGCTGTTGAAACAATTAAAAACAAAATAAATATATTGCCTTTTAAAAGAGTGAAAAGCTAATCATTTACATAAGTAGATGATTAGCTTTTTTGCATTTTATCCGCTTATTCCGCTATTCGCGGCAGTAAGACTCCAAACTTAAGATTCAGAGAGAAGCGAGGAAGATAGATAAGGGATGAAGAAAACTTCCACTGATAAACGTTTCACTTTATCTGTTAATGCGGGAGCGATTATGAAACCAATCTTATTTGGAACATCATAACATATAGTATGGGAACAAGCCTGATTTTGAAAAGAACAAGCTCTTATTCTCATTCGAAACATAGGATAAATGGAATCCAATTGAAAGGATCCCACAAATGAAGGACTTTTATTAAAGGAGGAAAAGAGCAATGGGCGAAAGTTTTGAACATGAACGCGGATTTCGTCATCACGGCAATGGCTTTGCGCTTGTAATCGTATTGTTCATTTTATTAATCATCATTGGTGCTGCCTGCTTCTGTGGCGGTGGCTACGGTGGCGGTTACGGCGGCGGCTTTGGCTACGGCGGTTATGGCGGGTTTGGTGGTTGTTGCTAATAAGTTAAAAACTATTGAAAATAGCCTTGTGCAGAGCACAGGGCTATTTTATTCACAGTTTAATATGTTGTGATAATTTTTGAATGTAAAATGAGCGAATTAGGAAAAAGAAAATGACCTCGACTATTCCAAAGAGGCTTAATACGAACATGGCTTCTTTTGTTAAAGAGAAAGAGAGTGTACTTTGTATAAATTTAATTGCAAATATTGTATGAATAGAAGCAATAGTATAAGGAACGAAAAATAGTATTGCTAATTGAATTGTTGCTGAACGTATCATTTCAGACTTTGTTAATCCAATTTTTGTAATCGTCTTATATTTTTCTGCTTCTCTCGTCAAATCAGTATACATACGGAAGTACAGAACGCTTCCTGCTCCGATGAAGAAAATAATTCCAAGAAATGTACCGGTGAAGAGGTAAGCGACATTCCATCGCTTCTCTGCATATAATTCATCACTGGCTGTATAAATAGCAAAAGGAGTTTTCTTATCATGCATTTCTTGCTGATTCTGATTTGGATGTAAACTATGTGCATCAGCAGTGGTCATACGTAAAATGCGCTTTGTCAGCGGAAGAGTATTTTCCCAATTATCCACTTTGAAATTATAAACCGTAATTGGTTCGAGGTGTGGAATTTCGTCGTTTACAGCTTCATCCGACAGTACGATAAGATATACCCAAGCATGTTGCGGTGCAATTGGCTTGTTTGCTATTTCTTTTATATAAAATTGTTTTTTATTAGATTGTAACGTAATCTTTTCTTGCTTAAGAAAAGGATTTGTTAACAATTCTAATGTTACAGGCGAATATCTTGGAATCACATATGTTTCGTTTTTAGCTAGTTGAATTTGAGAACGATTTAGAAATTTAGCAAGAATATTATAGTCGCTTTGTTTCATAATCCAAATAGCTTCGGTAGCTGCTATATCTTTATATACAACTGATTTATGTTTTTGATATGTAAATTTGTCTTTCATTAATTCATTTTCTAATGTTGTAATATGCTTCGTTTCGAATGGATTTCCTTCGTAAGATGCGTAAGTAAATGGAAAAGGAAATGTTTCAATTATAGATGCCTTTGTGTGTTTATTAAGGGCATATAATGTTGTAATTATAGTAAAAGCAGTTGCAGATAACACCGTTACAATGAAAAGCATATTAATATTGACACGAACTCGAGATGCCAAGTCTGATATCCAAAGCATATTTGTTTTTTTCATATAAAAGCGTCGTCTCTTTTTTAATATCCAAATGAACAGGAAGCTAGCTTGTGAGAATAGAAAGTATGTCCCAACTACAACAAGAGGAATAATGGCTAAGATAATGAGTACACCAACTCCATTTGTTAAGCTTTCTTCTGTTATATAACTTTGTGGATAAGCCGCAAAAATATAACCTGAAAGTAAACACAGTAAACTAAAAATTGAAATGACAATGGAAGGCAGTTTCTCCTTCTTTGTACGCATTTCTCCTTTTAGAAGACGAGTTACTTTCCTTGTTCGAATTAAAGCAGGTGTAAAGACTGATACAATAATAAAAAGGATGAGAAATGTTGTTATAGTTGTCCAAATTGCTTCTGATGGCCAATATAAATAAAGGCCGTTAACACCTGAAATCTTTGAGGTGATTAATAAGAAAAAGTTAGAAAATACAAGACCAACTTGAATGCCTATAAAAATAGAAAGCAATCCAATCAGCATATTTTCTAAAAAAATAAGTCGTTTTAGTTGTCTGTTTGAAATACCTAAAATTGTTAAAATGCCAAATTGCTTATTACGTACTTTTAAAAACGCGCCGACGGAGTACAACAAAAAGAAAAAAGAAAACATTACGATTACAAATTGGGTAAAGCCAACTAAATTCATAAGAGGTCCGGTATCTTTATAGTCTCCTATATTTTGCAGGCGTGGATGATACCGATACACAGCAAATGAAAAGAAGACCGTAATGGAAAAAGAACTACTTAAAAAATAAGCAAAATAAGCTCTTGAATTACGGACGACATTTCTAAATGCAAATTGCCAAAACTTCATCCACGTCTTCCTCCTAGCAATGCTAATACATCTAATATTTCTTGATAGAACTTTTCACGGTGTAGGCCGCGGTGCAGTTCATTGTAAAGTTCACCATCTTTAATAAAAATAACGCGACTGCAATAACTAGCTGCAAATGGGTCATGTGTCACCATTAAAATAGTAGCTCGTTCCTCTGTATTTAACTTCGTAAATAGCTCCATTACATCGATAGCTGCTTTAGAATCTAAGTTTCCTGTCGGTTCATCAGCAAGCAATAGGGATGGCTGATGAATAACAGCACGAGCTATTGCTGTACGCTGTGCTTGTCCTCCTGAAATTTCAAAAATTCGTTTATTTAAAATGTGATTGATTCCGAGTTTGTTTGAAATTGTATCTAGCTTTTCGTCCATTTCAGAAAGCGGGACATTATCTAACGTTAATGGCAGAACGATGTTTTCTCCAATTGTTAACGTATCTAATAAATTAAAGCTTTGAAATACAAATCCTAATTCTTGCCGGCGAAACACAGCTAATTTTTCATTGCGAAACGTATGCGGTTGTTTTCCATTCATAAATACTTCCCCTGATGTAGGAGAATCAATTGTTGAAATGACATTTAATAAAGTTGATTTGCCGCTCCCCGACGGACCCATAATGGCAACAAATTCGCCTTTAACCACATGTAAGTTAATATTTTTTAGAGCAGTATGAGGGACTTTTCCCTCATATACCTTCGATACATTTTTTATGTGTAGTACTTCGTCCATATATAAATCACCTTTCTAACTATGCTTATCTTTTCCTATAGTTTAATATGCTGCGACAATTTTTGAATATAGAGTGAACGAATTAATAGGAAAAAGAGAATTTCAATCGTTCCAAAAATCGTAAGAACAACTATAACTTCAGCAAATAAGGATATCTTGATTACTTCTTGTAACATTTTTGCAGCAAACAGTGTATGGATGGAAGCCATTATATATGGCACAAAAAATAAGATAGCAAGCTGAATGGTAGCTGAACGTATCATTTCTGATTTTGTTAAGCCAATTTTTGTAATCGCAATATACTTGTCTTGCTCATTCGTTAAATCCGTATACATGCGGAAGTAAAGTACGCTTCCAGCACCGATAAAGAAGATAATACCAAGAAACGTGCCAATAAAGAAAAAGGAAGCACCTTGTAATTTCGTTTCATATAGTTGATTGCCTCTTTCAAAACCTTCATATAAAGGTTTTTCAGAATGAATTTTCTCGCGATCTGCGTAAAGCTTTTTAATAAATGCTGCTGCTATTGTATTTGTATTTTCCCAATTCTGTACTTGAAAATTGTACAACGTCATATGCTTCATGGAATGTGATAACGATTGTACTGTATTGTCGGACAAGATGAGTATATTTGAAACAATTCCATTGGGTATCACATTTTTATCACCAATACCTTGCACGTGTAATTTCAAGGAATTTGGAGAAAGGATAATCGGCTGTTTTTCGTATGACGGGTCCCATTTACCAAACGTAATTTCATAAGAGTGTCCAGGTAGTACATATGTTTCATCATCTTTCAAGAAAATCTTTTTATGATGTAGTGCAGCAGCTAACTGATTATAATCACTTTGTTTTAATACATACACGTCATCTCGATAGAGTAAATCCGAACTTTTTTGTAACGATACACCATACAAGTCTACTTTTATGGTGTTGTATTCAAATTTCCCATCTTTTAGCTGTTGTTCTAACCAATTTATATGTTGTGAAACGAGTGGATTATCATCATAGGAAAGATAAGTAAATGGAAATGGATTATCTTTCACAATTTGTGCCTTTGTAAATTTACCAAAGCCATATATGAAGGTAATCATGGTAAAGGCGAGAGTGGACAACATTGCTACAACAAAGAGCATATTAATATTTGTGCGAATACGGCTTGCTAAATCAGAAATCCACAGCATATTAATTCGTTTCATATAAAATTTCCGTTTTCTTTTTAACATATGAATGAGCAGAAAGCTAGTTTGTGAAAAGAAAAAGTATGTCCCAATTGCTACAAGTGTTGGAATGACAAAAACACTAGAGACAATGTATAGTACACCAATGGTATCATCTAGAGACATAAAGTAGTTTGGATATGCTGCTAGTATGTATCCGGAAAGTAAGCATGAAATTCCAAATAAAGAAATAAGTATAGATGGTTTTTTTTCTTTTTGATGTATCTTTTCTTCTTTTAAGAGACGTACAGCTTTTCTCGTTCGAATTAAAATAGGGGTGAAAGCTGATACGAGCATAAAAAGTCCAAGAAAGACTGCTGTTGTTAACAAAATCGCGCCTTTTGGAAAATATAAGTACAATCCTGGCATATGCGTAATTTTTGCTGTAACCAATAAGAAAAATTGTGAAAACATAATGCCAACTTGAATTCCAACAAAAATAGAAAGAAGTCCAATTAACATATTTTCAATGAAAATGAGTCGTTTTAATTGCTTCTTCGATATACCTAAAACAGTTAAAATGCCAAATTGTTTTTTTCGAACTTGTAAAAACGTACCAGTGGAATACAGTAAAAAGAAAAATGAAAAGAACACAATAACAGCCTCAGATACCTCCATTAAGGTGTCGATGCTGGAAGTTATATTAGCATCTTGCAAACGAGGATGAAATAAATACACGGCAAATGAAAAGAAAATTGCAATAGAAAAGGAACTGCTTAGAAAGTAGGCAAAATAAGAACGGGAGTTACGTGTTACGTTCTTAAATGCAAATTGCCAAAATGTCATGTTTAGATCCTCTCAGTCTTAAAATCATTCTTAGATGTTGCAAAAGTGCATGAAAAAATGATTTCTCATACACTTTTCTATAGAAATTCTGTAAGTTAATTTTCATGTTTTTCCGTTTTATGGATGACAGCGTTATGGAAAATAATTTTGATGCTTGTCCCTTTTCCAACTTCAGAGTCTAGTTTGACAGAATGACCTAAATAAGAACAAATTTTGCTAACAATATATAACCCCATACCAGTAGATTCTCCAAATGTTCGCCCATTTTTCCCAGTATAAAACGGTTCAAACACACGGCGAATATCTTCTTCTGGAATACCGACACCTTCATCCCGAACTTCAAAAACAATATCTTTTCCGCTTTGAGAAGCAGATAAAAATACTTTTTTTCCTCTTTCTCCTGAATAGCGCACAGCATTTGTCATTAATTGATAAATAATAAATTTTAACCACTTTGCATCAGAAGCAACCATTAAATCAGAATGTACTTCTAAAACAGGAAAGACACCGCTTCTAATAAACAGTTCTTTTAAGCTGTTTATATTTTTCATTACCGCATCTTTTAATGAAATGGTTTCCACGTGGAAATCTTCATGGAAGTTCGTTAACCGTGCCATATATAATGCCATATCCAGTCCTTGATTTAATCTTTCTAGTTCTTTTTTAAACTTTGGAATAAGATGTTCGTCTTCCATTTCAAGTGCCATCAGCTGCATAACAGAAACAGGCGTTTTCATTTGATGAACCCATTGATTAATAAACATTTGATGTTCCTGCTGTTTGACTTCATATGTTTGCAATTCTTTCTGAAATAGACGATATTGTGTACGAACAAGTTCATTCACGCCATGCGGCATAGGAGCAGTTGCTCGTTCGATGAATGCATCTTCCATTCTTTCAGGTGGTTCACTTAATCTTTTATACAACCTGCGATTCCGAACGTAGCGGTAAGCAAGAAAACAGATGAATAGATACATACTCAAAACAATAAAATAAAATTTATTGTTTTGAAATCCATCAACGGCATCATACAAAGCGAAGATGATGACAAAGTTTACAATATAAAGAAGTAAAAAACTAACATGATCACGTAAAAATAACTTCATGATCTATTCACTCCAAGTTGTATTAAAGCGATAACCTAAGCCGCGTACTGTTTCAATGGCATTTTCAATTCCAAGTTCAGTGAATTTTTTCCGAAGGCGCGTAATATTTACGTTTAATGTATTTTCTTCGACAAAGCTTTCATCATCCCAAAGTGCAGATAATAAGTCTTCTCGGCTTGCTGTACGAGGATATTTTGAAAGGAGCATTTCTGCTAGAATTGCTTCTTTCTTTGTTAGTAATACTTGCTCATTTCTAAAATGAAGCTCTGGTCGTTCAGGATATAGTTTTAATCCTTCCACTTCAACAATACGTTCTGACATACTTGGTGCATAGTCACCGTAAATACGTCGTAATTGCCCTTTAATTTTTGCCATGACTACATCATAGTGAAATGGCTTTGTAATATAATCATCAGCACCGCTTTCAATCGCCATAATTTGCTCCATTTCACCAGCGCGAGCTGAAATGAAAACAATTGGGCAAGTGGATTCGTGACGAATTTGACGGCACCAGTAGAAACCATCAAACTTCGGTAAATTTACATCTAATAAAACAAGGTGTGGTTTTACATTGTTAAATGAAATCATAATATCATCAAAGTTATCAGCAACAATTGCTTCGTAACCGTATTTTTGAATGTGGGATTGTAGTAAAGATGAAATAGTAGGATCGTCTTCTACAATTAAAATTTTATACATATGGAAACTCCTCCTCTAACTTTGCGTATGTATAGTGTAACATGTGTTTTCTCAGTTTTCATTATGTCAAAATCATACTTATTATACATTAATGAAATTGACAAATTCAAAAGACGAATTTAATATTTAGATAAATATCTAAATATCTAATTGGTGGAAGGAAGAAGGGAAGGATATTGAACCAAGCATTTAAAGCGTTGGCAGATCCGACAAGGCGCAAAATTTTAGACCTCTTAAAAGAAGGCGACTTAACAGCTGGAGAAATTGCAGAGCATTTTAATATGACAAAGCCGAGTATATCGCATCACCTAAATGCACTCAAAAACGCAGAGCTTATTCAAGATGAAAAAAGAGGACAGTTTGTAGTGTATTCATTAAACACGACTGTGTTTCAAGATTTACTAACTTGGGTGTTTACATTTACGGGTAGAGGAGAATAGAGGAGGAGATGGGAAGTGAGGAAGCATATAGTTCCATGGCTTTTAATTCTTACAATCGCAATGGGATGGTATATTGCTTGGCCGCATTTACCAGAGCAAATTCCAAGGCATTACAATATAGAAGGAGAAGTAGACGGATATTTTTCTAAAGTAAGTGCCATGTCTCTTTCAATGGGGAGTATGATATTTTTCTATATTGTATGGATTTTTATAAGAAGAATTGATTTAACAAAGGGAGAGTATAAATATTTTGCTAAGGCTCTTTCAAAGGTTAATTATATGATTCTAATCACTATATTTGGCTCTAATATATTAGGTATACTTCATTCAGTAGGCTATGATGTGAAAGGTTCCGTAATGGTCAACTTTGCACTGGGTACGCTATCTATTATATTAGGGAACTATATGCAACAAACGAAACCAAATTATTTAATTGGGATTCGCACGTCTTGGACATTAGAGAATGCAGAAGTATGGCGGAAAACACATCGATTTGCTTCGAAAACAATGGTAATTGCAGGATTCTTTGTATATGCTGCAGCACTTTTGAAAGATCCTATTAATATATTTATTGGGATGGGTATTGTGTTGTTAGGCGCTATTATTCCGACGGTAAAATCATATTCTATTTATAAAAGAAAAACTGGATTAGAAGGTAAATCATAAAAGTATGGTAGAAGGGAAGAAATGAAATGAAGAAACACATTTTTGCCATTATACTTATCGGCATGACGATACTTGCTTGGATTATTTCTTGGCCGCACCTTCCGAATACAATCGCTACGCATTGGAGTGGCGGCACTGTAGATGGTTATTCTTCTAAATTAAATGGAATGTTGTCGATGGTTGGGGTTATGATCGGAACTTATATATTACTCAATGTTGTTCCAAAGATTGATCCTAAGAAAGAGAATTATAGAAAATTCTCGAAAAGTTTTACGATGATCACTTATAGTATTCTCTTTGTATTGTTTATTGGAAACATAGATATTATTGCAACTGGATTAGGCTATGATTTACCAATAAATCGTTTTTCAGAATTGATTGTTGGTATTTTATTTTTAGTGATAGGCAACTATTTACCACAATGTAAGCCGAATTTTTTCGTTGGGATTCGAACTCCATGGACATTGAGCAACGAAGAAGTATGGCGGAAAACACATCGTTTTGGCGGGAAAGTATTTATTGTTTTAGGTATTATCATGTGCGGAAGTATTTTTGCTCCTGCCGCTTGGAAATCATATATTGTACTGACTGTTGTTTTGATTGGAGTGGTAATCACAATGCTCTATTCTTATTTTGTTTATAAGAAAGAGATGAAAATATAAAAAGAAGGTTGTTTTTCGTGAAATATAACTATATTAATATATTAGTTTAACGTTACCATGTAATAATCCTTTTAGGATATGCTATATAATATAGACCTTATATTAGTAATCTATTATAATTTTATGAAAACAGCTAAAAATAAAAAAGCCACTCTTCCATTTGGAAGAGTGGCTTTTTCTCTAACCTTACACAAATGTAATGTTCATGTAAGAGAAATAGATAGTGGGTGATTAATGGCGGTGTTATAGTAACAAAGTACTTTGTGAAAGAAATTCTAATATAGTTTTTATAGAGATATTATGACCTACATAACAATCCTGTTTGTGTAGAGGAGTTTGATCGTGGCAACAGTAATGATGAGGTAGGATAAAGTGAGGAGTATAGTATATGAAGACAATGTTAGAAGCGAATAATATTAAAAAAGTATATGACACCGGCGGAAATCAATACGAAGCGTTAAAAGGAATTAACTTACAAGTGAAAGAGGGCGAGTTCGTTGGAATTATGGGACCGTCTGGATCGGGGAAAACAACGTTATTAAATGTTCTTTCTACCATTGATAACGCAACAAGCGGTGAAGTTTTAATTGATGGAAATGATATTGTGAAAATGAATGATGATAAACTAGCGTTATTTCGCCGGGATCATTTAGGCTTTATTTTCCAAGATTATAATTTATTAGATACATTAACAGTGAAAGAAAATATTGCGCTTCCACTGGCGTTATCAAAAGTAAAAGCAGTTGAAATTGATCGCCGTGTTCTTGAAATTGCAAAAAAATTTGGTATTGATCATATTTTAGACCAATATCCATACCAAGTATCTGGCGGACAGAAGCAGCGCTGCGCAGCTTCTCGTGCTATTGTTACAAATCCAAGTATGATCTTTGGCGATGAGCCGACAGGTGCGTTGGATTCTAAGTCTGCAACTGACTTATTGGAGAGCCTGAAAGCATTAAATGAATATGATCAAGCGACAATTTTAATGGTTACGCATGATGCATTTGCTGCAAGTTATTGTCAGCGTGTTGTTTTCATTAAAGATGGTGAGTTATATAAAGAACTGCACAAAGGAGAATTAACGCGTAAGCAATTTTTCCAAGAAGTACTAGACGTAATGTCTATCATTTCTGGGGGTGCAGTAGATGACGTTATCTAGTATTGCCCTTCGCAATATAAAGCGTAACTTTAAGGATTATGCTTTATATTTTATGTCGATGATTTTTAGTATCGTCATTTACTTTACATTTGCAGCACTTCAATATAATACACAAATGGAAAAAGCCGCAGAAGGATCAAAGAAAATTAGCGGTGCATTCCAAGTCTCTAGTGTAATGCTCATTATTTTCGTAGCGGTATTTATTATTTATTCCAACGGCTTCTTTACACGTAAACGAAAAAAAGAAGTTGGGTTATATTCTTTACTAGGAATTCGGAAACGCCAAATTGGAAAAATGCTGTTTTATGAAAATATGTTAATGGGGTTAATGTCTTTAATCATTGGTATTGTGATTGGTAGCCTATTGTCTAAGCTATTCCTTGAATTACTAGTAAGCTTAATGGGGCTTGATTTACAAGTTCATTTTGAAGTGCCGCTGGCGGCGATTATTGATACAGCAGTTGTGTTCTTTGTGATTATTTTATACACATCGCTGCAAGGATATCGATTAATTTATCGATTTAAACTTATTGAGCTATTCCGCGCTGAGCGTGAAGGAGAACAAATGCCAAAAGGGTCTATTATTATGGCATTTATCGCTGTATTCTTAATTGGTTCTGGATATTTCTTATCACTTATGTTTACGAAAGCTATTAAATATGCAGACTTCATGATGATTGCATTTTATATTCTCCTTGCAACTGTACTTGGTACGTATTTGTTATTTATGTTCTTTACAGTTGTTGTTTTAAAACGCACAAGAAATAATAAATCATCTTTTTATAATGGAATGAATATGGTAACAACGTCTCAGTTGTTATACCGCATTAAAGGAAATGCAAAATCCCTTGCAACAATTGCCATTTTAAGTGCAGTAACATTAACAGCTGTTGGTACATCCGTCACGATGTATTACAACACATTTACGCAAGCGAAAGATTATACACCGTATAGCTTCTCTTATGAGAAAAAGGATGCGACTTTAGAACAGAAAGTGAATGCAATCTTTGAGGAAGAGAAGAAGCATAATCCAATTAAAGAGCAGTTCGAAATTGAAATGGTGCCGGTGAAAGGGAAATTTGAAGGTGAAAAAGCTGATATAAGTATGAATGCTCATTATATGATGACAGAACAATTTCAACTTATGTCACAATCTGCCTTCAATACAATTGCGAACAAAATGGATACGGTAAGTTTAACTGCTGGAGAAGCATTCGTATTGGATGGTACGTATATTGAAGGACATGAATTTAGTACAGTATATACAGGAAATAAAGCAATATTCCCGATTGGAAATGAAACGAAGACATTAACAATTAAAGGTGTTGAAGGTCGTAATGTTACGAACTTAGGAGAATTAGTTGTTGTTGTTCCAGATGACGTATACGAACAAGCGAAAAAGGTAACTGGAACGAGAGTTGTTAAAAATATTGATGTGAAAAATGAGAAGAATAGTAAGGCATTAACGGAAAAATTAACAAAGATTATGCCGAGAGAGCCTGAATCTGTACCGGCATTTAGAGACTTCTATACTGGATTTAAAGATGGAATCGAAGCAACTGGGATGATGATGTTCATCGGTATTTTCCTAGGTCTTGTATTTTTACTTGCAACAGGTTCTATTATTTACTTTAAACAATTAACAGAAGCAAATGCAGACCGGGATCGTTACGTTGTTCTTCGTAAAGTTGGGGTAACGAAGCAAGAAATGAAGAAGGCAATCGCAAAACAAATCAGCTTTATTTTTGCCATTCCATTAGTCGTTGGAATTTTGCATAGCTTATTTGCGCTAAAAGGATTGTCTAACTTATTGCCATTTGAAATTTTAATTCCATTATTAATGAGCATTGGAGTATATAGTGTGATTTATATTGGATATTACTTCTTAACGGTTCATTCTTATTTTAAGATTGTAAGTGGGAAATAGTAAAAAAAGTAGCTATTGGTATAAGCCATAGCTACTTTTTTTACTACGTATGCATGTCGTATATTAGCGAATGGTCGATATATTTAAAAAAGCGCTGATATCGTATTATTTATCAGTTGCAACAGAAGCGATGTATGGTAAGTTGCGATATTTTTCAGCGCAGTCAATGCCGTAGCCAACGATGAATTCATCTGGAATGACAAAGCCAACATATTCAGCTGTTAAATCAACTTTACGGCGTTCTGGTTTATCAAGAAGTGTACAGAATTTTAACGATTTTGGTTTATGCATTAAGAAGTGATCTTTTAAGAAGTGAAGTGTTAAACCAGAATCAATAATGTCTTCTACAACAATTACATTTTTACCTGTAATATTTACATCGATGTCTTTTAATAATTTCACTTTACCAGTTGTTGTTGTTTGGTTTCCATAGCTAGATGCAGAAATAAAGTCAATTGTTACCTCGTTTTTAATATGACGAATTAAATCGGCTGCAAAGACGAAAGAACCTTTTAATACAGCAATAACAAAAATTTCTTCTCCTTCAAAATCACGTTCGATTTGCATAGCAAGTTCTTTTACTTTTTCTTGTAGCTGCTCTTGTGAGATTAAAGTATCTTTAATTTGAATATCCATCAAAATCCTCCTACATTGTGAAACTTGTGAACAGTTTGACTGTAAAGGATTGGCGTAAAAAAGTCAAAAAAGAGAGCATTTACTTCAAATAGAAAACACGGAAAATATAGAATTTTCACTTTATTTGCCGCTTGTTAATGAGGGATAAAGCGAAAAGGGATTGGCAATTAGCCAATCCCTTTGTTATTTTCAGAGCAGTTTTGGATCTTGAATTTATGCAGAAATAGTGGATACTTCTACATATACTCATTGCAAGTTTTTTATCTACAATATTTTTCTCTTAAACCTAATATATATTCTACAGATTGTTGAACACCTTTTTCTTGATCTTCAAGCATTTTTTCTAATAGATGTTCAGGAGGATAATAGTAATCTTCCGTCTTAATAACCTGTAAGTCATATGGAGGATTTTCTACTTTGAATGCTCCTTCACCGACTTCATATACGCCCCCAGTTCCTTTTGGACGTTTAAATGGAGCTACATATGGAAAACACATTTCTACATTAATTCTTGTTAGTGTCGATTCATTCACTAATATTTTGAAACACTCTTCCAAATCGATATTGCCAGTTCCTGCTGGAACCCCGCAAACTATATGGTCTTCACCGTTGTGAATAACAATATGATCTTTAAAATGAGTTGTGTAGGCATACGGAGCTAAATTTCTTACTGCTTCAACTGGATCTTCCCATGCCATCATTCCATTTCCTAAATCACAATGTGCTCCAACCCAAGGACTGTTCACTTCCTTAATAATTTTAATTACCTCAGCTGTTGTTTCTTCTTCGTGATTTTCGACTCCAAGTTTAATTCGATATTTTTTTAATAATGGTACGACTTGTTTAAGATCTTCAGGAGCTTTCGCCATCTTTTCAGCATCGTATTCACCTACACAAACGTAAGTCCGGATGACATCTGCACCAATTTGATTCGCAATATCTATCACTTTTGTTAAATGCTCTATATCTGTACCTCTTGTATCAATTTCAGCATATAAACCATACTTTTGAATTTCATCTCGAACCTTTTTCAAATGATTAGGCTCGTTCCCGCCAAGTACACCCCACTCTGGATGTAAATTCTTGTCTGCCTCATTTGTAATAATATTAATTTGAACCCCGTCTAATCCAAGTTCAGCTGTTTTTCTTATAAAGTCAAAAATATCCATTCGGTTGTTGTGAAAAAATAAATGATAGCTTTCTGTTTCTAATCCAATCTTCATGATATCCTCACCTTTCTTATTTTCCAGTTATCAATCTCATGCTTCATTTATAATTGAACTTGTCTCATTTTTTACTAACTCTTTTTTCTTCTTAACAATTCGGACTAAATAACTGCTAATAATCAGACCAAGCACGGAAAAAGCAATCATTGTTAAAAATACATGCCTATAACCGCCCATTCCTGGTGTTCTATCTAACATGCTTCCATATAGAGAAAATGCAAACATCGAAGGTGAATATCCTATTAAGCAAGCAATGGAAACAGATGAACCACTGATTTCTCTTGGTATTCCCACCTCATCAATAGGAGCAAAAAATACTGCTCTTTGAGTGAAAATAATTGTGCCAAAACTAAGTGTAAAGATCATTCCAGTATATACATTCATCGTCTCATGAGGTAAGAAGATAAAAATACTCATCCCAATAATCGCGACTATAAAAGCAAGTCTCAAATATTTAGATGGAGACTTGAATTTTTTATCAGCTAAGAATCCTCCTAGCGGACCACCAAGCATTTTTAAAGCGTATTGATTGATAATTCCATAAGCACCTACTAGTGCAACAGGCATACCATAGATATCTTTTAAAAACGGAATAAAATATGTTAAACCTATATAGACGGAATATACAGAGAATATAGTGAATGATACGGCCCATACTTCAGGCATCTTTAATGCTTGTAAAGCACCGTCTAGTGCAGCTTTATTTTTGTTAATTTTGTTACCTTGTTCATCAGTATCTTTAATTTCATCGTCTTCTACTAAGAAATAAGAAATGATACCAATAACAATTGCTGTTGCTGCAAGGAAAATAATTGCACCTTTAAAGCCGGATGCGCCTGATCCTAACCAACCAAAAATTGCAAGGGCAGCAAAAGCGACAATTGTATCAACCACTCCTCTTCCTGCTTCAAGGAACCCGAATACTCTACCTTGTTCATCTTTATCTCCTAATAACCTTACAGCTTTTATTAACGCAGGCCAATAAGCAGTCTCTGCAAATAAAGCGAAAATAATCCAAACGGTTAAAACCCCATAATAACCAGGAAATGTTGTTAAATACAATCCTGATACTCCAACACCAATTAAGCTAAACGGTATGATTTTCTTCTTAGAAAATCTTTCTACTATATACATCGATGCGATATAACCAAACGCTTGGATAATTCCATAAATTGATAAGATTACACCTATTTGGGTGTGAGATAAGTGAAAATACTCCATCATGGGAATATAAAAAGCATCTTTTAAAAACGGAAGTTTAAAAATTGTTCCTCCGCCTAAAATCAGTACGACAAGTGCAAACCATTTATTTTTTTTTGAAGTATCCATCCTTTTCCCCCTCAGAGGTTGATTTCTAAAAAGATAGCGCTTTCATTAAATTCAAAACGTATCATCCCTTCACTATGAAAATTAATTCTTTTAATCATTTAATAATAAGGGAATGGCATCTCATTTTACCATGTAACAGGTTCTGATTATTTTAATATTAAATTTTTCCATATAATAAAAAGCGATGTAATTACATTGAACTGTATGTTTTGATATCAAAGATTTTATAAAGTTGCAATAACTTCAATCTCAACAAGTGCATCTTTTGGTAATCGTGCTACTTGAACGGCACTTCGTGCAGGACAATTTGCTGTAAAGTAAGTACGGTAAACTTCATTCATTTGTGTAAAATGGTTCATATCCTTTAAAAACACAGTTGTTTTAACAACTTTATTTAAATCACTTCCAGCTTCTTCCAAAATAGCTTTTACATTCTCTAATGACTGTTTTGTTTGGTTTTCAATTGTTTCAGGCATTTCGCCGTTTTTAGGGTCAATCGGCAGTTGCCCAGAAGTAAAGATAAAATTACCCGCTTGCATCGCTTGTGAATAAGGACCGATTGCACCAGGTGCATGTTGAGTAGAAATAACCGCATTCATCCAAAAAACCTCCAGTAATAATAATTTTTTTTAATTATAAGAATTTTTTAGCACAAGTTCATTTTAACGTGTTATTTTTCTCGTTTCAATAGATATTTTTAAAAAAGTCAAAAAATAATAAAAAATTATCATTGAGATAATAAATTTTAATTGATAAATTTATATATAGAAAGGAAAAATCAAGAAAAACTGGGTAGGATTCATCTTTTTATCTTCAAGGAAGGATTGTGTAGTAATATAGTAGTAGTTAAAGTCTTTAAGCCAGCTTTCTTTATATCCTTTTAAGAGATATAGAAGGTTATGTTTTTTTGTGTTGTATACTATGAAAGGAAGAAAGCAAAGAAAAGTGTTGATACGAAATTTTATACTTTTTTCTTATCTTAAAAAGAGGTGCGATATCAATGGAAAATAAAGAAAAGTTAAAGCAGTATATTCCTCTTGTTCATTTCATTGCAGAAGTAATTGGAGAAAATTGCGAAGTTGTTTTGCATGATGTTACGAATCCAGACGAATCTATAATCGAGGTTGCGAACGGACATCTTAGCGGAAGAAAAGTTGGTGGACATTTAACAGATCTAGCTTTAAAGATTTTACAAGAAAAAAAATACATAGATAAACATTTTATTTCCAATTACAAAGGAAACTCAAAAAATAACCAAACGTTTCGCTCATCAAGCTATTTTATTAAAGATGAACACAATAGCATAATTGGAATGCTGTGTGTGAATATTGATATTAGTAACATGATAAAAGCAAGAGACTGGTTAGACAGTATGATTATGAGTAATACTAGCATAAATGAAGATGTAGAGAAGTCTCAGCCTAATCTTGAATTAGACCTTTCTGAGAACTTAGAAGAAAATCTGGATAGTCTTCTTTCATCACTTATTACAGGAGTTTTATTAGAATGCGAAATTCCGCCTGAGAGAATGTCTCCTGATGAAAAAATGGAAGTAATAAAAAAACTTAATGATAAAGGGGTATTTTTACTTAAAGGCGGCGTAAGTGAAGTGGCTAAATATTTAAAGGCATCAGAAGCAACTATCTATCGATACTTAAACAAGGTAAAGTAAATGTGTCATTTACTTTACCTTGTTTTGTCCTATTAAGCAATTTAACTCAAAAAAGCTAAAAGCTCGATTAGTCGGGCTTTCCACCAGTGGGGGATTAAAAAAACTACTGATAGAAGTTTCACTTTATTGTTTTTTAAACATGCGCACATCAAATAAATGACACCTAAAATATAAAAGACTGTAAGTAAACTCAATTTTCATCGAGTTTACTTACAGTCTCAACGGAGAAACCATTAAACGGATTTCTCTTTTTTTCATATATACTATCTAGACAAGTAGTTTTGAATTCCTTCAAAGATAGATTGTGATAGTTTGTTTTGATAGTTGTTAGAAGTTATACTTAATCTGTCTTCTGTATTTGTTATGAACCCTGTTTCTACTAAAATAGGAAGTGCTTGATTATCCCCTTTTAATACACGAAGTTCCGGACGCTCTTTTACTCCTCTACTTTTACCACCAGTGTTCGCAATTAAAGACTTCTGCACAGCACTTGCTAATTTATAAACTTGATTACTTTTTGGATGGTCAGGATTATATAATGTTTCAATTCCTGCTGCTGCTGGAGAATCTGCAGAGTTTACATGAACACTAACAAAAATATCAGCTTTATTCTTATTGGAAATCTTAACGCGGTCTGATAATTCAATGAAAGTATCTGTTGCACGTGTCATCACAACATGCATACCACTATTTTCTAATAGCTTTTGTAGCTTTAAGCTTACTGATAATGCAATATCTTTTTCAAATATACCCTTATATACGGCTCCAGAATCCTTTCCACCATGCCCAGCGTCTACAACAATTGTTTTTCCAAACAAGATTGGCTGTTCAAGCCAAGCGCCATTTGTATCAAGATAATACGATGTCCCGTTGATTTCAATCCATCCAGTTTTCATTGCCCCATTTTTAGCCATGTAGTACCACGTATTATCTACTTGAACCCAACCAGTTTCCATTGCCCCATTTTCAGCCATGTAGTACCACGTATTATCTACTTGAACCCATTCAGTTTTCATTGTCCCATTTTCAGCCATGTAGTACCACGTATTGTCTACTTGTACCCAACTAGTTTTCATTGTCCCATTTTCAGCCATGTAGTACCACGTATTATCTACTTGAACCCAACCAGTTTTCATTGCCCCATTTTTAGCCATGTAGTACCACGTATTATCTACTTGAACCCAACCAGTTTTCATTACCCCATTTTGATCAAAATAATACCAATTATTATGATCCTGCACCCAACCAACTTTCTTGTCTCCGTCAGTTGGCAACTCAGGCTTTGTCGCTTGTTTTAATTTCATAGTTTCATATAAAAATTTCGAATATTGGCCACGAGTAGTGGTTGCTCCTGGTTCAAACTTTCCGTTTCCCGTACCAACTGTAATACCATTTGATTGTAGCGCACTAATTGCATCGTTTGCCCATGCGTAGTTTGCAGTTATATCATTAAATGTGTGTGCAGCTTGAACTTTTAAGTTAAAGGCATTCTTAAGAACTTGAGCCATTTCAGCACGAGTTAAAGGAGATTTTGGTCTAAAATTACCGTCTTGATCACCTTTCAAAATACCAGCTTCAGTTAAAGCTAAAATTTCATTTAAAAACATTGTTGTGCTATTACTTACATCATGATAAGGATTTTTATACTCTGCCTTTGGTTGTAAGCCAAGAGCAACATATAGGAGTCTCGCAACTTGCTCACGAGTTACATTATCTTCTGGACCAAATTTTCCATTTCCATATCCAGAAACAATATTTTTATTTGCTAAATATGTAATTGCTTCATACGCAAAGTGTGTGTTTGGTACATCTATGAAACTACCTTGAGCAACAGAAGCAGCTTGCACTTCTTGCGCCTTATTCTGATCTTGTTGAATATTTTTAGTAACAGTCTCTTCTTTAGCCTTGGTTTCATCTTTTTGCTCAATTTCTTTTTCTTGGTTAAGAGGTGCTTGTTCTTTTTGCTCAATTTCTTTTTCTTGGTTAAGAGGTGCTTGTTCTTTTTGCTCAGTTTCTTTTTCTTGGTTAAGAGGTGCTTGTTCTTTTTGTTCAGCTTCTTTCCCTTGGTTAAGAGGTGCTTGTTCTTTTTGTTCAGCTTCTTTCCCTTGGTTAAGAGGTGCTTGTTCCTTTTGTTCAGCTTCTTTTCCTTGGTTAAGAGAAGATGATTCTTTTTGCTCAACTTCTTTTTCTTGTGTAACAGTTGGCTGTTCACTGTGTGTTTCTGCTAGAATTTGCATTGGACTTAAAACATAGCCTAATGCCAACACAGTTGCCATGGTTTTCTTCAACATGCGTTTATTCACCTTACTTCCTTTGTTTTAGGGATAAATCTCCTTATTTGCCATATTTTAATTGTAACAAATAATTTACAAAATGTAATATAAAATATAGATATAAGGAAAAAGGGATAATATGATGTTTATAGTGCGTGTTGCAAAACGTATTCTTATATATAATTAGAACTCTTAAATAATATAATAGTTACATATTATGATGTATAATAAAACCTTACAATTTTGTAAGGTTTTTTGTAAGGTAAATCGATAGTTTGTACTACCTTTTTTGTATACACTACGTATGTGTAAGGCACACACATTTTAGGGAAATAAGGCAAGCACTAAAAAAGAAAGGAGTAGGGGAATGGAGAGGCACTCGGCGGCTCTTTCTTTATTATTAGAGAATGATATGATTATGTTAGCTAATAATGAAGGTTGTAAAACTGTAGTTGATCAACAAGAAACATGGGTAGATTCACATGATAAAATTGTGTGGTACAAATGGAATGCGAGCTATAAAGAGAAAATAAAGAAGCAGCACATAGGGTATGAGATGCATAGAGTTGTTTTATGGAATGAGATGAAATCTTGGATTCATAAGCATAACGGTAAAAATGAGCGAGAGAGCAGCCGAGAGGTGGATACACTCCATTTTCAGACTCCTGAAATTGTAAGACACACAGATTCACATTAGGAAAGTAACATGGAAAACTAAGGCACAGAAAAAGAGCAGGTCGCTTATAGAAGCAATCTGCTCTTTTTCTATGATTAAGCGCGTTTCGTAATCAAGCGCGGTGCTGTTGTAAATAAAATGACAAGTAAAATTGCACATAATATGAAAGAACCAATCATTGTGCTGCCGTTTATGATGAAGGAATATAAAGCGGCTGACTGTCCTTTTGGTGCATATTGACCAAAGAAAATAACGCCGGCAATAAAGTGCCAGAAGTAACGAGCTAGGCTGCCGATAAATGTAGCAATAATGATATACATAATTGCTTTTGTTTTTTGACTATTGGCAAGTGCTTGTTGAATTGGTGTATGAAATAATCCAGCAAAGCCGATAAAAGCAAATGCAATGAAGTATTCAATAAACATTTGTACAGGCGTTAAAATGTATGCATCTCCTACGACAATTTGTAGTAATCCCCAAACGAGACCACTTAAGAAACTAGCTTTAAATCCCCAGCGATAAGCGATAATAAAAATTGGAATCATAGCAAATGAGATAGAACCGCTTGTTGGAAGTTTAATAGATAGCGGCAAAATGTCGATGACTAATGCAAGTGCTGCAAGAATCGCTGCCTCTATCATCGCTTGTAAATTTGTATTACGCATGTATAAATCCCCCTACATCCAAGTTACAAAAAAAGAATCATTATCATAGGGGAATATTGAAATATACAAGTTACAAATAACTATTTATGTATATACGTTTGCACAATTCCTGCGTTAGCATTAACTAACAGGTTCAAAGGGTCGGAACGATGTGTTCCCTCTCAGCGACGTGGCTCCCCCTGTGACAACGAGATTCTTAGATTGTTAATATTATTGTAAATTAAAATGGATAAGAATGGAAAATAAATTTTAGCATAGCTATGTTATATAAGATAAAACCGTAAAAAATAGTGATAAATTGACACAATATTGTATAGTCTTTCTTTTGGAGTTCATGTTATAATTGATATTGATAATAATTATCGTTATCGTCTGAGGGGGAGAAATCATGAACTTAGTTGATATGAATATAGATGAAAAAGTACGTGTGAAAGATTTACAATCTCTTGATAAATTATTAAAACGTCGTTTAGCTTCATTTGGATTTGCTGAAGGATGCGAACTTTGTGTAAAACAAAAGGCAATGTTTAATGGTCCGTGTACATTAGAATGCCGCGGGCAATTAATCTCTATTCGCCATTGTGATGCGAAAATGATAAAGGTGGAATTGGCGTGAATAAAGTTGCTTTACTAGGGAACCCGAATACGGGGAAAACATCATTATTTAATGCGCTTACTGGTTCTTATGAATATGTAGGGAACTGGAGCGGAGTAACTGTAGAAAAAAAGATTGGTAAGTTAAAAGATAAGAAGGGAACTTTAATAGACTTACCAGGTGTATATAATTTAAACCCTGTGTCACGTGATGAAGGGGTTGTTACACAATTTCTCTTAACAGACGAATTTCATCATATGTTAAACATTGTAGACGCTTCTCAATTCGAACGTAATATGCATTTAACTTTGCAATTATTAGAATTTGGTAAGCCGCTCTCAATTGGTTTAAATATGATAGATGTTGCCAGGCAGCGTGGCATTATAATTGATGTGAAGAAACTAACTGAAATGCTCGGTGTAACAGTCATTCCGGTTATTGCAAGGAGCGGAAAAGGCTGTGAGGAATTATTAGCTTCTCTTCACGAGAGTGATCATGTAGAACAGAAGCCACTTATTCTTTCTTATGGTGAAAAGGTAGATGCAGGAATTCAGCAAGTTATGGATAAACTGCAACAAACGAATTATGAGCACCCAAGATGGCTTACACTTCAATTTTTGAGCAATAATGAAGTAGTAGAACAAGAGTTAAATCAATTGC
The DNA here is from genome assembly GCF_037104695.1 of Bacillus yunxiaonensis. NCBI lineage: Bacteria > Bacillati > Bacillota > Bacilli > Caryophanales > Bacillaceae > Bacillus > Bacillus yunxiaonensis. The sequence continues at coordinate 83,660 of NZ_JBAWSV010000010.1, read as the reverse complement.
CTATTTATAAGGAACTTGTAGCAATCCGCTCTGCATTAGAAGCAGAACTAGACATAACGCTGGAACAGCATATGTACGGAGCACGTGCAGCGTATATTGAAAAGTTGAAAACAAATGTTATTCGTCATGAGAAAGAAGGAAGCATTCCTTTTTCTGAACGAATTGATAAATTAATTACCCATAAAATTTGGGGGCTTCCGATCTTTTTAGGGATCATGTATTTCATTTTTCAGGTGACGTTTTCGTGGATTGGAACACCTTTATCTGATCAACTTGATGCATTTATCGGGGGACCGTTCACAGATTGGGTAACAACAGCTTTAACTAATATGGGGGCATCTGAATTTATTCGAGCGCTCATTACAGATGGCGTAATTGCCGGTGTCGGTGCGGTAATCGTATTCGTTCCACAAATCCTTGCATTGTTCTTCTTCATTTCATTATTAGAAGACTCTGGATATATGGCGCGTATTGCTGTTGTCATGGATCGTATTATGGAGTTTTTTGGACTAAATGGAAAAGCATTTATTCCTATGATTATTGGATTTGGTTGTAATGTACCAGGTGTTATGGCTGCGAGAACGATTGAACAGGAGAAAGAGAGACTGCTTACGATTTTAGTGACGCCATTTATGTCATGTTCAGCACGTCTACCTGTATATGCATTATTTGCGGGGGTCTTCTTCCCACATAGTCAAGCAACCGTTGTGTTCTCTTTATATATTATCGGTATTGTCCTTGCACTAGTCGTTACAAAAATTATGTCTGTTACGGTTTTAAAGCAAGAAAAATCTATTTTTGTAATTGAACTTCCACCTTATCGTGTGCCGCAAGCGAAAACGTTATGGCGCAGTACATGGGAAAAAGGAAAAGGATTTGTACGTAAAGCAGGTACATTTATCTTTGGTGGTTCTGTTGTGATTTGGTTATTAAACTACGCTGGTCCATCTGGATTTGGTGTAGACATGGGAGATAGTTTCTTAGCAATGATTGGCGGATTATTTGCTCCAATTTTTGCGCCGCTTGGTTTTGGAACATGGCAAGCAGCTGCATCACTAATGACAGGATTTTTAGCAAAAGAAGTTGTTGTTTCTACAATGGCAATTATTTATGCTGTGAAAGAAGATGTATTAGGGAACGTACTCGGTACTCATTTTACAACATTATCAGCATACGCATTTATGTTCTTTACTTTATTATATGTACCATGCTTAGCAACAGTTGCGGTCATTCGCCGGGAAACAGGGTCTGTCAAGTGGACTATTTTCTCTGTTGTTTATCCGCTTGTTGTTGCGTATGTATTAACACTAATTGTATACCAAGTTGGATCCATGCTGGGATTTTAGAAGGGGATGTGTAATAATGATAGTCAATATTTTAATTGGAGCTGTCATTTTTGGATATGCAGGATATACGTTAATTAACTTTGTAAAGAGAAGTAAAAAAGGGAAATGTGCGGCGTGTTCTCTTAATAAATCATGTCAGTCCAACGTTTGTAGCCCTGATATGAAGCATGTGGTGAATAAGTAATACAGAGATTATAATATATAGAAACGCATGGAGAAATGATCCATGCGTTTTTTCATGCTTTTTAGTAGTTTAATATTATATTACCCCTGTAAAACTAAATCAGCAATTTTTGTAGGGAATTCTGTATTTACATAAAATTCTTCTGCTTTCCAATACCTATTTTGAAACTTGGAAATGTTTTGTTGCGTATGTTCACTTTCACGAAGAAATCTCTTATTTCGCGGGCAATCCAAATACGCTACATAATCATAGAAACTTCTCCACTCTTTACGTTGAAGAAAAACGCCTTCTATTACGATTACACAAGTATTAGGAAGCTTAATGTTCTTCATACCCTGTGTATCAGATTCGTTATCATAAAAGGGTAGAATAAGATCGTTCGAAAATCTGAGTTTATCGAAAAAATGATCACGTAACCAAGTAATGTCCCACTGTAAATGATAGTATTCGTACCATTCTGCATGCCCAGTATTGTAACGTTTTTCACGCTCAACAATGTGGTCATCGATATGGAAGACATAGAAAGGGATATTCTTTTCTTTTGCAGCCGCGCTAAGTTTTTTCACAAGTGTTGTTTTACCAGACCGGCTTAACCCATCTACCCCTAAAATAAATCGACCATTTATTTTAGTATTTGTAATTAAATGTAAGAGAGTTGTGGAATTATCTTTCAAGGTAGTAGCATCTCCTTTGAAAAAAAATTATTCTTTTTTTTACCTTATCCCGCATTAACGGGCAGTAGGACCCCCACCTCAAGATTCAGAGAGAAGCAAAGAAGATAGGTGGGGGATAACTGCCCGTAAAAGCCCGATTGGTTCAACTAACCATCAGTGGGGGATGAAAAAGTCCCCCACTGATGGAAGTTTTACCTTATTTTTCTCAGTTTTGAACTATTAGCTGTTACACCAATAAAACCAGTGATAGCAAATACATATGCTACGAACAAGGATGTTGATGATAGTGACCCTGTAACTATTCTAAATGTACCAAAAGCAAATAATAGAAAACTACCCACGAGAGTTATAATTGTTCGAGTCTTAATATCCAATTTCTGCACCCCCGAAAAATCTTTGTTTTAAATAAATGTTAACATATTCATTAGTATAAATTTAACATTAATTGTCATTCAGGAAGAGTTCTCTCTATTTTTATGGATATCGACATGGAAATTTAACACGGTTAAAATGAAAAAAAGAAGCCTGCTAAAAACAGGCTTCTTTTTTCATTTTAATGATATCCCTTTGCAGAGTCTTTATGAATTTTTTCTTTAAAGATTGTGTAGCTCCATAATTGGTAGCCAATAACGATTGGTACCATGACCATTGCAACAAAGAACATAATTTTTAAGTTTAATTCACTGCCTGCTGCTTGGAATAATGTTGTGCTGTACGCATCGTTAATGCGAGATGGCAGCATTCTTGGGAACATACCAGCAAAACCAGTTGCCATAAACATAGCGATTGTTAAGCAAACAAATGTGAAAGCTAAACCAATTTTACGTTTGAAAACCATAATGATTACGATAACACTCATTAACATCGCGAGTAACGGAATGATAAACAGTACAGGGTATTCCGTAAAGTTTTGGAATAAGTTTGTAAGGTTTGCCGTTGCGACGTAGAAGATTGCTAAAATGGTTGCTGCTGCCATCGAAAATGGTTTGGCAATTTTATAAGCACGATCTGATACTTCACCAGTCGTTTTAATCATAACCCAAAGTGCACCGGATACGACAAAGATTGCAGTGAAGAAGAGACCGCCTAAAATACCGTAAGGGTGTAATAAGCTAAGTAAATTTCCTTCATAGCCGTGTTTGCCAATTTGTAGTCCGTAGTAAAGGTTAGCGAATGTAACGCCGAATAAGAAAGCAATTAAGAAACTACCAACCGCATACGTCCATTTACAAACAGTTTGCCAAACTGGTGAATCATCTTTATGCATAAATTCTAATCCTGCTGCACGAGCGAACAGAGCAAATAATACTAAAAATAACGGTGTGTATAAGTAGCTGAACATGTTTGCGTATGTTACTGGGAAAGCGGCAAATGTTGCTCCCCCAGCTGTAATTAACCATACTTCATTACCGCCCCAGAACGGTCCAATTGCTTCTTGCAGCTGATTGCGTTCTTGGCGATCTTTCGTAACGAATGGGAAAATCATTCCGTTACCGAGTGCATAGCCATCGAGAATAAAGTAAACTGTCCAAATCACGCCCCACAAACCGAACCAGATAATTGCAAGTGTATCATGAGACATGAGCTGCACCTCCTTGATTTGTTTCTTCTAATGCTGCAGGTCCCTTTTTCGCAAATTTTAACATGAGATATACATCAGCAATTAATAGTAAAGTGTAGAACAAGACTAAGCTAATTAAAGAGAACCAAATTTGCGGTACAGCAATTGGTGAAACTGCTTCTGCTGTGCGCATAAGCTTGTATACTGTCCAAGGCTGACGTCCTGCTTCTGTAACGATCCAACCTGCGTTAATTGCTACATATGGAAGTAATACAGACCACATTGTAATTTTTAAGAAACGTTTTGAGTTTTCTAGTTTTCCTTTTCGCATTAAATAGAAGCCAAACCATGTCAGTGCCATAAAGAATGTACCAAGTGCAACCATTAAACGGAAACTGTAATAAACAAGATTTACGTTCGGACGATCTTCTTTTGGAATATCTTTTAAACCGACAATTTTTCCATCAAATGAGTTTGTATAGAAGAAGCTGCCGAGTTTTGGAATTGATAGTGCTTCAAAGTTTTTCTCATTTTTCACATCAGGAAATTGAATAATTGAGAAAGGTTTTCCTTCTCCAGTATCCCAAACTGCTTCCATTGCCGCACCTTTAGCCGGCTGCATTTTTGCTGCGAAAGCACCGGATTCGTGACCGATGAAAGGTGTTGCAGTTGCTGCAAATAAACCGAATATTAAACCGTACTTAAATGATTTTTTAAAGAATGCAACATCATTTTTACGTAGTAAGTGATACGCACTGATAGCCATAACGAAGAATGCACCAACGATATAACAACTAATAACAGTATGGAAGAACATATGCCATGCATATGGATTTGTAATAAGTGCCCAAAAGTCAGTTAATTCAGCACGGCCATTGCGGACTACGTAACCAACAGGATTTTGCATGAAGCCATCCGCTGTGATAATCCAAAGAGCAGAAATATTTGTTCCAAGTGCGACCATCCACATAGAGAATGCACGGAACTTTGGTGAAATTTTTTCTTTACCGAACAACCAAATTCCCATGAAAGTAGATTCTAAGAAGAAGGCAACAAGTGCTTCTATCGCAAGTGGAGAACCGAAAATATCTCCCATATATTTGGAGTACTCAGACCAGTTTGTTCCGAATTGGAATTCCATCGTAATCCCAGTGATGATTCCCATTACGAAGTTAATGGTAAATAACTTACCCCAAAAGTTCGCCATTTTGCGGTACGTTGGATTTAATGTACGCGCATATTGCGTTTCCATAAACGCTACTAAAATAACAAGTCCGAGTGTTAACGGTACAAATAAGAAATGATAAAAGATTGTAATTGCAAATTGAAAACGACTCAGTAACAGAACGTCGGACATAATAAAGATTCACTCCTTTTTTTTCATTATCTACATATAGTTTATAGTGAAAATATGAGCAAAGTATGGGTGAGTTGTTACAGAACTGTGTGAGAATTATGGAAGAATTATGGCTGTTATCTGAATATATTGCATTTTTAGAATAAAGCAATATATTTTTTGTTTTTTTCATTCTTTGATACACTTAGTTTGTGGTTATATGAAGAAAGTGGGGGTTTATTATGAAAACATTAGAAGAAATTTTGCAATATAATCAGGAATTTGTTGAAAGTAAAAAGTATGAAGAATATGAAGCAGGAAAATTTCCGAATAAAAAAATGGTTATTATTTCATGCATGGACACACGCCTTGTAGAACTATTGCCAAAAGCGATGAACATGCGTAACGGTGATGTGAAAATTATTAAAGTAGCCGGCGCTGTTATTTCACATCCATTTGGAAGTATTATGCGCAGCATTTTAGTTGCGGTTTATGAACTTGGTGCAAATGAAGTGTGTGTGGTTGGCCACCATGATTGCGGTATGGCAAAAATTCAAGCAAGCAGCACAATTGAAAAGATGAAAGAGCGCGGTATTTCAGAAGAGAAACTGGACACGCTTCGTTATTCTGGAATTGATTTAGAGAGGTTTTTACGTGGATTCTCCAGTGTAGAAGAAAGCGTAGAGCACAGTGTTTCTATACTTCGTAACCATCCGCTTATGCCAACAGAAGTGCCTGTACATGGCCTTGTTATTCATCCGGACACTGGAAAGTTAGATGTTGTTGTGAATGGTTACGAAGGTTAATTCTCTTTTTGTTTTTTCTCTGGTACAGGATCGAATCCGCCTGGATGAAATGGGTGGCATTTTAAAATTCGTTTCACTGTAAGCCAGCTTCCTTTTAATGCACCGTGAGTTTGAATCGCTTCTAGCCCGTAGTGAGAACATGTTGGGTGAAAGCGGCATGTTGGCGGTGTCATTGGAGAAATGAATGTTTGGTAAAAGCGAATGATACCGATGAAAATGCGTTTCATAACAATCTCCTTTCGTGCATATGTTGTAAGTATTATAGCATGGTCTGTACATAATACTTTACTAATTCGCAATTCCGTTATATCATATTGGATATAACGGAATTAAAATAAAAGCGGGAGAGATGCATATGCCATCAGTAGAAAGCTTTGAATTAGATCATACAATTGTAAAAGCGCCTTACGTAAGACATTGCGGCGTTCATAAAGTAGGCAGCGACGGTGTCGTGAATAAATTTGATATTCGTTTTTGCCAACCAAATAAGCAAGCGATGAAACCAGATGTGATTCATACGCTAGAACATTTATTAGCGTTTAATTTACGTAAATATATCGATCGTTATCCTCATTTTGATATTATTGATATTTCGCCAATGGGCTGCCAAACAGGATATTATCTTGTCGTAAGCGGTACGCCAACAGTACGCGAAATCATCGATTTATTAGAGTTAACACTGCAAGATGCGGTGAAAATTACAGAAATTCCTGCGGCAAACGAAACGCAGTGCGGTCAAGCGAAGCTTCATGACCTAGAAGGCGCAAAACGCTTAATGAATTTCTGGTTAAGCCAAGATAAAGATGAACTTGAGAAAGTGTTTGGATAAGATGAAAGAAAGCTGCCTGTGAAAGGCAGCTTTTTTGAATTGGTGGATGTATGTCGAATGGTATCGTGGGGTCTTTATCCTGCATTAACGCTGGAAAAGCACGGGGAAGAAAACAGCCCGTAAAAGCCCGATTGGTGAGAGCTTTCCATCAGTAAGAAAAGCGTCACTGATGGAAGTTTCACTTTATATTGTGTCGAAGCGTCGATATAAAGGGTTGGAAGAGTAGCTGTATATCGAGTGAGAATGCTATCGAGAGATTATTACCACGGCGACGAATAATGTGAATGCAGCAACGCCAAGGGAGAGGATCCCCATTACTTTGTGCTTTTCTTTGATCTCAGAAATCCCCCATATTAAAAAAGTAAGACCCATGAATGTTTGCGCATAAATAAGAAACTGGGTCCCTTCAGAGAAAAAGGAACAAATGGCTAAGACTAAAGCAACTATACTAAACAGAATGCGAAGTGTTTTTAGCATTGTAGCGCTCCTTATCATTTTTTGTGGTACTTACTATGAGAATAGTGTTTCGTTTAGTGAAAGAACTGCGAGAGAGGAACATATAGCACAAATGCGCCAGTAAGAAACAGAAAAATCCCATTCGCTGTTTGTTGTTTTTGAAATTCTGCAATACTAGAAATGAAACACATGAGTCCTAAAGAGATGAGCATATAAGGTAAAATGAATGGAATGTTATCTGTGAAAAATCCAAATGTTGCTAAAAGTAGTGTGATAATAGGAAAAGTAATACGTAATATTTTGAGCATGTTACTGGCTCTTTTCTTCTTGATACGGATTATCCTCGGCAGAATCTACTGAGTGTTTATAGGAATATCCTTTGTTAATAGTTAGGACGGAGAGTAATAAAACAGCAATCACAATAATGACCGCTATAATTAATATCTTCATCATAGAAAGGCCTCCTTTTTTCTTCATTTTATCACTGCACATACTTTGTTTTACATATTTTTGTAAAAAATGAAAACAATAGAAGATAAAGCGGGTGAAAGAAGGGACGTTCTATGGATAAGAAAACATATTATGTGTCAGTTGCAAATGGTGAAATTTCACAGGTGAAAACAGTCAATACATATAGTTTTGCAATTCAAGCGACGGATGAGGAAATCATTAGGCTGCGAGAATGTTTTGATAATGCGTATCGTGAAGATCTTGGAGCGTTTGTGCGCTCGCATGTTCCGTTTGTCGAATATCATAATGATTCCAATAATGATCGGTTCGATGAACAACTGCAGGAAGCATATCGCATGATTTATGAGCTAGGAGATCATGAAGCAAAAGAATTGATTGCACAGATGGGTATTATCAACGGGTTATGATTGGATAAGATTAGTCATACTAGTCAGAATGTGCTACAATTTGTGGTAAGAAACTTGTAACCATCAATAGGGGAGTAGGGCATGTACACATTTAAAGATTATTATCATAACACTGTACAATTATCGTTTGAACGTTACCCATTTTCTCCAGAACCAAAGCATGTTTGGGTTGTGTGTCGATATGGGAACCAATGGTTATTAACACATCATTTGCGCCGTGGTCTTGAATTTCCAGGTGGAAAAGTAGAAGCGGGGGAAACACCGGAAGAAGCGGCAGCTCGTGAAGTTCATGAAGAAACGGGCGGCATTGTATCAAGCTTAATGTATATCGGACAATATAAAGTATCCGGAAAAGACAAAATAATCATTAAAAATATTTATTTCGCAACAATCAGTGCCGTAGAACAACATACGCACTATGAAGAAACAAAGGGATCTGTACTACTAACAGATATTCCGAAAGACATTAAAGAAAATAAACGCTTTAGTTTCATTATGCGCGATGACGTACTAGCGCGAACAATGCAACATATAGAAGAAATCGGCTGTTTCACGAAATAGGGACAGGCGATTTCTTTTTGCATTATATAGCTTTTGCGTGTATTTCCTTATTGATAGAGGCTAGGTTTTACAATTTGTTTTAACTTTAATGATTACAAAATTTAAATTTCGTCTTCAGCTACCAAAATATATTTACTTTTTTTCTTTTCTGCAAGGCATGGCAGTTAACTTTTGTTTACTTTACGGAACGTTTTATGCTCTATCCCAAAAAAGCACGACATTCATGATGTATGGAATTTACTTGCCATATGGATTAGGGATTATCTTCTCTTTATTTCTAGGGAGCAAAATTGTGAAACGATTTAATCGTTACCACCCTTTATCTGTCATCAGTGCGGGTTCTGTTTGTGGTTTATTACTTACTACAATACCGTGGACGATTGTCGTAGGCAGTTTTTTTATCGGTTTTTTCACTTCACTGCAAGCAAGAAAATTAAATCGATTTGCTTATGATGCTTCTGAAACATGTAAAGATTCAAGCTTGTTACTACGCAATCTTTGGTCTAAGTTAGGAAGCATGATTAATCAAATTTGTTTAGTTATATTGATTTTGTTAGGTAGCTATATGAATCATATTCCGTTCAATCAAGTTTTTTTAACATGCTTCCAAAAGAATTCCCCTTCCTCAAGGAATGAGAAGGGTGAAGACCAATGAGTAGGGAGGGGATGAATTTTGGTTGGCGTAAGCCAAAGGAATGAAAAAGGAATTTCCTCAAATGAGACAGAAATTATAGAAAGAATACTTTTGATCTCAAAGTTATTGTTTGCTGACCGTAGGCAGTGCACCATTAGAAATGCTAAAGCAATACCGAAACACAAGGACAAAACGAATGGGAGGTGATGGCAATGTTGTTGAATCAAAAATATGAAATCTTTCCAACAGAAGCACAAAAAGAAGTGTTAGACCGTTGGCTACAATATTGTCGTCAAACCTACAATTCTGCCTTGCTAGACAAAGAACGGAAATATAAGCAAAATAAAGAAAATTATAATCGCTATGATATGCAAAGACAACTTACATTGGACAAGAATACGTATCCTTTTCTAAAGGAAATGCCTTCTCAGCCACTACAAGAAGTTTTTGTACGTCTGAAAAAAGCGTTTGAAAATTTCTTTCGTAAAGATGCAAAGTATCCAAAACAGAAAAAGTATAAAGACTACACGAGTATGACATTTCCGCAATTTGGGTTCAAACGAAATGGAAAGCATCGCTATGCCATGTCTTTTTCTGATAACGGTAAGTTATACAATACAAAGCTGGGAGAAATAGATATCCTACTTCACAGGCCACTCGAAGGAACAATCAAGCAACTGATTCTCAAACGTCAAGGGGAAAAGTGGTACGCTATTTTCTGTGTCGAAAGACAAGTGGTACCATCTGATATCGATACCAATCGTGTGATAGGAATTGACGTGGGATTACATAAGTATGCCGTTCTTTCTAATGGCTCAGAGTTTGAAAACCCTAGATTTCTCCGTGAAAAAGAAAAACAACTACAGAAAGCACAGCGGAAACTTTCTAAGAAGAAAAAAGGTTCTGTAAACTTCATAAAACAAGTCGAGCGTGTTCGCAAGCTACATGAAAAAGTAGCGAACCAGCGCAGAGATTTTCTTCATAAGCTCAGTTACAATCTAGCGAAAGAGTATTCCGTTATCGTTGTAGAAAATCTGAACATTCGAAACATGGTTAGAAACAGAAAATTATCAAAGTCTATTTCTGATGCAGGGTGGGGAATGTTTCGAAACATGCTTGCTTACAAATGCGAAAATCATGGCGGTGTACTCATTAAAGTAGAACCAAAGTATACTTCACAAGACTGTTCTTTTTGTGGGAATCGTGTGAAGAAGTCTCTCTCTATTCGTACTCACATTTGTACAAAGTGTGGAACGGTATTGGATAGAGACTATAACGCGAGCCGGAACATCTTACAAAAAGGATTAGAAGAATTGTTTGCCACAAACTAAAGTCTACAAACTGTAGGGCAAGGTTATGTCCGAACAGTATAATCTACGCCTGTGGAGACTGTGTAAGACGCAGTGGGACACCCCGCTATGCAACAGTCTATGAAACAGGAAGCCCCCTTCTTCAATCAGACCGGAAGGTGGATAAGGAGGGGTTATTCACTCATAACTGGAAAAACAACTCACTATAAAGGCGAGATGTTTATGACGCTCATAATATTTTTACTTATTGGAGGGTTACTTTCATACGGAATTTGGAGAATGAAAGAAATTACTCCATATGGGAATGAGAATATTGATGATTAAATTGAAAGAACTCGGCTGTTTCATGAAATAGCCGAGTTCTTTTTGTCTCGCTATTCGTGGGCAGTAATACCCCGATCTCAAGATTGAGAGAAGCGAAGAAAATCCACACTGATGGAAATTTCACTTTATCGACCTATATATTTCTTATTCTACAAAAAATACGAATTATTTTAAAATTTTTGTGTATAAATGTAAAAATAAGATAATTTCTCTTTTGACATATGTTATCATTTCAATATAAGACGTTATGGAAAGAAGGGGAAATGATTGAAAAAATTTACAAAAATGGCTTTTTCGGTAGGACTAGCAACTTCATTATTGATTCCTACTACTAGTTTTGCAGCTACGCCGCAATCTATCATAAAGCAAGCTGCTCAAAAAGATGCGAGACAAACAATGGACACATTTATTGTCAAATACTCTGAACGTATTACAAAAAAAGAACATTCCAATTTAGGAACAACAGTTGTTCAAAGTATTCCAGCGTTAAAATACGATGTTGTTCGTATTAACAAGGGACAAGATACAAAAGAAGTATTCAAAAAATATAAAAAACTAAAAAAAGTAACGAATATTTCTCCAAGTGTCCAATACACAACATTTGCTACAAATGACCAAAAGGTAAAAGAAGCATATGCGCTTTCATCATTACATATTGAAGAGGCATGGAAACATGCTGGTAATAAGCCAGTAACAGTGGCTGTCATTGATACAGGATTGAATGTAAAGCACCCTGAGCTGCAGCATAGCATGCTTGCACCATATAATGTTGTAAATCCTGCTGGTGGTTTTAGTCCGGAAGTTCACGGTACACACGTTGCGGGTATTATTGCTGCGAAGGAAAATAATGAATTAGGTGCATATGGAATAAATCCGAAAGCAAAAATTCTTCCTGTTGATGTTTTTGGAGGAGAACAAGGTGCAGCAGACTATAATATTGCAAAAGGGATATTGTATGCAGTAGACCATGGTGCTGATGTAATTAACATGAGTTTAGGAGGACCAAGGCCGAGTACGGTTGTCCAAGAAGCAATAAATAAAGCTGTAGAAAAGAATGTTGTTGTTGTTGCAGCAGCAGGAAATGATGGGAAAAATGTATATAGTTATCCAGCTTCTTATAACGGTGTTATTTCAGTAGGTGCAACAGATGCGGATAATAGACTTACAGATTTCTCCACTTACGGTCCAAGTATGGATGTTGTGGCACCAGGTGCGCAGATTTTTAGCACGGTTTATACACCAGAAAAACCAGATACATATGCGAAGCTAGATGGAACATCGATGGCATCACCAATTGTTGCGGGTGTTGTTTCGCTTATTAAATCAAAATATCCAGATTTAAATTCATATCAAGTGGAAGCGCTTTTAAAAAGTACCGCTACTGATTTGGGAGAAAAAGGATATGATATTAAATATGGATATGGTCTTGTTAATCCAGTTGCAGCATTAGATTTTGATGTAAGTAAACTATCAAACTATGCAAAGCCAACACCTGCTACATTAGAGAATGCAGAAGCAGTCACGTTTGAAAATAATAGTGCAACGAGAAAGGGAGCATTAACAAAACCATTTGAATCACATAATTATAAAATTAACCTAGATAAAGGGAACTATGCACAATTTGCATTAGAATCAAGTGAAAACTTTGATTACAAACTACGCCTTCACTTCTATCCAGAAGGAAGTAAAGAAGCAACTGAAACGATTACAGTTAATGATACATTAGCAGGTAAAGTAGAAAGCGGTTTATTTAAGGCGAAAGAAAAAGGGACACTTGTTGTTGAAGTAACTGATGCCAATGGAAACTATGATCCAAATGGTTCCTCTGCTTACACATTAACAATGAATTTTGCAGATCATGTTAATGATACAATTGCTAGTGCAGAAAACCCATACAACGTAACTTCTTTACCGTTTCAATCAAATAATATTCAAGATGGTGCACCAACCTTCACAGGAGAAGAAAACGTAGATACGGATTATTATCGAGTACGCTTCCCATACGACGGCTATGGTCAGATTAATATGAACGCAATTACAGGCGTGGATACATCCATTACAATCTATCCTGAAAATAAGAAGGAAGATATTAATTCTCATATTGTTGGTGAGAATAGCGGTACTCATGAGAAAGAATCACTTGCTTTTCCGGTTAAAGCAAGTGAAACATATATTGTCGAAGTAACAGGAAACGGTCCTAAGGAAGCTATGATGGGAGAACAGGCGGAAAATCGTATTTTTGGCTCTATATTGCCTTATGAGTTAACGATTGACATGGCAAATATGCCAAATGATGAAGACAATTTCCCGGCAGAGAATGCTTCGTTTGACCTTTTTGCTGGAGAAGAATTAACAGCGGCACAATCAGCACAAATGTTACAAAGTGCAGTGCCGATGAACATTGATGAGAGTAAGAAAGCATTTTTTCAACGAGATAAAGATATCGATCTTTATAAAGTAACAGCAAAAGAAGATACAATCATAAGTACGGAATTAGCGGGTGATCCACTTGGACAAACGATGCTAAAATTGTATGAATACAATGAAGAAGCTGGTGTTCTAATAGAGAAGATGGACGGCTCCTTGTTCAGTATGCTAGCTGCATTGTTTGGCGGCGGGGCGAAAGATGCTAATTCAAATTATATGTTAGAAGCAAATAAACAATATGTGATTGCGGCAACATCATTAGGAAGTATTACCGGTCATCCATATGAAATAAAGACGAAAACAGTGACACATGTAACACAAGATGAACATGGAATGAACAATGATCCTGAGACAGCGACGCCAATTGAGCTAAACAGCAGCATAAAAGATCGCTTAGTTACTGCATCTGATATAGATACGTATTATTTAAAAATGAAGGAAGATACGCTAACAAGCTTTAAGCTTGAAACAGTTATGATGGATAATGCTGAAAAAGAGAAATATCCAAGTTCATTAACAATGTCGCCGCTTTACATGTTAGTAGTTGCGGAAGATACAAATGGAAATAAAAAATTAGATCCAGAAGAAGAAGAGAAAATGCTCCCATACGCGAATTTACAAAAAGGAATAGCGGGATCTTTCCAAGGTAAGAAAGATGTTGGATATTTCTTTATGATTCAACAACACCCATTAAACATGGGGGCAAGTTTAAATGTAAATGAATACGAATTATCTGTTTCAGTAGTTAACCAAGAAGATGAAGATAAAGATTCTGTTGTAAAAAACAATGTTCCATCTAAGCCAATTGAATTGAAAACAGAGAATCATAAAGAGTGGACAGCATCAGGTCTTTATAACGCAGGTGTTTCCTTTGGAGACAGCGACTATTATGTATTTACGAATCCGGGAAAACAGGATGTCACAATTTCTTTAACATCACCAAAAGGTCTTGATTCTGTTCTCTCCATTTACAAAGATAATGGTGATCTTATTAAAAAAGTAGATTCCTATATTACGAATGATGCTGAAGAAATTACACTTAACTTAAACAAAGGTAAGTACTATATTAAAGCGGAAGATGTGAAAGGGGCATCTAGTAATGACCCTTATCAATTAAGTGTTAAGATAAAACCTCATGCAGGATGGAATGGTGAGGGCGGAAATTGGTATTATTTCCATCCAGATACATTGGAACTTGCGACAGGCTGGTTGCATGACGGCGGAAAATGGTATTACTTAAATCCGAACGATGGTCGTATGCAAACAGGATGGCTACTAGATAATGGAGTATGGTATTACCTCCATAACAGTGGTGCGATGGCAACGGGATGGGTATATTCCGGAAGCAACTGGTATTACCTTGAAAATAGCGGGGCTATGAAAACAGGCTGGTTATATCAGGGCGGAAAATGGTACTATTTAAATCAAAATGGAGCGATGGCTGCAAATACTTGGGTTGGTAATTATTGGGTAGGTGCAGACGGCGCTTGGTCTAAGACTAGATAAGTATTCAATTCATGATGTAATTGCAGGCGCATAAAGTGAAACTTCCATCAGTGGGGGCATCATCCTCCACTGATGGAAAGCTCTCACCAATCGGGCTTTTACGGGCAGTTATCTCCCGCCTTTCTTCTTTGCTATTCTCTAAATCTTGAGGTGGGGTCTTACTGCCCGTTAATGCGGGATAAATAAGAGAAAAGCAACCTATAATTGTTAGGTTGCTTTTTTCGTGCGCGTAATGAACTTTTCAAATGCTGCGACAAGTACATACATAAGTGTTGCGAGAATGCATGTAAGAAGTACGCTAAGTAACACGAGCGTAAAATTAAATACTTGAAAACCGTAGCTAATTAAATAACCAAGTCCTTCTTTGGAAATGAGCAGTTCTCCGAAAATAACTCCAACCCAGGAGAGACCGACGTTTACTTTTAATGTGGAAATAATCGCTGGAAATGATGCAGGCAAGATGACTTGTTTATAACATTGCCATTTGTTTGCGCCAAAGGTTTGCATGACTTTCAAATAATTGGCGTCTACTTCTTGAAAGGCACTATAAATGACGAGGATGGTAACGATGATAGAAATAATGACACCCATCGCTACCGCAGATGAAATATTCGGACCGAAGATGACGATAATAATCGGACCGAGCGCGACCTTTGGCATTGCGTTTAAGACGACAAGATATGGATCGAGTACACGGGCAATGAAAGGGCTCCACCATAAGAAGGTTGCGATGAAAGTACCAAGAAGTGTTCCGAGTATAAAGCCAAGGCACGTTTCAAAGAGCGTTGTATATATGTGCGGCCAAAGGGAATTGTCCTGCCACTTTGTGATGAGTAAGTGAAAAATGCTAGAAGGCGAGCTGAATAGTAATGGATCAATCCACTGATTTCGGCTAGCGACTTCCCATAAGGCGAAAAAGAGAATGAGGATGAATAGCTGCAACGTTCGTACAGCAAGTGTCCACTTTATTTCTTGTTTTCGAAAGTCTTGATGAATTTCTTTTATATTATCCAAGTTGTTCCAGCTCCTTCCATATTAACTGGAAGAATGAAGGGAAATCAGGATGTTGGCGTGCTTCAAATGGTGAGAGGGTGCGAATGTTTTCTGGAACAGAAAAGACTTTGGCGATGCGACCTGGTTTGGCTTGCAGTAAGTAAATGCGATCGCTCATCGCAATCGCCTCTTCGATGTCGTGTGTCACGAGAAGTGATGTTTTCTTATATTCTTTTAAAATGGAAAAAACGAGTTCTTCTAATTTTAATTTTGTTTGGTAATCGAGTGCAGAGAATGGTTCGTCTAGTAATAATATTTTCGGATCTGTTGCAAGTGTTCGAACGAGAGCAGCTCGTTGGCGCATCCCTCCTGATAATTCATGCGGGTATTGTTTCTCAACCCCCTGCAGACCGACTTGCTCTAATAGCTGCAAGGCGTGTTGCTTCGTTTCTGATGTGTATGCTTTTGTAATGCGTAAGCCGACGGAGATGTTCTCTTCAATCGTTTTCCACGGAAATAAATAATCTTGCTGAAGCATATAACCGATGGAGGATGTTGGTTTTGTCACACATTCTCCATCGAGAAAGACAGTTCCTTCAATTGGCTGCAGTAAGCCTGAGATAACAGAAAGCAGTGTTGTTTTTCCGCAGCCGCTAGGGCCAAGGAAGGAGATAAATTCTCCCTCCTCAATTGTTAAGGAAATATTTGATAAGACGAGGCTGGCGTTTTCTTTTGAAAAGAAGCAATGAGATACGTTAGAAAGCTGTAGCAATTTCATTGCACGGTCCTCTATTTCTTAATAACACTTTCTGCAATGGATGTGTTCACTAATTCTTTATGTGCTACTTCTTTCGGTAATTCGCCAGCTTCTTTCATAATACTTTGCAGTTGTTTCCATTCTGCTTCATCTAACAATGGATTCGTTGCGTACGAATGTTGTTGTTTGTAACGATCAATAACTTTCACCATAATATCTTTTGATGTATCTTTAAAGCGCGGTTCAACAGCTTTTGCAATTTCTTCTGAGCTATGTGTATCCACCCATTGCTGCGCTTTATAAATAGCGCGTGTGAATTTTTCTGCAGTTGCTTTGTCTTTCTTCAAAAAGCTTTCTTTTGCCATAAAGGTTGTATACGGAACCGTTCCAGATTCAACGCCAAAGGAAGCGACAATGTAGCCTTTTCCTTCTTTCTCGAAAATACTAGCAGTTGGTTCGAAGAGCTGTACGAAATCACCTGTACCAGAAGCAAAGGCATTTGCGATATTTGCAAACTCGATATTTTGAATTAAATTCGTATCTTTGTGCGGATCAATTCCGTGCTTTTTCAGTACGTATTCGCCAACCATTTGCGGCATACCGCCTTTACGTTGACCGAGGAAAGTTGTGCCTTTCAGATCACTCCAATTAAAGGAATCCAATTTTTTACGAGAAACGAGGAATGTTCCGTCTGTCTGTGTTAATTGCGCAAAGTTAATGACAGGGTCTTTTGCACCTTGAGCGTAAACATAAATAGATGTTTCTGAACCGACAAGGGCAATGTCGATGCCATTTGATAATAAAGCTGTCATCGTTTTATCGCCGCCAGCTGTTGTTTGCAAATCAATATCTAATCCTTCATCTTTAAAAAATCCTTTTTCCATAGCGACATATAACGGAGCATAAAATAATGAATGTGTCACCTCACCAACGCGTACTTTCTCTACTTTTGTACTTTCTTCTTTTTTATTACATGCAACAAAGATAAAGGCAGTAAGGAAGACAATTAAAAAACACGCTAGAACTTTTCGCAATTTATGACACCCCCTAAAAATACATCTACTGTAATGTATGTGGGTAAATGCCCATGTGTGAATGATTTTTAACGTGCTTCCAAAAGAATTCCCCTTCCTCAAGGAATGAGAAGGGTGAAGCCCAATGAGTAGGGAGGGGAGGAATTTTGGGTGGCGTAAGCCAAAGGAATGAAAAAGGAATTTACTCAAATGAAACAGGAAGCCCCTTCTTCAATCAGACCGGAAGGTGGATAAGGAGGAGTTATTCACGGAAGTGATGAAGGAAACGAACAGGAGAAAGCAAATATATGTATAGTGGGAGGCGTATATGAAAATGAATAATAAAATTAGACAAGCAGTGAAGTATTTTGGAGGAAAAGAAGAAAGCTGCATGAAACTCGCTAGCGGGTTTCAAAATGAAGTATATGAGTATGCATATGAAGGAGAAAGGCGTATTTTACGCATTACGCCTAGTTCTCGTAGAACGATCAAGCAAATACAAAGTGAAATGGACTTTATACGCAGTTTAGATGCAGATGGTGTGAACGTTTCCTTGCCAGTTGCTTCTTGCTTTAGGAATGATATAGAACAAGTGGATGTAGGGGGGGAGTCATTTTTTATTACTTCATTTCTAAAAGCATCTGGTCAGTTTGTGAATGTTGCGAATGAGCAAGAATGGAATGAGAAGCTGTTTCAAAATTGGGGGCAAACGATTGGTAAGATGCATGCAATTGCTAAAAAGAATGATAGTGATTATAAAAAGTATGAGAGGCCGATTTGGAAGCCTGATGTAAAAGCTATGAATTTTTTATTATCAATAAGTAAACCATTAGTCATAAGCTATGAAAAAATGATTACGGAAATTCAGGCGCTTTCCAATGAAAGTGGTACATATGGATTGATCCACAATGACTTTCATCAAGGAAACTTTTTCGTTCAAGACAATACATTAACGATTTTTGATTTTGACGATTGCTCGTTTTGCTGGTTTGCACAGGACATTGCTGTATCATTTTATCATGCGGTGTGGCAAGGATTATCAGTAAGACCGGAACATGTATCCTTTCCACAAGAATTTATGAAGTATTTCTTAGAAGGGTACAGTAAAGAACATTGTATGAATAAAGAAATACTAAAGCAAATTCCACTTTTTCTTAAACTGCGTGAAGTCTTTTTATTTACGTTGTTTCATGAAGTATGGGATTTTGACAAGTTAGAAAAATGGCAAGCTTATACATTAAAAGATTTGCGGTATCGGATTGAGCAGGGGGTTCCATATACAGATGTGGACTTTTTAAGTTTTGTGTAAGGAGATAAAAAAGCGATGTAATAGCTTACTGAATGTGTAAGCTATTACATCGCTTTTTTATACAGACCTCATTCAATATGTTATCAAAATTCTGAAAAATAGTCTATTTCTTTTTGCAGCGTACAGCTAATATGAGAATGAAAATAATAATAAATAAGGAGGATGATGCATGTCAGTCTTTGATCAATCTTCATTTCAATGCCGCATAGAGTGGGGACGGCGCGGAGCAAGGGAGGCAGCAAAGCGAGGAGATATTACGATTATTGTAGATGTTCTTAGTTTTTCTTCAACAGTAGTCACGGCCCTGCATGTAAGGGCTGAGATCTTTCCATATCCGCCGCCAGTGAATGAAAAAGTTAAAGCATATGCGCATCAATTAGGTGCGGAGCTTATGTTAAGCAGGGCAGAAGCTGCGAAAATGGGCAAGCATTCTTTATCTCCGGTAACATTTAGCGATGCTGATCAAGGGAAGAGGTTTGTTTTATGTTCATTAAACGGTGCGTCTTGCGTGTGGATTGCTTCGAAAGTTTCTGCTCTTTTCATTGGATGTTTACTGAACGCCTCAGCTGTTGCGGAAGCTGCGAATCTCATCCAAAAACAAACTGGTGCAAATATTACGGTGATCCCTTGCGGTGAACATTGGGAAGATCCAAAGGAAGATGAAAATGGCTTGAGACCAGCAATAGAAGATTATTTAGGAGCAGGTGCAATCATAGAAAATTTACAGGGAAGTAAGTCAGTTGAAGCGCAGTTATGTATGGGTGCTTTTCAATATGCAAAGTCCAATCTTAATAAGTTTATTTGGGATTGCGGGAGCGGCCGAGAGTTACGTGAACGTGGATTTGCGGAAGATGTAATATATAGTACAGCTGTAGATGTGCTGCAAGTAGTACCGATTTTACAGAATGATCGCTTTGTGAATTTTGTAAAATAAGATCTCCTTTAAGGTTCTGCTGCAAAGTTGCATTATATACAATTGCTAGATCGAAAGTTTTTCCTGTTCCTGATAGGAGCTTTATATTCTATATAAAAAGCGAAGTCTTCATCAGACTCCGCTTTTTTCATGTATCACAAATCACAAAATGCTTTAACATGGTAGAAACTTAAGTTTGTCATGTTTGTTCAAAAGTTCTAAAAAAGAACCGATATTTCCTTATTTTTGTGGAGGTCCTACTTTTAATTCTTTGATCCCTTTTTGTAATGTATCCGCATCTGAGCTTAATGTTTTCCAACTGTCTTTAGCTGAATCCAAGGTAGGTTGTAAGAATTTAAATTTATTTTGATCAGCTTTTTCAGATGCCTTCTCAATATGTCCGAGTACTCCTGAACATTGAGAATCTAAATCATGCCATTGCGCGGACATATATGTAAGAGAACTAATGGCTTTATCAATCACACTATGCATCTCACTAATATTATTAAACGCAACTCCAACTACACGATTTAATGTTATTTTATAATCTATAGTCTGACGTAATTTTGCAAATTCTGGCTCTAACCAGCCTAACTTGCCTCTTGCATCACCTATCATTATACCACCAGAAATCATTACGGGAATAAAGCCGGTTTTTACCATTATCCATCCTTTAGATTCTATGTCTCTCTGATAGTTTATGTCCCCTAAAACTTCATTTAGACGTTTTTGATCGGCTTCAACATCAGCACCTTGGCTTTTTAAAATCGACTGTAAGAGATCTTTATCGCTTCCAAATGCTCGAACATCTTGTCCAATATCGTCTTTTAACTTAGTTAATTCTTGTATTAATTTTTGTGCATATTCTTGGTTTTGTTGGATTTCACTTCGTAAATCTGTAATTCCTTTTTTTAAAGTATCTCCATTCCCGGTATTAATCGCCTCTTTTAATATGTCATAATAATTGTTAAATTTTGTATCATATTTAATAATGTCTGTTAATGTATTTAAAAGCTGTCCTTTTACTTGCGTATCCCATGTAACAGCATGTGCTCTAGCATTTTTTTGATCTTGTACAATTTTACCAGGTAAGTCTGCATATCCATTAATAGTAATTCCTTGAAAATTCACATCTGGATTATTAATTAACAAGTAAGAATAGTCATTCATAGATTTTGCAAATACCGCAGCATCTTGCAAAGCTTTTCCCATCTGTTCTTTATTTGCTGAAAGAGACATATCTCCATTGTTAGTTTGTTCAATTTCACTTGCAAAAGCTGTTACTGGTGTAACTATATTAGCTGTTGTAATCGTTAAAAACGTTGATACAGCGAGTAGTTTGTAAGGGATTTTTTTTATCATTTCATATTCCTCCTATGTAGGTTTTGATTGTAGGCTCTATTCTTCTTTAAAAGCGAAATTAGTTCTGTATCTTTATGAATATCATCTCAACTTTGTTTAGCAGCCTTTAAATGATCAAGTATTAAAGAGAATTTATAGTGAAAGGCGAAGTCTTTAATTGGACTTCGCCTTTTCGGTATATAAGGAATTATTGATTATTTGTATGGCTATTTAACAATGTAATCATAGATTCTCTATGTTTTGGGCATGCAACAGAGGTGATATTTTCCTATTTTTGCGGAGTAATAGGTTCCACTTTTAATTCTTTGATTCCTTCTTTTAATGTGACCGCATCTATGTGTAATGTTTTCCAACTGTCTTTAGCTGCATTCAAGTTAGGTTTTAAGAATTTAAATTTATTTTGATCGGCTTTTTGAGCTGCAGTATCAATATGTCCGAGTACTCCTGAATATTGAGAATCTAAATCATGCCATTGCGTGGACATATAAGTAAGAGCATTAATAGCATCATCAAGCGCCTTATGCATCTGATCAATATTGTTATAGGCAACTCCAACTACACGGTTTAATGTTAGTTTATAATCTACAGTCTGACGTAATTGTGCTAATAGCGGTTCATACTTGCTTAAATTATCTCTTGCTATACCTACTATGACACCACCAATTATCGGTAGGCCCAAAATGGCACCCTTCATTACATTAAATCCATCAGATTCTAATTGTTTATAATAGTTTACTGATCCTAAAACTTCATCTAGACGCTTTTGATCGGCCTCAACATCAGCACCTTGGTTTTTTAAAATCGACTGCAACTGATCTTTATTGCTTCCAAATGCCCTAACATCTTGTCCAATAGCGTCTCTTAACTTAGTTAATTCTGCTATTAAATTTTGTGCAGTCTTTTGGTTTTGTTGAATTTCAGCTCGTAAATCTGTAATTCCTTCTTTTAAAGTATCTCCATCCCCATCATTAATGGCCTGTACTAATGTGTCATAATAGTTGTCAAACGTTGTATCGTATTCGACAATGCCTGTCAATGTATCTAACAGCTGTTTTTTTACTTGCGTATCCCATGTAACAGCATGTGCTCTAGCATTCTTTTGATCTTGTATAATTTTACCAGGTAAATCTGGATAACCATTAATATTAATTCCTTCAAAATTCACATCTGGATTTTTAATTAACATATAAGAATAGACATTCATAGATTTTGCAAATAACCCAGCCTTTTGCAAGGTTTCTTTCATCTTTGCGTCATTTGCTGAAAGAGAATCTCCAGTGTTAGTTTGTTCAATTTCACTTGCAAAAGTTGCTACTGGTGAGACTACAGAAGTTGTTGTCAAAGTTAAAAACGTCGATACAGCGAGTAGTTTGTAAGGGATTTTATTTAGCATTTCACATTCCTCCTATGATATATTTTGATTTTCAGTTCTTTGCTTCTTGTGTAAAAGCGATGTCTTTCGAAATGAATTCTGCATCTTTATGAATATCACTCCAACTTTGTTTAGCAGCTTTTAAATCATCAAGTATTAAAGAGAATTTATGTTCTTGCATAGAGTCGATATTGTCATGTAAATCTGTATAATTGGCCCCCATTGTATTCCATTGTTTTTGGATATTTGTTAGAGAGATTATCGCTTGATCCACTGTTTGGTACAGATCTGTCAAAGTTGCTTTCGCGTTAGTAAGCGAAATAACTGCTTGGCTAGCAAGATCGGCTTTCGTACCTAATTCTCCGATTTTTTTAGAAATTTCGTTATAGGAGTCCATATGCTTAGACGCCATGACACCAGATGCTGTTCCTAAACCGATACCAGCTGCACCGAGAGCTGTAAGGCCACCAACAACAGCTGGTGTTGCTGCACCGCCAGTCACAACAATTACTACCGCTCCTGCAATGGTTCCAATAACTAAAAGGGCTGCTGTCAATCCACCACCAATTGACCATGCTAATACATCGTTAAAATGCTGTGTCTGAGTAGAACGTAGCTTCTCAATTTCAGCTTGAAGTTGTGGAATCAGGGCATTATTTCCGGCTAATAGTGCCGTTAATCCACCTTGTCCATCTGGGCCGCCAACATTATTTTTAAACCCTGTAGAATTGTCATACAGTTTTGCTTTGAAGTCTTGTAACATCTTAATTACTTCTGTAACTTCTTTTGAATTTGTATTAATTGTAGTAATTAAATCACTTAGGCCCTCTTTTAACTCTGCTTTATCTTTCTTTTGTACAGCAGCTTCCAATATATCGTAATAATTTTTAAATTGTTCATCGTAATTTACAATATTACGTGCTGTTTTTTGAATCTTCGGCTTCGCTGTATCTAACCAATAATTCGCATTGATTCGCGCCAGTTCCTGATTAAGGTGAATATTTTTAACTAATTCTGCTCCTTCTGGACCTAAATCGATATTGGATAAATTTACATTCGGTTGTTTAATCATTGTTTTTGCGTACAAATCCATTACAAGAATATGAGATCCTGTTTGAGCCAATGCTGTCTTCAGTCCTTCAGGCCCTAATGCATAACTCTCTACTTTTTGTTCTTGAGCGGTTTGTTCCTGTGCAAGTACATGAATAGTGTTACCGTTAGTAGCAGTTATAAATGTTGCTAGAGTGGCTACAGCTAACACTTTAAATGGAAGTTTTTTCATAACTATTCTCCTTCTCAGTTTTTTGATAGATTCTTATAATCTTTATATTATTTTTATTAAATTCACAATATTAAAACTTATTAACTTGTTCTTCAAGGTAACTTGTTATATTTTTTAATTGTCTTAATGTATCTTTTTGAGACTGCTGATCAGTTGTATCAACATTAGTAGATAATTTTGTAATACTATTGTTGATTAGATCCAAATCTCCTTTATAGCGTTTTAGTAGGTCAAGTTCTACATCTACTTGATTTGCAAATGTATGTAAATCATTTTGCATAATAAGAAGCATTGATTTTTGTAAATCTGCTACTGTTAGGTTCTTTGTTAAATCATAAAATTTTTGATTTTGTTTCTCTAAATCATCTAAATGCGCTCGTTGCTCTGCTGTTAGTCGATTTACTTCAGCGAAGGTACCATATGTTTTTTTGATTTTTTCAGGGTCAATAACTTTCGTAAGGTCATACTCTTTTGTCTTTGTAATTGCAGCTGCAGCTATTTCAGCTTGTTTGCTTTTCTCAATTGCTTCACGAGCTTCTTTTTTTGCAGCTTCAATCTCTAAAGCAGATTTACCTTTTTCTTTCAATTCTTGCTCTACTTTTTTCTCTGCTTCTAAAATAGAGTTGTTAATTTCTTTTCCTTTGTTATATGCTGCCACTGCTGTTTGAGCAGCCGGTTCAATGATATCTTTTGAAAGACTATAGATTTCTTGGAATATCTTAAATCCTTGTTCATTTAAAGCTCCTGGTAACAATGCGATTTGTTGTAAATCATCTTGAATAGATTTTTGGGTATTTTGTAATTCATTTTTTAGCTGGTCTATTTTCCCTGTTCCATCTGAACTTAGTACACCCTGTGCTTTTGTCACATCAGTATCGAGATCTTTAAGCTGTTTATCAAGCTGTAATTTAAGATCTGTTAATTCATTGATCTGACGTTGTACGTTTTCTTGGTTTGTCGTAGCTTTATCTTGAAGAACTTCAAGTCTATCCAAGAACCCTTCTTTATCTTCTTTATTGTCTACAAACTGTTTTAATGTTGGGTAATAGCTATTAAATTGAGTTACAAATCCTTTACTTTTTGAATTTAATAGAATTAATTTTGGATAAAGTTCTGATGACCATTCATTCATATCTTGTTTGATTAGGGATTGGTTCGTGTTTAAAGATGGAACTTCTGCTAGTTGTACATTAGGACTCATTAAAGCTTTATCTATATATGTTTGGATTAATTTAGATTGTGCGCCTAATTTTCGTAATGATGGGGAAATATCCGTGTTCTCCTGTTGCGTTTCTGCCTGAACGATTGGCGTTGCGAGAGTATTGATAGGAATATTCGCTCCAGTAACAATGGATGTTATTAAAAATCCTGTAAGTATTTTATTTTTCATTCAGTACACCTCTTCACTATTGTCTTTTTACAATTTTATTCATACATCTTGAACGGCCTATCGCTTTGTTTTTTCCTTGTATAATTGAGGTAGGAGAATTCTTTCGGATAGGGTGTTAAATCAAGAAACTCTCGTTATTATCTATTTTCATAGAATGTAAGGACCTTACGCCCTCATTTTAAACATTATGTTTTTGATAAGTAAACAATAAAATGCCATCATCTATATTTTAAAATTCATATGTTCCATATTCGTATTAGAAAAAACATTATATCCAGAAAATTAAATGCTATGAATCACTTCACTAAGTGAAATAGTTATAATCTAATAATTAAGCCTAAAATGCAAAGGTTTTCATCGATCTATATGAATCGCTCGTTAAAAAATGTTTCTAATATAATTTAATAGTACCTTGTATATTAATTTACTTTATTTGGGAAATGTAAAATTGCATATAAATATGGTCATATCAATGATAAATAATCCATAAAATTATTATCTTATAAATAGTAATTTTATTTTCCATAAACATCGCAGGGGGAAAGTTTTTTATACAGAGAATCAGATGAGATATGTTAAAAATATTTCTAAATGTATAGGTATAAACTAAATACACCTGGAGAATACAAAGCGAAAAACAAGGATAACTAAATAGGAGATAAAACGCTTGAAGAGTATAAAATGAAAAGTAATAAAGAGTGGAATTTGATCCCTCATTAATGAGCAGTAAGACACCACTTTAAGATTGAGAGAGAAGCAAAGAAGATAGGTGGAGGATAGAACATTATGAAATGAAGTAAAGGAAATACAAAGATTAAATGGTTTAATTAATAACTTATTTGATCTTTCAAAGTTAGAGCATGGGCAAGAAGAGTTTCATCCAAGTTTAACACATGTGGACAGAGTGTTATTAGAAGTACTAGATTCACATTCTATCTTACTAGAGGAAAAACATATGCATTTAGAAGTACAGGTGTCTGATACATTGCCTCGGCTTTGGATTATGCCGTGTAAAATAGTACGGGTTATTAGTAATTTGTTACATAATGCAATTCGGTATTCCCCTGCATCTTCTACAATTAATTTGATTATGGAGGAAAATAAACAGAAGCGACATGTTCAATTTATTGTGCGTGATGAAGGGGAAGGTATCGCATACAATGATCAATTACGCATATTTGAACGTTTCTATAGAACGGATCAGCCCAGAAGTTCGCAATCTGGAGGATCAGGGCTTGGATTAGCTATTGCGAAATCATTAGTTGAAATGCATAAAGGAGAAGTCGGGGTGCAAGATCGTTCAGACGGTAAACAAGGAAGTGAATTTTGGTTTACTCTTCCTGTTACATCGGAAAAGAAATAAGACTGCTGAAGGAGAATTAAATAATATAGTACCAAATAATTTTTATGATATAGAGAAGGGCAAGTATACAAGCCTGCTCCTATCCTTTCTATATAATATTATATAGAAAGGATAGGAGGTTCGTTTAGTTGAGTGATATTTACAACAAGAAAAATGTGGAACTTTCCCCGCCTTGGATCACATATTTTAATGAAATTAAGTTTTCAATTGGAGCAGATCCAGAAGTAACAGTTGGACCACTTATTTCAGATGATGATCATTATATTATTCTTGTAACAGTAACAGGAAATGAGAAGGCAAGAGCAATTGCAACACTTCTCAATCCTACGATAAGCTTCGGGAATATTCATGTAAATGTTGTTGTTTCAAATAGAGAAGGACAAATTGCTTCTCCATTTCCATGTCCGTTAGATGAGTTTGAAATTGCACATTATTTTCAAGTGGCATTAGAAGGAAATCCTTTTTTTGAGGATGTGGTTGTGAAATCACAATTACCTGGAGGACCGAATGTAGTGTATCCTGTTTTTAAGCCCGCAGTTATTCAGTTTTTCAATGATGACATTTCGAATCTGTGCAATACGTTTGTAGCGGTTGCGGCAGATGTGTTCAAAGATGTAATACAAAATACAATATGCGATGTACCTATCTTGTTTTCTACAAGTTGTGATGGAACAAGTGTAGCGAGCGGAAAATTAGCGGATTTTGAGGTGAAGAATAAGGGGACTGCACCCAAACTTTTTTTAAAAGAAGTAATCTAACTGTTACTATACTGTATCCTCTTAAAATGAAAAAAGCGCTATTCTTTTTTATAGAAAGAATAGCGCTTACTGTATTAACACCACCATTTCTCCTGTGGCAATAACACAACATTTACATGAAAGTTTTGCGAAAACCAATCATACATTAACGTTTTTTTCACTAAAAACTCAGATGCAGAATGAGAGACCCCAATTAGCGACATATTTGTATGAGGGATGTACTCTTTCATGATGGCATATTTCTTTTTGCCATATTCGTTATCGATATAACAATGCACCTCTCCAGTAATATAAGCTTGTGCACCTTTTTCCTCTGCTTCTTGCATCATACTTACTTTATCGCCGCAGCCAGCGATGATTGCGATTCTCGAAATATGAGAATGTGTTTGTCCTTCAAAGTCTACATACGGGATGTCAAAAATTTTTTTTGCTTTTTCAATTAGTTCATTTGTATGTGTTGGAGCGATTCCACAAATCAATCCATCACCTTCAGCGAAGCTTTCAATTACTGATGCATGCAGTGCTTTGGCGATGGCGATACTTGTACCGTAAGTTTGATGACGGTCCATTGGCGCGTGGCATGTGTACACGGACAGTCCTTTTTCTTTTATAGCCCGTAAATAATGTTCTGGAATAGGAATGAATCCGCGCCCTGGTAAGCCTTGTGGATCGCCGCATTCCATGACAAGCGGATGATGCATAAATAATAAGTCACCAGCTGTTCCTTCAGAAAGAAACCTATCTAGCACTTCATCTGTTGGAAAGACAGCTAGAAATACGTTATGAACAGTATCTTCTCCTTTTAACATGAGTCCGTTAAAATATGTCACAAAATCATCCTCGAAGAAATCTTGCCACGGAAAAGAGATTGGATCATAAGCAGCTGGAATAAAGCGGCTAAATCCAGGATCTATTCCATATTTGTGCACTGTAAATAAAGTATCTAATTGATGTTGTATGTCTTGGAGTGCTGGCATGATGCAATCCCCCTTTGGAAAAATATATAAATTTTATTATATATTTGAATGAATTTTCTGTATATATAAATCGAACTGATTTATAAAAAAGAATGCTACAATAGGATAATCGTTATATATGTAGGAGGAAAAAAAGAATGAATGTTACAGTGACAGACACGGCATATGAGAAAATCAAAGAGATGATTCCAAGTGAGGCAAAATATATAAAATTATTTTATGATACAGAAGGATGCGGCTGTGTGATGAGTGGAATTATTGACTTAGTTGCTGTATCTGAAAAAGATGAGCGCGACGTAGAGATCTCATCAAACAAATTTCAGTTTATTGCAGATCGAACGAAGCTTGTTTTTATGGATGATAACTTGATTGTTGATTTTCAGGAATCAGGAGGAAACTTTCAATTAAAAAGCCCGAGTCAATATTATAATCCGAACATGAAATTGCATGTTCGAGTGTAATTGATGGAATAAAAAAGAAGAAAGCAGATTATATTTGCTTTCTTCTTTTTTATTTCACTATTTGTATACGATAAAGTTCAGAGAGAACAAAGAAGATGGCTGGAGGAAAATAGTCTGTAGGAGACTCAGCGGTGAAAGTTTCTATCTAATGATATAAGCACGTATTAAGGGATTTCTTCTTCTTGAATAATTGTTTCGGTTTTGATTGAAGAATCACCGTTTGCAAAGAGGAAGAAAGCAAGGCCTCCAAGAACAACGAGAAATAAAAAGAGTATAATTATAATAAGTATGACTGTGATGATGGTTTTTCGCTTCCTGTGTTGTCGCTGGGATAGTAGATTTTCTATCTTTTCGAGTTGTTGCTCTACATGTTCTAGTCGTTTATCCATACTCATATATATTCCTCCTTTCGTATGATAAAACCTTATGCATACCTTGAGGATTGTTATTTCATCTGTCCTAGTATTTTTTCTGTGTTCATACATA
Organism: Bacillus yunxiaonensis; assembly: GCF_037104695.1. Taxonomy (NCBI): domain Bacteria; kingdom Bacillati; phylum Bacillota; class Bacilli; order Caryophanales; family Bacillaceae; genus Bacillus; species Bacillus yunxiaonensis. The sequence continues at coordinate 54,392 of NZ_JBAWSV010000010.1, read as the reverse complement.
TTCTTCCTCTATTATGTATGCAAAACCTGATGCATATAGAAAGGATAAGTAGGATGTTTAAAGGAAAGAAGGAGTTACAGTATATGTCTCGAAACTTAATGAAGTAAAGTATCGGATATAGTGGGGGAAAGATATGAAAAGATGGGGAATTGAATTACTGCTTTTCTGTGTCGTGATTATATGGGGAATTAATTATACAATCGGAAAGTACGGTATTGTGGAATTAACAGCAATCCAATTTACAGCAATGCGCATGGTTACTGCTGCACCACTTTTATTATTGTTGACGTTTTACATAGAAAAATCACTTTATATTGCATGGAAAGATATTGTGAGGCTTATTTTTGTTAGTATGGTGGGGATTACGTTATATCAGACGTTGTTTATGGAGACAATTCAACATACGTCTGCAACAAATGCGTCGTTATTAATTTCGATTTCTCCCATTTTTACAACAATGTTTGCCGTATTCTTGAAAGAAGAACAGTTTTCATCACGTAAACTTATTGGATCGGTCATTGCGTGTATCGGAGCTGCACTCGTATTACTTGCGGGGCATTCACTTGTACAATCTTTTTATGGTAATGCAATTGGACTCATTACTTCGATTTGCTGGGGATTGTATCCTGTTTTAGCAGGGCCGCTTATGAAGAAATATTCAGCCCTGCGCGTAACGGCTTGGTCAGCAGCAATTGGTGCAGTGCCACTTGTATTATTAAGTGGTTGGCAAATTGTTCAGCTGCCTTTTGTCATTCAGCATAGTAGTACATGGTTTTCGTTATTGTATTCTATTTTTCTTGTTACAGTGTTCGGACTTGTCATGTGGTACGTTGGGATCCAAAAAATTGGTGCATCCCATACGATGGTGTATATGTACGTTACACCGTTTGTAGCAGTTTTATTTGCAGCAATATGGGCACGAGAACAGTTATCTTTACAACAAATGATAGGCGGGCTTGTTATTTTTGTTGGTTTATGGTTTGTAAAATCTAAAAAAGCTAATCAAGCATTACTTATAAAAGAAAATATATCAAAATAAGAAAGCAGAGCGAATCTGCTTTCTTATTTTTTTATTTTCGGTAAGAAAATAAGATACAAAATAGCTGTAATAAATGGAATCCAGTTGAGAAAAGGGAAGCGGAAATAAGTGACGAGAATCAGACCGGTGAGAAGAACGCTGAGAACAGCATAGAAAACACTATGCTTAGATGTATACCAATATAATGTTAAGCCAACGAGAGCTGGAATAACAAAATGAATAAGAGCGATTAAAAAGAAGAGCAATGGAAGTCCCTCCTTTATTGTATACTTACTATATAGTATCCATATTTTGTAAGATTGATAGCTTATTTTTTAGAATTTGTCAAAAATGTTTGCGAAAGCGACACAATTAGTTGGGCTGCTAGAAAAAGAAACCGTGTAAAATGTTATTTCTTGAAAATGTTTTACTAATATAATTACTGTGTGTACAAGGGAAATTCTTTGGAGATGGATAACTACACATTGGATGAAGATTTATATAGATAGAAATTTTGTAGCAGCAATACTTGGCGCAACTATTATGTACGAAATTGAACATCATATGGTGATGTGGGCATTTGCTGTTGGAATTATGGGTGGATATACACTAATTGTTATAAATTTAGCATATTACAGTATAAAAGATGCTAATAAATAGGAAAGAGGCTTGCGAGATTACTCGTAAGCCTCTTTTTATATGTAAGTATGTGTTACTGCAAGAAAACGTGGGCTTTGTCGGTGAGTACTTGTTTTCCTGCAATAACAACATGCTTATTCACATGATTTAGGATATTTCAAAGTAAAGTCGGGTTTAAGCGATTGGACCGCCAAGTTTTACAATTGTTTCAGAAACGTTATCAAATTGCTTGAAGTTTTCTTTGAACTTATTCGCAAGCTCAGTTGCTTTTGCTTTGTAAGCTTCTTTATCAGCCCATGTTTGTTCTGGCATTAATACTTCATCAGGTACACCAGGAACATGAAGCGGTACTTCAAGACCAAAGATATCATGTTTCACTGTTTCAGCGCTATCTAATTCGCCGTTTAATGCAGCTTGCACCATTGCGCGTGTATGGCCTAAATTCATACGTTTTCCAACGCCGTATTCGCCGCCAGTCCAGCCAGTGTTCACTAAGAATACTTTAGCATCGTGCTTCTCGATTTTTTCTCCAAGCATTTCTGCATAGCGAGATGCATCAAGCGGTAAGAATGGAGAACCGAAGCATGTTGAGAATGTTACTTGCGGTGAAGTAATACCACGCTCAGTTCCTGCTAGTTTACTAGTAAAACCGCTTAAGAAATGGTACATAGCTTGCTCTTTCGTTAATTTGCTGATTGGAGGCAATACGCCAAATGCATCAGCAGTTAAGAAAATGATTGTATTTGGATGACCTGCAACGCTAGGTAATACGATGTTATCAATTGCATCAATTGGATAAGCTGCACGTGTATTTTCTGTTAAGGCAGTGTCATCATAATTTGCAATGCGTGTATGATCATCAAGCACCACGTTTTCCAAAACAGAGCCGAATTTAATCGCGTCAAAGATTTGTGGTTCTTTCTCGCGAGATAAGTTCACACATTTTGCATAGCAACCGCCTTCAATATTGAATACGCCGTTATCAGACCAACCATGCTCGTCATCACCGATTAATTTGCGGTTCGGATCAGCAGATAATGTTGTTTTACCTGTTCCAGATAAACCGAAGAATAAAGCAACATCGCCTTCTTCACCTACGTTTGCAGAGCAGTGCATAGAAAAAATATCTTGCTCTGGAAGTAAGTAGTTCATGATAGAGAAGATTGATTTTTTCATTTCACCAGCGTATTCTGTACCTCCGATTAACACGATACGCTTTTCAAATGAAACAATAATAAATGTTTCTGAGTTTGTGCCGTCGACTTCTGGATCTGCTTTAAAGTTTGGTGCAGATACAATTGTGAATTGTGCATCATGATTTTTTAATTCTTCCTCAGTCGGACGGATGAATAATTGATGTGCAAATAAGTTATGCCATGCATATTCATTAATAACTTGAAGAGGAAGACGGTAGTTGCGGTCTGCTCCTGCAAATCCTTTGAATACGAATAGCTCTTCTTTTTCTTTTAAGTATTCCAATACTTTTGTATATAATTTATTAAAATGCTCTTCAGAAATCGGTTGGTTTACAGAACCCCAAGCGATTTTATCCGTAACAGATGCTTCGTCTACAATAAATTTATCTTTCGGAGAACGTCCTGTATATTTTCCTGTTGAAACAGAAACAGCGCCAGTAGAAGTTAATTGTCCTTCTTTTCTCATTAATACTTTTTCCGTTAATTGTGGAACGCTCAATTGAACCTGTGCATTGCTTCCGTTTAAAAGTTCATGTAATCCAATTTGGACATTCACAGTACTCATATTTATATACCATCCTTTATTTAATTTATAAATATCTCTCATAATCCCTATGAAGAGTATAACACAATTATATAAATAATGTATACTATTTATTTGTTTTTGTTTGTGTTATTATATTACTTTTTTCCATATATTTCTGCCCTGAAAAACTTATAGGAATATGTGTATATGGATTGACAAATGAAAAGCATTTCTTTAGTATAGTTGAGGACGGATACTCTCTTATCCCGAGCTGGCGGAGGGACAGGCCCGATGAAGCCCGGCAACCTCACTTGTATGTATGATAAGCGCAAGTGAATAGGTGCTTAAACCTGTGCGAGGTGTAATATCTCGAACGATAAGAGCGAAAAGGGCAAAAAGCAGTATGCAAGTAGCGAATACAACCTTTCCTCTATTATAGGAAAGGTTTTTCTTTTGCACTTGTGGGAGAATACATGAATGTCGCAGTTTGTGGCAAATTAAGGATGAGTTCCGTACAATATATACATTTACTGTAGGGAGGTTTACCACATGACAAAAAAACGTCATCTGTTCACATCTGAGTCTGTAACTGAAGGACATCCAGATAAAATTAGTGACCAAATTTCTGATTCAATTTTAGATGCAATCTTAGCAAAAGATGCAAACGCACGTGTAGCTTGTGAAACAACAGTAACAACTGGTTTAGTATTGGTAGCGGGGGAAATTACGACTTCTACTTATGTAGATATTCCCAAAATCGTTCGTGAAACAATTAAAGGAATTGGTTATACTCGTGCAAAATATGGTTTCGATTCAGAAACTTGTGCAGTTTTAACATCTATCGATGAGCAGTCTGCTGACATCGCAATGGGTGTTGACCAAGCGTTAGAAGCACGCGAAGGTCAAATGACTGACGAAGAGATCGAAGCAATCGGTGCAGGCGACCAAGGTTTAATGTTTGGTTTCGCATGTAATGAAACAAAAGAATTAATGCCGCTTCCAATTTCTCTTGCTCATAAATTAGCTCGTCGTTTAACGGAAGTACGTAAAGATGATACATTACCATACTTACGTCCAGACGGTAAAACACAAGTAACAGTTGAGTACGATGAAAACGGTAAACCAGTTCGTGTTGATACAATTGTAATTTCTACACAACATCATCCAGAGATCGCTTGGGAACAAATCGATCGCAACTTAAAAGAATTTGTAATTAAACCAGTTGTACCAGCTGAATTAATCGATGAAGATACAAAATTCTTCATTAACCCAACTGGCCGCTTCGTTATCGGTGGACCACAAGGGGATGCTGGTTTAACAGGTCGTAAAATTATCGTAGATACTTACGGTGGATACGCTCGTCACGGCGGCGGTGCATTCTCTGGTAAGGATGCAACAAAAGTTGACCGCTCTGCAGCATACGCAGCTCGTTACGTTGCGAAAAACATCGTAGCAGCAGGTCTTGCTGACAAAGCAGAAGTACAACTTGCATACGCAATCGGCGTAGCGAAACCAGTATCTATCTCTGTTGATACATTCGGCACTGGAAAAGTATCTGAAGAAGTATTAGTAGAACTAATCCGCAGCAACTTCGATCTTCGCCCAGCTGGTATCATCAAAATGTTAGACTTACGTCGCCCAATTTACAAACAAACAGCAGCATACGGCCACTTCGGACGTACTGATGTAGATCTTACTTGGGAACGTACAGACAAAGCTGAAGCTTTAAAAGAGCAAGCTGGTCTATAATATAGGAAGAAAAAAGCTTTGCGCGTGTGCGCAAAGCTTTTTTTATTTAAATCATATGGTAACGTAGCGTTGTAAACGAGAGTCCTAATACTCCCCAAAATGTTTATGTTTGTATGAATAAGTGTAAGGATTTACCTTGCTATCAAGTAATGTTTCATTATAAGCAAGAACTCCTTTTCTTTCTGTATCTCCAATTTTTTGATAGCGATACGTATAGATAACATGTGATTCATCCTTGTACGTAACATCGACCATATATCCGAACTTAAAGTCGTACCGTACTTCAAGACTTTTTAAATCATCTTTCTGGTCGCCTTGTGAGAATAAATACGCTTCTACTTTATGAGCTATGTGATTTTTATAAAATGAAGTACCGCTCCAAAAACAAATGATTACAATTGTAATTATGAAAGCAATATTTCTTATTTTCACGCAATCACCTTTTTAACATTTTAGTTGCTTTCCTGTTTTTCTACTTTCCCAACGCAAGAAGTGCAATACACTTCCCCGCCGAGTTCAATATATTTTTGAATGTTTGTCATACCGCTTGGCGGATATTGCATGTAAATCCAAGAACGCTCATGTACTGCAATTTCCTTCCCGCATGATGTACACGTAGTTGATTTTTTACCGAACATAGTTATTCCCCTTTACGATAACGAATTTTTCCGGCCCAAAAGGCTGAACATAATAAAAAGAGCGTGCCAAATCCCCAGCCGCCAATTGCTGCATATGGTACAGCGTCTTTTAGTGCCATGCCAGCGCTAATAGAAGCGACGAATAGCAAAATAAATAACGTCGTTAATTTTCTCATTGTATCCATATGAATTTCCTCCCTTTAAAAACCTATATTTTTATTATAAGGTAAATTTTAGAAAAGGAATGTTTTTTCGGTAAAGAAGTGTGACAGGTCTCACATTTTTTTGCTGCCATATTATATATGATAAAATTTAGACAAGCTTATCAATGGGGAGGAAAATAGAATGAGTGTCACAGAACATAAAAAACAATCACCACTATCTGTTCGCTGTAAAATCATAACAATTTCAGATACACGAACAGAAGAAACGGATAAAAGTGGACAGTTATTAAAAGAGTTATTAATAGAAGCAAATCATCAAGTAACAGCGTATGAAATTGTAAAAGACGATAAAGAAAGCATTCAGCAAGCTGTGTTAACAGGCTACCAACAAGAAGATGTAGATGTTGTGTTAACAAATGGCGGCACTGGAATTACAAAACGTGATGTTACAATTGAAGCAGTAGAGGCATTGCTTGATAAAGAAATTGTAGGCTTTGGAGAACTATTTCGGATGATTAGTTATTTAGAAGATATCGGCAGCGCGGCGATGCTAAGCAGAGCAATTGGTGGAACAATTGGAAGGAAAGTTGTCTTTTCCATGCCAGGATCGACTGGTGCGGTTCGCCTTGCGATGAATAAATTAATTTTACCAGAGCTTGGGCACATTACATTTGAGTTGCATCGCCAGTGAAAATAGCAGGAATTGTATTAGCCGGCGGACAGTCCAGTCGTTTTGGAGAGCCGAAAGCATTAGCCATTTGGCAGGGAAAAACATTTATTGAACATAGTATAGAAGCATTGCAAGAAGTTGTAACAGACATTGTTGTAATTAGTCATCCACGCATTACAAATGAACTTTCGCACATATTGGATGTACCCGTTGTAGAAGATATTGAATTATACAAAGGAAACGGCCCGCTTGCCGGTTTATTAACAGGTATGGAATTTGTAGATGCAGATTGGTATATCGTTGCACCGTGCGACACACCAAATGTTTCGAAAGAGTGGGCACTGGAATTAACAGAACGAGCGAATGAAACATATGAAGCAATTGTTCCACTTGTTGAAGAACGAAAACAACCGCTTTTAGCGCTATATCATAATAAAGTAAAAGAAAAAATAGAGCAGTTATTAAAGGAAGAGAAGAGAAGCATGCAGGGGCTATTATCTCAGTGTAATGTTCAGTATGTGACAATAGAAGAAGCACTAGATGTATTTCTGAATGTAAATACAAAGGAAGAATATAGCCAATTACAGAAGCGAAAGGAAAAGGAGTAAGAGCTCTTTTTCTTTTTTTGTTAGAAATTGCAGAAAATTATAATTTTTATTAAAATAATGGAAATGTGTTCCTATATTCATATAAGGTTTAAAAAAAGAAACATCATGTTTAGAGAAGTGGAGGAGGGAAAGTGACCTTTTTCTTAGAAAATTTTTTATTAGGAAAGATAGTAAAGTTAGTTTGTTGTGCGGGGCTTATTTTTGTTTTATTTTCTATGGGGAGAATTTTTGAGGCGGTAGAAAGATATGCCCAAAACATATTTGGGAATCGGATCTCTAAAAAGGTACTGTATGTTCTATTTGTGATAACGACAATGTGCTTTGAAGGAGCAAGTTTGTGGTTGTTATCAATTTTCTTTCACTGGGAACTTGTAACGACCTTATTTGCAGGAAGCTTTGTATTAGTCATTGTGACGTGGAACACACTCTATTTTCGAAATTCATTTCATAATCAAGCAAGAGCGGTAAGTCGTTTTGTGGGAGGCACAGATGAGCATACAGAATTTCGAACAACGGAATTGTCAGCTCATCCGTTTGCGATTGGAACATTTTTATTTGGAATCATTAGCATTGTAGGTTCGTTTCTCTACTATTTACCATACTTGGTATAGAGTAATGATTGAAGAAAATTAGAAAGTAGGGGGAATACATAATGGAAAGTGAATTACTGAAAGTATTTGATGAACATAGAAATCCGGTAGGAGTAGCGACTCGTGAAGAAGTACATAAAATGGGGCATTGGCATGAGACATTTCATTGCTGGTTCATAAGTAGAGAAGATGGAGTAGATTATATTCATTTTCAAATTCGTAGTCATACAAAAAAGGACTATCCGAATTTGTTAGACATTACAGCTGCGGGCCATATATTAGCTCATGAAACCGTGTATGACGGAATACGCGAAGTGAAAGAAGAAGTGGGGATTGATGTCTCGTTTGATGAACTCGTATCATTAGGCATTATCAATTATTGCGTTACAATAGAAGAGTTTATTGATAAAGAATTGGCTCACGTTTTCTTATATGAAAATAAAAAAACAATGGACGAATATAAGCTGCAAATAGAAGAGGTATCAGGAATTGTCAAAGCTGAATTGAATAGTTTTTCTGAACTTTGGTTAGGAGAAATGAATGAAATTACAGTGGAGGGCTTCGAAATGAATGAAGCTGGAGAAAAAGTTTTAATCCATAAAACCGTAGGCAAAAGTAACTTTGTGCCTCATGAACATTCGTATTATGAGAGTATTATCACGTCGATGAGGGAGAACATGAAGTCGTTAGGGAGTATGAAAGCGTAAAGCGAATGACCAAATAATTTTTGTATGGGTAGGAGGTTTTGGATTAACCTCCTCCCCATGTTTATCCCGCTATTCGCGGGCACCTCCCACTGATGGAAGTTTCACTTTATAATCCGTATTTAAAGCATCAAACCCATAATAAGAGTATTGTAATACTCACCATTTATATACGTATCTTGTTGTAATAATCCTTCTTCTTTAAAGCCGACCTTCTGATAAAGCTCTATTGCTTTATCATTGTCTTCTCGAGTTACAAGATGTATTTTCTTAGTTGTGCCATTTTCTTTTGCCCATTCAATAAGTTCTTCCATCATTTTTCTACCTAAACCGAATCCGCAGTGCTCCTCTGCAATCACGATTCCTAGTGTTCCTACGTGTTTTGTTCTAGCTTTTGGACTAGAGGTAATGGAGGCGATACTTATAATTTCATCATCCATTGTTGCTAGTAAGATGATGGAGTTATTATCTGCTCCAGTAGATTCTATGAAGTTTTCATAATCGTGTAAAGACATACTGAATTCATTTTTCCCGAATGAAAGAAAATCAGTTTCACCGCCGACTACATTATAAAAATCGATCATAGATTGAGCGTCCTTTTGTAAAGCCTCCCTTATAATGACTTCTTTTCCGTTTCTCAAACATATTGTTTTCATATTTATCAACTTCTTTCGAATTAGTTATGTTCATCTTAATATTAATGTTTGAAATTGAATAGCGTTAAATTTTTGAATTAAAAAATGACAAAAAAAAGCGAAGAATGTTTATAATTCTTCGCTTTTTTTATGAAATAATAGGGTATATTGTTTATTGCATATATGAGAGAGTTCACTCATATCACATTATAACACTGTAAGCTATTTATAAAATATGCAATATTGCATATTTTAAATATTGACAGTTTAGAATGTTCCTCTTCTTTTTAAATAGTTAGTTGGTTATTTATGAGATACACATAAAGTTTCTAATTTGTGCATATCGATAACTTACTTTTCGACGGCGTCCTGCCTGCCAAGTATATCCAACTACGCCGTTTTTTCTAACTTCAGTTGGATAAAACCAAAAATCCCTTCCAAAAGGTCCTTGTCCTCTTAAACCAATAAATCCCCACCTGCCTAAACAATTACACATCGCTGATCGTATTTGCACCGTTTGTATAGGAGAAGAAAATGCTGCTGGTGCTGCTGGTTGTTGTGCCGGTGGTGGTGATGTTGGAGCATCTTCAGCATCATCGGGGCGATATACGTCATCGTCGATCTCTCTTGTGTCCTCGAATGGTTGATAACTGGGCTGTTGATAACCTGACTGTTGATAACCTGACTGTTGATAACTTGGCTGTTGGTAACTTGGTTGTTGATAACCTGGCTGTTGATTATAATTTACATGTGGAAAGTACATTGGCTGATTATTCATGAAAAAATCACCTCATTTTTTTTTATGCGCACTTAAAATATGAGTATGTTATGTGATTCTGATATGAAGCTTATTTATGGCCCAAATTACTTTTAGCAGTAAGAATTATATGAACAAATTGGATTTAAAGCATTATCTTTTACTGGTAAAGAACCAATTATAAAATGGATTCATATACATCTTTAGTTCTATATGATTAAAATAGAATATATTTACAATTATAACATTTGGTAGATAGTCAAATGAAGAATCTCATTTTATACTAATATTGTGTCACCCCTTCTAAGGGACAACGCACGGCCGGTGATTGGCTAATGGGAACCTTCTCATTTTGCCAGTGCCGGTTTTTTGTTGGATAATGGTAATAATAGATTTTTTAAGATAAAGGGAAACTTCCATCAGTGGGGGTCTTACTGCACGTTAAAGGAGGAGAGGGAGCGTTTTGAAAAAGGTAGATTTTATTTCTATGAGAGAACGAGTAGCTAGTGTTTATATTTATTCTATTTCTTTTCTTGGCTTGATTGCTGTTATCATTTCTTTATTTTTAAGTAAAATGCCTTCTCATCTCATACTGCTTTTGTTGTTAGTTATGTTTATGGGGATTACTGAGTATTTTCCTATCCGTATTTGGAGAGGGGGAATCACACTCAGTCTTACACTCATTTATGTAATGAATTGGCAGTTTGGAATACATATCGCTGTTATTTCTTGTGTATGTGTGATGTTATGTATCCATTTGCTTCGCCGTTTACCTATGCAAAGGACACTATTTAATTGTGCCCAGCTTGCTCTTAGTATTATATTAGCAGACTGGCTTTCCAGCGAATGTCTCTCTCTTTTTATTTCTGGGATGAATCTCTCAGGTTTATATGAAAAATTCATAAGCTTGTTTTTATTCAGCGTGTTTCTTTGCTTTTTTAACAGCATTTTTTACGATCTTTTAATCATACTTCTTCCTCAGCCATATCCGCTAGAAGAGTGGCGTAAAAAAAATATATTAGTAGTATTGAGTGTGAGTTTTTGTTTATTTTACTCCTCACTTATACATATTTTAGTTTACCGATATCGCGGAGTAATGGATGAAATTATGGTTCTGTTCTTCTTTTTTCCGCTTGTGGCAATCTGCATCATCAGCTCTTTTGTTAGGCAAATACGTGTGGAAAAAGAACGATTATATAAGCTTTTTTCCATTACGACGGAATTAAGTCATGGGTTATCTGCCGGAAACTTACAGCAGATGAAACAATCATTGAAAGGATTTTTAGGAATACAGGCATATGTTTTATGGGCAAAAGATGAGGAGAATTGGACACTTTTAGTAAAGGATGGAAAAGTACGTCATAATATTTCTGATTATTCTGACCTGTATACGAGGTTTGAAGAGATATCCGAAACTGTTGTTGTTACGGATTGGAAAACAGGTATGGCTCCGGGAGATGAAGTGTTTGAAAATACTATGCGCTCTCTTGTATATTTACCTCTTAAAGTAAACCATGAATTGGTAGGAATGTTTGTGGCAGGGAAAAGCAGGAGTGCAAGTTTTATTACTGAAGATGTACAGACTTTAGCTACGTTTGCCAACCAATTGGGCAGCTTGCTTAAAACACGGACGCTCGTTTCTGAGCAGGAAAAAAGAACGATTTTGGAAGAAAGAAATCGAATTGCTCGTGAAATCCACGATGGAATTGCACAAGCATTGGCTGGAGTGATATTCCAGATGGAGTCAGCCCAGAAGAAGTACGCAGATCGGCCAGAGGATATGCAGCAAGTGGTAGATACAAGCATAAAAAAATTACGGAAGAGTTTAGGAGAAGTTCGTTATTCTATTTATGCTTTAAAGCCATATCCAACACAAAGGCTAGGGCTAAAACAAGCAATTACAAATAAAATTCAATCCTTAAAACAAGAATATGATTTAGCCATCACATATCATGAAAGAGGTCGTTCTCGAAAACTTAGTTTTACGAAAGAACGAGTCATCTTCGATACTTTGCAGGAGAGTTTGCAAAACATTGTAAAGCATGCGAAGGCAGACAAAGTTGACATTTTACTAAGTTATCAACGGGAACATGTACTTTTGAAAGTGAAGGATAATGGAATTGGCTTTTCACTTTTTGAATCTATGATTAAAGCAAAGAATGAGCCGCATTATGGTATATTACATATGAATGAGCAGGCTGAACAGCTAGGGGCTGCCCTTCAGATTGATAGTTCAGCAGGAAAAGGAACAGAAATCACATTATTAATTCCAGATTCAGAAATGGGGGAGGAGTATCATGATTCGAATATTAGTAGTGGATGATCATACTGTTTTGCGTGATGGAATTCGAAGTATATTGGAACTCGAATCTGATATGCGAGTAGTTGGAGAAGCTGTTTCTGGGGATGAGGTATTAAAGAAAGTGGAAGAGTGTAATCCTGATTGTATTTTAATGGATATTAATTTACCAGGAAAAAATGGTATTGAGGCTACAGCACTCGTGAAAGATCAGTATCCGAACTGCCGTGTTCTCGTATTAACGATGTATGAACATGATGAATACTTGATAGCTGCTCTTCGGGCAGGTGCAGACGGTTATTTATTAAAAGATTCATCATCTGAGCAAGTGGTGGCGGCAATTCGAATGGTATTACAAGGAGATTCTGTAATTCACCCGCGCATGACTAAAAAGTTGATTACATATCATCAGCAAACGAAATCAGAATCAAATGAAAATGAACTGACAGAGCGTGAAAAAGAAATACTGTTTGAATTGGTCAAAGGTCTTAGCAATAAAGAAATTGCTGAAGCCCTATATATCAGTGACAAGACAGTTAAAATTCACATTAATAAGATTTTCAAAAAACTAAATGTGAAAAGTCGTTCGCAAGCTGTCATATATGCTGTTCGAAATCAGCTTGTTCCATTTTCTTAAATGAAAAGTACTTAAAAGAACTACGCTGTGTTTTATTATTTTACTCAAAATAATAGGCACGGAGTAGTTCTTTTGTACTATACAGAATAGAACTAATACCTTTAAAAAATATTCCTTTTTGATAATTTTCAGAAAAGTTTAAATTTAATAAGATAAGGAAGTAGAATCGTAGTCTAATAGCTTCGTAAATTTATGTTAAACAATGACTACAGAATAAAAATAAATTTAGGTGGGGGAACTTTTATGAAGAGAGGGAAATTTGGAAAGGTTCTTACAGGAACGTTAGTCGCTGGCATGCTATTGTCACAAGGCATTCCGTATAACGTATTGGCAGAAAGTCCGGTTGAACTGAATCAAGTTGATAATGCGGAGAAAGTCTTGAAAGACCTGTCTGCGGATCAAAGAAAGGCGTTGGAACAGTTAGATGTAAGTCCTAATTTTACGATTTCTCCTGATATTGATTCTAATAGTCCTGAATTAGTCAACGTTATTGTGGAATTCAATCAGGCTCCAGCAAAAATTGAAGTGATGAAACAAGCAGCAAAAGGAAAGAAAATAGCCTCTACTACTGCGCAAGCAAAAGTGGATGAAGAACATAAAGTGTTTAAACAACATGTCGAATCCTTGAAATCGAAGAAGGATGCCGGCGGCACGTACGATACACAAAAAGTGAAGATCACACGCGAATACAAAAATGCAATCAGTGGTGTAGCAATGACTTTACCTAGTGTTGCAGTGCAGGATTTAATTCAATCCGGAGTAGTAAAGCGTGTTTTTAAAGATTACGAGGTAAAAGTGGAACCTCCGGTAGAAACGAAAGAAACAAAAGAAACAGTCCAGCCAAAAATGGCGGACAGTATTCCGCAAATTGGTGTGGACAAGCTCCATGCAGAAAACATTACAGGTAAAGGAATTAAAGTTGGTGTTCTTGATACAGGTATTGACTATAATCATCCTGATTTAAAAGGTGCTTATAAAGGCGGATATGATTTTGTAGATAACGATGCAGATCCGATGGAAACAACATACGCGGATTGGATAAAAGCTGGTAAGCCGGAATATCCTGGCTTAGTGTATTACACAGAGCATGGTACGCATGTAGCGGGGACGATTGCAGCCCAAAAGAAAAATAATGCAGATTATGCGGTGAAAGGTGTAGCACCTGATGTAGATTTATATGCTTACAGAGTATTAGGCCCTTGGGGCGGAGGAAATACAGCGGGAATCCTTGCTGGAATAGATAAAGCAATTGCAGATGGTATGGATGTCATCAACATGTCGCTAGGCGCGCAAACTAATGATCCATTATATGCTACTTCGGTTGCAACAAATAACGCTATGCTTTCAGGTGTGGTGACAGTTGTTGCTGCAGGTAACGCTGGACCGAACGAAAAAACGCTTGGTTCTCCGGGAACGGCAGCGCTCGGTATTTCAGTAGGAGCAAGTGATGTTTCTATGTCTATCCCTACATTCAGTGCAAGTGCATCCAATGACAAGTTTGAAAACATGCAGTTATTAGGGAAAGACTTTCCTGATAAGTTAGAAGATTTACAAGGACAATCTTTACCGATTGTATTTGCGGGACTTGGTAAACCAGCTGATTTTACAGGGAAAGATTTAAACGGAAAAATTGCGTTAATTCAGCGCGGGGAAATTACGTTTGATGAGAAGATCAAAAACGCCAAAAATGCTGGAGCAAAAGCGGTTATCGTGTATAACAATGTAGACGGACAAATCTCTGCTTACTTAGGTGAAGGGGTAGGTCTTATTCCATCTTTCCGTCTGTCAAAAGCGGATGGCGAACGGTTAAAGGCGCTAGGTGAAGTATCTTTCAAATTCGAAACGTTAAGTAATACAAAAACGGAAGGCGATCACTTAGCTGATTTCAGTTCGCGTGGACCAGTAAATGGAAATTATGATATTAAGCCGGATGTAGTTGCTCCTGGTGTGTCAATTTTCTCTACTGCACCGGAATATATCAATGATCCGCAGGACGGTGTGAATTACAGCAATGCATATATACGCTTATCAGGTACTTCCATGGCGACTCCTCACGTGACAGGTACAGCAGCATTGATTTTGCAGGAGCATCCGGATTACACTCCTTTCGATGTAAAAGCAGCTCTTATGAATACATCGGATGATTTGAATGGCAAGAATTCCGTATACGAAGTGGGTGCGGGGCGCATCGATGCGTATCAAGCTGTTCATACGGACACATCCATCAAAGTATGGGACAAAACAAAAAATATTGAGAACGGAAATATTGTCGAAATTGACGACCAAACAGGCTCTATTATGTTCGGAAGACATTTTAAGCAAGGTGATAAACCGATTGAAGCGAGCAAAAAGGTGACGGTTCAAAACAACGGCAAGGAAGAAAAATCCTTTAAATTGGAAGTGGAGTATCACGGCGAACGTACAGGTATTCAAGATGCAGTGAAGAACGGTATAAAAGTTGAGGTGCCTGAATCTCTTACAGTAGCAAGCGGAAAATCGCAGGAGCTGCAGCCGAAAATTACGATTCCTTCTAGTGCAGCGAAAGGCAGATATGAAGGGTATATCCATGTAACGAATGCGAACAATCCGGCCGAAACGTATCAAATTCCATTCGCTGTCATGGTGACGGAAAAGGGATTTGAATATATAAAAACGAGTACACCATCCGTAACAAATAATACACCTTTCTGGGAATATTTAAACACTACGGTTCACGGAATCATGAAGTTGAATAGCCCAATGCAAACAATGGATATAGTTGTTAAGGACAGTAAAACAGGAAAAGCTGTAGGTTTTGTAGGAACAGCTAACACTAGTAAGTTACTAACGGACAGAGAAACCTTTCTTATAGGGGCATTCAGCGGCACTGTATATCCATTTACAAATGATCCTTCCAAGCCAATCAGCGATCTTCCTGTGAAGCTTCCGGCAGGTGATTATATACTGGAAATAATTGCGCACGATGAAGAAGGGAAATCATATGTTGCAGATAATCCGCTTATCGTGGACAATACAGCACCGGAAGTAAATATGGATAAAAAACCGGGTGTGATTGAGGTTAATGACTCCATGTTTACGGAAGAAGATGGACAGAAAGCGGTATGGCTGCATGGAACAGCTAAGGATGCGACGGTGGATGTATTGAAATCTAAAGGCTTGAACGTTGACCAATCATCCAACAGAATGGATTACTATGCAAATTCTGGATTCATAAGTGGGTTCTTCCCAATCCAAGCAAATGGAGATGTAAAATTCGGTATTGAGGCAAGTGATATTGCGACAAAACCTCTAAAATTGACTTTGAATACGTCTGATATTGCAACGACATTTAATAAGCAAAACTATATCTTCCTAAAAGAAGGTACGGAGTATACGACTTCTAGTTATGATAAGAAAGATGTAAAAATTGACGATACAATTACGATGACACTGAGCCTCAATAATGTAAAGCAGCTTGTATCTGGAGAATTCCAAGTAGGGTTCATGAAAGATTTGTATAAGTTTGAGAATGTGAAGCTGAACAATGCGGCAAACGAGTATGCAAAGGAAAATGGCCTGAAGGTATCGTTGCAAGAACCTGTGGTGACAGAAGGAACTAACACTAATACGGTGAAAGTTGGCGCATCTATGAAAGGGAATGCATTCAACGGTATGGACGGAGATATGCCTTTCCTTGATGTAACATTCAAAGTAGTAAGTGATGCATATTTCGATAATGCTACCGGATTTCAGGTGAATCAGGCGTCTTATATGAAAGCGGGACAAACAGCTGCTACTGCTATTCCTTATTTCGGTACGGAAAGCTTTAACATTATTCCAACGCATTCGAGAGTGCAGGGTTATATCACTCCAGAAGCATTTTTGAGAAATGACGGTAGTTTGTTAAAAGGTGATTATACAAAGATCGGTGCCCAAGTATATGCGATGTCTCCAAGCGGCAAAAAATATAAAGGAACGATTGATAACCGAGGATTCTACGAGATCAAAGGCATCCCAGCTTCTACTGAAGCATACACAGTTGTTATTGATGCCCCTGGACATCTCAAAGCAATGAAGAAGTTCATTCCTGGATATTCTGTAAACGGTGAGATGCGCGGGCAACATGTTAGAGTAGGTGCTAAAAATCTTGCAGGGGACGTGAATGGTGATAGATTGATTGATATTCGCGATCTGCAAAGTGTAGTCGATGTATACGGTAAGAAGGATGCATCTATCGTGCCACAAGACATCAATCAAGACGGTGTCGTAGATGAGACAGATGTCCGTTTCATTGAGAAAAACTTCTTGCAAAAAGAGGTCGGCGTTCCAGAAGTGGTTAAGCCAAAAGAAACAATCGGCAAAAAAGGTCTGGCAGACTTCCTGCGTCAAATCGGTTTGGAGCCAAAATCAAAGTAATACAGTGAAACTTCTATGAATGGGGGATTTTCTTCATCCCCCATTGATGGAAAGCTTTCACCAATCGGGCTCTTATTACCCCGAAGTAGCGGGATAAACATCATATCAGCAAGAAATGTTGAGAAAAGGGAAGGAATACAAAGTGTTCCTCCTCTTCTTATTTGTTATAAAGTATGAAGTGGATTAATTTCCGTATTTTGGATATTTATCACTTAATGTAATGATAAGGTTTATCCACCATTCATAAACCTTATCATTACTGTATTTTCTGCAAATATTGATGCAACGTCGCTTTAAAATTAAAAGTTCTTTATTAAGAACTTAGCTGTAGCTATCCTAGTAGTATTTATCGATTTTGATTCGGTTTTACTTCATATGAACTTATTGGCTTTTAAAAAGTTTAAATATTATAAAATTAGGGGGAGTATTAAAATGAGTCTTAAGAAAAAACTTGGTATGGGTGTTGCATCTGCAGTTCTTGGTTTATCTTTAATTGGAGGCGGAACGTTTGCGTACTTCAGTGATAAAGAAGTATCAGCAAACACGTTTGCGGCGGGTACGTTAGATTTGAGCATTGATCCACAAGTTATCATCGATGTTGACAAAATCAAACCAGGTGACCAAGTGGAACGCGATTTCCACTTAATCAACAACGGCACTTTGAAAATTAAGGACGTCCATCTTCTTACAGACTACACTGTAACAGATGCAAAAGGTGATAACGGAAATGCTGATTTCGGTGATCACATTAAAGTGGAGTTTTTATGGAACATCGACAAGAACACAGTTCCTGTATGGGAAACTACTTTGTCTGAATTGAAAAAAGCTACTGCTGATGGTAATTTTCCTGATCTTGTACAAAAGGGTATTGTGAACTGGGAAGGAAACGGACTTGCTCCAGGTAATGATGACACTTTCTATGTGAAATTCACATTTGTAGATAATGGAGAGGATCAAAACGTATTCCAAGGAGATACATTGAAATTGAACTGGACGTTCGATGCGACTCAAACAAAGGGTAAAGACAAATAAATAAAAACACAAGATAAAGAGAGGTCATACTACGAAGTAGGACCTCTCTTCCTATATTTTGTACAATATAGAAGTTTCACTTTATGCCAGCATTTCCGCTTTTCGATTTTGAATGACATCTTCATAATGCATCACGAGGTCACTGAAAATTTCATCCCAGCTTTGTGTTAAAGCATAGTTTCTACCTTGTTGCCCCATGTATTCACGTTGCTCTTTCTGATCAAGTAATGTGTAAATAAAAGATAAAAAGGAGTTCGTTTGTTTCGGCTCACAAAGAAAGCCTGTTGTTCCGTGTGTAATAATATTTTTCACACCACCTGCGTTTGCGCCGATAACGGGTGTACCGCATGCAAGTGATTCTAAGACGACATTTCCGAATGTTTCTGTTGAAGAAGGGAATACCATAACATCTGAACAAGCATATGCTTCAGCTAACTCTTCTCCTTTTAAATATCCAGTAAATGTTACATTTTCTGTAATTGTTTCTTTTACTTCGTCAGCCAGAGGCCCGTCTCCGACGATTAGCCAATGAACATCATTTTTTCGTTCTTTCGTTGTTTTGTGGATTAATGCCAGCAATGTTTCGATGTCTTTTTCAGGGGCTAAACGTCCAACGTAAGAGAGGATATATGGCGATGTAATGTTATATTTTTTTCGAAATACGTCCTGATTATAATGAGGATGAAATAGATTGCAATCTACTCCGCGGCTCCATAAGTATAAGTCCTGGAAGCCTTTTTTCTGTAATTGATGCATCGTTTCAAACGAAGGGACAAACGTTTTTTGAAAGGAGCTATGAAACCATTTTAAATAGTTCCATAACATATTGGAGAAGAATTCAATTTTATAATATTGTAAATACGCATCAAAATCTGTGTGATAGGAACCGACAAGAGGGATGTTTAGTTTTTTTGCGTAATACATGCCGCAAAGCCCCATATTAAACGGTGTTGCAACATGGATAAGATCTGGTTGAAATTGAAAGAGTTCTTTTTTGATGTAACGTGGATTTGGAAATGCGAATCGGCACTCTGGATACAGTAGTTTAAGTGGAATACTTTTTATTTTATTGACGTTGGTAACGAAATTATCTTCGGCTGTATGCTGCGGCGCAAATACTGAGTAAGAGATATTTTGCTTTTGCAAATACTGTGTAAAGCGATCGAGTGTTTTCGCAACACCGTTCACTTGCGGTGTAAACGTATCTGTAAAGATGGCAATTTTCATCAAATTCCCTCCTTCTTCTCCATTAATGGGGAGTGATACCCCACCTCAAAGTGCAAAGAAAATAAAGAAAGTAGGTGGGGGATAACCGCCCCTAAGAGCCTGATTGCTGAGAGCTTTCCATCAGTGAGGATGAACTCCCCCCACCGATGGAAGTTTCGCCTTATATAAAAAGTGGAATGAATTGATAGTAAGAAATAATGCCGGTCATTGTTCCGAGGCACATGCCAACAAGTACATCAGATGGATAGTGCAAGCCGAGATAAATGCGTGAAACTCCCACGGTAATTGCTAGTGGAAGCAGCAAGAATGTCATACTTGGTTCATATAATAAAAAAGGAGTAATAACAGAAAAGATAGCAGTCGTGTGTCCTGATGGAAAAGAATGATCTACTAATGGATTTGTTGGATGCTTTGCATTAAGAATTGTTAAATAAGGTCGTTTTCTTGGATAAAACTTTTTTAGAATTTGCACAGGTATATGGCTAATCGCAAGGGAAATAGCACTTGCAATTGATGCATTGTGTAAAGATCCGGTTGTGAAAAAAAGTAAGAATAGAACGAGAGAAATCGTAACGGTAGCACCGCCCATATGTGTAATGGTGCGAAAAAAGATGTTTAATGTTTTGCGCTCAAAATAGCGATTAATTCCTTTGAAGATGTAGCACTCTATTTTATATAAGGAGCTGATGGATCTAGTTTTCATCAAAATTCTCCTCCTCACTACATATATATTTGAAGATTTACTTTTATTTTAATAAGATTTTATTGAGGGAATACTAAGATTTTGTAAAGAAAAGGTAGAGATTTGCAAAGAAAAAGCTGCCTGTATAGTGGCAGCTAAAAAATCATTTTGTTTGTAAGCTTTTATAATATTGCCCTTTTTCTACGTATTCACGACGGATGCGAGCCATATCTTTACGGTCTTCATCAGTTAACTCACGTATAACTTTTGCAGGGCGGCCGAATGCAAGTGTATTTGGCGGGATTTTCTTTCCTTGTGGTACTAAACTGCCGGCACCAATAAATGCACCTTCACCAATTTCAGCTCCGTCTAAAATAATAGACCCCATGCCGATTAACGCATCTTTTTTCACTGTACAGCTATGTAAAATAACTTGATGTCCAATTGTGACATCATCTTCTAAAATAAGCGGGTATGCGGGGCTTTGATGAAGTGTACATTGATCTTGTACATTGACCCGGTCTCCGATAATGGTTGGAGAAACATCTCCGCGAATGACAGTGTTAAACCAAATGCTTGATTCTTCACCAATTGTGACATCGCCTGTAATTGTGACATAGTCAGCGATAAATGCGCTATTAGCGATTTTCGGGTTTTTGTCTTTGTAAGGATAAATCATATAAGTAATCTTCCTCTCCTAGAAACTAATATTAGTGTAGCAAATTATGAAAGAGAGTGAAACGGAGGAGTTTTATGTGGAATTATGAAGCAGAAGAGGCGAAAGCTGTTATAGTTATGGTACACGGTGCGATGGAGCATCATGGCCGTTACGAAGCACTTGCAGAAATGTGGCGGTATATTGGTTTTCATGTGGTAATGGGTGATTTACCAGCGCACGGAACAACTTCAAGAAATAGAGGACATATTACTTCATTTGATGAATACATAGAAGAAGTAAAGGCATGGATCAAAGAAGCGAGAAAATATTACTTGCCTATTTTCCTATATGGGCATAGTATGGGAGGCTTAACGGTCATTCGTGTGCTGCAAGAAACGAAAATGGATGTGCAAGGAGTAATTTTAACTTCACCGTGTTTAGGGGTTGTATTAAGGCCTAAAGCACCGCTTCAGACTATTATAAAAGTGCTGAATGTTGTTGCGCCGAAAATGCAGTTTCATTCGAATATTACAGTTGAAATGGCAACACGCAATCATGAAGCTCGTGATGCGATGGAAAATGATTCATTGTTCTTGCGCAAAGTATCAGTTCGTTGGTATAGTGAGTTAATTAAAGCTGTAGAAGTCGCCCATGAAAAACGCGATGAATTTCCAGATGTACCACTCTTGCTAATGCAGGCGTGTGAGGATAAACTTGTAGATAAAACACGTGTCCGCAAATGGTTTGATAATCTGAAAATTAGTGATAAAGCATACAAGGAATGGCCGAATTGTTATCATGAGCTATTTAATGAGTATGAAAAAGATGACGTTTTCGCATATGCAAAATCATTTGTAGAAACACATTTAATTCAGAAAGAAAAATAAACAGATGAAATTTGTAATACATTTTGAACATGTTTAACCATATTCATTAGAGGAGATGAAGAAAGAAGTGACAGTACCAAGTAACCCCATAACGCTCATGGCGAAAGTATACCGAGATGTGTTTCCGGTCGTACACCATGAGCTCGCAAAGTGGAAAGAACGCGCCTATCATATTCCGAATGATGAACTTCATAATCAAGCATTAGCGAGTATTGAGCATAAAACGTTTCACTGTGAGGGTGGCGGAATTTTAGCGCTGCTTGCCCATGAACATCGTGAAGAATGTATTCGATTTATTGTAGCGTATCAAACGATTAGTGATTACTTGGATAATTTATGTGACCGCAGCACATCGCTTGATCCGAATGATTTTGCGGCGCTGCATGAATCGATGCTTGCGGCGTTAACGCCAGGAAGTGAAGGAAGCAATTATTATCGTTACCGTGATGATCAAGATGATGGCGGTTATTTAGATGAACTTGTAGAAACGTGTCAGGACGTGCTTACAAAAACGAAGCATTATAACAAGATTGCACCAATTCTTCATGAGCTTGCTTGTTATTATTGTGATTTGCAAATTCATAAACATGTAAAGCTAGAAGAGAGAGAAGAGCGTTTAAAAACGTGGTTTGCAGCGCATAGTGAAAAAGTCCCGCCAATGAGCTGGTTTGAATTTTCCGCATGTGCAGGCTCAACGCTTGGTATTTTCTGTCTTGTCGCGTATGCGTTCCACGATGAATTAGCAGACGAAGATATTATGAAAATTAAGCAAGGATATTTTCCGTATGTACAAGGATTACACATTTTACTTGATTATTTCATTGACCAAGAAGAGGACCGTATTGGCGGAGATTTAAATTTCTGTAGTTATTATGAGAATAAAGAAGCAACTCTTGAGAGATTGAAACATTTTGTAATAGAAGCGGAAAAAAGTTTGGAACAAATCCCGCATATGAAATTTCACCGCCTCATTAGCCGCGGATTACTAGGTATATATTTATCAGACCAAAAAGTGTCGCAGCAAAAAGAAATGCAGCAGATGGCGCGGCGCATTGTAAAATATGGAGGTCTTACTTCGCGCTTTTTCTATTGGAATGGGAAGATGTATCGAAAGAAAATAGCGCAGTGATGCAAAAAGCCGCTCTTTATACTGTTGTATAAAGAGCGGCTTTTTTACTTCTATCATGCATTTTGATCAGATAAATACTTGTTTACAATAGCCTTGGCAAGACATGTAGAGGAATCTATAAAGTGAAGATTATTGTGTTTTGTCTCTAATACGACATTCAAATCTGTACATGCTATGACAACAGCGTCAACCATTTCAGCTAATTCTGAGCATAGTTTACTCCACAATTTGCTTGCTTCGTTTATTTGTCCTATTTTTATTTTAGATATGATTTGATTTATATTAGTTTGCCAGCTATCTTTTTGAATATAATCTATATCACGCTTTAAAAAGCCTGCTTGATATATACCAGACTGAACAGTAGCATCAGTTGCTAAAAGAGCA
This sequence comes from Bacillus yunxiaonensis, assembly GCF_037104695.1. Taxonomy (NCBI): domain Bacteria; kingdom Bacillati; phylum Bacillota; class Bacilli; order Caryophanales; family Bacillaceae; genus Bacillus; species Bacillus yunxiaonensis. The sequence goes on along the minus strand of NZ_JBAWSV010000010.1, from coordinate 31,168 downwards.
ACTTTGTTAGTGTGATGAGGTATTTCTTTTAGCGTTTCATCCACCATATTTAATAGTGGAATGGAAAGTGAATTCTGCAGCTGATCAAAATAAAGATGTGCTGTATTACATGGCATCGCAATAAAATCAACACCAGTACTTTCAAGCTTTTGTGCGCCATTTATAATAGCTCTTTCCATATCAGTATGATCAATAGTTCTATCGATATAGAAAGGTGTTGGACATGAATAAATCATCATATGAGGAAAGTCCATGTCATCTTTCGCACCGTAAATTTTTTGGCATTGTTTTACTACGTTATCAACGAATGGTCCTGTAGATTTTGGCCCCATACCTGCTAGTATTCCAATCATAGTTGTTCATCCCCTTTGTAGACTTTAAATCTTACTCCGGGTGTAGAAATTCTTGTTTTGAGTCGGATAATCCTTCTTTTGGCATGTAATAAAAAATACGCGCACGCTGCACGTATTTTTGTAGGTGTATTTGTGTCGAAGCACCGATATATGGACGAGGTGCCTTATCGTTTTTCAATTGCGATAATAAACGGCGGGTTATTTTGTTGATTCATAAATTCGTACTTCAGTACATGCGCTTCTTTTTGATCGAGCTCTTGCGCAAATTTCACAACAGCATCACGTTCGACTTGTCCTTCTGGATGTCCATGATAAATAACGAGAACGATGATGCCTTCAGGTGCCATTACTTCTAATAGTTGCTGTATGGCAGAAAGAGTTGAGTTAGGTTTTGTGACGATGTTTTTGTCACCGCCAGGAAGGTAGCCTAAGTTAAAGATGGCTCCTGTCACTTTTCCTTTTGCATCTTCTGGTAGTACGGCTGTTAATGTATCGTGACTATCATGAATAAGAACAGCGCGCTCAGTCAGTTCTTTTTCTTGTAGACGCGCGGTTGAATTTGTGATTGCTTCTTCTTGAATATCGAAGCCAAATACTTTTCCGTTCTCTCCAACAAGTTCTGCTAAAAAACAAGCGTCATGACCGTTGCCAAGCGTTGCATCAACGGCATAATCTCCTTCTTTCACAGCTCGCTCTAGCAGTGTGCGAGCAAAAGGTAAAATGCGTTCTAATTTCATACTTCCTTCACCTCATTTGCATATTTGCCTTGCCAACTGCCACGGCGTACAAATTCAGCATCAATTGCATTTAATACTTCCCATTTATTTAAGCTCCACATCGGACCGATCATTAAATTTGGTGGACCGTCACCTGTGATGCGGTGCACAATGACATCTGATGGAATGATTTCAAGTTGATCAACAACAAGGTTTACGTAATTTTCAAGAGAAAGGAATTCTAATTGTCCTTTTTCATATTGTTTTACCATCGGTGTTCCCTTCAATAAATGAAGCAAATGAATTTTAATTCCTTGAATATCAAGCTTTGCGACTTCGCGCGCTGTTTCCATCATCATGTCATAGTCCTCAAGCGGGAGGCCGTTAATGATATGTGAACATACGTTAATGTTATGCTTACGAAGTTTATTTACACCCTCTACATAAGATGGATAATCATGAGCACGGTTAATAAGAAGTGCTGTACGTTCATGCACGGTTTGTAAGCCAAGCTCAACCCAAAGGTAAGTCCGTTTATTTAAGTCCGCTAAATATTCGACAACATCGTCTGGTAAGCAGTCTGGACGAGTTGCGATTGATAAACCGACAACACCTTCTTCTTTTAAAAGAGGTTCAAATTTTTCTTTTAACACTTCAACAGGAGCGTGTGTATTCGTATAAGCTTGGAAATACGCAATACATTTTCCATCTTTCCATTTTGTATGCATTTTCTCTTTCATTTCATGATATTGCTTCACAACATCATCACGGCGGTCACCAGCAAAATCGCCAGAACCAGCCGCACTGCAAAATGTACAGCCGCCGTATGCGACTGTGCCATCACGGTTTGGACAATCGAAGCCAGCATCTAAGGAAACCTTAAAGATTTTCTCGCCAAAATGTCCGCGCAGGTGATAGTTCCATGTATGATAACGTTTATTGTCATTTGAATATGGGAAAGGATTTTGAGCTTTCATGTTATTCCTCCTCAATGATATGAGCAAAAATCATTATAACATACTCATAAGGTTCAGATGGAAGGGATAGACTAATGGAGAAATGAAAGGCAAGGAGGAAACATGATGGCAGAGCGTTACGCAATTGAACGATGCATCAATGAAGCAGAACAAGCGATGGAATACGCAAAACAACAACTAGAATGTGGTATGAGACAAGAACATTACAATAAGATGAATTATTCAGATGCACAGCTCCAATTGGAAAAAGCTTATACAGAAATCGAAACAATGGAGCACTTTGCAACTGCTGAGCAGCGCGATCAGTTATATCGTGCTCGTCTTGCGGTGCAACAGCTACGGCATCAAATGATCACTACACCGCATTAATAAGGAGTGAAAGATAAATGGCAAAACGTTCTGATCAAAATAACCCAGAACAAAAAACGCAAAATGGACATAATGCTGAGTTTTCAAATGAATTAGATCCAGTGGTACAAGCGAAGCAAAGAAATCGTAAAAAAGGACAACCACAAAAATCAAAGCAATCAGAGTAAGCCAGGTCGAAGTATGACCTGGTTTTATTTTTTATCCCGCATTAACGTGGAGTAAGCCCCTCACTTCAAGATTCAGAGAGAAACGAGGAAGGTAGGTGAGGGTAGTTCAATGCACCTTGTATTGTGTCAGAACTCCTATTATTTTTTTGTACGTTTTAAAAGTTAAGGAAAAGTTAAGGAAAAGTTAAGGAACCTGTCCGATAATACTGCTTGTAAGGTCATTACGTATTTTAGGAGGAATTTCAAATGAAACTAAGATCAAGTTTGATTGCACCTATTTTAGCAGCAACTATATTGACTCCAGCAGCAGGAAGTGCAGTAGTGAATCATTCCAATACATCTAACAAATCAGCTACACATGAAACAGCAGAGCATCACCATAAAGGTAACCATGAGAAGGAGCTTACGAATATCATTAATCAATACGCTTCTTCTGATTTGAAAACGAAACTTACACAAGATTTAGCAACACATAAAAATTTAGAGCAACAACTGCACAAAACAGCTGGTTTCCAAAAACAAGAGGCACAAGAGAAAACGCAACGAAAAGCTTTTTACGAAGCTCATAAACAAGAAATTGATTCTATTAAACAACAAGTAAAAGATGGAAAATTAACAAAAGAACAAGAGCATAAGCAATTAGAAGCGATATTTGGAAAACACGAAGATAAAGATCATGATAAAGATAAAGGTAAAGGTAAGGGTAAAGAACAAGGCGAACGTGGTATTCAAAAAGAATTGAAAGCGGCTGTTCAAAAGAAAGACACAACAGCTATTAATGCTGCATTAGAAAAATTTGATCAACAATTACAAAATTCTAATCAGAAATTACAACAAGAAATTAATGCTAACAAATAAGATGAATTTGAACAAAAAGGCGGCTGATCTTAGCTGCCTTTTTGTGTTGCAGCTCATAACACAGAAAAAACAAAGCTCTCGTAAGGAGAGCATATCGTTGTTAGAGTGGTTTTTATGTTCAGTATGGTAATATATAGTATATTTGATGTAGAGAGAAATGTTGACATGCTTGAGGTTTTTATACAACACGACAGGAAAAAATAAAGGGGAGGAAATAGAGATGAAAAATACTATGGAGACAAGAGCTAATCATGCACGGGAGAAACTCAATGTATTTGGAAGTAAATCTTTTTCACAACCAGTTATTGCCGAAAGTGTCCGTGTGAAAGGCGTTGCATCTTTTAAAAAGGATGTACAGACTAATGAATTTAGTATAATCGGGGACTGTACAATTCGGGGAAGTTTAGTTGCTGAAAGTTTTAGCAATTCTGGTACATGCAAGATTGAAGGGGTATCTCAAATTAACGAAATAAAAAACACCGGTAGTTGTAAGTTAGGAAAAATACAGGCAAAACATATACACTCATCGGGTACTTTATCGATAAAGGAAGATGTGTGTGCCGAAACACTTACAGTGCAAGGGGCTGTTCGAGTAAATGGAAATCTACAAGTAAAAAAGATTGAAATAGGATTTATAGCACCTAGTGAATTGCAAAATGTTGAAGGGGATATAATCACGTTAGCACCCTCTCGTAAATTTATATCTCTTACAAGTTTCATTCCAGGCATTAAGAAAAGAATTGCTTGTAAAACGATAAAAGGAAACGACATCACTTTAAGTAAAACAGATGTATCAATTGTGTCTGGCCGTCATATAAAAATCGGTCCAGACTGCAATGTGGATGAAGTTGAATATAGCGGTACATTACATGTAGATCCAAGTGCAAGTGTTGGAAAGATCACACAGTTGTAATGTAACTTTATTACGTGAAATAAAAATATATATCTTAAAATAATAAACGGCTCCATATGCTACGTGTTTACATGTAACATATGGAGCCGTTTATTTATCTTACAAAAATGTAAGTTAAATGTAAGTTTAATCAATGGCAGAGGACGTCCAAAAAGAGCAAAATAGGAGCTGGGAAACAAAGTACAGGAGGGTTTATATGAAAACACCAGTTGTTGACGTAAAAAATGTTCAAAAAGTATACGGTAAAAAAGGTGAGAGCCAATCACATGCATTAAAAGGCGTATCATTCTCCATTCAAGAGGGTGAATTTGTTGGGATTATGGGGCCATCTGGTTCTGGTAAAACCACTTTATTAAATGTCATTTCAACGTTAGATAAAGCTACGGATGGCATTGTTGAAATTGCAGGTACGGATATTACGAAAATGAAGCAAGGGGAGCTATCTGATTTCCGTTCACAAAAACTAGGATTCATTTTCCAGGACTTTAATTTACTAGAAAATCTATCAATCTATGAAAATATTGCCCTGCCACTTTCTCTACAAGGCGTTCCTTCTAAAAAGATTGGTCCAAAAGTAGAAAAAGTAGCGGAAATGTTAGGGATTTCAGCAATTCTTCAAAAATATCCTTCAGAAGTTTCTGGCGGACAAAAGCAGCGTTCAGCAGCAGCGCGTGCGCTTGTACATGAACCAGCAATTATTTTAGGGGATGAGCCAACAGGAGCGCTTGATTCGAAAAACGCAACAAGCCTTTTAGATGCGATGACAAACTTAAATGAAGAACAAGGTGTTTCGATTATGATGGTTACACATGACCCGTATAGTGCAAGTTATTGCCGACGCATTTTATTTATTCAAGACGGAGAGTTATATAAAGAAATTCACCGCGAAGGTACACGTGAAGAATTCTATAAAGAAATTTTAGATGTGCTTGCTGATTTAGGCACACAAAAAGCATAAGAAAGGAGGTTCAGGCATGTTATTTAAGCTTTCTATGTCAGGGCTGAAAAGTAAGTTAAAAGACTATATCGTTTTACTTGTCGGCCTTGTTATGTCAATTTCTATTTTTTATATGTTTCAAACGCTTGCAATGAATAAAGCGTTTCTTGAATCGAATTCTGTTATTGCAGCAATTGGGTTTGTCTTTCAAGCGGGTTCATTTTTATTAGCCATTATAACGTTCTTCTATATTTTATATGCAAACTCTTTCTTATTATCTTTGCGTCAAAAAGAATTTGGTATGTATATGATGTTAGGGGCAAAAAAACATAAGATTACATTGCTTATGTTTATAGAAACAATCGTAATAGGAGTAGCGTCTCTTGTAATCGGGATTGCAGTCGGTGTCGGGCTGGCGCAAGGAGTTGGGCAGCTGCTTATGAAGCAGCTTGAGTTTACTGCAGGTGGTTATCATGGATTTTATGTTCCATCGATGACTGTTACGGGTATTTTCTTCTTTGCATTATTTGTGTTATCAGCAATTATGAATAGTATTAAACTATCACGTATTTCAGTATTGCAGCTTGTGCATGCAGATGCGCAAACAGAGCGAGTTGCTGTAAAAGGAAAAATGACTGTTGTTGTCGCATTTCTTGCGATTATTTTATTAGCAATCGGCTATGCTTCTATGATTTATATGGACAAGTTACAACAATTTGGTATCATCATTGCGCTCATTACAATAACATCAGGAACGTATATGTTATTTGCTTCTGTTCTTCCGCTTATTATTAAAAAGCTGAAAAGTAATAAAAAACGAAGCGAAAAAGGGCTTAACGCATTTACATTTGCACAGCTAAACTTCCGTATTAACAGTTTAACGAGGGTACTAGCAACTGTAGCGATGTTAGTAGCACTTGGGGCAGGTGCCATTTCTGGCGGTATGGCTTTTAAAAATAATGTAATGCTTACTGTAGATGGTTTTGCGATTTATGATACAGCCATTCATAATCCAACAGCAGAACAGAAGAAAATTTTAGACGGTATTACATTCAATGAGAAAAACGAGTATCGTTATAAAGTTGATGATAAATATGTTTACTATTTAAAAGAGGATTTAGAAAAAAATCGCCCGTTAGTACATGAAGGTAAAGGGAAAGAAGGCTTTGGTAAATTTAAACGTGTTTCGGGAGAGCTTCCTGTAGGTGCTATTTCTAGCTATGGTCAAGAAAAAGCAGAACAAGCAGTGGCAATTCCAGAAGAATGGGACGAGGCTTTAAGAAATATTCAGCCATTCTACCTATACCGTGATCACACTATGAAAATTGTTGATCAAAAGATGTACAATGAAGTGCAAGGAAAAGAAGGAATTGCCTTCATTGGAAAAACAGATAATTTTATAGCACATAAAGATGAATGGAAAAAACTTGATGAATTGGAGTTAGCGAAATATAAAGATATAAAAGCTGATGATTTATCAACGAAATATGCGATGTATACAGGGTTTTACAGCATTGCGAGCGGAACCGTATTTATGGGCTTCTTCCTAGGAATTGCTTTCTTAGCAATGATGGCAAGTTGTTTAATGTTTAAGATCCTTTCTGGTGCATCAAAAGATATTACACGTTATAACATGCTTCGTAAAATCGGCGTGCGCCGTGAGCTATTAACGAAGTCCATTTATAAAGAGTTATTCTTAGTATTCTTATTCCCGGCAATTGTGGGAATTGTACACGTGTTAATTGGGATGAAAATGTTCGGTTTTATTTTACTTGATCCGTACTTCCGCATTTGGCTTCCACTTGTCATTTTCATAGTCATTTATGCGATTTATTATTTCATTACCGTTCAATTGTATAAAGGGATTGTTCTTCCGAAAGAAGAATAGAATTTTAAAAATACCGAGCAATGTATGCTCGGTATTTTTTTTATGTTATAAAACATGATTATGGTAAATCTGGGGGCTTATGGTTACTAAATAAACACTCTAATTGCGTATTTTAAATAGAAATATTTTTCTTTAATCATGTGGTAATTTTATGCAGAGGATAAATGCAAAGAATATAATTGACATTCGAAATATAAAACCCTATAATTTTGTTAGCGATTTAAATGATAATGATTTTCAGTATTGATTAAATTGTATTTAATGGAAAATTGTTGATATATAGAAATGAGGGGTTAGCATGAGGTGGAAAGTACATACCTTTTTACTAATAGTGTTATTAGGTTTTGTGAGTTTGCCATTCCGTGGGTTTGCTGCAACAGCGGCAGATGATTTAGGAAAAGCAAATAAACCGGTTATACAAGCACTTCAGCTTGTACAACAAGGAGATATAGATGGAGCTTCCAAACAATATGAAGCCTTTAGGTCGACATGGCTTTCCATTGAAGAGGGAATCAAAAAACAATCTTCAGAAGCATATCGCGATATTGAAGATGCAATGGGGCAGGTGCAATTTGCGTTTGCTCAGCAACCAGCAAATAAAGAAAAAGTAGAGACAGCACTTCAAAAACTAAAGGACGTAAACGATAAATTTATTGCCGGTAAGTTCGCTGCTACATCTACTCAAAAAGACGAGGGAAATACAAAAAAAGCGGACGTGGCTAGTTTGATTACCCTTTTAGATGATTCACTTTCCAAAATTGATAAACATGACATTGAAGGAGCGAAAAAGGATATTGAGACATTCCGTTCCTCATGGTTGGATGTAGAGGGCGTAGTGTTGACACAGTCCTCCAAAATATACGGAGATGCTGAGCGTGATATGGTTACTTCGTATGCTATGCTTGCTTCCGATTCTCCTGATATAGCAGGGGCTAAGCGAACAATTGAAGACATGCGGAATTACTTAGCACCGCTTGTTCAGAAGACGAGCTACAACATGTTAGATGCAACTACTATTCTGTTACGAGAAGGATTGGAAGGGCTATTGGTCGTTGTAGCGTTGCTTGGCTTCTTGAAAAAGGCTGGACATGAAGAAAAGAGCAAATGGATTTGGATTGGTGTTGGAACAGGGCTTGGCGTTAGTATCATTCTTGGTGTGATTGTGAATATGCTCTTCTCCGCAGGGGCATTTGGGAGTAATAACTTTCTCATTGCTGGATGGACGGGAATATTTGCTGCGGTGATGCTGATGTACATGAGTTATTGGCTTCATAGTAAATCCAGTATCGCGGAGTGGCAACGGTATATTCGTACCCAAAGTACAAAAGCATTGGATACAGGAAGTCTATGGTCATTAGCAATCCTGTCATTCCTTGCAGTATTTCGTGAAGGAACAGAAACTGTATTGTTTTTCATTGGTATGGCATCTTCCATTAAAATATCAAGTCTGCTAATAGGCATTGCGCTTGGAGCTTTTATACTCATCATCCTATCGTATTTAATTTTAAAGGTAGGCTTGAAAATTCCGATGCGTCCATTTTTCTTAGTTTCAAGTATTCTCATGTTTTACTTATGCTTTAAATTCACAGGAATGGGTATTCATGGCTTGCAACTTGCTGGATTATTGCCGGCTACGCACCTTTCAATCCCAACTATAGACTTTTTCGCGATTTATCCATCATGGGAAAGTACCATCCCACAAGTAATTCTTCTTGCTGTTGCAGTAATACTTGCAGTACGGAATAAGAAAAAAGATAAAAAATTAGAACCACAACAAAAACAGGCATAATAGGAGGAAACAATATGAAATCTCGTAAATTAATTTTACCGGTTATAGTAGCAACTTCTCTAGCATTAGGGGCTTGCGGAGCGCAAGGAGAAAAGAAAGCCGAAAGTACGAAAACTACGGAGCAGGCGTCTGAGAAAAAAACAGTCTCTATTGCTGATGGGGCAACTAGCATGAAAAAAACAGTGAGCGATTTGAAAGCTCAATTACAAGCAAATGATGCTGCCAAAGTAAAAGGTGATGCAGAACAACTAGAGAAAACATGGCAAACATTTGAAGATTCAGTAAAAGAAAAGAATGCTGATTTATATGAAAAACTAGAAACACCGCTTCACACAATCGAAGCAGGTGCAAAGGTCCAACCGCTTGATGTACAAACTTTAAATAAAGCAGCGGAAGATTTAGATACTGTGTTAACTGAAGTAGGAAAACTAAAATAAGAATACAAAAAAAGCATCTTATCGAATAAGGTGCTTTTTTTATTGCAAAAGAGAGGGGTGGAAATAAAAACATGTAATGATAAATAAAGGAATTTTACTTATAATGAAATTGAAAAGAAATTAACAGGAAGGTTCTGATTATATGTTTACGGCGGGGATTGATGTTACAAAAACGGAAAAAGAATTAATTATTAAGTGGCAACTTGCAACAGTCAATATTCCATTGGAAGAAATTATTGAAATTACCGAAGATGATACTTACGGTGGCGAAAAGGCTGATGCAATTCGAATAGGTACACCATACGGTACAACGAATCGGATTTTAATTAAAACGAAAAAACAAAATTACATATTGTTTATGAGTCATACTCCTAACATTTTAAAAGAAATATATTCCTGAAAAACAAAAAGGGTTCTCGATACTCAGTCGGGGACCCTTTTTGTTTGATATGCAAGTAATAGCTTTAGCTGTTAAAACTTAGCTTGATGGCAATGTGGTGAGGTACTAAAGAGAAGACCATTTTGATCAGTTGATTCATTATGGTTAAAATAGCTATTTTCGTTAAGAATATGAATTGTATTTTTAAAGAAATTTTAAAAATTAAATAATAGAATTCTTGATATACATTTTTTCTAGAGGAGGAAAAAAGATGTTTCAGGAAGTGTTTTCTCATATTCACCCCATCATGGTGCATTTTCCTATTGTGTTAATTATTATGGCTACATGTTACGATTTATTTTGGATTATCACGCACCGTGAGCTTTCGCCTAGAAAAGGTTATTGGCTATGGATGCTTGCTTTTATTTTTGCTTGGATTGCGGTTGGCACAGGTCCAGAAGAGGATGCAAGAGGAAATACGAATATTTTCGAGTATCATCAAAACTTAGCAGATTTTACTACTATATTGGCGTTTCTTGTAGTTGCTTTTCGTACATTCTTTATTATTAAAAAAAAGGAATTTCAAAGGTCTATACTGGTTGTGTATTGTTTGCTTTCAGTAATATGTTCTGCTGCTATCCTTTCTGTAGGGTATTTCGGCGGAAAAATGGTTTATGATCAGGGAGTGGGCGTAAAAGTGAACGATAAATATGTAAACCCTCCAAAACCGTGAAATTTTCATCATAGTAATTAAGTAATGCCGGCTGTTTCGCATTGGATTGATGCAACACGTATAGAGCATTAAATAGATAGCAATGGCGTAACAGTTTAAAATTCATACTAAAAAACTAGGGCACATTCGATACAATAAATGTGCCCTAGTTTTTTTATTTTACCTATCAATTGTATAAAGGAATTATTCTTCTCGAAAGAAGAGTGTTCAAGAAAATTTGGAACAAAGTTTTATAAAAAACATATATGGAAATTATTGCATGATAAAATGGTAAGGAAGAGGGAGGGGAAAGAAATGAAAATAAAATTAGTAGCATTTATGTTAGGGTTAGCTATGTTCGCAAATATAGCAAGTGTGTTTGCGGCTGAGAATGGAATGTCATGGAAACAAGAAAATGGAAAGTGGTATTTGTATAACGGAAGTGGACAAAAAGCATCGGGATGGCAGTTTATAAATGGTTCATGGTATTACTTAGATCCAAATGGCGCTATGCAAACAGGGTGGAAGCATCTCAATGGAAAATGGTACTACTTAGAGAATAGCGGTGCGATGAAAACAGGCTGGAAACAATTAAATGGACAATGGTATTACTTAAATGCAGACGGCTCTATGGCAACAGGTTGGAAACAAGTAAACGGACAATGGTATTACTTAAATGTAGACGGCTCTATGGAAACAGGCTGGAAACAAGTGAATGGACAATGGTATTACTTAAATGAAGATGGATCTATGCAAACAGGATGGAAGCAAGTGGATTGGAAATGGTACTACTTAAATGCAGACGGTTCTATGGCAACAGGCTGGAAACAAGTAAACGGACAATGGTATTACTTAAATCCAAATGGATCTATGCTAACAGGTTTTAAAACAATTAACGGAAAAGACTATTATTTTGACTCAAGCGGTGCAATGAAGTCAGAAGCTGTAGACATAAAACGTACTTTACAAACTGCTTTAAATGAAGGGAAATTAGGACCTTTTGGATTTGATGTGATTGGAAAAGATTTCTCCGAAGTTAAAAGAGAATTTGGTGCACCGGACGAATGGTGGGAAGCTGGTTGTACAGAATGCGATTCACCTAATACTGCAATTTATCATGGTTACGGTCTTGATATGTTTCCTACAGAAGTTAGCAGAGTCTGGATGCCGGTCAATGTATCCATAAGAGAATTAAAAGAATGGCTCGGTGAATCAGATGGCATAGAAGCAGGTATGGAGGGGGAGGCCCTTGCATATCATCGTGCAAACTATTCCTTGTATGCATACTTTTATAATGGTTTTGTTGAGCGCGTTGATCTGTATAAAGCAGAATAGCTAAAGATAATAAGTAGGGGACTTGCATAGTTGCCTACTTATTTTATTGGATTCAATATGTTTTTTCGTACTGAGCTTATTTTAGGTTAAGGAGTCACTTTTGAAGTGTAGAACTCTTTTTGAATGAAATGTTATAATTGTAAAGAAACAAATAGGATGTGAAAAGATAATGAAGCAAGCTTTAGTTGTTATTGACATGCAAGAGATCTTTTTTAATGAACCGCAAAATTTTTTGTACGACAAGGAACAGGTAGTTGCAAATATAAACGAATTAATCACAAAAGCTCATGAGACAAATATCCCAGTTATTTTCATTCAACATACAGGTACAGAGGAAACAGATGAAATGTTTGAAGGGAAAGATGAGTGGCAATTACATAAGGGGCTAGTGAAAACTTCCTCAGATAAAGTTATTCAAAAAACAAAATGGGATTCATTCTATCAAACAGAACTATTAAACTACTTAAAAGAGAAAGAAATTGAGCAAATTATTTTTGCGGGAGCGCAAACAGAATTTTGCTTAGATACTACAATTCGTGCTGCTTATAGCTTAGGTTATCAAAATAACATTCTTTATAAAAATACTCATAGTACGATAACGAGTACAGTATTAGAAGCACAAACTATTATTAAACATCACGAGAACATTTGGCATAATCGATTTCTAAAGATTGAAGAATTAGATACAGTACTATGAATAAAAGCTAGGAAAAGATTCATTTGTTTTATTGAATTTTTTCCTAGCTTTTTCTTTGTTAACGAGTGGTATGTATAGTTAAAAAAACAAAAATTAGCATAGCAACAAGCTATGGATTATTGCCAATATCAAATTTGTTCTTTTTCTTATTAGTAAACTAGGCTGAACCGTTACAAGAAAATATTTTTTATTTTTTTGTCACAAATCGCTAATTTGCGGTTTCTTTATAGTGAAAGCGGCTAATAAGGAGGAAGAAACGAGTGGAGGTGAATGCTTCATTGCTAAATATGTATGAACAAGATTCAGTTTCAAATATACAGTTTCAAGATGTATTTAAACAATATTATGCTCACGTTGTTAGACAAATTATGCGGATTGTGCGAGATCAAGTCATTGCTGAAGATTTAGCGCAAGAAGTATTTTTGCAATTATATCATACAGAATGGAAACAGATTGAAAGTTTATCAGCATGGCTTGCAAAGGCATCCATTTATGCAGCATATAACTATTTGCGATCTGAAAAAAGGTATCAAGCAAGAATCGAAAAAGAAGCCAATAATAAACAGTCAATTAGCAGTCCGTCATCGGAAGAACAATGTATTCAAAAAGAAGAAATTACTCGTGTACAAAGTACATTAAAAGAAATGGATGAGCGGGAACGTACCCTCTTATTAATGAAGTTTTCTGGGTTTCAATACAAAGAAATCGCGGAGGCTACTCATATGGAAGTATCCTCGGTTGGAACACTGCTAGCACGAGCGAAAGCAAAATTCCGGAAAATGTATAGAGGGATGAAGGAGGAGTAACAAATGAAATGCCAAGATATTGGATTTATTCAGGCGTATTTAGATGGAGAGTTAAACCGCGATGAAAGAAAGCAATATATTCAGCATCTTGATCAATGTAAAGCATGTCAAAAGACGTTAGAAGAAGTAAGCAAACTTAATCAATGGGAACAAGTGATATTGGATGATGAGTTCGCAAACTTTAGTCAAGAGATTGATATCGATGTTGATAAAGCTTGGGAAACCTTTGAACAAAATATACAAAAACATAAAATTGAAGAAACAAACAGTGAAGAAAGTAAAAAGAAGGGAAGATGGCATAATATGAAGAAATCATCTAAACGTTGGATTACTGCAGCAGCAGCGGCGGCAGTTGTGTGTGTGTCTTTAACAGTTCCAGAAGTACGAGCAGGAGCAAGCAGCTTGTTATCGATTTTTCGAGTAAAGGATGTGCAGCTCGTTCAACTTACAGAATCGGACTTACATGAAATTGAAGGATGGATCTCTAATATGGAAGAAGGAGAAAAGTCCATTAAAGGAATTGGGAAAATAGGAATCAAAGATAATGGAATCAAAAAAGATGCTCATTTTCAGTCAGAGCAGCAAGCAAGAGAGGCGGGATATGCTGTTCCAAAAGTGCCAAATGGATATCGTGTAATGAGTGTGGATGCGAACCCGTCATTTATTATGCAATTTGAACTTGATACAGAAAAGGCAAATAAATTGTTGAAGCAATTACAAAGCAATACTCAGTTTGAAAGTGCTTTGAATGGCAAGCAGTTTTCGATCACAGTTCCGGAATCAGTACGTACACAAATAGAGGCTGAGGGCAATCGAACATCAAGCATTTTTTCTTATAATGTAATTGATGCACCAAAAATTTCTGTTCCAGAAGGCGTAGATGTTACGAAATTACAAAAAACAGTTTTAGAGCTTCCGATTATTCCTGGGAATGTGAAAACACAACTTGCAGGTATTCAAGATTGGACACATACATTGCCGATTCCTTATGTAGCAAAAGATGCAAAATCATCAGAGACAAAGGTTCAAGGAGTAAAGGCCGTTTTATATAATACAGATTATGAAAACGTGCTTATTTGGGAGAAAGATGGGAAATTGCATATGATGGAGCAACATAAAGAGCAGGGGAAAGATATGAATGCAAGTGATCTCATTAAACTTGCAAATGAATTAAAATAATGATTGAACAAGAGCGGCTCCGCAAAAAGGGGCGGCTCTGTTCCTGTATGGGGCGGAGGTAAAACATGAACGAAGACTGGATTATTCAAACGAAGAACTTAACAAAACAATATAACGGAAAAGGCGGTATCCGCAACATTTCATTAGAGGTGCCGCGCGGTACTGTATTCGGATTTATAGGTCCTAACGGTGCCGGAAAAAGTACGTTTGTACGAACGATGCTTGGCTTACTTCATCCGGATTCTGGAACGGCGCAGATGTTAGGACAACCGATTGGGACAATTGAATCCAAACGACGCATTGGCTATTTACCTGAGCTCTTTCGCTACCCTGATTGGTTGACAGGATGGCAGTTACTTGAAACGCATGCAAAATTATGCGATCTTCCTTTTCGGGAGCGGAAAGCAAAAATGAATGAGGTTATTGAAAAAGTTGGCCTAAAGGGAAGAGAAAAAGAAAAAATTCGCGGTTATTCAAAAGGAATGCAGCAGCGTATCGGACTTGCTTGTGCTCTGCTTTCTGATCCAGAATTGATTTTTTTAGATGAGCCAACATCCGCGCTTGATCCAATCGGGCGAAAAGAAGTACGTCATTTAATGGAAGAGCTTCGTGAACAAGGGAAGACAGTATTTCTAAACAGCCATCTATTAAATGAAATTGAACATCTATGTGATCACGTGGCGATTATTAATAAGGGAGAGTTAATTGTACAAGGAGATTGGCGCTCATTGGTGATGATTCAAACGGAAGTTGAAGTAACACTTGGTGAAAAGAGCGAATTATTTTTTAAACAACTGCCTTCGTTTATTAAAAATGTAAGGAAGATAGAAGAACAGCAAAATCGTAAACGTTGGATTATAACGCTGCAACAAGAGGACGACATTCCTAGATTGTTAGAAGCACTTGTATCACTACACATTCCTGTGTATCAGCTAAATCCAGTTCACCCGCATTTGGAAGATGTGTTTATGTACTGGGTAAATAAGAAAGAGGGGACGCAGCATGTGGACAATCGCCAAGTTATCATTTAAAGAAATCCTGTTAAAGCGTATTTTTACTATTACATTATGTATGACTTTTGCCTTTTTAATATTTTATGGAGTGGCCATTCATTACGCCGTCAGTGAAATCATTCCAGGAGAATCTAGCGGTCTTTCGACAGCTCAAGATTTTATGAGCAAGAGTTTCTTTTCTACACAACTTCTTGGCATTGGTTTATATTTTTCTTCGTTTATTACGGCGTTGTTAGCTATTTTAAGTAGTGTCGGCAGTATTGCCAATGAAATTGAAAGTCATCAAATTGATACATGGTTAACGAGACCGATTTCACGCTTCTCATTTTTAATGGGGAAATGGATCGGCTTATGTTGCTTACTAATTGCGTACGCAGCTTTTCTATTTATAAGTATCGTGCTCATCCATCAAACAATGGGAGGCACCGCGTTTCATTTAGACTTCACGGCCGCACAGATTATAAAAGCATTGGCTCTTTTCTTGCTGCAGCCTGTCATTTTAATTAGCATAGCGATATTACTAAGCACGCGTATGGCGACATTAAATGCTGGTATTGTGTTAATTATTTTATACGGAACTGGATTTATTGGCGGATTTGTTGAACAAATCGGTACATTGGTACACAAAACAGCACTTGTGAACATGGGCATAATTGCAAGCCTTTTATTCCCAATTGATACTATGTATCGTAAAATGACAATCTATTTATTTGATACAGGAGACAATCCTTTATCAATAGCCTCACAAGGATTGTTCGGGAGTGTTTCTACACCAAGTAACACGATGATTGTTTATGCTGTTTTATACGTGTTAGTAGCTATTTTTATAGCGATTCGTACATTTAAATCACGTGATTTATAGGGGAGAGCCTAAACCGATTGGCTAAAATGTCAGGTTTACTCTATCGGTAGTAATTATGCCTCAATTTTTGTATTCTCCTAATCTTGTAAAGCGTGAGAAACAACCATTTGGATTTTGAGAAAAGGATGTATGTTTAGCATAAGCTTTATCCCAGTAACCTTTACCTCAAGATTCAGAGAGAAGCGAGGGAGGTAGGTGGAGGATAACTGCTGGCATGCGCCCGATTGGTTTAATTAACTATCAATGGGAGATGAAAAAACCACTGACGGAAGTTTCATTTTATATACTATAGTTAAAGCTCCTTCAATTGTAGAGAAGGAGCTTTAACTATAAACGGAAGAGATTCTTTTTTTTAACTGTTAATACAATAGCTATGATTAACAAAATAACGCCTAATAAACATGTGAGTATCGGATAAATTATAGGAAAGAATAGACTTGGATATGCTTTCGTTATGTTTGAATGATGCCCCATTGACATTAAGCCCGTATAAGAAAAATTAATAAGTTCCACACCAAGTGCATGGTTGCTTCTTTCGGCATAAGTGAAGCGTTCTTCGGAGTAGGTGCCGTTTTGATTAATACCAATGATTTTCCACTTTTGCTTTTCTATAGGATCCTCATCGCCTGTTAATCTTTGCACAAAATAAACTTGCTGTTCATCAGTTCGTTTATTTTTTACGATTAATACATCTAACCATGAAAAATACCTTCCGCCTTTTGGACGATTAGAGAGCCATATCTCATCAGGAGTAGAAACTTCTTTATTATTTATAAAAAGATGAATCTTAACGATTTCACCAGGAGGAACATTTTCTTCTGCATCAAAAGAAGTGAGTGGTGCTAGTTTATTTGTTTTTTCTTCTTCTATTTTAAGATTGATACCATTCACATTTAATTCTTGAACATCTAATGAATTTTCAAATCCATCTTTACCTATATAAGCTTCGTGTATTTCATAAGTGTTTCCCATTTTTGTTTCAATCCATAACTCTCTTAGCATATGAAACATCGGAATACAAGAAAGAGCGAGTAAGATGAGAGAAAAAATAAAATAATAACGAGCTTTTTTCATGATTTTTCTCCTAATATCATTACATTATTTTTAATTTATTCAATAATACACCATATTTATGTTGAATTTTCATGAAATGATATTTTGAGGTGAAAAATCTCCGGGAATAATTTTTTTTAATGTTCGTCCTCTTATATATTGATGTTACATGGAGAACTAATATTTTCAGATTGTGGTTGAAGAATTCCTATGAACACGATTTCAACTCATTATCTGAATTTCACCAACTATTAATCATTTGCCTTCCTATCCAAAAACGAATACAATTTTACTGTTATTGAAGACCGAAAAAATAATAGAATAGGAGGGAAGAGGTATGCCAAGGAAAGTATGGCTATTAGTAGCTGGGATGATTATTAATGTCACGGGTGCTTCTTTTTTATGGCCTTTTAATACAATTTATTTACATGATCATTTAGGGAAGTCATTATCTGTGGCCGGAATGGTATTGATGATTAATTCTTTAACAGGAGTAATTGGTAATTTACTCGGCGGTGTTTTATTTGATAAATGGGGTGGATATAAGTCCATTTTAGGCGGTATTGTTATTACACTATTCGCGATTTTAGGACTGGTATTTTTCCACGGTTGGCCATTTTATGTTGTATGGCTTGCATTAATTGGATTTGGTTCTGGAATGGTCTTCCCGTCGATGTATGCGATGGTTGGGGCGGTTTGGCCAGAAGGCGGACGGAGAGCGTTTAATGCGATGTATGTTGGGCAAAACGTTGGGATTGCGATTGGAACAGCGTGCGGTGGTTTAGTTGCTTCTTATCGTTTTGATTATATTTTCTTAGCAAACTTTGTTTTATATTTTGTCTTCTTTTTAATTGCGTTTATTGGGTTCCGTGGTATGGAAGATAAGAAAGATAAACATGTAGAAGGAAAAGAAAAAACGAAAAAAGGTTGGTCACTTACACCAGGATTCAAGGCGCTTCTTATTGTATGTGTAGCATATGCTTTATGCTGGGTTACATATGTACAGTGGCAAGGAGCGATTGCAACGCATATGCAGGAGTTGAATATTAGTCTTCGTCAGTATAGTTTATTATGGACGATAAACGGGGCGATGATTGTTTGTGCGCAGCCATTAATAAGTATGATTATTCGTGCGATGAAACGCTCTTTAAAACAACAAATTATGATCGGAATCGGTATTTTCGCAGTGTCGTTTATCGTATTAAGCCAAGCGCAGCAATTTACAATGTTCCTTGTCGCGATGGTAACTTTAACAATTGGTGAATTATTTGTTTGGCCAGCTGTTCCAACGATTGCGAATATCCTTGCGCCAAATGATAAGCTCGGTTTTTATCAAGGTGTTGTAAATAGTGCAGCAACTGTTGGGAAAATGTTTGGACCAGTTGTCGGCGGAGCAATTGTAGACCTATATAATATGAAAGTATTGTTTATAGCGATAATGGTAATGCTTGTAGTAGCACTTATCGCAACGAGTATTTATGATAAGAGAGTACAGGTTGAAGAAACAGTAGACGAAAAAATTGCAGTTTAGTTTGACGGAACATGTAACTTGTTTTAGAATATATTTTAAATAACTCATATGTAATAACAGTGATAAGGAGTAGTAGTAATAGAAGCTGGTTTAGAGAGTTGACGGTCGGTGCAAGTCAATCCACGTTTCGTTATGAACTCGCCTTGGAGTTGCAGTCGTGAAAGAAAGTAGCGATTTGCCGTCTATCCACGTTACGGATCTAAGCGAATGTATATTAGTGCTTGTTCAAAAAGGAGGATAAAGAAATGCGATAGCTATCTTTACCGGACGTTTTGAACATCCTTTATTACATTAATTTAGGGTGGTACCGCGGGAATCTATAACCTCTCGTCCCTTTTCTGGGATGAGAGGTTTTTTGTATTTTTGGCGGTGAAAATATATAGAATTTGAATGGAGGGTGTTTAATGAGCTTCAATCATCAAGAAATTGAGAAGAAGTGGCAAGCGTATTGGGAAGAGAATAAAACATTCCGTACGCCAGATGAAACAGATAAACCGAAATTTTACGCACTAGATATGTTCCCATATCCATCAGGTGCAGGGCTGCACGTAGGACATCCAGAAGGATATACAGCAACGGACATTTTATCTCGTATGAAACGTATGCAAGGCTATAATGTACTACATCCAATGGGATGGGATGCATTTGGTCTTCCAGCAGAGCAATATGCACTTGATACTGGAAATAGCCCAGCTGAATTTACAGAGAAAAACATTAACACGTTCCGTAACCAAATTAAAGCATTAGGTTTCTCTTATGATTGGGACCGTGAAGTAAATACAACAGATCCAAACTACTACAAATGGACACAATGGATTTTCTTACAGCTATTTGAAAAAGGATTAGCTTACGTAGATGAAATCCCTGTAAACTGGTGCCCAGCACTTGGTACAGTACTTGCGAACGAAGAAGTAATTGATGGCGTGAGTGAGCGCGGCGGACATCCTGTTGAGCGTCGTCCGATGAAACAATGGATGCTTAAAATTACAGCTTATGCAGATCGCTTACTAGAAGACTTAGATGAGCTTGATTGGCCAGAAAGCTTAAAAGATATGCAGCGCAACTGGATCGGTCGTTCTGAAGGTGCAGAAGTACACTTCAACATCGACGGTACAGATGAGAAGTTTACAGTGTTTACAACGCGTCCTGATACACTATTTGGTGCAACTTACTGTGTACTTGCTCCAGAGCATGCGCTTGTTGCAGAAATTACAACTGCGGATCAAAAAGAAGCAGTTGAAGCATACATTGACTCTGTAAAAGCGAAAAGTGATTTAGAGCGTACAGAGCTTGCGAAAGAAAAAACAGGCGTATTCACAGGTGCTTATGCAATTAACCCGGTAAATGGTGAGAAATTACCAATCTGGATTGCTGACTATGTACTTGCTACTTATGGAACAGGTGCTGTAATGGCAGTTCCAGCTCATGATGAGCGCGATTACGAATTTGCAAAAACATTTGACCTTCCAATGAAAGAAGTTGTAGAAGGCGGAGACATTACGAAAGAAGCACATACAGGTGATGGTGCACACGTAAATTCAGCATTCCTAGATGGTCTAAATAAAGAAGAAGCAATTGCAAAAATGATTGAATGGCTTGAAGTAACAAGTGCAGGAAATCAAAAAGTAACATACCGTCTTCGTGACTGGTTATTTAGCCGTCAACGTTACTGGGGTGAGCCAATTCCAGTTATCCATTGGGAAGATGGCACAATGACAGCTGTGAAAGAAGAAGAATTACCATTAGTTCTTCCGAAAACAGAGAACATTCGTCCATCTGGTACAGGCGAATCTCCACTTGCAAACATTGATGAGTGGGTAAATGTTGTTGATCCTGAGACTGGTAGAAAAGGTCGCCGCGAGACAAACACAATGCCGCAATGGGCAGGTAGCTGCTGGTACTATTTACGCTACATTGATCCAAACAACAGCGAAGCACTTGTAGATCCTGAAAAAGTAAAACAATGGCTTCCAGTTGATATATACATCGGCGGTGCAGAACATGCTGTACTTCACTTACTATATGCACGCTTCTGGCATAAAGTATTATATGATATCGGTGTGGTTCCAACG
The DNA here is from genome assembly GCF_037104695.1 of Bacillus yunxiaonensis. NCBI lineage: Bacteria > Bacillati > Bacillota > Bacilli > Caryophanales > Bacillaceae > Bacillus > Bacillus yunxiaonensis. Next base: position 10,125 of record NZ_JBAWSV010000010.1, on the reverse strand, counting down.
AAAGAGCCATTCCAACAATTATTTAACCAAGGTATGATTCTAGGTGAAAACAACGAGAAAATGAGTAAATCAAAAGGTAACGTTGTAAATCCTGATGATATCGTAGCAAGCCATGGTGCAGATACACTTCGTCTATACGAAATGTTTATGGGACCATTAGATGCTTCTATTGCTTGGTCTGAAAATGGCCTTGACGGAGCTCGTCGTTTCTTAGATCGCGTATGGCGTCTATTTATTCAAGATAATGGTGAACTAAGCGAGAAAATTACAGATGCAGCAAATCAAAATCTTGAAAAAGTATATCATCAAACAGTGAAGAAAGTTACAGAAGACTACGCAGAACTTCGCTTTAATACTGCAATTTCTCAAATGATGATGTTCATTAACGATGCATATAAAGCAGAAACACTTCCGAAAGAATATGTAGAAGGTTTCGTGAAAATGCTAGCACCAGTTGCGCCGCACGTAGCGGAAGAACTTTGGAACAAGCTTGGACATAACGAAACAATTTCATATGTAAGCTGGCCAACATTTGATGAGTCTAAACTTGTAGAAGATGAAGTTGAAATCGTTGTTCAAGTCATGGGTAAAGTACGTGCGAAGCTAACAATGAAAAAAGACGCATCAAAAGAAGAAATGGAACAACTTGCACTTGAAGCAATTAAAGAACAAATTGAAGGGAAAACAGTTCGTAAAGTAATTGTTGTTCCTGGAAAACTTGTAAATATCGTAGCAAATTAATGAAAAAGAGCACCTATTTTAGGTGCTCTTTTTATGTTTTGAACGGGATGGAAGAGCTCAATTTTAGAATAGACAAACACCTATTTCTCTTTTTGCAATATGATAAAATCGACACATTAATTTGTGAGGAAGAGGTGAACGGAATGAATTATAATGAACAACGACAAATGGTTAGCCCATATGGTATGGGTGGCTTCCCTACAACACAAGTAGGATACCATCCATATGGAGGATATCCTTATGGCTATCAACATGTGGGATATCATCCACATCATCATTATCCTTATCATCACCATGGCTATCAACATGTTATTTATCACCCTCATCATGGTTACCACCACGGTCATCATTATGGTATGCCACATCAAGGTATGCCATATCAAGGCATGCCGCATCAATAACAACAGATGAATGTAAGATTAATCAACTATGGAATAGGACGTTAGTTCCTTAAAGAAAATCTCCTTCTATGCAAGGAGATTTTTTATTTGGGAATGATAAAGAAAAAGGGGGTGTATACATATGGGTAAAGGAAGAAGCAATAACGCTGGAAAAAGACAGCCAAATTTTGATGATTCATCTAATTTCTCGAAAGGGAAACAAAGTCAAACGACAGCACCAAAGAAGAAATAACGTAAAAGGAGCTATCTGTATAGATAGCTCCTTTTCAAAGTATCGATATATCGGCGATTTTATAAGATATAAGGGCGTTTCGACATAACTTAAAGACCCTTCGGCAATATATGACGTGATTTCGCTGCTATTTTCCTACTTTTTCAAGTGCTTCTTGACGTTGACGCTCAATTTCTGCACGAAGTTGTGGTTCTGGCGCTTCCCATCCTTCAGGTTTTAAAATCTTGCCATCACCCTCACGGAAGCGTGGTTTACCGTCTGGGAATAATTTTGCCATGTTTGCATTGTTCACGATCTCAAAACCTTTATCAGGACGTACACCCATTTCAGCAAACGTTCCGAATGCAAAGTAAATTAAGTCAATTAATGCATCATATTGGTCTTCTACTGTATTTGCTTCTAAGAACTCTTCTAGTTCTTCCTGCATAAAGCTTGCACGAATTTTTGCGCGCTCTTCCGTTAATTTTGTTGGTACATCTGTAACAGGGTGACCGAATACTTCATGCATTTTCGCAACAAGTTCATATCCTTTATCTAAACCTTTTTCGTTTGTCATGTTGTTCATCCTTTCTCGTTTTATCACGATTGTTATTGTAACATGATTTACGTTAGGGAGGCTTAAATTCTGTTTTTACTAAAAAAGATCCTCCTTCCAATTTAATTTTAGGAAAGAGAATCAAATATTTTACTCAATAACGCCTGAATTTGTAATATCAACTGTATACTTTACTTTCACAGAAACATCTTTGTACATTTTTTTCCACTCTTTTAATTTAAAAGGTCTGTAGTGCTGTTTAAATCTGGCACCCAAAGCAAGCGGGTCTGTGCCAAGAGATTGAAATTTTTTAATTAATTTTACCCCATCTTCATTTAAGCTTTTTTCAATGTCTTTTTTTATTTTTTCCACATTTTTTTGGTTTTCTAAGTTAGTATGTTTCGAAATCTCTTGAATGCGAGCTTTCATTTTTACTTGAATAAAAAAGGAAGGCTTTCCGCCTTTTACATATACATGATAAGAAGGAGAAGAACGAATGTTGTTAATGATCGTATAGCCTAATTTTGTTTTAAATTCATGTGAATCCAGTTCACTTTTCTCGAGCAGAGTTTTAAAAAGAAACATATCTTTTTCTTCTATTTTTCCCACATACTTATCTTTTTTGAAAAGAGCCATACTCGTAATTTTAATGCTTTTCTTTTTCTTTTTTAAAATAGGCATATACGTATCTTGCCCTTCGCGATAATAGCGAAAAGCTTGAAGTTGTAAATTATCTTCTGGCACTACACCTGTTTTTATATTATGTTCTAACATTTTTGTCATGTAGATTGCTACGTTAGCAGATGTGTTATATTTACCTGATAGTAGTTTTTGACCTTCTCCATTTCCACCTCCTTCAAGGAGACCAACAAATACTAAGTTTCCAATATTTACATCGCGAATAAGTGTATCAAATAAGCTGGAGAGTCCTTTTTTAGCTAATTTTTCTGTAAAAAGAGTAATGCGTATTTGTCCGCTAGCAAGAGGTTGTCCAGATTCTAAAGAAGTTGATACTTTAATTTGTTTGACTGTATTTCCATATCCTTCAAGTACTTGTACTTTATTCCCTTTTCTTTGAATAGGACAAACGTAAGTCACCTTTACTCTTTCCTTCTTTGCACCTGTATCTGAAGCAATATCAAAAACAGAACCTTGAATGAGGCTAAGATCATCAACGATGTTTTTGGGAACACATGCCGTTGTAAAAAATAAGCACAAACTAAAAAAGAATGCTATTTGCTTTTTGATGTTTTCCATTTCTTTTTCACCCACATTATAAGAAATAAAACCGGGATGTACACGTAAACAATCCAAAAATCTAAATTTGAGACATGAGTAATAAAGTTATTAATATCGTGTCGTTCCGTTAAGAATTGTGAAATAATGACGGTTAAAAATAAAAAGGAAATTAATATGTATTTCTGCTTTATGCGAAATAGTTCATAGAATCCTCTTGTTGCACCCCATAAGGGTAAGATGAAACTTGTAATTGCAATGATAGCGTAGCCGGAGATGGCGATATATTCTAGACGTTCAATAAAAGGAAGACGAATTACTTGTGTGATGGATAGCTGTGACCAAATTGTTTTTGATAATTGTTTTTCGCTAAAAAAAGCAAAGGCAAGAATGGTACTTAGTAAAAATAAAAAGTTAGAAAATAAAACACCATATTGTGCAAATTTATGAGATTTTTCCGGAGTTTTGATAAACGGATATATCATCAAAATGAGTTCGAAGCCAATCATGGTATAAATCGACGCTTGAGTTGCTTTTAAAATATCCCCAAAAGAATGAGAAAACATAGGTAATAGGTTTCCGAAATTAGCGTATTTAATGGTTACAAACAGCATCATGATATATCCGCATGTAGCAACAACGGAGATAACACAAATACCAGTCATAACCCGAAAGCCAGATGAAATAATGTAATAACTAAGTATGCATAAAAAGATTGTTAATTTCCATGTAGCTGCTGTTGGAAACATCCAAACTTGAATAATTTCTACATAGGTGCGTATAATGGATACGCTGTCTAGAAAGAACAATGTAATAAAGATTAGATTGAATGCATTGCCTAGCCATTTTCCAAATATATTTTGATGCACTGTAAGCAAGTTTCCATTTGCGTCTCCTAATAGACGATACATCATCCACATAAGAATGTGAACGCCTATCCCCGCTATAATTACACCCATCCATGCATCATATCCGGCAGCTTTTGCAATAACACGTGCAAATCCAAGAACACCAACACCGAATTGAGCTGCATGGATTAAGAAAAAAACAAAAATGGGAGATACTTTGTAGTTTGTTTTAACTGTACTCATATGCTCTCCTCGTTTCTTACTCATCAAAATCTGTCATGCGTTTTTGAAATACTTCTTTTACATAACGACCGACATGTTGCGGCCTTGATTGAATATTACGCGTATCCATTTTAGATAGGGGTAGTTGTATGAGTGAGTCTTTTATTGACTGTTTCCGAAATGGATAAAAAAAACCATACGGCTTTCGAAGGGACGATAATCGAAAAAGTCGCGTTAAAAGAAAGATAAATCCTACCGAAATTCCTAATAGTCCCCATAGCTCTGCAAGTATTAAAAATGGAAAACGAAGTAAACGAACTGCATTGCCCATTTTATAAATCGGTGTAATAAATGATGCTAGTGCAGATAAGGCGACGATAATTAACAAAATATTACTTGTTAATCCTGCTTGTACAGATGCTTGTCCAATAACAATACCGCCTACAATACCGAGTGTTTGTCCAACCTTCATTGGTAAACGTGCTCCTGCTTCACGGAGAAGGTCAATGGCTAACTCTAGAAAAATAGCCTCCATTAAAGGCGGGAATGGCACTTGTGCCCGCGATAAAATTAATGTCTCCAGCAAATCACTTGGAATCAATTCGTAGTGATAACTAAGTACCGCTACATATAGAGGTGTTGCGGCAATTGAAAAAATAATTGCTATAAAACGTAATAAGCGAGAAAAGGTTGCATAAAACCATGACACACTGTAATCCTCAGGCGAGATGAAGAAATCCAGTAGAGATACAGGTGCTAATAAAATATTTGGTGCACCATCGACAAATATAGCAATTTTTCCGTCAACGAGCCCGCTGCTCACACGGTCAGCACGTTCTGTAGTAATAAAAGTTGGAAAAATAGATGTATCGCCCATTAGATGAGCAATATAATTGCTATCATTAATTTGGTCATATTGAATTTTGTTCAGGAGATCTTCTAAATATGTGATGGTTTCTTTTTCTGCTATATTATCCAAATACATCATTACAACCTTTGTTTTTGAAAATTCTCCAATTAGTAATTCTTTTGTTTTTAATTCCAGAACTGGCAACCGTTTACGAACAAGGTTAATGTTTGTATCGATATCCTCTACAAATCCTTCTTGCGGTCCAGTAACGGTTGATTCGTTTAATGGTATGCTCGGTAATCTGTATTTCTCAATTGCGATGTTTGCAAGTAGACATTTCGTATCATACTCTTGCAGTTGAATAATGGCGTGACCTTTTAGGACCATTTCTTCAATTTTTTTTACGTCACTCGTAATGATAAGGCCGCTTATTGGAATCATTTCTTTTATTTCTTCTAGTGTTGGTGCAGTGTGATGTAATAAAGCAGGCATTAAATAATTTTGTAATCTCATACCATCCATTGACGTACGAAAATACGAAATCCAATAAGGTTTAGCTGGATCTTCAGAAGTATGAGAACGAACAAAATCGCTTGATTCTTGTAATTTTTGAAAAAGTTCTTGTAGTGAATGAGCTGTTTCATGCTCTGGCTTACTAAAATCGAAAATGCCGTTTTTACTTTGCTTGGAATATTGTTTGTTTGATTGTTGTTTACTTGCTTGAGCTTGTTGCTGTTCGGGTTGTTGCTTGTTTGCTTGAGCTTGTTGCTGTTCTGGTTGTTGCTTGTTTGCTTGAGCTTGTTGCTGTTCTGGTTGTTGCTTGTTTGCTTGAGCTTGTTGCTGTTCTGGCTGTTGCTTACTTGCTTGAGCTTGTTGCTGTTCTGGCTGTTGCTTACTTGCTTGAGCTTGTTGTTGCTCTAGCTTACTAAAATCGAAAATGCCGTTTTTACTTTGCTTGGAATATTGTTTGTTTGATTGTTGTTTACTTGCTTGAGCTTGTTGCTGTTCTGGTTGTTGCTTGTTTGCTTGAGCTTGTTGTTGTTCCGTTTGCTTAGTTTGTTGCGTGCCTTTCATTTGTTCCTTCTTTGTTGCATCTGTACTGTTCTTTTTTCTATGAAACCATTTGAAAAACATATGTATTCCCTCTTTATCCAAATAAGATAACTTTAGTCTGTGGGAATTTTTATATATTATGCATATATTTGTATTTGTAAAAAGGGGAAAGATAGATGTCTTGTATATAGAATAAATTTTCAAATTATTTACATTATTTACAAAGAATTAACTTTATTAATATCGCTAATTTTCAATATAATGACAATAGAACAATAAAGGGGATGGAGAGATTATTTATGAAAAAGAATATGAGAGTGTTGGCTATGGCATTAGGATTAACCGTGCTGGGAAGTGTAACATCTGTATATGCGAGTTCTGGTGATCATGATAAAAACTGGAAGAAAAATAATGGTCAATGGTATTTGTATGATAAAGATGGAAGAAAATTAACAGGTTGGCAATCGATTAATGGTGTATGGTATGACCTGAACGAAAACGGAGTAATGCAAACAGGCTGGCAGCAAGTAGGCGGCACGTGGTATTACTTAAATGAAAGTGGAGCAATGCAAACAGGCTGGCAGCAAGTAAGAGGTACATGGTATTACTTAAATGAAAGTGGAGCAATGCAAACAGGTTGGCAGCAAGTAAGAGGCACGTGGTATTACTTAAATGAAAACGGAGCAATGCAAACAGGCTGGCAACAAGTGGGCGGTACATGGTATTACTTGAATGAAAGTGGAGCAATGCAAACAGGCTGGCAGCAAGTGGGCGGCACATGGTATTACTTAAATGAAAGCGGAGCAATGCAAACAGGTTGGATTCAAGAGAAAGATAAGAAGTACTTTTTAGAAAATAACGGAGCCTGGAATTCAAATCCATTAACAGAGTATGAGGGGTACTGGACTACAACTCACAGCAATCCGGAAAAGGATGTATTTGCAAGTATATCTGTACAAGTGGATCCAAACAATGAACATGAAGCAATTGTTAAAATTGATTCTAACGAAAGAGGAAGTCGGAATGTTGCATCTGTAACGGGAAAAGTGCAATTTACAAATAGTAAAGGGATCTTAACTTTTGAAAATGATGGCTGGGGAAATGCTGGTACTGTTGAAATTAAATTAGATAACGATTCTATAAATCTTAATATTAAAATTAACAAAAAGGAAATGGTGAATGGGGTATGGTAGAAGGAAATCATACGCTATCTTACGAATAAATATAATGGATCATGGTGTACATATAATCCTCATGATAAAGTGAAACTCCCATCAGTGGGGGTTTTTCTTCAATTGTCTTCACACACTTTTTTGTATGAATAGAAATGTGTTATGTAAGGAGGGAGACAGGTGTTATATGTAAAAAAACAAGAGTTTCGATTAGAGAAATTCACATTTGAAAACGGTACGTCAATTCCAATTCAAATTGGTTATGAAACATACGGTAAGTTAAACCGTGAGAAGTCAAATGCGGTTTTAGTATGTCATTATTTTAGTGCAACGAGCCATGCAGCAGGAAAGTATACAGAGCAGGATCTTTTGCCGGGTTGGTGGGATGAGTTAATCGGACCAGGAAAAGCAATCGATACAAATAAATATTTTGTTATTTGTACGGACAATCTGTGTAACGTGCAAGTGAAAAATCCCTATGTTATGACAACAGGGCCAAAGACGATAAACCCAGAAACAGGTGCAGAATATGGAATGATTTTTCCCGTCTTCACGTTTTTTGATATGGCTCGTATTCAATATGAATTAATACAGCATATGGGGATTGCTAGATTGCATACCGTGATTGGTCCATCAGCTGGAGGCATGATCGCACAGCAATGGGCGGTTCATTATCCACATATGATGGAGCGAATGATTGGTGTCATTACAAATCCCCAAAATCCAATTGTGACGGCTGTTAATGTTTTGCAAAATGCAATAGATGCAATTCAATTAGACCCAGCTTGGAATAAGGGGAATTACGGAGGGAAGCAACCGGTGAAAGGACTGCATATGGCCGCTAAAATGATGTTTATAAACGCATTTGATGCGCATTATTATGAGACCACATTTTCGCGGGGCTATGCAGAATCTGCGCCTTATCAAGACTTCTTTACATTAACTTCATTTGAAGAAACAATTCATGAAGTAACATTACAGAATATTGCATTTGTCGATGCGAATTCATGGATGTATACAGCAAAGGCAACGTTATTACACGATATTGCTCGCGGTTTTTCTTCATTAGAGGAGGCGCTTCGCCAAGTAGAAGCGAGTGTTCTTATGATTCCTTGTAAGCAAGATGTACTCCAGCCTTCTCGTTATAATTATGAAATGGTTGAATTATTGAGGAAGAATAGAAAATTTGCAGAAGTATATGAGATTGAAAGTATATATGGACATATGGCAGGCGTGTTAGAGACGCATTTGTTTGCTAAAAAAGTACATCAATTTATGAATCAGCAAATTTCAAAGGTTCTCTAATGAGACTTGGGCACATATCTTGTTTTCTAGCTGTTGCATGCTAAAATTGAGAATGAATCGAAAGAAGGAGGCAGTTCCATGTCTGAAATTAAAACAATTATGCCACAAGAAGTACAAGAGCGTTTAGAAAAAGGGGAAACGCTGTTTTTAGTAGATGTGCGTGAAGATGAAGAAGTAGAATACGGGAAAATCCCAGAAGCAGTTCATATTAAAATGAATGATATTCCGCATAAAGTAGACTTCTTTGATAAAGAAAATGAATACATTTTTATTTGTAGATCAGGTGTGCGCAGTGAAAATGTTTGTCATTATTTAAATGAACTAGGCTATAAAACAGTAAACATGGTTGGCGGCATGATGCAATATGAAGGTGAAACTAAATAAAGTGAAACTTCTGTCAGCGGGGATATCTCTGCTAGGAATAATTTTTTTAAAACTTGAAACGCGTCCGTTTCAAGTTTTTTTCTTTTGCATACAGTGTAGAAAGAAAGAGATATTGTTAAGGAAGGTGGCTTACGGGTGAATCCACTTATTCGAAAAATTAAAGTTATAAACAATACGGGACCAATCAATATGGGGAATTGTTATGATCTTTCTCCGTTTATTGCGCTGAAGAGATTTAGTGGAGCTGGTGGATCAAGCTCTGCTAGATTGTTAAATGGGAAGGTAACGCCATTGACAGCACCACGAGGTAATACTGAATTTACTTCGGCAGACATAAGTTCAACAGCAGGAGTGTAATAGAAAGGTTGTATAAAAATGGGAGCTTGTATTAAGGAGTTTGTTATTGTAAATAATTCTGGGAATATATTCACAGGAGATAATTTGCGGGATACTTCGTTTGTTGCAACGAAAACATTTAGCGGATCAACAGGACCAACATGTATGGATGTTGTAGTCGTTATCGGAAATACAGGTGAAGTTTGCCTGAAACCTGGAGACACACTTACAACAACTATTACACGAGGTAGCACCTTGACAGGTGCTGCTGCAAGTAGTAGCGGGATGGCCGGTGCTTTACCGGGAGCTCAGAATAGCAGTGGGATGACCAATGCTTCACAGGGAGCTCAGAATAGCAATGGGATGACCAATGCTTCACAGGGAGCTCAGAATAGCAGCGGAATGACATGTGCTTCACAGGGAACTACGAATAGCAATGGGATGACAGGGACTTCACAGACAGCTCAGAATAGCAGTGGGATGGCCGGTGCTTTACAGACGGCTCCGAATGTGACTCGTATAGATTGTGTAGTAGAATAAGGAAAAAAGCATTCTGATGAAAGGAATGCTTTTTCGTTTTTGTAAAAACATGTATTATGAATTTTACTATTATGATAGGTCATTGGAAATGAGGTAGGGATGCAAATTATGATTAATTATAGTATTTGTGTATACAAGATCCAATGAATACTCCCCCACTTAGCAAAGCTTGAAGTGGGGGTTTCTAACGTTTCGACCTAACGGACGATTAACGTCAGTGGAGTTAACACACTAGCGAGCTGTTTCACGCCTAACCCCTCTATCCCGTTT